>DCXL01000002.1:31962-268988 GCA_002328415.1 Micavibrio sp. UBA2137 | reverse complement strand
GGTATCCGTCAGTTCGTTTCAGGCGTCAACTACACAAACCTTGACCCAACAAATGGCTCACCAACATCAACAGAAATTGCGTTGGACTATGACAATGATGCAGCAAATGACGCTAACAAGTTGACATACCTAACACCTGTATTTGGTGGTTTCCAAGCTGGTGCGTCATACACACCTGACACACAAAATGTTTTGGGTAACGCTGGCGCAGCGCCAAATGGTGCGACATCAACATTGGGTAATACAACAGATGATGTTGCTGGTGAATACGGATCAGCATACGAAGTTGCCGCACGTTACGAAGGTATCGTGAACAATGTTGGCTTCATTCTAGGTGCTGGTTACACACATGTTGACCTTGAAGAAGATCTTGGTACACAAGATGACTTTGAAGAGTGGAACGTCGGTCTTGATGTTGATCTTGGCGCATTTGGTCTTGGTGTTGTTTACACTGAGAACAACAATGGACAAGAAACACTAGATGAAAATGAGACATGGGTTGTTGGTGCTGACTACACAACTGGTCCTTTTAAGTTGGGTGCGTCTTACCTGACAAATGATAATGATTTCACTGGCGACACAGATCGTTACACAGGTGGTGTTGTTTACACATACGGCCCAGGCATGTCGCTACGCGGCTCTATCAGCTACTTAGATGTTGATAATGCTTCTGTTGATGCCGATGCTACAAACGTTCTATTGGGTACACAAATCAACTTCTAATAATTGAAACCTACCGAACATAAGAAAAGCGCTCTTCGGAGCGCTTTTTTTATGACCTGTAAAAAAGATGATAAAAAATTAAAAGGGAGGCTTAGCCATATCCACAATTTTGGTTATAGCCTCATCAAGGGATAAGATTTCTTGGTCTTTTCCGCCAAGCGTACGAATAGCAACTGTGCCCGCTTCTTCCTCGCGCTTGCCAACAACGAAAATCTTCGGCACTTTTTGCAAGGAATGTTCGCGGATTTTGAAATTAATTTTCTCGTTGCGGAGGTCAATGTCAGCGCGCAAGCCTTTTTCTTTTAATGTCTCATATATCTTTTGCGCGTAACCTTCGGCATCTGAGGTAATGGGTGCAACAACGCATTGTGTCGGGGCAAGCCACATTGGCATTTTACCACCAGTGCTTTCTATAAGAATGCCAATAAAGCGTTCAAACGTTCCAAAAACAGCGCGGTGAATCATAACAGGGCGGTGTTTGTTTCCGTCTTCACCAATGTAAGAGGCATCAAGGCGTTCTGGCAAAACAAAATCCAGTTGGCATGTGCCACACTGCCATGACCGCCCAATGGCATCTTTTAAATGAAACTCATATTTGGGTCCGTAAAAGGCGCCTTCGCCCTCTGCATATTCAAACGCGATACCCAGATCATCCAGCGCATCGGCCATGGCCTTTTCGGCACGATCCCACACCTCATCCGCGCCTGCGCGCACGTCTGGTCTGGTAGCAAGGAAAATCTTGATATCCTCGAAGCCAAAATCTTTGTAGACGTTGTTAAAGAGGGCAATAAAGCGCTTCACCTCGTCGCGAATTTGGTCCTCGCGACAGAAAATATGCGCATCATCCTGCACCATTTGACGCACACGCATCAGACCATGAAGCGCTCCATGCGCCTCATTTCTGTGACAGCACCCCATTTCGGCCATGCGAATAGGCAGGTCGCGATATGATTTGATGCTCTGTTTAAAAATCTGAACATGCGCTGGACAGTTCATGGGCTTAAGCGCCATGAAATCCTTGGGTTCTTCTTTAAAGACAGGACCATCTTCGTCTGTATTGGGCACAACATCAGGTACAACAAACATATTTTCACGGAATTTACCCCAGTGTCCCGAGGCTTCCCAGAATTTACGGTCCATAAGTTGCGGTGTTTTCACCTCAACATAGCCATCATCATAAATACGGCGACGGATATAATTTTCGAGTTGGTTGTAAATCGTATAACCCTTCGGATGCCAGAAGACAGAGCCTTGCGCCTCTTCCTGAAAATGGAAAAGCTCTAACTCTTTACCAAGTTTCCTATGGTCGCGCTTTTCGGCCTCTTCGAGCATTGTGAGGTACTCTTCAAGCTCTTTCTCGGTACGCCACGCTGTCCCGTAAATGCGTGTAAGCATGGCATTATCCGAATTCCCACGCCAGTAAGCGCCCGCCACCTTCATCAGTTTAAAGGCGTGGCCTATTTGTTTCGTGTTGACCATGTGCGGCCCACGACAAAGATCCAACCACTCACCTTGGCGATAAATTGTGATTGTCTCATCCTTGGGCAAGTCTGCAATGAGTTCAGCCTTATAATGTTCGCCAATAGATTTGAAGTGTTTAATCGCATCATCTCTGTTCCAGACTTCGCGTACAAAATTTTCGTTTGCATCAACAATGTCATGCATTTTCTTTTCAATTTTTTCCAAATCTTCGGTCGAAAAGGGCTCATCACGAGCAAAGTCATAGTAGAACCCATTTTCAATGACGGGCCCGATTGTAACCTGTGTGCCAGGGAATAGCTCTTGTACAGCCTCGGCCAAGATATGGGCCGCATCGTGACGGATAAGTTCAAGCCCATCTTCGTCATCGCGCTTCACTATGCTGATGGCGGCATTGCC
Organism: Micavibrio sp. UBA2137; assembly: GCA_002328415.1. Lineage (GTDB taxonomy): Bacteria > Pseudomonadota > Alphaproteobacteria > Micavibrionales > Micavibrionaceae > UBA2137. Next base: position 266,387 of record DCXL01000002.1, on the reverse strand, counting down.
TTCGATAGGGCGCATAAGATCACGCAGCTCCCCGTCAACCTCAATAGCAACGGACGCCTTTGCGAGCGACTTTGAAATAGATTCAGCAACATCCATGCCCGTTGTGCCAACGCTATACTCGCGTTGGTTACCATCAGGAAAGGTCAGTGTCATCATGTCTGACTGTGATTGTGCGTTGCTCATTTCTATTCTGCTCCTTGAAAATATATTCTCTTTTTGTAGCACAGGGTAAAATGGCTTTCACCCCTTTTTTCATGCCACTTTTAAGCGGGGAGGCCTTTTGTTGTTGAATATTCAAAATGAAGCGGCGTGTCAGGATGGATATAATTATAAATTGCATGAGCAGCCTGCGCGCATTCAGCAAAGCCCGTCAAGATAAGCTTTATTTTGTGGTCATAGGTGGCCACATCACCAACGGCGAAGATGCGCTCTCTATTTGTCTCGGCTGTTGATTGCTTGATAAGCACATGTTTTGATTTGAGATCAAGGCCCCATTCCTCAATTACACCTAGTGAAGAGGCAAGCCCGTAAAAGCACAAAAGAGCGTCCGCCTCAATTTCCTGTATGTTATCATCAAGGTCGCTTATAGCAACATGAGAAAGCTGCGCGCCAAAACCCTTTAATTCCTTTAATTGAAAGGATGTCAATAAATCAATTTTTCCAGCAGAGGCAAGTCTGTGTAATTTTTCAACACTATCTGGACTTGCGCGGAATTTCTCGCGCCTATGTATAAGAGAGACCGTATCTGCAATATTGGAGAGGGCAATGGCCCAATCCAGTGCAGAATCTCCGCCCCCTGCAATCACAAGGCGCTTTCCGCGGAATTGCTCTTTGTTGCGACAAGCATAAAATACAGACGTGTTTTCAAAGTCGGCAATGTTGGCAAGTGGTGGCTTATTTGGGCCAAACGCACCGCCGCCAGCGGCAATAATGATGGCCTTGCCTTTAATTTTTGTGCCTTTGCTTGTGGTGACTGTAAAGGTTTTATCCTTATGCTCGTCAAGCGCAGTAACTGATTGCTCAAGATGATAAGCAGGCTTAAAGGGCGCAGCCTGTTTTTCAAGAGAATCAATCAGGTCTCCCGCCAGAACAGCGGGCATGCCCGGTATGTCATAAATAGGTTTTTCAGGATAGAGAGCCGTACATTGCCCACCAATTTCAGACAGTGCATCAATGACGTGGCATTTCAGACCCAGCATGCCGCATTCAAAAACAGCAAAGAGCCCAACGGGCCCTGCGCCTATGATGATAACATCTGTATCCTGAATGCTCATTCAGCTCCTAGTAGCGGTAATTCTCGCCTTTGTATGGGCCCTTGGCTTCAACACCAATATACTCAGCCTGCTCATTCGACAGTTGTGTCAGCTTTGCGCCAACCTTATTAAGGTGGAGGGCGGCCACTTTCTCATCCAAATGCTTGGGCAACACATAAACTTTGTTCTCGTATTTATCGGCATTGTTCCATAGTTCAATTTGGGCAAGCGTCTGGTTTGTAAAAGAGGCTGACATCACAAATGATGGATGCCCTGTGGCGCATCCCAAGTTGACCAAGCGCCCCTCAGCAAGAAGGATGATGTTTTTGCCATCTGGAAACTCAATCTGGTCTACCTGAGGCTTAATATTTGTCCATTTCATGTTGCGAATAGGGTCAACCTGAATCTCATTATCAAAGTGACCGATATTGCAAACAATGGCCATATTTTTCATCTCGCGCATGTGGTCAACGGTGATGATGTCTTTGTTTCCTGTCGCAGTGACAAAGATATCTGCACGTGGGGCGGCTTCTTCCATTGTGACAACTTCATAACCCTCCATTGCAGCTTGTAGTGCACATATCGGGTCGACTTCCGTGACCATGACGCGCGCGCCAGCCTGACGAAGGGAGTCAGCTGATCCTTTACCAACATCTCCATATCCAGCAACAACAGCGACCTTACCAGCCATCATAACGTCTGTTGCGCGGCGGATGGCATCAACAAGTGATTCACGGCATCCATATTTATTATCAAATTTTGATTTTGTGACAGAGTCGTTCACGTTAATTGCGGGGCATTTCAGCGTGCCTTTTTTCTCCATTTCATAAAGACGCAAGACACCAGTTGTTGTCTCCTCGGACACACCTTTAATGTCTTCCATCAGTTCAGGATATTTATTGTGCATATGGATGGTCAGGTCACCACCATCATCCAAAATCATATTTGGCAACCAGCCATCTGGGCCTTTGATTGTTTGCTCAATACACCATTCATATTCTTCTTCTGTTTCACCCTTCCAGGCAAAAACAGGGGTGCCATTGGCCGCAACAGCGGCTGCGGCATGGTCTTGCGTTGAATAGATATTGCATGAGCTCCAGCGCACTGTCGCGCCAAGGGCCTGTAATGTTTCAATAAGAACAGCTGTTTGGATTGTCATGTGGAGGCATCCTGCAATACGCGCGCCTTTTAGTGGAGCTTTTCCTGCATATTCCTCTCGCAAAGCCATAAGACCAGGCATTTCAATTTCGGCAAGATTAATTTCCTTGCGACCCCAGTCAGCAAGGGAGATATCTTTAACTTTGTAATCATTTTGTGAGGTAGTTGCTTGTGCTGCGACAGTCATTTTGCGGTGCTCCGTATCTATTTACGTAAATTTAGTGAAATCTTTACCTTTTCAGGACAGAATTAAGGCCTGAACGCCTAAAAAGCAAGGCTATATTGAATTATTTTGGGGTATCTATGATTGATAAAGATTTTAACGCTGTACAACGTGACGTTTTATTTTCATACACACCTGGACTTGTTCAGGACAAATCTTTTCAAATTCTGAAAAAAACGACCCAAGGCGGCGTGAAACCCGTGGGTGACTATTTGGTCTTGGACGCAAATGAATCACCAAAAATCAGTGAGAAAATGATCATTAATTTGATTTCAATTTTGAATGGGCAGGAGCCAATCGATCTCTCATCAGAAATTGGCTCACGCTTGCTTTACAATAAAATCCCATCACAAGGCGATAAGAGTAAAATCATGTTTTATCGCTATAATGGTGAGGGCGTTTCTATCGAAAACGCGCTTCTTACGATCGATCAGGAGGACATGTATAATGGATGATAAGCTTCAATTATTTTGCGCCGCAGCAGGTGAGTTGACAGGAATTACTCCTTCCCTAAATCACGATGTAAAACCGAAGGCTTAAAGTCTTTCACAAGGGTGTTCGCCACCTTTTCAGCAACATAAACAGATCTGTGCTTTCCGCCTGTGCATCCAATCGCGCAAGTGAGATGCGATTTCCCTTCTTTTTGATAGGCGGGAATAAGGAATTGTAAAAGCGCAACTAGCTTGTCACAAAAAAGGCCTGCATTTTTATCTGTGCTAATAAATTTGGCCACTTTTGGGTCTTTTCCCGTCATGGGTTTGAGTTCAGGATTGTAGTGCGGGTTCTTCAAAAACCGAACATCCATCACCATATCAGCATTGAGGGGCACACCATTCTTAAATCCAAAAGAAAGAATTTGAATGCTCATATCGGCATTGCCTTCATCGCGCAATTCTGACTTTAGGATATCTCTCAAATCGGCAACGCTGGTTGTGCTTGTATCAATGGAAATATCTGCAAAGTGCGGAATGTCGGCAAGCAGGGCACGCTCCTTTTGAATACCCTCTTTGTAAGTTTCGCCCTCTGCCAATGGGTGCCTACGCCGCGTCTCTGAATATCGGCGCATCAGCACCTCTTCATCGCAAAAAAGATAAATAACGCGGATATTTTCGTTCTCAGATTTAAGGGCCTCAAGGGCTCGGGCTGAAAACCCGCGTGTACGTGCGTCAATTCCAAAGGCAAGCTTTTGACCGCTTTTGGTGCTGGTTTCAATAATTTCCTTTATTTGTAGAATAGGGGCGTTATCAAAAACCTCATATCCGAAATCTTCTAAAATATTGAGCGCGCTGGAGCGTCCCGCGCCAGAATAGCCCGTAACAAAGCAGATTTGAGTATGAAGCGCTTTTGGCATTACCTCTCCTTTGTGCTTTGATTTAGTTTGGGAAGTGTAATCGTAAAGCATGCCCCGCCATTTAGATTGTTTGTTGCCTGAATGAGGCCTGTATGAGCATGTATAATTTGCTGTGCAATGGAGAGGCCAAGGCCTGAATTAACGCCAAAATTACCCTCAATATCACGCTCACTGTAGAAGCGTTCAAAAATCTGATGCTCTTTGCCTTTGGAGATTCCAGACCCTTCATCAGAGATATGAATTTCATAGGCTGTCGGGCGCTCTGTTAATTTAATGGAAATGGTGCCACCTTCAGGTGTAAAAGATATTGCGTTATCAATAACGTTCGTAAAGACTTGCTCAAGACGCCCTGCATTTCCCTCAATGCGGGCAGGCGTTAGGGCTGTGTTGGTCATTGATATTGTGTAGGCGTGCTCGCTTGCTTCGCTGCGGTGTGCGTATTTCTGAACAAGATTTTCAAGGATGTTATCAAGGTCAAGCGCAGTTACATCCTCCGTCGAAAGTGCAACATCGAGGCGCGAGGCCTGTGAAATGTCGGTCACAAGCCTATCAAGGCGGCGTACGTCTTGATTAAGAACAGAGAGCAATCGCTCCTTATCTTTTTTAGCCTTGATGGACGGTAAAATTTCCAAGGCGCTTTGCATAGAGGCAATTGGGTTTTTGAGTTCATGCGCCACATCAGCTGCAAAACGTTCGATATTGTCCATACGCTGCCAAAGCGCCTGCACCAAAGCCCTTAAGGATAGAGAAAGCTCACCTATTTCATCCCCGCGGTCAGACATATCTGGAATTTCAGAAAGGCTTGTTGCGCCCTGTCGAATGCTTTCGGTCGCCTTTGCTAGCTTGCGCAGAGGTGTAGCAATTGTGTTCACCAGAAGGAGTGAGACTGAAATTGAAACAAACAAAATAATTAAAAAGAAGCGAAAAATATCATTGCGCAGAGAGGTGAGTGTTTCGTCAATCGCGCTGGCGGGCCGCCCTAAAAAGACAACCCCTTTAGCTTCATTGTTGACGGTGACGGGTACAACTGTTGTAAAAAAGAGTTGGTTTTTATTTAAGCTCCAAGCCCCAATAGTTGATTGACCGTCAAGCGCCATCTGTACACCTGGTAAATGTTGAGGCATATCAATTTTATTTATCGGGAATGGGGGCAGGTTATAGGAAACGGATAACAATTCATAGAAACTGTTGAGGGCGGAAAAGGCTAGCGCATTTAAGATGCCTTCCTCGCTCTTAGGTTGTGCCTTTATGTCTGCAGGTAGGCTGTTTGAAATGAGGCCGCTTTGCGCATCAAATATCATAACCCAAAGAGGCGCGCGCGCCATGTTTCTGTTGAGCTCGTTTAAGGCTGACCCAACGTCATCGGGGTTTGTGAGGTATTTATTTTCAACAACTGATCGAGCATATTGCCCTTGTAATTCAGCTAGCTCCAATTCGCTTTCAATAAGGGAGGCGCGGTATTCGCCAAGAAAGAGAAGCGCAAAAATCAATAAGACCAAGGGAATAAGGTTGACCCCTGTAATCAAAAGCAAAAGGCGTGCAGGATGATATTTTCGCGTATCAGTTCGCGCGCGTGAGGCAAGAAGGGGTAACCCCTTCTTCGCAGATAGCGCCCCAATGTCGCCCTTGACCTTGTGGCGTAGTCTTTTAATGAGAGTCTTCGTATTTGTATCCGACACCGTAAATTGTCTCTATTGGGTTAAAGTGAGGGTCAATATCCCTAAATTTTTTGCGGATGCGTTTAATGTGAGAGTCAATAATTCTGTCATCAACATAATTATCCTCCCCATACGCATCATCAATAAGCTGGTCACGGCTTTTGACATGCCCTGGTTTAATCACAAGTGATTTCAGCAAAAGAAATTCTGTCACTGTCAAATAAATGGGATTTCCCTTCAGGGTGCAGGAATGGCGGGCGCTATCCAGACGAAGTTGTCCGCGCAGAAGAATATTTTCATTATCGGCATTGCTGTCTGCGCCACTGGCATCTTTTAAAAAGACATCCTGTCTACGTAAAAGAGATTTTATGCGCTCTATTAAAAGCCGCTGGGAAAAGGGCTTCGTAATGTAATCATCTGCACCCATGCGCAGCCCCACAATTTGATCGACCTCGTCATCTTTTGATGTGAGCATAATAATAGGAAGCGTGTAATCGCTATTGCGCAATTTTTGCAATAGCTCAATACCGTCCATCTTGGGCATTTTAATATCAAGAATGGCTATATCAGGTTGTTTGGACGCGATACCTTCAAAGCCAGCGACTCCATCATGAAAAACAGAGACCTCAAACCCCTCCGAGGCCAAGGCCATTTCAAGGGAGGTTGTAATATTGCGGTCATCATCGACAAGTGTAATTTTTGTGCTCATGAAGATGAGTCTAGCACGATTTTAAAATCACGAAAGGTGTGGTTTTTATGCAGGGTGATTTTTTAGAAAGTCACCAATCAGATAAAGAGAGCCTGTAATCAAAATGCGCGCCTTTTCATCCTTGATCATAGTTAATGCCGCATCCGCAGTTTGGGCCTCTGAAACAGGCAATTCAGGAAAAGCGTCTTTTAGAAGACCAGAGAGCGTTCCCGTGTCAAAACTTGAAGGTTCATGGGGTACGGGTATGCAAATAACCTCATCAATGGCATCACTGAATTTTTCAACAAATTTTACAGGGTCTTTGCGCGAGAGCATGCCAAGGACAATAATAACCTTATCTTTGCTTTCGCGTTTCCAACCCCCTATTTGATCATTGAGAATAAGGGCTGCATTTTCGTTGTGCCCCCCATCAATCCAAACTTCACAGGAGGCGGGTACAGGCAAGTCTGATACATCAATTTTCTGTAAACGCCCGGGCCATTTTGTAGAGGCAATTCCCTTGCATATAGCACTATGGCGGAAGAGGTCTTCGCTCCTCTCGTTTTCAATGACGCGCATCGCGACAATTGTAGCGGCAGCATTATTGATTTGATGACGTCCTGTCAGCGTAGGAAAGGGAAAATCCTCGATACCCCAACTGTGACTCAGACGGAACCCAAAGGGTGTTTCCTCGACAAACCAGTCCCGCCCATAAAGATAAAGGCGCGCCCCTATGCGACTAGCTTCACTCTTAATGGTGTCCAACACGCCTTCGCGAATTGCTTCCCCTGTCTGGGGGGCAACAACGCAGGGTCGCCCTTTTTTCATGATGCCACATTTTTGTTTTGCAATATCGGGCAGAGAATTACCCAGATAATCCATATGGTCATAGCCAATTGTTGTAATGATGCAGGCCGCGGGGTCCGGGACAACATTGGTGGCATCCAGTCGTCCACCAAGGCCTGTTTCTAATAGTGTAAAATCACTCTCTGTGCGTGCAAAGGCCATAAAGGTTGCCGCCATTGCAATTTCAAAATAGGTAATGGGTGCGCCTGCATTAACGCGATCGCACTCATCCAAAAGTGCCATCAAATCAGGCGTTGAAATGGGCTCACCGTTAATAAGAATACGTTCATTGAAATTGATAAGATGGGGTGAAATCGTTGCGTGGGCGCGCAAGCCCGAGGCCTCAATAATACTGCGCAAATAGGCAATGGTTGACCCCTTCCCATTTGTGCCAGCGACATGAATAACTGAAGGGAGGGATAGGTGCGGGTTGTCGACTTGCGCCAAGAAACGCTCAATACGCTCTAATGACAAATCAATTGATTTTGGGTACAGCTTTGAAAGGCGTTCGGTGATTTCCGAAAGACGCCCTTCTATTTCTGTAGTTGCGTGTTGTGCCTGACCCTTATTTTCGAGCGCTTGCGACACGTTGACCAGCTTTAGGTTTGGCGGCGGAGCTTGCCTTTTTGATTTGCTTTGCTTTTTGCGCTGTTTCAAAATTTTTGACATTCCCTGTCTCGCCTTTTGATTTTTTAGACTTCGTTTTTTTACCCTTGGACTTGGTCGTTGATGCAGATGCCTTTGTGTTGCCACTCTCGGATTCTGCTGGCTCGTCTTGTTTCGTCAAAATTGATAAAATAGTGCCAATTTCACTGTTCAGGTTTTTGCGTTCTACAACGCGATCCACCATACCGTGTTCAACCAGATATTCCGATGTTTGGAAGTCATCTGGTAACTCCTCACGAATAGTTTCCTGAATAACACGTTTTCCAGCAAATCCAATTGTTGCACCAGGTTCGGCCAAATGAATGTCACCCACCATCGCAAAAGAGGCGCTCACCCCACCCGTTGTTGGGTGTGTTAAGAGAACCAAATAAGGAAGACCAGCCTCTTTCACGCGTTTTGTTGCAATAATTGTGCGGGGCATCTGCATAAGCGACAAAGCACCCTCCTGCATACGTGCTCCGCCAGAGGCAGGTACAATAATAAGGGGTGCTTTTTTAGATACAGCAAGCTCAGCGGCTGTTACGATACCTTCGCCCACAGCAGCCCCCATAGAGCCACCCATAAATTTGAAGTTAAAGGCGGCAACAATTGTGTGAACACCACCAATGCGCCCTTCGGCAACAATTATGGCATCCTTCTCCTTTGTCTTCGTGCGACTGTCTTTCAGGCGGTCAGTGTACTTCTTCTTATCCTTAAATTTCAGCGGGTCTTCTGCAACAGCTGGGAGCGAAACACGTGTCCATGTTGCGCCATCAAACAAGATATCAAGACGGTCAAGTACAGGTATAATCATGTGGTAATTACAGTGATGACACACATGCATATTTTCCTGCAACTCGCGGTGAAAAATCATCCCGTCACATTCGGGGCATTTGTGCCAAAGATTGTCAGGAACGTCTTTTTGCTCTCCAACAATTGATTGAATTTTTGGTCGAATGTAATTTGAAATCCAGTTCATAATCCTGCCATCTCTTTTCTAAAAATCGAGCCGTAGCTTATCTTGTTCAAACAGTTTCTTCAAGAGAGGCGTAAACAGCAACTTCTCTTGTTTCGGGGTTAAAAAATTTTTCGCCATAAACTTCAAAATCAAAAGCATAAGCACGCTTCAAATCGCTTTCCCAGATAGCCGTCCAGCTTTCTACAACTGATTTTGGCGGCTCGCCCACAGCCTTTGAGACAGCGTAACTTTGCGCAGGAATTTCAAAAGCGTCCAGCCCTTGGGACACATTATCAAAATTCTCAACGGCACACCCAATTGTAAATTTATAAGGCTTTGTGTGATCGCCTTCATAATCTGAATAAACAGCATATATCGTATCATCAATACGCTGGGGCAAATCATTTAAAATATTTTGTTCTGAAAACATCTGCCACAGGGCATTGATGTGATCAACGGCTTTGCCATCCTTATTTGTTGTGCGAATGCTTAGCCCAACAACCTTAAATCCATCCCTGTTTTTTCGTTCAAAAATCATAAGTGTGGGTTCTACAATTTTAGCCAATGCGTTCACAAGCAAAAAATGCATTTTATTTTTAAGCCGAATAGAATAAGACAAGGAACGAAAGGTCAGAGAGGCAAAAGTCATTATGAAGATTAAATTTCTTAATCCTGTGAGCGCTTATGGTGCAGAAATTCTCAATGCGCTTTGTGAGGCTGGATTTGACGCGGATAAAGTGAGCACTTACAGCACGCAAATTGAAAAAACGCGCACTGTATCCTTCGGGGATACACCCCTTCCATTGCGCGATGTTGCAGATTTGAAGTTGGAAGAGGGCGATTTGCTACTTTCAGATTGTGGTGGCACACGCGGTCAAAAAATAATTGCCGAGGCAGTTACGGTCAAGGCTTTCGCATTGGATATCTATGGCATCCTGCGCACCGACCCTGATGCGCCTGTATTTACTACAAACTTTTCCAAAGAGGCAGAGGCACTGTTTGGAAAATCATATAAGGCGCGTCTCCCCAATGTTTTTGCTATGCATCTTGATAGGCTCATAAGTCCCCTTATCAAAAAAGGCGGGGAAGATGTCCGCGCGGTTGTAACAGGGCTGTTGCCAGCCTCGCATTTTGGGCGCGCAGCAATGGACGAACTGTTTTCGCAAACACGCATGATGTACATGAACGAGAAGGCGCGCCCGCAGGAGTATCAAAAGCAAATTGCGTTTAATTTGTTACCCACATCCGGCGATATCATGAAAAATGGCGAGGATGAAGAAGAATGGGCAACAAGCGTTGACTGTAAACAGATCTTTGGCCGCAAATTTAAAACACTTATGCAATGTGTTTCCGCCCCCGTTTATTCCACACAATCACTGCAGGTCAACCTTTCATTTGCGAAAGATTTTTCTGCAGAAGACGCGCGTGCATGCTGGTCGAGTGACGGGCGTATGCAGCTAGTTGAGAGCACAGGCCAGCTTGAATATATGACCCCTGCTGAAGCCTCTGGAGATGAAACGCTTTTTATCAGCCGCCTGCGTGATGACAGCACAACTGAAAACGGAATAAGCTTTTGGAGTGTTGCGGATAATTTGCGCCTTAAGGCATCAGAAGCTGTACGTTTCTGCCAAATGTGTGATGGACGCGCCTTATCTGCTTAAAGGAATTGTCTCTTTTGTATTTCACCCTATTTAAAGAGTGAGATAAAAGGAGCGTACATGAATTACCGTATTTTGTTACCTGTTATTTTACTGGCGGCTTTTGGTGTTGGTTATCTGGTCAATCAGGTAACATATGCCGAAGAGAAGCCAGCCGCCTCGGAAGATGCGAAAGATGCGAAAGTTACCCCTAAAGACCTGTCTCAAAAAAGCCCTGCAGAGTTAAAGGAGCATTATATGGACATCAGTGATAAAGAGTGGAAGCAGCGCTTAACCGAAGAAGAGTATCGCGTTCTGCGTAAGGCAGGGACGGAGCCCGCCTTCTCATCTCCCCTTAATGACATAAAAGAGCCGGGCACATTTGTGTGTGCTGCTTGTGGAAACGAGCTTTATAAAACAGAGCATAAATATGAAAGCGGTACAGGCTGGCCGTCTTTTTATCAGCCTGCTGGTGAAGGCGCGATTGAGACAAGCCTTGACTTTAAGTTGATTTATCCGCGTACAGAGGTGCATTGCGCACGGTGTGGAGGTCATTTGGGGCATGTGTTTAAGGATGGGCCAGAGCCGACAGGATTGCGTTATTGCATGAACGGCGTGGCAATGAATTTCACACCCAAACCAGAATAAGAATTTTAAAAATCAATTGCATGACACGCTTTTCGCCCTATTATAGCGGCCATAAAGATTAGAAATTTGGATGTAACCAATGACACAAAAATCAAATACGCCGAAGAAAAGAGAGCGCCCGCTTTCGCCGCATTTACAAATTTATGCCCCGCAAATGACGTGGGTGCCTTCCATTATGCACCGTATCGCAGGAGGCGCGCTTGCGATTGGAACTCTCATGATTGCGTGGATGCTAATTGCGGCTGCCTATGGGCCAGAGCAATTTGAATGCTTCATGGATTTTGCAACACATCCGGTTGGGCTTTTGATGCTCTTTGGTTGGTCAGTGGCACTGTTCTATCACATGTTTAATGGCATACGTCATTTGTTTTGGGATATGGGGTACCTCTTTAAACTTCAAAACGCAAAACGCGCAGGGTTAGTTGTTTTTGCTGCAACAGCGCTTGCAACACTCCTACTGTGGTTGCCGCTGATATAAAAGGGAACATGAAAAAATGACAATGAAATGGGAAAAAACACCACTGAAATCTGATATGGCCCGCGCTCAAGGGCTGGGGAGCGCCAAATCAGGAACTGAACACTGGATGATGCAGCGCATTACAGCTGTTTCCAATGCTGTTCTGATGATTTGGGCAATCTTTTCGTTGGTTGGATTGATTGGGCAAGGGGTTGATTATCAGACATTTACACTTTGGCTTGCAAAGCCACTAAACGCCATTTTGATGGTTTTGTTTATCGTATCTACATTTACGCATGCCTGTTTAGGTGCGCAGGTTATCACAGAAGATTACGTGCACAATGAAGGCTTTAAAACGCTTAAGCTTGTTGCACAAAAATTATTTTTTATTGGACTGGGCTTTGCCTGCGTCTTCAGTATTTTGAAAATCGCGCTTTAATTTATAAGCGTTTCATAAAGGAAAAAAGAGTTACTTATGGCTAAGGAAAAAGAAGCATACGACATTATCGACCACGAATATGATGTGATTGTTGTTGGCGGTGGCGGATCAGGCCTACGTGCAACACTTGGTATGGCTGAAAAGGGCTTGAAAACAGCTTGCTTGACCAAGGTTTTTCCAACACGCTCTCATACTGTTGCGGCACAAGGCGGGATTTCTGCGGCCCTTGGTAATATGGGTGAAGATGACTGGCGCTTTCACATGTATGACACTATTAAGGGGTCAGACTGGCTGGGCGATCAAGATGCTATCGAATATATGTGTAAACACGCACCCACAGCCATTCTTGAGCTTGAACATATGGGCGTGCCGTTTTCGCGCACAGAAGAAGGTAAGATTTACCAACGTCCCTTTGGTGGGATGACAACGCATTACGGGAAAGGCACGGCGCAACGTACATGTGCAGCGGCTGACCGTACGGGCCACGCTATTTTGCATACGCTTTACTCGCAAAGCCTGAAATATTCCGCTGAATTTTTTATCGAATATTTCGTTCTCGACCTTATCATGAGCGATGATGGTGAATGTGTGGGTGTAATGGCACTCTGTATGGAAGATGGCTCCATTCACCGATTCCGCGGGCACATGACGGTATTGGCCACAGGCGGTTATGGCCGCGCCTATTTCTCCTGTACGTCAGCACACACGTGCACAGGTGATGGTGGCGCAATGGTTTTGCGTGCGGGCATTCCCTTGCAAGACATGGAGTTTGTGCAATTTCACCCGACAGGCATTTATGGTTCAGGCTGTCTGATTACAGAGGGTGTTCGCGGTGAAGGCGGCTATTTAACCAACTCTGAAGGGGAGCGCTTTATGGAGCGCTATGCACCTTCTGCGAAGGACCTTGCTAGTCGTGACGTGGTGAGCCGCGCAATGACAATCGAAATCAATGAAGGGCGTGGCGTTGGCGCTGAAAAAGACCATATTCACTTGCATCTGGAGCATCTTGACTCAGAAGTTATTCATTCAAGATTGCCAGGTATTGCCGAAACAGCGCGTATTTTTGCAGGCGTTGATGTGACCAAAGACCCTATCCCAGTGCTGCCTACGGTGCATTATAATATGGGCGGTATTCCAACAAATTATAAGACAGAAGTGTTGAGTCCGACAAAAAAAGACCCGCTGCGCGTTGTGCCAGGATTGATGGCCATTGGTGAGGCGGGATGTATTTCTGTGCATGGTGCAAATCGTTTGGGCTCGAACTCGCTTCTTGATTTAGTTGTGTTTGGTCGTGCGGCGGCCATTCGTGCCTCTGAAGTCATTGAGCCAGGCACGCGTCATAAACCGCTAGGTAAGGATACAGGCGAAAAGGCGCTAGACAGACTTGATAGTATCCGTTTTGCCAAAGGTAAAACAACTACAGCCGACTTGAGATTAAAAATGCAGAAAGTCATGCAAAACCATGCAGCCGTTTTCAGAACAGATGAGACGCTCAAATCGGGCGTTGAGAAGGTTAATGAGTGTTTTGCTGAGAAAAAGGACTTAGGCATCCAGGATCGCTCTCTTATTTTTAATACGGATCTTATTGAGGCGCTCGAGCTAGATAACTTGCTAGTGCAAGCTGTTGCCACTATGCATTCAGCTGAGCACCGCAAGGAAACGCGAGGAGCACATGCGCGCGAGGATTTGCCTGAACGTGATGATAAGAATTGGATGAAACATACACTTGTGCGCGTTTCAGAAGATGGGAAAACAGAATTTTCTTACCGTGATGTGGTTTTAACAACACTAACGGATGAGGTGCAAAACTTCCCACCGAAGAAGCGTGTTTACTAAAGTAAATCGCGCCAAATTCATTGACTTTACATAAAATTATTGTATACTGTTTGCATGGTTGATTTAAAACATGATTTTCCACGCCTTGAACAAGGCGATGCAGATAGTGAAAAGGCAACACTTCTTGACAGAATAGCAGGAGGGGAACTGCGCGATGTCACGCTTAATATGGCGCAAATTGATACGCTTGTTGCTGAATTTGAGAGTCTCTCAGATGATCATAAGTCAAAAGTTTTCAGATATATGTTGCTTAAGTCTAACGAGATGCAACGAAAATTGGATGGGAATACTAATGATAAGCTTACGGGATTCTTGTCTCCTGATGAATCACGTCAGCAAATAGGTACGCAAATTGCTAGACTTCAGGCTGAAATACATGGGCAAGCCGATAAAAGTCTCCTTGAGCACACGCATCTCATCTATTTCGATATGGATGGACTAAAGCAAATTAACGATAATCTTGGGCATGAAGCAGGTGATGAAGCTTTTCGCCGTTTGGGTGAAAGCATGCAAGCGCACTTTGGTAAAGACCAGGTTATCGGACGCTTAGGAGGCGATGAATTTTTCATGATTATGGAGGGCGATCTGACACCTGATGAAATACGTGAAATTGTGCGCGCCTCTATTCAGGACATTGTTATGTGGGATAATAGTAATCCACCAACCCCCTATCCAGTCAGCGCTTCCATAGGCGTCAGTGACTTTTCGAATATTGCAGAATCAGAAGGTATAAGTACGTCTGAGATTATGGGAAACATTATTGCAACGGCCGATGCGAACATGTATGAAGACAAAAAAGCAACTAAAGCTGACCGCCTTGAGGTATTGCGTCAACGTGCTCAAAATGGTGACACCCAAAGTGAAACCATTGACCCACCTTCTCCGCCATTTGGAAATCAGCCAACCTGATTGCCCTACACCTGCCCTACGCCTGTATGTGCAATGGAACATTTCATGTTTTTATGTGTTAGTTTGTTGAAAACATATAAAGGCTTGTTTCATGTTAATTATTGATAAAGCGCTAAGCGCTAACCAGAATACACAATTGCAAAAAACACAAACGGCCCTTTCGGACCGCAACTACAATGATGCTACGGTGAAGGCGCTCTTTCGCCTTATGGAGCAATTAAAGGAAAGCGACTATGTAACAGGCATGTCTGTGAGCAATCATATGACACAGACAGGACTTTATAAGGTTGAGCTTACAGCGAGCTTTCAAAGGAACAAAAACAAATCACCTAGCAAACTAGCCGATATGAAAAGCAAGCTTGATAAGGCACTGCACCGTTCACAATCGGCACAAACTGGTTACCAAAACTACCCTTCGAAACAGGCCGCATCCATTTATCAAAATAATGATATTGATGCACGATCAGATGCTTCTTAAAACTGGAAGTAGATAAAGGGTGCATATCCACTTGCCTGTAACGCAAAATTGACCATCCATAAAAATCCAAGCACTATTGAAAACTTGTCTGCAGATAGGCTGTTTAAATGGGATTCCATGCCCCATTTTTGCCAAACAATATGAATCAATGCACAGGCCATTGACGCGATAAGGACGGTTTGTGGAAGTGTGTTTTGCCCCTCTGATGACCAGCTGAAAATAGAAACAAGAAGCGTTGAGGCCGTTTCAAAATCAGGTGCACGGAAATAAATCCATGCCATCAACACAAAAATAAAAGTAAGCGCGATTGCTGGATATTTGGGTAAACGCACAGAGCTGAATTGCTTAAGCAGGTGATTAATGTATAGGCCAACTCCGTGAAGAAAACCCCAAAAAACAAATGTCCATGCCGCACCGTGCCATAGTCCTCCCAAGAGCATTGTGAGCATCAGGTTGCGATAGCGTTTAATTTCTCCGTGCCTGTTCCCACCGAGCGAGATGTAGAGATAGTCGCGCAACCATGTTGAAAGGGAAATGTGCCACCGCCGCCAGAAATCGACCACGTTGCGGGCAAGATAAGGCGCATCAAAGTTTTTTGGTAAATGAAAACCAAGAAGTCCCGCAACAGCAATAGCCATATCGGTGTAACCAGAAAAGTCACAATAAATCTGAATAGCGTATAGAAAGCTTCCCAATAAAAGCGCTTGAGGCGTATATCCTTCAGGATTTGAAAAAATAAGATCAACATAAAAGGCCAGATTATCTGACACACAGGCTTTCTTAAAAAAGCCAACAGCAAAGAGCAGAAGGCAGGATTTAACGGCTACATTTTTCCAATTTTGGGTTATGTGGAGTTGTGGCAAGAAATCCGCGGCCCGCACAATTGGGCCAGCCACAAGTTGCGGGAAAAACCCGACAAAAACGGCAATATCAAGCAGGCTTTTCTCGGCCTTGATTTTTCCACGATACACATCAATGGAGTAACTCAGCGTTTGGAAAGTATAAAAGCTAATCCCTACAGGCAGAACAATATTGAGCGTTGTTTGATTAATTTGCGCCCCAAAGGCCGTCAACAGATCTGTTGCGCCCTCAATAAAGAAATTAAAATATTTAAAGAGAGCAAGCATGCCTAAATTGACAATAAGGCTTATCAATAAAAAGCGTTTTTTACGCTTGTGTGAGGCGCTTTCTTCAATCTTCAGCGCAACAAGGTAATCAACAATGGTTGAAAGAAGGATAAGCCCTAGAAAGCGCCAATCCCAAGCTGCATAAAACGCATAGCTTGCAATAAGCAAAAGGGCTTTGCGCGCGCTTAAATTTCGCAGACTCCAGTAAAGCGCAAAAACAAACGCAAAAAAGAGGAAGAAAATTGGCTGCGTGAAAAGCATTTTCTAGCGCCCCTCTTTCATGAAAGCACAAGCCTTATTCGCAAGGTCTGCGCTTAAAATCTTTGCGCCATTTTCATTCAAATGAGTTTTATCAAACCAGTTTGCAGCATCCCAAAGTCGCGGATAAAGCCTTGGATTGGCGAATGAAACAACCTTGTAATCTGGAAATAGGGACGCATAAGTTTGCGCAAGTGCGATATCTTGGGCAAGCGTTTCTGGTTCAGGATGAATAACAAGGATTGGCGTGTCACCTTTCTCAGATAGTGAGGCTGCGATTTTCCCGAGTAACTTTGCGCGCGGCTTTATATCGTGGGATATATCTTGAGCGTCTGTTTGTAATTGCTTGTCCAAGACATTTTTTTGCCAAATATCGTGCTCAGCCTGAAATAAATCCGAACGCTTGCGAATGGTTTCGTCATTTTCAATATCATATGAAAGTGATGGAAAGCCTTTTTGCATCGAAAGACCACCCAAACCATCGGCTTGCGCATCATAGCTTTGTGGGAAAAGCCAGTAACTGATGTCACCAATATTCAGAAAGGCATAAAGATGCGAAAGGCCTGCAAACCCTGTCAGTGCGAAGCGCTTCCAGACTGGTTCAGGCAAACTCCAGACATTTTCCATGCGGTATTTCAAATCTTGAATAGACGAATAGTTTTGTGTTCGCGTTGATTTTGCGTCTTGTAAAACGGGTTTTGGTGGCAGGGGGTCTGTGAAAAAGACAAGGCGCGCACCTTCCTTATCGCCGGATAAAGAGAGCACTTCAATAAAGGACATCATTTCTTCGAGCGTTAAGCCAGGCACGCCAGCGTTATAGCTTGTGAACCTGCATCCTTGGGTCTCGGCACGGCTGTCAAAGATCTTGGGATTAACGTTCCTGAAGGTCTGGCTTGTACCTAAAAAGATAACGTTTTCGTTTAAACGATCATGTCTAAGATAATCTAATTTTTCAGTAATGAGACCGCTAGGCTTGTTGGGCGCATATGTTGAAAGCGCCCACCCCGTGAAACCAGAAAAAATCAAAAGCGCGCATAAAAAAATGCAAATCAGTTTGAGGGGTTTAATAAAGCGCGTCATAACGGTAACAGTATGGCAAAGCGTTTTAAAAAAACAATATGGCTTTTCTGCTCTGATGCATTATATAAATATGTGATTGAAACTACCGCATCGCCTTTGATTGATGTATAGTCGTCACGCAAAACGCAAATAAACCGAGATATTAGGATTATGGCACAATTTAGACTTCCAAAAAATTCACGTATTGAAAAAGGTAAAACCTATGACGTTTCAGGGAACTCAAAGAATACCCGTACGTTCAAGGTTTATCGTTGGGATCCCGATAAGGATGAAAATCCACGCTATGATACCTATAAAATCGATATGGATAAATGCGGTGCGATGGTGCTGGATGGCATTATTTACATCAAGGACCATGTTGATAGCAGTCTGACCTTCCGCCGCTCATGTCGTGAGGGGATTTGCGGATCATGTGCCATGAATATTGATGGGACAAACACACTTGCCTGTTTGAAAGCTATTGATGACTGCAAGGGTGACGTTGTTATTAATCCATTGCCGCACATGCCCGTAGTCAAGGACTTGGTGCCTGACTTAAACCATGTTTATGCGCAATATGCCTCGATTGAGCCATGGCTGAAAACAAAAACGACCGAACCATCCAAGGAGCGCTTGCAATCGCAAGAAGATGCACAAATCCTTAATGGTGCCGATGGGCATGGGCCAGCGGCTTGTATTTTATGTTTCTGCTGCTCAACATCCTGCCCAAGTTATTGGTGGAATGCAGACAGATTTTTAGGCCCCGCTGTTTTATTGCAGGCCTATCGCTGGATTGCTGACACGCGTGACGAAGCAACAGGGGAACGCTTGGATCAGTTGGAAGACCCCTTCCGTCTTTATCGTTGCCATACCATTATGAACTGCACAAATACGTGCCCTAAAGGACTTAATCCTGCCAAGGCAATTGCAGAGATTAAAAAGCTGATGGTTGCGCGTAAGGCTTAAACTCCACTTCACTTAAGTAAAAATTATGACTCCATCCGCACGCCTAGAGGCGATATTATCTATTTTAGGCACAATTGGCGAGGTGCGCGTTCCCATGGATACGGTCATTGGCGACTATATGCGCAATCGCCGCTATATCGGGTCGAAGGACCGTGCCTTTATTGCTAATCGCCTCTATGAGATTGTCCGCCACAAGGCAAGGTTAGAATGGCATGCAAAGGAATGTGGTGCCTCTCATCCTACACCACGGCATATTGCAATGGCGGCCTATTATTTCTTTGATGAACGTACCCAAAGTAATATTGAGAAACTTTTTGATGGCTCGAAATATGGCCCTGAGGCGCTGACCGAAGCAGAGCGCATCTTCTTAGGCAAGTTGCAAGGCCGCGTCATCGAGCCAAAAGATATGCCTTTGCTTATCCGTACGGAATGTCCCCTTGAGCATGCCGAGGCACTGCAAAGCCTTTTTGGTGGAGAGTTTGAAGATGAGATGAAAGCAACGCTAACACCCGCACCTTTGGATTTGCGTGTGAATGTGTTTTTGAGCCCTGTTGAGGAGGCTCAAAAGTTGCTGAAAAAAGATAATGTTGAGACAAAAGCTGGACGTTACAGTCCGTGGGCCTTGCGTGCGCAGGATAAGGTGCACCTTTCACGCACAAAGGCCTTCCAAAAAGGTTGGGTTGATATTCAGGATGAGGGTTCACAATTAATTGCGTTGGCTTGTCAAGTGGAGGAAGGCCAACAGGTGCTTGATTACTGTGCAGGTGCTGGTGGTAAAACACTAGCCTTGGCTAATGCGATGAATCGCAAGGGACGCATTGTGGCCATGGATTTGGATCCGCGCCGACTGGATAAATCAAAGCAGCGCTTTAAGCGTGCCCATGTAAGCGATATGATTGAGGTGCGCCCGCTTTCCGAGCCGCGCCATAAAAAATGGGTGCGCCGTCAAAAGGAATCCTTTGATCGTGTGCTTGTTGATGTACCTTGTTCGGGGTCTGGGACATGGCGCAGAAACCCTGATATGCGTTGGATTAATTACGGGCCAACACTTTCTGAATTGCTTGAGGTGCAGGCTGAAATTTTGGACAAAGTGGCGCATACGGTTAAGGTTGGCGGAAGGTTGATTTATGCAACCTGCTCACTTTTCGAGGCTGAAAACGAAGCGCAAATTACAAAATTCCTAGAAAAGAATTCTGATTTTGAACTGGTTTCATTGAAGAATAATTGGCCTCAGGGTCATGAAAACCCATGTGCTGACGATATGATGCATCTTACGCCGAACAAACATGA
This sequence comes from Micavibrio sp. UBA2137, assembly GCA_002328415.1. Taxonomy (GTDB): domain Bacteria; phylum Pseudomonadota; class Alphaproteobacteria; order Micavibrionales; family Micavibrionaceae; genus UBA2137. Next base: position 246,503 of record DCXL01000002.1, on the reverse strand, counting down.
TACGGATGGGTTCTTTACAGCCGTCCTAACGCGCACGAAAAGTCAGTTTGATGACGCGGATTTATCACGCTTGACCTCTGAATAATCCATTTCGCGCGCTTCTTCTGGAATCATAATGGGAACGCCATCCCGAATGGGGAATGCAAGTTTTGCGCGGTCAGAAATTAGCTCTTGCTTGGCTTTATCATAGCGAAGCGGCTCTTTTGTGAGGGGGCAAACAAGCGTTTGTAATAATTTTGGGTTAATATCGGCCATAATTTAATGATGTGATGAGTCTGTTGTATGTGTGGGGGACGCAATTGCCATTTCCAATATTTCAATAAATAACGCCGCACGCTCCTTTTCACATTTTTGCTCAAGAAGCGCTTGTTTTTCATTGGATGTAAACGGGCAAATCATAGAAAGGGCTGTAATTAAATGCTCCTCTGGGGTGGCCGATAGCACCTGCCACTCACACGACATATCATTCTTCTCAAAATAAGTCTTGAGCAAATCCATTAATTTTTCACGATTAACCCCAAGGTCTGGTATCTTAGACGATAAATCGCACTCTTTGAATTTTTCCCAGCTGGGGCGTACGCGTCTGTAACCCCTATGTGACGATAATTCATCATCGACTTCAAATCGTGCTATGCCAGTTAGGGTAATGAGATAGCGTCCATCAGAAGTTTCTTGAAACGCAGTTATGCGACCCGCGCAACCCACATTTCGTAACGCAGAACCATTCGCATTATTTTCGTTTCTGTCTGGCTGTATCATTCCAATAAGCCTGTCTGTACGTAAGGCGTCATCAACCATCGCTAAATAGCGGGGCTCAAAGATGTTTAAAGGCAACCCTCCGCGAGGTAATAACAGAACGCCCTCCAACGGAAAAACAGGGAGTGTTTGGGGTAGATGTGTGTCATCAGTTTTGCTCATACGCCTTATATAGGGCGTGCTGCGTCTAAATCCACTTCTGTGATGCCATCCCGATTTATTTTTTTAAAGAAGGTGCGCAAGGTCTCTGGAGTAATGGTGAGAGTCATTGAGTTATCAAGCGGATGAAAATTGATTTTATCCTGTGCCATCATGTCTTTTTCGAGGAAAATACTCACTTTTTGCGCGCTATCATTGATGGCAGCAAAGGGTGTGACAGATCCTGGTTTAACCTTTAAAAACTCCCATAGCCTGTCGGGCGAACCAAAAGACAAACGCTTTGAGTCAATAAGCTCTGGTAACTTTTTCAAATCAAGCTCTGTTTTGTCCTGTAATACCACCAGATAATTGTTTTTCTTGTTATCGCGCAGGAACAGATTACGGCAATGTGCCCCAGGAATATCCAGATTGGCCGCCTTTGTTTCTGCAACGGTAAAAAGGGGCTTATGGTGATGTAATTCATAAGGCAAGCCCCAAAAATCGAGTTTTTCCATGAGGTTACTGGCTGTTACAGGATTCTCTAATATATTTGTCATGTATTTCAATGCCTTAAAATGCTAATTCCCTACAATAATTAGATAAAATGTCATCTTTTCTCAAGAATTTGTAAAGATTTATGCTCTATAACATAATAGATATATAAGTTTTTAAAGGGGCAGAGCTATGGATTACCTAAATCCACATGACGTAAAAGAGGTATTGGTTGGCAACGCAGTGCTGGCTAATCTCTCTCATGATACTCCAATTTTGCCTGAGGCTGATAAGCTTGCTGCAATTGAGGTTGCAGCTCCTGTGGCGCCTGTTACGGCATTCTTAAGCGCCTCTAATCCTGAAAGCGATCTTTCAAAAAAATTGCCTGATAACAGAATGGAGCCGTTATGAGCTCCCAAAATATCCAGTTACGCGCACTTAAAAATGGCAATGTCGCTTTAATGAGTGACCGCCAGTTTGACGGTGAGGTGAAGCGTGTCGAGTTTTATCGTGACCAGAAGTTACTTATGCTGGTTTACAAAGATGATGCGCGTGAGGGTGATTTGCTCCATTATGAGCTTGATGAGGCATCGGTTAAAAAAGTGGAACATGCCTCTAATGTCCTTATTTATTCTGAAGGTGCGGGGCAGACAGACCCAATAGCTTATTACGCGTTTCTTGTCCAAGTCGGGTATTAAAAATTATTTCGCGAATTTGGCTTGATTTCGGCTACGAACTTCTCTAAAACACAATCTTGTCTGTTCTGAAAAGAGCATGCGGGTGTAGCTCAGGGGTAGAGCGCAACCTTGCCAAGGTTGAGGCCGAGGGTTCGAAACCCTTCACCCGCTCCATTTTTCGAAAATACCCAAGAAGCGCCATTATAGCGCTTTTTTGTTTCCAGTGCCTTTTTTATTTAGGCTTCATAAGCCATATGACAGGTGTGTGCGTTGTAGCTGACAATTAATAAAATAAAAGCTACACTAGTGAAAAAATTCATACCCAGATCTGAGGGCCTATGTTTTCACGCATTAAAAACCTGACTAGAAGACAATTTATCAAAACGTCGTGCGCTTTTGCGGCAACGACTGCCATTGCAATTAAAGCGCCCTATGTCCACGCAAAAACACGACCAACACTCAGGGTTTTGGGAACCCACGTGACTTTACAAGAAGAGTTGCGCTTACGTGCACAAAAAGAGCTTGATATTGACATCATCTTTGAGCCTGGTGGAAGTGCCGAGGTTTTGCAAAAGGCCGCAAGTAATCCCGAAAGCTTTGATTTATATGAGCAGTGGTCCGACAGTATGAACGTTTTGTGGCGTTCAGAGGCCATCCAGCCCATAGAGGTTGAGCGGTTGACCTACTGGGACGAGATTAACAGCCTAACAAAGACGGGGTATATTACCGAGAATGCAAAAATAGGAGCGGGAGATGCGCCCCACAAGCTTCTTTTTGTTCAAAAAGATGGCTCTTTAGGAAGCACAGACACGGGTCAAATAAGTTTTCTGCCCTATGTGCATAATACAGATTCATTTGGATATAACACACGCTACATAGAGCGCGGCACGCCCTATGAGACGGAAAGTTGGGGATGGCTTTTTGATGAAAAACACGTAGGGAAGGTCGGGTTGGTTAATGCGCCTACGATTGGGATTTTTGATGCCGCACTCGCGGCGCAGGCAAAGGGTCTTATGACCTTTGAAGACATCGGAAATATGAGCCGTGCAGAAGTAGACCAGCTTTTTGAAATAATGATTGATCTGAAGCAAAAGGGGCATTTTAGCGGTTTGTGGAATTCTGTTCCTGAGTCGGTTGAGTTTTTTAGAAGCGGGCGAACAAGAATTTCGAGCATGTTTTCCCCTGGGGTGTCCGCATTAAATGGACAAAATATTCCTGTCGTATACGCCGCCCCAAAAGAGGGGTATCGCGCATGGCATGGCGTGATGTGTCTTTCCTCCAAAACAAAAGGACAGGTAAAGGACGCTGCCTATAAATATATGAACTGGTGGCTGTCTGGTTGGCCGGGAGCCTTTATTGCCCGCCAAGGATATTATATTTCTAACCCACAACGCTCGAAAGAACTCTTATCAAAGGATGAATGGAATTACTGGTATGCTGGCATGCCTACGACGGTTCCTTTAACAAATACGCAGGGCAAGGTGGCCGTTAATCCAGGCGATATTCGCAATGGGGGATCTTATGAAACGCGTTTCAGTAATGTGGCTGTCTGGAATACCGTGATGGATACTTATGAATATAGTCTGCCGCGCTGGCACGAATTTATTTTGTCTTAAGAAAGCGGCGTATGGTTAATTTTCTCTCTCGTTTTTCAATTCGCCAACAAATTTTAATTGGGTTTGTTCCGGTGCTCCTCATTTTGTTTTTCTTGGCTTTTTCAAGCTTTAAGAATTATCAGAAATTCGAGCAGAATTTTGGCCTTTTGCGCACCACAACCCAGGAAAATATCATTTTTCTTCAGATTGAGCGGGATATAATCGAGCTTCAACGCAATGTGCTTGTTTACTCCTATGTGGGTTACAATGGTGTGCTAAAGAAAGTGGAGTTTCTTCAAACAGAACTTGAAAAAAAATTCGAGGCCTTAAAGCCCATAGTTGAGAGTGACGACGACATCGAACAACGCTTTCAGAGAATGGTGCACCACTACACAGATTATAAGCAAAGTTTCCAGCAAGCAATTATTGAAAAAAATAAAATAGCGGCGCTTAATAATCAAAAATACTTAGGTTTAGAAAAAGAAGCTCATCAGCGTCTAAATGATATTATAAACGTCTTTTTGCCAGACGAAGCTTATAAAATGGCTTACCGTATTGGACAAATAGAACAAAATCTCTATCAAACATCTTCTTACATTGAAGGCTTTCAAAAAACCCCAGATTCAGTTCTTGTTAAAGAGACCCGACTTTTAATTGCAGAAATGCAAAAACAAGCCGAAGAGATTGCAAAGGTGACGGACAATAGTAAAGCGCAAAACATCCTTAATGACTTTCAAGAATTGATGAAAGAGTATCGGAGCGTTTTTGGTGATATTACAAGGGCCAACAGATCCTATCTAAATCTGGTTAATGTTGTGTTGGCGGGTAAGGCGGCCGAAATTGGCAAGCTTTCTTCCGAGCTTGACGCGCTTATTTCTAAAAGGTCAGAAAATTTAATGGGAGGCATTCAAAAAAATAGCCAACGATTACAAAATCAGTTTTTAGTCCTTTCGTTTTTTGCGGCAATTATAGGTATTTTTTCTTCCATACTTATTGCCAGCGGCATCGCAGATCCAGTTAAGTCAATGGCATCTACACTTCTGAATCTTTCAACGGGCAAAGTGGATACCGAAATACCTGGACAAGCACGTAGAGACGAGGTTGGTCAAATGGCAATGGCCGCTAACGAATTTAAAGTCATGGCAAAAAATCTGGAATATCAAACCAAAGAGCTAGAGGAATTTGCTTATCGAACATCTCATGATCTTCGCTCACCGCTTGTGTCCTCAATTGCCCTTTTGCAGTTAACTGAAGAGGCAATTAAAGAGAAAGACTATGATAAAGCACGAAAAAGTATTAGCCACATAAGTACATCGCTTAAGAAGCTTGAGGTGCTGGTTAAAGATATTCTTGAGTTAACAAAAACTAAAAATCTTTCTGAGAAAAAAACAGAGATATTTTTAGAAAAAATAATAGACGAGGCGCTTTTAAAAATTTCTCACATGGAAAATTTCGAGCGCCTTAGTATTCAAAAAGACCTAAAGGATATCGGTACATTTTTATCGCAAAAAAGTAGGATTACTCTGATTGTCGAGAATTTGCTATCGAACGCCGTTAAGTATCAGGATTTGGAAAAAGAAAAATCGGTAGTTAGAATATCGACAGAAAAAAATGGGAACGATATTGTTTTTAGTGTTGAAGATAATGGTCTTGGAATTCCTGAAGAGCGCGAAAAAGAAATTTTTTCAATGTTCAAGCGTTTTCATCCAAAGGTTTCATTCGGCTCGGGGCTAGGGCTTTATATGATGAAAAAAAGCGCAGATGTTCTTGGCGGTCAAATTGAATATGAGAAAAGCGAGCTAGGAACCAAATTTAAATTATTAATACCAATAAATTATAAGGAGATAAGTTAAATGGATATTCGTTCAATTATGATTGTAGATGATAGTGAGCCTGACCAGTTTTTAGCTGAATCCGTTATACAGAAATTTGATCCCTCTGTGAAAATCTTGCAAGCCTATGATGGGCAAGAAGCGCTTGAGAAATTGGACGCTATGGAAATACAGCCTAGCCTGATTTTACTGGATATTAATATGCCGCGCATGAATGGTTTTGAGTTTTTAGAAGAATATAATAAGCGGGAGGGTAGGGCGGTGGTCATAGCCATGCTTACATCTTCTGACCAAAACCAAGATAAGCTTAAGGCGGCTAATTTCGGTTGTGTTCAGGAATATTTTATTAAACCGCTCCAAGTAAAGTATTTGGAGGATATAAGTAAAATATAAGGGCAACGGCTGATGTTTTTTAGGGTTGTGGAGTTGTTTTTGATGCAGTAAGGCCTTTGACAATATCATCATAAAAGCAGGTTGCGATAATGCCCCTATAGTGTCCTTGAATCTCTTGGTCGCTAATTAATGAAACCTCACTCAGGAAACTCTCTATAGCTTCTGGATTACTGCGCAAATTTTCAACGATCTCTATTATAATTTCTTTCTCAACACCCATATTGCTAGCCAGATGATCAGCATCATGTGTTTGGCGTGTGATGCTGATAATAGCCGATAGCACGCTTCCATACTCATTGATTGGCTTAATGAACAGCTGGGCTTTTATTTCTGGCTCAACGCCATGCATATCCTCACCACGTAGCGCCTCGAGTATAGCGCTTAAGTCACGATCGGCTATCCCTTGCACAATCTTCTCATAGGCGCTTGAGGCACAATGTAATTTACTCCATTGCAGGGCACGAAAGGCGGCAAATTCGCTTTCTCTATTCTGAAGGTTTTCTTCTGCCTCTGCTATAAGAGCCTCCCCGCGTTCCTTAAACTTTTGTAAAAAGTTTTCCTCGCTTTCTGCCAACTGACCAGTGACCATAGCGAAGGCCCTTCCCATACCGTGAGGACGTTTTGCGTAATAGCGATCCAGTTTTTTTGAAAAAGTGTCGTCACTGTGAGGGACTGGGTCGGGGCTGAGGTGTACCAAAAAGGATTCAAGCGTGTGCTCTTTCAGGGCGCTACGAGCATAAAGAGACCCATAGATGAGATTAATAATATTATCATTTTGCCAGTCAGCATAAGACTGCATTAAAACATTATTGAAACCGATTTTTGCGCCAATTTCATTCAGTTGCTCAGAAAAAACGCTGTATAGCTCGTCTATGGTTTGGCTCACATTTTTATCGTCACTCATGACATATCACTCGCAGTTATGCTAAACAGCGCACAACATAGAAAAATATTTACATAATGTCAATAAAAATATGCTGGGATTAGCCCGCTTGTTTGGCGGCACGCTTGCGGTCATTGGGGTCAAGGTGCAACTTGCGCAGTCGCAGTGACGTTGGCGTTACCTCAAGCAATTCATCGGCATTGATATAGGACATCATATCCTCAAGACTCATTTTACGTGGGGGCGTCAATTTCACCGCATCATCTGTTCCTGAGGCGCGTACGTTTGTCAGTTGCTTGCCCTTTAAGACATTGACCTCCAAGTCATTGTCTCGTGCATTTTCACCGATAATCATACCGCGATAGACAGGTGTTTGATGCTCTACAAACATTGTGCCACGGTCCTGCAAGTTGAAGAGCGCGTAGGCAACAGCCTTGCCTTGATCATTTGAAATCAAGACACCATTATGACGCTGTGGAATATCGCCCTTGTAGGGTGCATAGGAATGGAACACACGGTTAAAAACACCTGTACCACGTGTGTCTGTCAAAAACTGGCTTTGATATCCAATAAGACCACGTGAAGGGGCATGGAAAACAATACGTGTTTTTCCTGCACCAGATGAACGCATGTCAAGCATCTCTGCCTTACGTTTGTTCATGCGGTCAATAACGGTTGATGAATATTCCTCGTCGACATCAATTGTAATTTCCTCAATGGGCTCCATGCGTTGTCCGTTTTCTTCTTTAAAGAGAACTTTTGGACGCGACACAGTTAGCTCAAAACCTTCACGGCGCATTGTTTCAATCAAAACACCAAGTTGTAATTCTCCACGCCCGCCGATTTCAAAGGAATCGCGGTTATCACCTTCCTTAAAGGTAATGGCAACATTTACTTCTGCTTCGGCTAGCAAACGCTCACGGATCATAGTGGACGTAACTTTTTTGCCCTCAAGTCCAGCAAAGGGTGAGTCATTAACAGAAATTGTCACCGCCATTGTTGGCGGGTCAATGGGCGTTGACTGAATTGGCGTTGCAAGTGATGGCGCACCAATTGTGTCCGAAACTGAGGCCTCTGACATACCGGCAATACAAATAATGTCGCCTACTGATACCTTATCAACGGGAACCCGGTTTGTACCGTCAAAGGTCATGAGTTTTGTCAGACGACCCGTTTCTACCTTTTTCCCCTCAAGGTTAAGTGCTTGGACCGTATCATTGACTTTGGCTTGCCCTTGAATAACGCGCCCAGTCAAACAACGACCCAGGAAGGGATCGGAATCAAGGAGCGTTGCAAGCATAGCAAAAGGTTTCTCGATATCACCTTCAGGTGCAGGAACATGCTCCAGTACGAGATCAAGAAGAGGGGAAAGGTTTTCACGTGGGTCACTTAAATCTGTGACACACCAGCCATCACGCCCTGAGGCGTAAAGGATAGGGAAATCCAATTGTTCATCCGTCGCATCAAGCGACACAAACAAGTCAAAAACTTCGTCGACAACTTCTTCAGGGCGGCCATCGGGTCTGTCAATTTTATTAATAATAACGATTGGACGAAGACCTTGCGCAAGGGCCTTCCCTAGAACGAATTTTGTTTGTGGCATCGGGCCTTCTGCCGCATCTGTCAAAAGAATTACACCATCAGCCATGTGAAGCACACGCTCGACCTCACCACCAAAATCAGCGTGTCCTGGCGTATCAATAATATTGATGCGCGTGTCACCCCATTGAATAGAGGTTGGCTTAGCCAGAATCGTAATGCCGCGTTCTTTTTCAAGATCGTTGGAATCCATGACGCGTTCGTCTACGGACTGATTCTCACGAAACATTCCGCTTTGTTTCATAAGGGAATCAATCAAGGTTGTTTTGCCGTGGTCAACGTGTGCAATAATGGCAATATTACGAAGCTGTCTTTGCATGGAATTACTCTCTTTTTAAATGCGCATTCAAATCTCGCCACTCTCGTATAGGGTTTGCGGCAAAAAGGAAAGGTTTTTCTTGATAATCAGGCTTTTAAAAGCTGTTTTTTTGCCTTTTTCCAATATTGGAAGAAACGCTTATAGGTTTTGTCCATAGGAACATCGGCAAAGGGTGGTGTTTCTATAATCTCAACGCTGATATCTTGCGCGAGTGTTTTCGCGATTTCTTGAAACACAGGATTGGGTGTTTCGGGCATATAAAGTGTTTCTGTCTTATCTTTAGTCGCTAACTTTTTGAGTATATCTAATGTGTCACCTTCATAAATATCAAAGGGAAGAGAACAGAGTGTTTCAAAAAGAAAAACCTGCCTTTTTGTGCTGTATTCACGAGACTTAAAATAGTTCTTATCCCAAATGAAAACGGAGGTTGCGTCTGTACCTGCTTTTTTAAAAACGGGGTGGTTTTCCGATAAAAAGTCTTCGTGAATCCAGATTAGATCAGGCATTAATTTGCCCTTTCTTTGGAAATAGTCGCTCGTTTAATTCATCATAACTGTAATCTAGCACCTCATTATTTTCTGATGATGTGTCGATATCATCTGTTGCATATTTGCGCACATTATCCAGATTGAAGATATAGGGCTTGTTACTGAAGGTGCTGGCTACCCATTGCCAAGACAGATTGTTGCTCGCTGGATCACCATCAAGGAGATGTGTCAAAAACCATTGTGCCCCTGCCTGCCATTTCACACGTCTAAAATGCACAACATAGCTCGCCAGATACATCCGTGCATGATTATGGACGTAGCCATCATTTATCAAGTTGCCAATAAAGTGATTGAGGCACGCAACTGGCGTTTCGCCTTTTCGAATATCCTCTTGCAATTCATCTGCATAATCATCGTGGCTGAGGCCTGTTTTATAATCTTCGATGTTATTCCAGATATAATCGGGCTGTTGAACATAGAGGCGTTGCCAGAATTCACGCCACGCAAGTTCCTGAATAAATTTTTCAATTTTTTCTGGAGTGTCTACATGAGTGAGCGCCTCTTGCCGGACATCTTCCAAGGTTAAAATGCCATGACGAATATAGGGAGATAGCCATGTCACCGCACCATCGATAAAATTACGCGTGCTGACATAGTCCTTTGGCTTGATATCTTTAAGTGCTTTAAGGGCTTCTTCTCGTCCACCTTTTATTGCGCCAACATCTGCGCCATTATTCTTAACTGAGACGCACAGATTTTGCAGGGCAAAGGTGACAAGGTCTTTATGTGATGAAAAATCTTTTTGGACCGTTTTCATATCAGCGCATATGATTGAGGTGAACCAATAGTTCCCTACTCTTTTATTTGCGGGTAAAAAAGCGCTTTTACAGGGCGTAGTTCCTCGCTGTAGCAGCTTTTGAGGTTATCAAGCACGCGGCGTTCAATCTCGGGGTCACTGTAATTTGCCCGCAAGAGAGATCCATCACTATATTTAGTCGCAAGACCATAGGGTGGAAGCTCCATTTGATTGGAGAGAAGGACATATTTGTAAAGAACAAGCTTGCCTGAATTGCCCGTCTTGTTGACATTCATACGTGCAACCGTCCATCCATTTTCGCATCCCCAAATCTGAGGTGAGGCCTTGCGCACATTTTCATAGATAATTTTATATTTTGCCTGCCCCTCATCGGTCACTATTTCTGGCCGCCAGAAAAGGCTGTAGAGCATGATGAAGAAAAAGATTACAAGTGAAAGTGGAAGCATAAGCCAGAAAATATTTGGCCATTTCCACGTGAAGGAAACCCATGACAAAATTAGCGCGAAGGGCAGAATAGAAAACGCTGTTGATATAAAAGCGCTATAATTATCAGGCACGCCTTCCTCTAAAATAGCGCCGTTTAAAAGCGCCATAAAAATGAGCGAAAAGATAAGAACGCCTAGAGAGATAAGGCCACGCGGTGTCAAAAAATATTTTTCTTTACCCTGAGACATGGCAATAAGTATGCCCGTTTCAAAATTTTTGCCAATGATAAAATGAAATGTTACACATTTTCAGAAAGCTCGAGCCATCGCGTTTCAGCTTCATCCAATTTCTTCTTGGCACGCTCTAAATGACGACCAGCACGCAAGAACTCCTCTGGGTCTGTTTGATAAAAATTTGGGTCTTTCAAACGTTCAGTTAAGGCAGCAATTTCTTCCTCGTGCGCGGCGATCTTCTTTGGCAATTGTTCAAGCTCATATTTATCTTTATAGGTGAGTTTGGGTGCGGGTGATTTTTTCTGTATCACTTCTTTCTGAGACGAAGGGTTTTCTTTTTTGGTTTTAGCTTTAACCCCGCTTGTCTCTGATTTTGTGCGGTCCTGTTTCTTTTTAAATTCCAGATAATCGGAATAACCGCCTATCACGCTTTCAACTTTCCCATCCCCCTCAAACGCAAGTACTTGCGAGACGGTTTGATCCAGAAAGTCACGGTCGTGTGAGACAACAATCAGTGTTCCGTTATAGGCACATAAAATATCTTCCAACATATCAAGTGTGTCCATATCCAAATCATTGGTTGGCTCATCCAGGATGAGGAAATTTTTGGGATTGGCCAGTACCTTGGCCAGCATCAACCTGTTTTTTTGTCCACCTGATAAAGTCGATACCTTTGATTTTGCCTCTGCAGGATCGAACAAAAATTGTTTCAGGTAACCACAGACATGGCGCTCCTTACCCATGACATCAATATAGTCATTTTCATCTTCACTAAGGGTTTTCCAAAGGGAGTAATCATCATTGAGCTTTGAGCGCCGCTGATCAAAATAGGAAAATTCGACCTCCTTGCGACGTTTGACACTGCCTTTTCCTGGCTCTAATTCTCCGATAAGGAGCTTAAGGAACGTTGTTTTCCCCGAGCCGTTTTTGCCTAAAATGCCAATGCGATCACCGCGCTGGATTTTCATTGAAAACTGCTCAAGTAATATTTTGTCATCAAAGGATTTGGACACATTATAAAACTCGGCAATGTTTTTGGAAGTTAGCTCGACATCAGGGGCATCAATTTTGATTTTTGAAGTTACGCGCCTGAAGGTGGATTGTTCTGCCTTTAATCGCGCGCGCTCTTTCTTCATATTTTCAAGGCGCTGTTGATTACGCTTGCGTCGTGCTTTGACCCCGCGGCTAGCCCACTCTTGCTCAATATCCAGTTTTTTTTGACGGTTATGAAGTTCGCGTTCTTCTTGTTCCAAAAGCTGGGTTGACCAGTCTTCAAATTTGGCAAACCCCTCAGGAGAAACTTTGATATCCCCGCGGTCAATCCAGAATACTTTATTTGTAACATTGGCTAGAAAAGTTTTGTCATGCGAGATACACACAAATGTCTTTTGCTGCCCTTTGAGATAATTTTCAAGCCATTCGATAATGTCCAAATCCAAATGGTTGGTCGGCTCATCCAGTAAGAGAATATCGGGGTCCTCGACCAACGCGCGTGCAAGTTCAGCACGGCGCATTTGTCCCCCAGAAAGGGTAATGGTCAAACTGTCTGGGTCAAGTTCTAGGGGTTGCAGAACCATATCGACAAGATAAGATACAGAATCTGCATCCTCTGCCTTAATACCCTCAAATACAAAATCACGAATTTTTTGATTTGGCGTGGCCTTTACATCCTGACGCATCATACCAATTGATATGCCTGCTAGCTGCCAGCGTTCGCCCGCATCAACCTTGAGTGCATCTGCTACGAGTTTCATTAAGGTTGATTTGCCTGCACCATTTCGCCCAACCACGGCAATGCGCTCCCCTTCACGAATGTGAAAGGTTATATCCTCGAAAAGAGGTTGTTTGCCAAACGTTACGGCAACATTTTGTAAGCTTAAAAGGACCTGTCCACTCATGACACTTTATGTAAGGGGTTCGCGCTTAAAAGCAAAGCCCTTTTAATAATCCCATTCCCATTTAACGCCACCACCGGCCGTGGAATTTCCCAGTTCACTTTCAACTGTAATATTGGGTGTGAGCTCGACCTCAACTGTTGCAGCTGTGGTTGGTTCGTCACCGCCTCCTTGTTCAAAGCCCAGATAAACATTGTCGCTGAGATATTTTCCAGCACCGACTGTTGGGCCATCTTCCCCACTATCAACGCGCAAATCATCCAATCCAGTTGTATCGCGTAATGTTCCAAGCGGGTCGATTTTAGGTCCTGTTGATTTCCCCGAAAGTTCGGCTAGAGAATTGGCAAGTTGAAGCGCCTGAAACGGTGAAATTTTTGACGGGTCAGCACCAAAAAGAATACGCGAGAGAATTTCGTCTTGGGGAAGTGAGGGTACGGATGATAGCCCAAGGCTGGGCTCAGTCACTTTTCCAGTGAGTGCAATTTGACCCTTTACACCGTCGGCATTTGTAATGGCAAGAATGTCCAAATAGGGAGAGGGGGGCACCTCACCTTGAAAGCGTAATTTGGCACGGTCGAGTTCAAAACGTTTTCCAAACATGTCTAAACGCCCACGCTTTGCACTGAGTGAACCATCAAACAAAGGTGTTTTAGCAGTATTTGTAATGGCAATTTTCCCGCCAAATTCAGCGTCCAATCCGCGCCCACGGACAAAGATTTTGTCATTCGCATCAAAAGTAATATCTAGAAGAATTCTTTCAAGGATAGACGGGCCTTCTTCTGCCTCATCCTCAATAATATTAACCTTGGGAATTGATTTTCCGAACTGGTCAGGCAAGGAAATTTGAATTTCATCAGCAACGATATCACCAGTAATGGAGTGTGTGCCTGCGCGGGTTACAATATTAAGATCAGCATCAAGCGTGCCATTATAGTTTTGTCCATGAAGTAGGTGGTAAGAGGTTGCGCGCGCAGCAATGTTAAAGACAGGGTTCTGGGGATCGTCGAAGGCCATTGTACCTGCGACATTTAAACGACCGTTATTTTCATCGCGTGATGTCAGTGACCTGATTTGTACCGTTTTATTATTGAGAACAATGTCGGTTTTAATATCCTTCAGGTGAATATTTGATGTCGGGTCAAAAATATTAAAATCAGATGTTGTTAAGCGCCCGTTTATTTGCGGCGCATTGAGCGTACCGCTGATATCAGCATTTGCATTCAAACGCCCGCCAACATCATATTGGGATAGCTGCGCCATATCAAAAAGGGTAACAGCATTGGCATTTGCGACCATATTTCCTGACAATGGTGCGCCCTTATCTAAATTGAACGCAAAGGGGTAAAGCGAGAGTGATAGCGGGACGGCTGCATTTAGGGAAAATTTCTCTACACCGCCGCCACTACCGTTTGCCGTTAAGCTTAATTTTTCGCCCGCATAATTCGCATTGCTATTAACGTTAAATTGTGCACCGCCTGCTTGCGTGCTAGTTGTCGTTGAAAGGGAAATAACAGGAGCTTGTAATGTCTGGGTGAGTGCAAATCGCCCGCTTTTAAAAGTTGGTGCAACACTCAGCTGCGGCAAGGTGGGAATAGAATCCAGTGTTAGATTATTTATCGTCCCTGACATATCCAGCTTTTCAGATGAGGCGATACCTTGTGCTGTAATTGTCCCATCCCCAAATTGCGCGCGCATCTCGGCAAGTGCTACAGACCACGTATCAGGTGCAAATGTTGCCTCGCCATCGGCAGAGAGTGTAAAGTCATAGCGATCACGTCCTGTGCCACTTAAGTTCCAATTTATGGCATCAACTTTTGTCTGTTCGGCATTGAGTTTTGGCTGAACAGTAAGCGTGATGTTATTGATTTGCACGCTTTGGTAACGCCCGCTTTCAAGTTTTGCAGTGACCTCTGGCTCTTTAATTTCTGCAATGTCTGTAAGGGCGGCCTGCGCATTAAATGATTGAAAACTTGCTTCGCTGGCTGCGATATTGCTAGCAGAAAGTGAGAGCGCGGCGCTTTGTTTTCCTTCTGCTGAGGGTGCGAGTTTGACACTGGCATTAGCTGCATTAAAAGTGAGCGCCTCACCAATGAAAGCTTTCAGCATATCTGCATTTTTCAGCGTTGCCTGTAATTGTCCTGATGCCAGATTGGATTGCAGATCAAATAATAAGTCGCCACCAAGGACTGCTTGCGCGGCGCTCCCCTTAATATCCGCCAGCGTAATTTTTTGATCTTTGACAAGTAAAGGCGAGGCGACATTAATCTTATTATCCTGAACGATCGCCTCCGCTCGAAGCTCCCCTTCAAGCATCTCTGTTCCTGACGCTGAAAGAGCAAGGAAAGCGCTTTGAATCGTGGGTTCAATTTGTTGCGAGTCCTTAAGCGAAGCCTTTAAGTCATAACGCGCCGTTTTTTGTGTATTTTGACTAAATTTAAAATCAACATCGTATGAATTATTATTAATATTAAGATCTGCGTGCGCCACTTCATCTTGGCTTGCTGTATTGACCATAGCGCTCAGCGCAACAGTCTGTGGCAAAAATTTCTCAAATGCTGATGCGTCTGATAATCTAAGTTGCGCCTCAATATTAGCGGCCTCCGGTGCAAGCTTTGCTTCTGCAATCAGGCGCACGCCTGTTTTAAAGCCGCCAGCTATAATATTATCTGACAGGCTCAAATTTTTAATAGACAGCGCGTCCAAAGAAAGCGTGTTGAGATACAGGTTGGGTAGTGTCTCTGGCAAGGTGAGCGTAAATGGCACTGTTTTGGGATTATCTGCTTTTGTTTCTTCAGGTGCCTTTGGAAGATTTTCGAGATGTAGCTCTTGCGCACTTATTGAAAGGCCTAGCTCTTTGCGTAAAAGGCTGAGGGATGATACATGCAAGCGCGCCCCATCAATGCGCGCAATGAGTGTGTCTTCACCCTTTTCCTTAATGAGAATTGAGCCTGCCTTGTAAGTGGAAAGGCTCATAAGATGCACGTTTGAAACCTCAATCTCATAGGGCGCATCTTTTGAGATAGATGTTATTTGCCCCTCCAGCCAACGTGCGCCATTATCTGTTTTAAGCCAAAGGCTTCCAGCTTGTAGCGCAAAAAAGCTCAAGAAAATAATCAAAATGCAAAGACCTATTAAGGAAACAACCCCCCATTTTAAAGCGCGCAATGATTTTGAAACTGTTTTTTGCATGATCATTTTTCCTAAAAGGCCTGTCCCAAACTGATATAAATTTGAAAGGCATCTGCGTTCCCACGCTCTGTTACAGGCACACCCACATCAAAACGTACAGGTCCAAATCCTGTGTAATAGCGCAACCCAAGACCTGCCCCCACATAAAGGTCCTCGCTCAAATCGGGGTAATTTGTTTCATAGACATTCCCCGCATCCACAAAGGCCACCATGCCAATGGAGTCGGTCACCTTGAAGCGAAACTCTCCTGAGGCCTCAAACAATGAGCGTCCACCAATAGGATCACCGCTGTCATCCTCTGGACCTGCCTCCTGATAGCCAAACCCGCGAATGGAGCCACCACCCCCTGCAAAAAAGCGTTTTGAGCGCGGGACATTGCTGCGGCTGCTGCCTACAATACTTCCGACACTTGCGCGCAAGGCAATAACGGGGTCAAAGCGACCATCTGATAAATCAAAATAGGTTGAGCCTGTGAGGCGCATTTTGGTGAACGGAGAGGCTTCACCCAACGCATCAAAAAAGGGTGTGGCAGAAGCGCTCCATTGATAGCCCTTATGCGGGTTCAGCACATCATCACGTTTGTCCTGGCTAAATGATGTTGGCACGGAGACAAGCCCAAATGTGCGCGTCTCATCCTCATCTTTAATTTCAGTAAGTTCCAACGCAAGCCCAGTTGAGCCCTTTGATGTTGATGAAAAGGCACGGTCAATATAGCCACCAATTTGAAAGTTAGTCTCTTCATAGGCGTCTGTATCTTCATGTGCAATGCTTGCATCGGCCCGAAATGTATTTTTACGCCCCAAAACAAAAGGCTTGGCAAAGCTCGTTGAGAGTTCTTGAAGAAGAGCTGAAACTGTAAGATCAACGGAAAGCTTTTCTGCGCTACCAAAGAGATTGCGATGCGCCCAGCCAGCCGATACACCAGGGCCTTCATCAGTATAGTAACTTGCGCCTAAACTGATTGAGCGATGGGCGCGCTCTTTCAAATTGATGGTTACAGGAACGCTCCCATTTTCATCTGGATCATCGGGAATTTCAATGGAGGCGCTGCTGAAAAGTCCTGATTTAAGGAGCTTATTCTGCAGGCTTTCAAGCTTGACGCGCTTCCAGCATTCTCCTTCTTCATATCGCACAAGTTGGTCAAGATAAGACTGTTTAACCGTCCCTCTGTTTTGATAGGTAAGCGCGCCAAAGGTTGCTTCTTGTCCACGCTCAACGTCAAAGCGGACATCACCTGACTTACGTTTACGATTAAGTTGAACGCCCTCTGTCACATCAAGGCTGTAGGCACACCCCTGCTTACTCTCTGCATCATAAAGGTCGCCTTTTGCAATCAGGATGTCTTGGGCAATAATCGGCTGCCCTTCAGCAATTATTATCTTCTCAGGTAGTGTTTCAACCTGTCCGTTCCCTGTCAAAGTGATATCGGAAATAGTGTAAATTTTTCCAGGGTAGACGCTGAAAGTGTAGGGGCGTTGCTCAGGTTTTACGCGTTCAACATAAGCATCGTAATAACCGAGTGCTCGAAGGGCAGTTAGAATATCAAGGAAAAGGGCTTGCGCGCGCGGCAGATCCTCCTCATTCTCAATGCCGGCATATTTAGCATCAATAAGCTTTGTGATTTGGTCGTGCAGTTCGGGACGATCATCCAGCTGTTTCAGGGTATAAAGCGGTTGTTCTTCAGCAAATGCAAATTGCAAGCACGCCATACTGACCAGACAGGTCAAAAACAAAAAATATACGTGCCGCGAAATAACCATAAAACCTCTACTGGCTTATATAACGCACTCCATATGAATTCGAAAGTCTTAAGGGCGTTTTTTCTTGTGAGGATAGGCCGTCATGCCTATAGTCGCAACGCTATGATACTGCCACAATTTTCAAAGATGATTAAACGTTTGGGGTCGCCCAGTATCCTGTTCTGGTTGCTTCCTTATATGATGGCTTTGCTTGTTATAGGCACGTTGGCACAAGCCCAATTAGGGGTTTTTGCTGCACAAGAGCGTTTCTTTTATGCATGGGTTATCTGGGTTGCCTTTATACCCCTACCAGGCGGCATGCTGTGTGGCGTTATCTTTTTTCTTAATTTGCTTGTAAAGTTTTTAACGGCAAGTGACTGGGGTCTTAAAAAAAGTGGTGTTCATATTGCACATGTAGGTGTCCTTGTTCTTCTAATTGGTGGATTTGTCTCTCATGGCACACGCAGCGAGCAGGTTATTGCTTTGAATCCTGCTGAGGTCACAAGCATGGCCGCATCTTTCACGGAAACAGATTTTGTTATTCTCAAAGATGGCTTGCCCTTCATCAAAACCGATTTTCAAAATGTGGACGTACAGGATTACAGCACCCTTCCTTTCGAGTTTAAGCTGCTTTCAGCTTGTGAAAATTGTAAAATTGTTCCGCGACCAGAGGAGGAGGCCGCGGGCTGGAAGCGCCCTGCAAATGCAATGAAATTAATCGAGGCTGGTGTGCGCAAGCAACCAGAGGAAAATTTACAGGGCTTAAGTTTTGAAATTCAAGGAGCAGGTGTGGCAGATGGAAAATATGTCACCTTTCTCTATTTTCCAAAGCCACCTACCTTTGATGTGGATGACGCGGAGTACACATTTTTGGTAGAGCGGAGACAGCAAGCGCTCCCCTTTACATTGTCGCTAGATAAATTTGATATCGAAACCTATCCTGGGTCTAAACAGGTCAAAAACTATACTTCCCATCTGGCATTATTAGACGAAAATAACACAATGTCGCAAATAGTGACAATGAATAAGCCCTTGCGTTATAAGGGTTACACGCTCTACCAGACGTCTTTTTTTACTAACCCAGACAACTCGCTTTCGAGTGTTTTAACCATTGTCAAAAATCAGGGCCGAATCTTCCCGTACGCTTCGGTTTTTTTGATTGGTCTAGGTCTTCTCATACATACAGGTTTCGGGTTTAGAAACTTGCGGAGGCAGGGGTGATGCGAATTTTAATTTCAATACTGTTTCTCGTTTTTTTAACGCAAAGCATCAGCGTAAGCGCACAATCCAGTAAGGTACCCCTGCATCAGCTCTCCGCGTCGCCCATACTTGTTGATGGCCGTGTTCAACCAATGGAGAATTATGCGCGCAACACGTACGGATATTTTACCAATAAGGAGGGGTATAGTAGCAAAAAGGCGTTGTCTTGGTTTGCTGAAACACTTTTTGATCCAGCAAGCTCAATTGAGTTGCCAATTATTCATGTTAAAAACGCAGATGTATGTGCTGCCCTTGATCTGAAAGACAATGCCTCACAGCTCTTCACCTACAAGGAACTCACTGAAAATCTGAGCAATACGCATACTGTGTTTTCTCAAGCCTTCTCAAAACTCAATACACAAGAGCCCCTATCGGCCAAGGAAAGTGAAATAATTGCGGTTCATGAAAAACTATTTTTGTACACGCAGCTCATGCGCAGTTTTTCTTTTACGCTTCCACTCGATTTAGGTGATGGTACGCCTATTATATTTAAGGATTTGTTGGCCCAGCGTGCTAGCCTACAAAAGCGCCTTGATAACATTATAAGCGAGAAGGGAAGTGATTTTGAGGCATATTCACCTGATGAACAAAAGGTGGCTCTCTTACTTTCTCAAATGAAAACTGTACAAGATGCGGGCGCTGAACAAGATAGCTTTAAGGTCATCCCGGTTTCGGGTGTAGTTGACGAAAAAGCTTCGTGGGTCTCCCCGTGGGCGATATATACGCAAGGTGCAGGTACACCACAAACCGCAGCATTGATGCAGGCATGGAGTACAGCAGTTGCTGCTTATCGTGAAGGTAATAAAGATAAGTGGAATGCTGCTCTCTCAACTATTTCAAGCGAGACATACGCACTTGCGGACAAGCCCTTTCTACACGCCAAAATCAATATAGAACGTATTTACAAGGCGTACTCTCCTATTGTGATAGCCTTTACCTTGTGCCTTTTGGCACTTCTTTGTTTCATAATCCAGGCTCTTAAGCCTTTTACTATATTAACGATTTTGGGTGTTGTTTCTGGTTGGGTCGCGCTCGGATTACAGTTTATCGCCCTTGGTGTACGTGTCCTTATTCTTGAGCGCCCACCCGTTGGCACATTGAATGAATCTATTCTTTTCGTTGCGCTGGTAGCGGGTTTGATTGGCTTGGCATTTGCGAAAAAAGCAGGAAAAGATAATTTGCTCATCTTGGGCGTTTTCGTTAATGCAATCCTGCTTTTTGTTGCAATTATCTTGGGCGCGCATACTGAATTGCCGCTTTTGGATGCCGTTTTGAACACAAATTTCTGGTTAGCCATACATGTGCTTTGCATTACGATTGGCTATGCATGGTGTCTTTTGGCGTCGGCGGCCTCGCAATATTTGCTCTATATCAATCCTGCAGAGGCAAGACGCAGTTTTTCAGGTATTCCACGTCTCTTCGTTATCATATCACTTTTATTTGTGAGTGTGGGGACTGCCCTTGGCGGCATCTGGGCGGATCAGTCATGGGGGCGTTTCTGGGGCTGGGACCCCAAGGAAAATGGCGCACTTCTGATTGTGTTATGGATTATATGGCTCACACATGGGCTATTAAGCGGGCATATTAAGCCGTTTGGCGCACACCTAATGACGGGGTTTTTATCCATTGTGGTTGCCCTTGCGTGGTTTGGTGTTAACTTATTGAGCGTTGGCTTACACGCATATGGGTTTGTCAGTGGAATTGCGGGCGGACTTTTTGGGTTTGTTGCGTTGCAGACAGGTTTACTGATTTATTTAAGTTTGAGAGGTAGAGAAAAATGATGAAAACGAATGTCATTATATTGGGAACAATTGTCGTGGTTGCATTGCTGGCAACCTTCTTCATTGACAGCAGAGGTCCCAAGGGCAGCATTGTTCCTGCTGATATAGAGAATCAAGTTGATGAATTTGCAGAAGGCACAGAAGTGCCTGATGTTAATTTGACGCTTTTGGATGGTTCACAAAAACAGCTTTCTGAGCTGAGGGGCAAAGTTATTCTTTTGAACTTTTGGGCTTCGTGGTGTCCTCCTTGTATTGCAGAATTGCCAGATTTGATTGAACTGGCTGATAGCTACCCGCAGGAAATTGAACTTGTCTTGCTTTCAAATGACGTACAGAAGCGCGATATCGATAAATTTACAGAGAGAATGGAAGAAAGTATTCAAGAGCGTATTGATTTGCCTAATGTCACGATGGCGTGGGACAAGGGCGGCAAAATTACACGTGAAACCTTTCAAACATTCCAGCTGCCTGAAACCATTATCATTAATAAAGACGGGATGATGGCCCGAAAAATTGTCGGTGTTATCGATTGGGATAGTGATGACATCAAAAGTTATATCGCAGACTTGGGTAAAATAAACACACCTGAGAAAGAGACAACAGCCGAGGTTGTCGAAACACCTGCCGTTCAAGAGGATGCACCAGAAGCTTCTCAGGATGAGGCGCAAGAGGTCATAGAGGATATTGTCGAGGAGAATTAATCCCTGTCTATTTGATCCAAGGATTATTTGATTTTCTAAAAGGGCGCTCACGCGAGAGCCAGGGATTATTGCGATCGTTGCGTAAAAACGGAATATCTGAGGTTTCGGGCTTATTATAAGAAAGCTGTGGCAAAGGCGTACCTGTTGTTTTTGAAATCGCCTCAACGCGTCTTTGAATGGGAGGGTGCGTGCTGAACAATCCAAGAAAAGGCACAGAATTTTCAATACACATCATTTGAATATCGGCAGACGTTGTCCGCATTTTGTCCATACCTGAAATACGCAAAAGCGCCCGCATCATAGCATCTGGGTTTTTGGTCAGTTCAATAGCGCCCGCATCGGCCATATATTCTCGTTTACGTGAGACCGCAAAGCGCGTGAAAAGTGTTGCAAAATAACCAACCCACAAAACAAGCGCGATGGCCAAAATGATGAGACCGGCGGACCCTCCTTTTTTATTTCGCCTTGGCAGATAAAGCGAATAACGCAAATTACTCCACATCAACTGAGCCGCCAATCCAACCATGCCTGTAAAGACAATGCAGACCATTAACAGGCGGACATCCTGATTGATAATGTGTGTCATTTCATGGGCCAGAACGGCCTCGACCTCGTCTTTTTCCAATGAATTAAGCAGACCGCGCGTGACGGTAATTGTATAGGTCTTGTAGTTGATGCCACTGGCAAAGGCATTGCGTGCATGAGATTCAATAATATTGATTTTCGGCGTCGGCACGCCTGAGGCAATCGCCAGATTTTCAACCATATTATAAAGCTCTGGTTCGTCCTTGCGTGTGACCGAATGCGCATGCGCAAGTTTCGAAATCATGCGCGTGTGAAAGGCAAAGGAAATTAAAAACCATATTCCCACAACGCTTAAAAGTAGCGGCCAATAGTCAAAGAAAATCTGCGTTCCAAATTGCTGTGCGAAAAGTGCTCTATCAACATTATAAGGCGCTGTGACATAACCAACTGCCGCGCCGCCCAACCAGAGCAAGCCCAGCATGATAAAAGGATAAAGACCTACAAAAACCAGGGACCAAAAATTATTGTTCCAGATATGTGTTTGAATACCGACGGAGGTTAGCGCCATGTAAGGGCCTTTATGCTTTTACGAGAAATCGACCTTGGGAGGCGTACTAATAGCTTCGCGTCGGGTTTCTTCAATTTCAAAGAAAGTAGCCTCTGAAAACCCAAACATATTGGCAATAATATTGCCTGGGAATTGTTGAATAGAGGTATTGTATTCGGATGTTGCATTATTAAAGAATCTGCGGGCCGCAGCGATTTTATTTTCAATATCGGCCAGTTCGGACTGAAGCTCTCGGAAATTCTGGTCGGCCTTAAGCTCTGGATAATTTTCCGCAACGGCAAAGAGGTTGAGTAGCGCTCCTGAAAGCGCGTTTTCGGCTTGAATGCGTTCCTCTTGCGAATTGGCCTTCTTCACCCCTGCACGTGCATTTGTAACCTCTTGAAATGTTTCCTTTTCATGACTTGCATAACCTTTAACTGTCTCAATCAAGTTAGGCACAAGGTCGTAACGTTGTTGCAATTGAACATCAATATCGGCAAATGCATTTTCGCGGCGCTGTTTGAGGGCCACAAATCTGTTGTAGAGAACGATACCCAGAAAAAGAGGGAGGCCGATAACAACGAGGAGAAGAACGATAAATTCCATTTTAGGTATCCTTATTAAAAATAATATTTGATAATGATAGTTTACCGAAATTTCAGTAAAAGCCAAACCTTGGATTTATTAAGTTGTATTATAAATTGAACCGGAACCCGAAAGTTACTATGATGGTAAATCAAAAATTAAGTTTCGAAATGGTATCCATGAAATTTTCTCACCCCTTTTTAGTTCTAACTCTCGCACTTTTTATCTCTCTGTCATCTGTTGCCTTTGCACAAACAGAAAAGCAGCCTGAAATCCCAGCTTTTATCAAGGGCCTTGAGGAAAAGGGTGCAACTGTTAAATATCTTGGCAGTGATTTAGGGGTAAATGGGTGGCTTATTATTGCTGATGGTGCCGCTGAATATGTGTATACAACACCAGATGGCAAGGCCAATATCGCAGGCTTCTTGATTGATGAGGAAGGCACCGTTGTATCACAAGCTCAAATGGCAACTTTCATGGAAGAAAATAAAGAAATCATGGGGAGCTTTTCTGCGCAAAAAGATGCACAAAAGGTGGATGTTTCTTCTGAAACAAAGGCAAATTCCGACAAGGCACAAAAGTTGTTTGAGGATATTGAGAAAACAAACTGGGTCGTTTTGGGGCAACCAAATGCGCCAATTATCTACACAATTATTGACCCCGAATGTCCCCATTGTCATGCAATGATTGATGATTTAAACCGTGGGGAGGCCTTTGAAAATGGCTCGCTTCAAATGCGCGCAGTGCCCGTTGGGCTTATCTCAAAAACTAGCCTCTATCGTGCAGAGAACTTGCTCCGTTCTGGAACGGCGTCGGCCGATCTGATGGAGCTTGCAAAGGTGGATGGAAAGCAGGTGTCAGACGCTGAGCCAGACAGTCTGGAACTGGTTAAAAAGAATATGGCCTTCTTGCAAGAATGGGGTCTGGATGTAACACCGTTTACGATTTACAAAGATCAGTCAGGTAAAATTAAGGTTGTGCGTGGTGTTCCTGATGATATGCAGGCGCTCATTAATGATACGGCTTTTATTAATTAGGACTTACAGGTAGTTTCTTACCCATGAATCAGAAATACAAAGCATTTCTAAAAATTTTTGAAAAACTAGGCACACCCCTTATCGCCTCAGTAAATGAGGTGAGCGCACGAACGCAAACACCCTCGGGTGAAAATCAGGACGCTGAAAAACTTGCTCAACTTTTGACGCTTGTAACCAAGGCCAGTGTTGATTTGGCAGATATTGCTGACATCACAGACAGCGATATTGAAAAAGATGATTTGCGCCTGAGCCTTACAACCATTATTGCCCCGCTTATCGGAAGTTCATATCAGTTGAGTGGCAAAATTCCTGAAGAACAGGATTTAGGCAAGCTGTCTGAAAGCTTTGGCGCGCTAAGTTCTTATCTTGATAATTTTATGGCGATTAGAGAGGCGGGTGGCCGCGTAGCGCAACTGGAAGATGGGCAATATTTTGCCGATGAAAATCAGATTAAATTGCAAACTCTAGGTGCGCTTGTACCGCTCGCAAATTCAATCATTGCATTTTCTTTTGGCCAAAAGCCAGCCAAGCTTGTAAAAATCGTTACTGATCGCCTGATTACTGAGGCAAAAAATCTGCAAACATCTCTTTTGCCAGATTTGGGAGATGCAGAGGCCGCACACGCCCAACTTACTATTTTACGGGGCCTTGTTGTTATTTACAGCCAATGCCATTTTGCGGAAATGGGCCGTATTCTAAACCGCCAAAATCAAAACCGCGCTAGCCAAAGCCCTTCTATTGATCCTGTCTGGAAGGCCTTCGAAGAACGATTGGCGATGTTGGAAGTTATTGCCTCGGTTGTTAGCGGTTTTGATGACGCGCCGACAGAAGTTGGTGGAGAGACCTCTTCTCAAGCACCTGAGGTTAGTGATGATCAGTATGAAGATGATGAGGATGAGGTGATGCCCGTTCCTACACCGCCAGGTACATCTGCAATGGCTGAGCCAGGGGCTCATGTTGCTCCAGTGGTTGCTGAGCAGCCACCACCTAAAAATAAACAATCAGAGCCAGCAAACCCTATGTCTTTCTTTGCGCACGAAAAGGAAGAGCATGATGATGGCTCAAGCGCTTCTTCTGCAGGATAAACGCCCATGATGACCCAAGTTTTGGCGACTTGTCTCTTGTTGGCGGCACAAACTTATGATGTGCCTGCAGCTGTTCTTATCGGAATTCACCAGGTTGAGGGAGGCAAGGTTGGTCAGGCTGTTGGCCCAAATGACAATGGCACATATGATCTTGGCCCAATGCAAATTAATACCGTCTGGATACCACAATTGGCCGCCTATTGGGGTGTAAGTGAATATCAGGCAAGGCGCTGGATAAAGGATGATGCCTGCACAAATGTTGGTGTATCTGCTTGGATTTTGCGTTCGCACTTAAACCGTACAAACTCACTTGGGACGGCAATTGCGCATTATCATTCAAAAACGCCCTCTATTGGCTATGCTTATAAACGTCGAGTCATTACAGCGATGAAGCAAAAAGGGCTGATTGCACAGTAAAAGCTCGCAACGCAAAGTAAAAAGACAAGAACAATTTGATTTTATAAGATAAAATTGAAAAAGATTGCTTGTCACACCCCGCCTGTTATAGGTATTTTAGTTAGGTAAAAATTAAATCCTGCTTGTTCAGGGAACTCACTCAAGGCGAATTCAAGGTTTATCATGTTGCGTCATACAGTTTTATTATCGAGCGCCTTTTTGAGCATCGTGTTGCTCAGCGCCTGCTCAGGCATGCCTGTGAAATATAAACAACCACAAGTTGTCGCAGATCCTGACAAAGTCTCTGCGCAATTAGCCCAAGCAGCCGATAAGGCTTCAAACGCCCTTCAAACGCTGGCCGCTATTGAGCAAACGCGCACACCCAATGCCTCTATGGCGCCGCCCGATAATGTACCCGTGGAGCTGCGTCGCGGCATTACAATTAACTGGGTTGGTCCAGCTGAAGATATTATTAAAACGGTTGCCAACCGTGCAAGCTATCGCTTTTCTGAGCTAGGTGAGCTTCCGCCAAATTCACTGGTTGTGACACTTGATGTGGAGAACAAGCCGATTATTGATGTGCTGCGCTCCATTGGCCTTCAACTTGGAACAAAGGCGGATATTGTCGTTGATGCAAACAGCCGCTCAGTTGAAATGCGCTATCACTCAATTACCGACCCCAACCAGTAGTTATTAAACAAAATTGCCCCCGTCACATACAAAGTGATACACTTGAAAAGATGAGAGAAAACGCTTTGCCTGTTCAACAAAAAATGCCCTTTAAACTGACGCTTTGCGTCTGTTTTGCTGTGCTGTTTTCTGCGCTAGTTCTTCCTGTACAGGCTCAGGAAAATCGTGAACCACCGCCAACGCTTGAGGAATTACGCGCGAAAAAGCTGGATAGCAGTTTTACGCAAGTGGGCGATGGTCTACCCATTGATATTAGACGCGAGGCGGTGAAAGAGGCCGCCCTTTCCTATGGTGCGCGCGGCGGGCTTGCTTACCGCACATATTACATACGTCAGGAATTGGAGGGGTATGCCTCCCAATTAGATAGAATTTACGATTTTCGCCAGCTTTTGATTGAGGCACCATCTGGTTTGCTTATAGAGCCTCCTGTTGTTTCCGAGGCGCTGGACGCCATGATTATTGAAAATGATGGACAAACAGCTGCAGTCTCTGATGCAATCTTCAACATTAATCGTAATGCGCGTTTCACATCGACTGCACGGTCTTGGCGTCAATATCTTGAGCGCGAATGGGGTGAAATTACAAATCCACCAGCCATTCTTTTACCTAAAACGCCTGATGAAGTCCTTGTTTGGAGAGAGCTTGTAACAAAAGGTTGGAAAGAGGGCTTTGAACAGGCAGACGATATTTTCCAGCAAGACCTTAACCGCCTCAATGCTGATTTTGAAGGCATGGTCAGATACCGTAAATTGCTTGCCTATAATATGATTACACCCCCCTATGCTAATCTTGTGAACCGCGGTGTCACAGGCGGCGGTGACGAAATGCGTGTCGGCGACCGCGCAGTTGAAATCACCGGTAAACCAGCCCTTATACCAGGAGCAGAGCGATGGAATCCCGTAAGCCGATAACCCTTGTTAAAGGTGAAAATGAAGCGGGACGTATCTATCCTGATGAACCTTCACGTTTTAAGGAAACTGATGTTGACCCATTTCTGACATGGTGTGTGAAGGAGGGGACATCCGACATCTCTATTCAGACAGAACGCCCCATTTACAATGATATTTCAGGTGTGCTGTATCCCGCGACTTTCCGTGCTATGGATGCCTCGGATATGACAGCATTTTTAAATAAGATTTATGGGGCTGACGCTATGGCACGTTTGGCCTCTGGCAAAGATTTGGATGTGTCTTACGAGGTACGCCCAGACAGATATAGCCGTATTCGTTTTCGTGTGAACATTACCGCCATTCAAGCGAAGGGCCGTGATTCAGCACAAATTACAATGCGTTCACTTCCAACTGAACCACCGCGCTTGTCTGACTTGGGTATAGAGCAGGAAATTATAGATAACTGGGCGCCACGCCAGGGTATGGTGATTGTCACTGGCCCAACGGGCTCTGGTAAATCAACTTTGCTTGCCGCAGGCAACCGCATGTTACTTGAGCGTATTGGTGGCTGCGGCAAAATGTTAACTTATGAAGCGCCGATTGAATTTACTTATGACACAATAAAATCGCCACGCTCGCTTGTCTCTCAAAGTGAAATTCCAAGGCATTTGCCAGATTTTGAAGCAGGTGTGCGCAACGCGCTGCGCCGTAAGCCCAATATCATTATGGTCGGCGAGGCGCGTGACAGAGAGACAATTTCAGCGGCCATTGAGGCCGCCCAAACAGGTCATGCTGTTTATACGACAACACATACAACGGGTGTGGCATCGACCGTGCGCCGTATGATTTCCTCCTTTGAAAAAGAAGAGCGTGGTGAACGTGCTTATGCCCTCATGGAAACGCTTCGTATGATTGTCACACAAAGCCTTGTCCCCAAAGTGGATGGCGGGCGTCTTGGTGTACGTGAATGGATGGTTTTTCCAGATGCCGTGCGCGAAAAGCTTTTAGATATGGATTTTGATGAATGGACAAATGAAATTGAACGCCTTATTCCGTCTTACGGTCAATCAATGAAAAAATCTGCGACAGAGGTTTTTGAAAAAGGCTTAATTAGTAAGACACATTATCTCCTGCTTACTGGTGGCGGTGAAGGGTAGGTCATGGCCAATAAAGAAATTGAAGCTATTCAGGATCAGGTCAACTGGCATTGGCGTAACTCCATGCGCCCTGTGCGCTTTTTTGCCTTTGATGCGCGCGCGGCCTTTCCGTTTTTCCTGCTATTACTTTATGCGCGATTAATTACGCTTTTTATCGCGATTGTATCGACATTCTTATTCTATATCCTTGAGCGCTATGGTCTGACATTTAGCTCGGCGATGCGCCGTTTTCGCCTCACACTATCCGGACGTAAGCGCCCGGCGCTCATGTCAATTGGACGTCGTCGTCTTAAAGATTACGGGTAATTTACTGATTTACTGTATCGACCAATTCTGAAATTGGTCCTTCAGCGCGCTCATTTGCATCAAGTGAAGTGATCATTGCTTTATGGCGTAGTCTTTGGTTTCTCAGCTGCAAGATTTTCTGGTCAAGACGTAAATGCTGCGCCATCAAAATGGGACGTAGCTGCTCTATATTTGTTTCAGACATGGCCATATCTGTGAAGAATTCGGGGTTTGAAACATAGAAATTGACGATGATTTCCAACATCCCGTCTTCGCTCAAGCGCCCATCTTCTGGTAAATATTGCGCACGAAATTCATCTGAAGCACCCATAGCATCAAACAAGCCCTCGACAGCGTCCATATTAACTGTTTCCGAAGAGGTGTTGAGGGAAAGCAACGTTGCAAGTGAGGACTGGACTACAGCCTTATGTGCAACTGTACGCCCAACAGGCCCCACAAGTCTTGAGCCACCCGTTCCTGGAGCAGGAAAGTTAACTGGTTCAACAAAGTTAGACATATAGGTAATAATATCGGCGTTATCACCCGTGACATCAAGATTTGTTATCCCAGCAACATTTTGGGGTGAAACGGGATTAATGCGACGCTGGCCAGATGCAGTTTGCTCATCACAAAATCCTTCAAGATTTCCACCCTGTTCGTTAGTTGAACAAAATGTAGCCTTCACACTCGAAAGCGCTTGTCCACGTTCGGAATCCGAGAGTCCGCCGAGGCTTCCTGTTCTCTCGTAAACCATGCTCGTTAAGCCGTCAAAAAATCCGCTTTCAGCTTCTTCGGTTCGCTCACGACGTTCATTACTGCCAAGACTTAAGACAGAAATATCGCTACAAATGCGTTCTGAATATTGATTTTCAAGTGTTGTATCGACAACGTCTTCGTTGGACTCATTGATTGTGTCTTTTGCAACAGCGTCATCTGTAAGGGTTGAATCTTGCTGTGTGCCACTTTGTACGGCAGAGGAGATTTGTTCGGACATATGTTGCAGTGTTCCGACAACTTGTGCCCCAATTTCTGTCGCAATATTGGCATGCGCAGGAAGAGCCATGCTGATGAGGCCAACAATAAGGCAGGAAGAAAGAAATATTTTCTTAAAGCGATTTGTCATTCTATAGTCCTATTTCCCTGCAAACTTTGTCGTATCTTTTTGATTCTCATAACGAAGGTTTGCCTCTTGTACAACATCAGTGACCTGATTACGCACAGGCTCATAGGAATTAGCTACATGAATGGCAGAAAGCATTTCTTCACAATGGGCCGCCTCCAACATGTCATAAAGATAAGATGTGCGTAGGGCCTCCAAATAACTGGCATAGCGCATTACATCACTTAAATTTTCGCCATTATCTTCAATTTGTTTATCGGGGCTATTAACGTAGCCTATAATCAGATCCATCTGCGCGCGCGGGCTGTTACCTAGCTGCTCAAGACGTTCTTGTGAGACAATATTATACTCTGTAGCTAAAGCACGCATTTGGTCATTAAGCTCTGCTTCGGTTGTGAACCTATCGGATAAACTTCCATTCAGACAACGGTTGGCAACCAAAGCCTGCGCCAAAGGACTTCTTAGATTCTGATAGGCAATCTGTGAAGTTGTTACTGTACCGTCTTCGCTGTATAGCTGCTCTGCAGTGACATCAGGACGGCGCGGAACCATAACACTGTTAATGTATTGAAGTGTGGTACTAGCAGGTGTGGGGCGTCCATTAGGTTCAAGTGTAATCGGGCTGTTACCAGATAAAACATCCGTAAAAGAGGCTGCGATTTGGTCTGTTTCGACGCCCTCGCAACGTTCGCGAATGTAGGGTGTATTAATAAGATCAGCACTAGCACACAACATGGTGTCCATCGTTCTGTTACGGTTACCAGTTGTTTCTGTTCCAGTTCCTGTTGTTCCTAAACCACTCTGTACTGAAATATTGCCCATGACTGTCTCTACATAGGCAGCATCTTCTTCAGCGTTAAGCATGTCAGTTGCGGTTGAAACGGTTCGACACATATTGTCCGTAACAACAGCCTCTTGCATGGCTTCTGTGACATGACCCCGCGCTTCATTGACATTGCGCGCTTCAGCCTCTGCAGTCGCAATCGTTGATTCTTGTTTAACAGATTCAAGCATGTCAGCTGTATCTTGTTCAGCCTGACCTTGCAGGGCAGGTAGCATTGCGTTTTTCCAAAAATCATTTATGAGCCACTCTTTATGGGTCTCGATATCCTCGTCAATAAATTCTTTTACAACGCGGCGTGTTTCCTCGTGAAAGCCAGAACATCCTGGGCAGGCAGAAACACTTCCTGTACAGACGCGATCCTCTGAAGAAGCATTTGCCTTATTTACAGATAAAATGCTTAAACACGTTAAGGCAAAAATGGCAAAGCCCATTTTAAGCAATTTTGAAAATTGTGTTTTCACGTTTGTCATGTTTCTCACCTTTTAAGCCTTACTGATTTTGCCTAATAATTTCATTTAAGTTATTCGAACGCATTTCATGCATCGCAAAGTCATGCGCCAATGTGCGTTTCAATGATTTGTAAATTTCAAATTTGATCATGATCGATAGTGCTTCATTCATAACGCGTTTTTGACGAATATCTATCGTTTCGCCTTCTGCGTTATAGCTACTCACGTTGAAGGGGAGCACCTTACTCATAACTTTGTATTGAGCCATGAGGCTTGGCTTGTCATTTTCACCAAGGATATTTGCTATCGTACCTTCATCTGTAAGACCGCTATTTTCTAGGGCATTACGAAATAATTCGGGGTTGGGCGTATCGGTTTCACTACGTAGTGCCACTATCGAATCAAAGCTGTATGTGGCGAGACCTTGAAAAAACGCAAGCTTATCAATTTCCATGAGTGCTGCACGACCCTCTGGTGTGCGGACGCTTCCACGATTAAGACGTGGAATAGGCGAATTAAAAAGATTATTACGCAGGGCCTGTACATCAATTGTTGTGTCATTCAGACTGCCTTCAAGAGGATTATAATCTAGTGTATATTGGTCAAGAATAAACGGAGCAACGTCTCTACCCCAACGTGCAGGATCTGAATTTGGCTCTCCTGCTGCCTCATAGGCCGCGCCATCAAATTCAGATGGGGACACGTAATTGAGAAGTGTAAAAACGGCGCGATCTTCGACAGCGGTTCCAGGTCCAGTTGCACTCGCTGTTCCTTCTACAGCTAATGCTGAATCAGTTCCCATTTGAACACTGACATCGGCTGTTTCTTTTGTATTATGAACCGAATCAGAGATATTTTCTGTTGTTGAGGCGACTTCGCAAAGATTTTCGTTCACTGGGCTTTCAATTATTGTCTCTGTAATATCACCTGAAGCCTTAGTAATGTTTTCGGTCGCAGAGACATGGTCTGAAATACCCGCGCGCATCTTAGTTTCTTCGGCCTCCGTCGCATTGGCTTGTTCAGCTTGATATTGTTTTGCCCCGCGCCATTCATTTTCGATTAACTCTTCTATGAAAAAGGCACGAATATCATCAAAAACCTCATCCAATTTTTCCGCAATTTCATCTTGCGTTTCACAATGTGCCCCACGATCACAACAAGTGATACAGCATCCAGTTGCATCGCATCCCTCTAGCACAAGCGCGTGTGATGTTGTGGGGTTAAGCACAAGCAAACCGAAGGCGAAGCAGGCCATTAATGATGAAATAAACTTACCCATTAAATATCATCTCCGTTCGCGCCGCTTGTGGCTTGAATGTATTCGTTTGAACGCCTGTCACCAAGGTCCTTTATACCCGGCGCAATGGCATAGGCCATATTGCGAATACGTCTGTTCATGCTTTCTTTTGAAAGTCTTAGAATATTGAGCTGTGTTGCGATTGTTGCTGTCTCGTCAAT
Source organism: Micavibrio sp. UBA2137 (assembly GCA_002328415.1). Lineage (GTDB taxonomy): Bacteria > Pseudomonadota > Alphaproteobacteria > Micavibrionales > Micavibrionaceae > UBA2137. The sequence goes on along the minus strand of DCXL01000002.1, from coordinate 214,222 downwards.
TAAAACATCTCGCTCTGTTGATGCGGCGTTGCTTATTTGTGCATCTACTGAGAGCTGCACGCGAACATCTGCTAGGATGCGTGCAAGCTCGCTGGGCCGATTGCCGAAATTTTGTTCAATAAGATCGGCGCTGTAGCCTGCCGCCTCCAGCTGAGCACGCATTTGAGGGGACATTTCTGCTTCACCTGCTGCATGTAGCGCGATGAGATTACTATAGGAATCAACACACATTGTGTCTGCAATTTGAGACTGCGCGAAATTATCGGAAATTTGAAAGGCTAAGCCACTTTCAGGCAAATTTGTTGCAGGCAAATCTACGGGGCGAAGTGCGCATACATTTGTCATGAAAGCTGTCATAACGCTACGCGCTTCATTTTCATCTTTCTCGGTAAAGTCAACTGTGGGACGACCTAGTAATTTATCAGGGTTAACATCAGCTGATATAAAGTCAGGATCATCACTATTACAATTTTCGCGAAAGGCACCATTTGCCTCTGATCTATCACACAACAAATCTTCAAAAGTTGCGACGCGCGTTCGTTGAAAGTCAACGAGGCCCGTACCGCTGACTGAACCCTCCGCTCCAGAAGTTGTACTTCGCCCAGCAGCTTGAAGTTCGTGGGCTCTTTCATGTGTTTCTTCGCGCGCTGCATTTACATAGGCGCGAAGTGAGATACGGTCACAGACACGGTCGCTGACCTGGGCGTCAAGCAAAGCCTCTGTCATCTCCCCTCTTGCGGAGGTTACTGTGTCGGCTGCTACAAGGTGATCTGATAGTCCGGCCTTGAGTTTGGTTGCCTCACTTTGCGTGGCGCTTCCTTGTTCGGCCTGATATTGCTTGGCAGGTAAAATCCCTGGCACACCATCAACTTCACCAGCAAACAGGTCAGAAATCATCCATTTTTCAAGTTTGATACGCTCATCCATTAAATGGTTTTCAATTTGAACGGCCGTTTCATTAAAATGACGCTTTTTACAGACGAGCGGACAGCCTGGAACTTCAGGAAGCTTAAACTCTGTTGTTTCGTGTGTAATGGGCAATTGTGATTGCGCTGACGCATTCTTGGCTAATAACACACAAGAAAGACCCAACGTGACGAGGAAAAGAAAGATGGTATGTCTTCTCCATTTGCCTTGCGCGCACATATTTAATTGATGTGTTTTCCCCACTAAAAAGTCCTTTAACCAACAATAAGCCCCACTATTCATAAAGTTTAGCACACAACCCCCCATAAACGTCAAAATCTTTTGCGAAAATACGGAAACTTCAGCGCTTTATCCTTTTGTTATAATTCGCACAATAAACGTGGTTGAGGCTTGCCTTTGCATTTTGCGCAAATTACACTGATAATAAGAATAGAAATTTTTACCCAAATCTGGAAGCTTAAAAATCATTTATGTCTGATATGTCGCAACCCCCTCTCCCGGATGAACCAAATATGGATATGCCGCAGCAGGACACACCACCACCACAAAAGCGTGTGGGTAAGAAAAAGCCTGCTTCGGCAACGCCGCCATCATCAGATAAGGACGCAGGCGACAGCAAAAAACCGCTAAAGGGCCTTGGCGCTGTCATGGTGCGCAACGAATTTTACAAGGATGGGTATCGTTCCTTGCGTATGGTTGCAGTTGTGCAATCGGCCATTATCCTTATTTTAATCGGACTATTCTTCTTTGTGATAAATACACGTCAAACGGAATATGTATATTTCGCCACAACCGAGGATGGTCGCCTTGTACCTATGTTGCCCCTAAGCGAGCCAAATTTAAGCACGCCAGCGCTCATGTCATGGGTGGCGCAATCGGCAACCGAGACAATGACATTTGGATTTCATGATTATCGTAAACGCTTGCAGGAATCTTCGCGCTTCTTTACGCGCACAGGCTGGGCCAGCTTTACCAGAGCACTTGAAAGCTCGCGTATTATTGAGACGGTTGAAAGTAATCAGCAGGTGGTAAGCGCTACACCGCGCTCGGCCCCTGTTATTGTGAGTGAAGGTTTGGTTAATGGACGCTATCAGTGGGAGGTCGAGATGCCGATGAACATCACTTATCGTGCGGGTTCCCAAACGCGCTCGGACAATCTGCTTATTCGTTTTTTAATTGTGCGTGTCCCAAAACTGGAATCGCCTAATGGTGTTGGAATTGAGCAATGGATTGCCACTTACGGCTAGGTCTAACCTACTGGCAATGCGCCACTTCTTGAAAAAGACTTCTCTTAGGGCTTGTGTATGGGTATGATGCGCTGTTATTATTTTAAATCAACAGTGTGGACACTTTTTTGGTCACCTTTCTTTTTGGACAATTTAACATCGTGATTTCTCAAGTTAAGAAAAAAGAATTTTTCGTTTTGGCGCTTTTTACCCTTTGTGTGATGGCGTCAAATCCTGTTTTGTCTCAGGATGCAGATGTCGTTGCCCCGCCAACTCCTGGTTCTAATGCTGCAATGTTCGAAGAGGGCACGTCAGGCATCGAAACATTATTACGTGAAAGCCTCAATCGTGATCAGCCTCAAAATCAGGATGCGCAGGCCCAGCAAGGCCAACAAGCCTTGCCAACGATGTCGAATGTCACAGCACAAACGCCGCAATCTCCTGGGCTAATCTTGCCAATGGACGGGCGCTTGCCTGAACCAGAAAAATCAGCAGAGGAGCTTGAACAGGAATTGCGGGATGAGGCTTTTGACGCATCTTTAACAGGGATGCTGCCTCTAACGCCGGCAGAGATTCGTCGTTTTCTTGAGGCTTATGATGAAACGCAAGAGGCGGTTCAAACGCCCCATTACGACTATCCAGATCCTGTTTTGGGATTGGAAACGCTCTCTCTTGAGCCAGGACAGGCTCCGCAAGAGGTGAATGCGGCCGTTGGTTTTGTGACAACGGTTAATTTTGTTGATTTGAGCGGGGAGCCGTGGCCTATTCAGGATATTGGTTGGGCAGGTGAATTTGAGATTTTACAGCCTGAGCAGGGCGGAAACGTCATCCGTATTACACCTCTCTCTGAATTTGCGCGTGGAAACATGTCTGTGCGCTTGGTGGGCTTGAAGGCGCCAGTTGTTATCACAATCAAAACGGTACGTGATAAGGTGCATTACAGACTTGATTTGCGTGTGCCTGACTATGGCCCAGGCGGCACACCCCCTGTGATTGATACGGGTGTTCAAACAGTTGCAGGCAGTAGCGAAATTGTGGCTTTCCTCGAGGGCGTTGCCCCAGAACGCTCTGAGAAGCTAATTGTCTCGGGTGTCGATGGGCGCTCATCAGCTTACAAACTGGACGGAAAGACATACTTCCGCACGCCTTTAACCCTCTTGTCCCCTGCATGGACGAGCTCGGTTAAATCGGCGGACGGCACAACCGTATATGAATTAGATGATGCACCTGTTCTGCTGCTATCAGATAATGGTGAAATGAAGCGCGCCTTCTTAAAAGAGGATGTAGAAGAAAATGACTTCTGATATTGATGATAATGAAGAGTTTGATGTAGCTGACGATTTCGATAGTGATTTCGATACGCCCGAGGATATGGAGTCCTCTTCACAAAATCCGATGACAAAATTATTGATTGTCGGCGGTGTTATTCTTGTCGTGATTGCGGCGATCTTCTTTTTTGGCGGCGGCGATTCTTCGACCCCCACATCGGTTGTGGCGGGCGGTCAAAATGATTTACGTGAGGCCCCGGGAACGGCTGAGCTTGACCCGTCCATGCAGGAGGCCTTGGAAGAAATTAATACAGACATGCAACTTGCCGCCGAGGATGATGGGGGCAGCTTCTTACCTGTGCCTGTTTCACCAACGCGCGAACAATTGCCAGCTGAGGATTTAGTGCCCGTGGAAGAGGACCCACTTGAAAGATGGCGTAAACAGCAGCAGGAACAATTACAGCTTCAGGCGCAACAAGTGCCTCAGGCCCAAGTTGGTCCAAGCCCAGATGAAATTGCGCGTCAACAGGCGCTTCAACAGTTGGCGCAGGCTATGTCCTCGCAAATGGATGAGATTGTCGCGGCGCAGCAAATCCAATCTTTGAACTCAATGACGGTGACAGATGTTGCAAATCCGTATGCGCAAACGGACGCTAATGGCGTACCTTTGGGTGTAGGCGGTGCTGTACAAGGACAGGCTGTGCCACCGTCTCAAGTCGTGGAAGAGGTTGTTCAACTGATCCCTGCGGGAACAATTGAATATGGGCAAACCGTGCTGGAGGCTAACTCAGACATTGGTGGTCCTATTATGGCGCAAATTGTCACAGGTCCTTTTTCAGGTGGGCGTGTTATTGGGACGTTTGATGAGCGTAACCGTTATCTAGTGATTTCCTTTAACACAATTGTGCATCAGGGTGTGAGTTACTCTATTGATGCAGTGGCTGTAGATCCCAATACAACATTAACAGGGATGGCAACTGACCGTGACTATCGTCTTTTTCAGCGTGTGATTTTACCAGCCGCGGCGCGCTTTGTTGAGGGGCTCGGCTCGGCTATTGCTGATTCTGGTGACACAACGGTAACTGTTTCTGGGGAAACAGTTATTCAGGATGAAAATGATCTTGATACCAGACAAGAGGTTTATAACGGGGTTGAAGAAGCTGCGCGTGAGCTTGGTGATTTCTTGGACGAAGAAGGTAATCGTGTTGAAGTTCTTATCCGCGTTGAGGCGGGAACGCCTATCGGTGTCTTATTCTTGGCGCCTGTATTTGATAACAATGCCAACACAGGGCAACAGGCGGCCCAGCAGGAAAACAATCTAATTACACCCTCAATTTTTAATGGGAACCCTCAACAGCAGGTTTTGCCATTTGGCTTACAGCAACAGGCTATTCCTTACTATGGGGGCGCGCCTTTCTATCCTCAGCAGGCCAATCCTGCCCCGACAGGGACACGTACAATCAGTACGCCGTCGACACAATAATTTCCAAGTGCGTGCATGCCCCGTGGCATGCATTGCTCTCTTAAACCTAGCAAAGGTGATTTAATATGAGTGATACAAATAAAGACAATCAAGGTCAGATGCCTGGCGAAGATGATTACATGGACACACATGAAACAGGTGCTCCTGAGGCTGAATTTGTTGTCGAGGACGAGATGGCGCTTGAGGGTGACATGGACGGCGATTTTAATGATATGGATTTTGATGATAGCGACCTAGATGGCGCTTATGATGGTGAATACGACGACGAATTTGATGATGGTGGACAGGCCTACACTCAAACGCCAGTGCAAGGTAAGAAAAAATCAGGTTTTGTTTTTTATATTTTGATTGCACTGATTGTTCTGGGCGCTCTTTGGTTTATTGCGACATCTCTATTCGGGGGTGAGCCATCAGAAACTACATCGCAATTCCCACAAACAGAGCAAACGCAATCCCAAGAAAATGCGCTTCCAACTCCAGATGTGCAGGCTGTGGTAGTTGAAGAAGATGCGCCAAGCATGATGATTGAGGGATTTGATAATCCTTTTGCTGAACAAAACTCTAATGCCGTTAATCAAGCCGCGGCCCAAGCAGAAGCAACGAATGTTATTCCTCCTGTCATAACTGATGAAAATGCACAGGCTGATATGAGTATGGAGCCAGCACAAGTGCCTGATGAAATGCAAATTGATGTCTTTGATGATGTTACACAACAGGATAATGGCACGGTTGTCATAGAGAATACGGACAATGAAGATTTCCCAAGTCCTGCGAATATCGTCGATGCCGTTGAAGATACAATGGCAGATCTTACGGGTGCAGAGCCAATGCCTGAAGCGCAGCCTGCACAAGTTGAAGAAGCCCCAATTGATAATGCGATTGTTGTGCCCCCAACAGCCGATGAAACGGTTCAAGACGTGGCACAAACGGTTAATCAAACGATGGATACTCAAGCTGTGGATGAGGTTATGGTGTCTGAAACTGTCTCTGCTGATAACAAAGCGATAATTCAAACGCTTGAGGTGATTTCAAATAATATTATTGAAATGCAGGCAACACTAGCCACATTGGATAGCCGTGTTAATACGCTGGAAAAATCCAAGTCTACGTCGCCTTCCTCTGCGCAAGTTATGATGGATACGCCTGAAAATATGGCGACAACAAGTCAGATAAATACTTTGCAGAAGTCGATTGACAGGCTTGCAACGCGTATCCAGTCAATGGAATCAGCGCCCGCGCCTATACCATCTGCATCCGCACCAGCGCCTGTTGCAAAGCCAACCCCCGCACCAACGCCTACTCCTATTTTGGGCCGTACACAGACACAATCCGCGCCCCTTGCGTGGGAATTGCAAAGTGCCGAGCCAGGGCGCGCATGGCTTGCACGTGCAGGAAGTGCCGCGTACATCCCTGTACGTGTCGGTGATTCACTCCCGGGATTTGGAAAAGTGACATTTATCGGCCAGCGTAATGGTCGTTGGGTCGTTGAAGGCCCAGACGGCGTAATTCAGGAGTAATCAGTCCAAAAAAGATAAAATTTGATATTAATTAAATATTTATCATTTCTTGTCAAAATAATGAAATATAACGGTTTTTTGCGCTGAAATTTTATAAGTTTGCACAAAATCGACAAGCTATGTTGTAATAGAGATATTAGGTTTTACTGGGGGAAAGCGTTTTGAATCCATTGTTGACTGCACTACGTATTTTTCCGTCTCGCGAGGCGGCTTTCAAGGTCTTAGCACCTGTATTTTTCATGTTTGCCATGTTTTACAGTGCACCGGCGCATGCTGTTTCAGGCTGTATTAGTTTATTTGGGGTCTCTTTTTGTGCAAATTCGTGTGAAATCAATAACACACTGGGCATTGGGCAAGGTTCGCTTGGCGCGCTAGACAACTCTATCGGGACAACAATTTGTCGCTTTATTGAAAGTGTGGCACAGGTGCCGACTTTATTTGCGGCGCTTTCTTACTTGTTTGGACTTGTTTTGGCCGTTTTTGCCATTTTGAAACTGCGCGAGCACGTTGAACAACCACAACAGGTTAGTATTTGGGAGCCAATCAAGCGTTTTGTTGCTGGGGGTATGTTCTTTGCCCTGCCTTACGTAATGTCAGCGGCAGCCAACACGATTTCTGGCGGCGATATTAATGATATTGGTGGACTACCGTTTCAGGCGGGATCCCCCTCAAGTGGTGGTCTGGACTCCATGTTATTTTTCTTTGTGCTGGATATTTTCAGCCCTGTGATGGCGCTGGTGAAGGCTTTCGGTTATATCGCTGGCATTATCCTGATTATGGTGGGAATCAGTCGCATGCTTAAATCCACACAAGAGGGCGCAAAAGGGCCAGGGGGTCTTGGCACAATCATGACATTCTTGGTTGCGGGCGTACTTTTGTCATCAAATACACTTTTGACTGCCGTATCAGGAAGTTTATTCGACACGACTGTCTTTGGATTGCTCAGTGATGGGCATGTAGCCAAGTTCCCATTGCTATCTGTGGGCACAGGGGACGCTGCAATTAACTCCAATATTACCGCTGTTCTGGGCTCTGTTGTCAGCTTCATGGTGATAATTGGTGTAATATCCTTTGTTCGTGGTATATTTATTATGCGTGATGTTGCCGAAGGCAATGGTCAGGCATCTCTCATGGCTGCAAGCACTCATATTATTGGGGGCGCGCTAGCTGTGAATATGGGGAGCGTTATTAACGCAATCCAAAGTACCTTTGGTTTATCTGTTGTTTCATTTATTTAGTATCAGGAGGAAAATATGCTAAAAACTATGAAAAAAACAATGATGGTGGCAAGTGCCTCGTTCTTTACAGGCCTGATGATGACATCATCTGCGCATGCTGGTGGGAATAACATCTCATCGATTGCAAGTAACATCGTGACATCTATTCAGGATCTACCAAGCCTGATTTCAGCGCTATCATACCTATTTGGTCTGTTGCTTGCTGTGCTTGGTGTGATGAAGATTAAAGATCACGTTGAAAACCCAACACAAACACCATTGAGCCACGGCGCGATCCGTTTGGCTGCTGGTGGTGGCTTGTTCGCCCTTCCAATCATCACAGAGTCAATGTTGAATCTTGTTGGTGATGGTACAGCGGTATCACAAGCTAGCTTGAATCAGGTGACATTCTAAGCCTTAGATTTATGAAGCTTTTACCCATTACATTAGGCATTGCCCATAAGGGCAGTGCCTCTTTCTTTCAGACAATGTCGCCCGAGGCCTTGGCGGATTTGAAGAATAAAATCTTCGACCGTGATAGGCATATGTGCCAGTGTTGTGGCTTTGTGTCTGAAAAATATCAGCAATTGCACATCATTGATGGCTCTGCCAAACCCAATGAAAATAATTTGGCGACTACCTGCATCTTTTGCCAGCAAACTTTTGATTTAGAATCTGTTTCAAAGATGCGCTCAGGTGTACTTATCTGGCTGCCCGAAATTGAGCAGGCAGCACTTCATCATATTGCACGCGCCCTTTATGTTGCCCGTATTTCACAAGGGCCTATGTCGGAAACAGCACGTAAAATTCTTGATACACTGATGACGCGCCGTGAGGATGTGCGTAGCCGTTTAGGTTCGGATGATCCTTACGTGCTTTCCTCTGTGTTGCGTGATTATATTGGGCGCAGACAATATGCAGACCGCAAGCGGAAACTTGAAGGTGTGCGCCTTTTTCCACTCGATAGGCGTATTATCAAAGAAGAGGATCTGGAATTTAATCAATTCCCGCAAATTCTGGCTTACTGGCGGTCAAAGGCAGGGCCTTTTGCCGATAAAACGCCCAATAGCTGGATTGACATGTATCGCGAGAAATTCCCAGAATCAGCCTGATATCTTTTGATTTTAAATCCTGTACGCCGACGCGGTATAAAAACGCGTTTTTCTGCACTCTTCTCTTCAAAAACTATACGACACTGTTATAGTTATGTGATGAATAATTGCGGTGTCGTTAATTTATGAAATTTCTGGAAACACTTCTAAGACCTTTTCAATTTGCAGTAAAACAGGCTGTTGAGAATTTTATCTCTGTGGAAACCGCAGATGATGAAACAACGCTTGCTTCCATGGACGGCTCGCTTGTGTCTTACATCCGTGTGGATGGTTCTCGTCAGATTATTGGTGAGGCGGAATACAAACAGATTGTCACCGCTTCCACACTCAAAATCGGCTCGCGTTTCGACCGTCCGGGCCATGCTTTACAAGTTTATTTTGTTCGCGACCCGGAACGTATTGGCAAGGAGCTTGAGCGTCTTGTTACACCTTCTAAAACAACAGCACGTAATATCGGGCTTGAGGCCGACGATTTGTTTGAGGAGCGTAAGCGCCATTTGAAGAAATTCATCTCTTATGAGGAATGTTACTTTGTTCTTTGGACGAGACCATCTGCTTTATCTAAGGCCGAGTTAGACCGCATTCGCAAAGAAAACAGAAAAGGTGAAAACTGGGTCAAGGCACCTTCTGCGCAAAACCCATTTGCGGGTCTGGATGCGCTTCGTACACGCCATAAAAGTTATGTGTCTTCTGTACGCAGCGCCTTGGAAGAAATGGGTGTTAGCGGAGAATTGATGAAAGTGCATGACGCACTGGCTGCGATTAAAAATAATCTTTACCCAGCAAAGGCGAATAATAATTGGCGCGCCAATCTGCCAGGGGACGCTATCTCTCCGCGTGCCCCAACCAGCACAACAGATATGTCAGAGATTCTATGGCCACCGCTTCGCCAACAGCTCGCCGTAGGGGACGCGCGTGTTATTGATAATACAATCGTGCAAATTGGCGATCTGCTTTGGGCAGGGGCTGATATCGTTCTTGCGCCAATGGATCCCACACCCTTCCCACAATTGCTCAACCGTTTGTTTGAGGCGGGTGTGCCTTATCGTATCTCCTTTCTGATTGAAGGGGGTGGTGCGCAATCCATGCAATTCCGCACCTTTATGGCCAGTATTTTTGGTGTTACCAACGCCATTAACCGCCAGATTAAATACGCCCTTGAAGGCTTGCAGGCGATGTCACGGACTGAACCTGTCGTGCGTTTGCGTATTTCTGTATCCACTTGGGCCAAACGTGGTGAGATGCAGGTGGCACGTGACCGCCTCTCAACACTTGTTCAGGCCATTGAAAGTTGGGGCTATTGTCAGGTTAGCGAGGTCACAGGTGATCCCCTTGATTGTGTAATGTCATCTGCCATGGGGATTCATTGTGCGGGGACTGCACCAACGGCTATTGCGCCAATGTATGATGTGATGAAGTTATTGCCGTGGCAGCGCCCATCCAGCCCCTTTGATTCAGGGGCGATCATGTTGCGTACACCAGATGGAAAGGCGTGGCCCTATCAAACGGGTACAAATATGACGACCACGTGGTTCGATTTGATTTTTGCCCAGCCGGGTGCGGGTAAATCGGTTTTGATGAATACGCTCAACCTTGGAACAATCCTCTCCCCTGGTCTGGCCAAATTGCCCTATGTGGCCATTATTGATATTGGGCCATCCTCATCGGGTTTGATTTCCTTGATTAAGGATGCGCTTCCACCATCACGCGCGCATGAGGCAGCCTATTATCGCCTGCAGATGAGTCAGGAATATGCGATTAACCCCTTTGATACCCAGCTTGGATGCCGCGCGCCTTTGATGGATGAGCGCTCCTATTTGATGGAGCTTCTAACGCTACTTTGTACGCCGCCAGGTAATGACCGTGCCTATGACGGGATTACACAATTGGCTGGTTTTGTCATTGACGAGATGTATCGCTGGCGGAGTGATAGCGAAGCCAATGCCGAGCCGCGCCCCTATTTGCCACGTATTGATAATGATATTGATGACGCTCTGCGCAAACATAATATTCACTTACCTACCGACCCTTATTGGTGGGATGTGGTTGATCGCTTCTTTGACCTAGGACTTCACAAGGAGGCTAATTTAGCGCAGCGTCATGCCGTACCTGTTTTGGGGGATGCGATTACCGCCGCACGTCGGCCCCAGATTCGCACGCTTATGCAGGAAACCTCTATCGGAGGCAGTGCCGAGAGTGTCATTAATGCGTTTGAGCGAATGATAACGTCCGCCATTCGTGAATATCCAATTTTGTCATCCGTCACACGTTTTGAAATTGCTGATGCGCGCGTGTGCTCACTTGATTTGATGGATGTTGCGCCACAAGGGGATGATTCAGCTGACCGTCAGACTTCAATCATGTATATGTTGGCGCGTCACGCGCTGGTGCGTGCATGGTGGCTTGGACCTGAATCTATTCGCCAGATGCCTGAGAAATATCGTGGTTTCCACGAGGTGCGCTTGCAAGAACTTTCCGAAACACCAAAACGTCTTTGTTATGATGAATTCCACCGTACAAGCGCATCCAGCTCGGTACGCGGACAAATTATCCGTGATGTGCGTGAAGGACGAAAACGCGGTGTCCAGATTGTCCTTTCCTCGCAGTTACTGGATGACTTTGATGATGATATGGTCGATCTGGCAACGGGTGTCTGGGTGTTGGGTACGGCCGTTTCTGAAAATGCCGTTGATAATGTCCGCCAGCGTTTTGGCCTGTCAGAAACCTCACGTAATGTTATCCGCTATCGCCTCACAGGCCCGCGTTCATCTGGTGCTCCTGCACTCTTTATTTTGGGGACAACCGAAGGGCGCTACGAACAGCATCTGATTAATACGCTTGGACCAATTGAACTTTGGGCACTTTCCACCTCAAGCGAGGATGTGGCCATCCGTAATCGCCTCTATTCAAAAATTGGTGCGCAACGCGCACGCCGCGTTTTGGCAACCTATTTCCCAGGCGGAAGCGCACGCTCTGAAATCAAGCGCCGTATCTTGATGAAATCTGAAAGTGAAAAAGGCGATAACCGAAATGCCGCTATGGCCGCGGTCATTGAGGAGATTTCAGAGGAACTTGTGACCGCTGCCCTAAAGGCGCAGGAAGAGGCGCTTCAAAACGAAACCGTGGCGGGCCAAAACGGGTAATATGTCATGGCCATTTCACGTAAAGGAAAGAAAAAGACTAACCCCAACGCCAAGCCATCGCGCAAAAAATGGTATATAGGCATTGGCGCAGTTGTATTAACGCTTTTCTGGTGGTGGGCGGTGCAGCCAATTGTCTATAGTGGGACAATTCTTTTTGGTATTTGCCGCACCTATATTGAGCTGAACACGCAGTACCCAACAGAGCTCGATTTTATCGATTTGCGTGAACGTGGACCCAGAGTGAGTGTCGAATACACAACGGTTGATGCCTTTGGACAGCATATTGCGCATGAAGCCGTTTGTACCTTTAAGCGCGGCCCCAACCAAGAGGTGCTTCTTGATACAGTGCGCTTGCGCCGTGGATTATCCAATAGAGAGTATAAATTCGCACTCGAAGACCCAAAGAAAATCGAGGCATTTAACCCGACAATTCCAGTGATTGCAGCCTATCCGCCACAGCTTTATGTTTATGGCCCGTCAGAGGATATTCAAAGTCTTAAAAAGTAATTGATATCATTATCTTTTTTCGAAATTTTACGCCTTATCGCGCTACAACCCTGAAAAAGAAGAAAAAACTGCAAAAATTTGCGATTTTTTAGGATTTTCCTCTATAATAGGGGAGATTAATGAAAGGAATGTGCCTTGGCAGAGCCAGCGCAAAAAAAAATGTCAGTGATTGACCCGAAAACAGTCAAACCTTTGCAAAAAATGCCAGAGGACACACCCGTTTTGCCGTCTTTACATTCCACAATTGGTGCAGGCCTTCTTGTTGGTCAAGGCGACATTGCAACAGTCATGATTGAAAAGCCTTTGCCAGAACAATATTGGTGGGCTGAATATGATATCGATTTGGAACAGCTCTATTTTGTGACTGTCGACGCCCATATTCAGGGACTTGGTTTTAAAATCCATCCCCCGCAACATCGCCATCTGATGAATGCAAAGAAGATAAGCATTGTAGAGTTCACGGATGAGGATAAATTTAAAACGCCCTATATCATTCCCTTGGTTGTGCGCACAAATACACTGACAGACTTGGAAGCGGGACAATAATGAGCATTTATATTGATGACATACTCGATATGGATAATGAAAACACAAAGCAAGGTGTGATTGCGATGCTGGCGATTTTCGCACAAAAGGGTAATCATCATGCGTTGGACGTCATGGATAACGTTCAAATTCTAGCAACTGAGAAATGGGCGGATTTAACGCCTTCAATGCGTACAAAAATTGAGCTTGCATTTCAGTTGGATGAATTAGAGAGAAATAAGAGAGTGGGAGAGTAAGTTATGGGACCATTTGATTTAAGAGCAAGATTTATAGGTGACGCAATTGAATGGAGTGCTATAACCCTTTCTAGTGCAGAAACTCTCGGGAGGCAGGCTCTTCCAGGCATACGTGCAGCTCTTACTGAACGATTTCCTGATACTGAAAATCAAACCTATAGCGACGATATTGATCGCCTCATGAGGTCGATAGAGAATGATTCTGAAGCTTTAAGAATTATTGGTAGGGAGATTAAGGACGCAGGTAGTAGAGAAGAATTTCTCCGTAGAACGGGTGCAAATGGAGGAAGTGGCGGTGTTTTATCTAATCAAGCTGAAAGAGAATTTCTTGCTGGTGCTGTAGGCAATCACAGAGAATTTAGTCGAGCGTTGGCAACAGGCACAACAGAAGATTTTGGCATGAGACATATTTCAGATGTTGGCTTAGGAAAAACAGCGTGGAGAAGGGGTTTTAGCAATCTTCAAACTAGCCTCCAAGAACAGTTTCCAGACTTGGATGCACAAGGTATTCAAAACTTGATGATCTCTATTTATCGTGACGAAGAGAACATGGGGGATATTGGGCAAATAGTCCGAGGACTTCCTGACAATTTTAATTACGATAATTTAGAATCTAGTTCACAAGGCCGTGCAATTATCGCCCAATTTGAAGAATCGACTATAAAAAGTGTAGATGCTCTTACATTGGGGAGATCTGCAGTGCCAGAAATTGTAGCTGAAATGCAAAGCGATTTTCCAGGTCAAGATTTAAGCGGGCTAGAACAGGCACTGCTAAATGACCCTGCAAGTTTGAGAATTATTGGAAATGGAATCAAAGAAGCTGGAAGTTCTGCTGCCTTCAGAGAGGGTATTAGCGGAGAAGGAATAAGGTCAAGTTTACCTGCAAATTTACAGGATGATTTTATTGCAGGGGCAGCGGCGAATACAACTGTATTTTCGCGTGCTTTGGTCTCTGGAACGATTGCAAATGTTGGCGGGCAATTTATTCCTGATGTCGAATCTGGACGTGAAGCTATTAGACAGATGCGCGCTACTCCAATTGAAGGACTGGATGAAGAAACTAAAAATACTGTGCTGGATGCGATTGAAGGCGATGAGGAAGCATTAGGCATTCTTGGAGCTGCTGTCGAGAATAATACGCCTGAAGAGCTTATGGAGCGAATTGTTGCTGGCATGGAAACTGAAGATTCCAATGGCATGACGCTGACCGAAGAACAAAAAATGCAATATGTTATTGCGGCTGTTGAGAGAGACCCTGCTGCATTTACACGCGCATTAGTTGGAGGAACAGCCGCTGAATATGTACAGACGGCGGCAATGGATCAGTTAAATACAGTCGCTGGCTCAGCTGCTAATGACCCTGTCACTGCAGGACGAAATATTATAGGCACTGTTGGTGAGGCCATGGAAATTGATCAAGCCATTATTCAGGGTTTACAAGCTGATGAGGCACTGATGGAGCGCGTTGGCCGTGATTTGGCACGTAATGCGCAAGCAGCTACCCAACAGGGACAAGCGCCTGTTGCTCAAGAACTCATGAATATTCAAAAACTTCTTAATGGTGAAGAGGTCTCCGGTGTGAGCTTGCTTGACTACGCAGGGCAATATCCAAGTCTGATGGGTGCTATGTTGAACGCACAATATCAACAGGATGCGGCAGGCACAGTTGATATGATCCAGACAACAATGTCTGAAAACCTCGGAAATTTCTCGGCTGAAGAACAGGCACGCATTATGGCAGGCTTTGAAGGTGAAGGTGCGACAACTAAGCTCAATGAAATTTTGGCTGATCCAGAACAAGCCTCTCAAATGATGTCAAATATTTCATACCTTGCAGGAATGGGCGAGGGTGAAATGTCTCCCGAGGACCGTGAGACGCTTGTGCGCTCTCTTGCAGAAAACTCAGAGCGTTGGCTCTACGTGCTTTCAAATGATAATTTTATCGAGAATGCGTCACTCATGTTGCCTGATGAAATGGTCGGACGAATGCTCCGCAATGCCTCAGGCATGGGTGAAGGGTTTGGAACTGTCAATATTTTAGGAATGGATTTTGATCTAGGCTTTCTTGACGATATGTTGGGTGATCTTACAGATCCTAGAAAGCTAAGGTTTGCAAAAGGCTTTTTTGAAAACAAAATGTTCACCTTCGGCCAGTCTTTCGAGATGGTTGGGTCTGTATTCTCAGGTACGGAAGGCATGCCTTTCATGGACAGAATGAACAGATCTTATGGCGCGTTCACGCAGACCTACGACTTGTTCAATGGACGTGTTGCGCGCATTCATGGGACACCACGTCCTGAGGCACCTCCACAAGTGGCTTCAGCTATTGACCCTGATACGGGTGCACCTGTTTCTACTGATACAGGAACTGGTTCAGGTGGTGATACAGGGGGAGCTGCTCCTCAGGTTGCGCAGAATGATGTTGCAAACCCAAATCCCGATCCTGCAATGGGTTGATTACTATTTATCTTGAATAAGTGTGGGCAACAACCCTGTTGCCCCCATGGCTTGCTTCATAAAAAACTGTTTAGCGGGTGGAAAATGGCTGACTGCGCGCACGCCCAATTTTCTGAGAGGACCAAGCCCAGGCATACGGTTTGAAAATAACTTGTTGAGTGAATCAGTGGCCCCCATCATAAGGGTGTTATCTGCGCGACGTGCTTGCTGATAGGATTTGAGCAAAGAAGATGCGCCAATATCCCGACCTTTCTCGCGTGCAGAGATCAGAAGTGTTGCGAGTTCTGCAATATCACGAAATCCCATATTGAGGCCCTGTCCAGCGATAGGGTGCATGGCGTGGGCCGCCTCGGCAACCAGACACATGCGCTCTCCGATATAGCTGTAGGCATGTTTTAATCCGAGCGGATAGGCAAAACGCTGGCTGATGCATTTAACGTCTCCATAAAATTTAGGAAACCGCGCATTAAGGGCCATATTAAATGTGTCTTCGTCATAGCTGAGGGCGCTTTTATCTTTACTGCCATGTTGTGTCCACACGAGGGAAGAGCGATGTGCACCATCGGGGGCATCCGTCATCGGCAAAACGGCAAAGGGCCCTTCAGCGCGGAAATGTTCAATGGCGATGTTCTGATGTAGTTTCTCGTGTTTTATAATCGTAACGATGGCGTGTTGATTGTAGGACCAACCACGCACAGGAATATCCATCCATTCACGTGTGAACGAGTTTTTTCCATCAGCACCAACAATAAGCTTTGATGAAATTTCTGAACCATCTGCCAGCTTTGTAACGGCTTTTTCATCATCTACTGAAAAATCAGTAACACGCGCTGGTGCAAAGAAATCGACATTTTTGGATTTGGCGACTGATTTATAAAGCGCCTTGCGAATAAGGCGGTTCTCGATGATCCAGCCAAAAGATTGCCCACCCACATCTTGCGATTCAAATTCAAGAAGAACGGGACTATCGCCGTCCAATATTTGGATATCATTAATAGGGCACGCATCAGGTGCAAGCGCATCCCATACTCCAGCGGCCTCAAGAACTTTTTGCGAGGCCCAAGAAATTGCTGTTGTCCGCCCGTCAAATTTTTCAGTGAGCGCCTGTTTGGGGGCTGTGTTGTCTATGCACGCAACAGCAAATCCCTGCACGGAGAGAAGTGCGGTCAGTCCTAATCCCGCAAGTCCTCCGCCAACAATTGTCACATCATAAGATTTTGCCATTTTCATATGCGTTTATCCTCTTTATAAGAGAACATAGTTTTTAAAGCCCATCTTGAAAAGGATAAAGACACACGTGAAAGCATCCGACTTGGAAAAGGCATATCTTTATGCGTTTGAGGAAAGCAAGATTACTCAAGAGGGAAAGCCTGCGCTATTTGTACAATGTCCTGTCCCAGAATGGGCGCTTCCACAAGAAACTTATTTTGCGACACCTTTTTATACGGAGGCGCAGTCTTGGGATGAAAAGGGCGGCGTAGTTCTTTCTCAGGACACACAAAACATTCAAAATACTTTCATATGTGCGGAGAAAAATAAGCGCGCAACAGTTGACGCATTAAATCTTGCTGCGCGTGCCTGCGTGGAAGATGCATCTCTTTATTTTATTGTGCCAATTAAAATGGGCGCTAAATCTTATGCAAAAAATCTTTCTGAATACGGATTTGAAATTGTTCAAAAAATATCGAAAAGCCATTGCGTGATTTTTGAACTCAAGAAGAGCAAGGGTGCTGATTTTAAGAAAGACATCTGGTTTGAAAATGGTCAGGGTTACACCGTCTGTGCAGGAATTTATGGACATGATAAAATTGATCAGGGCTCTGCCCTTTTGGCCAAATACTTTACACCGCATTTAAAATCACCTGTTGCTGATTTCGGATGTGGCTATGGATACTTGTCAGACAAACTTTTGGAGATACATCCAAGCGCAGAGCTTTTTGCATGTGATAATGACAAACGTGCGGTTGAGGCCTGCACAAAAAATCTGGACAAGCGTCATGAGGGAAGACAGTTTGAAGTACAGTGGTGTGATTTGCGTACGCCGCCTGCGCAAAGATTTAAGACAATCATCATGAATCCACCCTTCCATGAAGGTAAGGCACAGGACGTCGGTTTGGGGCAAGCCTTTATTGAAACTGCTGCGCGTTCCCTAAAGCAAAATGGAACACTTCTGATGGTTGCTAACAGGCATCTTCCTTACGAACAAATTTTGAAATCATGCTTTAAAAGGCTAGAGACTTTAGAAGACGCAAAAGGCTTTAAAGTGATAAAGGCGCAAAATTAATGACACAAAAACTTCGTCTTGACAGATTATTGTCTAACCTTGGATATGGCCCGCGTCGTCAAATTCAATCACATATCCGTAAGGGCAAATTTGTATTTAGTGGGCGCGCCATTTCTGACCCGTCTGAAAAAGTTGAGGTGAGCAAACAAGCGCTTGAAAACGCAACTTATGAAGGTGAGCCGCTGGAACATCTTGCGCCAATGGTGATTAAAGTACATAAACCTGCTGGTTATGTCTGTGCTCATCATGATGAAGATGGTTTAAGTATTTTTCATCTTTTGCCCGAGCGTTTTCGCCTGCGTACACCAACACTCACAACTGTTGGGCGCTTGGATAAGGATACAACGGGGCTTATTTTATGTTCGGATGGAGGCGACATTATTCATGCGCTGACCCATCCTAAGAACCATATCGAAAAAGAATATCATGTCACTTTGGCTGATCCGCTTTCAGGCGAGGAGGCAGATATTTTTGCGTCGGGCACGCTCATGTTGCGCTCGGAGGATAAACCGCTTTTGCCCGCAACACTGAAACAGATTGATGAGAAAACATGTACACTTATCCTCCACGAGGGGCGCTACCATCAGGTCAAACGCATGTTTGCGGCCTTGGGCAATAAAGTTGAAAGCCTTCATCGTATACGCGTTGGCGCGTTAAGCTTGGATGGTTTGGAAGAGGGTGCGTGGGATTATGTGCGTGAAGAGGACTTGAAAAGGCTGCTGAGTTAGTCTTCTGCTTCGGCCAGCTTGGCCACTTCTTTTTCATTCAGCGCAATCGCGTCTGCGTGAATACCTGTTTCGCGCGAAATAATTTGATAGATATTGGGAAGACTCAATTTGCCACCTTGCCCATTATGCATGACCTGCCACGCAAGGGCAGCATCCATTGTAATGATGGACTTATCAGGCTGGTTGCGCTTGCGAATATGATGACTTGTTAAATGTACAATCACGCGCAGGGCATCATCATCAATCTCGATACCATGATGTTTGGTGTAACGTGGTGCCAGATTCTGCAAAATGGCAAAGGTTTGCGCATCACTTGGAATTGTGAGATCAACCTTTTGGAAACGTCTGTCCATCGCGGGGTCAACGCCTACATAAATACGATACTCATCTTTTGTGGTGGCGCCAATCACGCTTAGCGCCCCTGCGGTAAGGTAGGGTTTTAAAACCTCGGACAACCCACGATAGGAACTGCCTTCGCAAGAGGGCATAATCTGATGAATTTCATCAATGAAGAGAATAAATTTTGGGTAATCGGGATTGCCATAGCGCTCGGAAATGCCTTTGAGGAGTGGAACAATACGTCCCTGAAATTCGGAAATTGAATCCGTGCCTGCGGACATGGCGGCTAAGTCCAGCTCTAAAATGCGTGCGCCTTTCAGTGAGTCTGGCACATTATCCTTTACGATATCTTGGGCTAGGCCAATACAAAGCGCAGTTTTACCAACACCAGCAGGGGCCTGTAACATTACATTTTTACGCCCCTTTTGCAGAAGGATAAGGACGGTTTCTTTAATTTCGCGTTCGCGTCCTGTGATTGGATCATAAACATCATTGCGGGCGTTTTCGGTGAAATCAGTACAATATTTATGAATAAGCGCGTCTAATTCTGCATCACTATATTTTAAATCAGTCATCTTCAAATCCTAAAGGCTGTTCGACATAAATCTCATCATCGCGGTATCCTTGAATATAAAGCGCCGTTTTCAAATCAGTAAATGTGATGTGATGGGGGGTCACAGGGCGCAGAACATCCTTGGGGTAATATCCAATCCCCATTCCTGCCATTGTAAGCATATTCTTGTCATTTGCGCCATCGCCGATTGCCAGTGCGTCACTTTCTTGAATTTTATATTTTGTGCAATATTCCCTCAGGAGATCTGCCTTGCTTTGGGGCCCAAGAATTGGCTCTTCAAGAAAGCCTGTGATGCGCCCGTTTTTCATTTCTAAAACATTGCCGTGGTCATGGTGAAAGCCACAAATTTCAGCTACGAAAGAGGTAAAATAGGTGAAGCCCCCTGAGATTAAAACACATTTTGCGCCATGGGCCGCCATTGTTTTGACGAACGTTTTTGCGCCTTCATTAAGCTTCATCATGGCACGCACTGATGCTAGCGTTTGTGCAGGTTGACCCGCCAGAAGCGCCACGCGATTGCGTAATGATGTATTAAAATCGACTTCACCCCGCATAGAACGTTTTGTAATTTCAGCAACTTGGTCGCCAACTCCGCACGCGCGCGCGATCTCATCTAATGTTTCTTCGGCGGCAATGGTTGAATCCATATCAGCCACAAGCAGGCGCTTACGGCGTCCCGCATCAGGCACAAGGAAGTGGTCTATTTTTGCGTGATGCAATATGGCCAGAAGTTTTTCATGTGTCTGCGCATTGGGTGTGTCGTCCAAGGTTATTTCAAGTGCTTTATCTTGAGACAACCAAGTTTGCCTTGTGGGCGTATATCCATTTTCTTCCAGAATAAGCGTAACCGCATTTACGATTGATTTTGGTAATTGCGGGGCAGAGGCAACAAGGACAAGGTGAAATAGCATCCAGATCAGGTTGGTTAAATGTGAATAGACGTCTTCTATTAAAGTTACATGTTTCAATCCAAAATTGAAGCTGTTAATTTAATTAAGACACATACCAATACGAATAAAGCGGTAAAGATATCACCATGAATAAACCTTCTTCTTATCCTGCGGACCCACGTTTTTCATCTGGACCAACACGCAAAAATCCCGATTGGGAGTTGGGGCAACTTGACGGCGCTTTACTTGGGCGCTCGCACCGCTCATCTGAGGGCAAGCTGCGTTTGTTTGATGTGATTGAAAAACACCGCACGCTTCTTAATATTCCTGATGATTATCGCATTGCAATTGTGCCGGCCTCCGACACTGGCGCTGTTGAAATGGCGATGTGGTCAATGTTAGGCCCTCGCGATGTTGATGTTCTGGCGTGGGAGAATTTCTCAAATGACTGGGCGATTGATACACGCGACCATATGAATTTGCCGAACTTGCGCATTTTGAATGCCCCTTATGGCGAATTGCCAGATTTAAGTGATGTTAATTTCGAACATGATGTTGTTTTCCCGTGGAATGGCACGACATCAGGCGCACGTATTCCAAATCACGACTGGATTGACGCCAATCGCGGTGGTTTAACAATTTGTGATGCGACCTCGGCCATATTTGCTTATGAGATGGATTGGAGCAAATTGGATGTGACCACGTGGTCATGGCAAAAAATCCTTGGTGGAGAGGCTGCTCACGGTATGCTCGTGCTCTCCCCACGTGCCGTGGAACGTTTGGAAACCTATACACCTGACCGCCCGCTTCCCAAAATTTTCCGTATGACAAAGGGCGGTAAAATAAATGAGGATTTATTTAAGGGATCAACAATTAACACACCCTCGATGTTAGCCGTTGAAGATTGTCTTGTGGCGCTCAATTGGGTTGAGAAAATTGGTGGATTAGAGGGCATGATTAAACGTTCGCAAGATAATTTACATGTGGTTGAGCAATGGGTTGCCCAAACCGACTGGATTGATTTTCTTACAACGGATAAGCGTATCCGCTCGTCTACATCTTTGTGCTTGCGCATCATTGACGCAGATTTTGTGAAAATGGATGAGGCCGCACAACGCGCAATGGTAAAAAAGATTGTGCAACTTCTCGATGATGAAGGGGTCGGATACGACTTTAATGCTTACCGTACGGCGCCCGCTGGTTTCCGAATCTGGGGCGGGGGAACGGTTGAGGCGCGTGACATCGAACTGTTCTTACCATGGCTTGAATGGGCCTATCACGAAGTAAAAGCAGCTTAAATTTTTGAAAGGAATCAAAAATGCCAAAGGTACTGATTAGCGACAAAATGGATGATCTGGCGCGCGCAACTTTTGAAAAGCGTGGTATCGAGGTCGATGTCATTACAGGTCTTTCACCAGAAGAACTGAAAGAGAAAATTGCAGATTACGACGGTTTGGCAGTGCGTTCCTCGACCAAGGTGACACCTGAAATACTAACTGCGGCCAAAAATTTGAAGGTCATTGGGCGCGCTGGGATTGGCGTTGATAACATCGATGTGCCAAGCGCAACGGCAAGGGGTGTAATTGTAATGAATACGCCTTTTGGAAATTCAATTACAACAGCCGAACATGCGATTTCGCTCATGTTTTCGCTGGCGCGTCATATCCCACAAGCCAATGCCTCAACACAAGCTGGAAAATGGGAAAAATCTAAATTTATGGGTGTAGAGCTTTACGGCAAAACGCTGGGACTGATTGGGTGCGGTAATATCGGTGCGATTGTCGCCAATCGTGCCGTTGGATTGCAAATGCGCGTTTGCGCCTTCGACCCATTCTTAACAGAAGAGCGCGCCAAGGAATTAGGCGTTGAGAGCGTCACCCTGGATGAACTTTATGCGCAGGCCGATTTCATCACAATTCATGTCCCTAAAAATGAAAAGACACTAGGCATGATCAATGTGCAGGCTTTCTCCAAAATGAAAGACGGTGTGCGTATTATTAACTGCGCCCGTGGCGGTTTAATTGTTGAGGCTGATTTAAAACAAGCGCTCAATTCAGGCAAGGTTGCTGGTGCGGCTTTAGATGTATTTGAGGTTGAGCCGGCCACAGAAAATGTCCTCTTTGGACATGAAAGCTTAATCTGCACTCCGCATTTGGGCGCTTCCACGCAAGAGGCACAGGTTAATGTGGCATTGCAGGTTGCTGAACAACTCAGTGATTATTTACTCAGTGGCGCTATTACAAATGCGCTTAATACAGCAAGTATTTCTGCAGAAGAAGCCCCCAAGCTTAAGCCATATCTGAAGCTTTGCGAACAATTGGGTAGCTTTAGCGGACAGATTACAGGCAGTGGCATTTCTAAAATTGAAATTGCCTATGCAGGGAAGGCCGCAAAATTAAATACGCGTCCCCTGACAGCGACAATATTGGCCAAACTTTTGGGCGTTATGTCTGAAAGCGTCAATATGGTTAATGCCTTTGAGATGGCTAAATTAAAAGGCATCACGATTTCAGAAACCAAAACAGAAGAAGCCCACGATAATCTGGCAACGGCAATCTGTGTCACTGTGACATCCGAAAACCGTGCGCGCACGATTACGGGCACTCTTTATGGCGCACAGCAACCGCGCATTATCGAGATTGAGGGTGTCCCTGTTGAGGCGGCCCTTTCTGGTCATATGCTCTTTATTCGAAACAAGGATAGGCCAGGGATGATTGGTGGCGTGGGAACATTACTTGCCGAAGATAAAATTAATATCTCTGATTTTCGTCTTGGTCGAACACCCAAAGGGGACGCTGCGATTGCCCTGGTGTCTATTGATTCGGATGTGCCTGCGGCGCTCTTTGAGAAACTAACCGCGCTTCCACAGATTGACGACTTGGTGAAGCTTTATTTTTGAGCAGTGACGTGCATAGTGCGGATGCATAAATCTTTATCTGACAATGTACGAAATTCAGGGGCGATTTTGTCACGTGGTACAGGCGGCTTATCCCATGCACCTGTTTGAAGATCAGTAATGTTCAATCCCGCATGTGTCATAGCATCCAGAATTTGCGAGGCACGCAAGCGATTCGTATAAAAGCCAGATTTTGCCCAAAAATCGCTTTCCCAAAGTGTTGATTTAAACCGCATGTTGTTTAGCGACTTGGCCAGATGGTCCATAAGGTCGATATTGTGCGAAATGCGGCCGGTTCTAGATTTCAGACAACGTGCCGATTCGACCATCAAATCATTAAATTCATGTGCGCGGACATGTTCAAGGACTGAATGTGACCATAGAAAATCAACATGTTCTGACGGAATGGATTTCAGGCTATCCAGCCCGTTGGTCAAATAAACAATATTATGTGCGTTTAAAATATCTTCGAAACTATTGGCTTTTGAGAGCTCTGGCACTTTAAATCCTTTATCTTCAAAAGAACGGCTCAAGCATTTATAAAAATTTATATCCTTTGAAACAAAACTGCCTGCATCAATTAGATATGTTTTTTGTGCCCCATGGGCCCATGCCATCATGCCACTTGCAATACTATCACCAGGCCCGATTTCCAAACCAACCCATTTCTCTGGTAAACCACCCTTGAAAACTTTGTTTTTATGAAGGGTAAAAACGTTGATGGGATAATCATGATTATCCATAGCTCCCCATTCAAACAGGCCCAGTTTTTTCCAAAATCCGTACCCAATGGGCAAGCGCGAGAGCACCATTTTAGAGGCAATTTTCAACGGCCAAAAATGTGATTTTAAAGACATGATTTATCTATACGCGAAAACACGTCTCAAAAAAACAACTTGCGCTCTAAAAAAAATCTTTTTCACAAGAATATCTTATGTTAAAAGCATCTTCACTGAGTGAGATTATGGCAAATTTATTTCGACAAAAGAAAACTGATCTAAATGTTAAGGGCTGCTTGATAGTTGGCACTGGGTTTTCTGGGTCATCTGCTGCCTATCATCTGGTAGACGAGCTTTTTGCAGAGCCGCGCATTGATATTGCGATGGTTGAGGCCGTACCGAGTCGCCGCTTTGCAGGCGTGGCCTATAATAGTAATGATAACCCAAGCTATCTGCAGACTAATACGCCTGCTTTGGCTATGTCGATTACAGAGGATCGTCCACATCATTTTTCTTCATGGCTAAGAAGATATGACGGTTTTTCTGAAGAGCCTCGTGCTGAACAAGTTATCGAGCGCGTAACTTACGCCGATTACTTAGCTGATGCGGTTTCCCAAAAAGCACAAAAGCATAAGTGTAACGGAGGAAAGTTTTCCGTTTTGTCTGGCAAAGTCGTTGATGTTCAGCAAAAGGGTAAAAAGGTTCGCGCGCAATTTGAGGATGGAAAGATTGCAGAGGCACGCCATATTGTTGTTGCCGCTGGAAATTCCATGCGTAAACAACTGCCTTGTGTCACAGATGATTTGCTTAGTCACTGTGGGTTTTCACGTTACTATCTGAATGGAATGTCGCAACCAGAACGCGCCAAATTATCTTACTTGCCCGAGAATGCGAAGGTGCTTGTTCTCGGCACGTTGCTTTCAGGGGATGATGTGGTCCGTACAATGTTGCGTACCACCAATATCGGGCATGTGACAACTGTCTCGCGTCGTGGGTTTCGTCATCAATCCTATGATGAAAAAATTCTTCCAGCGCGCCGCAATGAATATGCGATTCCCTTTCCAGGTGCTTTTTATCTCTTTGGTAGAGGAAACGACGATGCTCTTGTTCAAGAGGTTGCAGAAGAATTTCGTAAGCTCACGGGGTTTAAGCCCAACTTTGAAACAGGCGAGATTGAGCGTGATTTCTTACAGCCTTTGCGCAAACGTTTTGGGCAAGCTTACGGTACGGATGAAGTTCTAGCATCTTGGGAAGCCCGTCTGCGCTTTTTGCACAATGATGAATATCCCCTTAAAGATATTTTTGGACGTCACGGTAGTATGATTAATGCATTACGCGTGCATGCGGGGCAGGATGGCTCTAAAGAGGTCAGTCGTGCTATGAAGCAGGGCAAGGTGACTTTGAAGCGTGCTACAATCCATGCGATTGAGCCTGATACGCACCTGGGTCATGGGCTTAAAGTCATCTTTGCTGATTCGGCAGGGAGCGAGGAAGCAGAGCATTTTGATGCTGTTATTTCAGCGCTTGGTCCGCGTTACGACTATGAAAATGGAGGAGATTCATTGATGACGTCTATTTTAGAGCGGGGATACACAACACCACATGCAACGGGTATTGGCGTTAATACGACACATAAATATCAGTTACCGGATGCAAAGCGCATTTCTGTTGTTGGGCCGGCGAGTTCGGGTGTTACAATGCTCAAATATGGTGTTATTGGGCCGCCAGCCTTTAGTGTGCCTGGTATGCGCCCAGGAATTAGAAGTGCAATGAAACAAATTGTGCATGATTTCCGTTAATGCAGAATAAGAAAAAACCCGCTTTTGAAGGCGGGTTTTCTTTTACGCAGTAGATACACAGCAAAACTTTTATTGCCACATTACTGACAGGCGAGGCATTCCTCGTAGTTATTTGCTTCAGCCAACTGCTCTTGTACTGGCTCAGCACCTTTCGTACGTTGCCATGAAGCATGTGATTCGGCGCGCTGGATCGACTTCGAACGGCAGTAGTAAAGTGACTTCACACCCTTCTTCCATGCTTCGAAGTGAATATTGTGCAGTTCTTTCTTGTGCACGTTGGCTGGCAAGAAGACGTTTAATGATTGTGCTTGACACACAAACGGTGCACGGTCACCCGCATGTTCAATCAACCATCTTTGGTCAATTTCAAAAGCTGTCTTAAAGACATCTTTTTCATTCTGGTCGAGGAACTCCAAGTGTTGGACAGAACCCTCATTCGTAAAGATTGATGACCATACATCCTCTGTATTTTGGCCTTTCTTCTCAAGCAACGCTTCTAGGCATTTATTACGTACTGGGAAAGAACCAGACAACGTTTTATGTGTGTAGGCATTGGCCGCAATAGGCTCAATTCCTGGAGATGACCCACCACAAATGATAGAGATAGAGGCTGTTGGTGCAATTGCCATCTTGTTAGAGAAGCGCTCCATGATGTTGTAATCGGCTGCATCTGGGCAGGCGCCACGTTCATGCGCCAATTTCACAGAGGCATCATCAGCCTGACGTTTAATGTGTTGGAACATGCGACGATTCCACACCTTCGCCATCACTGATTCCATTGGGATCATCTTATCCTGTAGGAAAGAGTGGAAGCCCATCACGCCCAAGCCAACTGAACGCTCGCGCATCGCAGCATATTTGGCGCGCTTCATTGAATCTGGCGCCTTGGCGATAAAGTCACTGAGCACATTATCAAGGAATCGCATGATATCCTCAATGAAGGTTGGGTGGTCTTGCCACTCATCAAATTTCAGCAGATTGAGTGAGGAGAGGCAGCACACAGCGGTCCTGTCATTACCCAGATGGTCAACGCCTGTTGGTAGTGTGATTTCTGAACACAGGTTAGACATCTTCACATTCAAACCAGCCATTTTGTGGTGATCAGGAATCTGATCGTTTACGTGGTCGATGTAAACAATGTAAGGTTCGCCTGTTTCGATACGTGCTGTGAGCAAGCGAATCCACAAGTCACGTGCATTAACCTTATCAATAATTGCTTTGTCTTTTGGTGAACGAAGCGCCCATTCCTCGCCTTTTTCAACGGCCTCCATAAAGGCGTTGGTAACAAGAACACCATGGTGCAAGTTAAGGGCTTTACGGTTCGGGTCACCACCAGTTGGACGGCGTAGCTCAATGAATTCTTCAATTTCAGGGTGCCAGATAGGAAGGTAAATCGCAGCAGAACCACGACGAAGTGAACCTTGCGAAATTGCAAGTGTAAGCGAGTCCATCACACGGATAAATGGAACAATCCCTGATGTTTTACCATTACGACCCACTTTTTCACCGATAGAACGGACATTCCCCCAGTATGAACCGATACCGCCACCAAGAGAGGCGAGCCAAACATTTTCATTCCAAAGTTCGACAATTTCACCAAGTGAATCTTGTGTTTCATTCAAAAAGCATGAAATCGGAAGTCCGCGTGATGTACCACCATTGGATAGAACAGGTGTTGAAGGCATGAACCACAACTTTGACATGTAATCATACAAACGTTGTGAGTGCGCTGAATCATCACCATAATACATGGAAACACGCGCAAATAGATCTTGTGGATGCTCCTCGGGAAGTAGGTATCTGTCGTAAAGTGTTGCGACACCAAATTTTGTTAGATTTTCGTCCCTTGCGCGGTCAATTTGAACCCTGTTTCCGCGTTCTATGTGAGCAACATCGTACATGAGAGTAAGCTCCCCTTCTTCTTATTATAAAAGTGGTTTGTTTCAATAACGTATTTATTGTCGTGATGACAGATAACGTGAAAAACACTATCTGTTGTTTTGACTTTTTACTACCCTACTACATCTTGTGGGTGTATCCAATCGGAAAATCTTCCTATCCACATCGCATTTTTAAAAATTTTTCAAAAAACGAAGGATTTTCTCAAAGGCTTTTCAGCGTGCGGGAAAATTTCATCACTTGGATTTTAGGATTCCCGATTCTGTTCCCTGCCGATATAAAAAAAAGACTCTTATTCACAAGAGTCTTTTTTTGAAAATCACAAGGCTTAGAAAACCTTAATTATTATAAGTTGCGTCTAGGATAATTTCACAATCAAGGAGCTTTGAAATGGGGCAGTTCTCTTTTGCGCCTGTGGCGGCCTCTTCCATTTTACCTTTATCACCGCCTTTGACAGTCAGCTCTAATGTAAGGTGTGACTTCGTGACTGAAAAGCCACCATCGGCTTTTTCCAATGAAATAACAGCATCTGTGATAATGCTTTCTGCTGTCATATCATGTTGGCCTAGGAAATTAGACAGCGCCATGGAAAAACAAGAAGCATGAGCCGCGGCAATTAATTCCTCGGGATTTGTGCCAGGTTTGTCTTGAAAGCGTGTGTTAAAGCCAAAGGGGTTTTTCTCCATCGCGCCACTTTCCAGCGAAACTGTTCCTTTTCCCTCTTTAAGTGATCCTGTCCATGTTGCGTTTGCTTTCTTTTGAATTGCCATGTCGTACATCCTTTTCGTTGAAAATCGTTTCTATCTCTATTCTCTCTTCTAGCATGCGTACGTGGAACGTGCTAATAAAGTTCCATGACAATGCGCACACGTAATACAAAAATTCTGGCAACTTTAGGGCCAGCTTCATCAGACGAATCAGTTATAGAATCTCTTTTCCTTGAAGGGGTTGATTTATTCCGTTTAAATTTCAGTCACGGTACAACAGACGATCATGCCGCAAGGGTCAAATCGATTCGTGCTATTGAGGAAAAACATAATCGTCCGATTGGTATTGTCGCTGATTTACAGGGACCAAAATTTCGGATTGGTGATTTTAGGGGTGATCAAATTGCGTTGAAAATTGGTCAGGATTTTCGTTTTGATTTAAACGAGGATTTAGGCGACAGCACACGCGTTTATCTGCCACATCCTGAGGTCGTTGAAATTCTGGAGGCGGGACAGTCCATTCTTCTTGATGATGGTAAGGTGAGGGTCCGCATTACAGATAAGGGTGCAGATTGGCTACAAGGCACAGTTGAAGCAGGGACGAAGCTGTCCAATCATAAAGGCTTTAATGTACCCGGTGTGCTTATTCCTGTGCCCGCACTGACCGATAAGGACAAACAGGATTTAAAGACAGCTTTAGAGCTTGGTGTTGACTGGATTGCACAATCATTTGTGCAAACCGCAGACGATGCAAAAGAGGCGAAAGAGCTTATTGGTGATCGTGCAGCCCTCATGGTGAAGCTTGAAAAACCGTCTGCTATTGAATATCTGAAGGACATTATTGAGGTGGCTGATGGGGCAATGATTGCACGTGGCGATTTGGGCGTTGAAATGCCACCCGAGGACGTCCCATCCTTGCAAAAACAAATTATTCGTCATATGCGCGAGGTTGGAAAGCCTGTGGTCGTTGCAACGCAAATGCTGGAATCGATGATTACCAACCCCATGCCCACGCGTGCCGAGGCTTCTGATGTAGCCAATGCCGTTTATGATGGTACGGATGCTGTGATGCTTTCTGCGGAAACGGCTGCGGGTGATTATCCGGTTGAAACGGTCAAAATCATGAACCGTATTTTGGAGAAGGTTGAGACAGACGACACTTATAAGACAATTATGGAAGCAACACAGCTTGCGACCCATGATAATGCCTCTGATGCGATAACAACGGCTGCTGAACAGGTTGCGCGTGACATTCATGCGGCATGCATTGTGAATTATACAACATCTGGTTCTACCGCACTACGCACCGCGCGCCGTCGCCCGCATATTCCTATTCTATGTCTGAGCCAGAATATGGAGGTTACCCGTCGTTTATCTGTGTGTTTTGGTGTGCGTGGACTTCATATTACGGATGTGAACTCCTTCTTCGAAACCGTTCAGGTTGCCGTCAAACAGGCCAAGGAACGCAATATGGCTAAGGTAGGGGAAACGCTTGTCTTAACGGCTGGTGTACCCTTTGGTCAGGTGGGTTCGACAAATGTCTTGCGCGTAGCTGTTGTTGAATAGTCACAGTTTTGTGCGGCGCACAATAGATGTTTCCTTTTTAAAACCCCAAGAACGCTGTAAAGTATGTCTCACATTTCTAATTTAAGGGGACATTTACCATGAAAATGAAGAAAATCTTACTTTCAACAGCCCTTTGTGCATTGATGGGCGGAACAGCTTATGTTGCTGGTTCAACTGATGCAAAAGCCGCTGGTTTTTACATTCAGGAACAATCTGTGTCAGGTTTGGGGACGGCTTTTGCTGGTTCAACAACAAGCATTCGTGATGCCTCAACAATTTACTTCAACCCAGCTGGCATGACACGCCTTGATGGCGCACAAGCTAACTTGGGTGTGCATCTTCTTCTTCCAAACGGTGATTTGGATGACACAGGGACAACAAACCCTGGACCTAATCCGGTATCAACTGGCAATGGCGGTAACCCTTACAGTGCCTCGCCTGTACCGAATGCTTACATTGCTATGCCTTTGACAGACATGCTTTGGGGTGGTCTTGGTATTTCAGCACCATTTGGTTTGGCAAATGAATATGATGATGGGTACTTTGGTCGTTTTGACTCAACCGAAACATCACTAATAACAATCAATATTTCACCAGTTGTTGCTTATCAGGCAACACCATGGCTCTCTATTGGTGGTGGATTAGACATTCAATACGCCGATGCTGAACTAAAATCTGCTATTTCCGATACAATTGCAGAAGGCGAAAGCAAACTTGAAGGTGATGATGTTTCTATGGGATTCAATCTTGGCTTGTTGGTCACACCACGCGAAGGTACAGATATTGGTTTTTCATACCGTAATGGTATAAACCATGAGCTTGATGGAAATATCTCTGTAACAGGCCTTTCAGGACTTGTCCCAACGGCACCTAACTTTAGTGTAGGTGGCTCAGCTGATCTTGATTTGCCAGATATCTGGACATTGGGTGTCGCTCAGGACTTGAACGACAAATGGCGTGTCATGGGTCAGATCACTCGTTTTGGCTGGTCAGACTTTGAAGATATCACAGCTATTTCTGATGCAGGAACAGTCATCAGTACAGTTGAGCAAGGTTACCAAAATACTTGGGCTCTTGCGATTGGTGCTGAATATGAATGGAACCCAGAATGGACATTCCGTGCGGGTTACCAGTTCGATGAAACACCGACAACGAGCGAGTTCAGAACAACCCGTACACCTGATGGCGACCGTCACTGGTTCACAGCAGGTGCAACATACGACATCAATGAGAAATTCTCAGTCGATATGGCTGGTGCTTACATTGACGTTGGTGATGAAACAATCAGCGTGTCCAGAAACGGCGGACTTTCACAAGTTGAAGCCGACACATCTGGTAACGTTGGTATCTTGTCACTTGGTTTGAACTACAAGTTCTAATCTTGTCAAAAATAATAAATGAGAAAGCCGCTTTTAAGCGGCTTTTTTAATGACAGTGACATCCTTGAGGTGCTCTTCGGCCTCCACCCAACTTTTCACATGCGCAGGGAAGGGGGGAGATTTTGTTTTCATTCCCAAATGCGCCAAGATATCTTTTGTGGGCATTACCCGGCGCTCTTTCTTATTAAGGAAGCCACCTTTAACCAGGCCAATAGCGGCGACAACTCCTTTCTTTGGCCCTTTAGCAAAGATAAAGCGCTGCTCCATATAGACCCATGTCTCATCCCAGCACAAAACACGACTCTCGAGCCGAAATTTTTGGAATGGGTCAAGCGAGAGACGATAGCGAATCGTGGCTGCTGATAGAACAGGCACAGATTTGTTTCTCATGACGAGCTTTAGCAGACCATTGCGCATGACCAAATCAAAGCGACCTAAATCCATAAGGGTGAGGTAACGCCCATTATTCATGTGAAAGTTCGTATCAAGATCATTTGGCCAGACACGAAAATGCAAAATGGACGGCGCAAAGAGAGAGTCTAACCGTTCCCTGAAGAAAGCAAGCAGAACGGTTTTTATCAATCTAAAAATGAGGTTCATGAGTTTAAGATGTTTTAATCTTCAATCACGCTATTGAGTTTGAGCGCGAGCGGCATTGATCCTTTAACCTTAAGCTGGCCCATCATAAAGGCAATATTGGGGTCTTTAGTCCCGTTCATGAAAGCCTCGAACGTATCAATGCCACAGATAAGGGTTACGTCTGATTCCTTGTCCTCATGAGACACTTCTGGGGGAGACTGTGTTGAATCAATGTAAATAACGCCGTCATCTTTAAAATCGAATTTAACCTTGGCCTTGATATGTGGCGCCATCGCCATTTTATCTTTGATGCGTTGTGTGGCTGTATTTAAATCCATGCCTGTTGAATCTCCTTGTTCATATATTCATTATTTACAATATAGTTTGTTTTACGAAGAAAATCACCCTCGAACGCCAAATCTATTTCCAGATTCGTAACGGCTTAACCCAAGCTTGAAAATCTTATAGGAAATGAGCGCAATCAGAGTTGTTGCCGAGAGCAAAAGTAAGAGCGCGTTCATATTGTTATCAAGTAAGACATGCAGAGGCACATGCGCCATAAAGGCAACAGGCATAAAGGTAAAAATCATAACCAACATCCACCCATGAAAAACGGCCTCGGGTCGTGTGGCAATAATAAAGAAATTAAAATAAATTTCTTCGGCATTCCCATGAAATCCCTTTAGCCAAAAGCCAAGTGATCCATAGGCAAGCACGAGAGATGTAAAGACAACTGTGGTGCAGACCGTCATAAGTAAAAGCATGAGAATTGAAACACCAGTCATAACACCCGCAATGGTGAGGACAACGCCTCCAAAAATCATTTCTGGCGGACCTACGGTTTGGGTCGTCCCAAGGGCCACATTCAGGAGGACAGGTTTAGGCTGTGTTAAATAAGTGTCTAACTCTCCATCATCGATTTGCCGGGGCAGGGTGCGAATCCCAAAGGCCGCAAAAGACAGAAAGCCCCATGCAAAAATTCCCAAACCATAGGCTAATAAAATATGTTCTACGCGCCATCCTCCGATGGAGGGAATTGCATCAAAAATAAGCACCCAAAGACTTAAATAAATACTGTGATTTGTAATATTAAAAATCGAGCGTGTGATGTAGGCGCCACGCAAGGTTGCGGCCGCCTTCATATTGGCTTTTAGCATATCAACGGCATAGCGAAGCGTATTACCCACCATTGATTTCAAGCCTCCGTGTACAAATTCTGAATAAAAGAAGGGTTGCTAAACCAGAAAGCCCCAGCCAGAAGGTGGTAATCAGTGTCACTGTCATAAAAGAAAGAGGGGAGCTAGCACCCAGTACAAATTGTGCGGGTGCAAACATCATGGAAGAGACTGGCGTTGCATAGGCCAATGTTTGAACCCAATCTGGATAAAGCGTGATAGGCATATATAGGCCACCCAAGACAATCAATGTCTTTTGATAGATACGATAAATGGATTCGCCGTCTTGTAACCACAGCGCGGTCACGCCGCACATCAGTTGGTAGAAGATATGGGTGATTGAGGCCAGATATAAAAAGAACATGGCGGATAACAGTCCCGATAAGCCAGACGTTGGCAGACCGCCAATATAAAGATAAAGGGCGGCAATTCCTACTGTGTAGTAAATAACTGTGTTCCCAGTCATCGCACCAATGGCCTCGGACAGACGCATCCAGATATAAGGCATTGGACGAATGAGCGCATAGGCAATATCGCCCGAACGCACGTCATTTTCAATCGTCATAAACATGCGTGGCGACATAAAGAGAAACATTTGTGTGAGCGAGGCATACCAGCAAATATCAATAATGGCATAGGGGAGGGTGACAATCTCCTCACGCCCGATTAAGCGCCAAAACTCAACAAACACGAACATGAAAAACAGGCACAAGACTACGCGAATGGAGAGCTTCATCCTATGCGAGGTGTGATCGCGAAAGGCAGTACGCGCAAAGATGTAATATTTGCGAAATCCATCGAGCATCTCTAGACGCTCTTCTTATTATAAATGGATTGAATGACCTCTTCCATGGGTGGGTCTTCGACCGAGATATCTCTAAGTGAACTTTGCTCCATGGCTTTCTGGATGACATGCTCAACATGTTGGGCGTCTGTATTCACCTCGACAACAATTTTATGGGCTGCTGTTTCAAGTGTTTTGACGCCTGTAATGTCCAGCGCAATCGTTTCTTCTTTGGTGGCAAAGCTAACAATTTTTTTGCTGATATAACGCGAGCGGAGTTCCGAGACTGGCCCATCAATAATAATCTGCCCCTCATCAATCAAGATAACGCGATCACAAACGCGCTCCATGTCGCCTGTATCATGTGAAGTCAAGAGAACAGTTGTCTCCTCTTGTACTGAGGATTCATAAACGAGGTTGCGAATCATGGATTTGGCGGCAACGTCCAAGCCAACAGTGGGCTCATCCAGAAATAGAATTCTTGGATTGTGAATGAAACTGGCCACAATCTCACAACGCATACGCTGACCAAGCGACATTTGACGCACGGGTTTATCCAGAAGTTCGCCAATATCAAAGGACTCGGTCAGGCGCTTTATCCGCTTTTGAAAGGTTGCCTCATCAACATCATAGGCACTGGCAAGCAAAGAGAAACTATCACGCGCCGGCAAGTGATACCAAAGTTGTGAACGTTGTCCAAAAACCGTGCCGATATCATAGGCCAGCTTCTCGCGTTCCTTCCATGGCACATGTCCGCCAATACTGACCTCGCCTGAGGTTGGCTGTAAGATGCCAGAGAGAATTTTAATGGTGGTCGATTTTCCAGCGCCATTAGGTCCGATAAAGGCCACGCGCTCGCCGCGCTGGATATCAAAGCTGATGCCACGTAGCGCTTCAAAATCCTGCCAATCTGGTTTGAAAAAAGAGGAAAGTGTGCCAGAAAACCCAGCGCCCTGTTTTTTGACTTTAAATGTTTTTTTGAGGTCTGAAACTGAAATTGCCTGCATGTTTCAGAGTGTGTCTTTAGAGGGGCATATTGTCAATGAGACGAGTCTTATTTATTGTCGCTGCAACAAGAATACGCATAGCCTCTGAAGCATTCTCAATAGGCATCAAAGAAGATGCATTGCGAATGGCCACGTAATCGACCTTGTCAAATCCGGCATCAAGAATGGCTCGCTTTAGCTCTTTTTCAAGTTGCGTAATGCTATCGACTTCAAAACGCTCTTTTGCGCCTTTCAAAATCTGATTGAGTCGACGCGCAATTTCAATTTCAGCATCTGAAAGATAGGCATTACGCGATGATAATGCCAATCCCTGTGCATCGCGGACAATAGGACACCCAATGACATCCACATTGATGTTCAGGTCTTTGGTCATGCGCTGAATAACCTGTAATTGCTGATAATCTTTTTCACCGAAATAGGCGCGCGTTGGGCGGACCTGACCGAATAATTTGGCAACAACGGTTGTCACACCATCAAAATGCGTTGGACGAAAGGCGCCTTCTAGAATTTGGGTCATGCCATCAACATGCACAGTTGTTTTAAAACCTTCTGGATACATTATTTCGGGTGTGGGTGCCCAAATAGCATCCACCCCAATTTGCTCTAGTTTTTTAGCATCTGCCTCAAGTGTACGCGGATAGGAATCAAAATCCTCATGTGGCGCAAATTGTGTCGGGTTAACAAAGATGGAGGCAATCACAATATCATTATCGGCTTTTGCGCGTTCACATAAAGACAGATGACCTTCATGAAGTGCTCCCATGGTAGGGGCAAAGCCAATAGATTTAAGGGAGTGTGTCTCGCGCCAGTCATTGAGCGCGGCGCATGTGTTTAAAATTATCATGTGCGCCACGATAGATATATTTATTTAGAAAAGCGAGTGCGAAAGTTACGCAGGTTCAGCCTTGGCATTTAATCCCAAAATTTCATCGGCTTTTTTATGAAGAAGTTCTGCTTCTCTATCTGAAAGAGGTTTTTCAGCGGGGATGCCAGTTATAGCTTTAAAGTATTCTACAGTGTAAGAAGTACCTTCTTCAGGATCGTCTGGATTTTGAGAAGCGTGATGAACGATACTCTTAATATTAAAGACTTCCCCCAAAATCGTAGGAATACCGTGCCCTGTATGTTGAATGACGGCCTTAACTTTTTCCGCAAGTGACATGTCCATAAGCGCTCCGCTTTCCTTAAAAGTAAGGAAACACTAGGCCCTTTTTAACATAATGTCAAGGTTGGTGATTCCATAAAAAAAGCAACCCGAGGGTTGCTTTAATCGATTTTTGGAGGCTTAACCTCCACCGCCTGGGTTTGCCATAGTAAACTCCTTTTTTTAAAAAAGTATCATAAATTGTGTTGTAAAACAATCAGAATCCCTCTGCTGGCATATCCATGAGAGGTGATGCGCCTGCCATAACCATCTTAAAGCGCGCATCGGCCTCGGGTAACATTCGTGTCATGAAAAAGCGTGCTGTGTGCAATTTGCTTTCGTAAAACGCCTTGTCACCTTCACCTGCCTCAAGCTTTTCCATAGCTTTGTGCGCCATGCGTGCCCAGATATAGGCCATGGCGACAAGTGCAAATTGACGCAAATAATCAGAAGACGCCGCACCAGCCTCAACTGGGTCTTTAAGTCCGCGCTGGGCAACCATTGCTGTTGATTGTTGGAGCTTTGCAAAGGCCTTGGCCAGAGGGAAAACAAATTCGGCCATATTTTCATTGGCCTGATGTTCTTCAATAAATTGAGATACAGGGTGGAAGAAACGACGCAAATTACGTCCGAAATTCTGCCCCATTTTACGCCCCACAAGGTCAAGCGCCTGAATACCATTTGTACCTTCGTAAATCATGGCAATACGGGCATCGCGCGCATATTGCTCAACCCCATATTCCCAGATGTAACCTGCACCTCCATGAACCTGCATGGCAAGCGAGGCTACGTCAAAGCCCATATCAGTAAAATAAGCTTTGAGGATTGGAGTCATGAGGGCGACTAAATCTTCGGCTTCCTCGGCCTTTTCATGATCCCCTGACTTTTCAGCTGTATCAAGCGCCATACCTGTCCAAAGGGCAAGCGCGCGCGCACCTTCGGTAAAGGCCTTCCCAGTAAGAAGCATGCGACGGACATCGGGGTGAACAATAATCGGATCGGCTGGTTTGTCTGGTGCTTTCACGCCATCAAGGGCACGCATTTGCAACCTGTCTTTTGCGTAAGCCAAACCATTTTGATAGGCCACTTCTGCAATGCCAAGACCCTGCATCGCCACACCCAAACGCGCGGCATTCATCATCGTAAACATGGCCTTCAAGCCTTTATGTGGTTCACCAACAAGCCATCCTTTTGCGCCTTCAAATACCATGACACATGTGGCTGAGGCCTTGATACCCATTTTATGTTCGATAGAGGCACAGGTGACTTGGTTGCGTGCACCGGGCACCCAGTCGTCACCCTCTTGTTTTGGCAAAAATTTAGGCACAACGAACAAAGAAATTCCCTTAACACCCTCTGGTGCATCGGGCAGGCGTGCCAATACAAGATGGACGATATTTTCAGTTAAATCATGCTCACCAGCAGAGATATAGATTTTTTGTCCAGTCAGTGCGAAGGCGCCATCCTCACCCTCAACGGGTTCGGCCTTTGTTTTGATAAGACCCAAATCTGTTCCGCAATGTGGCTCGGTCAAGTTCATTGTGCCTGACCACACGCCCTCAACCATTTTAGGTAGATACATATCTTTTTGTTCCTGCGTGCCGTGAAGATAGATCGCATCATACGCACCAGCAGAGAGCCCAGGATACATCCCAAATGACATATTGGCTGAACAAATCAGCTCCTGCATGACAAAGTTAACCGTTTGCGGTAATCCCATCCCCCCATATTGCGGGTCACATGCCACACCGCACCAGCCAGATTCGGCAAAGAGATCGTAAGCTTCCTTGAAACCTTTAGGCGTTGTCACAACACCGTTTTCGATTTTACATCCCTCTTCGTCCCCACTCATATTGATGGGAAACAGGACCTCTTGGCACATCTTTGCGCCTTCTTCGAGAATTTGATCTGTCAATTCAGGAGAAGCTGTCTCTTCATAGCCTGGAAGTGTGCTGAGTGTTTCGGCATTAAGCACATCATTCAAAACAAAACGAATGTCATTTAAGGGGGCTTGATAAACTGGCATGGGTCATTCTCCGATAAATTATAATCTTATCAAATAAGTATAGCGTAAAACTGGACTTTAAAAAGGGTGTTTACGAGGATTTCTCACGAATAAGAGCGAGCAGATTATCTGCAACTTTTTCCTTGCCCATATGCATGAGGATTTTTTCGGCTTCTTGCGCAGGGGACAAGGGCGGTGGCACGAGTGGCTCGCTTTGTGCGGCCTCCATCATGGTTTTTAGCTTGTCGAGATTTTCGGCGCCAATCGCCTCACGTGCAGCACGTGCATTTTCATGCGCGTCAGAGAGTAATTTATCGCGTGCTGATTTTTCAGGCGCTTTCTTAAAAAAACTGAACATAATCTCTATTATGCCATAAAACTCTTTAAAAAGGTATGAACGCACTCTATCCTCATAACTCATGATGATTGCAGCACTTATAATTGGTGGCCTTATCCTTCTCTTCTTCGGTGGGGAAAGTTTGGTTAATGGGGCTGTTGCCATTGCGCGTAAAATGAATATCTCTCCACTTTTAATCGGGCTTGTGCTTGTCGGCTTTGGGACATCAACGCCAGAACTCATTACCAGTGTTATTGCAGCCCTTGAAGAAAAGCCAGGGATTGCGCTTGGGAATGTGATTGGCTCGAATGTCGCCAATATATTTCTTATCCTAGGTGCAACAGCGCTTATTATTCCACTGTCTTGTGATAAGGGTGCGTTTAAAAAGGATGGCTCTTTCATGTTACTGGCCACAGTTGTGATGCTCGGCTTTGTCTTGTTAGGTGAATTTTCACGTGCTTCAGGCTTTGTTTTTCTCGCTATGCTTTTTGCCTATATCGGTTATTCCATCTGGATAGAAAAACGGGGAGAGACTGGCACAAGTGAAACCCATATTCCTGAGACAACACCTGAAGAAAAAGGTGTCTCCGAGGTCACAGTTTTAGAATTTAAGGACACATATACATTCGCCTTTGGGCAGTTTGTTATTGGACTGATATTGACCTTCTTGGGGGCAAAATTCCTTGTTTCTGGCTCAGTTACATTAGCAACGAACTTTGGAATCTCTGACACCATTATCGGGCTTACAATTGTGGCGATTGGAACATCGCTGCCTGAATTGGTGGCATCTCTGATGGCTGCTTTGAAGAAGCAAGGTGATTTAGCTTATGGAAATATTATCGGCTCAAACATCTATAATATCCTTGGGATTATAGGGGTAACAGCCACGATTCACCCCTTTTCAGTGCCCATCGAAATCGCGCATTTTGATATTTGGGTCATGGTTGCTGCAATGATTGCACTTATGATTGCTAGCGCAAGCAGCTGGAAAATAGTAAGATGGGAAGGCGCTGCGTTTTTATTAGCTTATTTTGCCTATATGGCCTTTCTGGCCTCACAGGCAATAGCGTAAGGAGTTTTAAAAATGACGGTTTCTCTTATCTCATGTGACGATTTCTATAAATTTGTCGAACAAAACGGTTTAAATAACGCGATTTTACTGGATGTCCGCACGCGCGATGAAATGGACGCTTATTCCTTGGATAAGGATGCAGTTCAAATGCCGTTGCACGAGCTTGATGCTGACAAAATTAAAGAGCACAACCCCGACACTGTTTTTGTGCTTTGTAAAGCAGGAGGCCGCGCCATGATGGCCGCTCATTACCTTGAGGCACACGGTGTTCAAAATCTGGCTGTTATAGATGGCGGGATTACAGCGTGCAAAGGTATGGGAATGCGTCTTAATGGAACAAACCTCAAGCCTCTTCCTGAAGAGGAAGAAAAAATGTTTGCCGCCATTCAAAAATCAGTCGCTGAGTTTAAGGCGCAAAACTAGCATCTTTTAGCAAATGATCACGCATTGCCTCGTTCTGTGTTGAGGGCGCGCGCATGCCCATACGTTCATCAAATTGTGCCATACGGGCAATCATAATACGCATGCGTTCTGTGCGAAGATGCGTGTCCTCATCGGAAAACTGGAAATCCATTTCTTGCATATTTTCAATGAGCTTTTCTGCGAGACCGATATGAAGCGCCCGCCTGTGTTCATCATTGGCGCGGCGTTGTCCGGGTGAGGGGGCGCCCTGATTACGTGTCAGGCATGCCCGCACATATTTATCAAATTCCTCGCCCAGAAAAGTCTCAGGTTCAATTCTTTCAAATACAAAGGGTTTTTCTTTGGGGGTATAAACCTTGAAGGTAAAACTTATTGGTACGTAGGCCTTAAATTTGAAATAAAGCGGTCGCTCGTTAAAGGCGGGTGTTAGATCATTATGAGTGAAGCGCACATTTTCGCTAAACCATGTTTGCAGTTCTTCATCATGTGTTGGATCAAAACGCTCAGGATTGAGGCCGAAATCAAATAGAAGTTTATCAAACGGCCGTGAAATCATGAGCAGGTTTCCTTAATTTCTAAGCGGTTTCCCTTTGGCAAGCATATGCTCAACGCGGGCTTGTGTGCCTTCTTTGCGCACCAGCTTCATGAACTCTTGAACCTCAAGCTTCAGAATATCTTTTTCAGATAATGGTTCTGTCCAGTCGGCCTTCTCACCACCTGTTAACACAATAGCCAGATGTTCGGAGACAACCGCGTCATAAGGTGTTGCCTTGCCCGAGCCGCGCAAATCATTGACTGCCATATCAAGGGCTGCTTTACCAGATGGCCCAGGGAGTCGGAATGGCTCTGGCTCTTCAGGTACTTTGTAGCCCTTGGCCAATTCAAGTGCCTTTTGTTTGGCATCATAGAGTAAACGGTCACGGTTCATCGTGATGGCATCATCATCTAGTAGGTAGCCAATTTCTTTAGCTTCATGGGCTGATTTAGCAACTGTTGCCGTACCAATTGTTTCGAAGGCCTTGCGGACTGCACCCATGGGCGTATCTTTTGGTGAGAACCAAAGCTGTTTGCCGCCTGTGCTTTTATCAAATTGCTGTGCCTCGCGCATGCGGAAACGGCGCAACATTTCCTTACATCCACCCCATCCAGGGATAAGGCCAACGCCAACCTCAACAAGTCCCGTGTAAGTTTCGGCATGAGCCTGAACATGGTCAACATGAAGCAGGATTTCACATCCACCACCAAGTGCCATACCAGAAGGGGCCGCCACAACAGGGAAGGGTGCATATTTCAGCGCCATATAGGCATTTTGACCGCCCGTAACGAGTGATTCAATTTGTGGCCAAAGCGCAATGTTCATGGCAAAAATAGCTAACCCCAAATTGGCACCAGCCGAGAAATGCGACCCTTCATTATAGATGACCAGAGCCTTGTAATCGCCTTTGCCATCACCAATCATGCCAATGGCCTTGTGATAGGCCTCAAAAACTTGTTCGTCTAGCGCGTTCATCTTGCCTGTGAATTCAACACATAAGACGCCATCACCAATGTCCCACACAGAGGCACTGCCTGTTTTAATAACGGGCTTGTTGCCTAACTTGATATCACTGAGGAGAAGAACACCATCCCCGCGTTTGATTTCATGATATTTGCCATCAACGCCAAAGAAGTAGAGCTGACCTTCTTCAACTTTATAGAATCTTTTATCTCCGACCTTAGTCAGAAGTTCAGGAACGTCTTTTCCTTGCTCTTTGAGTTGTGCGGCAAGCCAGTCAGCGCCCAGCTCGTCAATCATTTCAAATGGACCTTTTTTCCAGTTGTAACCAAGGCGCATGGCCTCGTCCACATCGGCAACTGTTTCGGCAATTTCGGGCACACGTGCAGCGGCATAAGCCAGCGTGTCAATCAGAACAGCACGCGCAAATTTTCCACCTGCATCATCGGTTTGAACAACAGCCTTGATGCCTTTTTTACCTGCTGAAACAGAGGCAAGCTTTGGTTTATTTGCCTTTTCATAGCGCTCACCAAAGCGCTTTGTTTCAATTTGAAGGGCTTGCTTCTCTCTTGTATCAGAATCTGGATTGAGACGATAAAAACCACCCTTACCTTTGCGTCCTGTGTAGCCTTCTTTAATCATTTCATGGATGAAGGGGTGATCGACAAAGATTTTGCGGTATTCATCATCTTTGGGCAATGTCGAAAGAAGTGATTTGGATAAATGCGGCATCAGATCAATTCCGATCATATCCAGCAATCCAAAGACACCTGTTTTGGGAATGCCCACGGGTTTTGACATGACCGCATCAGCTACTTCTATCGGAGTGCCTTGTTCAAGCGCTGTATTCAACGCAGTCGTCAACCAGAACACACCCAAACGGTTGGCGATAAAGCCGGGTGTGTCATTACATACAACAACACCCTTGCCTAATTTCACGTCACAAAATTCACGTACCGTTTCGGCAGCCTTTTTGTCTGTGTCCTTGCCCGTGACAAGCTCGAGCAAGCGCATATAGCGTGGCGGGTTAAAGAAGTGTGTGATGACAAAATTGGATTTGAAATCTTTGTCCATTGGCTCAACCAGCATATCAAGTGGAATGGTTGAGGTATTTGAGGACACAATCGCACCCTTTTTAAGATGCGGTGCAATCTTTTTATAAGTCTGGTGTTTGACATCCAAATCCTCGAGCACAACCTCGACAATCCAGTCACACTCTTTGAGCAACTCAAGATGTTCTTCCATATTCCCAGGAGTAATTAGCTTGGGAGCCTTTTTGCTCATGAACGGGGCAGGGTCGGCCTTTTTCATTTTCTCAATGGCTGATTTGGCCAGAACAGATTTGTCCTCTGCATCCTTTGGAACAATATCCAGAAGAACAACAGGCACGCCCGCATTGGCAATTTGTGCGGCAATCCCGCTTCCCATTAACCCTGCGCCAAGTACACCAACTTTATTGATTGTCATATCAGTTCAAATCCTTCGCTTAAATGCTCTCCAGAATAATGGCTGTTCCTTGACCGCCACCAATACACATTGTGGCGAGGCCGTATTTCTTCTTCTCGCGCACCATGAGGGAAGCAAGTTTACCTGTAATACGTGCGCCTGATGTTCCAAGCGGGTGACCAAGTGCGATCGCGCCACCATCAATATTGACAATAGATTGATCGATTTTGAGGTCTTGCAAAACAGAAAGTGACTGTGCGGCAAAGGCCTCGTTCAGTTCAACAAGCTCAATATCCTTAATTGTTAGTCCTGCACGTTCAAGCGCCTTGTGCGTGGCAGGTACGGGACCAATTCCCATGATGTCAGCTTTACAGCCTGCAACGGCCACTGATTTAATGCGGGCCAGTTTTGTTAGACCATTCTTATCAGCATATTCTTCAGAAGCGACAAGCACACCTGCAGCACCATCTGTGAGCGGTGAGGAGGTCGCTGCAGTTACAGACCCATCCACCTTAAAGGCAGGATTGAGTGTTGCCAGCTTCTCAAGACTTGTGTCAGGGCGAATTGTGCCGTCTTCATTGACGTCACCAATGGCTACCATTTCATCCTTGAAATATCCTTTTTCAGCAGCTTTAGCCGCCTTGTGATGGGAATTATAGGCAAATTTTTCTTGTGCATCGCGCTTGATGCCATATTTGTCGGCTAGATTTTCCGCCGTAATCCCCATGGAGATATAGGCATCCGGAAATGTCTTGGCGAGCTCTGGATTTGGCATTGGGTTAAAGCCACCCATTGGGACACGGCTCATGGATTCAACACCACCCGTTAAGAAGACCTCGCCTGCGCCCATTTGAATGTAGCCTGCTGCCATTTGAATGGTTGTCATGGATGATCCGCAGAAACGGTTGACCGTTGCCCCAGCAATCGATTGGGGTAGCCCCATAATTTGTAAGATAATCTTGGCAACATTAAAGCCCTGTTCGGCTTCAGGAAACGCACATCCCAAAAGCAGATCCTCAATATCCTCTGGCTTAACACCACTGTCTTTGACTAGCGCGGCTAGAACGGTTGCGGCCATATCATCGGGTCTGACCTTGGCCAGAGCGCCTTTATTGGCAAAATGCAT
Source organism: Micavibrio sp. UBA2137 (assembly GCA_002328415.1). GTDB lineage: Bacteria > Pseudomonadota > Alphaproteobacteria > Micavibrionales > Micavibrionaceae > UBA2137. Next base: position 170,210 of record DCXL01000002.1, on the reverse strand, counting down.
CGGGGATCTTTTATATCCGCAAATGACGACAGGTTTGTGCATGGAAGTCTCCTTGAGAAGTGTGTCTTTAAAAATTTCGATACTACTGTAATGATAAATAGTGTCTGGGTCGAGGGTTTCCAGTGAAAAACTTTTTTTACGGCACTGTTGTTTTTTCTTTACAGGGTTCACAAATCATGTAATCCCATAAACGTACAAATTTTGAACATCTTAACTGGAGAAAGTAAGAATGCCAGAAGCTCAAAAGAAAGTTGATGACCCAAGAGGTTTGAAGCGTATTTGCCTGAATTGCTCAACACGCTTTTACGACATGAATAATCGCCCGATTGTGTGCCCGAATTGTGACACAGAATTTACAGGCGGCGTAAAGCTAAAGACAAAGGTCAAATCTGATACGAAAAAGCCAACCAAAGAATCTAAAAAATCACCCGCTGATATGGACGAGGATGATGATTACGATGATGAGGATATGGATGATTCAGACGATGATGAGGAAGATGAAGACGAGGACGGCGAGGATGTTGATGCCGAAGAGGTCAATCTTGACGACGATACTATCCTGAGCGATGACGAAGATGAAGATGACCCAGTTCTCTCTGACCTTGATGATCTGGATGATGATCTGGATGAAGATGATGACTCAAGTGATGACGAAGACCCAGATCTTGCCGCGCTTGATGAAATCGATGGCGAATTGGAAGATATTGATGATGAGGATATCGATCTTGATGATCTCGAAGGAGATGATGAAGACGATAAATAGAGCTCATCTAATAATATAATTTTAGAAAATGGCGCTTCATGCGCCATTTTTTATTCGCCAAAATACCATCCTCCTGTATTCTGGTAAAAAAATCTCAAGGTGAACTTTTCATGATGCACGAAAACAGAAACCCTTCTCTGGGCTTGTTCTATGCTTTTTCTTCTTTCTTTGTTTATGCTGTGTCTGACGCGATTTTTAAATATTTGTCGCTCAGCTATACAACATTTGATATTCGTTTCTGGGTCAGTATTCCAACATTTCTGATGGTCATTGGCTATGTCATTTACAGGCGCAGGGTGAAGGCACTATTTTACACGAAACATCCTTATTTGCATATTTTTAGAAGCCTGATGATTGTTCCTATCATGCTGATCATTCCCCATGTTCTGGAAACGATGCCTTTGGTTGATTTTTATACGGTCATTTTTACAACCCCTATGATGACATGCATTCTGGCACATCTTTTCTTTAAAGATAAAATTTCACTGCGAATAATAATGATTATTGCGCTTGGGTTTTTAGGCGTCGTGATTGCCTTCAGACCAGGCTTGGAAACATTAGATAGCTCATTTTTCTTATGTCTTGTTGTTGTTCTGATGATTGCAATTACGGCTAATATTTACCGTTTATTTCCACCCCTAGAGAGCAAATTATCATTTATCATACATCCAACGATTGCCAGTTTCCTTGCCTGTCTTTTTTATGTCACAGATGCAATTTGGCCGGTCTCACTTTTTGATTTATTTCTCTTTAGTCTTGCGGCACTTCTCATTATTCTTGGTGTCGTGTTCGTCGTATTTGCCTATCAACATGCATCTGTCACAATGGTCGGGGCAACACATTATTCCCAGCTTCTTTGGGGGCTCATTTTTGGATATGTGATTTTTGGCGATTTACCCGATTACTACATGACAATCGGGGCAACTATTGTGACCTTATCGGGCATCTTGTTGGCCTTTTCAACCAGACGGCGCAAGAAAACCCGCAAGCTGGATTTGAAAAATTTTTTTGTACGATTACAAAGGCAATAGTTTAAGCCACCGCGTTGAGTGGCCCGTTGAGTGCAGGTTTGCCGTCTAGCGCGCGGGCCATATTGATGATTTTCATGGAAAGTCTAGACTCATGTAATGTTCCGCCCACATCAACGCGGCGCATTTCTTCGGGCAGAAGTTGCTCTAGCACCTCAAAGGCTTGTCTGTTTTCTGTCGCATTATCGGGATCATGCCCCACAAGACCACGCAGTGCGCCATAATTACGTGCGCTCTCCAAAATCTTTTCACGGCGCTGGTCGTAAGGGTCGGTGAAAATACGCTCGCCATTGATGCGGGCAACATAGTTTTCGATTTCTTCTATGGCGTTGTTGGAAAAGGGCGCGTTATCCTCTGGGCCAAAGACATCGAAATTACGGTTAAAACTCAAGCGCAGGACACCATCTTGTTCTGTTTCCTGTAAAACGGCGACGGCCGTTGACATTTGTGTGCGTGGATGTACGGCACGAATGAAATGTTTACGTGCGGTTACGGCTTGTGGGCCCATAAAGACAACACGGCTTTGTAATTCTTCTGCGGCCTCGTGCAGTTCGGCAGGATTTGAAATCCCGCGCAGATGCAGGCGCTCCTGTCCTTCTGGCTCAGGCAGTTCTTTCCAACCATATTTGAGCGGGCTTTCGCGCATCGCCATACGCAACGCCCATGTGTCGCGCATCTCTATGTAACGCTGATTGGCTTCGGAATTATGAAACCACTGCGCGCGCTCAATCAAATCAAAAAGGGTTTCATCTTCAAAAAGTTCTGTGACAAGTGAAACGCGATCCTTGCCAAAAATATCATCAAGGCGTTTCTTGGCCGCAAAGTCCGTCCCTTTATCGCCGTAATACATTTTTGCATCTTCTGGAATACAGAGAGGCACAATATTGCGCTCAAAGGCATAGGCGCTTGGCATTTTAACGGCATCTCCACGATTTTTTAGCGCCATCCAGGCCATAGGCACAATGATGGATTTGCCAACACGCATCATTGTGTCTTCGACCTGTTTAATTTTGTCGCTCATGTGACTTTCACCAGACAGGAATTGTTCCGCGCGACACCAGCTATTCCCAAATTTATCAAAGTCATTGATGATATCGGTTAATGTTTGCCCCTTGCGGCGCAGCCCCTTTTCGTGCAAGCGCTTGTCAATCCAGAATATGTTCAGAAAGGCTTCCCACTCCGCAGGTGAATGGGGCAAGTCAATCTGTTCAAGATATTGAAGCGTAGGGGCAAAATGTCCAAAGCTTGTAAAGGCCTGTCCCATGTCTGTTCGGCCTAGGCCAGACATGCGCGCTATATCTTCCTCTCGACATTTCCAGTGACGGGCAAGAACGCGCTCGGCACTTTCATGGCCTGAGTCATACTCTTTAAGTTCCTTGATATCCTTTGAGATAAAACGTTCCCATGCGGCAATGGGGTATTGCTTTACAAGGTCGCGGCGGCGAGCGGCCTTATCCATATCAAATTCGCGCACGGATTTTGATTTGGTGCGCTCTGGGTGCTTGTCATGCGGCACCTCAATGCGGCGATAGCTGTAGGGCGTCAGGAAATTATAAAAATCAATGCTTTTGGGCATATCAGGGTCGCGCATAATGGAAATGCTAGATAAGGCAACCTCATCCAACCAGCGGCCAATATGTGGCTGAAGTTGTTCCAGCTCATGTGCATCCAACATGGCCTTCACCTCGGCAGCCGCAAAGGAGAAATCATCAGAATCAGTTGAAAGAACGCTTTCTGCGATTTGACGTGACCAGTCACGGCGCGCCATTTCTCCAACACTCAAAATTTCTTTTTCGTCCAGAATTTTTGCAAGCGTATGAATGGAGCTTGGCGCAAGAGACCCTTTACCATTATGTGCCTCATGAAGCGCCTTACTCACGCGCTTGGGCATGTCCATTTCATCTTGGATTTCTTCAGGGGACAGCTCTGCCAAACGTTGTCTGTTTGTCACCATTTCATGGATTTGGGGCAGGTGGTCAACGCTATAGGCGCGAATGCCAAACTCGTTCTTTTGATAAAGAAGATAGGCACGATCCGTACAAAGTCGCGCATTATTTGTTGGCACTAAAAGCACGATATCCTGTTTGTCCTCACCGCCAAATTTAAAGCGATGAATGACCTCAACAGACGGTTTAAAGCCTGCCAGATAGTCATCAATTTTTTTGAAAAGCTGTTTTTTGAACGCTGGGTCACTTCCAAGGGCGTCATTATATTTTTCAAGAATAAGTGCGACTGAATCTTTCAGCGCGCGTGCCTCTGGCGAAAAATGTCCTGATAAAATAACGGCCATAACTAAAACCCTGTCTTTTCAAGACGCTGGTTATAGAAAATAACATGATTTTTGGCAAGTTATTTATGTAAAAATAAAAGCGGTTCAGTCTGGCCTGCAAAAAACGGGGTCAGGCAAATCAGGAAAAAGCGTTTCAAACCCGGCGTCTTCAGTCCAGGTCACCGTCTGGTCAACGGGCACGCCAATACCTGTTTCTCCAGATTGATAGATATGGTCTTCCAGCAAAACAAGACGTCTCATATGTGTTGGCCTGCCGATATAACAGGTAATGGCAGTATCGGGGATAAGCCCAATTGCGGTATCAGCTACAATGCCCTCGGCAATTTCGCTGGCATGAATGGCCGAGGACCCTAAAATTGAACCTCCTGCGCACAGGCCACCAACAGATGCCCCACGGTCAAAGGCCTGTTTACACAAATCCTTCAACCTATAGCGTCCAAAGACATCCCTCAGGGTACATAGCTCACCTCCATCAAAAAAGATGATATCAGCCTTAGCAAAGGCGGCGGTAATACTGTCCTCACTGGCATGTTCATAGATAGAAGGCTTATCAAAAAGCTTCAGGATATTGCATGTCATGTCCCCGTTTTTGACCTGCGTGGATAATCCGCCGACAAAGGGACGCTCATAGGCAGGGTCGTTGTTACTGGCGGCACCCATATAAAGCACAGAAACTGGGCCGTCATAACGTTCGGCCAGCCGCATTAAAGTCTCGCGTATCTGCCCGCCTTTTTTCACACCGCCAGTAATATAATAACGTCCTTGTGTCATAGAAAATCGGTCTAAAGTTTTTTATCCAATGCAATCAGTTCGCGCGAGCCGAGATAATCGTCTAGCCCGATATCAAGAAGACGGTCAAGTTTGTCATGCTCATGTCTCTCTGCAAAATGCTCAGCAATGCTCACTAATGCGCGGTGGGAGATTTGTGGGTCGTGACCTGCATGATAATCAAGACGCTCATAAAGGGTTGCTGCGTAATATGTGCGGCCAGTCAGGACAGCATACTCTATTGTTGCAATATCTCCAATATCGCTTCTCCATTCAGGAACATCAGATAAAAACTCCAATTGCTTTTCCATTCCAAAAAGCGCCTCGCGCGCGTGGGCATCACCATGCCTGTCTGCACGGCGTAAATACTCAACCGCGCTTAGAGCAGACTCACCCAAAACTTCAGAGAAAGAAATATTTTCTCTCAAAAGATCCTCTGCATATGTGATAGTTAAATCATCTGTTTTAGACGTTTCAATTTGAACGGAGGACCAAATATGGCGTACGCGGATGTCGTTTGCTTCGGGAAATACTTCCAAGGCTTCCCTGCAAAGCTCAAGTGCATCATAGTCATTTGCTGAACGCTGGAGCAGTAATATCCATTGCAAATACTCATCGTACGTTGGGTTTTCAAGTGCATCAAAGGCAACGCTGGCACGCTGGAAATAAGGTGTGAGAACGGTAGGAACTGTCTTGCCATCGTCATCTATGCTACCCTCAAACGTATCACGTAAAAAGGGCGCGCGCTCAATAGTCGCAAGCCGTCTAAGTTGGTAGGCAAAATCTGCAAAATCTTCTGTGCCTGTTCCGTTCAATGCGCGATTGATACGACGCATCTTTTTCATATAAGAATTTCCCATGAGAAACCTTCCACACCGCTAGGTAAAAAACGATATGTAAATAACATCTTATATAAATTATGTCAATTTATTGTTATTATTCCACCGTCATAGATTTGGCGAGTTAAAGAGATTAGCTAGAGTTGCGCTAATAAAAATTGAATTTTATCAATGATTGTAGTGAAACTTTTTAAGACTATCAGCGTTAAAAACTAAAAGGTAAAAGCTATGTTTATAGAAAAAATCAAAACGCCTGGATTATCTCATCTATCTTATATTATCGGTTCCAAAGGCAAAGCAGCTGTTATAGATCCAAGGCGCGACTGCGATATTTATCTAGAAAAGGCGCGTGCGAATGGACTTGAGATTACGCATGTTTTTGAAACTCATAGGAATGAAGATCTAATTACAGGATCTCCTATTTTGGCTTCACAATCAAATGCAAAAATTTTTCACGGGCCTAATCCAGCCAGTGAAGTGAAATTTGCTAAAACGGTCCATGATAATGACACATTTGAAGTTGGTAATTTAATTATAAAAGCAATCGAGACACCAGGTCACACCAAAGATCATATGGCATATGCGATTTTTGACAAAAATTACGAAGATGGGGCTGTAGGCGTTTTCACAGGTGATGCATTGTTTGTAGGTGATGTAGGACGTACAGATTTCTACCCAGATGAGATGAGAGAGATGGCAGGCACGTTATATGATAGTCTTCAAAAAATCTTATCTCTAGGCGATCAAGCTTTACTTTATCCAGCACATGGGGCTGGTTCTGTGTGTGGCTCGGGCATGGCAGAGAGAGAATTTTCTTCGATTGGGCACGAAAAAAAGAACAATCCAAAATTACAGCTATCCCGTGACGATTTTATAGAGTCAAAAATTAACGAAGTTCATTATAAACCGCCATATTTTAAAACAATGGAAAGACTTAATCTCGTTGGCGCGCCACAAACCCCACGCGTTATGTATCCAAATATTGTCAGTTTGAACGAACTTAAGAATTTAAGCGTCGATTATATAATTGATGTGAGAGATACAATGTCTTTTGTCGCTGCTCATTTTCCAAAAAGTATTTCATTGCCATCATCAATGATACCTGCTTTTGCAGGATGGTTTCTGAACGAAGATGATAAGCTTGCCCTAATAGCTGACAGTGAAGAATCCCTTAAGACGTCATGTGAACATCTATGGAGAACTGGTTTTGATGAAATCGTTGGTGGCTATACAGGTTTCGTGCCTGCTATAGCACACGGTCATGATTTTATTTTCATACCAACGATATCGACGAAAACAGTAGAAGAACGTTTAAACGGGAAAAAGACTGATTGGACTTTGTTAGACGTGCGAGGGGAAGACGAAGTTGCAAAATCTCACATTGAAGGCTCCAAAAACATTTATATTGGACATCTAAATAGCAAATGGAATGAATTAGACCCCAATAAGCATTACACCATCATGTGCGGAAGTGGTCAGCGGGCAACAATTGCTGCTGGCTGGTTGCAAGCTAAGGGATTTAAAAATATAGATATTTATTTAGGCTCAATGGGAGCTTGGAAATCGACTCATTAATATCTATTGGTTCCAAGGCATCTTTGCTAGTAGTTTCGCCATCCCGCACCAGCCAGTTATAGAGGCATTTAGTAATCCTAATCCTGCAAATAAGGGTAGGAGTAAACCCCATGGACTAACCGTATGATTTATTATCAAGCCAGTTAGCACCATTAAACTCACAACAAGTTGAACCTGTCGGTCTAATGGCAAAATGGATTTGCTACTTTCCTTTGTCTGGAAACCTGACGATTTCAATTCTTCAAATGACCCATCAACTATAAAGATTTGAGCATATTCTATATCTTTTATTTTTTTAGCTGCCTCTTGGGCTCTTCTACCTGATTTGCAATGTAGAACCAGATTGTTTACGCCAGCAATTTGCTGCTTTAAGAGATCAATATTAATTTTTGAAAGGGGTATATTCTTGGCTTGAATAATGTGTTCTGCTCTATATTCGGCAGGCTCTCTAACATCAATGAGAACGGTGTCCTGATTACCATAGATATTCTTGGCTTCATGCGGCGCTATTTTTTTTATCTGTGACATTTTTTTAAATTCTTATAGCTGAATAAACATCAAAAACTTTATTGCATAGCCTATGCTTGCGACGGTTAATAAGCCTGCAAGCCATAGTGCAACAAACCAAAGCCATTGTTTTTGTTTTGAACTTAATTTTGTTAACAAGTCTTTGAACAACATAAAAGTTCCTTAATACATAGCTTCGTGAGAACTTTTTCCACGAAAAGTGTAAAAGCAAAAAGCCGTATAGCCAAGAATAAGGGGTAGGAACAGCACTGTGCCTACCAAAAGCAACGATTGTGAGGTAGATGTAGCTGCGGCTTGCCAGATTGTAAATTCAAAAGGGACAATCCAAGGGTACATACCAACGCCTAAACCAATATAACCCAGCAGGAATAACCCAACCGAAAGTAAGAAAGGTCTGTATTCTCTATCGGTGTTTAAATCCCTTGCGATCATTACAAAACATAAAAAGGTTAGCACCGGAATAGGCGATAGCAGTAAAATATTTGGGAACGAAAACCAAATTTCAAATATACGCGCATCTATAAATGGCATGCATACGCTCACAAGTCCCATAAAGGCAGCAACAAAGACAAGCACGTACTTTGATACTCGACGTGCCCATTTTTGCGTCACATCTTCTGTTTTCATGATAAGCCATGTAGAGCCTAACAAAGCATAGCCAAAGACAAGTGCTAGACCAGTTAACAAACTGAAGCCATTGGCCCAATCAAGCGGCCCGCCCGAAAAACTTCTTCCAGTTACTTCAATACCCTGAACAAAATTACCTAAAATTATGCCTTGCATGAGTGCGGCAATTAATGACCCGAAATGAAATGAGGTATCCCAAATCCACCTCTTTTCTTCGGTTGTTTTGAAGCGAAATTCAAACGCAACACCTCTAAAGATAAGCCCTAAAAGCATAAATATGACTGGGAGGTATAATGCAGGCATAATAATAGCATAAGCCACTGGAAATGCGGCGAACAATCCCCCACCGCCCAAGACAAGCCACGTTTCATTACCATCCCAAAAAGGTGCGATAGAGTTCATCATGCGGCTACGGCATTTATCAGAGGGCGCAAAGGGAAAGAGAATACCGACACCTAAGTCAAACCCGTCCAAAAGAACATAGACAAAAACAGCGGTAGCTATTAGCAAGCCCCATATGAGTGGTAAATCTATATAACTTCCGAAGTCAAACATGAGATCTATCCCTTCTTGCCTTTTGTTAGCTCTTTTGTAAACGTAGCTTCAATACTATGGTCATAGTATTTTTCGCCATCCCCAATTTTTGCAGGCCCTTTTTTGAAAAGCTTAAACATGTAATACACGCCAGTTGTAAACAAAATTGTATAAACGATAACAAAAGCTGCTAGGGATAAGGCAACCTGCTCGGCAATTACAGGAGAGATTGACTCTGTGGTTCTTAAAACGCCATATGCGGTATATGGCTGTCTTCCTACTTCTGTGACAAACCAGCCAGCAAGTATTGCCACAAAGCCTGCCGGCCCCATAAGCACACACCAATAATGAAAAGCTTTGGTATCAAATAATTTTTTTCTCCAGAAAAGAAATGCTCCAACCAAACCAGTCAAAATCATGGCCATTCCCATGCCGACCATAATGCGGAAAGACCAGAATACGATGGCTACAGGTGGGCGGTCTTCTTTAGCAACATCTTTCAGGCCCGGAATTTCACCATCAACGCTACCTGTTAGAACTAGGCTGGCACCACTTGGGACTTTGATACCGTAATCGGTACTTTCTTTTTCTTCGTTGGGCATGCCGAAAAGATAAAGAGGTTTATTGGTGCCGCGTTCCCAGTTTCCTTCCATAGCCGCCACTTTAATTGGCTGGTGATGCATTGTGTTTTCGCCGTGCCAGTGACCGAGAAATAGCTGAGTAGGGGCTACAAAGAATGCCATTAACATAGCCATAACCATCATGACTTTTGCATGTTCACGGAATTTATTTTGAACGAAATAATATGAAGCGACCCCACCCACTACGAACGCTGTCGTTAGATAAGCAGCGGTAACCATATGAAAGAAACGAGGAGGAAAAGAAGGATTGAAAATTATTTCAATCCAATTTGTCGGATAGAAAAGCCCATCATCCCTAATTTCAAAACCTTGAGGCGTTTGCATCCAGCTATTAGCAGATAAAATCCAAAAAGCAGAAATGAGCGTACCAATAGCCACTATGCACGTAGATATAAAATGCATTTTTCTACTAACACGACCCCATCCAAAAAGCATAATCCCCAAAAAAGAAGCTTCTAGGAAAAATGCTGTTAAAACTTCATAACCAAGCAGTGGACCAATTACGTTTCCAACCTTATCAGAGAAGACTGACCAGTTTGTACCAAACTGGTAGGACATAACCACGCCTGAAACGACGCCAAGCCCAAAAGCGACCGCAAAGACCTTGACCCACATTTTATAAATTTCTGCGTATACGGTCTTCCCAGTTTTAAGCCATAATCCCTCTACAACAGCAAGCCAACTTGCTAAACCGATAGTAAATGCAGGAAAAATGATGTGAAATGAAATCGTAAAAGCAAATTGAATTCTTGCTAAGAGGACTGCGTCTAAAGCTAGTTCCATAGTGAAATCTCAACGCTGTGTAATTTTTAAACCACAATTTATATAGTAGAAATAATGATAAAAATCTAGCTTTAATAGGGTTACTCCACCGTCACAGACCTGGCGAGGTTGCTACTAAATTAATCATTTGACATATTATTTTTTTAAAGTATAGTGTTACCAGCATTTTTTAAAGTATTTGGAAGCAAATTATGTATAGGGTTTTCACGAGAGAATTTGACAGAGTTAGTTCTGGAATTGAGGTTTTTAGAGAAGCTGTTGAAGGAGAGCTTTCTCATAGACGCGTTTTTGCAAAGGCGGGGAAGAGCAATTCTTCGCATGTAGATGATGTACAACCTGATTTTGATACCGAAGTTAGAGGAAAGCAGCTGGAATATAGAGAGTGGGGGGAGAATCTACTCTCCCAAGCACAAGAGGCAGGTAATCATCTCGATTTTTCTACAGCTCTTCCCAACAGACCTTTATTACAAACTGGTGAAAATCAAACAACTGTTTCAATTCTTTTGGATAATTCTGGCTCTTTGAGGGGTAGACCCGCTGCATTTGTGTATCTTTTTTCAAGATTAGTCGCGCAACAAATGCAGAATGCAGGAATTTCATTTGAGATACTGGGATATACAACGCAAGAGTGGAAGGGTGGGCAATCACGCCAACTCTGGCTAGAGAGTGATAGGCCTGAGGGACCAGGCAGGTTAAATGATTTGCAACATACAATTTTTAAGCCTTTCGATGAAACATATGATGATACAACCCCTGTTTTTGAGGGAGTGCTTACAAATACTTACACTAAACAAAACATTGATGGTGAAGCGCTTGAGTGGGCTTACGAACGTTTAAAAACAAGACCAGAAGAGCGAAAAATTTTAATTCACCTTTCTGATGGAGATCCCTGCGATTATTCTTCGGATGGTGCTAATGGTTATGATTATCTAAAAGAACATCAAATTTCGGTTTTGGAACAAATCAATCATGAAGCGTTAGCTGAAACCATTTGCTTAACTCTACGGAGTGGGAATTATACCAAACCTATAGCAGAAGAAATTCTAGATTCTTATGGCCAACATAAGGAAGTTGAAATTCACTTAGATGAGGCCATGGCAACCGTTCATAATGTTTTAACCTCTATCTTATCAGAGCAAAGTTTAGACATAGGTAATGATCGAAGTCAGCCTACTCCACTGTGACAGATTTAGCTAAGTTTCGGGGTTGGTCGACATCTGTGCCCTTAGCAACGGCCGCATGATAGGCGAGCAATTGTACGGGCAAGGCATAGAGAATGGGCGCAACAAAGGGATGAATATCCTCTAGTGTAATCGTCCAGCGCGCGGTCTTTTCAAGCGCCTGCTTGCCATTTTCATCAGAAATCAAAAAGACCTTCCCACCACGCGCAACGGACTCTTGTACGTTTGAGGCCGTCTTTTCAAACAACGGATCAGTTGAGGGGGCAACCACCACAATGGGCACATTGTCATCAATAAGGGCAATGGGCCCGTGCTTCATTTCGCCTGCGGCGTAGCCCTCGGCATGAATATAGGAAATTTCCTTGAGTTTTAGCGCACCTTCAAGGGCAATGGGGTACATGAGACCCCGCCCGAGATAGAGCACGTCACGTGCCTTACAAATATCGCGCGCAATCTTTTTAATGTCCTTATCGTGGTTCAATATTTGCGCCACCATTTTGGGCACATGACGAAGCGCTGTGCTGTGTTTGGAAGAATCATCCTCAGAAAGCGTCTTTTTTTCTATCGCGCACGAAAGCGCCAGACAGGCAAGTGTTGTGAGTTGCGTTGTGAAGGCCTTGGTCGAGGCCACACCAATTTCAGGACCAGCAAGCGTATGAAGTGCAAAGTCTGACTCGCGCTCAATCGTGCTTTCAATTGTATTGACGATAGAGAGCACCTTTTGACCTTGTGCCTTGCAGTAACGCAGTGCCTCAAGCGTATCAAGCGTTTCTCCAGATTGTGAGACAAAGATAGCCACACCGTCTTTTGGCATGGGTGCTTCGCGATAGCGGAATTCCGAGGCCACATCAATTTCACATGGGATGCGTGCGACCTGCTCAAACCAGTATTTGGCTGTCATACAGGCGTAAAACGCCGTTCCGCATGCCACTAGTGTGATGCGCGGGGCTTTCAGAAGTGTCTCTATCACACCTTCAGGAAAGGTTATGTCGCCAGTGGCCGGATTGATAAAGGAATTAAGTGTGTCACCAATGACAGAGGGTTGCTCGTAAATTTCCTTCAGCATGAAATGTGCATATTCGCCCTTGCCAGCACTTGCCCCGCTTTGTGCGGTGATACGAATATCACGTGTAACGGGTGTGTTATCATTGGAATAAATTTGAACATCTGCGCCCTGAACAACAACGCGGTCGCCGTCCTCCAGAAAGCTGATTTTTTTGGTGAGTGGCGCAAGCGCATATGAGTCAGAGGCCAGATACATTTCATTTTCGCCATAGCCAACGGCCAGTGGCGTGCCCTGACGCACGCCAATCATTGTGTTTGTTTCGCCCTTGAAAATAATGGCAAGCGCATATGCTCCTTCAAGCCTATCAAAGGCGGCAAAGGCGGCATCCTTTGGTGACATGCCCTGTTTGATATTTTCTGAAATCAAATGCACAACAACTTCGGTATCTGTGTCAGAAATAAAGCGATGTTGACGCTCCTCCAGATCTGCCTTGAGGCTTGCGTAATTCTCGATAATCCCGTTATGCACGACGGCGACATCCTCTGTGGCGTGGGGGTGTGCATTATTTTCTGTTGGTCCCCCATGTGTGGCCCAACGTGTGTGACCAATTCCGACAACGCCATTAATCGGTGTTTCGCTCATGCGTTTATCGAGGTTATACAACTTGCCCTCGGCACGCAGGCGCTGGATATGTCCGCTTGCGTCAAGTGTGGCAATCCCCGCACTGTCATATCCGCGATATTCCAAACGGCGCAGACCTTCAATCAGGCGTCCAGCCACGTCTTGTTTCTCAGATAAAATCCCAATAATGCCGCACATGCTTGTAATCCTTTATTTTAAATGCCTTTAAAAAAAATAGCATGGGGCGGGGACAACACAAGTCACGCTGTTTGACAGATTATTTCAGTTAAGATTTTTTCTTTTTCTTTTCACGGTAGGATTTTGCCCACCCTGCTTTCTCGCTTTGACGTGTTCGCGCCATCGCAAGAGCGTCTTTGGAGACATCCTTGGCAATCACAGACCCTGCGGCAACATAAGCGCCGTCCTTAAGCGTAAGTGGTGCAATGAGCGTTGAATTCGAGCCGACAAAAACACCATCCCCTATTGTCGTTTTATGTTTATCAAACCCATCATAGTTGCAGGTAATTGTCCCCGCACCAATGTTAGAGCCTTTACCGACCTTTGAGTCGCCAACGTAAGTCAGGTGATTGACCTTTGACCCTTGTCCAAGTGTCGTGTTTTTCAATTCTACAAAGTTACCGATTTTGGCGCCTTCTTCCAACATTGTTCCGGGACGCAATCTTGCAAATGGCCCAACAACTGTCGCCTTTTTGAGGGTTGCACCTTCGATATGTGAAAACGCCTTGATATGGCAGTGATCGCCAATTGTCACATCTGGTCCAAAGAAAACATTCGGCTCAATCAAAACATCTTTCCCGATTTTTGTATCATGCGAAAAATAAGTCGTTGCAGGGTCTAGTAATGTGGCGCCATTCTCCATGGCTGTACCACGCAGGCGCTCCTGAATTTTCTGCTCAAGACGTGCCAGTTCTCCGCGTGTGTTCGCCCCCAGACTTTCATCCTCGGGGCACACATCATAAAACGTGGCACTTTTATTTTTGGCGGCAATCACGGGCAGGGCGGTCAGGTAATATTCGCCTGCCTTGTTTTTATTATCTATTGCACCAACCCATTTTCTAAGGCTTGCAACATCCCCACACATGACACCCGTCCAGCACAAATCAATTTTCTTTTGGGCTGCACTGGCATCTTTTTCCTCAACTATGGCGCTTACGCTTTGATTGTTGTCCAATATCATGCGGCCATAGCCTGTTGGGTTAGCGGCAATCATACCTAGAAAGCCGAGCTTGTTTTTGCTCTTGGCATAGTTTTTCAAAAATGTTGAAAGCGTGGTTTTTGTATAAAGTGGGCCATCGCCATAAAGGACAAGACATGTCCCTGTTTTTGATTTGAGGCTTTCAAGCGCGCATTTAAGCGCGTGCCCTGTGCCAAGTTGTTTATCCTGAAGGGCAATTTTATGCGGTGCGACAAAATCTTTAACATCATCTTGCGCGGGGGCTGTGACAACTGTGATGCAGTGTGGCTTCAACGAATTGGCTGTTTTGATGACATGTCCAATCATGGGTAATCCCGCCAGAGGATGCATCACTTTTGAAATTTCGGATTTCATGCGCGTACCCTTACCAGCGGCAAGAATAACAATATGGAGGTCTTTATGTGTATTTGTCATGAGGGGTCAGGTGCGCCTTCAGGCTTTGAAAATGTTTAACCCCTTATTTATTCCACATTAATGCTTTCCAATCAAATGCATAAGTAATGTGCCAAATTGTGTTTTGACCTCGGCACGTACGGGAACAGCGGGTGCGCCTTCATGCACTTGCGCAAGCCAGAGCGTTGGGAGAGCGCCTTTTTGGCGACCTTGCTCTTGAATAGAGAGCCAGCCACGCGGCTTTTCGTGCCACTTTCCGCCCTTTGGCTCAATTTCGATGGCGCACTTAAGCGCAGGACCAGAATAAATATTATATTTTGAGGCAGTCAGCTGTTTTGTGCCTTGTGACTTAAAGTTCAATGTGAAGCGGCGCTTGCCATCAAAAATATCAGATGATCCTTCGCATTTTTGTGCGCTTACAGAATTCTGCATGACGGCGAGTGTGGCGGTCAGTAAATCAACTGTCCCATCAGTGAGCGCGCGGTCAACCTTGTCTGGGCTTTCATCTACGCCCTCATCAATAATTGTAAGTTTCTTGAAAGACCCGTCACGATTATAGCTGTAAGTTTTTGTTTCCACCTCGTCACGCCAGGTTGATTTTGCGACATGGCTAAGGGGTTTTGGTGTTTGTTCGCTGACAAACCCTTTGGTTACGTAGTGGCCAGACCATGGCGCAAGCGCACCTAAAAACCCCGCCGTTTTAGCCGTGGCACGCATATCAAAGTTGTCTTTATCCCGCGTCAGTTTGATTTGTGCATCAAGGGCATTTATGCCCCCTGCATAAACCTTGTAATCATAGCCGTGCGCTTGTTTGCTTGTGGCGGCCTCGGCACGAATAGCAGACAGGCCAAGCACAAGCCAAATTGTGGCAAGTAAAAATAACAGCAGATAAGGGCGCATTAAAATCTTCATATCCTTATTACGCGTGAGGGCATGTTGACCCTTCGCATGAATAAACGGACGTGAGAAAGACATGGATTTATTTCTTACGGAATTTGTCGAGTGAGACCACTTCGCCTTTTTTATCCTCGCCGTCATCCTTTTTCTTTTTGGATTTTTTCTTAGGCGCGTCGTCATCTTCATCAGGCTCAGGATCGTCCCCGTCGCCGTCATCGGCCAAAGGTTGGAACTGGAGTGCGAAGTTAACAGATGGATCGGCAAAAATGCTTATGGCCTCCAATGGAATAACCAGTAATTCAGGCTGATTATTAAATGAGAGAGAAACCTTCAGAAACTCATCATCAACAGAGAGATCCGAGAACTGATATTGCAGAACAATTGTCATTTCACCAGGATAGCGTTCCTTTAAGTAATCAGGAATATCAACGTCAGGATGCTCTGTTAAAAACGTGATGTAGAAGTGATGGTCGCCCGGTAAACCATTATCAACGACCTCTTGAATTGTATCGCGGACAACGCCACGCAGGGCGTTTTCAACCATTTTATCGTATCGTAGGGTATCGTTATCAATCATCATAATATCTCTTATTCGTGGCAGAGAAGCGCCTCAAGTGCAAGTGTCTTTTTGCAAAAGTAGCGCCTTTGCGAAAGCACTATCATGCCCACCTCTGTTAAAAAATCCAGTCTTGTTTACAACAAAATCCCGAAAAGATGTGAGTGAGACGTAAAAAAGCCCTAAAAAGCCCATAAAAACTATGGAAAGACGGGTAAAACCCGTGTTTTTCTCTGGTCTTGGCCTCTCTCAACCGTTTATGATGGGGCATGGATAAAAAAGTAGAGTTAACCTCCACAAACCAAAATTTTCAGGAAGATCCACCGCGTCAGAGCGTGATATATGACGAGGCTGATGTGCTTTTGCTGAATATTGATGGTTTTGAAGGCCCATTGAGTGTTTTGCTTGAAATGGCACGCAACCAAAAGGTTGATTTGCTTCATATCTCTATTCTGCAACTTGTACGCCAATATCTGGCCTTTGTTGAGCGTGCCAAGGAACTGCGACTTGAACTTGCCGCTGATTATCTGGTGATGGCGGCATGGCTTGCTTACTTAAAATCAAGATTACTGCTTCCCCAAGATGACAGCGATATTGAAGAACCAAGCGGTGAGGAAATGGCCGCCGCCTTGCAATTCCAGCTTCGCCGTTTAGAGGCGATGCAAGAGGCAGGTGACCGCCTGATGGAGCGCCCGCGTTTGGGACAAACCATTTTTGCACGCGGCGTGCATGATAATCTCTCTGTGCGAACCCACACAACTTATGACGTGGGCATGTTTGATTTGCTTAATGCCTATGGCTCACTCCACAGACGTAACGCGCCTGCTGATTATAAACTGGCAACCTTTAACTTGATGTCAGGTGAACAGGCTGTTGAACGCATGCGCAAGATGCTAGGTGAATTGCCACGCAAGGGACGTGAAAGTGTTTGGGCAACGCTGGACTCCTTCCTGCCTGACAATGCGCGTGACATGTTGCACGCGCGTTCGTCTCTGGCCTCGCTTTTTGTGGCTTCACTTGAAATGACAAAACAGGGGCAAACAGAAATCCGTCAGGATGGTCTGTTCCGCCCGATTTATTTGCGCGCAAAACTGGATGAGGAAGGGCATGTTGCACATGGCTAAGTTAGAGCAAAAAGATTATGTGAGACTTGTTGAAGCGCTCCTCTTTGCCACGGCCGAACCTTTAACAGCCAAGGACTTACACGCCCGCCTGCCAGAGGATGCAGATTTATCAGCAATTCTTAATGAACTTGAAAGCCTTTATGAAGGGCGCGGCATAGAGCTGAAGCGCATTGGCAATGGATTTGCCTTTCGCACGGCTGAAGACATGGCCGACTTCCTTGTTCTTGAGCGCGAAGAGGAGCGTAAGCTTTCACGCGCAGCACTTGAGATGCTCTCCATTGTCGCCTATCACCAACCTATCACGCGTGCTGAAATTGAAAATATTCGTGGGGTCGCAACCAGTAAAGGCACGTTAGATATTTTGTTGGAGCAAGGCTGGATTAAGCCAGGACCACGTCGTGAATCACCAGGCCGCCCTGTCACGTGGATGACAAGCAGCCATTTTCTTGATCATTTTCAACTTGAATCGCTGACAGACTTGCCAGGTTTGGATGAATTAAAGGCTTCGGGCCTTTTGGATCGTCGTCCTGCAATTGAAACTGTGCCCTCAACAGCAGAACTCTTTGAAAATGATGATAACAGTGATACATATAATGAAACATTAGCCGAGGAAGAGGTTTAAATCGATGTCACCAAGTATTTGGCAAATTCTTATTGTAGTTGCTCTGGTTCTGTTACTTTTTGGCGCAGGACGCTTGCCCCGTATCATGGGGGATGTTGCCGAGGGGATTAAATCCTTCAAAAGAGGCATGAGCGATGAAAATGAGGCGCAGGACAAAAGCGCTAAAAAATCAAAATCCAAAAAATAATGCGGGTAAGATAAACAGGTGGGCTAGAACATGCTGGATGTAAGCTGGGTTGAAATTCTGTTTATCGTGATTATTGGCATTCTGGTCATTGGGCCAAAGGAATTGCCAACCATCCTTTATAATCTTGGCCGCCTTCTGCGCCGTTTTCAATATATGCGCTATGCGATTTTAAACCAGTTTGATGATTTCATGCAAAAAGAAGAACTGCGTCAGGCGCCTTCGCTTAAGATGCCAAAGGCTGCCGCTGATAAAGAACGGCAAGATGATGAGGCCGAGGCCGAGCTTTCTTTTTTGAAAGATTTGCGCAACGAAGTGGATGAGGAAGAAAAGTTTTAAGCCATGAGCATCAATGTATCCCTCTCCAATGATCCAAAAAACGAAGTGCCTGAACAAAAGGACGCAAAACCTTTTATCGCGCACCTTCTTGAATTACGTGCGCGTCTATTACAGGCATTTGCTGTCATGATCATGGGGATGGCCATTGCCTATCTTTACAAGGAAGATATTTACAGCTTTCTGGCCGCGCCCTTGGCTGATGCGATGGGGCCAAATGGCACAGGGCGTTTGATTTATACAGGGTTAACCGAGGCCTTTTTCACTTACTTAAAGATCGCTTTTTTTGCAGGCGCCTTTTTCACATTTCCCCTTGTGGCCATTCAAATCTGGCGTTTTGTTGCGCCGGGCCTGTATAAACAGGAAAAGCGTGCCTTTCTACCATTCCTGATTGCAACGCCTGTGCTGTTTTTCTGTGGTGGGGCGCTTGTTTATTATGTGGTTTTACCGTTGGCGCTGCCCTTTTTCTTAAGCTTTCAAAGCGGGGTAGGGGAAACAGTGCTTCCTATTCAGCTTGAGGCACGCGTGTCCGAATACCTGGATTTAATAATGGTGCTGATTTTTGCCTTTGGGCTTTGTTTTCAGCTTCCTGTTCTTCTCACACTTTTGGGGCGCGCTGGTTTTGTAACCGCCCAAGGTCTGCGTGCCAAACGCCGCTATATCATTATTTTTGCTTTCCTTATCGCGGCCTTCCTGACACCACCTGATATAATTTCACAAATCTGCTTGGCCATTCCAATCCTTCTTCTCTACGAACTTTCAATCCTGCTCGTCCGCTATGCCGAACGCAAAAACTGATGTCCCTGAATGGGCAAAATCTGTCTTTGAGAGTGAGAACTACACGCCCGATAAATTTCAAATGCAGGCGCTTCTCCATTTGGACAGATTGCGTCTAGCCCTCATCAACGCCTCTTCCGAAAAGAAAAGTTTTTTTAAGCGTAAAAAACCACAAAGCCAAATATCGGGCGCTTATATTTATGGGCCTGTTGGGCGTGGTAAGACTTATGTGATGGATGTCTTGGCGCAAAGCTTGGAAGATAGGATTGCTATCAAACGCGTTCATTTCCATGAGTTTATGATTTCCGTTCATGATTTCCTGCACGCCCATCGCAAGAAAGAAACAGGGAAGGCTGGCGCGGATACATCTCTTCTTGCCTTTGCTGAACAGCTTTCACGTGACGTCAGGCTACTTTGTTTTGATGAATTTCATGTGACCAATGTGGCTGATGCCATGATTTTATCGCGGTTGTTTACTGCGCTTTTTGCAGAGGGCATTTCCGTTATCCTGACCAGTAACTGGGAACCGGATAATCTCTATGAAGGAGGACTGCAGCGTGTAAGATTTTTACCCTTCATTGATCTTATCAAATCACGTTGCATAGTGATTCCCATGCTGGGTGATGAAGATTACCGCAAACGTGCCCTTGAAAATAAAGAACGCTATTTCCTTGCAAATAAAACAAGCAAAAAAGCGCTCACTAAGATTTTTAGTGAATTAACTGGGAATGCAAGTCCTCAGCCCTTACAAATTGTGGTCAAAGGACGTGCGCAAACCTACCCACATTTTTCAAAATCCGTGTTGCGCGTTTCTTTTGATACTCTGTTTGATCAACCTTTAGGTGCAGAGGATTATCTGGCCTTAGCTAGCCAAGCGCACACTGTCTTACTTGAAGGTATCCCTGTGCTGGATGATTCTTTGCGCAATGAGGTAAAGCGTTTTATGACTTTCGTTGATGTGATGTATGATAAAAAAAGAACGCTTATTATTGAGGCTGAAAAACCAGCACTTTCGCTTTATAGTGGTACAGAATATGCATTTGAATTTGAACGCACTGTCAGTCGTTTGCTTCAGATGCAGGATAGAAATTGGCCAGATAATAAAGAGTCATGAAATTTATAAAGAAATTTATTGGGAAAAGGCCTAACTTTCAGAGATCATCCAAGGCCGAACAGGACATGGCTCTTAATGGTCATCGTGATGCGCGCATTGCGCTTGCGGCCAATGTAAAAACCTCGCCTGAAATTCTCTATTATCTGGCGGAACATGACGAGGATACAGGCGTGCGTCATGCAGTTATATCCAACCCTTCAACCCCGATACAGGTCTCTAGTTTTCTGGCCAAAGACAAGGATCAGGATATTCGTGTGGCGCTTGCCAACAGATTGGCGAGCCTTCTGCCCGAATTAGACCGTGATGCACAGACGCAGCATTACAAAATAGCCTCGGAGGCCTTGGCCGTTCTCGCGTTGGATGAAGTCTTAAAAATCCGTACCGCACTCTCAGCCGCGCTTAAAAATGTGCACAATGCACCTCCCAAGGTTGCTCTTCAACTAGCTCAAGACGTTGAGCGTGCTGTCTCTGAGCCGATTTTACGTTTTTGTTTGGCTTTGTCCGATGCATCTCTTATCGAGATTTTGAGTGATGCGCCTGAAGTTTGGAAAATCAGTGCGATTGCCGCACGTGAAGCTGTGAGTGAAAAAGTTTCTGACGCCATTATCGAAACAGGCGATATCCAAGCAGGAACAGCACTTCTTGAAAATGAAAATGCACTTATTACAGAACGTGGTTATGGTAAAATTGTAGAGCATGCGCGCGACATCATCGAGTGGCAAAGACCGTTGGCGCTACGCAAGGCGCTCCCCAAAGAAATAGCGTTGGAAATGAGCGGTTTTGTTGAGGCTAAAATCATGCAGATATTATTGTGTACGCAACAATTTGATGCGGACACTGTTCTGGATATAAAACGCAACTTTCACCTCGGCCTAGAGATGCTGGAAACAGCTGAGGAGAGCGAAACTTTATCAGAGCGCATTGCAAAGCATGTGCGTGAGGACACGTTGTCTGATGAAGTTATCTTAACGGCCAGTGCTATGCAGGATAAAGCTTTCGTAATTGCCGCACTTGCTAAATTGTCAGGTTATAAAAAAGAGATAATTGAGAAGATTGTCGCTTTGAATGCGCCACAACCCTTTACGGCACTTATTTGGAAAGCAGGCTTATCGATGCGTACCTGTCTTACATTGCAACGCGAACTGGCAAAAATCCCACGTGCCAAGTTGCTCTATCCACGTGATGGCGTTGACTTTCCCATGTCAGAGGAGGATGTGAAATGGCAGTTGGAGCTGGTTGGTGCTGAGAAATAAAAAAGGCGCTAAAACCGCGCCTTTTTCGGGACAAACTCTTTAAGTTTTAGCTTAGTTCAAAAGCACGCGCACGGTCAGCCTCTGCTGTCATAACGGTACCACCTGGACGTGCACCAATTAAATCTGCAAGATTATCAACGCGGTTCATCCAACCAGCATAATTACGTGTGTAAACTTCACGACCAGTCGCATTCAGCTCTCTATAATGGTCTGCTTTAAACCCAAGCAATTCTGCGCCCGTGACGACACCGTCGTTAGCCATTGCGCGGGCAATGTGTTCTTGTGCGCGCCCAATACCGCCATTGACGGCTGTATCAAAGGCAATCATGCGTGCTTCGGCACTATCAAGGCTTTCAATATTTGCTGCATCCCAAAACTCTTCTTTATAAAATTGTTTTGTGATTTCAAGCGCGCCTGCGCGATCACCAGCGTTAAGCCTGCCCATAACAGCATTAAATGTCTCTGGATGATATCTGGAGGCAATTCCAAAAATTGTTTCTCCACCAGCATCATAACGCCCGCTATTCCATCCACCTTCGGCGGCAAGAACATGTTGGAAAGCCTCGTCAAAAGTCCCTGTTAGATTGGAACCTTCCGATGAAGGTGCAAAATTAAAGTGTCCTGATGCGTCCGGGCTTGAGCCAGAAAATTGTGTAACGTCATGCCCTGCAATTGCATAGGCCAAAATTTGACGACCTTCTTCTGTGAAGTTTTCCCACTCTTCTGGAGATGCATCCCAATCGACACGGCCATCTGCAGTTGCAGGCGCACCATGTTCGATCATCATTCTTTCAAGAATTTCTTGTTGGATTATTTGAGGATCAGCTTCAATAGGAGCGCTTGTTTCAGGATCAAAAACAAGCATTTCAGCCATAAGAAGATCAACACCATTAACACGTGGCTTAACGGTTTGCGGCTGCATACCTTCTTGGGACGCAGAAGCGTGCGACGATCTCATGTTTTTCGGCGCGTTCTCAAATACTTCTTCATCTAGGTCTAAATACATCGTATCTCTCTCAAATACCCTTGTTATTACCCCTAATATAGCAAAAAACAATTTTTTAAGCAAAATAACATTAAAAAATCGTTTTATTACAGTAATTTAGATATTTTTATAAAATTTATCTAAGCAAGTTCTAATGCAGGGCCACGAGAACCTGAATTCTCAAGAATATCAGGGCGTAGAGCAGCGCTATCAACGGCTGTAAGCTCGTAACCACGGCGGTGAGCCATTTCAAGCCAGTCATCAAAATCTGTGACCATTGCACCACGTCCACCGCGGCTTTCGGCAACCATCATTTCGCCTGTTTCGCTATCTCTATAGGTAATAACAACATGATCAATGCCTAACTCACGGCCTCTATCAAAGCCGCGGTCACCGCTATCAATTCCAATGACCATACCCTCAACAACATTGTTGGCGTTAAGCTGTGTTTCATCAAGAGCACCGCCAGCACGACGCATCAGTGCAACGACTTGCCCCTCGGAATGATTGGCCATTGCAGATGCTGCTTCACGTCCCAAAGCAGCCTGTAGTGTGTAGTGAACGAGTCCGCTACAATCAATGCTTCTGAAATTATCGCCATTTGCTTTTGCACCCATACCATAACGCACACCGCGAGCCACAGCCAGTTCAGCAGCGGCTTCAATACCATCAGATAGTTGTTCACGATTGCCTGCAATGGCTTGCAAACCACTTTCAACAATAATACGTGTCATGCCATTTGGCATGTGCTCCATGGCACCGTTCAAGCGTTGAATAAGCTGCTCTCTTTGCATGGGATCGCCAAAGGTTGGATTTGTTGCAATTTCTTCAAGTAATGCTGCAGCATGTGCTGGATTATCAGCATTTTCCAACATACTTTGCATAGCAATGTTGAAAGCCTCTTCCAAATTTTGTGCTTCGTTTGCGGTCTCAGCATCTTCC
The DNA here is from genome assembly GCA_002328415.1 of Micavibrio sp. UBA2137. Lineage (GTDB taxonomy): Bacteria > Pseudomonadota > Alphaproteobacteria > Micavibrionales > Micavibrionaceae > UBA2137. Next base: position 146,627 of record DCXL01000002.1, on the reverse strand, counting down.
ATCATGCTGAATTCATGAATAGTTACGGCAAGCAAAAGCGAGAAATTATCAGGAGCTGCAGCAGGTTTGTCCTGAGCAGGCTGATTAAAATATCCTTGAACAGAGGCCGCAACGTTGCTTGCGCCTTCCTCAATGTCATCCCACAAATCTGTAAAAAATGAAACCATGCTTAAAAATAACGCTCTTTAAAAATATTTACAAAAAAAACTGAAATTTATAATTATATCAATAATTTATATATTAAACCCAAGAGGTTTAGGCGTTGTAACTTCAACCTCTGCATCTGATGCACCAGTAAGAGCGTCGTGACCTGGCGCATTGTCGACATCTTGTGCACCAATTTTGGTTGTAACTTCTGAACCATTAAGAGCAAATGCGCCACTATGCGTTCCGAAGACACCCTTAAGGCCATTTTCAAGCAAATGTGGAGCAAAGAGCTTGTTATCGTCGGCTTCTGCGCCGCTATCACGCGCAAGATGACCATGAACATGCTGTGCACTTGTTTGCGTGACACCAAAGGGCTTTTCACCGCTCATCATGTCATCGGCTGGCAAATGTTCTTGAATATAAACGGAAGACACATTGTGTGCATCCTCATCGGGCGCGACTTCACGCGCAAAAGACTTTGCGTCATATTCCCCACTCGTTTTGAAATCGCGGCTTATATCAACCATATTTGCGTCTACTCACTCCTTATAAAATAAATTATATAAGAGTTACGTAAAGTAATGCAAAGACATTAGGTTAAAACACTGAAAGTAAACGCATTTTTTAAAACGAGGAAACGCTTAAAAAAGTGTTAACGCACTGTTTTTATTGAATTAATGTACTGTGTATGTGGGCGCGGAGGTCGCTGGTGCGGGTTGCGGTGATGGGGCCTCTAAATTTACGCCCTGTCTTTCAACCAATCGAATGACGAGCGCACCACTTAATGCATCAGCTTCACAAAGTGCGGCCTCATCCTCTTCTGGTTCACAGAAGGGATTTGCCAAACTTGTATTTGCGAATAGTGCTGGATTTGATTGTGCTAACCTTGCGCTAATAATCTCATCTGCGCGCGGGACATCCTGCTCGGTCAGTGTAATTTCAGGTAGCTCAAGATCATTTTCTTCAATAATGCGGTCAAGCGCGGCACGTGTTTCATCATCGTAGTCAACACCATGTTGGCTGCGCATGCGCTCAAGTGAGTTGCGCATTGTTTCGGCAACGCGTTCCATGCTGACACCGCGTCCAAAAAACTCAGCCAGCTTATCAAAAACGGAATATCCGCCGACCCCGCTGAAAAAACGTGAGAACCCACCACGGCAGGCTGCGGCCAGCTTTTCGTCTTCACTTTCATGTTGAACTTTGTTTGTGCCGGAAAAAAGATGGCGATTATTACCGCGCTCGCTAAAGGCACCACCACCAGCGGTCGAAAAGGCAGCTGACCCGAACATGTCATAGTAACCTATGGGCCGTTCATCAGGCTCTGCAATTTGCAAGGCGTAACTTACCATGCTTTCCTTATGCCATAAGTCATGCATATATTGCAAATTTTAGTAAAATTTTATGCAAAATCAATGACATGAGAAAAAGACAATTGGGGCTTTTCCCCAGCGTTTTAGCGTGTTAAAACGTTTTTGAAGAAAATTTATCTTATTAAGGACAGAGCTAGCACTATGAATATTCATGAATATCAAGCCAAAGAACTTCTTAAATCTTACGGTGTTGCCGTGCCCGAGGGGCGCGTGGCATTCACAGTTGATGAGGCTGTTAAAGCGGCAGAAGCCATGCCTGGCCCACTTTATGTTGTAAAGGCACAAATTCACGCAGGTGGTCGCGGTGCAGGCCATTTCAGGGATGCTGCCGATGATAAGGGCGGTGTTAGGCTTTGTAAGACAACAGAGGCCGTCAAGGACGCTGCTGAGGCTATGCTAGGCAATGTGCTTGTCACAAAACAAACTGGTGAAGAGGGCAAAGAGGTCAAACGCCTTTACGTCACAGATGGCGTTGATATTTCCAAGGAATATTACTGCTCGCTTCTGCTTGACCGTGCAACATCACGTCTCACGTTTGCTGTCTCGACAGAAGGCGGTATGGATATTGAGGATGTGGCCGAGAAAACACCTGAAAAGATTATTAAGGTCGAAATTGATCCTGCGACAGGCATGATGCCGTTTCATGCACGTGAACTTGCCTTTGCCCTTGGATTGTCAGGCGCAGCCTTCAAAAGTGCCGTGAAGTTCTTTGGCGCTCTTTACAAGGCTTACACCGATCTTGACGCTGAAATCATGGAAATCAACCCGATGATTGTGACTGATAAGGACGAGGTCATGGCGCTGGATGCAAAAGTCTCGTTTGATGACAATGCGCTTTTCCGTCACCCCAATGTTGCAGAATTGCGCGACAAGGACGAGGAAGATGAAAAAGAACAACAAGCCCATGAATACGACCTTTCCTACGTTGCACTAGATGGCAATATCGGATGTATGGTGAATGGTGCTGGTCTTGCCATGTCGACCATGGATATTATTAAATATTACGGTGGCGAGCCTGCGAACTTTTTGGATGTCGGGGGTGGCGCAAATACTGAAAAGGTAACTGCAGCCTTCAAAATTATTCTTTCTGACCCCAATGTGAAGGGTATTTTGGTTAATATCTTTGGCGGGATTATGAAATGCGACATCATTGCCGAGGGCGTCATTGCAGCGGCTAAGGAAGTGTCTTTGTCTGTGCCTCTCGTTGTCCGCCTTGAAGGGACAAATGTTGAGAAGGGTAAAGAAATTTTGAACAGCTCTGGATTGGATATTATTGCGGCAAGCGATTTGGATGATGCGGCTCAAAAAATTGTTGAGGCCACACAAAAATCAAGCGCTGCAGCCTAAAAAGGTTGAATATAATGAGGCAGCTCAAGCCAGAATTTAAAGATTTGATGACGATGCCCGTTTGGGCCATTTATGCACTTATCTTGATGACGGTTATGCTCAGCGGCATTATTCTGGCTTATATCTGGTTCCCCAATTATTTTGGCGAAGAATTTTTCTGGAAGATTATTGGGACCTATATCGTCCTCGTACTGAGTACGGCGGTTATTTCCAAAATGGCTGATGCGCTCAAGCGTATGGCGAGTGACGATTCAGATAAGTAAATCTTAATTAAGAGACAGGCGAGTAGACAGGGGCATTTGTCCCTGAGCTTGCTGGCAGGCCTTCATCATTGTCACCTTGAACGGCACGGCTATCCATACTTGCAGCATCAAAACGCAGCATTGGTGTGCCATCAGTGATACCGCCACCTGTGAAATTACCATTCATCAAACGGTCAAGCGGAAGGCGTGTTTGAAAGTCTGGATAGCTAACTGTTACATTTGGTGCAAAACGCGGTGCAGCTTCCCAGCCTTCAAGGTTTGTAATCGCTTTATCAGAAAATCCAAAGTCTGAAAGCCCATCATAGGCCTCTTGCAATGTTAAATCACGTCCATCCTTGTGGAAGATACGCTTATTACCTTCATAAAAGTCTGCTGGAATAACGTTGCGTGCCAACTGGCTTGGGTCACGTGCAAGCTCAATAAAGAATGTTTTGGCACCATCTGTATTTCCTGTACCAAGGCCAAGAAGCTGTGCCATATACCCCATCTTTTCTGTAACAAACTCAGACCCATAAGGATGGCGAATTTCGCCTGCATTCATCATCTCCTGCAATGTTTGAAGATTATGAATACTATGACGTACCCCCAAAACAGCACCACTCGCTAAATCTCTGCACTCGCTATTAAAGATGGCGCGTGCATCAGATGAATTTACAAGAGCAGGATAGCTAATACCTGTAACACCGCGCGCTTCTCCTGGAACTTGAACTTGTCCCAGATCGATAAAGGCATCTCTCAAACGCCCAAGACCATGATCGGCCCCTGCTTCAACGGCTGTTTGGTAAAATGTACCAGGTTTGAATTGATTGATTCCGCAAACGCTTGCTCCTGTGCCCATATTTATACCGTGTGTCGATTCCAGGCGCCATTTTGCCATCAAGTAACTAAACGGAAGTGGACGTTGCTCTGCACCGCCGCTAATAAGCCATGCCTCGACAATGGCATTATAATTTTCACGTGGAATTTCGTAATTACGCTCATCTGGCTGATTGGCCTGTTCAAAGTATATATTGCCATTTTCAAGCCCAGTAACACTCATATAGTCATTGAGAGCAATTGTTTCGCCAACCGCTGGATAAACCTCGTTTAGCAACTCATCGCAGATGTCATTATTTGTGACGGGAATTGCGTGCAATTCACCGCTGAACAGAATTGGATTGGCGGCGTTGCAATATCGCCCTGATTGTTGTGGGGCAACGATGCGCAAGGGAATTTGGTCAACATATTCACCATTTGCGCTATTAAGATCAATTGGAAAGGCAACATCACGAACAGTTGTTGGAATACCGAAATCAAATTCCTCTACGCCATCATTAAGGGACAAGTTTGCAAGGAAAAGGCTGGCGGCGGCTACTGATACTCCACCTAGACCCATAAGCAACATGCGCTTTGAAGGCTTCAAGTCATGGGCACGTTCAATTATGTCGCGAAGAGTGGACTCTTTCTTTGGTGCAATTCGAGGAGCAAGCTGTGGCTCTTCACGCTGTGGATACACAATTTTTGGCTGTTGTGCTTTCTTTGCGGCAATTTCGGCATCAATTTGCATCTGTGCTTCTTCAAGCAGGCGCTCAAAATTGGTCTCATCGCCTTCATGCGTATCATAAAGATGCGCAATATGCATATGTGTGAGGTTGCGAAGCTCGTCATCAGTCACTTGAGCTTCAAACTCTTCTATACTGATAAGAGCCTCTGTATCACGAAGATAGCGGGCATAGCGCATGATAGGAGCCGCCATATCGCGCTCCAGCTTTTTCAGATAGATATCTTCAGCAACACCAGAGGCCGCATCTAGGCCTTTTTGCGTCAATCCACTAAAAATATTGCTTGGCTTAACCATGTTTTACACACCACTTAAATTTAAACTTCATCAGTTATACACTATTTAATTTACATAATGCAAATATTATTTGCGATAATGCCAAATTTTTAAAGAAATTCAACAGGCTGTCCTGTTGCGTGTGTTTTTAATTCCTGTATAAAAGAAGGCATAAATTTTTAACCAGAGATGGAGACAGGAATGTCAGTACTCGTTGATAAGAACACAAGACTTATATGCCAAGGGATAACAGGTTCGCAAGGGACTTTTCACAGTGAGCAGGCCATTGCTTATGGCACAAACATGGTGGGTGGCGTAACACCAGGAAAAGGTGGCCAAACACATTTGGGATTGCCCGTTTTTGATACAGTGGCCGAGGCAAAAGAGGCCACAGATTGTAATGCTACTGTTATCTATGTGCCTCCTCCATTTGCCGCAGATTCCATTCTTGAGGCTGTTGCCGCAGAAATTCCACTTATTATCTGTATTACAGAGGGTATTCCTGTGCAGGATATGGTGCGTGTGAAGGCGGGCCTTAAAAATTCTAAATCACGCCTCATCGGGCCAAACTGTCCGGGTGTGATTACACCTGATGAATGCAAAATTGGTATTATGCCAGGCCATATCCACACACGTGGGAAGGTCGGTATTGTCTCACGCTCTGGAACATTAACGTACGAGGCCGTTGCCCAAACAGGCGCTGTTGGTCTTGGTCAATCAACCTGTATCGGGATTGGTGGTGACCCTGTGAACGGCACAAACTTTATCGATTGTATTGATATGTTCATGAATGACCCTGAGACAGAGGCGATTTTGATGATTGGTGAAATTGGTGGGACTGCCGAGATTGAGGCCGCTGAATATTACGCTAAACTGGATAAGAAAAAGCCGATCGCTGGCTTTATCGCGGGTGCGACTGCGCCTCCAGGAAAACGCATGGGTCATGCGGGTGCTATTATCGGTGGAGCTGATGACACGGCCGAGGCAAAGATGAAAAAAATGCGCGAATGCGGCTTTGTTGTTGCTGAAACACCAGCCATGTTGGGTGAAGCTGTTAAAAAGGCCATGGCCGCCTAATCTCAACTCTCTTTAAAAAGGTTGAATATAAAAAAACATCTCAACCGACTTCAGGAAGGTTGAATATAAAAAAGCATCTCAACCGACTTTAGGAAGGTTGAATATAAAATAAGGAAAATTTTACCGCTAGTGGGACATTTTGCCCCGCTGGCGGTTTTCTTTTATGTGCTTAAATCATTGATATAAATCAATTTACTATTTGGCATAATCATTGCATCTCTTTTCGACATGAAACATTAAAATCTGTCAGGGAGAGACATGAACATGACAAAGACAATCCATATTTTAAGCGCCATATGTTTTGGCATATCGCTCATCAGCTTTATTCAAACGAGCCTTGCCTCGTCTGAATTGCTGCAAATGACCGCCTTTTTATAAAGTTTACCTCCAAGCATACCCTTGACCACAAGCAAGGGTGCCCCTCTAGCGGTATGGCTGTGCATTAAGCCATACCGTTTTCTTTTCTGCGGTGTTATTATTCCTCAAATTTAAGGAGGGGCAATGGATTTCTTGGCATCATGGGGGCGGGCGGAATGGTTTGCGGCAGTGGCCATTATCGTATCAATCGCGCGTTACAGTACTTATCTCTATTCCATTTATAAGGGCGAGACCGAGCCACATGTGTTTAGTTGGTTTAACTGGGGGCTAGTTGTCGCCATTGGCACAGTTGCGCAGTTCCAGCTTGGCGGCGGGCCTTCTGCGTGGGTGCTTCTGGTGGTTGCTGTTACGTGCTTCTTTATTGCCTCTGTCGCGCTGTTTGTAGGCGAAAAGGATATCACCAAAAGCGATTGGCTTTCCTTTATTGGTGCGCTGTGCGCGATCCCCATCTGGATGGCTACTGATAACCCTGTCTGGGCGCTTGTTATTATTATTGCCATTGACGTGCTGACCTATTATCCAACTATTCGTAAATCATGGACCAAGCCTTGGGGAGAGCCGCCACGGTCATACTTCTGGGCGGGATTGCGCTATTTTCTCGCGTTGTTTGCCGTACCAGATGCCGAATTTGCAACACTTGTTTATCCATTCTTCCTCATGGCCTCTGACTGGGGCTTTGCAATATATGTGATTATCCGCCGTCGTGTTTTACTCGCCTCTGGCGCGACCCCGCAGAAAATTGTATAGTTTTGCCTATGTCTGAGATTTTGGATTTACCCGCTGACCAACAAGATTTAATCCGCGCACTTCCCTATCGTGTGGGCATGTATGTGTCTTATGCCGATATGGACGGGGGCGAGGAGTCCGCCACTCAGGAGCATCAGGCCTGCGAAGCAATGATTACGGCTTATGTTGAGGATTTTTGTAAATCCGAATTTGTGCAAGGCCTTATGGAGGAAACCCTCAAACATCAGGACCGCTGGAGCACTTGGGCAAAGAATTTAGAGAGCGTACCCGATGAATGCGCACGCGCAGTTGAAGTGCTCAAGGGCAAGGTTGGGAAGCGCGAAATCACCCTGCTTGGCGATAATTTGTTGGAAATTGGTTTCTCAGTGGCGCAGGCCTATCGCGAGAGCGGCAATATCAAGAGCATTAAATTACTCGCACGTTTGAAAAATATGCTCTTTGGCGGGAGTGACGCGGACGGTAAATATGCGAACTATGTGAATGTTTCCGCCAAGGAATGGGAGGCATTGAGCGCTTTGGCTCTGTCTCTTGGACAACCCTTAAACCCACAAGGAAAAGTAGCATGATGACGTTAAGCGCCTTTGTTCCAAGCGAGCAGGCAACATTGGTTTCTGTGTTTTACCAGATTGGAATCTGGATGTCGCATATCGATGATGATGGGGATGCGGCAGACGCGGCCGAGAAAAAGGCCCTCATGAAGGTGCTTGAAAAAACCGCAAGCAAGTACAAACACAACACACTCATTTCCAATATGGCGCGCGAGGCGCATCGTCAGGAAAGTAATCATAAGCGCTGGATGAAAGATGCCGATGATGCGATTGCTCAGGCTGTGGCCGCGGGTAAAATCGTCAAATCGCGCTTGCCTGAAGAAGCTGTGGCCGATTATAAGGCCGCTGTTATGTTTGTGGCAGAATCTGTTGCCAAGGCCTTTGAGGAAGGCGCAGATGGTCAAAAACAGGGGGTCTTTTCTAAAATCATAGGACTTTTTTGTGGATGCGAGATGAATGCCGAGCGCAAAATCTCCCCCACCGAGGATAGTGCTCTCACTGAACTTTCCGAAGCCCTTGCAAAGATATAGCCAAGCTACTACATCTAATATTATTGAAAAGTAAATCATAGAAAGAACACAGGTTCACATGACACAGACTGCAGACAATCGTCCAACATTCCTCTCTTCTAGCAACGCTGAATATATTGCACATCTCTATAAACAATATTTGGTCAATCCAAACTTGGTTGACCAAAGCTGGCAGGATTTCTTTACCGAGATGAATGACGATGAGGCGGCTATCCTGCGCGAATTAAATGGGGCAAGCTGGACGCCAGAGGAAAACAAACGCTCGCGTCGTGGGTTTGGGCATTTGCCAGGCGTGGTCAATACGGGTGAGAGTGCCCCCCAGCAGGCAGTGAATGCGAATAAATCAGGCAATATTTCTGATGAAGAGATGCGCCAAATGGCCTCTGATTCCGTCAATGCATTAATGCTCATCCGCGCCTACCGCATGCGTGGACATTTGTTGGCTAATCTGGATCCCTTGGATTTAAAGGATCACAAGGAATATCGTGAGCTTGAGCCATCATTTTATGGGTTCACTGACAGCGATTATGACCGCAAGATTTTCATTAACGGCGTGTTGGGTCAGGAATATGCGACTTTACGCGAAATTATGACCATATTGCGTCGTACCTATTGTGACAAAATCGGTGTTGAGTTCTTGCATTTGACAGACCCCGAGGAAAAGGCCTGGGTACAGGAGCGTATTGAAGCGCCGATGAACCATACAGATTTCACCGAAAACGGGAAACGCGCCATCTTGCAACGCTTGACGGCCGCTGAGGGTCTTGAAAGTTTCTTGGGTACAAAATATGTCGGGACAAAGCGCTTTGGTCTGGATGGTGGTGAGTCGCTTATTCCTGCCATTGAACAGATTATGAAACGTGGCGGGCAATTGGGGTTAAACGAAATTGTTGTCGGGATGGCGCACCGTGGTCGCTTAAACGTGCTGACCAATGTTATGGGTAAAACCTTTACTGCTCTGTTTGCCGAATTTCAGGGCAAACCAACCAATCCTGAAAGCGTGCAAGGTTCAGGTGACGTAAAATACCATATGGGGACATCCTCTGATCGCGACTTTGATGGTAATGTCATCCACCTCTCGCTTACACCTAACCCCTCTCACCTTGAATGTGTGAACCCTGTTGTCATTGGGAAAGTACGCGCGAAACAGGTTATGAAGAAGGATTATGAATGTGATCAGGTGCTCCCGCTTTTGCTGCATGGGGATGCGGCCTTTGCCGGACAGGGTGTTGTTGCCGAAACACTGATGATGTCAGAGCTTCCAGGTTATCGCATTGGCGGAACAATCCATATTGTGATTAATAACCAGATTGGGTTTACGACGACACCAAAATACGGGCGCTCTGGTCCTTACCCAACGGATGTGGCCAAGATGTTGGCTGCGCCAATTTTCCATGTGAATGGCGATGATCCAGAGGCCGTTGTCCATGTGGCACGCATTGCCACTGAATTCCGCCAGCGTTTTAAAAAGGATGTTGTCATTGATTTGGTCTGTTACCGCCGTAACGGCCACAATGAGGGTGACGAGCCAGCCTTCACACAACCCATCATGTACAAGAAAATCAAAACCCACGAAACCGTGCGCTCGCAATATGCTAAAGAGCTTATTGGAGAAGGCATCCTGAGTGAAGATGAAGCTCAGGAAATGATCGATGAGTTTAAGGACTACATGGAACGCGCCTTTGAAGACGCCAAAAGTTTTAAGCCAAACAAAGCAGATTGGCTTGAGGGTGACTGGTCCAACATGAAAGAAGCGCCAAGTTCCAAGGAACCGCGCAAAGGGGATACGGCCGTTTCAAAATCAGCGCTTGAGAAGGTTGGTAAGGCCATCACACAAGTACCAGATGATTTTGAAGCGAATAAGAAAATCCTCCGCCAGTTGGATGCAAAGGCCGAGATGTTTAAATCAGGTGAAGGCTTTGATTGGGCAACAGGCGAGGCCGCGGCTTTTGGAACATTGCTGAATGAAGGGTACTCTGTGCGCTTATCTGGTCAGGATGTGGGACGCGGGACATTCTCGCAACGCCACGCCATTCTTTATGATCAAACAACAGAGGAAAAATATATCCCTCTTCAGCATATTGATGGTGAACAAGGACGCTTTGAGGCACATGACAGCCCGCTCTCCGAATTTGCGGTTCTTGGTTATGAATATGGATACTCCATTGCCGACCCCAACACACTTGTTCTGTGGGAAGCGCAATTTGGTGACTTTGTAAACGGTGCACAAACTATTATTGACCAGTTTATATCCTCTGGTGAAACAAAATGGTTGCGTATGTCAGGACTTGTCATGCTCTTGCCGCATGGTTCGGAAGGGCAGGGGCCAGAGCATTCTTCAGCACGTCCTGAGCGTTTCTTACAACTATGTGCCGAGGATAATATGCAGGTTTGTAATCTGACAACGCCTGCCAACTATTTCCACGCGCTGCGCCGTCAGATGAACCGTAATTTTAGAAAACCTTTGATTATCATGACGCCGAAATCACTTCTACGTCATAAGCTTTGTGTCTCGAAGCTAGAGGATATGACTGGCAAGACGAGCTTCCACCGCGTTCTTCCTGATGACGCACAGAAAGACCTGAAAAAAGCTGATAAAATCAAACGTGTCGTGCTGTGCTCGGGTAAGGTTTATTATGACCTTTACGAAAAACGCGCCGAGGAAGGCATTGACGATATTGCCCTTGTGCGTGTGGAACAGCTTTATCCCTTCCCGCATGAGACATTGGTGAAAGAACTCAAGCAATATAAAAATGCTGAATTTATCTGGTGTCAGGAGGAGCCGAAAAACCAAGGCTACTGGTCGTTTGTAAGTCCCTATGTTGAAGAGGTGCTGACAGAAATTAAGGCCAAGAATACACGTCCAGACTATGTGGGTCGTGTGTCTGCCGCTGCACCTGCTACAGGATTTGCGAAAGTTCATGCGCAGGAACAAGAGGCTTTGGTCAAGCAAGCACTTAAGTTGAAATAATATTGTATTTACATATTGTTTATGCTAAATAGTTTGCTTTGAAAGAGGTAACTATGGCTGCAACAGTAAAAATTGCACGTGCAACTGACACCCAAACGGGGAGTTCCGTTCTTGTTCACTTGCCGTCACAATTTGGAATGCAAGGCGCAGATTGTTATGACCCTGAGATACATGACAACCTGCGTTGTCACTGTTGTGATGCGGCCATGAACTACAATAAAGGATCGGAGGCAATAGGTGGCTCTTCACGCCATAGGCGCTCTGATTTCTTTAAATTGGCCAGTGGCGCGCGACATGAAAATTGTCGCTATCCCAATCCCGACCCTGATAAATCATCAGCAGAATATGATGTGCGTCTGGGTTTTCGCGTGCATTTCAATATTCCCGACTTGAGCGGACATTTTAATCAGAGCAGTATATACAGAACCGAACGCGATCTTAACGGTGCGCGCCGTAAACGCGTTATCAATACTCTGTTGCCTCCCAAAGTCACACCAGCTGATTGGCGTGCCATGGAAACAATTAGCGTCAGCAGTGTTCAAGAATTTCTTTCACTCATGAAGAACAAAGATTGGGAGCGCCTCAAAGGCACCTATGTTGTGATTGGTCATCGTATAATGAAGCTTAATGAATTTGTTGTACGCGCAGGCATGGCAAATGACACCCATGCGAATCCGCGATTTGCAAAATTGATTCATGATTTTGAAACCGACAGAATGGCAAAATTTGGACTCCCGCGCATTATGGAAGTTGAGCTTACTGAGCCTCCCAAAATCGATTTATTTTCAGATAGGTTTTCTTTAAGTACGAAGGCAATTTATTTGGATGGCGACAACAAGGATGGTGAGAAGCATTTTGTGTTGCCACGTATCCATGTTGATACAACACGTTGTCGTGAACTCAGCTTTGCGTTCAAAGAGGCTGGAAAATATTCAGTTCTTGGCTTGTTTCGACAAAGTGTTGCTGCAAATGGCAATCACTTCATCAATGTGAGTGTCACAGATTCAAAGCAGATTGAGGCAAACTCTCCCAGTGACATTTTTGCGCGTCGCCTCGCAAAGCGGGAAGAAGCAAAAGAGCTGAACGCAGGCTAGGACATCATGCTTACCCTTGTCATCCCTGTAAAATTTTATCATCCAGCTTTAGAAATTTTAATGACCCAATTTAACTGTAAACAGGCGCAAGAAAGCTTAGGGCCTGTAAATGTCGTTATAATTGGGGACAGCAATCAAAGTGACCTAAAAAAACTGGCCGCGCGTTTTGAAAATATCATGCTGATTGCCCCGCCTGCAGGTGGACGTGGTGCGGCTCTTGCCAAAGGTGGCGCGCGCATAAAACAGGGCTGGATGTTATTTGTGCATGCCGATACGTGTTTTCAGGATGATTACATGCAAGAGATAGCTGTGTTTATGAAAGGTAAGCATGACAGAGCTGCCTATTTCAAATTCAAACAGGATGCGCGCGGGTGGAAGGCATGGGGCTTGGAGCGTTTGGTTGTACTGCGCAACGCTCTATTTGCGCTCCCCTATGGCGACCAAGGGCTTCTTATTCATCATGCGCTCTATAAGGAACTGGGTGGGTTTCGAGAAGATTATCCTTTATTTGAGGATGTTGATCTTGTGCAGAAAATTGGACGAAAACGCCTGCACAAATTGCCTGTTGCGGCTGTCACATCGCATGAACGCTATAAAGATGGGTATCTTCCGCGCATTTTGCTGAATATGAAATGCCTGTGGCTTTATTTTGTCGCGCGAAAGCATCCGCGTGACATCATTGATATTTACTTGAAACGCTAAAGCTTCAGAACGCGTAAGATTTCCTTAAGCTGACTATCTTCAACGCCCTTTGCTCCCTTAAATGTGTCATAAAAGGCGGCATCAGAGGGCGATCCTTTGTAGGGGAGCTCTTGTGCAATGACAGATGAAAGCACAGGAACAATCACGTCCTTGAAACTGTCGATATAACGCTGAATGGCGTTCCCTGTATTTGTTTCATCTGCGCCAAGACTATCATCACCACGATAGCTTAGGTCGCGTCCCCCGATAAAAGACAGACTTGCGTAATCAATACCTGCCTGCTTGGCAACAAGGGCCTCGGTCATATTGGTCATGCCACTGATTATTCCACCCGCATTACTGAACAAATTGGATATGGCCATCTGGTCTGCGCGCGTGCCCGTGTGTGGGCCTGGCATACCAGCAAAGACAATAATATCCTTATCCGCAATGCGGCTTGTTTCAGTTTGTGCGTTATGATGTTGTTCGACTTCATGGCTTTTAAGCGCTGCAATAAGGGCTGTTTTCAAGGGCCCAGAGACCATTGTGTTAAAGGTATCCGTATAGGAAACAACACCGCCAATTTTGCCTTTCGTAAAAAACTGGTCATCGCGCTGTGTATTATGGTCGTAATAGGTATCTGGGATAACAAAGCTGCCAATATTGATATGATCGCTCAATGATGTAGAAAGCGACATGGCGACCCAGTATTTTGCGCCAAGTTGTTTGAGGGCGTAGGCATTTGCGAGATAGGGAATGTCATAAGGCGCAAGTTGCTCTTGGTCGCCATGGCGGGAAAAGCAGAAGAAGGATTTTCCGTTCAAGCGCATGAGAAAAATAGCGCCCGAAGATTTGCCATAGGGGGTTTCCAGCTCATCAGCCTTCCACGTTTTGACGATTTGTGCACCTGCTTCTTCAAACATGCGATGTCCACCGCCTCCTGCGATTACTAACTGTGTGTCGTGGTCATTCATCTCTTTTCCTTTACATAAAATCAATAGCACCTTATTCAACACTATACGGAAATACAATAAAAAACATGCGCTTACCGCCAAAGTTTTATGGACTTAGCCATTGATTTTTGCGGTCAAACGCGCCAAATTAAGCACGTATTATATTTGCACTTCAAAGGACGCATAAACATGACTGAGATTAAAGTTCCCACACTAGGTGAATCCGTAACCGAGGCAACTGTTGCACAATGGTTGAAAAAGGAAGGCGATGCTGTTGCCGCTGATGAGCCGATTGTTGAGCTTGAAACTGATAAGGTGACATTGGAAGTGAACGCACCAGAATCAGGCGTTATTGCAAAAATAACAGTTGCCGAGGGTGGCAATGTCGAGGTTGGTGCGGTTCTTGGTGAAATTGAGGCAGGCGCAGCAGCCAATGATGGCGGGTCGAAGCAAAAAGACTCCAAGGAAAATGCACAAAAAGAAAATGCAAAAGCAGCCAACAACACACCTGATTCCAAGAAGGCAGAAGATGAGGTCTCAGGTGACGTGCCATCTGACAAACAACATGATGAGGCAGGACAGCAATTATCGCCTGCTGTACGCAAAATGGTAGCTGACAACAATCTGGATGCCTCTCAAATTAAAGGTTCTGGTAAGGATGGTCGTATTACTAAAGGTGATGTGATTGATTACATGGATAATGGCGGCGCGAGCAAGCCTGCCGGGCAAACACCAGCCTACCAGGCGGTCAATACGCACCCTGTTGATGCTCACGGTGCGCCGCGTGAGGAACGTGTGCGCATGACACGTCTGCGCAAGCGCATTTCAGAACGCTTGAAAGAGGCACAAAATACGGCGGCTATTCTCACAACATTTAACGAAGTTGATATGACAGCCATCATGGAGTTGCGCAAACAATATCAGGATGTGTTTGTGAAAAAGCATGATGTGAAGCTTGGGTTCATGTCCTTCTTCGTAAAGGCCGCAGTTAACGCGCTCAAAGAGATTCCAGAGCTGAACGCTGAGATTGACGGTGATGAAATCGTTTACAAGAACTTCTACAATATTGGTGTGGCTGTTTCGACGCCACAAGGTCTGGTCGTGCCCGTTGTGCGTGATGCCGATGCTAAGAACATGGCCGAGATAGAGAAGAATATTGTCGAGCTTGGCACACGTGCCCGTGATGGTAAAATCACAATGGATGATATGCAGGGCGGCACATTTACGGTGACCAATGGTGGTATCTTTGGCTCGCTTCTCTCAACGCCTATTTTGAACACACCACAGACAGCCATTTTGGGTATGCACAAAATCCAACAGCGCCCAATGGTCATGCCTGATGGCTCAATTGAGGCACGCCCGATGATGTATCTGGCGATGTCCTATGATCACCGCTTGATTGATGGGCGCGAGGCCGTGACATTCTTGGTACGCATCAAGGAAGCCTTGGAAGATCCACAGCGTTTAGTTCTTGATATCTAAAATTTAAAAACTGATTTATTTTTTGAATGTGACAAAGGTCATCACGCCTTTGTCCCGCAATAGGTCGCGCGCTTGAATGCCGCTTTGATCGCGTGATTTAAATGGATCACCCAGATGCAGTTTTGAAAAACCGGCCCCTACCGCATTAACCATCTCACGGGCTGAGGGCACTTGCGAGCAAAACAGATAATCATGGAGTGGCGTAAGTCCCAAGCGTTTGCACGCCATCAAGTAACGGTTAATCGGTTCCTGCATAAAGGAATAGCGTTCTTTGGCCTGTAAAATCATATCAACATCATTGTCATTCGTCAGAGAATAGCCAGTCACAGCATGCACACGCGAGGTGATGCCAAAGACCGTGCCGTCGCTATTTTCTGCCAAACCTATGGCAATTTTACGGTTGTAATGATGGGCATATTTATGGGCAATCAGCATTTCAAAGAAATCCTGTGATTTAGGCCCTTGTTCAATTTCAAGCGGACTGTCTTCCTTGGGAATATAATTCACATCAGGTGTATGAATGGTGTCAATACGACGGTCCTTGCGGTGAATACGAAAGACGCTGATGCCTGCTCGTGCGACAATTTCCATCGACATATTTTTAAAACAACCCGAACGGCGCTCCCAGAAATCTTTTTCAAACCCTTTATGGTCAATATAAACATCCTTGATACCTGCCTCTGCAATATTCTTAGCGCAGTTGGGGCAGAAGGGATCGGTAATAAACATGCCCGCACCTTGCGTATTTTCTGCGGTCAGAATTGTCGCTGTTTCGGCATGAACTGTACCGCTACTATTCCCGATACGGCATCCTAACCCGATATTATTGGCAATAGGCGCAGGCCAGTAATTTGTATGGCTGACAATTTTATTCCCGCGCGAAAGCAGGCTCGCCGCTACCTTGTTTGTCGGATGGGGGCTATCGTTAACAATATCAACGGCCTTTTGCATGGCCTGAAATAAAAAATCCTGTGACATGAGCGCCTGTTTATATCTTAAAAATTTGCACGAATATAGTGCTCTTATACGCAATATTTGAACTTTTTCACGTGCACCTCGTTAGCATTTTAACTACATGAGATGAAGAAATAATAAATTTTAAACAAAAGGATAAAGACATGAAAAACTTTAAATTTCTTGCTGTATTGAGCGTTCTACTATTGACTGCCGCAAGTTTGACTGCCTGTAATACAATGGCAGGCGCAGGTCAGGATATTGAAGAGGGCGGTGAAGCCGTTCAACGCGCAGCAAACTAATTTAAGACTTCCCTGTCGCTCTAAAAGGCCTGAGGCAAAAATTGCTTCAGGCTTTTTCTTTTTTCCAAAATATGCGCTATATAGGTATTATGAACACCTTAAAAGCTATTATCACCTGTTTGAGCGTCTTACTATTGCTTAGTGCATGTGGGCGCACAACATCCTCGAATGCGACAAGCTTTGTTGATCCGTCATTCTCAACCGCGCAAGCGCCAAGCCATATCTTTGTGTCGGCTGAACGCGCAGGGCTTAAGGAACAGGATGCTATTGAACAGGGTTTGGTCACGGCCTTGATTGAAACAGGGCTTAAGGCCACAAAGGGCAGCCACATATATCTACCAACGCGCAGTTACAGCGATAAAGAAAAGCGAAATCTTGCCATAGAAACGGGTGCGCAAGCGGTTCTTCTGATTACGCCAGAGGATAAGGACGTGCACGAGGTCTATACCCAACCTGATGAATTTGGCTATGCGCATGACCCGTTTTACCGCGATCACCGTTACAGCCCAACCTATGGATATGGGCCATATGACCCCTATTATTATGGTCCGCGTACACGTGTGGGTGCGTATGGCGGCAGCCGTTCTGGCGTCTCGGTTGGCGTGGGTTTCCCCATTGGTTATGGCGGCACACTCTATCGTGAGCCAGAGGCAAAATACCGTGCCGAGCTTTACCTACTCCCGCAATTCTCACGCGTCTGGGTTGCCGAATTCTCAATCCGCGGGCCTGATGGTATGGGTTGGAACAATCTCGCCCGACGTTTAGGCGATGTCATGCTCAAAAAGATGGGTGAAGACGGGGTTGTAGCCACTAAAACTCTATAAGGTTACTAAGGTTTAGGTCCTTTTGAAATAATACCACTTTGCGCTTGTAATCGCGCAATACGTGGCACTGTGTTCATGATTTTAGGCATAGCCTCCATGGTACGCACAAGAATATCCTGAAAATATTGATGCCTATTTAATTCAAAACGTGTGAGCTGGCTTTCAATCCCACGCCACTCCGCCTGTAAATCTCTTCTGCCAAAGGCGACGGCGCCAAATAGATACGCTGGTTTTCCAAAATTTTCAGTTATGAAATCAACATGCTCTTGGCTCATGCCAATCACAACATCAGCTTGATCAAGTATTTCTTGCGAAATAGCACGTGGAGTATGAGATGATAAATCCAAGCCCACATCACGCACAAGGTTTGTAAGTTGCGGATCAACGCCACGCCCATCAATATAAGTGCCACAGGAGGAAAATTGAAAGTTTAATCCTTTTTTATGTGCACGCAAATTACCTAAATGCTCGGCTAAAGCACTCCGGAATGTGTTGCATGAACATACGAATAAAACATGTGTCATGGGCCACATTTATATTTACACTTATGTAAAAAATCAATTTATTTTACGTGAAATCTACCCATCACCCATTTTCAGGGCGTTGATGAAGGCTGATTGTGGAATGTCAACGTTTCCGTACTGGCGCATTTTCGCCTTACCCTTTTTCTGTTTTTCCAAAAGTTTACGCTTCCGCGAGATATCGCCCCCGTAACATTTGGCGGTCACATCCTTGCGCAGGGCAGAGAGATGTTCAGCGGCAATAATCTTGCCCCCAATGGCCGCCTGTATTGCGATTTTAAACATCTGGCGTGGGATAAGGTCTTTGAGGCGCTCACAAAGCTGGCGTCCGCGGCTCTCGGCGTTTTCACGGTGCACAATCATGGCCAGCGCATCCACGGGGTCGCCGTTCACGCGAATTTCAAGTTTGACCAAATCATTGGCATCATAACCCATCAGTTCGTAATCAAAGCTGGCATAGCCACGTGAGATGGATTTCAGGCGGTCGTAGAAATCAAAGACGACCTCGTTCAAGGGGAGCTTGTATTCCATCATGGCGCGCGTGCCTGCGTAAGTCAGGTTGATCTGCTCGCCACGGCGCTCTTGACAAAGCTTGAGCAAGCCGCCCAAATATTCATCAGGGGTGAGGATTGTGGCCTTAATCCACGGCTCTTCAATTTTATCAATTTTTTGCACTTCGGGCATGTCCACGGGGTTATAAAGCTCGATGACTTCCCCATTGGTCATATGGATTTTGTAAACAACGCTTGGTGCAGTTGGGATCAGGTCGAGGTCGAACTCGCGCTCCAAACGCTCTTGAATGATCTCCATATGCAGCAATCCCAAAAACCCGCAACGGAAACCAAGGCCGAGCGCTTGTGATTGTTCTGGCTCGTAATGGAGGGAGGCATCATTAAGTTTCAGCTTACCCAAACTGTCGCGCAATGTTTCAAAGTCGGAGGCATCCACTGGGAAAAGCGAGCAGAACACCATTGGGATAGAGGGCTTAAAGCCAGGGAGCTTCTCTTTGCACTGGTTTTTCTCCTCGGTAATCGTATCACCAACTTGTGTTTCGCTGATATCCTTAATACCGGCTGTAATAAACCCCATTTCACCAGGCCCCAAAATGCCTGTCATTACTGGCTTGGGAGAGAAAAAGCCCACGCGGTCAAGCTCGCGCACGGCCTTTGTGTTCATAAAGCGCACCTTTTGCCCCTTGCGCAGATAGCCATCAATCACGCGTACCAAAATCATGACGCCCAGATAAGGGTCGTACCAGCTATCCACCAGAAGGGCCTTGAGCGGTTCTTCGCCTTTGCCTTCATGTGGCGCAGGGAGTTTCGTAACAATCGCCTCAAGCAGGTCGTTAATTCCAATTCCTGATTTACCAGAAACATGAAGCGCATCTACGGCGGGAAGGCCCACAACCTCCTCAACCTGTTCGGCAATACGCTCGGGCTCGGCGGCGGGCAAGTCAATTTTGTTAATCACAGGCAGGATTTCATGGTCGTTATCAAGTGCCTGATAAACATTGGCGAGCGTTTGGGCCTCTACCCCTTGGGTGGCATCTACAACAAGCAGTGAGCCCTCGCACGAGGCCAGTGAGCGGGAGACCTCATAGGCAAAGTCCACATGCCCTGGTGTATCCATCAGGTTGAGCTGGTATTCAATGCCGTCCTTGGCGGTATAAGCGAGGCGCACTGTTTGCGCCTTAATGGTAATACCACGCTCGCGCTCGATATCCATGTTATCAAGCACTTGCTCTGTCATTTCGCGCTCCTCCAATCCGCCACAGGTTTGGATCAGGCGGTCGGCTAATGTCGATTTCCCATGGTCGATGTGCGCTATAATCGCAAAGTTACGAATATGGGCGAGGGGCTTTGTTTCATTATTTTTGGAAGCATCAGTCATCGTGGCATTTTATAGCGATTCTGGGGCGTGGACGCAATCGGAATTACGAAAAGAATGGGGCGAATTCAGGAGACCGCGCATTTTTCGCCTTTACAGCCTTGCCCTTCTCACGCTAAAAGATGGAACAGAATTTAAAAGCTAAAGGATGTTATTATGGCTTATACAGGTAAGAAATTTACAAACCGTCTGATTGCGGGTGTTTTGGTGACACTTGTGCTTGTTGCGCTTCTCTTGGGTGGAATATTTGCAATCGGGCTTGGCGGCACACCAGGCAATGATGATTTGCTTGATTTGAATATCACAGCCGAAGAGGGCATAGAGAACGAGGATGTGCCTCACATCATGGACGGCGTTGTGCCTGATTATAATGACGCCCCTGTGCAAGCAGATGAGAGCATTATCATCAATCAGTAATCTTTAATTTTATAAGAACTTCGAAAAAGCGCTTTTAGAGGCGCTTTTTTTATGTGTGAAAAGTGACCGTGCACTAAACACAAAAGAAAAACCCCGGAAAATCCGGGGTTAGTCAGAGAGATAAACTAAAATTCGATTTTATGGGCCTACTGGCTCAAGAGCGTCCAATCTTTGAGTGACACTATTTTTAGTAGCATTATCAAGGCCTTCGACATTTTCAAGTTCACGTCTTGCTAGTGCAACTTCGGCTGCTGTGTCAATAGCATTATCATCACCTTGATTATCGGCAACACGCTCCATTACTCTTACAAATTCATTGCGAACGTCAGTATCTGTAATCAGACCTGCAATATCAGAAACCATCACCTTGCTCATACTTGTCGCGGCCGCAGGGGCACCGCCGTCAGAGCCGAGCCCATCAAGTTCCGACACTAATCTTAAGTGTAAGCGGTTTGCAATTTCAATCATTGTACTTGAAGAGTCCGCAGTAATTTGTTGACCATCACGTGCAATCTGATCTGCTTCGCTTCTGTCAATAACTGTTCTTTGATCTGCGTCTAATTCATCTCTAAGCTCGTCTCTAAGACCGCGAAGATCATCCTCAATACCTTCAAGCGTTGCAAAGAAGCTGCTATTTTCTTGTCCTAAAACTGTGGCAAGCATCTTGCCCCAGCTAACGACTGTACGTCCAAAGTCAATGGCTCCCATTGCAGCTTCAATATTGCCTCTAAGCAAGTCTTTATCAATATTTAAGTAATCTTGAAGAATTGCAATATTGTTATTCGCAACTGATGTTGTAATATTGCGCAACATGTCTGGCAACATACGTGCAATTTCTGCAGGTGTTTTACCAAGATCCTGGAGGTTTTCTGTGATTTGATCAAGAACACCAGTTTCACGAAGGACATTGTAGTAATTCTCAAATGCTGCGTCCATGGCAGCCTGATCGCCTGATCTAACTGCATCTGCATAGGCGACGGTAGCCTGCTGAATACGTTGCTGTTCTGCTGCTGGAATATTAATTTGCGGTGTAGTCATATCTCTCTACCTTTTTTAGTTCTTTAAATACATTATAAATACTGATGTTTCAAAAAACAAATTATTATCATAACCCTCTGATAATTAAGTCAATATTGTGTTTTGTTTCATTTGAAAACCCTTCTTTTAGGGCGTCCAATTCGGCAGGGCTGTCAATTCTTCCATTGCCATTGATGTCTACATCACGCGTATCTAAACGACGATTCAGTTCCCCAATTTCTTGCCCAGTCAGCAATCCTTGGAATTCTATGAATTCTGCTTTTAGGCTAGGAATGTCTAAAGACGTATTTCCTGCAGTTTGTTCGCGAGTATCCTCAAAGCCATTAGATTGTGGTGCAGCCGTAGAACGTCCGCCGCCATAACCGCCACGTGCGACTGGGCCACCCCCTGCAATACCTTGTGCAACAGTTTCTTGAATTCCTGCCGCCTGCGTAGCTGCTGCTTGATTTTCCTCATTTGCAATAACCAAATCAACGGCTGTTAAAACCTGTCTTTGCAATGGACTTGGACCTGCTGCAAGCACGCGCTCTCTATATGCTTCTGCATCAACTCTCTCTTGTGGAGTTGCATTTTCATATCCGTACATTCTTACAAATTCTAGACGACCCGCTTCCGGTAATGTTTTTGCAGGCTCGGGAAGTCTTGGCGTTACATATTCAGCTAAAGCCGTAACTTCATAATCTCTTAGTTCCCATGTTGAACCAGAAGGCTCGTCAAGTCTCGCATATAGCTGTTCTCTCATAGAACCTTCATGTTCGTAACCCTCAAAGCCTCTCGCATTATCACGAATTAATCTTGCCATTGTGGCTTCGTCAATATTATCAACTTGTGTACCCTCGGCTTTCAAAAACATTTCAACAGCTTCAACGTCATATGCGTTTCTGCCCATCCCTCTGAGAGCAGGGTTGATAATATCGCGCATATAGTCGTATCGGGCAGCAGGTGATGCTTGCATTCGCCCATATGTGATATCGGACATACCAGGCAATATACTACCATCAGTTGGGTTGATGATTTGCCAAAGCATAAAACCAGGAGTTTGGATGTTATCCCAAAATGTTGGGCTTGTCTCAACTTCTGCTGATTCAGGAGTAGGCTCGCCTTCGATACCAGATACGAGAGCGGTTGTTGCCATTAATGCTCCAGAACCTATAATTGCGTTATTGGCATATCCCACAAGCCTGTCTGACCAGCTTCTGCTTAAATCAGATACGCGCGCCCCATCGAGAAGTTCGTCAACATTATTTTGTGAAAAGGCTCTCACTTGTGGGCCACTGTCAGCTGCTGCGTTTGCACCTTTATTAAACATATTGGTTATTGGGCTAAGAGCTTTGCTAATCAGGCCTGAGCCATAAACACGTGGCGGCGTTTGACCATTAGCGATTGTTTTAAGCGTGCTTTCCAAGCTTGAAAGTTGACTATCGCTTGCGCGCCCGCCAGCTTGTAGGCCCTCAAGAATTTCTCTTGGTGTGTTACCAACAATTTCTTCGCCAACATTTAGTTCGTTAGCTGCGCGGATATTAACCATACGTTGATTAATATTTGCAAGCGCTTCAGAACCGTGACGCAATGATTCTGTGCTTAAGTCGCTCGAAATTTGTGCAGCATCTTGTTGTGCTCTTCGAACAATGGCTGTCTGTTCAGGCGTAAGCATATTACCAGCCCTTGGAGGAGCTGGTGCTTCGTCAACTCTAGGCGCATCATCTGCACCTCTACGTGCACCTGCGCCTGCGGCATCGGCTGTTGCATCTGCGCCCGCATTCGCTAAACGTGCACCCTCGGCTTCAATTTCGCCAACGGTCTCTCTTACAAAGTTACGCGCTGCTGCGTTGTTCATATTATTTTCACTGGCAAACTGATAGAGAGCTTCATTTATCTGATCAAAACCTTCGTCTGTCAACCTACCAGCATCATTCATGAGGCCGTTTGCACGATAGTTACGGGCAATAAAGTTAAGCGAAGCCGCATCATCTGCATGACGTTCAAATGCATTGACAATTGTACGTGCTGCGCGTGAGCTTGCTACGTCATCTGCAAGATTATCTACTAATCCTCTAAGACGTCTAATATCTTCCAAACCCATAACTACTCTCCTCAATTTAGTATTTACGTATACAATATAGTTGTTTTAATCTATTTACAAAATCTTATGTTAATTTACTGTTTATATTGTATTTTTTTATTTCTAACTTTTATCTTGTCCCTATACTGAACGAAAATAGTTAATATAGATTTAACATAATAATAAATAAATCTTTGCTATATTTATATTAAGTCATCATGAGATATCTGCATGTAATTAACAAAATTAATTATAGGCCTAACGACTTAAAAATAGATTAATCAACTGAAATAAAACAAAAATATTATAATTTAATGAATTTTTAACCCTACGTCCTTATAGTTTACATAAATATTGAACAAAATTAGGTGACTATTATGGGATTAGGATCGTGGTTAGCAGACAGAGCAAGTGATGTTGGTTCTTTTGTCGTTGACAGAGTAGAATCAAATATTAATAGTTCGCGAATTTTTCTAAAAACAGTTGTAGAAGAATGTCCTTCAGGTTTTGCTTGGTTGGGTGGTGCGGCTGTCGACCTCGTACGTGGCGTCGGCTCAACAGCTTATGAAGGCGTTGCCAATGGTCGCTGGTCCAATCCCCTGAAATACGTTACACGTGAAGATGGTTTTGCCAGCACTTGGGATCGCAATACGCGTGAATTCATGAATGAAAATGTCACAGAAAATATTCCAGGTTTGCGCGGTATTGATTACATCCAACTTGATGAATTAAAGGCGCAACATTTTGATGAACTCCGCCAGAGCAACCCAGATTTATCAGATGATCAAATTTCAGAGATGGTTGATGAATGGGCCGAGGAAAGCGGCTTAACGGGTGGGGTTATGGGATGGTGCTACACCATGGATGGCGGTGAAACATGGAAGGCTTCAGATGGAAACGTTGCTGTAGCTGTTGTTGCAGGTAACATTATCGACCCATCTATTCTTATTCCTGTTACAAAATTAAGTAAGGTTGGAACAGTGATAAGACTTGCTGATGATGTTAATGATATGCGTCGAGCGGGAGACGTGGCTGAAGCCGCTGGGGATGCTGCTCGCAATGCTGACCGTTTAAGTGATTCTGCAAGCGCTGAGCGTGCAGCTGAGCAAGCATTAGATGCAAGGCATAGTGTAGATGATGTCGCAAGGAATGCAGACGAAATAGCAGATGCCACGCGTTCATCCTCTATCTTGCGTGAATCGCTTTCAACAATTCATGGTATTGCGTCTAACCCATATGTATCTAATACAGTTTTGGGTGTCGCTCTGGCGGGAATTACGGGGCATGCCCTTGAATGGATGACAGGGCCAACGGATCATTATAACAATGTCGTCGATCTGCTTACAAATGGTGAAAATGATCTGGCTTCTGAAAATGGTATGCGTGATTTGCGTGAGCTTTTGGATGCCGATAGACGCGCAGGAAATGTTGCGGGTTATGGTGAAGAAGAGGGCATCACATATTTTGGTGACAGCACAGGTGGCATTGATCAGGAAATGAAAGAAGCGTTAGGGCGCATGAGTGAAACCATGTTTGATGCGCGCGATATCGATCTTGAGAATGCTACTGAAGAACAGGTCGAAGCTGCTATTGAGGGCATGAAACTGGAGATTGAATTTAGACGTCTCGTTGAAAGCTATGTTGCAGACCCTGAAAACTTTAACCCAACCGAAACAGAGATGGTTACAATGCAGTTTGTAATGGCAGGACAGGGTTTTCAAGCCTTGATGGATGACGGTGTTGAATGGGGACTTGCTGGGCAAAGTGATACGCTCGGTTTGCTCGATCAATATCTGAACCAAAACCCAGAAGTGAGACAGGAAATCCTTGAGGGATCAGGAATGCGTGGTCAATATAATTCTGTGAGTGGACAGGTATATCACCAAACAAGCCTTGATTATTGGGATAGAGAGATAAATGATAATTTCTTGCGCTCAGAGGCTGGTATTGGTGCGCGCATTAATGAACTTTCGGCACGTGCCAATACAATAGGTGCTGATATGGGTCACGTTATGGTGATGCCATAAACCCTTAATGCCTGAAATGGCGCATACCTGTGAGAACCATGGCAAGGCCGCGATCATTTGCGGCCTTTATCACATCCTCGTCTCGGATTGACCCACCTGGTTGAATAACGGCGGTCACGCCTGCGTCAGCGGCGGCTAACAAGCCATCGGCAAAGGGGAAAAAGGCATCACTTGCGACAACGGGTTTGCATCCTGCCAAGCCTGCCTCTTCCATTTTGCTGGCGGCGATTTTGGCGGCATCAATACGGCTCATTTGTCCCGCACCAATCCCAACGGTTGCGCCGTCCTTCACATAGACAATTGTGTTGGATTTCACATGCTTTGCAATGCGGAAGGCGAGTAACATGTCCGCCATTTCCGCGTCCGTTGGCTTGCGCTCTGTGGCAATTGTCAGCATCTTCTCTTCAACACGCCCATTGTCAGTGTTTTGAACCAACAAGCCTCCTGAGATAGATTTTACACTTGTGCGTGCTTCAAGCGGGTCGGGCATCCCACCCGTTTTCAGTACGCGAATATTCTTTTTCTTTTCAGTAAGTGCGAGAGCATCCGCCTCAATCTCTGGTGCAATAATAACTTCACAAAACGTTTCAAGGATGAGCTCTGCAGCTTGCTTAGTGAGGGGTCGGTTGAGCGCGACAATCCCGCCAAAGGCACTGACTGGGTCGCATTTCAGTGCTTTTTTATACGCCTCCTCAACACTATCTGCTGTGGCCACACCGCATGGGTTTGCATGTTTGATAATGGCAACGGCTGGTGTTTCAAATTCGCTGACCAGTTCAAAGGCCGCATCTGTGTCATTCAGATTATTGTAAGAGAGCTCTTTTCCTTGGAGTTGCTCGGCTGTGGCTACGCCATAACGGTTGGAGCCATCTAAGTAGAGTGCTGCATTTTGATGTGCATTTTCCCCATAGCGGAGTGTTTGTTTTAAATGTCCACCAAAGGCAATATTGTCAGGCGTTTCAATCTTAGCCTCACCGCGCAACCACTTTGAAATGGCCGCATCATAAGAGGCTGTGAGCGAAAACGCATGCGCGGAGAGTGCCTTGCGCATCTCATAGGAAACAGCGCCATCTTGCGCCTCAAGTTCAGCAAGAATGGCCTCGTAATCGGCTGGACGTGTGACAACAGCCACATGCGCAAAATTTTTCGCCGCGGCTCTCACCATGGCTGGCCCGCCAATATCAATATTTTCAATGCAGGTCGCAAAATCTGCGCCCTTATCTAATGTCGCCTGAAACGGATAAAGATTGACCACCAACATATCAATAGGCGCAATTGCGTTTTCCTCCATGGCCTGAACATGGCTCGGTTCATCACGATTAGCGAGCAATCCCCCATGAATTTTTGGGTGAAGCGTTTTCACGCGCCCATCCATAATCTCTGGGAAACCTGTGTGGTCGGATACATCCTTGACGGTGACCCCAGCCTCTTTCAATGTTTTGGAAGTTCCCCCCGTTGAGAGGATTTCAACGCCTTTGCCTTCAAGCGCCTTGGCCAGTTCAACAATCCCGCTTTTATCAGAAACAGAGAGAAGCGCACGTGTGATTTTGAGAGGCTTATGTGTAGACATGGGGATATGCTTTCTAATCTTTGGTCAGATGAAGTGTAGCGGTCTCGTTCCCGTGCTCGGTTTTCAGGGAAAAGCCATATGTTTTGGCCGACAATCCAAGCACAAACGGATGGATTAAGCGCGGATCAATTTCGTCTAGATGAATGGCGTTATCAAGTGCGCCTTCTGTGCCGTTACGAAAGGCGCAATTTTCGCCCTCGGCCTTGAACGTCAAACCATGTTCGCCATTCGCGGAAACTGTTATAGTGCCTGATTTTGGCAAAGTTTCAGCTATCAGTAAAAACGCGCCAATCGCCATTTTGCCAGTGCCCGCAGGGCGGTCTTGCTGATCATGTTCGCCATCCCAATTTAGTGTGATTTTCTTTTCCAAATCAAAATAGGTCTGAATGGTCTCATACACATTTTTGTAGGTAATCATGTCGCTTGCCCCACCTGCGCCATAGGCCATGCGGTAGGTCTGTAATTTAACCGTTGCCTGCTTTGTAGAGTGCTTCATCAGCTCAAGCGCATCTTCAAGCGCATCCGCACCCATATCCTCCAGAAACTCCAGCCCGTTATGAATGGCGCCCACGGGGCTAATAATATCGTGACAGATACGAGAGGAGAGCAACTCCATCAATTTGACCTGTGCGATCACATGTTCATTTGCTGACATATTTTAATGCTCCTTATCAAAGGGAATTGTAATTCCAAATTGCTGCATTTCATCCTGCAGCATTGCTTTCAAGCGCGACAGTCCTGCTTCACTTGTCGCCTCAATACGCGTGCCAAGCACATTTTGTGTGTTGGATGCTCGCATCAGCCACCACCCATCCTTCGTATTCACACGCGCGCCATCAATATCAATGACTTCAATGTCGCTGTCATGACGGGCTTTTAAATCCGCGACAAGCGTTTCAATGATTGTAAATTTCTTATCCTCATCCACCTCAAAGCGAATTTCAGGCGTACTGAATAATTTGGGCAAGTGTGCAGTCAGCTCGGACAGCGTTTTTCCTTCCTCGGCCATCACATTGAGCAAGCGGATGGCCGCATAAAGCGCATCATCATAGCCGTAATAGGTGTCAGCAAAGAAGATATGCCCGCTAAGTTCGCCTGCAAGCGGCGCACTAAGCTCTGCCATTTTGGATTTGATGTGTGAGTGTCCTGTCTTCCACATGATAGGTTGTCCACCCAAGCGCTTGATTTCATCAAACAGGACTTGCGAACATTTAACCTCTCCCACAATGGGTGCACCTTGATGTTCTTTGAGGACAGTACGCGCCCAAATCAGCATGAGTGTATCACATTTCAAGATATTCCCCTTCTCATCCACGACACCAATGCGGTCGCCATCCCCGTCAAAGGCAATACCCAGATCGCAACCCTCAGCCAGTACCAAATCACGCACGTCTTTTAGATTGGCATCCACTGTTGGGTCGGGGTGATGATTTGGGAATGTGCCATCAATATCCTCGTAAAGAAGGGCATGTTCGCCGGGCAAGTCCTCGACCAGCTTTTGCAAAACCTGACCTGCCGCGCCATTCCCATTATCCCATGCAATTCTATAACCCTTGTCTGTGCTGTAATCAGATAAAATGCGTGCAACATAATCATCTGACACATCAATATCTGTGCGGCTGCCTTCGCCTTGTTCAAAATCTGCTTCTGCACTCAAGCGTCCAATTTCTGTGACCATAGCGCCATATACAGACTCATTTTGGAACATTAATTTAAAGCCATTATATTCGGGTGGATTATGCGATCCTGTGACCATCACACCACCATCACGCTTGCGGCTTTTCACGGCAAAATAAAGCATGGGACTTGGGCCAAGTCCGATCATCTCAACGTCCACCCCCGTGGATTGCAATCCTGCGCACAGAGCGTCTGCGAATATTGGAGAAGATGGACGTCCATCATATCCGACAGAGGCTGTTTTCCCACCACGACGAATTATCATTGTGCCAAAGGCACATCCTATTGCAAAGGCATCCTGCGCACTTAGCGAATTATCAAGGCGTCCGCGAATATCATATTCGCGCAAGATGGTTGGGTGGAATGTGTGCGGACCTTGCGCAAACTGCGTACTCATAAATCGGCGTTCTCGGCTTGTTGTTTGACGATGGAGCGCACGGTTTTGCCAATTTCAGGGTCCTGCATGGCAAAGGCGATATTGGCCTCGATAAAGCCAATACGTGACCCGCAATCATAACGCTGGCCTTCATAGGAAAATCCATTGAACGGTTGGCTTCCAATCAGTTTCGCCATCGCGTCAGTCAGTTGAATTTCGCCCCCTGCGCCCTTTTCGAATCTAGACAGATGGTCAAAGACCTCGGGCTGCAGGATATAGCGTCCAATAACTGAGAGTGTTGAGGGGGCCTCCTCTGGCTTTGGTTTTTCGACCAGTCCCTTGACCTCGGTCAGTGCCCCATTTTGCGCACCTACATCCAAAATACCGTATTTATTGGTTTCCTCGCGGGGGACATCCATAACCGCAACCAGATTACCGCCCGTCTCGTCATAGGCTTCAATCATCTGCTTTAAGCAAGGTGTTTTAGAAAGCACCACGTCATCAGGCAACATAATGGCAAAGGGTTCATTCCCGACCAATTTACGTGCACACCAAATGGCATGACCGAGCCCCAATGGTTTGGCCTGACGTGTGCAGAAAAGCTGGCTTTCCCCCATTTCACTGGCACGCACCTTTTCAAGCTCATCTTGTTTATTGCGTGCCTCAAGCGTGCGCTCAAGCTCTGGTTGGTAATCAAAATGTTCTTCCAGCATTTCCTTTTGACGGCCTGTGACAAAGATAAATTCTTCGATGCCGGCCTGGCGCGCCTCTTCAAAGGCGTGCTGGATGAGAGGGCGGTCAACAAGGGGTAACATTTCCTTGGGCATAACCTTTGTCGCGGGAAGGAAACGTGTGCCAAGACCTGCAACGGGAAAGACTGCCTTCCGAACGCGCTTCCAAGATGAGTTTTGTGTCATGAAAAATGCCTGTACGCTCTGGTTAAAATAACGCATTATATGTGCCACGAATGGACGGTCATGTCCAGACAGACACATGACAAATTTAGGAAACTGTAGTGACACAGACACAAATCAAAAATGCCCGCACCTATATTCTGACCGACCGCCTGACCCGCTTTCGTGGTTGGTTGTCACAGAACAATCTGGACGGATTTTTGCTCCCGCGTACGGATGAATATCAAAGTGAATATCTCGCGCCCTATGCCGAACGTCTCTCATGGCTCACAGGATTTACGGGCTCTAACGCCTTTGCAAT
Organism: Micavibrio sp. UBA2137; assembly: GCA_002328415.1. Taxonomy (GTDB): domain Bacteria; phylum Pseudomonadota; class Alphaproteobacteria; order Micavibrionales; family Micavibrionaceae; genus UBA2137. The sequence goes on along the minus strand of DCXL01000002.1, from coordinate 116,353 downwards.
TATTTTGAAAGACAAGGCCTATGTGTCCACTGATGGACGCTACACACTTCAGATTAAAAAGGAAGTCCCCCCTGAACATTTCGCCCTCGGGGATATGATGGTCGACCCTGTGAGCAACTGGCTTGCGAAAGAAGCGCACAAGGGCGCGCGCATCGGCTATGACGCAAAATTGCTAACCCCCAAACAATTTGAAAAATTTGAAAGCGTGGCCAAGAAAGAGGGGATGACCCTTATTCCTGTCGCAGAACATCCCATTGATGCCATTCGCACAGATAAACTTGACGCACCAGAAAGCGCGGTCACCGCTTTTAACGCAGACCTTGCAGGGCGCGATGTCACGGAAAAGCGCACGCTTATTGCGCAAAAATTGAAAGAGGCAGGCGTTGATGGCTTTGTCCTCACCCAACCTGATACAATTGCATGGCTTTTAAATGTGCGCAGTGATGATATTCCGCATACGCCTGTGCCACTTTCTTATGCGCTTATCACAAATGAGGGCGCGGTACATTGGTATATCAAACCTAACCGCGTGACGGACACGGTCCGTGCGACCCTTGGCAATCATGTGTCGCTTACCCCCCCTGAACAGATGGCTGATGATTTGATGGCCTTTTGTGATGATGCGGGCAAAATTATTGGCCTTGACCCTGCGCGGACACCACTTTGGTTTTACAATCTGGTGAAGGAAACAAAGGCACAAGTCACAGACATGGATAACCCTTGCATCCTGCCACGCGCCTGTAAGACAGCGGCCGAGCAAAAGGCGATGAAGCAAGCACACAAACGCGATGGCAAGGCCGTTCATAATTTCCTGAGCTGGATAAAGAGTGAAGCCGCAAAGCCAGATTTCACATTCAGCGAGCTGGACGTTGTTGCCAAGCTCCGCGCTTTTCGTGAGGAGACAGGTAAGCTGAAAGATGACAGTTTCGAAACAATCGCAGGCTGGAACGAAAATGGCGCTGTTATACATTATCGCGCCGAGGAATCGACCAATCTGCCTATTCAACTCCCTGGCATTTTATTGTTGGATAGCGGCGGACAGTATGAGGACGGCACAACAGATATCACACGCACAATTGCGCTGGGCACGCCCACGACTGAACAGGTGCGTAATGCAACGCTCGTGCTTAAGGCGCATATTGCGCTCGCCATGGCGCGTTTCCCCGAGGGCACAACAGGGGCGCAATTAGATGCCATTTGCCGCAATGTTTTGTGGCGGGAGGGTCTGGATTATGCTCATGGCACAGGTCACGGTGTTGGCTGTTATTTGAGCGTGCATGAGGAGGCAACCGCCATCTCCCCCCGCGTTAATGATGCGGTGAAGGCAGGCATGATCCTCTCCAACGAACCAGGTTATTACAAGAATGGTGAATATGGCATTCGCCATGAAAATCTGGTGCTGGTTTTTGAAACAGGCGAAAAGACGAGTATTGGCAAACCCTTACTTGCCTTTGAGACAATTACACTTGTGCCTTTTGATGAAGACCTCATTGATGAAACTTTACTCACTGCCGAAGAGTTGGCATGGTTATCTGCGTATCAGGAAAAATCACGCGCCAATTGCGCGCATTAGAATTTAAAAATTTGAAGGAAAACCCGATGAAAAAATTATTACTCGTACTTCCATTTGTTGCCATGAGCTATATCGCACCAGCCCTCGCACAAGAGGACTTTATGTCGCGTATACCGCCCGAGGGCAGTGTGATTTTGAACTTGTCCGCAAGCGAGCGCGAGGATGTGGCACAAGACATGCTAACCGCGACCTTGCGCTATCAGGTGACAGATACCAACCCCAAATCTATTCAGGGAAAAATCAATGCGAAAATGGGTGATGCGATTGCCATTGCTAAAACATATGACGCGGTGAAAACATCAACGGGTGCGTATAATGTGTATGAGACTTACTTGCCAACCAAAAAGGATGAGGCCCGCAAGAAGGTCTGGAAGGGTCAGCAAACGGTCATGCTGAAGTCAAAGGATACAAAGGCCATGTTGGAGCTTGTCACAAAAATGCAGGAAATGGGTCTGGCGATGAGCAATCTGAGTTACATGGTCTCTCCTGATAAGGCACAAATTGTGAATGATGAATTACTGACCTCTGCACTTAAAAAATTACAACAACGCGCTAAAACGGCGGCGGACGCGCTGGGTAAAACAAATGTGCAGTTTTTGGAAATCAATGCCGATGGTGGTGGCTATATGCCACGCCCACAGCCAATGATGCGCATGGATATGGCAATGGCCGAAAGCGCACCAATGAAACAAGCAGTCGCTGAACCAGGTGAAAGCGAAATGACCATGAGCGTCAATGCACGTATCCTTTTGAAGGATTAAATAAACTGTCATCGCGAAGGCGCGTTTAGCGCCTGTGGCGATCCTCCTTCATTATAACTGGATTGCTTCGCTATGCTCGCAATGACACAGAAGAAAAAATGTCATTGCGAGGAACGGCAGTGACGTGGCAATCCATAAGCGTCTTTGAAAGGACATAAAATGCGCGGGGCATTTTTAGTTTTCGTTGTTACATTAGTTTCCATAATCTTTTTTTATGTTTTTTACGTTAAAAGGTTTAGGAAATGAAAAGCGCTTAAACTTTAATAGTTATGAGAATAATAGTGAAATCTTGAAAGCTCTTGGCGATATGTTTCCGAAAGGTACACCAAAGGAAAGAGTTGATGAAGTTCTTCTAAAAAGCAATTGGGGGCTTCATGTAGACCGTATTCAAGATACACGGCGCTATAGATATAGAACACACATGAGCTTTCAGAATCCTAAAGATGGTGTGCTTATGATCTTTTCATATGATGAAAAGATGAATGTTGAAAACATTGGCTACGGTAATGTAAAAGCCTTTTCTGAAACGAAGGTTGAGCGGAAAAACATCTCTCTGGCTCAGATTCAGAAGAGAGTAATAAAATTATACCTGCTTCTATCAACAAGCAGAGCAAAGAAGATTTATAAAAAAAATAGTGAATTGTATACAAATACAAAGATGATAACCCCTAAAAAACATCAATGGCGCGGGTGAGGGTGCTTGTTTGGTCGGGTGTGCCCTCTGCACCTTTGCGGGTCACGGTGGCGGTGGCCTTCCAAGTGCCTCTAGCAAATCCGACCTCAGGGGCCTTGCGTCCAATAAAGTAATATTGCCGCGCGCGGGTTTTGTCCTGCGTAATTGTTTGTTCGGCAAACACCGTGCCATCAGGCTGGCGCATTTCAAGCGTGATGATGTCGCCTGCCTCTGCCCCGAAATAGCTGGTCCAGAACAGGAGCGCTGGTGAGTTTCGTCTGGGTTGTGCGCCGCGCTGTCCACGCGCGGTGGCCGCAAAATCGGGTTCCTTGATGTCAAATCCGCCATCATAAAGTGAGAAGGGGGTATAGGTAATTTCGTTAGACCCCCAGAGTGGTTTGGCATCGTCAAGCCCGCACGCGGTGTCGGTGGCGCGTCCTGTGAACGGGTCAATGATTTTCTCCTCATGGATCACACTCACATGCACATGCGGATGTTCGGTCACACCCGACATGCCGACCTCGGCGAGTGGCTTACCACGTGTGACGCTGTCACCTGCATTTACCTTAAACGAGCCGTTTTTCAAGTGGCAATATTGGGAAATCCACCCCTGCCCGTGGTCAATGATAAGCCCGTTTCCGCAATCTTTTTTGGCCTCGGAAATGGCTGCGAACTCCTCGCGTGTTTTGAAACTGTCTGGCTCTCCATCACGCAGGCGCAAAACTTTCCCTGGGGCAATGGCCAGAACGTCCACCCCTGAATTGGCCTCCCCCCAATCACGTACGGCAATATCTGTGCCCTTATGCGCGTCATAGGTGCGGGCATTGCACGCCGCATCTTTGGCACTGCCCTCTGCTGCATCATGGTCGGTGTAATTCATAAACCAGCAATCCACGCCCAGTTCACAATCAATGGGCAAACTGATTTCAAATTTTGAAGAAGGCGTTTGCGCCTGCGCTGGAAAGGCGAGTACAAGTAATGCGCAGAGGGGAACAAGCGCGCGCATTTTTATGTTTTCTTTGCGGGGTTAATAGAGACAGTTAATGTCTCTGCCTCGATAAAGACACGCTTGATGAAAGGGTACTTCTCTTTCACTTCGCGGGTTATCTTGTTAATGAGTGCCTCTAGTTTTACCACATCCAGATCATCGCGAAACTCGATGCTCAGATTGAGGAGCAGGAATTCTGGCCCCATATAAAGGGTCAGGATTTCATTGAGTTTTTCGACACCCTCATGTTGTGTCACAATGTCACGAATACCTTTGCGAAGAACGGGACCTGCGCCCTCACCAATCAGCAAGCCCTTTGTTTCAATGGCCAACCACAGGGCGGTAAGGCCCAGAATGATACCAATTGAAATTGAGGCAATGCCGTCCCAAATGGGATTGCCTGTTGCTTGCGCAAGCCATACCCCGATAAAGGCAATAACCAGACCTAACATGGCCGCGCTATCCTCAAACAGGACAACGAAAAAGGTGGGATCTTTACCCGTGCGGATGGCCTGTAGGACACTTCGCGCGCCGCGTGTTTTGTTGAACTCGACCACGGCAAAATAGAGAGCCCCTGCCTCGAAAATCATGGCTAGCCCAAGAACGATATAGTTGACTATTGGATTGGTTATAGCCTGCGGGTCATGAAGGGCATGAATACCTTCATAAATGGAAATGCCCGAGCCTACGGCAAAAATCAGAATGGCGACTAGAAAGCTCCAGAAATAAATTTCTTTCCCGTATCCAAAGGGAAAATTCTCGTCGGGTTTGCGCGCTGATTTTTTCAGACCATAGAGCAACAACATCTGGTTGCCTGTATCGACAAGCGAGTGGATACCCTCGGAAAACATGGCGGAACTACCCGTCATGATGGACGCACCAAATTTGGTCACCGCAATAAGCGAGTTTCCAACAAGCGCCGCTAAAATTACTTTTTTCGAATTACCAGCCATTACAGAATAAACTTACTTAAATCGGCGCTCTTGGCAAGGGAGGAGACGTTGTCTTGGACAAGCTTGTCAGTAATCTCGATTGACTCGCCTGACATATCAGACGCCTTGAAGGAAATTTCCTCCAATAGTTTCTCCATGACGGTCATCAAACGCCGCGCGCCAATATTCTCAACGCTTTCATTGACATCAAAGGCGAGCTTTGCAATCGCGTCAATCGCCTCATCAGTAAAGGTCAGCTTTAGCCCTTCTGTTTCCATGAGTGCTGTGTACTGTTTAATCAGGCATGCATCTGTTTCGGTCAGGATACGTTTGAAATCTTCCTGTGTGAGTGCACGCAATTCCACGCGGATAGGCAAGCGCCCTTGCAATTCAGCCAGCAGGTCGGATGGCTTGGCATAGTGAAATGCACCTGAGGCAATAAAGAGAATATGGTCAGTCTTAACAGGACCGTGTTTTGTCATGACGGTTGTGCCCTCGATAAGGGGAAGCAAATCGCGCTGGACACCCTCGCGCGACACATCACCACCACGCGCCTCCTGACGGTGGGCGATCTTGTCAATTTCATCCAAGAACACAATGCCGTTTTGTTGCACAAGTGAAAGTGCAGTTGAGACCACCTTTTCCTCATCCAGCAATTTATCGGCTTCCTCGGCAATCAGGATGTCATAGGATTCTTCAACGGTCATTTTACGGCGCTTGGTTTTGCCGCCCATACCCTTGCCCATGATATCACCCAGATTGATCATCCCCATGGACGCTCCAGGCATACCCGGAATATCAAAGCCAGAGAAGGGAGAACTATTATCTGCAACATCCAGCTCAATTTCCTTATCATTCAGCGCGCCCTCGCGCAGTTTCTTGCGGAAGGACTGTCGTGTGGTGTCACTTGCCTCTTTACCAATCAGCGCGTCAAGGACACGATTTTCGGCGGTGACTTCGGCTTGTGTTTTCACTGATTTGCGCATTTTTTCGCGCGTCATGTGAATGGCGCTCTCGGTCAGGTCGCGAATAATGGATTCAACATCTTTGCCGACATAACCGACCTCGGTGAATTTGGTTGCCTCAACCTTGGTAAAGGGTGCTTGTGCAAGCTTTGCCAAACGGCGGGCAATTTCGGTTTTCCCCACCCCTGTTGGCCCAATCATAAGAATGTTTTTGGGCTGCACCTCCTCTTGCAAATCGCTCTCCAGCTGCATGCGGCGCCATCTGTTGCGCAGGGCAATGGCAACGGCACGCTTGGCATCATTTTGTCCAATGATAAAGCGGTCCAGCTCGGAAACAATTTCACGGGGGGTAAAGGCAGGTATTTCTATTTCAGTCATGACCTTTATTTAAAACAAAAGTCACGACTTTCAAATAGGAAGTGTAAAGTTTTTTACCAACCGCGTCGCGGTCCGCTTTCTTTCCTTTTATTATCAGAAAGTGCTTCTGCCCAAGTGCGGTGATTATTCATAGCAGTTTCAAAATGATTGCGCATTTCAGCAGCACTCAGATTGCCTGGGGCCGCAATATGTTCTGCAAAACTTTGAGATAAAACTGAGCCTTTAAAATCATCTTTGGCGGTAAAGACAATCATGATGCCCCGTTGTGTTTTAATGACATTCGGTATCCCATCAAGTTGAACAATCTGGATGGCGTCTTCTGTTTCGCAAATATCAACATCCAGATTAGGATCTTTGAAATGTTGGTAAAGATTTGTCGCTTTTCCACTAGCAAGATGCATGGCATCAATTGAATCTTCGTTCGGACCCACATTGACAGGGCGCACAGGCGCTTCATCTTCCTGCTGTTGGAATTTAGAAAGAAAGTTTGCCCCTTTGTCCCAGAGGTATTTAAAAAGAACTGTATCCATGATGGCCTTTACGCATGTTATTATGTTAAATTATTTGGGCGTAAAGAAATAACATAATCCTAGCTTAAAAAGCAAGCATTCCTGTAAAAAAGAATTATAATTTCTCAATGACAATATTGTGGTTGGAATAAACGCAAATATCGCCCGCAATTTTCATGGACGCTTTGGCAATGTCCTCGGCGTTCATATCGCTATGTTCCATGAGCGCACGCGCAGCGGACAACGCATAGTTCCCACCTGATCCAATACCAATAATACCGTCTTCTGGTTCAACAACATCCCCTGTACCAGACAGAATAAGTGATGTTTCTTTGTCACAAACAGCCATGAGGGCCTCAAGTTTACGCAGATATTTATCAGTTCGCCAATCTTTTGCCAGTTCCACACAGGCGCGGGTGAGTTGACCCGGATGCGCCTCAAGCTTGGCCTCCAAGCGTTCAAACAGAGTAAAGGCATCGGCTGTTGCGCCGGCAAAGCCAACAACGATATTATTATCTTTGCCTAAGCGCCGCACTTTCTTTGCATTGGATTTCATAACGGTTTGCCCTAGTGAGACTTGCCCATCACCTGCAACGACAACATCCTTGCCCTTACGAATAGCCAGAATGGTTGTTGAATGCCAGTTTGCTTTATCTGTGTAGTCAGTCATTTTGAAATCCTTTTTAATTTGTGACCTTATTGATATGGCGGCTTATCTTCAAAACGTCAAGAGAGGTGCAAATTTCAGGATTTTTATTTCTTTTATCCCCTTTAACCTTGCTCATGATGCAATAACTCTTTATGCATATGTTGAAATTCATTTGGGGCTTTGCCTCGTAAAAATGCTTTAGGTTCATGCTCGAAATTTTTCAGCTTTTATCGCTCCCGCTTTTTGGAACGCCCTTTTGGGTGTGGCTAGCCTTTTTGGCTATTGTTCTCTTTTTGCTCGTCTTCGATTTGGGTGTTTTACACAAAAAAGACAAGGCAATGAGCTTTCGCGAAAGCTTGTACCTATCCCTGTTTTATGTAGCCGTCTCTCTGGTTTTTGGAGGCTGGGTCTGGCTTGAATATAGTGCGGACAGGGCATTACCTTATTTTACCGCCTATGTCGTCGAAAAAAGCCTCTCGCTTGATAACGTCTTTGTGATGTCGGTTATTTTTTCCTATTACGCCATTCCGCTGAAATATCAGCACCGTGTTCTGTTCTGGGGGATATTGGGCGTGCTCATCCTGCGCGGAATTTGTATTGCACTGGGCACAGTGCTTGTAGCCAAATTTGCGTGGTTACTCTTCTTCTTTGGGGCGCTTCTGATTTATACCGGCATTACCATTATTTTTGACGATGATGGTGAGCCCGACATTGATAAAAGCCGTTTCCGTAAATTCCTGACTAAGTATTTCAATGTGAGTGACAAGATAGAGGGCCACCATTTCTTTGTGAAAAAGGCAGATAAAAAGGGGCGCATGGTCACCTTCATGACACCCCTTTTTGTGGCGCTGATTACCATTGAATTTGCCGACCTTCTCTTTGCCATGGACAGTATCCCTGCTGTGCTTGCGATCTCCACAGACACTTTTATTGTCTTTTCGAGCAATATATTTGCTATACTAGGATTAAGGGCCATGTATTTTATGTTGGCAACCTTGCTGGAGCGTTTCAAATATTTGAAATTTGCACTTGCGGTTGTACTGGTCTTTATAGGCGGGAAAATTTTCTACAATGCGGCGGGCGGGCACATTACACCCTCTGTTTCATTGGTAGCGACTTTGGTCGTCCTCATTGGTGGCGCGGTCTTTTCATTTATGGCCACACGTCATCAGGAGGCAAAGGATGAAAAAGCGCGCAGGCGCACAAAAGGGGAGGGGTAAGGCACGCGATGTCACAACAAACACAAGTTTTACCGGAAGAGAGAAGCCCGCAAATCACACTTGAGGTTGCAGATACGCAGCTCAGTATTGGTGATTTGAATGATCTGTGTGATGCAACAGAGGCGGCCATTACAGATGGGGGAGGATTTGGTTGGGTGAATGTACCCGAGCGCACAGTCCTTGAAAGCTTCTGGCAAGGTGTGATCGCCATGCCTGCGCGTGATTTATATTTGGTACGCCTAGACGGTGTCATCAGTGGCTCGGCACAATTGAAGCGTCCTCCGCGCAATAACGAGGCACAGGCCTTTTCAGCGCATCTGCGGTCGTTCTTTATTGCGCCATGGGCACGTCAATACGGGCTTGCGCAGAAACTTCTTCATTTTATTGAGGAGCAAGCGCGCCAAGGCGATATAGAGGTGATCAATTTGGATATTCGTGAAACGCAAACGGCGGCTATTCGCATGTATGAAAACGCAGGCTATGTGCAAATTTCAACGCATCCCTATTACGCCAAGGTGAATGGCAAAATCATACCTGGACGTGCTTATTATAAGCACCTCGCATAATATTAAACCGTCATTTTATAAAGTTTTTAGTCGTAAAACTTAATCAACATTCACGTAAACAGACATCCACCCCAATGTAGAGCGCATGCTGCCTTTTGGTGAAATCGGACTGTGTTCTTTAGGAAGATCTTGCCCATTTAATTCGTAATAGGCCTTAATCTTTGCCAGCTTGGCCCGCAATTTTTCGATTGCGGCATCTGGCGAGTGCCCTGTGACATCTGCATCAGGAAAACCCTCAACAGACGCTGCATAAAGATCACAATTTAAGTTTTGATTTGTTGTATTCCCTACTGGAATACATTCGACCCAATAGCCTTTTCCAGCCATCATGTCTCTCCCTGTCAACTCATTACTTCTTTTTTATTAGTTTCTTCTTATATCAAAAAGAGTCACAAAAATCCAACAAAATCAGCATCTTTCTTGCGAAAAAATCAAAAATTGATAAGATTCAAAGAGAAAGTTGAGAGAAAAATAACTTTACATATTTAAGTGTAAGCGAGAGAGGTCAAGGGTTTCATGGGTTATGATAACGACAATATATTTGCAAAAATTTTGCGCGGCGATATTCCAAATAAAACAGTCTACGAGGATGACTTTGTGCTCGCATTTCATGATGTGTCTCCGCAAGCCCCCGTTCATGTGCTTGTTATTCCCAAGGGCGCTTATGTCGATATTGCCGATTTTTCTGCCCGCGCCAGTCACACTGAAAAGGCGGGGTTCTTCTCTGCGGTTAATACGATTGTGAGTGAACTTGGACTCAATGAACAGGGTTTCCGCACAATTTTTAATACAGGCGATCATGGCGGGCAAGAAGTCCCCCATATGCATATGCATATTTTGGGTGGTGAAAAGCTTGGTGCAATGTTGGGTCATAAATGAGCGTAAAAATTATAATCCTCAAAGGAACATCTAGTTCTGGAAAGACGAGCATTGCAAAAGCGCTCCAAAAGCAATTGGACGAAGCCTATCTTCATTTTCAAATGGATGCTTTCTGGGATATGGTTCCGGAAGATATGGAAGCAAACAGCCAGAACTTTCCAAAATTAAGATACGCTGTGATCGATTCCGCAAAATCGTTAGCTGAAAATGGGCATAACCTAATTATGGATATAACGCTTATGCCTGATAGCGTTATTGGATTGATGAATGCTCTTAAGGGGCATTATGTTTTTTCTGTAGGTGTTCATTGTGATCTGGAAATTCTTAAAAAGCGCGAGAGACAAAGAGGCGATCGTAAAATTGGATTGGCTGAATCTCAATACGAGACAATTCACGATGGAGTAAATTATGATTTTGAAATTAACACTTCCAAGCTCGATGCCAAAACAGTAGCAACGAGTATAGTTACTGCGTTTCGTAGGACATAAAGACAATTTTTCGTTTGTTTCTGTTTTGTTCTCATGCTAATGATGAATCATGGTCGCGCAAATTAATACGGTTGCCTTTCAGGGCGTGGATGTGCTGGACGTTGATGTTCAGGTGCAAATTTCCAATGGATTACCCGCCTTTACCATTGTTGGTTTGCCTGATAAGGCGGTCGGCGAAAGTCGGGAGCGTGTGCGTGCGGCCCTCCATGCGATTGGTCTGGCGCTTCCCCCCAAACGTTTTACGGTTAATCTAGCGCCTGCAGACCTCAATAAAGAAGGCTCGCATTTTGATTTGCCTATTGCTTTGGGTGTTTTGGCGGCGATGGAGGTGATTGATGCTGATGCGCTGACCCGTTTTGTCTGCCTTGGGGAATTATCACTTGATGGGTCACTACGAAAGGTTGCAGGCGTTCTGCCCTCGGCGATGCATGCCCAAGGGAAGGATTTTGGCTTGATAGTGCCTGCTGAATGTGGTGCAGAAGCGGCGTGGGCGGGAGATTTGGATATTATTGCGCCGCGTGACTTACTCATGCTGATTAATCATCTTAAGGGCGCACAAGTCCTTGCACGCCCCGAGGCTCGCTTGCGGGCCAAGCCGAAATTTAAGGGGCCAGATATGGCAGACGTAAAAGGTCAAGAAACGGCCAAACGCGCGCTTGAAATTGCCGCCTCTGGCGGGCATAACTTACTCATGTGTGGCCCACCTGGGTCAGGAAAATCAATGCTGGCCTCGTGCCTTCCTGCACTCTTGCCTGACTTGACTCCGCGCGAGGCGCTGGAGGTCTCCATGATTTATTCCCTATCGGGGCAATTGCCAGAGGAGGGCTTGGTCTCTGCGCGTCCCTATCGTGACCCGCATCATTCGGCCTCCCTTCCCGCGCTTATTGGTGGAGGGCAAAAAGCCAAGCCTGGTGAAATTTCGCTCGCGCACCACGGTGTTTTATTTTTGGACGAGCTGCCCGAGTTTCAGCGCGGAACATTAGAGTCCCTGCGTCAGCCTGTTGAAACGGGCGAGGTTTTGGTGTCACGCGTCAACACGCACGCCAAATATCCTGCCAATATCCAACTTGTGGGTGCGATGAACCCTTGCAAATGTGGGCATATGGGTGATCCAGAACTAGAATGCACGCGCGCTCCACGATGTGGTGCTGATTATCAGTCAAAAATTTCAGGTCCTCTCTTTGACCGTATAGATTTGGTGGTCGATGTGCCCCCTGTCTCAGTCATGGATTTGCAAAGTGCGCAGCGCGGTGAGGATAGCGCCACAATTGCAGCCCGTGTGAAATCTTGCCGTGCCAGACAAGCTGCACGTGCCACTGAAATGGGTTTAAGTGCGCTCACTAATGCGCAGCTTTCCTCGGCTGATTTGGAAGAATGCGCTGTCCTTGATGAGAAAGCTAAAGATTTGCTTGCGCAGGCTGTGTCCAAGATGAAATTATCCGCGCGTGCCTATACCCGTGTTTTAAAATTGGCCCGCACAATTGCTGATATGGCGGGGGCGCCAGATGTGCTGGGCGGCGCGCACATTGCCGAGGCGCTCAGTTACAAGCGCCATATGCCAAAAAGCTGATATAAAATAAGTTATTGAAATTTTTTATAATTTCGGATGCTTTAGACATGAGATTGGATTTATGAGATAGTTTGCATTAATAAGGAAAAACTATGAGTTTTGCGTCGACACTAGACCGTGATGTGCAAAATGTCCCCCGTGGGCTATCCCTTGGGGCGCAATTTAATGTTGTAAATGCCTCTGGCTCTGTTGCACGTTATGCACCAAACGCCCCTGATTTTAAAACAATGGGTGCGGGTGCTGTTGATACCATTGAAAAGGGTCGCGCAGGACTTGCTCAACTTGATACCCAAGATTTAACACCTCATGCTGGACCGTCTGTGAGCCGTCAAATCGTGGCCGAAGCGGGCGCGTCCATGGCTTCAGCTGTGCCCATGGCTGGTCTGATCGCGGGATTGACCGCCATAAACCCAGCATTGGGGAGTGTAGCGGCCATTGGTGTTGCCGTTCAAAAGGTCAGTGATGTTTACAAAATTGCGCATAATGCGGCTTCTGGCGCAGGTACGTCGATTGAAACCTATGCGCTGGATTATGATGACTTTGACCCTGATGCATATGTGCCCTATGCGGTGCATACAGATGAAGAGCCTGTCACAATGGCATCTGCGCCAGCTCCCGAAATTGAAGAGGCCGCGCCTGCCAACTCTTACCGCTTGTTTGATGAACCCGATTTGATAAGAGATCAGCTTGAAGGGCAGATACTTTTTGCAAGTCAGCGCCTGTCAGATCTCTCACAAATTGCGGCAGATCGCGGACGTGATTTTGAAATTGCGCCCCCTGCTTGGGCACTGAATAATCCAGCCCCTGCGCCAAGTGTCTTTGGAATCCGCGCTTAAATTTATTTGAAAACTAGTCTTCGTCAAAGGCGCCAAAGGCCAGATCCGAAAGATCGGCCTGTTTTTCATCATGCGCCTTTTCCATCTTGCGAAAGGCTTGAAAGGCAAAGGGCAGGCTTGCAATATAAATGACGGAAACAACAGATAAGGTTATCCATGGCGCGTGAATGAGAACCGCTAAAAGGAGCGCTCCTGCGGCAAGCATAGGAACAAAAAATTTAGGGGTGAGCTTGAGTTGTTTTGTCGACCATGTCGGAATACGGCTCACCATGAGCATTGCAACGGCCATCACCCAGATGGCAATGAGTGGCAATCCAACATTATATTCGGCAAAGGTGCTTTGCGCCTGAAACCAGACAAAAATCGGAAATAGCGCAAGTCCTGCGCCTGCGGGGGCTGGTACCCCTGAGAAAAACTTGCTGCGCCAGCGCGAGGCTGTCTTTTTCTTTTTTGCATCAATCGCGTTATAGCGCGCTAAACGAATGGCGGCGGCTGCGGGAAAGGTCAATGTTGCAATCCAGCCCAAACGCCCTGCCTCTTCCAAACCCCACATATAAAGCAAGAAGGCGGGGGCAACACCAAAGCATAAGAAATCGGAAAGCGAGTCTAGCTGTGCGCCAAATTCGGTATTGGCCTTGAGTAGCCTTGCCATCGCACCGTCAAGCGCATCTAAGATGGCCGCTGCCAAAATAAAAAGTACAGCCGTTTCCATGCGGTCGTGAAAGGACATCTGAATGGCGGTTAATCCGCACAACAATCCAACAAGTGTTAGAAAATTGGGAATAAATTTGCGGATGAGGGAGGTATCAAAATCCTCCTCATGCTCATCATGGGATGTATTGTCTTGCTGAGTTGTGGGCACAGATTTAAGGGACATATTAAATGCTAATTGCCTCTGTAGATTTTGACTTTGAGGTCATGTCAGCGATCACTGTTTCACCAGCAATGGCTGTTTGACCAATGGCTACTTGTGGGGATACGCCCTTAGGCAGATATACGTCCAAGCGGCTCCCAAAGCGGATAATACCCATATGTTGCCCTGTTGCGACCTTTTCGCCTTCTTTTAAATCATTCAGAATGCGACGTGCAACCAAACCTGCAATTTGAACGAAGGCATAATGTTTATTATCCTCTGTTTCAATATAAGTCGTGCTGCGTTCATTTTTCTCACTGGCCTTATCCAAAGAGGCGTTCAAAAACTGACCAGGATGGTAAATGACTTGCTTGACCTTTCCTGCCAATGGCACACGGTTCACATGCACATTAAAAACGCTTAAGAAAATGGACACACATGTCCATTCAGCCTTGCTTGGCACATCTTCTTCGATTTCGGCAGGGAGGGCGATGTTTTCACGGATTAAAATAACGCGTCCATCTGCAGGTGAGACAATTAGACCCTTACCTTGAGGAACAGCGCGCACGGGGTTACGGAAGAAATAGAGACACCACACGGTTAAAAGCAAACCAACAAGCCCTAAAAAGTTGGATAAAAGCGCGAGTAAAATTGTGACGACTGCGAAGCCTGCTATAAAAGGCCAACCTGCGGGGTGCACTGGAAAAGATAGTGTTTTCCATGTGGTTTTAACAAGCCCAACAAGTATATTATCTGCGCTTGCCTCGGTGTTAAGTTTATCAGTGTCTCTACTTGTCATTTAACAGTCTTCCTGTATCCTAATAGCTATGTTTTTTTGTCACACTATAATGATTTTTACAGTGCTGGCAATAAATTGAAAAAGATTACACTTTGCAAAATAAGGCACTATGTTATTTTGTATTAGGAATTGCAACTTATAGGCGGACAAGCAAGCGATTATCATTTCGCTTATATTTCAAACAAGATGGTAAAGTCAAAAATCAAACAATCAGCAGAGGAGCTTTCTACTCTTGCGCTTAAACGTATCGGGCAAGAAAAGCTTGAGCCGTTCCCGCGCAACTATGAATTGTTTTATGCCTATTTTGAAGCCTTAGACGCCAATCTTGTCCATGCTATTGACCTGAAAGCTGAGAAAAATAAAAAGCTTACTCAAGATGACTGTGATGCTATTCACCAAAAATTCTTGAATAAATCTGACCACGAAGAGGCCTTGAAAGAAGCAGGCTCCAAGGTTTTTGATACAGTAAAAGATATTACGAAAAAGGTAAAAGATGCCAAAAATTCCATGAGTGAATATGGTGGCTCTTTGACAAAGATTTCAAAAAATATTGGCTCGGAAAAGAATGCCACGAAAATTCAGGACATGGTTGCGCAAATGATGACTGAGACGCAAAAAATTCTAGAGCGTAATGCTGATTTGGAACATGAGTTGGACCGTTCAACACAAGTCATGAATATTTTGCAAAAGGATTTGGAGAATGTTCGCAAAGAGGCGCTGACCGATAGTTTAACCAATGTGTCTAACCGTAAAGCGCTTGATGATGCATTTGAGCGCTATATTGAGGAAAGCAATACACGCAACAAGCCATTTTCTTTTCTGATGATAGATATTGATAATTTCAAAGATTTTAATGACAATTTTGGACATCAGGTCGGTGATCAGGTGCTTCGTCTTGTCGCACAAACACTTAAAGAAGGTATTCGTGGTGCCGATTTTGTATGTCGTTATGGTGGTGAAGAATTTGCCATTATTTTGCCTGATACACTTTTGAACGCAGGCGTAGCCGTTGGTAATAATTTGCGAAAAACGGTTGCGATGAAGGATATTGTTAACAAATCAACAGGCAAAGTCCTTGCACAAATCACACTTTCTGTAGGTGTGGCCGAACATGATAAAGGTGAATCAATGGAAAATATCATTCGACGCGCCGATGAGGCTCTTTATGCAGCTAAAAACAATGGACGTAATCAGGTGGCCTCCTCTTACGGGCGCTAATATATAGAACTGACAGAAACTCATGATGAAACAACTTATTATTTTGACAATTGCAATTCTTGTTATGGGTGCGCTGTATATTGGTTATGCGACGTTGACCTTTTCACCTGATCCCATTCAGCCTTTAGCCGTACAGGAAGAAGCTGTTGTTGTTGATCCTGAAAAAGAAAAAAGTGATGCTCTTTTATCCAGCCCTGAGGTTCAAGCACGACGAGAACAAGCCGCTTCTTTAATTATCCAAGGTATTCAAACATATGAAGACCAATGGGCAGAAGCTCCTGTTCAGGCACAATTCATGCGCAACACTTTTTTGCAAATGATCAAAAAAGGCGCCTTGCCAGTCTATTATCCGATCACGGTTGAGAATGGGCAGCCAGTTTCGCCTGAGCTTTTGGAATTTGCGTCCTCATCAAAAACACAAGTTGACCCTAATTCGGCGATACAGGCGACTTGCGGCCCTTCAAGCACAGTGATGATTGGATCAACTGAAAGTGACCGATTTGTATGTCCTTTAAACAACTCGGATGCTGCAAGAATATTTGCAACTGGTCCTGGAAATGATGTGGTTGCTACTGGTGGTGGCGCGGCACTCATTGATATCGGTACAGGAGATAATACAGTGCGCGCAGGACCAGGTATAACGCTTATCTTTGTTGAGAAGCTAGATGGGGAAACGAAAATTGAAATGGATTGTCAGGATGCGAGCATGCGCGGGCGTGCCTTGGCCACAGACTATCCCCTTCCTTGGACATATCAGTATCGTCACTTTGTCATTATGGGGCCCCAAATAAATAAAGAAGCCCTTGTCATTAGTGACAACCTTATTCGCGACCCTGTCGGCGGAGGTGCATTATCTATGAGTGGAAATTGTTTTAACGTCCTTTTTGCCCGTTAATAGGGCTGAACAAGGCTTGCGTTTTTACGGGCTTCGTCCTATCTATGTGACATGTCACATGCTTCAGAAGAAACACATAACAACTCTCCTTATTTAGATGCTTTAAATACGCCTCAGCGCGAGGCCGTTGAAACACTAGAAGGGCCTCTACTTGTTTTGGCGGGCGCTGGCACAGGTAAAACCCGCGTTTTGACAACGCGTCTTGTCCATTTGCTCAATACTGGAAAAGCTTACCCCTCGCAAATTCTGGCCGTAACATTCACCAATAAGGCCGCACAAGAAATGCGCAACCGTGTGGCCAATCAAATCGGTCAACAGGTTGAGGGCTGGTGGCTTGGCACTTTCCATGCCTTGGCTGCGCGCATGTTGCGTCGCCATGCCGAACATGTGGGGCTAACCTCTAATTTTACAATTTTAGATGCCGATGATCAGGTACGCCTTGTCAAACAACTGATGGAGGTCGAAAATATCGACACCAAAAAATGGCCACCAAAAAATGTGGCTGCCATTATCAGTCGCTGGAAAGACCGTGGTAAAGTGCCTTCGGATATTTCGCAGGCAGATGCGGGTGATTATGCCAATGGTCGTATGATTAAGATTTATACGGCTTATCAGGAACGCATGCAGGTCCTCAATGCGTGCGACTTTGCTGATTTGCTCCTGCATATGATTACAATTTTCAAAAAACCCGAATGTGCCGACATTCTGGCTGATTACCATCGCCGCTTTAAATATATACTGGTTGATGAATATCAGGATACAAACGTGGCGCAATATTTGTGGTTGCGTCTCTTGGCCCAAGGCACAGGTAACATTTGTTGTGTCGGGGATGATGACCAGTCTATCTATGGCTGGCGCGGTGCAGAGGTCGGTAACATCTTGCGCTTTGAACGTGATTTTAAGGACGCAAAAGTCGTGCGCCTTGAGCAAAATTATCGCTCCACAGGTCATATTCTTGAGGCCGCGTCAGCTGTTATTGCCAATAATGAGGGGCGTTTGGGAAAAACATTGTGGTCTGCCTCTGATAAAGGGGATAAGGTCAATGTGCGCGGGCTTTGGGATGGCGAGGCCGAGGCACGCTTTGTCGGTGAAGAAATTGAAAGCTTCCAACGCAAGGGTGTTCCGCTTAATCAGATTGCTGTTTTGGTACGTGCTGGCTTTCAGATGCGTGAATTTGAAGAACGTTTTATTCAGCTAGGTGTTCCCTATCGCGTTATTGGCGGTCCACGATTTTACGAGCGTAAGGAAATTCGTGACGCGCTGGCTTATTTGCGTGTAACAGCGCAACCTGCCGATGATTTGGCTTTAGAGCGGATTATAAACACGCCCAAGCGTGGCATTGGCGATGCCACAATCCAAAAGCTTTATGCCCATGCGCGTGCGGCTAATATCTCGTTCTATCAATCAATGGTCGACCTGTCGCAAACGGAAGAATTTGGCGCAAAAATACGCACAACGCTCTCTGCACTTGTGCGCAATTTCGAAAACTGGCGGTCAATGTTGACACAGATGCACCATGCGGAACTGGCCGCGGTCATTCTGGATGAAAGCGGGTACACGGCGATGTGGCAGGCAGATAAGTCTCCTGATGCCGAAGGCCGCTTGGAGAATTTGAAAGAACTTGTTTCTGCGATGCAGGAATTTGAGAATATGGAGGCGTTTTTAGAGCATATTGCCCTCGTCCTTGAAAATCAGGAAGGCGACAATAACACCGATCAAGTCACACTTATGACATTGCACGGTGCAAAGGGTCTGGAATTTGATGTTGTGTTTTTGCCCGGGTGGGAGGACGGCGTCTTTCCGTCACAGCGCAGTTTGGATGAAAACGGAAATGTTGGCCTAGAGGAAGAACGCCGTTTGGCCTATGTCGGGATTACACGCGCGCGCAAACGTTCAATTATCTCTCATGTCGCCAATCGCCGTATGTACGGGAAATGGGTGAATGGCATTCCTTCACGCTTTGTCGAGGAATTACCAGAAACAGCTGTTGAGATTGAAACAGAACCAGGTCTTTATGGGGGCGGGGCGCGCTCAAATCATTGGGATAGTAGTGGCTGGAACGCTGCACAGGGGCGTGATCGTTTCAGGCCCAATCAACGCTTATTCGGGACGTCGTCAGGTGGTACATCACAAGCACCAACCGCACGCGAACCCGCCTTTAGTGCAGGTGACATTGTTCGTCATGATAGCTTTGGTGAGGGGCGTGTTATTCATGTTTCAGGGAATAAACTGGATATTGAATTTAAGGGCGGCGCAAAACGCGTGCTTTCAAGCTTCATTGACAAGGTTGAATAATGAAAGAGCATGTTCTTGAAATTTTAAACACGTATCTCAGTGACAACCCAAATGATGTGCCCCGCGTAAAGGACATAATTGATTCGCTGATAGATGGGCATGATGTCTGGGACAGAAAAACAATGACGGGGCATTTAACAGGAACGGCTCTTGTCTGTGATCTCAGTACAAACATGTTTTTGATGTTGGAACACCGCGCGCTTAAGCGCTGGTTTGCACCAGGTGGTCATATAGATGCTGGCGAGCTACCCTTTGATGCGGCCCTGCGCGAGATGAAGGAAGAGTCAGGAATTACCCAAGATCCCAAATCTGCCATTTTGGTTGACATTGATGTCCATGAAATTCCAGCGCGTGCTGATAAGGGGGAGGGCGTTCATAACCATTTCGATTTTCGTTATCTCATGCTTTATGACACAAAGCCAGATATTGCCATTGATATGAACGAGGCACAGGACTTTCAATGGGTGGATTTTGATAGGCTTAAACAGGAATATCCTGAAATTCACGAAAAGCTTACAGGCGTAGATATCCGTAGCCTGCTATAGCACCCGTTTCCACATCGTTGGCAAGCAAGAGAAGTGAATCTGTGCCCTCTGGCAAAGCACGCACAGTGCTTTCAGTTTTTGCAGTGCCGTTCCAGGTTGGCAATACAACAACATCGCGCGCAACATTGTGATAGGTGATGCTGCGCCCGCGATTTTCACCTGAGGGGATCTCTTGATGATAGGAATCTGTAATGGCAAAATAGGTAACAGAATATCTTTTTGAATTTTGTATCTCTGGATAATCTATACGAAGCGTTTCGGTTTCTTTATTATATGCAAGTGGAAATTTGAAAAAAGCATTCTGTGCCGTAGATGTATTTATAGCACTCATAATTTTTGCAGATTTTGATCCGACCATACTCTCGCGGCCATTGATAACCAGATTAGGGGTATAGGTGCGCCCCTGTTCAATGTAACGGGCGCGTTGCCTTTGCCTGTCTGTGCATGCTTTCAAGGAAAGTGTGTCTTTCCAATGCAAATGATTCCAGTAATCAACATGGCAACTAACACCAATGACATTGGGGTTTTGAGTAAGCGCGCCGAAAATTTTATCAGCAGGAGGGCAGGAAGAACAACTTTGAGACGTATAGAGTTCGACAATAACGGGATGTGCCTCTTGGGCCTGCGCTATATTGAATGGATTTAAGGCATAAAATACGAAACTCAGTAAAAGAAGCCTGAAATTTTTAAAGCGCACCATATGTTTTTTCCTGTAATTGCTCTAAGTTAATACATGATTATATTTAATAAAGTAGATGAGACAGATGAATAAACAAACACAAACCGCATGCATCTTTGGTGGGACAGGTTTCTTAGGGCGCTATATTGTCCAAAAACTTGCCCGTGAAGGCGTGCGTATCAAGATTGCTACGCGCACACCGCAAAGCGCTTATTTCCTGAGACCCTATGGTGATGTCGGACAAATTGTTCCTGTCATGTGTGATTATTCGCAAGCCTCAATTGAAAATATGATTGAGGGCTGTGACATGGTTGTGAATTGCGTTGGCATTTTGTACGAGAAGGGCAAAAACAGTTTTAAAAAAATTCATACGGATTTGCCAAGTACGATTGCCAAGGCCTGCCGCAAACATAATGTTGCGCGTTTTACTCATATCTCGGCACTAGGCGTGAACAGCGCGGGCTCAAAATACGCAAAAAGTAAGCTTAAAGGCGAGGAGAAGGTGCTGAGTCATTTTGAGAAGGCCACTATCTTGCGCCCCTCCGTTGTCTTTGGAGCAGAGGATGAATTTTTCAATCGCTTTGCCGCTATGATGCGTTTCTTGCCATTCCTGCCGCTTATTGGGGGTGATAAACCTGTGATGCAACCTGTCTATGTCAATGATGTGGCGCAAGCCGTTCATAACGTTGTGTTTGGGGATGAAGTGCATCAGGGCCGTGTTTACAGTCTCGCAGGTCCTGAAAAGATGGGCTTTGCCCGTATTTATGGCATTATATTTGAGGCAACAAACAGATGGCGCCCACTTGTGCGCTTGCCTTTCTGGCTTGCAAAAATACAGGCCTTTTTCTTGCAGCTTTTGCCAGGTGCGCCACTTTTAACAGTTGATCAGGTGCGATCACTACAAACACCTAATATTTTACAGGAAGGGCAATTGTCGCTGACTGATTTGGGCATTACACCAACGGGGCACGCCTTGATTGTCCCACAATATTTAAAAATCTTTGCAAAAGGACAGCGCGGTATCGATTCTGCACACTCTGCAAATGCATGAATATACTTGCTGTAAAAGCCTTGTCAGACCTTCAAAACCCATTATGATGAGACATATGTTACAGAAATTTTCTAAAATTTGGATTGCAACGTTTTTAGTCGCCATCTTGGCTATGAGTGCTGTTTCAGTGCATGAGGCACAAGCGCGTAGCAACGGGATAGCCGCGGTTGTCAATAATCGTGCCATTACATTTTCCGATGTGAATGACCGCGTGGACCTGATTTTGCGTGCATCGGGCTTGCCAGATAATAAAGAGGCCCGCAGTCGCTTTGAGCCCCAAGTGCTGGATATGCTGATTGATGAACAAATCAAGATGCAAGAGGCGAACCGCTTGGGAATTACTGTGAGCGAAGAAGAAAAACAAGCGGGGCTTGCAACGCTTGCACAGCAAAACAACATCACAGCCGAACAATTTACAGGCATGATAAAACAGAGTGGATTGAAACTCTCAACACTTTTCGACCAGATTGAGGCCGAGGTCGCATGGGGTAAAGTTGTTGCGTCCCAAGTGCGCCCGCGCGTTCAAATATCTGACGCTGATATTGATGCGGAAATGGCGCGTTTAGAACAAACCATTGGTGCACAACAATATCTTGTGTCTGAAATTTTCTTGAGCGTGGCTAACCCTGATGAAGAAGCGCGTGTGAGGCAATCTGCACAAAAGATTTATCAGCAGGTACAACAATCACCAGAAAAATTTGGCGCATTGGCCGTTCAATTTTCACAAGCCGCAGGAGCCGAAAAAGGCGGTGATATGGGTTGGGTACAGGGCGTTCAAGTTGAAAAGGAAATTGAAAACGCTCTCAAACAAATGGGCAAAGGTTCTATTTCTTCACCCGTGCGCAGTGCGACGGGCTATCATATTTTGCTCCTGCGCAACACCCGTGTTCTTGATCAGGCAGGTTTGCCAGACCGTGAAGCAGTGATGCAATCCATTGGAAATAAGCGTCTCTCACGGCAAGCGCGTGGTTATTTGCAAGATCTTAAATCGACAGCCTTTATCGAGTCGCGTGTCTAACGCACATGATTTTGACAGCTCTCAACTGCCACCCTTAAGAGAGGTGGTTGAGGCACATGGCCTTATGCCCAAAAAATCATTGGGTCAAAATTTTATCTTTGATAGTAATGTGACCGACAAAATTGCACGTGCGGCAGGCGCCCTAACTGACAAAATCGTCATTGAAATTGGACCAGGGCCGGGCGGATTGACACGCGCTTTGTTGGATACAAAGGCCAGTAAAGTGATTGCCATTGAGCGCGATAGTCGAGCTATTGAGGCTCTTAAAGGACTTGAGAGGGCCGCCAATGGGCGTTTGCACATATATGAGGGTGATGCGCTCGAAACCGACCTCTTGGCGCTGACAGAGGGCAAGCCGTTTACCATCGTTGCCAATCTACCCTATAATATTGCAACACCGCTTTTGATGAACTGGCTTAAACTTATTCATGCGCAAGGTGCATCCATTGAAAAAATGGTGCTGATGTTCCAAAAGGAGGTCGCACAGCGCATCGTTGCACCAGTTAATACAAAGGCTTATGGTCGCCTCAGTATTATGTCGCAATGGCTTACACAGCCTCATATTGCGTTCGATTTAGCACCTACTGTTTTCTATCCGCCTCCAAAGGTGACCTCATCAGTGGTTGTCTTTTCGATAAAGAATCAGCTATATTTAAATCCTGACTTTGCAACAGTTGAGCATGTCACCGCGCTGGCCTTTCAGCAAAGACGAAAAATGCTACGCTCAAGCTTAAAAAACTATTGCAATATTATGTCAAATTATGATATACCTTTATCCGCTCGTGCAGAAAATTTGACTGTAGAGGAATTTTTGACACTGGCCGATAATATTAAATAGCGTTACTGAGTAAGAGTTACAGGGAAATAATGGTCGACGTTTCTATTAACAGACGTAGTTTTTTAATAGGCTTAGGCGCAGCAGCAGTTGCGATGAATAGCCGTTCTTTTGCTTTGGGCGAGGGTGGAAGTGTGGCGCGCGCTCAGGATGTTCCTGTATTTACACCGACACCTCTTCCCTCAACAACGACGCTTTCACTGACATCATCACGTCCACAACTTCGCGAACCTGGTATTCGCTACGACTTACAGCGCACTGTTACCCCATTAGGAATTGGTGCGGATATGTCAGAAGATGCACGCATCCTGCTTATGGGTGAAATTACAGATTCAGAACTGACAATGGCACGTGACACGGCTTCTATTGCAAAGAATATGACTGCACTTGTTACTGTAGATCGTATGCGTATTGGTCAAACTCTTGATGGGCGTGCATTTAATTCAAATACCCCGATTGATGTTTCCAGCACAGACGCTGTTTTAAACAGAGCTTCAAATGTGCGGCAAGTTACTGCCGGGGAAGCCCTGGAGGCGATGATGGTTGGCTCACGCAACGGCATGGCCAATGCGCTTGCCCGTCATATTGGGGGAGGCGACGTTGATCGTTTTATGCGTGCGGCCAATGAAAAGGCCGAAGAATTGCACATGCGCGGAACGTTCCTGATTAACCCAAGCGGTCTACCTTCACGTGTGGATGGCGTTACAAATCCAGAGGCAGAGCGCCTTAATGCGACAAACGTAACCTGTGCCGAGGATTTGTTCCGTATGGCATGGCATACGCTCAACCATTATCCAGAAATTGAGCAAGTCACGGGTCACCGTACATATATGCTTGGATCTGTGCGCAAAAATGCGACAAATCATCTTTTCCGTTTCCGCGAAGCTTTTGCTGAAGAGGCGAATGTTGTCGGTTTAAAAACGGGAACAACCAATCCTGCTGGAAGCTGTTTCTTAGGCGGGGCACGTCCAGAACATATGCCTGGTAGCTTGTGCGCGTCACTGTCTCATGGTCAGGCCAATTCATCTCGCTCAGCCGCTGTAAGCGAAAGCGCAATGCGAAGCGCTATGGAGTATAGACAGACTGTTATTCGTAATGAGGCAATGGAGGCTGAATTTAATCGTGCGGTTGCGCGTGGTGATTCAGAGACCTGCCAAGCGATCAATAATGCGGCAGAGAATTTTGGCGGTACAAGCCAATTCGCTCCCGCTTCTTGCATTATCAGCTAAGCGCCCTTCACGGTTTAAAGCCCGTCCATCAATCCACGTACAAAAGATGACATACCAACAAGCCGTGCACGTTTCATACGTTCGGCATTTAGGATTGTTTGCGCCTTGGCTAAGGATGTATCGATATCTTTATTGATAATCACATAATCATATTCGGAAAAATGCGACATTTCACTAGCGGCCTTATCCATGCGGCCCTGAATTTGCTCTTCGGTTTCTAATGTTTCTCCTGCACGTTTGCGCAGGCGCTTCTCCAGCTCGGCATGTGAAGGGGGTAAGATAAAAATAGTGACAAGATCATCACGCGCAATCTCAGAGAGTTGCTGTGTGCCCTGCCAGTCGATATCAAACAAAACATCGTGTCCTTTGCTCAAGGCTTCCTCAACAGGCGCACGCGGTGTACCGTAATAATTATCAAAGACCTTCGCGTATTCAAGCATTTCGCCATTTTCAACCATTTTGTTAAAAGTTGGCACATCGGTGAAATAATAATCCTTGCCATCTTCCTCTCCACCACGGCGTTTGCGGGTGGTCGCGGAAACCGAAATCTGCACATCAGGATTTTGTTCAAGAAGGGCGCGCGTGATTGTTGTTTTTCCAGCACCTGAAGGGGATGAGAGGACGAGCATGAGCCCGCGACGTTTTAGCTTTGACAATTCCATGCAAGGCATTTTAACTATTCTCATCATGCTGGCAAGTTAAGAAGAGGCACATATGGCAAAACATCCAAAGACTATTTTAATTACAGGCGCTTCAAGCGGGATTGGAGAGGCGCTTGCCTTGGCCTATGCGCAGAAAGGCTACAATCTTGTCCTAACGGGACGCAATCAGGGACGTCTTGATACCGTTGTAGAGGCCTGTAAGGACAAGGGTGCTGCCTATGTGATGGCCAAAATCATAGATGTGCGCGATGGGATTGCGATGACAACGTGGCTAGAAAGCGTTTTGAAAGAGCTCTTTATTGATGTGGTCATTGCCAATGCAGGTATTTCTGGTGGGACAAGTGGTTTACCTCCAGAGGATATTTTTGACCAGTCAGCGGCAATCTTTGATGTTAATGTGATGGGTGTGCTTAATACCATCAACCCAGTTTATAAGCATATGCAGGCCGAAGGCCATGGTCATATCGCCCTTGTCAGCTCGCTTGCTAGCTATTCTATTTGGACGGGTGCGCCTGCTTATGCGACCTCCAAAACTGCCGTGCGTATATTGGGGTATTCCGTGCGCCCATTTCTGAAAAAACAGGGTATTGATATGACTGTTATTTGCCCCGGTTTTGTCACCTCACGTATGACAGATAAGAATGATTATGCTATGCCGCTCAAAATGTCAGCTGAAGATGCGGCACACATAATTGTTAAAAAAATGGAAAGAAAGCAAAAGCTTATCGCCTTCCCCTTACGGTTGTATGCCCTGGTGCGAATTTTAGGAATTATTCCAAACCAATTTATTTCCTTGATAACTAGCAAATTACCCTCTAAAAAGAGCTTATAGACATACTATTGCGCCATAATTATGGTTAATAAAATATAAATACATTTTATTTAAAATTAATAGTATGTCGTAACAATCTGTGTAATCTGCAAAATACAACTATGCGTTTACTGAGGGAACAGATAAATGGATTTGGAGACATTAGAGGATCATATTGAGGATACGGTCGTTATTCTCAAAGCGATTGCAAACGAAAAGCGTTTGCAAATCATCTGTGCGCTTGCCCATAAAGAACGTTGTGTTGGTGAGTTGGAAGAAATGGTCGGTCTCTCGCAATCTGCATTGTCCCAGCATCTGGCACGTTTAAGACGCGATGAGTTGGTTACCACACGGCGCGATGCCCAAACAATTTATTATTCTCTGGATAGCAAAGAACTGACAGCCATAATCAATGCATTATGCGCCTTGTTTGCTAAGGACGATATTCTTTAAAAATTACTTTTGACGAATAAGCTCGGCATAGACATCAAGTGTTTTGTCGCACATGATATCTTTTGTGAAATGGGCATGCACATGCGCTATAGCGCGTTCTGAAAGGGCTTGCCTTTCTTGTTCATTTAGCTGAAGCGCGCGTGCGATAGCTTTGGCCATTTCTTGCGGATCATGTGGCGGTACATGCCAGCCGGTTACATTGGGAATAATGGTTTCCATGGCACCGCCATGGGCTGTGGCAACGGTCGGGCGTCCCATGGCCTGTGCCTCAATGGGAATACGTCCAAATCCTTCTGGCTCTGTCGAGGCGCTTACGACAACGGTGGCCAACATATAAGCCGTTGGCATATCATCACAGTGATTAACAATACGAATAGCGCCTTCCATGCCCAATTCCTTGATGAGCGCGTGCAATTCGTTACGATATTCGGTGCGTCCTTGATCGTCGCCAATAATAATGCCAAACATGTCCTTGCGTTTAAGCAGTGACAGTGCCTTGATGAAGTCCTCATGCCCCTTCCAACGTGTCAGACGCCCAGGGAGCATCACAACATTATGCCCATCAGGGATACGCCATTCTTTGGTCAATTTGACAAGGCGCTCGGCTGTTACAAGCGAGGGGTGAAACCGTTGAACATTTACACCACGATGAATAAGACGAATGATATTGTCACCAAGGCGAAAGTTTTTCTTTAAATACTCAGAGACATAATTTGAAATCGCGATAACGCGCTCACCCTTTGCAATCGCGGAATTATAAAATTTCTTGGCACTGTTTTGAATTTTATAGGGCGCGTGACAGGTTGTCACATAATGTGCGTTTGTCCCTTCACAGGCACGCCAAGCGCTCCAGGCGGGGGCACGGCTTCGGGCATGAACGATATCAACCTGATGCTTTTGTATGAGTTTCCGAATTTTTTTGATATTACGCCACATGATAAAGGGGTTTTTTGAGTCCACTTTCATGTTTATATGTTGTGCGCCAATGCGTTGCAGCTCATGGAGGCGCGACCCACCATTGGAGACAACTATCGCCTCGGCGCCTGAATTTTTCAGCTCTGCTGCAACATCAATACAGCCCTGTTCGGCGCCACCGGCACCCAGTGAAGGTATGATTTGCATGACAACAGGGATTGTTCCATTTTTCATGAGTTGCTTTTATCGCTTCGGGGTATAAATTGGAAGAGCTTTAAATAAAGCCACAAACAGTTTTATCACAAAAAAGAGGGCAAGGAAAAGATATGATGTCGCAAACAGACATACAGCCACAGGCAAAATTCATTGAGAATAGTCACGGCCAAAAGCTGGCTTATATTGCCCATGAAGGGACAAAAAATGCCCCTTATGTTGTGTTTTGTGGTGGATTTAAGTCTGATATGCGCGGTTCTAAGGCGCAATTTTTAGAAAATTTATGCCAAGAGCAAGACCTGTCTTATATCCGTTTTGATTATACAGGCCACGGTGAATCAGACGGAGCCTTTGAAGAGGGCTCGATTGGACAATGGCGTGATGATGCACGTGACGTTTTGGAGCAAATTTGCCCAAAAGAGAGACCAATTGTTTTGGTAGGCTCATCTATGGGAGGATGGATATCACTTCTGTTAGCGCGCGAACTCCCTAAACGCATTACTGGTTTAGTGTTAATAGCTCCAGCACCTGATTTTACCAGTGAGATTTGGGAGCGTTTGAGCGCAGAACAACAGGCACTTGTTACAAAAAACGGCATTGTCGATTTACCAAATGATTACAGCGATGAACCGTATCGTTTAAGCAAAATTCTTTTTGATGATGGAAAAGAGCATCACATGTTGCATGAAGAGATAGCTATTTCTTGTCCTGTGAGCATCTTGCAAGGAAAGTTGGATAAGGATGTCCCTTGGGAGAAGGCTTGCCGCATTCAAGAGGCGTTAAAAACGGAAAGCTGTGATGTTATTTTGATTAAAGATGGCGGTCATAGCCTCTCACGCCCCGAAGACCTCAAGGTTTTGGGAGATACTGTTCTACGCCACGCGAAGAAACTCTAATCTTTACGCTTATATTTAATAGGCTTGTGTTTGGCATAGCGATGGCGGCCATAGGGTGATTTTTCCATCTTTTTGGTCTCAATACGCCGTTTCATAAATTCGGGCAAAAATGAATTCCCGCGGATCATTTTCAAAATTGCCGTAAAAAGGAGGAGATATCCGCCAATATAGCCGACAATCTTGACCGTTTTCGTTTCGAAAACAGGCGCAAGGTAGGTCTGCCTCATTTCAAGGGGTATATCTCGAATAAGTGCGGCTTCCACACCTGGAAGATAAGTGTGAATCATCCATCCCAATTCGCTTAATTCAAATCCAGTGGCTAGATTATGGCTGACAATATAATCATGGATAACAACAAGTGCCGCGACAAACAATGTCACAAAAAAGATTTTGACCATTGACTTCCTCTATTCAAGTTCGTGAAATCATGCTACATGCTCATAACTTAATTATACACCAGATTTTTTAAAATTGCGTTACATTAAGGCGCAGGATCAAAACATGAAAAAGCTTACAGACATTCTTTCAGAGAAAATTGGCGCAGCATTTGCGGGCCTTGATCTACCACAAGAGCTTGGTGAAGTGCGCTTTTCAGACCGTCCTGATTTAGCGCAATTTCAATGTAACGGCGCCATGGCCGCGGCTAAACAGGCGGGCCGCGCGCCACGTGATATTGCAACTGATATCATTGCAAAAATCGATAAAGGCGATCTTATTGAAACGCTTGATATTGCAGGTCCTGGATTTATCAATATCTCCCTGACACAAAATGCCTTGCAGAACTATGTGAACACAGAAATTGCGGGATTAGGGGCGGCGTTACCTGAAAATGGGCAAACAATTGTGCTCGACTATGGTGGCCCCAATGTTGGAAAACCCATGCACGTGGGGCATTTGCGCTCTGCTATTATCGGGGACACGCTACGCCGTATTCTCTCATTCGCAGGGTATAAAACGCTCGGTGATGTCCATATGGGGGATTGGGGCACGCAAATGGGTATGATTTTGATGGAGCTGAAACATCAATATCCTGACTGGCCCTATTTTGATGCGGACTTTACAGGCCCCTACCCAGAGGAAAGCCCGCTCTCAATTAATGATTTCGAACAAATTTATCCAAAGGCCTCCAAGGCCTGCAAGGAAGATGAAGCGCGTGCTGAAGAGGCGCGCGCCGCCACAGTTGAATTACAGAATAAACGCGCAGGTTACTATGCGCTGTGGCAACATTTTATGGATGTGTCCATTGCCGCCATGAAGGAAAATTACGCAGCCCTTAATGTGTATTTTGATTTGTGGAAGGGGGAATCAGACGTTCATGACTTGATTGAGCCAATGGTTGCACAATTGAAAAAGGACGGCCACGCGGTCAAGGATGAAGGCGCGCTTGTTATCAAGGTTGCGCGTAATGATGACACCAAGAAATTTCCCCCGCTTATCCTGTACAAAAAAGATGGTGCGGTGATGTATGGCACGACCGATATGGCAACGCTTGTGGAGCGTATGAACCTGTATGCTCCTGATAAGGTTGTTTATATCGTTGATCAACGCCAGCATTTGCATTTTGAGCAGGTCTTCCGTGCGGCAAAACAATCCAACATTGTGCCACAGAAGGTCGAGCTGACCCATGCAGGATTTGGGACAATGAATGGCACGGATGGCAAACCCTTCAAGACACGCGAGGGTGGTGTCATGAAGCTGGAGGATTTGATTGATATGGCCTTCCAGAAAGCCTCCGCCAAAATTGATGCCGTTAATCCAGAGTCTGATTTTTCGGATGAAGAGAAAAACGCAATTGCAAATGCCGTTGGGATTGCCGCGATTAAATTTGCCGATTTACAAAACCCACGTCAGACAGATTATGTTTTTGATTTGGACAAACTTGTGTCTTTCGAGGGCAAGACAGGTCCTTATATTTTGTACCAAATCGTACGTATCAAATCGATGCTGCGTAAAGCAGGGGGCTTCCAAAAAACAGATTTTACCGTTGATGACAATACACAAAATCTGGCGCTTCTTTTGGCGCAATTCCCTAATGTCATTGATGGTGTTGTGCAAGGCTATACACCGCATATTCTGTGCGATTTTGTTTACAAGCTGGCTCAGGAATTTGGACGTTTTTATGCCGCTAATCCCATTCTCGTTGAAAAGGATGAGGCGAAAAGAAACGCCTATTTAAGCGTTTGTGCAATACTCGAAGATACGCTTTCAAAATGTATGGAGCTAATGGGAATTGATATTCCTGAGCGTATGTAGCAACCGCCTATTCAGCGATATCGACATCCTCTGTTTCTTTGGAATCTGATTTAACCAGCTTGTTGCGTGCATCTTTTGCCGCACCGCGTAATACATCAAGTGCGCCATCGTCGCTTTTTGCCTGTGTTTTTTGTTCTGGTTGACTTTGCTTAGGAGGCGCAGCGGGTGCGGATTTTTCCTGCGGTGTGTCCGCCTGTTTAGGCGCGCTTTCGCTTTTGGCCTCTGCGCTTCCAGCATCATTTTTGACAAAGAAGCCCATGGGGGAGCCTGACCCACCGCCACTTGATGTTTCACTTTCATCCTGTTTGGCAGGAGGGGTAGCAGGTGGCGTCGCAGGTGCGGCAACTTTTTGTGGCGCGACTGGTGCTTTAGGCGCGGTCGTTTGTTGTGCAGGTGCTAGTGATTGGGCGGGCGGTGTTGCAGGCGCTGCTGCTTGAGCAGGTGCTTTCGTGTCAATTTGATCAAGCGGATTATCCGCGGCAAATGTCTCGACAACACTGAAGATACCGTTATCAATCATATTGTCTGATTGGTTTTCATGCTTGAGATAGGCCTTTGAGAGCGTTGCTATCACCTCTGGAATTTCTGCCGCGACATCCGAACGTGCGGCCGTCCAGTTTTTCTTCACCATTTTATCGCGGAGCATTGTAATTGCAGACACATGTTTGAGCGTTGTTTCATCATGTGGTGGGAGTGACATAAAGCGTGTCACACGCATCGCCTTGGCAAAGCCAGAGGCGGAATAGAAAAACTTTACATCCACAACAGACTCGCCATAAACCATGATGGCTTCACCTTCTTTAAAGCCACGTAAACCGTCATAGGCTGCACGTTGACGGACCTGAACACCTGCCTGATGGGTGTCGTAATAGGTTTTGGAGAAGCCGGTATTTTCAACCTGCAATCCGGATGTTTCAGTTACAAGGGCCTGACCGACGGTTTTATCAAAGAAGTCTTTTGTCTGTGTTGGATCTTCCAGTTTTCCAAAAATCTTAATGTTACAGTTGGCTGTAATTGAGCGCGCCTCTTCCTTGATACGCTTTTCAAGGGCAGGTAAATCCTGTGCGGAGAAGACAAGGCTAAATCCAAGGGAACGCGCTTGAGCTGCCATAACAGCCATACCAGAAGCGGTATAGTAACCCACCTCGTCAAAGATAGTGACAAAAGGTGTTGCTGATGTGGTTGGCTTGTTTTCAATAACAGAGGCACTGTCACCTTCAACAGTAGCCCCAAGGGTTGAACCCATCATACCCTTAATGGTGGCCGATACAATTTTACCAAGGTTTGCAATCTCGTCATTTGATTTTTCAAGAGCAGGAATAAGCACAACCAGAATACGACGGTTCAGAACAATGTCGACCATGTTTACGTCGGCATATTCCGCATCAAAGATGTAACCATATTCGTCTCCAAGTGATTGGAGCGAACGGGTAAACTGCATCGATAGATAGCCGTGTTGCTGGTGAGCTGTGGTTTGGTCAATAGGCGGCTGACCAGGTTTTGCGGGCTTTTCACGTCCCTCATCATCCCATGCATCATCACTATAACCAGGGAGCGTTTCAACATAGCCCTTCACAGATTGACGTAAATGTTCTGGCAAGGCCTCCTCACGTGAGAGCTTTACAATACTATTAAGCTGCAGGAATTTTCGGATGGTTGAAACGTTCAGCGGCGTATCTTGATTATCTCGTTTCCATGTGAGTGCAGGCATGATTGTTCCAATCAAGGCCACCGCACGTTCCTTCCACATCGCGTTGTCACCCTCGGCATCAGGCATTAGTGATACAAGCATGTTGGTTAGATACGAAGCCGAGCCAGATGAAAACGGGTTCATCGAATTTGACGGGGCCTTGGTGTCAGAGTTCCCTGTCATGTAGTTAAGGACCATCAAATCATCATCGCGACCAAAGCGGCGCGCAAGTGCGGATAGTCCTGACCACAGGTCAGTATCGGCCTTACCATCAATATAAACGAAGCCAGAGGCCCAACAGAGCGCGTTGGTTGCAATGGATTTTAACCCTTCTGTTTTACCTGCACCTGTTGTTCCCAGATAAAGAATATGTGTTCTGGCATCCGAGTTGGAAAACCAGACCTCCTCTTTAGTCTCTTTGTGATTGCCAAGATAAAGAATGCCTTCTGGCTTTCTGTTTCCACCCGGCCCTGTATTATTCCCATCCTTAAATTTGGAGCCGTAAGGCATTTTAAAGATAAGTGTACGGTCACGTGTGGTCAGCCACCAAAAATAAAGAAGGCCGATAAGGAAAATAAAGTCAGCAACACGCACTGTTTCAGGCGCGATAAAGAGAATAGCACCCAAGCAAACAAAAATAGAAAGCGATACAGAGGGAAGCACAAACCAGTCAGCTGCACGCATGTAGAAGGAGCGATTATCACGGAGGATATCGGTCCATTTGGTTTCATATTTTCTCTGATCGAGTGACATGTCTTGCTTTTACTATCCTTACTTTATGTCTTATCGACTATTTAAAAAATCATCAGCCGAGACGGGCGCACCAGACTTAATCTTTGGCGCTGGTGTACTTGCGGCTGGCGCTTCTTGTGTTGATTGTGTCGTTGTTTTTATTTCAGATGTTGGCATACCTTGTTGCAAATTCTGAGAGATTCCTTTGACAACAACAGGCCCAATGATGCTGGCCAGATAGAGGAAGGAGAGGAGGCACACAAGCGCAAAAACCCATTTCAGTGTTTGAAAGATCCAGCCCAATACACCGCGCTTTTGTGACACATGACGTCCCTGCCCATTTGAAATCACAGCAGGTAATGCGGGTCTTAATTGTCCTTGCGCATTGTTCATCGCTTCGGTTAATGCCAGAAGGGCGCGTGTCGCATTGGTTTTATCTGTGTATGTTCCAATTTTATAAACATCAGATTGGGGCGTCTTCACAATAAGCGCATGCACCGTTTCCCCATTATCATTTTCAGCGCGCACCTCAATGGCAGAGGCCTTTGTCTTACCCAACTCCATGCGCCAGACAACAGGTGAATCTGCATCGGGAAGAGAGAGAATAAGAACACCATCAACAACTTTAGCCTTGGGTTCAAAATCTATTTCTGTTTCTTTTTTATTCTTTTTCATAAATATTACACTTCGTTCCGTATTGTTTTAGCTTGCTGTTTTTAATTTTTTAATACCGCGCGATTTTTTCGAACCTGAATAATCCATTTGCGGAATGGGGCGTGCACGTGATGAATCCATATATGCAACAATGGATTTAACGGCATCTTCTGTGCGGGGGCGTAGGATAGGGCGGTTGGTTAACTTTTCATGGCGGAAGTGAGAAGTCGCCCCCATAGCTTCCATGTGAAAAGTCTGGCGCCCAAGATTGTTCATAGGATACCAAAGCTGTCTGTCATGGGCACGCAGCCATACAAATTGCGATGGCGAGAGAACGCCGCCTTCTTCACGTGCAGTTAAAAGTCCACGCATTAATGCTGTGGTCTCATAGGCATGTTGGTTGCAAATGGACAAAGTTTTTCCGCTAAGATCTCTGTTTTTAAGAACAGAACGTGCGCGTTTAATTAGTGAGCGTTTGATTTTAAGCCCGTCTTTTTCAGACCAGCATTCGGCAATCAGTCCTAACAGCTCATCAGATTCGGCACGTTTTCGCGCCGCTTTCAGACAAAAGGCGGCCAGCAATATCTGTTTGTAATCTGGCAAATGAGCGTAACCACGCCATGGACGCCCAAGTTGTTTTTGAAAGGCACGGTTGGCCGCCGCCGCGTCAACCTTGCCATCTGGTACAGGAATGCCGCAATAGGCGAGCCATTCCTCGGGCCCAAGCGCCTCTGCAAATATCGGCAATTCTGCTGGTACAGGGCTTCCTGGTGGACGTGGTGGAATAGATGAGGGATCAAATTTAGCAAAAGGCGCAATATAGGGGAACGGCGTCTTCTGGTATCCAATCAAAGAATCTAGATTGTGCGTGCGCCTGTAGTGAGAGCGCGGGCCCTTAAACATTGACCAAAACCCCATGAGAATAAGCAAGCCTGCAATAATGTATTTCATTGGGTGAAGTGCAACTGTTGCGATTTGTCCTGCAACTGTGCCTGTCATATCGCCTTTTTCAAGTTGGGGCGTGACATCAAGCCACTGATCAAAAAGCAAACGCCCGCTACCCCACGGCACGCTGTAATCATCACTAACAAACCATGACACAACCCACATTTCACCATAGCGTATCCAGCGCACAAGCGAGCGCACATCATATTGAAAGAAATACCAGGCAATGGAAAAGAGAATGGCAAAGATGACAAACAGAATGAAATAACCTGCCGCGTTATCACTACCTTTTACGTCTGACATCGTCTTTAAACCTTAAAAATTATCGTCTTGAAATGGCGCTTCGAAAAGGCCACATACACAATTGATTTGCGCTACTATAGTGTACACCAGAAATTGGGCAAAACACAAAAAAGAATTTTGTTATATTTCAATAGGAAAGAGGCAAGCTGTGTGCTTTACGCTTTTGCCTCCCAGCCGCCCTTGGGTGTTTGTTGCCAATAAGTCAGATTATGGCCTGCCTCTTTATAGGATTTCCAACGCGTACGGGCCTTTGAAACACATGCTGCATCCGCCTCGTCAAAAATCTCGCAGACCAGTTGGAATTGCTCAACCTCACCATCTTCAAGTGGCGCACAGTCGGTCACAATCAAAGTCGTAGCTTGATTGGGGTTGTCATTGGCCGATGTCGTAATCCAGATAGGATGCATCTCCTCGTTCCCATCACCCTTAATACCATGCGGAAAAAACCCATTGCGGCGGCATTTCCACAAATGCTCGCTCATATCCTTGGCTTGAGACTCATCACCCATACGCAAAAGAATACGTTTGCCAGATTGCAACGCTTTTTCCAGTAAATCTGGCAGGCCCTGATCAAGTGCCTTTTGTGTCAGATGATAGAAACGGATATCAGTCATTTTAGCATTTACCCGTAATTTTGCTTCACAAAATCATTGAGTACGCGCACGCCAAAACCTGTCCCACCCTTAGGGGCAGTTGGTGTAGGCGCCTTAATCCAGGCCGTGCCAGCAATATCCATGTGGGCCCAAGCACGTCCCTCGTCAATGAAGTTCTCAAGGAAGCCCGCAGCAGTACAAGCCCCTGCGTAACGGGCCTGCTTGCCCATATTTTGAATGTCGGCAATCTCGCTTTTCATCTGGTCGCGCCATTGTTCATCGAGTGGCATACGCCAGAGCTTTTCGGTTGAGGAGGCGCTTGCTTTTTCCATTTTATCCCAAAGATCGTTGTCATTTACGAAGGACCCACAATATTCGAAACCAAGGGCGACCATCATGGCTCCTGTTAATGTTGCCAGATCGACAATAAATTGAGGGTCGTAATTTTTCTGAACATAAGTCAGTGCGTCTGCCAGAACCAAACGGCCTTCTGCATCTGTGTTCAGTACCTCGATTGTCTTGCCCGACATGGATGTTACAATATCAGCCGGACGATAGGAGTTGCCATCGGGCATATTTTCAACCAAGCCGACAATGCCCACAACATGTGTATTTGCCTTGCGGCGGGCAAGCGTTTCCATGAGGCCAACAACAGCGGCCGAGCCACCCATATCAAGCTTCATGTCTTCCATGCCTGCAGAAGGTTTAATGGAAATACCGCCTGTATCAAAAGTGACGCCCTTACCCACGAAGGCAAGTGGCTTGTCTGATTTTGCTTTTTTACCTGTGCGACCATCCCATTCCATAACCACAAGTCGTGGCGGGTTTGATGAGCCTTGTCCCACGGCTAAAAGCGCACCCATCCCCAATTTATCCATTTTCTTCTCATCCAAAACAGTAATTTTAATGCCCAAAGGCTTTAAACGTGTTTTGATTTTGTGGGCGTAGGTTTCAGGCAAAAGGAAGTTCGGAGGCGTGTTCACAAGATCGCGTGCAAAATATTGGCCCTGTGTTGCGCATTCCATTTCCGCAAAACGCTTTTGAGATGTTTTGGCGCTATTTGTGATAATCTTCAGTTTTTGAACAGGTGAAGCATCTTCTTTGGATTTCCCTTTGAAGTAAGGAAAGTCGTAGGCGCTTAATTGAAGTCCTGTTGCAAAATGTGCACCAACCGCATCAGATTCCAGTTTTGATTTTGCTTTTGCCCAGTTCGAAATATCGAGCACCATTGTGTCATTGGCAATTTTAGAGGCCATCCCCCATGCCGTTCCGCCGCATTTTTCAATGTCGCGTGGTGTCAATTTTTCCGCATCGCCCATGCCGATAAGGACATAGTTTTTAGAACCCGAGGTTATGAGAAGCGTCTGACAGGCTTTCCCTTTAAATTTTGTTTGGGCTTTTAGGTAAGAAGAAATGAAGCTGTCCCCAGCCTTGTCGATCTCGCGCGCGGCGGGAGAAAGTGTGTTATCTGAAAAAACGGGCAGAAACGTCGTGACCCCTGATTTTGGAGCGGTGTCAGTGAACGATACAGCAATCAAATCATGTTTTGTGAGGGGAGTGTTATCTTTGGTAATAGCCATAAAAGTTTTTTCCTTAAGGTTTTAAAACGTGTGTTCATTTGCGCGAAGTGGTGTTTCGCATCTTGTATCTTGAATGTGAACATCCTAAAGTGCCAGCATCAAAGTGCAAGCGCAAAAATGTGATGAAGAGTTAAGAAAACACGGGCCTCCATGCAAATTTACAATCGCTATATTTATCGCTCTTTATTTATTGCGACGTTTTTTGTCTCTTTCATCCTGATTGCGATTACGATGCTGACACAATCATTGCGTTTTCTTGAGCTGATTGTGGAGTCAGGCGCCTCAACACGATCCTTCTGGATTTTGACATTTTTGAGCCTGCCGCGTTTTTTCGAAGTAATTATTCCCCTTTCACTCGCAACAGCCGTGTTATTTGTTTTTAACAAACTGAACACTGATAGTGAGCTAGCCGTTCTCAAAGCAACTGGACAGTCCTTTTTTCAAATCACGAGGCCCGTTATTTATGTGTCGCTGATTATCACTGTTTTCCTTATGGCGATGTCAACATGGTTTGCACCTGTGTCACTCTCAAAATTGCAGTTCATGAAACAAATTGTACGTGCCGAATTTTCAACACTCCTCTTTCGTGAGGGGGTTTTTAACAATATCGGAAAGGGGCTGACTGTTTATATTCGCAACAAAACAGGGGAGGGCGAATTTGAAGGGTTGATCATTCAGGATGAACGTGATGATACGGCGCCTGTGCGCACTGTTTTTGCCAAACGCGGCGTGCTGGTGGAAAATCAAGGTGGACAGGAAATTGTTGTCTTTAATGGCGCGCGTCACGATTTTAATACGCAAGAGCAAAAACTAAATCGTCTCAATTTTGAGCGCTATACAATTTCCCTGCCCGAGGATGAAACAACACCCACGCGGCGTTGGCGCGAACCTGATGAACGGACTTTCTTTGAATTGTTACGTCCAGATGCCGAAGTGCGCGCAGATGCAGAGAAATTGCGTGAATTTCGTATCGAGGCACATAAACGCATATTGGGCCCGCTACTAGCACCTGTTTATTGTTTGGTTGCTGTTTGTTTTCTGTTACTGGGCGCATATAAACGCCAAGGTAAGCTTATGGCGATCATGGGAGCCGCTGTCACACTCATTATTTTACAGGCGCTCTACATTGCCGCCATGAATGCCGCCACTAAAAGTGATTTAGGTCTCTACTTGGCCTACGGTTTATGGGGCACGCCGCTTATCGTCTGTATTATACTTCTTGTCAGTGCACAGAGAGGTGGGCGACTATGAGTTCTGGTTTTTCGCCTCTTTTGTGGCGCTATGTCTTCTTGCGCTTTCTCAATAACTTTATCTTGATGAGCCTCATTCTGATGGGCTTTATCATGTTTTTTGACATGATTGAATTACTGCGCCGTGCCGCGCGTTATGATGTGCCTCTTTATCGTCTTGTTCAGATGAGCGCGCTCAAATTGCCAGAGCTGTTTCAGGTGATATCTCCTTTTATTATTTTGTTTAGCTCAATTTTTACTTTCTGGCAGTTTAATCGCCGTTACGAGGCGACTATTTTCAGAAGTGCAGGCTATTCGATTTGGCAATTTGCAGGACCTGTGATTTGCACGTCTTTTGCGCTAGGTGTTTTGATTACAGGAATTGTAAATCCTGCTGGTTCAGTGCTTATTAAAAAATTTAACGTTCTTGAAAACAAATTTTTGAGTAAAAGCGAACCGCAAATTGCGCTTTTGGATAATGGACTATGGCTGCGCCAACCAACGCAAGATGGTTATATCATCATGCATTCCCGTGCCATTGATATTCCTGAGTGGCGCTTGCGCGATGTCACAACACTTTTCTTCGATAATCAAGATAACTTCAAATGGCGTATTGATGCCCCAAAAGCCATGTTGTTGGAGGGGGTTTGGGATTTCCCAAATGCAGCTTTGTCACGTGTATCCGAGCCAACACAAAGCAATGTCAAAATGCGTGTAGAAACAGGACTGACAGGGTCTAAAATTTCCGAGACTTTTGCCGACCCTGAAACGCTTTCTTTTTGGGAGATGCCTAGCCATATTGCAATTTTAAAGACCACAGGGTTCGATCCTGCGCGTTTACAGGTTTACTATCAAACATTATTGGCACGCCCCTTCCTTTATGCAGCACTTGTATTAATTGCCGCCTGCGTCAGTTTACGTCCTCCGCGCACGCAGGCAACGTTCTTACTAATTGTTCTTGGTGTTGCCGCAGGCTTTACGATTTTCTTTGTAACCAATTTTCTGCAAGCTCTAGGCGCCTCACATCAAATTGGCATAGGGGTTGCGGCGTGGGCGCCGATTCTGATTACTGTTTTATTTGGAAGTGGTGCAATTTTGTCACTTGAAGATGGATAGCGTTCTTTTTATTAAATAATCTATTGAAAAAGTTAATGATTACCCCATAAAGTAAAAATCGATTTTTTATTTTCATAGAGGGATAATCATGAAAACGCGTACATTTTTTAAATCTTTTCTATCATGTGCACTTGCTGGTTTTGTTTTTATTTCAAGTGCACAAGCCCAATCGACAGCCGATATTTCAGACCCGTTTGAACCTGTTAACCGCGGTATTTTCGAATTTAACGAGGTTGTCGATAAAGGCATTCTTGAACCCACCGCACGCGGATACCGCATGATTGTACCGTCTCCTGCACGCACAGGGATTGGAAATTTTCTAAGCAATCTAAAATCGCCGACTGATTTGATGAATGAATTGCTGCAAGGTGATCTTGATGGGGCAGGAAATGTTCTCTTGCGTGCCATTATTAATACAATGGTTGGTGCTGGTGGCTTGTTTGACGTTGCGGGTGCTGAAGGGATTACTGCGGATGATGAGGATTTTGGCCAAACGCTTGCCACATGGGGCGTCGGTCATGGACCTTATTTGATGGTACCTGTATTGGGCCCGAGCTCTGTA
This sequence comes from Micavibrio sp. UBA2137, assembly GCA_002328415.1. GTDB lineage: Bacteria > Pseudomonadota > Alphaproteobacteria > Micavibrionales > Micavibrionaceae > UBA2137. The sequence goes on along the minus strand of DCXL01000002.1, from coordinate 76,342 downwards.
CGTGACCTTGCGGGACGTTCCTTGGATGTCTACGTAGATCCTGTGCGCCTGTGGTTGTTTGATACAGAAAATGAATCCTGGTATTACGCGAAATCACTTGTCTCTGTTATTGATACACGTGAAGAGCTTTTGGAAACAATTGACGATTTGCGTGCCAATTCAATCGATTACTATGCAACATTACGCAGTGTTTATGCACAACGTCGTGCAGCACTCGTTCGTGATGATGATCCAGCCACAGCTGCGGCAAGCGCTGATTTCTCTAATTATTAAAAAATCACGAATTACGCTGGTCAAACGAAGGATTCCTGCTATATAAGCGTTTAAAATAACAAAAGGAGAATCCGCTATGGGTCGTTCACGTTTAATTTTTATGTCTTCAGCCATTATTCTGGCCAGTGGGTTTGTTGCAACCTCTCACGATGCGCGTGCATCGTTTTTAGGTGATGCTCTTTTGCTGACAGCTAATGCACAATCGTCAAGCTTCTCGGAAATGCTTGTGCCTGTTTCGCAAGAAGCTGCTAAAGGCTTTATTGAGGACATGTCCAATACAGGATTGGCTTTCTTGTCTGATGCCAGTCTTTCCAAGGATGCAAAATCAGCAAAGTTTAATGCACTTTTGACACGTTATTTCGATCTGAACGCGATCTCAAAATTTACAGTTGGACGTTATTGGCGTGATATGACGCCTGCCCAGCAAAATGAATATCAATCTCTGTTCAAGGATATGCTGGTCAGAAGCTATTCCAAGCGTTTCTCTGAATATCAGGGACAAACACTTGATGTAACTGGTCAAAAGCCATTATCAGATACTGAGACTTTGGTTGAATCTGTGATTAAAGATCCAAATGGTGGAGCGCCAGTAACTGTGAACTGGCGTGTGCGCGACAAGGGTGGCCAAATGAAGGTTATTGACGTGATTGTTGCGGGCGTGAGTATGAGTGTGACACAACGCTCTGATTTCTCATCCGTTATTCAGCGCGGTGGCGGCGATGTTGCCGTTCTGCTTGATCATTTGCGCAAGTAAAGAAATTTACGAGGACAAAATAAAAGCCCCGTTTGTGGGGCTTTTTTTACGCAGTGGAGAAAAACAATACTGTTCAAAGAACAGAAAACCTCGATACGACATTACAAAATCTAAACATGAGTCCAAATCTGTAAGCCATATCGAGGCTGTTCTGGGAAGCTTGATCCTGTAGACGTAACCGGTATTTCTAATGTTACTTAGAGATACCTTCTCTATTGAAAGAGTGATTATATCCCAGGTGTCAATCTTTGTGATCCAAGTCATGGATAGGGTGGGTCGCGAGCCCACCGCTCCAATTTTGTCGATGTTCGATAAAACATCACATTATTTATCGTGATGATCAGTCACGCGGCACTAAAATCTGCAGTTCTAATACCATTTCAGAAACATGTCGGCATTTACAGCACTGGGCATGATAATTACTCACTTTTTAACGTCAGCGACGACGGGTTATATCATACTAGCTTTGTAAACTCTTTGTTTCCTTAACCATAAAACTTTAAAATGATAAATCAGATTAAATTTTGCATGGTCCGAAAGGTTACCAGCCTTTCGAAACTTCCGGAAAGAGAACAAACACCCGAAGGTAATTTTGTTAGTCAGTTCACTTAAGAACTGTAATTTCCGTGAAGACATTTTCAAGATGACGCAATTTTCGAAGTGAGTCGAGTCCTTTTTTCATCAAAAATAGAACTTCTTATGCTGCACCTGCTTTGTGAGTAAAATCTTGTATAGCCTGTGTTTCAGAGAAATGAGGTGCTTGCAAAAACACTACACACTTTTATCCACAGGTTGCACACAAGCGAAAAAAGTGAAAAAATTTTGAAAAAAGGCGTTTTGAGGTGATTTTAAGCCAGTAATACATTTTTTACGCTTTAAAATCGCCAGTTTTTTTATCTGATTCTCAAACAAAGTCAAACATAAAATGGAACAGATTTATCTTCATGAAAATTTAAGATTCGTCTGCGAGAGTGGATTGTAAGGAACTGTATCTGCGCCCTGCCGTTAGGGTGTGGAAGATAAGATAATTCTAATGCAAAAGGGTCGCGTCTTAAATCTTAACAAAACGTAAATTTAATTAACATAACATTTGACATTTTGAGGATTCTCATGTAGTTTCCTCGCGTTATCTTATAAAGTTTGTGTGAAAACACGGTTTCGTATATATAAGTATCGTATTCGATACGAGTGACAAAATTTTAGTGCGAGAGCATTTTTGATATTAATTTGGCTGAAGGGGAAAGTACCATGCCTAAGGATGTTTGTAATATTGTGTTGCCAGAGGCGGGAACAACAGAAGTAATCAATCTTAAACCAGGTCAGGTCAACACACTCGCTTTTGCAAGTGACCAAATGGTAACAACGCCAAAGCTTCTGGCAGACGGTTCGATTGAAATCTCTCTTATTAATGGCTCGACTGTCGTTATTCAAAATTTTGAAGAACTTGCTTTCTCTGCTGATAGTTGCGGCCGTGATACAATCATCCAGCTTTCTGACAATACAATCATTTATCCTGAAGAAATGTTTGCACAGCTGCAAGGCGAGACCGTTGAAGTCGCAGATACAGATGTTGTTGATATCGAGCCTGCTGCTGGCGAAGAGCTGACAGCATTAGAAGAAGTTGAAGAAACAATTCAGGAGGATATCGCGGAAGCTGCTCCTGATGTTGCCAATATCGAGCCTGCTGCTGGACCAGATGTTGCGCAAGCTTTGAATAATATCGAGCCTGCTGCTGCGCAAGCACCTGGTGCAGAAGGCCGTGGTTATGGTTTCCAGTCAAGCGTTGATGATGTTAATTTGAACGGCGTTCCTGCAATTGGTGCAATTGGCGAAACAGAACTTGTCTACACAGCGCCCGGTCCAGAAGAAATTGTTACACTGCAAGACACAACGCCACCAACGTCACCACCGCCACCCCCAGTTGATGATGAGCCAATTGCTACGCAAGCTGCAAGCGCGGTTGATGAAACAAATCTCTACGTTGTTGATGGTGCGATAAATGTTGATTTTGGCGCAGATGGTCCAGGAACATTTACAGCCAAAGGTGCAAATACATTTCAGGCCACTGGTGGCGGTATCACAACTGCAACGCTGACATCGGACGGTTCGCCAGTGACAGTGACACTTACTGGTAATACTTATACAGGAACATCTGCTGATGGTCGTGATGTTTTTACATTAACAATTAATGCAGATGGAACATATCGTTTTACTTTGCTTGATCAGGTAGATCACCCAGATGCAACAGATCCAAATGACAGTGTTTTCTTGAATTTTGGTTATGTCGCTACAGATACAGATGGTGATATGGGCATGAATCGCATTGTTATTCGCGTTCGTGATGATGGTCCAGTTGCAGTTGATGATGTTGCAGCTCTTGGTGCAGCAGATAACACAGCGACAGGTAATGTTGTCACAAATGATGATGTTGGCTTTGATGATGATGGGTCATTTGTCTCACAAGTTGAGTTCAATGGTACAGTCTATAATGTTCCATCAAACGCGACAGCCGTTATTGTAGGTAACTTTGGTACGCTTGAGATTGCACAAAATGGTGGTTACACATATACACGCACATCTGACCAGACAGGCACAGACAGCTTTACTTACACACTTGTTGATGGTGATGGTGACACAGACACAGCCACATTGGATGTTAATGTCACAGGGAATGACGTCCAGCCAATCGTGACAGCAGCCTCTTCAAATATTGATGAGAGTGGTGCGCACGTTGTTAACGGTCAAATCACTGTTGATTACGGTAATGATGGCCCAGGAACAGTGACAGCCAAAGGTGCAAATACATTCACAGTGAATGGTTCACCTGCAATAGCACTGACTTCTGATGGCTCTGCGATTACAGTGACACTTTCTGGTAATACTTACACAGGAACATCTGCTGATGGTCGTGACATCTTCACGCTGACAATTAACTCAGATGGGTCATACACATTCACGCAAATTGACCAGATTGACCACCCAGATGCAACAGATCCTAATGATGTGGTTGCGCTTGGTTTTGGTTATGTGGCCACAGATGCTGATGGTGACATGGCGATGTCAACAGTAACAATCAATGTTGCGGATGATGGTCCAGTTGCAGTTGATGATACGGCCGCGCTTTCAAATGCTGACAATACAGCCACAGGTAATGTTGTCACAAATGATGATGTTGGCTTTGACGATGATGGCTCAGCGGTCACTGCTGTTTCATTTAACGGCACAACAGTTGCGGTTCCTGCCACAGGCACAGCAACGATTGCTGGTAACTTCGGGTCGCTGACAATTGCGGCTGACGGGTCATACACTTACACACGTTCAAGCAATGCGGGTGGCACAGACACATTTACTTACACACTCACAGATGGTGATGGCGACACAGATACAGCCGACCTTGATGTTGCTGTTGCAGCAGATGGCACACCTGTTGTTGTCAATGCGTCTAACTCAGTCGATGAAACAAACTATGATGGCGCACCAGAGGTTGTAACGGGTCTTCTGAACGTAAACTTCTTTGGTGATGGCCCAGGAACAATTACAGCCAAGGGCGCAGATTCATTTGCGGTCACAAATAATGGCGGTAATGCACTGACATCTGATGGTTCACCAGTGACTGTTACTTTGAATGGTAACACTTACACAGGGACATCTGCTGATGGTCGTCCAATCTTTACGCTTGAGATCAACAATAACGGCTCTTACACATTCACCGCGCTTGATACGCTCGACCATGCTGACCCAACAGATGACAATGACTTCCTTGACCTGTCATTTGGTGTCACAGCAACAGATGCTGATGGCGATATGGGTATGGGAACTGTGACAATCCGCGTCTTTGACGATGGTCCAGTGGCCTTTGACCGCTTTACAGTTATTGATGAATCAAGTCTTGATGGTGTGAATTCAATTTCTGTTACAGACACGCTGAACTTCAATTTTGGCGAAGACGGTGCAGGTGAGGTTGTTCCAGAAGGTACATTCATGGCAATGGACACACCAAATGGTCCAAATATTCCTGTGACATCACAGGGTGAATTAGTCACAGTCACAGCAACAGCCAACGGTTATGTTGGTACTGATTCAACGGGTGATACTGTGTTCACATTCACAATTGACCCATTGACTGGCGAATATACATTTACGCAATTCCAGCCTATTGACCACGCAGATGGTTCAAATCCAAATGATGTGATTTGGTTAAAATTTGCAGTTAACGTCATTGATAATGACGGTGACACAGAAACAGTCTTTGTAGGTATTGATGTTGCCGATGATGGGCCACAAGCCAATAACGATAATGCGTTTTTGAATGATACAGATGCATCAGCATCAGGTAACGTTATTGATAATGATGATGTTGGTGTTGATCTTGACGGCTCTGTTACACAGATCTCGCACAACGGAACAACAATTAACGTCCCAGCGAATGGTTCAACAACAATCGCAGGTCAATTCGGAACGCTGACGATTGCGGCTGACGGGTCATACACTTACACGCGTACGTCAACACAATCAGGTATTGACCGCTTTACATACAGACTTGCTGATGGTGACGGTGATACGGATACAGCGACATTGGATATCACGCTTGATCCAGGTGATGTTACGCCGATTGTGACGCAAGCTGCGTCAGTGATTGATGAATCTGGCGCGCATGTTGTCAACGGCCAAATTAATGTCAATTACGGAAATGATGGCCCAGGAACAGTCACAGCCAAGGGCGCAAGCTCGTTCTCAACAACTGGGAACAATGGTGGTAACCTGACATCTGATGGGTCTGATGTAACTGTAACGCTTTCTGGTAATACTTACACAGGTCGCTCAGCTGATGGTCGTGATGTCTTTACATTGCATATTAACAGCAATGGATCATACACATTCACACAGCTTGACCAGTTGGATCACAGCAATGTGAATAATGATAACGAAAGTCTTTTCTTGAACTTTGGTTATGTGGCAACAGATGCCGATGGCGATATGGCGATGTCTAATGTCCGCATTGAGGTGCGCGACGATGGGCCAGTTGCTGTTGACGACACAGCTTCACTTGCCTCAAACGCAAATACAGCTACTGGCAATGTCGTTGCCAATGACGATGTAGGCTATGACGATGATGGTTCTGCTGTTACCGAAATTTCTTTCAATGGTACAACGGTTGCTGTTCCAGCATCTGGTACAGTCAGAATTGATGGTGACTTTGGTTATCTTCGTATTTCAGCCAATGGTTCATACACATATACACGCACATCTGACCAAACAGGAACAGACAGCTTTACTTACGAGCTAACAGATGGTGATGGTGATACTGATACTGCAACTCTTGATGTAAGTGTTGCTGGCAACGATGTCTCTCCAATCGTCACACAGGCAACATCTGTGATTGATGAAACTGGATCGCATGTTGTGAATGGACAGATTGTCGTTGATTACGGTAATGATGGCCCAGGTACAGTCACAGCCAAAGGCGCCAACACATTCTCAACATCTGGGAATAATGGCGGTAACCTGACATCGGCTGGTGATGATGTGACAGTCACGCTTTCTGGCAACACATATACGGGAACGGCCTCTGATGGGCGTGACGTCTTTACATTGCAAATTAACAGCGATGGATCGTATACGTTCAGACAGCTTGATCAGCTCGACCACAGCAATCCAACTGCCGATAACGAGAGTCTTTTCTTGAACTTTGGTTACGTGGCCACAGATGCCGATGGCGATATGGCGATGAATAATATCCGTATTCAGGTTCGCGATGATGCACCTGATGCAGTTGATGACACAGCAAATCTTGCTGATGGTACAAATACTGCCTCTGGTAACGTCATGGTCAATGATGACACAGGGTATGATGATGAAGGTGCTGCTGTTATACAAATTCAGTATAATGGCACAACTGTTAATGTTCCTGCATCAGGCACAGCTTCTATTATTGGTCAGTACGGTACATTGGTTATCTCTGCAAATGGTAATTATACCTACACAAGAGACGGTAATGCTTCTGGTACTGATAACTTTACCTACACACTTCGTGATGGTGATGGTGACACAGATACAGCCGTTCTGCGCGTGACAACAGAGGGCGTGGATGACACACCAGTTGTTGTGAATGAAGCCTTTATGCTTGATGAAACAGACTATAACGGTAATGACATCACAGTGAACGGCCAGATTGATGCGAATTTCTTCGGCGAAGGCCCGGGAACATTCTCTGCAACTGGTGCTGGGTCATTCTCTGCAACAGGCGCAACGGGTGGCACGCTTACATCGCGTGGCGAAGTTGTCGTGGTGGCCTTGGTTGCTGGTAAATACGTTGGTTCAGCCGGTGGTCGTGAAGTCTTTACTCTGGAAATTAATTCTGATGGCTCATACACATTTGTTGCCAAAGACACACTTGACCATTCAAATCCGAACAACCCGAACGAGATTATCAATCTGCGTTTTGGTGTGACAGCAACTGATATCGATGGTGACAATGGTAATGGTACGGTCACAGTCCAGATTAAGGATGACGCACCGATTGCCTTTGATGAACCAGTGGTTAAAGTTGGTGAGGAATTGCGTGCCGAGGGTAACGTTCTTGATAACGACTTGTTGTCAGAGGATATTGATAACCTTGTCACACAGGTGAATTTCGGTGGTCAGTCTTACAATGTGAGCGCGACAGGCACAACATCAATTGAAGGCCAATACGGAACACTCACAATTGATGCGCAAGGTAACTACGAGTACATCTTGAACAGTGATTTGCTATCGCTTGAATTTAACCCAACAAAAGATAACTTTGACAGCATGCCAATGTCGCTGACACGCGATAACATTACTGTCACAGTGAAAAACCCAGCCTATGCAGGTCAAGAAGTTGGAAAACTTATCTGGTATGACAAAGGCTTTGGTATCTGGGGGAATGGTGATGCCTACACATCTGACCGCGTTAACGGTGGTGAGATCCTTGAGTTCACATTCAACAACCAGCCGGTTACAGCAGTCAACCTAAGTCTTGAGCATTTTGCCAATACTGGGTCAGGTGCAGCACTTGATGTGATTATCAAGACTACAGGCGGCAACCCGCTCTATATTGAGTACTTCTTGCCTGATGGTTTGCAACTTGGTGATGATATCGGAATTATCCTGAATGCAGCTGATTTTGGTGGTGGATATATTGAATCTATCCAAATCGGGTCTCTTTATCACCTTGGTGAAAGTGACTGGTTCGAGTTCACAGTCAAAGATGTTGAGGCATTCCTTGATATTTCTGATGTGATGGATGAATTCTCATACACAGTTACAGATGGTGATGGTGACAGTGACACAGCTGCCCTAACATTTATGGGTGAAAATGGTCATATCACAATCACAGGCCAAGACTGTGAAGAAACAATCCACGGCACAAACGGCGACGATGTGATTGCCGGATTGTCAGGATCTGACGTTATTTACGGTAACGGTGGTGATGACACAATCTATGGTGGTCTGGATAATGACACAATCTATGGTGGCGCAGGCGACGATATCATTATCGGCGGCGGCGGAACCGATAAAATCTATGGTGGTGCTGGTAATGACATTATCAATGCTGGTGCAACTCTTTATGAAGAGCCATGGAATTCAGATGGTGGACCAAACGAAATCTGGGGTGGTTCAGGTGCTGATACATTCTTGTTTGAGCGTCAGGATCCTGGTGTTGATATTATTCACGACTTTAGTGTTGGTGAAGGCGATATCCTCGACCTTGGTGACTTCTTGCACAACTACGACCCTACGACAGAAGCCATTGAAAACTTTGTCTTCCAAAGACAAGAAGGCAATAATACGGTTGTATCTGTTGATGTTACAGGTTCAGGTAATGTCGGCGGCGCCGAGGATGTTGTTGTCCTTGAAAACTACACTGCTGGTGATTTGGAGCAAATCTTGCTTCAGGCGCGCGCTAACAGCAACGGAACTGTCTAATAGATTATATATTTTAAAAGCACTCTTCTTCGCAGAAGGGTGCTTTTTATTTGTTGCAAAACTGCACTAAATACAAATTGCGGCTTTGAAAAAACCTAAAAATACCTTGCTATGCTCTTGAAAAAAGGTCATAAATAATCAGATTTTTATAAATCCTGCATGGCTTTAGTGAATTGGGGAGCATCACATGCAGCATTTCTTGAAGGAGAAGACAATGATTGCCACAATGAAGAAAACAGCTTGTCTATTGGCGTGCACTGCGCTAATTGGCACGGGGTTTGCCGCGATTGCGCATGCACAAGATGACATGATGATGGATAATCCAGCCATGGAACAAGAGATGGTCATGGTTGAGGAAACAATTGCCGTTCCAGTTGCAGCTACTGAGCCTGCTGCCGCGCCATCTGCAGATTTGCGCATCGATACACTGACAGAGGCTGTTTCTGTTGGTATGGAAACAAACCCCGAAACAGGGATTGTTGAAAATAACCGCCGCGCCACCGATGAAGAGCTTAATCAAGCGCAAGCGCTTTACTACCCTTCGATTGATTTACAGGGTGACACAGGTTTTGAATACACGAAAAACTCAAATACACGTGCAGGACCAGGCGATGATGATGAAACACTTTACCGTTATCAGGTTGGTATCACTTTGACACAATTGCTTTTTGATGGTTTTGACACGAAGTATGAAAATGAGCGTCAATACCAACGTGTGCGCTCTGCTTCGCACCGTGTGCGTGAAACAGCTGAATTTGTTGGCCTTGACATCGTTGAAGCCTATTTGGACGTCGTGCGTCAGCGCGAGCTTCTTCGTATTGCACGTGACAACGTACAAGAACACTTGAATATTCTTGCTAAAATCGAAGATGGCGCTAACGCTGGTCGTTCAACACAAGCTGACGTTGAGCAGGTTCGTGCCCGTTTGGCAGCCGCACGTGCAAACGAAGCCAACGTGATTGAAGCCTTGCGTGTTTCTGAAACAACATACAAACGTGAAGTCGGTGATATGCCGGGTGACCTGCAAGTTCCTGTTGTCCCTGTGACAGCTTTGGAAGTTGATGTTGAAGAAGAGGTTAAGCATGCACTCACACACAGCCCGACTTTGGATATTTTTGAAGCTGACGTAAATGTGGCTGACGCTGAACGTTGGCAGACACGTTCAACTTACTACCCGCAGGTTGATTTACAATTGGGTGCAAACGCTGGTGATAACCTAGGCGGAATTGAGCAAGAAGATTATGGTGCATCTGCTCTTGTTGTCATGAACTGGAACCTGTATCGCGGTGGTGGAGATCAAGCGCGTGAGCGTGAGTTTATCTACAGACACGCCCAATCAAAAGAAGAGCGTAACGATGCTGCGCGTGCCGTTGAAGATGACGTTCGCCAAACATGGGCCAGTATGCTTTCAGCACGTGAGCGTGCCCGTCAATTTGCTGAACAAGCCTCAGCCAACGAAGAGGTGGTTGGTGCTTACCGTGACCAGTTTGACTTAGACCGTCGTACATTGCTTGACGTTTTGGATGCTCAAAACGAACTTTTCGTTTCGCGTTCAAACACAATCAATAACGAAGTCGTTGAAATGTTTGCGATTTACAGACTTTTGGCGCTTAAAGGTGAATTGCTTCCAACATTGAACGTTGCTTACCAAGATGAGGTAGACCCGAGTCACGAATATTGATACCCTGTTAACGCATTTGTAACAGACTCAATATAGGCTCAGGCTATGTCAAAAAGTAACGAGACGTCCCCAAAAAATAACGAAGATAAAAACGCCCCCGTAGAGGATAAAACCGCTACGGGGTCTGTTGACTCTCAAGAGGGCGTAGACCAAACAAATGACGGTGAAGAGGTTCCTGCGCATTTGATGGAGGCAGATAGCTGGCCGCTTGAGGCTGATCGTTTGGCCGTTCAAGATCCTTTGGTTGAATGCTTGCGTATTCTGGCAGGGCATTATGGCCGCAGAACAAGCCGTAATTCTCTTGTTGCGGGTCTTCCAGTACCTCCAACTGGTATTACACCAAGTTTGTTTTCGCGCGCCGCAACGCGTGCTGACATGCAATCGAAACTCATTGAGCGCTCGCTTGAGGCATTGGCCATTGCGCCCAACCTGCCTTGTATCCTTGTGCTTGAGAACAAGCAGGCCGCCATTTTGTGGGATGTGAAATACCCTGAAAAGGCAAAGCCTGTAAAAGAGGCGGGTAAGCCAGTTCAGCTACATAAGGCGACACAGTTTGTCCTACAGTTTCCTGAAACAGAAGATGAAAAAGTGACATTGTCGCTTGAGCAGGTAAAGGCTATTCATAACGGCTATGCCTTCTTCGTGCGTCCTGTGGCGCGCGTAGATGACCGTGCAGGCCCAGCTGAGATTGAAACCGAGGCCGATTGGTTCTGGGGAACGCTCAAGGAAAACTGGAAGATTTACCGCGAGGTGATTGCGGCCTCAGCCATGATAAACGTAATTGCTTTGGCAAGCACTATCTTCATCATGAATGTGTATGACCGTGTCATTCCCAATCAGGCCTATGAAACATTGTGGGTGCTGGCTATTGGTGTCATGGTTGCCTTTGTTTTTGACTTTATCCTGAAAAATTTACGCGCGCTTTTCCTTGATGTTGCAGGGCGTAAGGCGGACGTCAAAATCTCGGCAAAACTCTTTGAGCAAATGCTCGGTATGCAACTCGCCGCGCGTCCTTCAAGTGCGGGTGTATTGGCGGCCAATATGCGCGAATTTGAGACCATTCGTGATTTCTTTACGTCCGCTACAATGGCCGCACTTATTGATTTGCCATTTACGGCTTTCTTCTTGATTATTATTGCTGTTATTGGCGGTCCTATCGTTTTTGTACCGCTTCTTGCTGTGCCTTTAGTTCTGCTCGGTGGCTGGGTTTTGCAAAAGCCGATGGAAAAAATTATCAAGATTTCTCTGCATGAAAACGCGCTTAAAAATGCGCTTCTCTTTGAAACGATTACTGGCCTTGAAGCGATTAAAACACAAGCTGCTGAAGGACATACACAGCGCAAGTGGGAGGAGCTAACAGATAAAGCCTCAATCACTTCCGTGCGTTCGCGCCGTGTCGCGGCCTTTGCGCTGAACTACTCGGTCTTTATTCAACAGATGGTAAGTGTGGGGATTGTGATTGCAGGTGTATACCTCATTTCTAATGCTGTTATTTCTATGGGTGCGTTGATTGCCTGTGTGATTTTGTCAGGCCGTGCGATGGCACCTTTGGCTCAAGTGGCGGGTCTTATGACACGCTTTAACCAAAGCTGGCAGTCCTATGTTCAGCTCAAAGATTTGATGGCCAAACCTGTTGAGCGTCCTGCGGGCAAGCATTTTATTTCTATGCCAGCCGTGCAAGGTAAAATTGAATTTCGTGATGTTGTGTTCCGCTATCCTGGGCAAACACGCCCTGCGATTAACGGCCTGACCTTTACCATTGAGCCAGGTGAACATGTTGGCATTATCGGTGCGGTTGGGTCAGGTAAAACCACGATTGAGCGTTTGCTTCTTAATTTATATCAGCCTGAGTCAGGGGCAATTTTGCTTGATGGCACAGATGTACGTCAGATTGATCCGGGTGATCTTCGCCGCAATATCGGTGGTGTGCAACAAGGCGAGCAGCTTTTCTTTGGAACGGTACGCGAAAATATTACGATGGGTCATGAAACTGCCCCTGATAGTGCCGTTATTCGCTCAGCAGAGCTGGCCGGTGTGTCTGAATTCTTGCGTGATACTGAAACGGGTCTGGATACACAAGTTGGTGAACGCGGTGAGGCGCTCTCTGGTGGTCAACGTCAATCTGTAGCCATTGCACGTGCACTTCTTTACGATCCACCTGTGATGGTGCTAGATGAGCCAACGGCCTCTATGGATCCGGCGTCCGAAAATCGTCTTAGAAAGCGTTTGGGCAAAATTACAGAGAACAAAACGGTTATCCTGATTACGCATAAAGGGGCGATGCTGAGCATTGTTGACAAGCTGATCCTGATTGATCGGGGGCGTTTGATTGCCTTTGGTCCAAAGGATGAGGTCATTAGCAAGCTTCAGGCGCGCCAATATGGAACAGACGCAGAAAAGACGGAGGTGTAGACAATGAGTGATAATGATAAAAAACAAAAAGCACCTACCGCAAAAGCAACAGACGGCAAAAAAGATATTAAAACGATGCCCGAGGGTGGTCGTGCCGAAATGGATTTAAGCGTCAATAAAACAGAAGACTGGGCAAAAATTCGTGCTAATTGGGCGAAAACTCAAATTGAGCGTGTGCAAGCCAAGGCTGAGAAAGCGTTCATCACTGATGAAGAACTACCCTTAAGCAAGCATGTTATTCTTGTGATGATTGGTTTGTTTTTCATCTTTTTTGTTTTTTGGGCAAACCTTGCAAGCCTTGATGAGGTCACGCGCGGTTTCGGTAAGATTATTCCTTCGAGTGAATTACAGGAGGTCGCCTCACTTGAGCCTGGGATTGTTGACGAATTTTATGTCCGCAAAGGTGATCGCGTCCAAAAAGGACAAGTTCTTATTCGTTTGCGTGATGTTGCCGCAACATCTGATCTACAAACAAATGAGGCCCGCTATTACGGCTTAAAAGCAGCTATTCAGCGCTTGCAGGCCGAAGTCGCAGGTGAGGATGAGGTCACTTTTTCTGATGAGTTGAAAGAGAAGGCTCCACGTGCCGTTCAGGAAGAGCGTAATGCGTTCCTTCGCAATCGTTCACAGCAATTCCAACAGAAAAACGTCCTTGAACAACAACTGCGCCAACGCACACAGGAAGTCTCAGAACTTAATCAGCGTGCAGGTGATTTGCGCAAGGTGATTGCACTATCACGTGAAGAGAAGAACATGATTGCCCCGCTTGTTGAGCGTGGGTCTGCACCACAAATTGAAATGATTCAACTGGAACGTGGCATTAAGGAAAAACAAACTGAGTTAAACAGCGTGCTTCAGTCACTTCCGCGTGCAAATGCGGCGGTTGCTGAGGCAGAAAGCCGTATTCGCGAGCTAGAAGAGACAGCCAAGGCGGAAGCCCAGCTCCAACTCTCTGAAAAGTCACTTGAGGCAAGCTCTTTAGAGAAAAGCTTGCTTGGTCTTGAGGATCGTCGTGACCGCACCGAGATTGCCTCACCAGTAAATGGGATTGTCCATAATTTGACCGTCAATACCAAGGGTGGTGTTGTGCAAGCGGGCCAGCCTATTGTCCAGATTGTTCCCGAGGGTGAACCGCTTTTTGTTGAGGCACGCATCAAGCCAAAGGATATTGCGTTTTTGCGCCCTGCCATTGGTGACAGACCAGGTCAAAAGGCAACGGTTAAAATTACAGCCTATGATTACTCTATCTATGGTGGCCTTGACGGTGAGTTGATTGATATTTCGCCTGATACCATTACAGATGAACAGGGTGAAACATTCTACCGCGCGCGTATTAAGACGAATGAGACAGAATTACGCCGCAAAGGTGAGGTTTTGCCCATTACAACAGGGATGGAAGCCCAAGTTGATATTTTGACAGGCGAGAAGAGCGTGATGCAATATATGCTCAAACCATTTGTGAAAACGCTAAACCAGTCACTGAGTGAGCGTTAAAATCAGGCAAACACACCCTGTTGAATAAGAATAAGCAGGATAATTCCAAAGGCGATGCGATAAATGACAAAGGGCGTGAAGGTTGCACGCTCTAGCCACTTCATCATGGCAAATATCGCCGCATAAGCCGTTAGGAACGAAAGGAAAGCGGCAAGAGCAATATCCAGACCCAGCTGAAAATCACCGCTTTGCATAAGGTCGAGCGCGCCAAGTGTGCCCGCGCCTGCAATCGCAATAATGGCAAGTAATAAGGAAAAGCGTGCGGCCTCTGCGCGTGTTAGCTGAAAGAAGAGCCCTGCTGTCATGGTTACACCTGAGCGACTTGTCCCAGGCGCTAGAGCAAAAATCTGTGCAACGCCAATTAAAAAGGCCTGACCTAAGGTAAGCTCTGATACACTCTTTGTTTGTGTGCCCTTTTGGTCTGCCCAATATAATAAAAGCCCAAAAACGATATTTGTGATGGCAATCAAGGTCAACCAGTTGAGAAAAGCTGGTTGCCAGAGCTGAAGAGCTAGTCCAGCCAAAATCACAGGAAGTGAAGCCAGAATAACCATCAAGAAGAGGTGGCGGCTTTCACTGGCATCAGTTTTTCTATTTGTTCTTAAAACAGTCGCCAGTGCGCCTTGAATAAGGCTCAATACATCTTTGCGGAAATAGAGCAGAACAGCCAGAAGCGTGCCCACATGTACCGCAATATCAAAGAGATGGTTTTGTGCGTAATTATTTTGTGCCTCTGCGCCCTGCAACGCCCAATGTGTAAGCAAAAGATGGCCGCTAGAGCTGATGGGCAGAAATTCTGTAATACCCTGAACAATGGCAATAATAACGATTGAGAGAAATGGCATGGAGAATCTTTCGTAATGCACGTTTGTAACTTTGCCAGTTTACAGTGGTCGCCTTCTTAACGTAAGCTAAAAAAGAAATGATTTACGCAATTGCATTTATCGGTTTTATCTTTGGTTTTCTGGTGGGGCAGGGGATTTTGCTGGCCTTGCTTCGCCATAAATCGCGTGATGATATTATGCAGAATAAAAAACTGCATTGGGTTTATGGAACGATGAACTGGATTATCGCGTTTTTTATTGCATATGTTGCTGTTCAAATTGCGCAGCCTTATTTAACCTCTTAATGTTTTACTGAAAGGCCTTTCTCATGACATCGGAACAACGATATGGCGCTGTTGCCAAGTTTTTTCACTGGACCATTGGTTTGGGTATCATTTTCATGTTGGGTTTCGGGCTTTATTTTGACACATTCGAGGTCAGTAATCGTGGCGTTCTTATCGGTTGGCACAAATCAATTGGAATTACGATTTTGGCATTAGCTGCACTGCGCATCCTCTGGCGCCTTACACATAAATACCCAAAGGCTTTGGACACACATAGTAATGCCGAAAAGATTGGCTCACGCGTGGCGCATTTTGTTCTTTATGGTCTTATGATCCTACTTCCTTTAAGTGGGTGGTATATGTCGTCTGCAGCTGGTTATCCCGTGAACCTCTTTGGCTGGGGTGAAATTCCATCACTGATGGAGAAAAGTAAGGAGTGGGGCAGTTTCTTTAACCAATCACATGAAATTTTGGCTTATATTTGTATTGCAATCATTGCCTTGCACTTTGCAGGCGCTTTAAAACATCACTATTTTGACAAGGATAATACACTGCGCCGTATGTGGCCCTTTGCTAAAGTGAAGTGATAAATTTTATGAAAACAGATAGCGTTTTAACAAAATAATGGTATGATTTTTTGTTATGAGAACGCTTTATCATCTTTGGCTGCATCCCTTTTCCCGGAAAACACGTGTTGTTCTGTCGGAAAAAGGACTGGAGTTTAATCTTGAAATTGAAAAGATCTGGGAACGCCGTACAGAATTTCTGGCGTTGAACCCTGCGGGTGATGTGCCTGTTCTGATAGAGCCAGATGGCACAACCTTGTCCAACAGTAACGTAATTTGCGAATATCTGGAGGAGGTCTACCCTCAACATAACCTGTTTGGCCACGACCCTGTACAACGTGCTGAGGTACGTCGCCTAATTGGCTGGTTTGACGTAAAGTTTAACAAGGAGGTCACAGACAACCTCTTTGGCGAGAAGGTGATGAAACGCATTTTGCATTTGGGTGAACCACATGGCCCCTCCGTGCGCGCAGGACATGCTAATATTCATTATCATCTGGATTATATCGGATTTCTGATTGAACGCCGTCGCTGGCTTGCGGGTGACCAGTTGTCGCTAGCTGATATTGCAGCCGCCGCTCACATTTCCTCACTTGATTATTTGGGTGACGTGCCGTGGGATGAGCATCATGCCGCACGTGATTGGTACGCGCGTATCAAATCAAGACCTTCCTTCCAACCGCTTCTTGAAGATCGTGTGCCGGGTTTTGAACCTGTGAAGCACTATGAAGACGTAAACTTTTAAACGACTTCACGATGACATCTATTTTTCTGGATAATTAAACAATGACAAAAAAAATACTCTTCTGCTTTGGGTTTGGTTACAGCTGCGCACATTTGGCACAGATGATTCAGGAGAAATATCCTGATGAATGGGAGATTCGCGGGACAACGCGCGACCCTGAAAAGCGTGATTATTACAGAGATAGAGGCGTTAAGCTTTATCTGCATGATGCACTTTCGCCCTCTATGGATATGGCCTCAAGGCTTGAGGAGGCCACACATATCCTTATTTCTGCACCCCCTGATAAAGAAGGCGACCCTGTATTCCGCGCCTATGCAGATGAAATTGCAGCGTCAAAAAACCTGCAATGGCTCGGGTATTTTTCTACAACAGGAATCTATGGCAACCGCGAGGGGCGTTCTGTTACAGAAACATCAGAAGTGCGTCCAAGCACTATTCGCGGCTCTCGTCGTGCTGAGGCTGAAAAACAATGGCTTATACTAAACCGTAAGAAAAGTCTTCCGTTGCATGTCTTCCGTCTATCGGGAATTTATGGACCAGACCGCAGTGCCATTGAATCGGTTAAAGCGGGTCTTGCACGCCGTATTTACAAGGAAGACCATGTTTTTAACCGTATCCATGTGAAGGATATCTGCAATGTGGTTCTTAAATCTTTCGAAAAGCCTACACCGGGGCAGATTTATAATGTAGCCGATGATGAACCAGCTCCTAGTCACGAGATTATTGCCTATGCGTGTGAGCTTATGGGGCGTGACCTTCCACCCTTAATCCCGATAGAGGAGGCCAATCTTGTGCCCATCACAATGAGCTTTTATTCCGATAACAAGCGCGTTGATAATAGTAAGGTGAAGGATGCGCTGATTGAGAAGCTTGAATTTCCAACCTACCGTGAAGGTCTACAAAATTGTCTTGAAGAAAGTGAAAAGCAATCAGAGCAAAGTGACAGCTTTGTTAAACGTGATGGCGCAAGCGCTTAAATCATTTAATGGCGAGTTTGGTCTTTTGGTCGTTGTATCACTTCAAAGGGCAGGCGGATATGAACCGTTGTCCCAACATTAAGCTCTGATTCCAAATGCAAATGCCCACCGTGAAGCTCGACCAATTCCTTAGTAATGGCCAATCCCAATCCTGAGCCTTCATGACCGCGCGAATATTGATTAGAGACCTGTTCAAAGGGTTTTAATATTGTCTGCAGCTTATTGGGCGGAATGCCGATACCGTTATCGGCCACTTTAATGAAAATGCCGTTATCGCGTTCCTCGCAACACACCTCAATGATACCATTTTCTCCAGAGAATTTAACAGCATTAGAGAGCAAATTAAGCATAATCTGCATGATCGCACGCCTGTCGGCGACAATTTTACGTTCTTTGAGGCTCTCGGAAAGGTTTAGATTAATTTTGATGTTCTGGTCAAGGGCACGCCCCTCCATCATGTGAATGGCTACATCTAGCGGCTTATTAAATTCAAATTTTTCTAAATCCAGCTCGTATTTTCCTGACTCAATTTTCGACATGTCCAGAATATCGGTGATCAGATCAAGTAAATGCTCGCCACTTTCACGAATACCATTGATGTAATCCAGATACTGCTCTGTGCCGATGGGCCCAAGAAGCTGGCGCTGAATCATCTCGGAAAATCCGATAATGGCATTGAGTGGTGTACGCAGTTCGTGGCTCATATTAGCTAGGAACTGAGACTTAGCGGCATAAGCGTTTTCGGCGGCTTCTTTAGCGCGGTGCAGTTCTGTCTCATGCTCAAATTGTTCTGTGATGTCGCGCATAATGCCAAAGATAGCGGTCACATCGCCGTCTTCATCTGTCTGACATCTGCCCTCACAGCGCAGGTGCTTTTCCTTGCCGTTTTCAGTTTTGATACGAAAATCAGTTTCGAAATTGCATTTGCTCATCATCGCACGCTGGAAAATCTGCATCGTGCGTCCCAAGTCGCGGCGGACAACAAGCTTGCCAATAGAATCAATAGTGGGCAGGAAATTATCCTGATCAACGCCGAAGATGCGGTAAAGCTCGTCCGACCATTCAATTTCCTCGCGACCAAGCGCCCATGTCCAATGCCCCATACGTCCAATGGATTGTGCCTTGGAGAGTTGTTCCTGTTGGCGCTTAAGCTTGAGTTGCTGATATTTAATTTGTGTTAGGTCTTGGCCCACGAAATAAAGGGCGTGACCGAATTTACGTTGCTGCCAGTGTATCCATCGGCGTTCGCCATTTTCACACAGCATGCGTGCCTCGAAATGGACGATCTGGTGCTTTTCTGCTTCGCCATTAATAATCTGCATGACAATCGGGCGCACGGTTGATTTATCCTCGGGCGCGATAATATCCATGAATTCCATGGCGACAAGGTCGGATTCTTCAAATCCAAGCGTTGAAAGGCATTTTTTATTAAAATTACGCAACGAACCGTTTTTGCTGCATTTGATCATGATTTCTTCGGACATCTCCATAAAATTGGAAATGTCACGTTGCGTAAATTCGCCAAGATCCTCATGTTCATCTTCGGTGTCGTTCACGTCCTCATTTACAGGAAGTGTCTGTGATATCCAGCCTTGAATGTCCTCGGAAGGCACATTGCTTGAGCGCTCTTCAGCATCATTCATGACGCCCACAATAAACTCGGCGTTTTGTGTTTGGATGATGTCAAAATCAAGCGTGACTGTTTTACCATTAGTAAGCGTTATTTCGTGGCTACCTGAGGTAAACATGGAAACGAAATCTGTGTTGCCTCCGCCGAAAAGCGCCTGCCCGCGATCTGAGATAACGCTGTCGCGGTCTGTGAACTCGACAACGTCCATTAGGTCGGTATCAGCACCCACAGATTTAAGGCCAAGCAAATTTTGAATCTCATTCCCCATAAAAACGACACGCCCCTGTGCGTCAACCAA
The DNA here is from genome assembly GCA_002328415.1 of Micavibrio sp. UBA2137. Lineage (GTDB taxonomy): Bacteria > Pseudomonadota > Alphaproteobacteria > Micavibrionales > Micavibrionaceae > UBA2137. The sequence continues at coordinate 56,454 of DCXL01000002.1, read as the reverse complement.
CATGCGCTTTGCGCTTTGACTGGCTGTGGTTTGTGCGATTTGTGAATCGTCGCTTGTGCGACGAAGTATAGGTGTTTGCGCCATGAGAACCTGATCAGGTCTTAAAAGATTAGCGTTTGATGCAAATCAAACAAGGGACATAACGAATCGTTACAATTTCCAGAATAAACCATAAAAAGCCCCAAATACAAGAAAATCAAAAGAAAATTTTCCTATTCAGGGCTTTTCAAGAAAGCTTGAATGCGTATCAGGTACGCGCAAGTAATTAGTATTTAACGCCACACCCATAAGGTTGTGTTTCAGCAACGGTGATGTCTGTTCCGTTTTTGAGCGCCTCAACGGCTGCAACAACATAGTTATTTGCGCCTTCAACTGCACTTTGGCGTGGTGAGCTGTCATCATCAATTGCGCCTTGGTAACGCAAGACACCCTCGGCATCGATTACAAACATATGTGGCGTTGTTTTGGCGGCATAAGCCTGTCCGATTGTACCTTCTGGGTCGAGAATTTTGACAGTGGGCTGCGCACCTTCCTCGGCAATAATGGCGTTAGACTCTTCGGCGGAGACGTAGCCTTGTTTACCTTCGGCAGAAGACACAATAGAGACCCAAACAACATCACCATCAGCGGTCATGTTTTTCTGTAGTGTTTGCATATTATTTGTATCGTAATGCTTGCGCACAAATGGACATCCATTATTTGTCCATTCCAGCACAACAATTTTACCCTTTTGGTCAGCAAGCGAAAAAGGCTCGCCTGTGATTGAATCTGTGGCCGTAATGGCAGGAGCCATTTCACCCGTCAAAGGTGCGGCTTGTGCGTTTGAGAGAGGGGCAAGTGCCAAAACGGCAACTGCAAAAAGAAATGATTTCAACATCGTTTTTCCTTTAGTTTGAAATGCGTTTAAAAATCCTTAGTAAGAATATGGTGCGTTAACCCGCATTTTCAAGAGCGTTCAGCACAATATCGGGTGTCAAAATCTGCGGTAAAAGTACAGGCTCGCCGCGCGCACCATTGGCATCGGGCTTTTTGTAAATCACATAAATAGGTACGCCACTGCGCCCGAAACTTTCCAGATATTGTGTGATGTTGGCATCAAAGCGTGTCCAGTCACCCATAATGTAAGTGACATCGTTCTCCTCAAATGCGGCCATGACATCGGCGTCCTTGATAGTTGTGCGCTCATTCACTTTACATGTAATACACCACGCGGCTGTCATATTGACGAATACGATATCATCGCCAGCAAGTGCCTCTTCCAGAACTTCTGGGGTGTATAGTAGCACATCAGCATCATGTACTGGTGTTTCATCCTGATAGGCGATATCAGCCATATGAATAATTTCAATGGATTTGTAAAAACCAAACAGGCAAATGACCCCAGTAATAAAGAGGATAAGCCCGCCTTTAAGACGCGAGACAAAGATAAAGAAAGAGATGAGGATTGCCGCCATAAGTGCTGCTGCAATGCCATTAGCGCCTGTTTGTTGTGTGAGAACCCACGCCAACCAAACACAGGCAATAAACATCGGGAAGGCGAGTAATTGTTTAAACACGACCATCCAGTGCCCTGGTTTTGGCATATGGCGTTGAAGGGCAGGCACAAGTGCCAAAAGTAGAAACGGAAGTGCCAATCCAAAGCCAAGGGCGACAAACACACTCAATGTCACGATGGCAGGTTGCACAAGCGCATATCCAAGGGCCGCAGCCATAAAAGGCGCAGTACATGGTGTGGCAACAAGCACAACAAGCACACCTGTCATAAAGTCGTTGGTAAATCCGTTACGCGTGCTGAAGCGATTAGTGAAATTACCAAGAGATGTGTTGACATCAAACATGCCCAGAAAATTCAGGCCAATGACAAAAAACAAACAGAAAAGCACAGATACGAGAAGCGGGTTTTGCATTTGGAAACCCCATCCAATTTGTGCTCCTGCACTTTTAAGTGCAATCAAAAGCCCGCTAAAGGCGACCATCGAGGCGATGACACCAAGCGTGTAGAAAATGCCGTGTTTGGCGGCTTCCTTGCGCTCTTTGGCTGATAATTTTGTAAAGCTGAGTGCCTTCATTGATAAAATCGGGAAAACGCATGGCATTAAATTCAGAATAAGCCCGCCAATGAGTGCGTAGAGCATGGCCTGAATAAATGTAAAGTTGGCTGGCGCACTTTGGGGCGCGTCTAATTGGGGGCTTTCAGGTGCGCCGTCAACGAGGGCGATAGTATTATCGCTTGCTATTTCCATTGCAGGATCGGCAACAAAGGTGACGTCTGTGGCAACCGTTTGTCCATTGGCCTCATATTTTAAAACACCACGATAATTTGCAATTTCTTCCAATGCGCGTGTGTCGCGCGGAATTTCAATAAGCCCAACGCCCTCATTTTCAGACAAAGTCAGGAAGGCGCCATTGCGAATAATGCCCCATTCTTCTGGAATGAAGCGTGCATTTTGTGCCGCGTTAAAGCCGGCAGGGGTGGGGGCAAGTTTTAAATAAAGCGTGCTATTTTCTTCCGTAAAGGTGGCATTACCTTGATAGGGCACAGGTTCCATACTTGCCGCCTTATCAAATAAAGCTTCATTAGCTGGCTCTGATTGTGCCTGAACGGGCAATGTTAAACGCACCTGCTGATTTTCGGGAATGCAAATTTCCTGACAGACGAGCCAGTTTAAATCCGCAGTAAGTGTAAGTGTATCACCTTCAAAATCCTGTGGCACGGTCACTGTTGTTGTGATGTAGGCATTGTTTGAGTAGCCAAAATCAACAACACCTTCATAGCGAATAGTTTTGGGCGTTGACCATATGTACTCACCGAATGTAATGCCTTCTGGCACGTCCCACTCATAAGAAAGGGGGATGCCTGAATCGCCTGGATTTTTCCAATAGGTGTGCCAATCTGCATCAATATCTTGTGCAATCATCAAATCAAAGCTTTGCCCTGGAACGGCGGCGTCTCTAGAGGCGAGAAGTTTGGCCTGCACATGATTTACCGGATTTGCCTCTTGTGCGCTTGCTTTCCCAACAGGGAAGATAAGAATTGCAAAGAGGATGAGGATAAGTGGGACGAAAGATTTTGAGGTGATGTGCGATATCATGTTTAATATTCTTAACTATTTAATTTATAGACAAAAATAACATAGCATTTTCGCGCGACTTGAAAAGCGCGATTTCTAATTTACAATTGTGAGAGTTTTCCATGTCGACAAATAATCAACCCCTATGGCAGCCAAGTAAAGACAGGGTGGCCAAAGCGCGACTAAGTGCCTTCGTAAAGACGTGCGATCGTCCTTGTGACTATGATTACCACGCGCTATGGCGCTGGAGCTGTGAGAACCCAGAAATTTTCTGGGACAAATTATGGGATTTTGCAGGCGTTATGGGAGAAAAGGGTGACACGGTGCTTGAGAATTCCCCGCACATGATGGACGCGCAGTTTTTTCCAAAAGGTAAGTTAAATTATGCAGAAAATTTGCTGCGCAAAACAGGTCAAGAGACGGCAATAATTTTCCGCAATGAAATGGGCGAGGAAAAGATGCTTTCCTGGGATGATTTGCGCGCCCAAGTCGCCTGCGCGCAAGGCTATCTATTGGAAAAGGGTGTTGAAAAGGGAGACCGCGTTGCGGCCTTTATGCCCAATTGCCCTGAAACACTCATTATGGCGCTGGCGGCTTCGTCAATCGGGGCCGTTTTTAGTTCTGCCTCGCCTGACTTTGGGGTGCAGGGCGTTTTGGACCGCTTTGGACAAATAGAGCCCAAAATCCTGCTCGGTACAAATGGGTATTATTACGGCGGAAAATCCTTTTCCTGCATTGAGAAGATGAATGAGATTGTTGCCAACCTGCCTTCACTTGAAGGCGTCATTCTGTATGATTTCATCCCTGCACCAGAAGATAAAATTACTTTTGAGCATGAGACGTGGAATGGCGTTTTAAAGGCATATGAGGGACATACGCTTTCATTTATCTCGCTTCCTTTTAATCACCCGCTTTTTATTATGTTTTCATCCGGAACAACAGGTGTTCCCAAATGTATTGTGCATGGAGCCGGTGGCACATTGCTTCAACATTTGAAAGAATGGATTTTACAGTGTGATATCAATGAAGGTGACCCTGTTTTCTATTTCACCACATGTGGCTGGATGATGTGGAATTGGCTGATTTCTGCGTTGGCCGTTGGCGCACCATTGCTGCTTTATGATGGCTCGCCGGCCTATCCTGATATGAATGTTTTGTGGGACTACACATCACGTCATAACTGTGTCCTGTTTGGAACATCAGCCAAATATATTGATGCGATTAAGGGGCGTAACATTCATCCCGCCCGCGATTTTGACCTTTCAGCGTTAAAAATACTGACCTCTACAGGTTCGCCCCTGATGCATGAGAGCTTTGATTATATCTATTCCGATATCAAATCCGATTTACATGTGGCTTCCATTTACGGCGGCACAGACATTATCAGCGCGAGTTTTGGAATTGGAAATCCGTGGTCGCCTGTATGGCGCGGAGAATTACAAGGACCAGCTTTGGCTACACCCGTTAATGTTTTTGATGATGATGGCAAATCCGTAGAGGAGGGCGCAGGGGCTGGAGAGCTGGTCTGTACAGATGCTATCCCCTCTATGCCCATCGGATTTTGGAATGATAAGGACAATGCCAAGTATAAACACGCCTATTTTGAGCGTTATGAAAATATCTGGCATCATGGTGACTGGGTTGAAAAAACAAAGAACCATGGCCTGATTGTACATGGACGGTCTGATGCAACGCTTAATCCTGGTGGTGTGCGTATTGGCACGGCCGAAATTTACCGACAGGTTGAGCAGGTGGAGAGCGTCGAGGAAAGCATTGCCGTTGGTCAAAACTGGCAAGGTGATGTGCGCGTTATTTTATTTGTGAAAATGAAAGAGGGGGTCGTGCTGGACAATGCAATTCGCAAAGATATTCGTGATAAGGTAAAAAAGGGCGCAAGTCCACGCCATGTGCCCGCCAAAATTATTCAGGTTCAGGATATTCCGCGTACAAAAAGTGGTAAGATAGTCGAAATTGCCGTTCGTCACACCATTCATGGGCGCGCTGTTCAAAATACAGAGGCGCTCGCCAACCCAGAGGCGCTGGACCATTATAAGGATTTGGCAGAATTAAGCGCCTAATGCACAACACGTTTTAGTTAAAAAGGCCTTCAAAAAAATCCATTGAGATAGGGTCTTCATACACGCATAAAGCAATGCAACCTGCCTCTGGACAGGCTTTGGGTGCATGTTCATCAGTCTCGTTACAAATTTTAATGTCTCCTTTGCGAATGCGCACATCTTGGTCGTGGACTGCGCCGTGCAATACAAATGTAATTTCTGTTGAGCTATGCCCATGCTTTGGGAAAACTGCATTTGGCTTAACACGCAAGAAGAAGGCATCTGTTTGTCCCTCTGGCGCGTCCGAAATGCACATAAATTCAATCTCTTCGGTCAGGTGTCGCCAGGAAAGCGCTTTGTGTGAGCGCGCAATATAAGCAAAAAGGGCTTTAGGTATATCCTCCAACCCTTCAATCTTAGCTAATGTTTTGTTCTGTCGTGATGGTGAGACTGCTTCACCAGACCCAATTTTAGAGAGGGTGGCTTCACGTAAATGATCAGATACGGGACAGTCTGGTTCAGTGTTTTCAAGAAAGTAGCCCCCAATATCTTCAAGGCCTGCAACAAAATGCGCGGCTTTGGGGTGGCTTTCCATGTGGGCGTTAATCACAACGGCAAGGGGGCTAACAAGATGTCCTTGTGCATAGCGGTAGAGGACATCTTCATAAAGGTCGTTTTGTTTTTGTGCGTTTGCGTGTGACATAATTAAAATTTATAAAGTTTCGAGTTTTGCGTTTTCACCAAGTTCCAGTTTTAGCTTTTGCAGAGCCATACGAATGCGTGATTTAACTGTTCCCAACGGAATATCTGTTTCGTCGGCAATTTCCTGATGTGATTTGTCTTCATAAAAAGATTTTTTTAACATTTCGGCTTGTTCTCCAGGCAAGTTTTTTACCATTGTTTCGAAAAGCTGTTGTCTTTCTTTACGAATGTAAGCCTCATTTGGATGAATGAGTTGCGAAAATTCTAAATCTTCAGCTATCGGCGTTGGTTTATTGTGCTTACGCAAATAATCAATCTTCCTATTTCGTGCAATCGTAAAAATCCAAGTTGAGGGATTAGCTTTTTTTGAATTATAGGATTTTGCGCGTCTCCAAACAGTCAAAAGTGTTTCCTGGGCGATTTCCTCTGCGACATCTTCGGAGAACTTGCCGCGCATCAAGAATGATTTTAGGCGGGGTGCAAAGTGATCAAAGAGAACCATAAAAGCCTCTTTATCTTTATTTTTTCCTATTTTTTCAACAAGTTGTACAAAATCAGGAGCCTCTTCAGATATATGCGTACTTTGATGTTCTTGTTTTGTAGACACAGTTTTAATTGCCACCCCATTTCTCTCAACAGCAATCCTACTCTAAATAAACAATTTAGAGTTGAAATAGTTCAAACAATGCCTAAATAAATCTAACTTTTGCAAAGAGCCGTATAAGGAGTAAACAGCTTATATTCTTGGATTTTAAAGGATTGCTTGACAGTTATTGCGAACCCTTCTAAACAGGGCTCTGTAAAGAATATTTTGCGTGAAAAAGCGCGTATAAACGTTATAAAAAATATGAAATTTAAACATATCAAAACCATTATGGCAGCACTCATTCTTGGAGGTGCGTTTTTAAGCCAGCCTGTGCATGTGAGTGCGCAGGAAGAACCGCAATTAATCAGCACACATGGTCCTTGGTCTGCTTATAAATTTAAAGAAAATGGACAGTGGGTTTGTTATATGGTGAGCCAACCACAAACCGATGAAGGAAATTACACCTCACGTGGTGAAATTTACGCGCTGATTACGCATCGTCCAGCAGAAAATACTAAACATGTGTTTAGTTATATGGCTGGTTATCCTTACAAGAAAGATAGCCGTGTCACTGTTGATATCGATGGAAATACCTATCAGCTTTTCACGCATCAAGAAACGGCATGGGCACCTGATTCAAATACAGATTATAAATTGAAGAATGCTATTACAGCGGGCAGTCGCATGATTGTGAAGGGAACTTCTTCGCGCGGGACGGCTACAACCGACACCTACAGCCTTTCAGGCACAACAGATGCCTACACAGCTATATCCAAGGCTTGTGGTGTGAACTAAGGTTTGGTTAAGAATTATGTTATATCATTATAAAAAATCGCTTGTTGTCCTCTTGTCCATGTTTTATGCTAAACATTCGAAATATGGCAACTCATTCATGCACATCACATTAACACCATCTGTTTTCCAACCTTGTGCGTCATAACTTATGATCTCTATGTCTTATAAAAATATGCTTAGGTCTGTTTCTGCCTCCTATTTCTTTGTTAAAAGAAGTACGGCGCATTTTGTTCAAACGCTTTATCTGAAAGACCGCTACATTCGTAAGAAGGATGGTTCTTTGCGCTTTCGTTGCAAGGCGACTTTTGCATCTTTGAGCGTATTGGCGTTGCTAAGCGTTGTACCACAGGCAACAGCCATTCAATTACCACTTGAGTTTTCATCACAGATGTTTGCCTCTGCTGATGTGCAAGATCAGGCTGAAGAAACGTCAACTCATGGCGAAATTCTTCTTTCAAGTGCTGATTTTGGTGAAACAGATGCATCAGTTACACCTGTCGAGGAAAAGCCAAAGCTAGAACCGCAAACAATTGCGCTTGATATTACAAGTGGCGATACGCTTGCTGGTGTTTTGCAAAAGGCAGGGGTTGCACCGGCCATGGCCTATAAGGTTGTTAAATCAACGTCCGAACATTACGATCCACGTTTGATCCGCCCAGGACAAGAGATTGAGGTCAAGATGGACCCCAAGGACGGCGAGTTGCAATTTGCCTCGATGTCACTTGTGTCTGACCCTATTCGTACAGTTGTTGTTGAGCGTGATGGAGACGACAGCGTTGTTGCATCGCTGGATGAAAAAGAGATTACATCACAATTTTTTGCTAAACGCGCACAAATTAACAGCTCGCTTTACGGATCAGCTGCAAGCAAAGGTGTGCCTGACCCCATTATTGCCAAATCGATTAAGATTTTGTCTTGGTCGCTTGACTTACAGCGCGAGATTAAGCGCGGTGATACGTTTGAAATTCTTTATGACGCCTCTATGACAGATGATGGTTACTATGTCCGAAGCGGCGAGCCTTATTACGTGAAGCTAAAGCAAGCAGGATCAGAAGTGGCCTATTACCGTCATGAATATGAGGATGGTCGTATTTCTTACTTTGACAAAGACGGAAAGGGCGCGAAAAAAGGCCTTCTTTCAACACCGATTGACGGAGCACGTATGTCGTCAGGTTTTGGAATGCGCAGACACCCCGTCCTTGGGTACAGTAAAATGCATAAAGGTGCTGACTTTGCCGCACCAACAGGTACGCCTATTTATGCCGCAGGTGATGGGGTTGTTGAGCGCGCAAACCGCTTTAGCTCATACGGGAATTACATCCGTATCAGACACAATAATGAGATTAAAACGGCTTATGCGCACCTAAATGGCTTTGCCAAAGGCATCAAGGCTGGCCGTCGCGTGTCACAGGGCGATGTTATTGGCTATGTTGGCACAACAGGCCGTTCCACTGGCCCACATTTGCATTACGAGGTTCTTGTTGCGGGTAAACATACAAATCCACGCTCTGTGAAAGTGCCAACAAGCGAATCTCTCGAGGGTAAAGAGCTTGCAAGATTTAAAGCAAATGTTGCGCAATTTGAGAAGAAGTATGAAAATCTTCTTGATGGTCAGGAATTTGCAGGTGTCGTAAGCACGCCAGCGGCTAAAAACGCGCTCTAATCACGCCAAAACCGTATCCAGTAAATCAGTCCTAATATACCTGCCATTGCAAACCAGAAAATGGAATATTGCAGGTGGTTATTGGCTATTTTCCAATCATCTGAGCGTTGCACAAGTGTCGGTATATTGACCGAGCTATCCTGCATGTAAAAGACAGGGGCAACCATATTTGGAATGCCTTTCACTTTGGCAACTTGCAGCGGGTCTGCATGTATCCATAAATCTTTAACAGGTGCATTTTGTGCGGCAATGGCCCATGGCTTGTCAGGTATACGTGCCACACCATAGAGGCGCATTTGCCCCTTCACGAGTGTTTCTAGGCGTTTGCTCTGTAAAACCTTTTGGGTGCGCACCCATCCGCGATTGACAAGGATGTTCGCCCCATTATTCATTGTGAAAGGTGTATAAATGTCATATCCAAAACCCCCATCAAATTGACGTGGCCCAACATGGATTTCTTTTGTGTAATCAAAACGCCCATCGATAAAGCCCTTTTTGACACGGTTTTCTTTAAGGCTGACCAAATCGCGCAAATCAAGGCGCGTTATGCGTGTATCTTTTTCGTATTCGCTCTGAATGTTATCTAAAAGCGCCTGCTTCCATATCAGGCGTTTCACTTGCCAAGTGCCAAGCCCGCATAAAACTGCAATGGCAATGACTGTGCAAATGGTTGCAAACCAAGGAAAACGTGATTTTAAAGGACGCATTTTGTTCTCATTTTTAAAGTTGTCTATATTTATATTGTAGGGCAATCACAAGCGATTTTAAGGGGCGCAGAGAAAGTGCGGTCAGGGCAAAAATTGCAAGACCCCATAAAATCACATGTATATAAAGTGGTGGAGCAAAGGCGGCCTCAAATATAAGCGCAAGCGGTACAAGCAAGAAGCCTAAGATAAAAATAAGGAAAACAGCGGGGCCGTCCGCACTATCATGATGCGCGAGTTCTGTCCCGCACACATCACATTTATCAGCGACTTCGACCGTTAGGCCACGTTTGAACAGGCGACCCTGATGGCAGTGTGGGCATTTACAACGTATAGCCTGCTTGATAAGCGTGCTTATTGATGAGGATGTGCCGGTATTGTTTGTCTTGGTCATGCCAGAAGGAGATTATCCCCCTGTGCCAATAAGTCCACCCCACCAGTAAATGGCAATGAAGAGGAATAGCCAAACAACGTCAACAAAATGCCAGTACCAGGCAGCTGCCTCGAAACCAAAATGGCGCTCGGGGGTAAAATGGCCTTTTTGCGCACGACGCCAGCATACAAAGAGGAATACTGTCCCTACAAAGACGTGGAAACCGTGGAAGCCTGTGGCCATGAAGAAGGTGGATGAATAAATCCCCTCAGAAAATCCAAAATGGGCGTGTGTGTATTCATAGACCTGAAGGCATAGGAATATCACACCCAGAAGTACAGTTAGGCCAAGTGCTTTAGAAAAATCCTTATTGTTACCATGCACAACCTCGTAGTGTGCCCAAGTAACCGTGCAACCAGATAGAAGCAGAATGAGCGTCATCAAGAGGGGCAAATCAAAAGGATTAAAGGTTTCAATTTGTGGCGGTGGCCAGATGCCTTGTGTATGTTCAACGCGTAAATATTGTGCAGCTTCCCCCGCATAGAGACTGGCATCAAAAAACGCCCAGAAAAACGCGACAAAGAACATCACCTCTGAGGCAATGAAGAGTGCCATGCCATAACGCAGACCAATTTGTGCAATCGGCGAGTGTGCTTTTTCAACAACTGCCTCAAAAATCACATCTTTCCACCAATAAAACATGGTCGCAAGCACGCCGAGCAATCCAAGTGCTGCAACATACCAACTGACTTGAATATCACCGACTTTTGCCTCATGCATGAAAAGGACAAGCCCAAATGTCATGAGACCCGCGGCCAGCGAGCCAACCAAAGGCCAAATGCTAGGCTTAACCAAATGATAAGGGTGCGGTTGCCCTGTTGTGCCGTAGGGTTCTTTTGAAGTGTCGTGTGCGCTCATGAAAATACCTGTTTTACGATTTAACTGCCGTCTGCATTGTAGAAATTATCGAGCGCTTCATCAAGCGCCTTTGTCTCTGTTTTGAAAAAAGTATAAGACAGTGTGATTGTCGTCACATCATCCATATTAATATCCTCATCCATTGCAGGATCAATATAAAACACAACGGGCATGTTGACCGATTCACCCGGATTGAGAACCTGTTCCTGAAAACAGAAACACTCCATCTTGTGAAAATACTTGCCAGCCTTGGGCGGGCTTACATTATAAAGCGCTGTACCAGTGATGATATCTGCGCTGTTATTTTCTGCTTTAAAATTTATAAGGCGTTGTGCGCCCACAGGAAGCGTAATTTTTCGTTTCTCGCATTCAAATTCCCACGGCATGTCGCGAGATGTATCTGTATTAAATAAAACAGTAACCTCACGCTCAAGAATTTCATCAGGGGCAACATCAGACACTTGCGTTGTGCCGCCAAATCCTGTGACCTTGCAGAATAGATTATAAAGTGGAACAGACGCGAATGCGACACCGACCATAAGAACGGCAATCCCAAGAATGCTGAGGAGGAGGCGTGTATTTTTATCCATGACACCTCTCGCCTTTAGGCTCCAGAAATTTTAATGATGGCAACGGCAAAAACCAGAAAGCACCACGCGGCAATGAGCCCAAGGATGATGTAGTTGGATTTCTTCTTTGTGCTGTGTAATTTCGATTTTGGCATAAGATATATATGGTGGTTTTATAAGCCTTTATCAATGACAAAAGCCAGAAAAAGGGCAAAAAGATAAAAGATGGAATAGCCAAACATGCGCTTGGCATAAATAAGGTCATCATGTTTCAAAGTGAAAATGGCTGAAAGAATAAAAAGTGCATTGAGCATAATTGCGGAGACGCTATAAAGCATGCCTGTCATGCCCATGAACCACGGCACAAAGCATATTACAGCCAGAATGAGCGTATAGACGAGCATTTGAATTTTTGTTGACGCTTCCCCTGCAGTCACTGTCATCATCGGGATATTGGCGCGTTTGTAATCGGCATTGGCAAAAAGCGAGAGCGCCCAGAAATGTGGCGGTGTCCAGAAAAAGATGATGAGGAATAAGAGAAACGGAAAAGTGCTGATGTCGCCTGTGACTGCCGCCCAGCCAATGAGTGGAGGAAAAGCGCCAGCCGCGCCACCAATCACAATATTTTGTGGCGTGCGCGGTTTAAGCCAGACCGTGTAAATCACGACATAAAAGAAAATGGCAAAGGCCAAGAGTAATGTTGCCATTAAATTGGTGGCCAGATACATGAGCATAAGCGCGGCAAAGCTTGCAAAGATAGAAAAGCCGAGCGCATTGTCAGCGATAATTTTCTGACGAGGAAGGGGGCGATTTTTCGTGCGATTCATAAGCGCGTCAATATCGCGTTCATACCACATGTTAAATGAACCAGCCGCACCAGATCCAAGTGCGAGCGCAAAGATAGCAACACAGGCAAGAACAGGATGCATGTCGGCAAAGCCAGGGGCAAGATAAAGCCCAACAGCACCTGTAAAGACGACCAAGGACATAACGCGCGGCTTTAGCAGGGCAAAATAGTCGCTTAATGTGGGGTCTTCTAAGCGCGTGTCTGCATCCATGAGCGTGCTTACCTTGGTCTTAATTGACTTTGGGTTGGATCTCGAACTGGTGGAATGGTGGTGGTGAAGATAATGTCCATTCCAGTGTCATGACCTGTGGTTGAACATCCCATACATTGCCCTTGGCTTTCTTGCCAAAGAGAAGTGTGTAGAACACAACAAAGACAAAGAAAAGCGTCGCAATTCCGGTTAGGTAAGCGCCATAAGACGAAATTTCGTTCCAGCCTGCATAGACATCTGGGTAGTCAGGATAGCGACGTGGCATTCCCCCAAGGCCCAAGAAATGTTGCGGGAAGAAGATCATGTTCACGCCAATAAAGGTGAGCCAGAAATGTAATTTACCCATCCATTCAGGGTATTGACGACCAGACATTTTCGCAATCCAGTAGTAAAACCCTGCAAAGAGCGCAAAAACCGCGCCCAGAGATAGTACGTAATGGAAGTGGGCAACCACGTAATAGGTATCGTGAAGAGCGATATCCATACCACCATTGGCCAGTACAACGCCTGTCACACCACCAACGGTAAAGAGGAAAATAAAGCCAACAGCCCAAAGCATCGGTGTCTTAAACTCAATCGATCCACCCCACATCGTCGCAATCCATGAAAAGATTTTAATCCCGGTGGGTACCGCAATAATAAGCGTTGCGGCCGTAAAGTAAGCACGTGTATCGACATCAAGACCGACTGTAAACATGTGGTGCGCCCACACGATAAAGCCGACAAATCCGATTGCTACCATCGCATAGGCCATTCCCAAATAACCGAAAATTGGCTTCTTGGAAAATGTGGCAACGATGTGTGAGACAATACCGAAGGCTGGTAAAATCATGATGTACACCTCGGGGTGACCAAAGAACCAGAAAAGATGTTGGAAGAGAATAGGGTCCCCACCACCTTCTGGATTAAAGAAGTCAGTTCCAAAGTTACGGTCTGTGAGGAGCATCGTAATGGCGCCCCCAAGGACAGGCACAGCCAAAACAAGCAAGAATGCTGTCACGAGCATGGCCCAGACAAACAAAGGCATTTTGTGCAATGTCATACCTGGTGCGCGCATGTTCAAAATGGTTGTAATAAAGTTTGCTGCACCTAAAATCGAACTCGCTCCTGCCAAGTGAAGGGCAAAAATAGCCATGTCAACCGACATGCCCGGATGCCCAAGCGAGGCGGATAATGGCGGATAAATAGTCCAGCCTGTTCCAGCCCCTGAATCAATAAAGGCCGAGCCCAATAACAACAAAAACGCTGGCACAAGTAGCCAGAAGGAAATGTTATTTAAGCGCGGAAACGCCATATCGGGCGCGCCTATCATAAGCGGCAGGAACCAGTTTCCAAATCCACCAATCAAGCCGGGCATAACCACAAAGAACACCATGATGAGGCCGTGCGCGGTAATCCAGACATTCCACATCTGACCATCGGCCACAATTTGCAGGCCTGGGTCTTGCAGCTCAAGGCGCATAAGCATTGAAAATGCACCACCGATTATCCCCGCTATGATAGAGAAGATAATATAAAGCGTTCCAATATCCTTGTGGTTTGTCGACATGAACCAACGGGCAAAAAATCCGGGGTGGTGATCGTGATGATCATCATGGCCATGTGTGTGTGTGTCTGTCTGTGTCATAAGTCTACCTTATTTCCGAACGTTTTTTTTATTCAAATTACTGCAAAAATGCGGTTTGTGTTGTGCCAGGTTGGTCATTCATTGCAAATTTATCTTTTGCGCCTTCTATCCAAGCCTCGAATTCGTCCTTAGGCACGGCCTTGATTTCAATAGGCATATAGGCATGGTTTGTCCCGCAAATTTCAGAACATTGGCCGTAATATGTGCCAGGCTTGGTAATGCGTATCCATGTCTCGTTCAAACGGCCAGGAACGGCATCTGTTTTAATCCCAAAGGAGGGCATGGCAAAGGAATGGATAACGTCAGCAGCCGTGACCTGTACCAAAATAGTTGTATCAACAGGCAACACAACAACGTTATCTGTTGAAAGATTACGCTTCTGCGTTGCAGGGTCAATTTCCTCATCTGGAATCATATAAGACAGGAATGAAAGACCATCATATTCTGGATATTCATAACCCCAGTACCATTGGTAACCTGTGACTTTCAATGTCATTTCAGGGTCAACAGGACGATCTGTATAATAAAGAAGTTTGAAAGAAGGCACGGCAATTACAATGAGGATAAGCACAGGAATACCAGTCCATAAAACCTCAAGCAGTGTGTTGTGCGTTGTCTGTGAAGGCTCGGGGTTTGCCTTGGCATTAAAGCGGACCACCACATAAATCAGAAGGAACAGGACAAAAACCGAAATCCCCGTAATGATATAAAGCAAAAGCGTGTGGAAGTCGTGCATGCGTTCGGCAACGGGTGTGGCGGCCTCTTGAAAGCCCAAGTCGTAAGTTTTTTCACTTTGCGCAAAGCTCTGCGAAATAACAGATAGCATTGCTGCAATTGTAAGGGAGAGTGTGAAAAAGTGGCGCATGATTTTCTTCATAATAAAGTCTTTGCTCTTTTCAGTAAGTCGGTATAGTCAGGTACCAGTTATAAATCCTGATTTGATGTTGCATATATCTATATTAGATAAACCTCAAACCGCAAGTATTTTTACAAAATAAAACCCATTTGAAAACCCAATAATCTATATAGAACACCAAGGACGAAAAAACAGTGAATAAACCACTCTTAAAAGTGATGATTGACCGCGGCAATTTTGTAGATGAATCCCGCACATTTGAGGGCGACGCACGCAAGATTCCGTACAAGTTTTATTATCCAGAAGGGGGTGCGCCCAAAAAGCCATTGATTGTCTGGTCGCATGGGCTTGGCGGAACGCGTGATGGCGCAGGTTATATTGCGCGTTTTTTGGCGGCACATGATTATTGTCTGCTTCATATCCAACATCGCGGAACAGATAGTTCGCTCTGGGAGGGAAAGCCTGGGCATCCATGGGACAATATTCGCAAGACAAAAATCACACGAAGTATTACGCTCGACCGATATCGCGACGTTCCGTTTGTTTTAGATCATTTAAATGAGATTGAGCGTTCCCATATTATAGATACGAAACGTATCGGTATGTCAGGGCATTCCTTCGGTGCGCTTACGACTCAGGTGATGTGCGGACAATTATTTCCAGACAGGCATGAAAATCACATCAGTTTGCGCGATGACCGTTTTGTTGCGGGTATGCTTTATAGTTTCGTTGCGATGGGGCATCTTTTTTCTGGTGATCCGTCCGTTTTATTCGAGCCAATGGACAAGCCACTTTTCTTTATGACGGGGACAGATGACGGCAACCCAGTGGACGAGGTCGATTACACCTTCCGCATGCCAGTGTGGGAGAATGCGGGGGCAAAGGAAAAATATCTGCTGTTGCTCGAGGATGGCGACCATATGGTCTATAATGGGTCTCGCGGAAAGTTAGAGGATAATCCCAAACGCGAATTGCACGAAAAAATCATATGCGAGGCCTCGCTTCTTTTCTGGGATATGAAACTTAAGGGCGATAAGCAAGCCGAAGAAAAATTGCGCTCTGGCGCTTATAATGAAGCCTTGGGTGATGAGGCAACCTTGACCGTTGGCTAATACCGCATATCTTTCTTTCAAAAAAAATTTTATAACAGGACCAATTCATGCCAGACCACGCCATTGAAATTGAAAATCTGACGAAAATTTATGCAGGGGATAAGAAAACAGCACCGAAAAAGGCGCTGGATGATGTCTCACTTGCTATTCCAAATGGCTCTATTTTCGGACTTCTTGGCCCAAATGGTGCTGGGAAGTCAACGCTGATCAATATTATGGCAGGCCTTGTCATGAAAAGCTCTGGCCGCGTGAAAATCTGGGAAACCGATATTGATGACAATATGCGCCAGGCTAAGGCCTCTATCGGGATTGTGCCTCAGGAAATTAATTACGACCCGTTTTTTACGCCCAAAAATCTGCTTGATATTCAAGGGGGCATGTATGGCGTGCCCAAGCCAGAACGCCGCACAGCCGAACTGCTTGATCTTGTTGGGCTGACAGATAAGGCGGATGCCTATACCCGCTCGCTTTCTGGTGGGATGCGTCGCCGCCTGATGGTGGCAAAAGCCATGGTGCATCGCCCGCCTATCCTTGTGTTGGATGAACCCACCGCTGGCGTTGATGTCGAACTGCGTCAGTCTTTGTGGCGCAATGTCCGCGCGCTCAATAAAAGTGGTGTGACGATATTGCTGACCACCCATTATCTCGAGGAAGCCGAGGAAATGTGCGACCAGATTGCCATTATCAATCATGGCAAGATTGTGGCCAATGAAAGTAAAAGCAAGCTCCTCTCTCACATTGACAGCAAGGGTATCTGCTTTGTGCTAGATAAAGATATAACAGATATCCCGAAGCATTTGAGCGCGTATCAAGTTGAAAAAATGGGTAAGAATGTTCTTAAAATCACTTATTCGCCTAGTGAGCATTTTGTGGGCGAGTTTATTGAAATTCTTCAAACGAGCGGTTACGGCATCACAGATATCAAGACTGATGATGCGGACCTTGAAGACGTGTTTCTCCAATTAACAGGCTCATAATCTTTCAATTATCTCAATTTAACGGGCATTTCCTTGCCTTGAGGCCCTTAAAGGTCTAGGTTGGTTGTACATTTACAACCATAAGGAGAGAGTTATGACACAAATCAAAGACATTATGTCGAGCGATTACCGCTATATCACACCTGACACAACGTTGCAGGATGCGGCACAAATGATGCAACAATATGATTTGGGATTTTTGCCCGTGGGTGAGAATGACAAGTTAATCGGTATGTTGACAGACCGCGATATCACAACGCGTGCTGTTGCCCAAGGATGGGATGTCACCTCAAAAACAGCGCGTGATGCCATGACACCAAAAACGTACTACTGCTATGACGATCAAACAACATCTGAAATCTGTCAGAATCTGTCAGAAATCAAGGTGCGCCGTTTGCCAGTGGTGAACCGCGATAAACGTTTGGTGGGTGTTGTATCCATGGGTGATTTGGCACAAGCGGCTGAAAACTCACAAATCGGTCAAACAGAACAGCAAATTACAGAAGCTTTAAAGCAACAGCAAAATGCCGCTTAATTAAAGTCTGCTGACAATCTAAGAAAACCGCCATGATTTATGGCGGTTTTTTTATGCGAAAATGGGGTCGCGAGTGAAGGGGGCGCGCTTAGATTTGAGATATTCGCGTGCATAATCCAGTTCATCCCGCCCTACAGTCAAATAAAAGGGACGATCAGGGGGGAGAAGTGGAGAGCCACCCGTATCTTCATAGGTGACCAGTAGGCGCACCTCGCCATGGGCATTTTCATCCATAATGATAATGCTGGCGGCGTGCGCGGCATTATAAAATGTGGCATTTGTTTCCTCATGAAGAAAGCCAGCAGCAACAAGAGAGGTGATAATCTCCTGCTTGTCTGTTTCGCTCACATGATCCGAGAAAGTACTGCCATCACAACAGGTGCCCTTAAAACAATCATCTTTGAAATGCGCAACAATAACGCGCTCCAAATCAATGGAGCGCACCTCGCCAGTTGCAGCCGTTGTAAAATCTATATTCATGATAGAAGAGAGCTATCGCGCAGAGGTGCGCTTGTCAAATATTTTAGAGATTGTCAAAGAGCGTGTATAATGATTAAGTGCGCATGATTAATGTCGTTACGCGCCCGTAGCTCAGGGGATAGAGCACTGGTTTCCGGAGCCAGGTGTCGCAGGTTCGAATCCTGCCGGGCGCGCCACACTTTTTTAAAGAGCGGTTTTTCTAAAGGGTATTGCCACGATGAAAGAATCCATACTGACTGACGTTTTTCTCCATGCGGGTTTCTTTCTGGCGTTGTCTGCCTTGGTTATCCCTGTTTTACGCTATTTCAAAATTCCCATTGCGCTGGGTTATCTTTTCGCAGGTATTGCTCTTGGTCCTTATGCGCTTGGGGACATCGCAGACCAGTCAGTCTTTCTGCAATATATTAGTTTGGAAGATGCAGAACACGTCAAAATACTTGCCGAGCTTGGTATTGTACTTCTTCTTTTTGTAATTGGTCTTGAGCTCACGCCCAGAAGGCTTTGGCAGATGCGCAACCTCGTTTTTGGGCTTGGCGGTGCGCAGGTGCTTGTCACATCGGTTTTTATTGGAACGGTTGCCTATTTTTGGGGTAACAACATACAAGTGTCAATTTTGCTTGCCTTAAGTCTTGCGCTGTCCTCGACAGCCTTGATTGTACAGTGGCTTCACGAGCAAAAATTATTTGCAACACATGTTGGCCGCACGGGGTTTGGAATTCTTCTGTTTCAAGACTTGGCGGTTATTCCCATTTTACTTCTCTTGACGATTTTATCTGCACAGGGCGCTGGAAATATCTTCAGCTTTGTCTCTCTAACACTTTTAAAAATGGTTGTCACAATTCTAGCCATTTACTTTATTGGGCGTATTATCCTGAAGCCCATCTTCCTGTTCGCCAACAGACATGGCGGGTCCGAAGTGTTTATGGCGCTCAGCCTGCTTGTCATTATTGCGTGCTCCTCTTTTGCGTCCCTTGCAGGGCTATCCATGGCGCTAGGCGCCTTTATCGCGGGTTTATTGCTCGCCGATACGCAATACAGGCACGAAGTTTCCTCACTTGTTATTCCCTTCAAAAGCATGCTGTTAGGGATATTTTTCTTATCTTTTGGCATGGGAATAAACCTGCACTTTATCGCTGAAAAACCCTTCTGGATTGTGATGTCGGTGCTTGGGCTGATGACGATTAAGGGGAGTATCATTTTCTTACTTTGCAAGCTGTGGAAGCAATCAACCGCAGTGTCCGCAGAGGTGGGCATATTGCTCTCGCAAGCAGGGGAGTTTGGGCTTCTTGTCGTGGGGAGCGCCTTGGCAGTGGGCCTTATGGATGAAAATGTAGGGCAATTCATGTTAATCGTTGTCGGTATGACGATGCTGTTAACACCTGTCATAAGCCCTATGGCAAGGTGGGTGGGAATGCGGATCGAAAAAAACAGCGTTACACAGCATTTGCCCGAGGAAGGTACACAAGACAGATCACAGCATGTGGTTATTTTCGGTTTTGGACGCATTGGGGCATCAATCGCAGAGCGCTTGGGTAATGAAGGCTTTGATGTGATATGTTTTGACAAGGATATTGCTACAGTCCATGCGGCTCGCGCAAAATTATGCTCCGTATTTTATGGCGATGCGACAAGAAAGGCGACCTATGATGCGGCACAAATTGAAAGCGCGTCATGTGTCGTCATCGCGCTAAACAGCCCGAAAGATACAAAAGAAAGTGCGCGGGCAATCAGAAACAGAAACGCCACAGTCCCAATTATTGTCCGCGCGCACAGTGATGATGATTTTAATGATACAAGCGTATTAGAGGGTGTAGAGACAATTGCAGAGCATCTTATTATTAGTGAAAGCCTCTCTGACAAAGTCTTACAGATTTGTGGCTATTCCCAGAATTTGACAGAGACAAGTACCTCGTGAAACAGAGTTTAAGTACAAAAATGACCAAGAAAAAGATGTCCTTAATCTCTATTGGAGTTGTCATCGCGCTGGCTGTTTATTTGATTGTCAGCAATTTCACCATTAAAGATGGCCAAATTAAAAGATATTACGGCGATGCCCGCGATATCATGACAGAACAACAGCGCAAGTTTCTAGAGTGAGAAAAGGATTTTTGAAATAGAGTTTGGAAAGTTATTTAAAAAAGGGGCCTTACAGCCCCTTTTTATTTCTTACTTACTGATTAGCCTTTTGATGGGCAGGCTGATTTTGTTGTGCCTTGCGCTCGCGTTCAATTTTCTCAAACGGTGTTTCTTCAACCTGAAGCCCACAATTTTTTTGAATGGCGATTTGCTCTAAGGCATCAAATTCACCTTTTAATCTGGCATATTCCTGAGCCTGCGGTGAGTCACCATCAATAAAGAACAAGGCAGGCCAGAAAAGGACAAGTCCCAAGCCCATGGCCGTGGCATCACCATCTGCATTTTCATTCACCTCGTAGGCAACTTGATTGGCACGTCGTGAGACACGCTCCATTTCTGCGCCAATTTGTTTACAGGAGAAATCCTGATATTGAAGTGGTGATACATAAGCGGCTGGAATTTCATGCGTATGATCCGCACATGCCGATAATAAAATGATAGAAAGTGATAAAAGTATTTTTTTCATGAAAACCCCTCTTTAAAATTTAAAGGTGCAATAAAGCCGTAAATTTTGAGCGCGGTCAAGAGAAGGGAGAATAAAACCTTTAATCCATTTTGAACATATCACGGTTAAGAAGCTCTCCATCGTGTCCAGTGAAAAAAGAACGGATAGATTTACCCATGTAAATCAGATCACGACCAAATGACCATTCTTGTTCATGATATTGCGCGTTAAGGCGTGCTTTCGATTCTTCGTCAGATTTTTCAGACCGTCCAATGACCGCAACCTGCCAAGGACCTGTAATACCTGGCTTAACAGCCAATATATGATTGTGTTCAACTGGGTGGTGTTTTTGGTAATAATCAATTTCACTTTGACATTGGGGACGTGGACCCACCAAACTCATATCTCCAGCTATCACATTGAAGAGTTGTGGAAGTTCGTCCAAACTGGTGGTCCGCATAAAACGACCTATACGTGTTCGACGTTCTTTATCAGGAAGTATGTTTCCATTGGCATCCACCGCGTCATACATCGTTTTAAATTTAAACATGTTGAAATGTTCCCCGTCACGCCCGACCTTGTCACAGGGGTGAAAGGCGTTGCCATATTTGACCTTGCTGACCACCGCCAATCCTGCCATCACAGGCAGAAGGGGCAAGGCAAGCGCAGTTGCCGCCACGCGGTCAAAGACGTCCTTTAGGGTTGAATTGTGCGCAGACATGCGTGGGAGTGTAATAACATTTCACACAAATGTCTACAATTATATGTAAAATATAGACTTATGTGAGGAACTGAATGGTGTTCAGAACTATTAGTATGCAAATAATTCTATAAAAAAGGAAAAAACTATGTCTTATGGAATAGTTGGTTTGATTGTCCTTATATTGGATATCATCGCCATCGTGAATATTGTTCAAAGCGGCATGACAGCTGCAGCTAAACTCGTATGGGTTTTGATTGTACTGCTGTTACCTGTAATCGGTATGATTTTATGGTTTTTAATTGGCTCAAAACGACTTTGATTAAACCGTGATACCACCATTGTTATAGAGTAGGGTGGTATCAAGGCCTGTGACATTGTCTAGTTGAGCGATGGTCGTGAAAGATGTTCCGCCCGTGAGACCATTGGCATCTACTTGAACCAATGTGTTGGCGCCTGAATCAACAAGATTCACGTAATCCCCAATGACGCCAGAGAAGCCAGTGACAATATCGCTGATATCAATCGTATCCCCTTCGCCGTAACGGAAATCGATAATTTCATCAATGTCATTAAAGGCACTGGCCGCCTCGAACATAAAGGTGTCTGCGCCATCCCCGCCATAAAGAATATCAAACCCATCTCCACCGCGGATTAGGTCATTTCCATCGGTGCCGTCGGCATAAAGCAAGCCATTATCAAGCGCCATGTAGCCAACAATTTCGTTTGTGTGGTTAACCTCTGTATCACGTGATTGTTCCTCGGCAATATAGACATCTGTATTGCCAGAATTGGAGCCAACTGTTCCTTGTGTCCAAGATGTATCCCCACCATCTGTGCGCTGCATATCGTGAAGCGCAACAGGTGTGGTCGATGAGAAATTACCACCATAGTTAATTGTATCTGCTGTGTGGTTAACATTATCACCTGTTACGCCGACTAGAAGTCCATTTGCGGCAGATCCACCAGTTTCAATGGCAATCCAGCCAATTTGTTCTGTGCCGTGAACACCATCAGCAACTTCTTCCTCGAGCATATTCACGCGGAAGCCAGTTGTTGAAAGATTTCGATTACGTGAGATGACGGCTGCACCATCATTGTCGGACATGACCTGTGACATAATCATTGGGTTCGCACCAAAGGCGCTTGAGAAGAACACATTTTGTCCGCCTTCATTAGTGGCATTGGTAATACCAGCATCAACACGCATTCCGTTGCTTAGTGTGTGTGAACCAGCCGAAATGGCAAGCCACGAAATATCCTCGGGTGTTGTATGTACACCATCAAGATAATCCCATTCATCCATTTGCCATTCAAAACCTGTGCTTGTGACATTACGCACGCGCATTGCAAATGGATCTGTGCCATTCGTTGTATTGGCTGTCATCTTGATAACGGCATTTTGAATTTCTGCACTGAAGGTCACTGTATACCATGTTGAGGCATCTGCCTGCGTCGCACCTAAAATTTGACCAGCCTCACCAATGACTGAGGTAACAGCATCGGCATAGATGACATCATCACCGTCACCGCCAAGAATATTGTCATTACCAAGTCCACCATAGAGGACGTCGTTACCTGCATCGCCCAGCATAACATCGGCGCCATCTTCGCCATAAAGCACATCGTTATCGGCGCCACCCTCCATACGGTCGTTACCTGCGCCGCCATACATCAGGTCATCGCCTGCATCACCATAGAGAAAATCATTACTGACATCAGCCATAATATCAGCGCCATCCCATTCAATGACATAGCTGTGTGTAGATGTCGCCGCCCAGTCATGCCACTCCCCATCGGAAGCACGGATTACAGTGTTATATTCTGTATTAATTTGAGGTTGACCAGCATCCCAGTTTTCGAAGGAGTTATTTGTCGAGACACCATTTATGTCGCTAAATTGTGTTCCTGCCTCAGTTCCCGCAGTCCACTCCCATGTGCCATCTTGATCCACATCCTGACCCGAGGTCCAGCTATCGTCATTGATAATGCGCTGGATGAAATCATTTTCAATTTGCGAGGTAATCGTTACAAGGTGACCACCAACACCATTAAGAAGAATAGAAGAGGCTGTTGATTGCGCCGTTGCATAGTCAACATTTGCATTCACAAAGCGATAAAAGCTTTGTGTTTCCTCAAGGAAGAAAACAGTCGATGTTCCACCTGTTGCGCCTGTACGGAAGACATATTGATCATATGAATCAATACCGCCACCGTGCAAAATGTCATTTCCGTTTCCACCGCGTAGGATGTCAGCACCCTGACCACCGACAACGGTATCGTCCCCATCATCGCCTAAAAGAACGTCATTGCCGTATTCACCATCCAGATTATCGTTCCCAGTGCCGCCTTCAATGCGGTCATTGCCGTCTTGGCCATCAATATTATCATCATCTGCCTCCCCATAAAGGAAGTCTCCATCAGCACCCCCTAGGATACGGTCATTTCCAGTACCACCACGGATAGTGTCGATGCCTTCGTTACCAAAGAGCTGGTCAGCACCATCATTTCCGAAAATATTATCATCGCCTGCATGGCCACCGATGCTGTCATCCCCTAGACCACCTGTAAGAGAATCGTTGCCTGTGCCACCGTAAATACGGTCATTCCCATCGTCACCAAAGATGATGTCATCGTCCTCATTTCCGTAAAGACGATCATTACCAAGGCCTCCGTAAATTGTATCTGCACCTTGGTTTCCGTATATTTTATCATTACCGCCATCGCCGTTTAGGGTGTCATTGCCAAGTTGTCCTGCAATGACGTCTGCGCCGTCGCCGCCATTGACGATGTCATTGCCATTTTTCGCATAAATGCGGTCATTGCCTGCGAGACCATTAATCGTATCGTCGAGGTCTGTACCGTAAAGTGTGTCATCACCCGCTGTTCCATCAATGCTTGCAAATGTTTCTGGCGGAGGAGGGGCGGTATTCGTGATGTCGCTAGAGGTATCATAATCAGAGTAACTTCCGCGTGTCAGGCTCAGTGTCGTACTGTCGGATGAACTACCTTTGTTGTGCGTAAAGGCGTTCATATCAATAGGGTTATCATCAATGCGAATATTGGAGATATTGACAACATCCCCGTCAGACCCATGTGCCTTAATTGAATAAAAGCGCAACAGGGAA
>DCXL01000002.1:0-31609 GCA_002328415.1 Micavibrio sp. UBA2137 | reverse complement strand
AGACATCGTTGAAGAGCCGGTGTCTACGTAAGTTACACCAATCTTCACGCCACCATATATAATAGAGAGTTTGGGTGGAGGTCCTGAAAAGACGCCAGAAATGTCAAAAGAAATAGTATGTGTTGCCACGATGAACCCCTAAGCCCCTTTTTAAAATAAGTACATACTATTCTAACCAATCAATGGTTAAAAAACCCTTAGTCATTTATGTTAAAAAATATGCTGAAGTAGCAATGTTTTTGATGCTAGACGGCTGCGATATTGCCACTCAGGCCTAGATCCAGCGCGTCTAACTCTGCGCCACCATAAATCGTAGCAACAGTTTGGAAATTCAGTCCGCCAATTAAACCATCTGTGTCAACCTGAAGAAGGCTATGGTCACCACTATCAACAAATTGAACAAAATCAAGCATGTTAGCAATGCCGGTAAATCCTGTTATTAAATCAGAAACGTCAAGTATATCTGTCGTAGCATCAAAATTGTGAATACGGTCCGGGCTTGTAAAAGCGTTTCCGCTTTCGAAAACAAATGTGTCTATTCCGCCAGATCCATAGAGGTCATCAACACCATCCCCACCCGTGTAAGTGTTAATTTCACTATCATCTTCATGTATTATTACATTCCTGAATTGTGAGTTTGCAGTGGGGGAACCAACATCATGATCGTTTACAAAGAATAAGTTAGCATATTGACCTGTATAAAAGCTTCCAACATCAATCTTGTAATGTACCCATTCTCCCGACCCATCGTAGTTATCGAAGTTGCCGCGACCCCAATTTTGAGTTCCGTAAAGTTTAAAAGAGAGTGAACTATCTATTCCAAGGTCATTGTCAAAACCAATGCCATGAATTTCCCCCTCAGCTGTGCTTCTGAAATCAAATTCCAAAACTGTATTAGCAGTAATATTATAGTTAATGCCTGTATATTTCCAAGCATTGCCAGTTACACCGAAACCGACACCATCATCAAATAAATCGACCGTGCTAGCGCCGTCTTGTCCGTTTCCATAGGCTTTTATATCAGACAACGCTAATAAAGACACTTCGGTGATTGTGCCACCAAAAATTGTATCGCTTCCGTTGCCACCTATTAAATCGTCATTCCCGTTACCACCATGTATAAAATCATTGCCTGAACCACCAGACATGACATCATTACCATCATATCCATATAACTTATCACTATTATTACCCCCATTAATAATATCAATTCCCGACGCGCCGTAAATAGTGTCGGAACCTGAACCACCATTTAAGGTATTGGTTGAAAAGTCTGCAATAATATCTTCTGCTGACCATTCTACGATGTATCCGGTAATTGTTAAAAAGCCACCGCCAGAAACAAAAGGCGCATCAGCCAATTGATCCGATGATTCTAGTAAATAATTATAATCCTGTGTATCATCAGGGTCATTCGGCTGCCCTGCTGTCCATGGCACATAAGCAATATTGATATTTGTGCCTGCTGTTCCCCCAGACCAGAATTCAACACCTTGTTCATAACCAGAAGTATATCTCCACAGCCCTTCTGAAACACTGTCAGTCCCTGATACCCAAAGATTTTGAGTGCCTCCACTTAAAAGATTTACGAAATCAAGCTCTTCCTGTGACGTAATTGTTGCTAGGCGCCCACGGACACCACCCATAAATTGTGCGCGTGCCCCTGTTTCAGCGCCAGCATAATTAACGTTTGCAGTTACAACAGCATAAAAGCTTTGTGTTTGTTCACTAAACCAAGCTCCAGTGCGTCCAAAGCTTGAGACATCGCGGATATTATATTGTTCATACGAAGACACGCCGCCACCAAAAATAATATCGTTTCCAGTGCCTCCATTAATGGTATCGGCACCTGCACCGCCTACGATGTAATCGTCACCATCATCACCGTTGATGATATCGTCACCTTGTTCGCCATCAAGAGTATCATTACCTACACCGCCGTTTATCGTGTCGTTTCCATACTGGCCATCAATATTGTCATCACCAGCATCGCCATTTAGAGTATCGTTTCCATCATTTCCAATAATACGGTCGTTATCATCACCACCAAATATGGTGTCGTCACCATCACCGCCAAAGATTTGGTCGACCCCTGCGCCGCCTTCAATGTAATCATTGCCAGCCTCGCCACTTAAGCGGTCATTACCGATATCACCATAAATGAAGTCGCCATCCTGTCCTCCCCAAATAAAGTCATCACCATCATTGCCATGAATGACGTCAACACCTTCATGTCCGTAAAGGCGGTCACTGCCCAAGCCGCCATTGATAGTATCTGCACCGTCATTACCGTATATTTTGTCATCACCAGCATCACCGTTAAGAATATCAGCGCCATTTTGTCCAGCAATGACATCGTTGCCGTCACCACCGTTTACTGTATCATTACCGCTTTTGGCAATAATTTTATCGTTTCCAGCCAGTCCATTGATGATATCATCAAGATCAGTTCCATAGATCTTATTATCACCAGCATCACCAGAAATAGTTGCTAAAACTTCTGGAATGGGATCATCTGAGCGTACGATTGTAGATGACGTATCATAATCAGAGTAACTTCCGCGTGTCAGGCTCAGTGTCGTGCTGTCAGATGAGCTGCCTTTGTTATGTGTAAAGGCGGTCATATCAATGGGGTTATCATCAATGCGAATATTGGAGATATTGACAACATCCCCGTCAGACCCATGTGCCTTAATTGAATAAAAGCGCAACAGGGAATGATTGATAGGCATATCACTATCAATTTGAAAAGACATCGTTGAAGAGCCGGTGTCCACGTAAGTTACACCAATCTTCACGCCACCATATATAATAGAGAGTTTGGGTGGAGGTCCTGAAAAAACGCCAGAAATGTCAAAAGAAATAATATGTGTTGCCATGATGAACCCCTAAATAACCCCAAATAACATACTATTGTAACCAACTAATGGTTAAGAAACTCTTAGTTGTTTATGTTAAAAGAGTGGTAAGGCAGTATTAAATAACGATTTGGCCGTTGCCATACATTGTAGCTTCGTCAAGGCCTGTAACGCCCTCAAGCGTAACGAGGTTTGTATACCCCCCAACGCCATCTGCATCGACCGAGACAACTGTGTTGCCCGAGACTTCTGTGAAATTAATGTGGTCGGTGATTGTGCCTGTGAAACTTGTAATAATGTCGCTGATGTCTAAAATTTCTGCACCACCGTTAAAGTCTTTAATTGTGTCAAGCGCGTCTAGCGTGTCGAAATCAAAGGTATCTGTTCCACCATTTCCGTAAAGAATATCCGCACCAGTGCCACCATTGAGGATATCATTGCCATCTCCCCCATAGAGCGCATCAACGCCTGCACCACCATTAATTGTATCATTCCCGCCAAGACCAAAGAGTCGGTCATTATCGCCGTCACCATTAATTGTATCGCCCGCCGATCCCCCGTAAATGAGATCATTTCCGGCGCCGCCACTTAAAATATTAATGGAATTATCGGCTTGAACATCTTCACCGCTGAATTCGATGATGTAGTTGTGTCCGTCTGTTGCGTTCCGGTCATCCCACTTGTCATTATTACCACCGCCGTTAAACCACATAGTTGCATATTGCTGTGATCCACCAGAGTTATTAGGCTGACCACTCCCCCAGGCAATGTAGCTGTTTTCCAAGGCCGTTGACCCTTGAGAGAATTGGATTCCCGTCTCATGTCCATCTACCCAGAACCATTCCTGGTCAGTAACGACATCCGTCGCACCAAGCCAAACACGGTTACCAGAGGCGCCAATAGAGTTATCAACCCCAAAATTTAAGGACATGTTGTAAATAAAGTCGTTTTCAACCTGTGAAGTAATATTTACGAGATAGCCGTTTGCGCCACCTAATGTGGCACTGTTTGCTGCACTGCGCGCGGCATTCCATGTTACAGAGGTATCGATAAAGGCATAAAAGCTGTTTGTTGCCTCTGAATACCACATGCCAGAGCGTCCGTAAGACGACCCCTCACGAAAGACATATTGGTCATAGGATGAAATCCCGCCACCGTGGATGATGTCGTCACCCGCACCACCATTAATTGTATCAGCGCCAAGGCCACCCATGATTGTGTCGTTGCCATCATCACCATTGATAATGTCGTCACCTTGTTCCCCATCAAGTGTATCGTTACCAGTACCACCATTTATGGTGTCATTGCCGTACTGACCGTCAATATTGTCATCGCCCGCATCGCCGTTCAGCGTATCATTGCCGTCATTACCAATAATGCGGTCATCATCATCACCACCATAAATAGTGTCGTTACCTGCACCGCCAAAGATTTGGTCTGCACCAAGGCCACCTTCAATATAATCGTTTCCAGCCTCGCCAGAGAGCCTGTCATTGCCGTTTTCACCGTAAATGAAATCACCCTCAGTTCCACCCCAGATAAAGTCGTCATTATCACCACCGCGAATGGTGTCGACGCCCTCCTGTCCGTAAAGTCTGTCGCTGCCTATACCGCCATTAATTGTATCGGCACCATTGCCGCCATAAATGCGGTCGTCACCGGCATCCCCATTCAAAATATCGGCGCCATCTTGGCCAGATATGTTGTCATTGCCATTGCCACCATTAACAGTGTCAATGCCTGCCTTGGCGACAATCTTGTCATTTCCGTCTAGCCCATTAATCGTATCGGCACTATCTGTGCCATAAAGCGTGTCATCACCCGCAGTCCCGTTAATGGTTGCAAATGTCGAGGGTGGGGGTGGTGCGGTGTTTGTAATATCCCCTGATGTATCATAATCAGAATAGCTTCCGCGTGTCAGGCTGAGCGTTGAGCTTGTTGAGGAACTACCCTTGTTATGCGTGAACGCTGTCATATCAATGGGGGTGTTATCGATGCGAATGTTGGAAATATTGACGATATCCCCATCAGAGCCATGCGCTTTGATAGAATAGAAGCGTAAAAGCGAGTGATTAATCGGTTTATCGGTGTCAATTTGAAACGATAGCGTAGATGAGGCTGTATCCACATAAGACACACCAATCTTTGTCCCGCCATAGATAATGGAGAGCTTTGGAGGTGGGCCTGAAAAACTTCCTGAAATGTCAAAAGTCAGCGTGTGAATCGCCATGAATATACCCCTATCGCAAGCAAATTGCGCATTACAAACAACTGTAACCCCAAATTATTAAAAAATTATGAGTAAATAAGGATTTCTGAATATAATTGTGGAACGCACTATTTGTCTAAATCGTAGGATATAAGTGGAATTTTAGGGCGGTTTATGATACGCTTAGAAGCATAATCCAGAATAATTTTCTGCATATCTTTTTTTTCACAGTTTTCGAAAAATTGGGAGAGGCCCTGATGACAGCTATGACACAATCTACAGAACACAATTTATCGACTGAACCTTGCCTTGTCCTTCTGATCGAAGATGATCTTGATGACCGTATTTTTGCTAAAAAAGAGCTGAAAGAATCGGCAAATGTGCGTGATGTTGTGACATTTGGTGACGGTGCAGAACTCACGCAATATATGGTTGAAAATGGCTACACAGATAAAAGTGTGATGTTAAGCCAGCCTATCCTTATCCTTGTTGACCTTGAAATGCCCAAAAAAGATGGGCTGCAGGTCATTGAAGAGCTAAAGCATGACGTCTTTTTGCAAGATATTCCATTAATAGTTGTGAGTGGCACACAAGACCCCGAGAAGTTGAGACGCGCCAAAGAATTAGGCGCAAATGGTGTTTTTGAGAAGCCCTTGCGCGCTGAAATGTTGGATAAATTTTATGGGTCGGCCTGGAAATGGCCACCAAATAGTATGTGGTAAGGATTATGATGTCAGCATCAACACTTAAGCGTCGCCGTCCGCCGGTGACAGGTCACGAAGAAGATCGTAACTGGAAGATATTGCTTGTTGAAGACAGCTTTGATGATGCTGCTCAGGCGCAACATATTTTGGAAAAATCAGAGCGCATCGGAGAGGTCATCCCTTGTTATGATGCTGCGTCCCTGTTTCATGCACTAGAAAAAAATAAGCTCAACCGTGGCGTTGAAAATAACGACCCTAGAAGTTTGATTTTATTGGATATTCATCTCCCTGGTATTGATGGCATGGTGCTGCTGGAACAGCTTAAAACGAGCCCGCTCACAGATAATATTCCCATTATTATTCTGACTGGCGATACGAATGTGGACATGGTTTATAAATCTTACAAAAATCATGCAAATGCCTTTATCTCAAAGCCGTTAACGGCCTCTGACTTGAATGATATTTACACCGTTTTTGATGAAGGGTCTTTCTGGAAGAAAGATTTAAACTGACCTAATTTTCTCTTGCAGTTCCCAATGTAACAATGAAATTTGCCCCTTGGCCTGCCGCGCTTTCAACGCGAATTGCCCCCCCATGCTTTTCACAAATGCGCTTGCAAATGGAAAGACCTAAACCTGTACCTTCAATGCTATCCTGATTGTGCAGACGTTTGAAATCCTTGAAAATATCTTCGTGAAATTGTGGGTCTACTCCCAAACCATTGTCTTTAAATGATATTTCCACCTTATTTGCGTCAATTTTAGTCGTTGAGACCACAATTTCAGGCGTCTCTTCAGACCTGTATTTGAGCGCATTGGAAATAAGATTGATAAAAAGCTGCTTTAAACGTAGCGGAAAGACCTTAAATTCAGGAAGGCTTTCAACTTTAATGACGGCCTTATTTTCTGCAATTTGCTCTTTAAGTTCGTCTCTGGCTTCTTCAAGTATCTTGGAAAGGTGAATATTCTCTAGCGGTTCTTCTTCTGCGCGAATAAGCGAGAAGGTGAGTAGGTCATTGACCAGATTTTGCATGCGGGCTGCATTTGTCTTCATGCGTTCTAACATGGTTATATCATCTTCGATAAGACGCTCTTGGGCATCTTCGGCAAGCATATCGCAATAGGTGATAATGCGCCTGAGTGGTGCCTTGAGATCGTGAGAGGCAGTATGCGTAAATTCCGAAAGCTCTTTATTGGAACGCTCAAGTTCCTTTTGATAATAGAAAAGCTGTGATGTCAGACGTGATCGATTAAGTGCGTTAAGCAAAGGCCCGACAAAATAACCATCTGTAATGCTATTTTTGGTCAGATAATCATGGACACCCGATTTCATGGCTTCCACGGCGATTTCTTCATTTCCCTGACCTGTGATCATCAGAAGCGCAATAGGTGTTTCAGGTGGATTTACTTCATTGATATATTGGACAAAATCCATGCCTGCCCCATCAGGCAAATTGTAATCTACGACAAAGCAATCATAGGTATTTTCAGATGCCTTTTCCTTTGCTTCGGCAATGGTTGAGACATCATCAACCGAAAATTCGTGAGAGGTCTGAAACCGGTCCAGGCGACGTTTATAGAGGATGACATCCTCAGGATTATCCTCGACAATTAAAATGCGGATCATATGCGGTGTCTTAGAATGCATCGAACTGCCTTTTTATTGTTTTAGGAATCATAGCTTGATCGATCCAGAACATCTTTAAAGCCTCGACCATTTCTTTATAGCTTTGTAAATCCTGTGGTTTTGCGATATAGCAATTTGCTCCCATTTCATAAGCCTTGCAAACATCCTCCTGATTTGAGGACGTAGAAAGAACGATGATAGGGGTTTTTTTCATGCCCTGACGTGCACGGATTTTTTTAAGCACATGATACCCATCTGCCCCTGGCAAATTCAGATCAAGAAAGACAATATCGGGCCCAACCTTGCGCTCGGCGCAGCTGGTGTCGTCAAAATTATCAAGTAAATCAATTGTTTCCTCGATATCTCGACAATGAAGCAAGGTAACAGGAAGTTCGGCCTTTTTCACAGTGCGTTTGAACACATCATAATCTTCAGGACTGTCCTCAACACATAACCAGCAATAGTTTGCTTGTTCTGTTCCTGACATGATGTTTTCTCCTTTTTAAAATTAACGCCCAAGTGTGAAATAAAAAGTTGTGCCTTTACCAACTTGCGAATCCAGCCAGATTTTACCGTGGTGGCGGTCCACAAGGCGATGGATAATAGTAAGCCCAGAGCCTGTCCCACCTCCAAATTCTTCACGTCCATGCAAGCGTTTAAAGATTTTGAAAATTGTTTTGTAATGTGTCTTTGGAATACCAATACCGTTATCTTTCACAAACATGACATGCTCATTGCCTTTTTCAAAAGCACCGATGCGAATGCGCTTTTCATCCTTGTCGTTATATTTAATGGCGTTGGCGATTAAATTTCTGAAAATCTCTGTCGCCATGGCCTCATCACATTTAAGAAGCGGCAAGTCATTTTCGACATGCACGTGAACATTTTGCTCCTTAATCATAATTTCGAATGTTTCAAGTGCTTCATTCACGACCTTTTTAATGCTGATAGGGGTGAAGAGCATTTTTTCGCGACTGAGCTTGGAATAGCGTAAGAGATTATCAATGAGCGTCTCCATACGGCGCGACAAATTGCATAATGTATCGAGCATTGTTTGCCCTTCTTTGGGCAACAACTCGCTGTAATCGTCTTTTAAGAATTCGGAATAATTATAAATACCGCGTAAGGGCTCTTTTAAATCATGGG
Organism: Micavibrio sp. UBA2137; assembly: GCA_002328415.1. GTDB lineage: Bacteria > Pseudomonadota > Alphaproteobacteria > Micavibrionales > Micavibrionaceae > UBA2137. Next base: position 23,066 of record DCXL01000002.1, on the reverse strand, counting down.
AGGCAATATAGGCAAAGTCGTCTAAGTCGCGGTTACGCTGTTCCAAATCCTCGGTGTAGTTGCGCAGGGACTCTGTTTGTTCTTCCACGATATGGCGAATACGCACATTTTCAATCGTGATACGAAAGGCAATATAGCCAATAAGGGTTGAGAGTGTGAGTAGTGTTAATAAGGTCACCCATGGAAAGAGTCCGGGAGTTGAGAAGGCACGTCCCTGTGATGGAAAAATCATGATTTGCCAAGCATAATCCTGAAAAAAGCGCGCGCGTTCAAATTTACGATTTTTCAAGTTACTTTTGGCAATCGTGTTGAAGAAAAGGGCATTTCCTTTGTCAAATTGCTCGTAAATAATGCGTTCATCATTGCTGGTGATTTTGGTGATTTTTGTATTTACAGGCACACCATCAATTTGCAATGAATTCTCAAGCAGCCGTGCAATATCTAGAACCCCGACTAGAAAGAGCGGGTTTTTGGAGTAGGGTGAATTAATGGGCGTCACAAAGGCACTTAACTTCTTATTCTGATTATCAATTGTCATCTCAAACGTTTCAGAAAAATAGGTTGTGCCCAGTTCTTGAGATTTCTCCATCGCCTCGAAAACGGCCTGATTAACACCCAGATTTTTAAGCTTTTTTGTGAAAGCGCCATTTGGGAAGAGGTCTGTTGCGCCTGTGCCATCCTTAAGCTCAAGTATTGAGATTGTTTCAAAATAGGTGTTAATCGTAAAAGAGTTGGAGATATCGACAAATTCTTCTTCCGAAAAGTCACGGATTTGACCCAGAAAACGTCCAACAGCGGTTATCTGTTGGTTATGACGTCTGATTTCAGAATCAACGGTACGGTAAGCCTGTTCAGCAAACGTGTTAAAGTTTTGGCTGTTTTCATCCATTTCATAATTGAGTGCGAGCAAAAACCCACCAACTGATAGAACAAGGCCAATAACAATAATAAGTGTCGGAAGCTTGTAGGGTGAAAATGTACTGGCAATTGTGTCTGCGTGATGAGTGTCATCTTGCTTTGGCCCGTTTTTCGTAGGTTTGAGATCCAATATTCTTTTCAATAAGTCTTTCATTTCACTCTGCCTTTTCTTCCTCGGACGGGTTTTCATCCCCTTCACTAGACTTTCTTGGCATGCTCTGGTTTTTCTCTGAATGTTCCATAAAAGCAGTAGGGAGAAGGGGGAACAGCAAAATAGCTGTTGCAATGGCAAAGGCAGCACAGAGAAGCTTGGCAATGCCTTCAAGGTAGAAAAACGGATTCCAAATTCCTATGAGTTCAAGTAATTCAACAAGGCCACTTAACCCTAGAAAAATTGTAAAAAGTGTGATGACCCAGCTATAGGTTATTTGTGACTTGTGTTTATAGAGAAGTGTGCCGATGGTAACAGCCATGCCTAAAATCCCAATTGTCAGTAACAACCCTGAAATAGCATTTAGCCAAACCAAAGAAGGTTCCCAAAGGTAAGAGTACCCATAGGGAAGAAAAGAACCATTAAATGAGGTGTTTGCAGTGCCTTCCATCGTTTTTGTCCCTTTCTAAAGAATTGACAATAATAAGTTATAGGCCTTGTTTGTGTATGTGTCCAACCTCTTGCAATAATGTCTTTTGTTTTGCTTCGAGTGTTTTGACATCAAATCCTTCAATCATTTCGTTAAACAAGCGATACCAGTTGATTTCCGAACGCAAATGTAAAAATACAGAGCCAAGGCCAAGCGCGGCGCGATCCATGAATACAAATTCGCGCGGCACTGTTATGCCGCCAACCTCGCGTAATTTTTTATGCACCTTTTCGGCTGTATCACGACCATAAATACCCTCTGTAACCTCACCAATCGGGCGTACCTTATCATCTAGAAGTGGCGCATAAAGGAAACCTGCCCAGACATTGAGCGTTTCAAGCTGTTCCTTATTCAACTCACCAAACCCCCATGTTTGATAGGCATGGTAAGCAAGTGCGTCATCTTTGGTCAGCAGCGCCTTGTAAAGGTCAATCACGCCCTCAACAAAGGATGGTGGGAAGATACGAATACACCCAAAATCAAGCAGGTTGAGCGAGAGGTCTTTACGCACAGAATAGTTACCAAGATGGGGATCACCATGAATGATGCCGTAATGATAAAAGGGTGTGTACCATGCATTAAACATGTTGAGCGCAATGGTGTTGCGGGCTTCAATATCAGCATCCTTGAAATCCATGATATGAGACCCCTCAAGCCAGGTCGCGGTTAAAAGGCGTTCTGTTGAGAGGCTCTCAATCACCTCAGGCACAAAGACGCGGTCATCATTTTCGAAAATTTTGGCGTAAAGCCTCGCATTTTGCGCCTCAAGCTTATAATCCAGCTCCTCCAACAAGCGTTCGCTCAATTCCTGATGAATGTAGGTTGTTGAAATGGCCTTGTCATAGGTTTCAAAGATTTTAAACATCAGCTTTAATTGCTTCAAATCGGCCTCAACCGCGGAAAGCATGCCTGGATATTGTAGCTTGCAGGCCACATTCATGCCATCCTTTGTCACGGCACGATGGACCTGCCCTAAAGAGGCTGCGGCAGCAGCCTCTTGTCCAAACTCTTTAAAATTGCTCTGCCAATCTGCGCCCAATTCACCGCGCATACGGCGGCGCACAAAGGGCCAACCCATGGATGGCGCATCATTTTGGAGTTTTTTGAACTCTTCGGCATATTCAGGGGGAAGCGCATTGGGAATAGTTGCGAGAATCTGGCCAACCTTCATAAGCGGGCCTTTGAGGTTCCCTATGGCATTGGTCAGTTGAACGGCATGTTCATCGCGTGCAATGTCTAGCCCCAAGAATTTTTGTCCCGCTAATTTCGCGGCAAGCCCTGCCATACCAGAGGAAACACGACCATAACGCCCAATCTTGCCGAACAGCGAACTATTCTCGTCATTATATTTTTTTGCATCTTTATCGCGTGCGCTCATGCCTAATAAAATGCGCTTCTTCAGCCGAAAGTCCAGAGGCATTTGATGAAATTGAGTGTTTTCTTATGCGCGAAAGGCCTCTATATAAAAGGTATGACATCTAAAGAAAATGACAGGCTCCGCCAAAATATCGTTCAAACTGTCCTTGAAGAAAGCGCCTTTGAACCATTTCGCTTATCAGTCATCTTAAGCTATCTCAAACAAAAAAATGTTTCAGAACAGCAATTTGAGGCGCTTTATCCAGATGGGCTTCCTCAGCTGGCGCAGGATATTTCAGATTTCTTTGACAAGGAAATGCTTGGGAAATTGCCGACAAAAAAGCCAGAGGACATGCGTATCCGGGATGCTATTGAGTTAGGCGTTTTAACGCGCTTGGAGGTTATGATGCCTTATAAGGGCGCGGTGCAAACGCTGACCCAATATTGGGGCAAACCTTGGACAGGGCTAAAGGCAGGGAAGGCCATTTGGTCGACGGTGGATAATATCTGGAATTGGGCAGGCGATACCTCAACAGATTATAATCATTACACAAAACGCTCCCTTTTAAGCGGTGTACTTGCCTCAACCTATCTTTACTGGGTGTCTGAGGATGACCCTGATTTGCAAAAAACGCAGGGTTTTTTAGCGCGCCGCATTGAAAACGTCATGCAACTTGGTAAAGTGATAGGGCGATTCAAAAAGAAAAAAGTATCTTAAATGATGGTTACCTCCCACAGATTTTCCCGTGTCTTTTTTCAAGTCTTTTTCTTGGCGACACTTGTGCTGTCATTTACGGCCAATCAGGCCCATGCCAGCCTTTTTGATAAGGTGATCGCTTGGTTTAAACCGCCGATGGAGCTAGAAGGCCCGCGCCCCGATGAAACCCTCCAAGCGCCCTTTGTCAACCAATCTGAACAATCAGAGGGTGCGCTTGAGCAAATTTATGATGGCGCACAAAGCACGGCCATGAGTGCCGATGGGCAGGTGCAGGACCTTACCAATCTGTCTGTACCTCATCGTAATCAGGAACAAATTGATAAATGGGCCACAAATGCTGTTGCCACTGCTTTTAATTTCACAATCACGGAGTTGCGCACCTTTGGTAAAATTCTGCGCCCTTATTATACGAATGACGGCATGGAAGATTTTCGACTTTATCTGTCGCAAAGCGGCATTGTAAGTGATTTGCAAAAGGCACAGGCGCGCGCCAGTGCCTATGTTCGTGGACAACCCACACTTGTTCAAAAAGGCCAAGATGAAGGCCTTTATGTATGGATTGTGGATGTTCCGCTCACAATAAGCTATTTGCCATTGAATGCTCAGGGACAGAACCGTATAAAAAGCGTATTCGATAAGGATATGACCATTCGCGTTAAAATAGAGCGCGTTGGCGAAACGGATCGCTATCCCGAGGGAATGGCAATTTCCAGATTAAATGTAACTGACACACAATAAAATTAAGCAAATCAAAGGAGAGAGATTTATGGATTCAGGAAATGTTGCAAATTTTCCATCAGAAAATGCAGAAAATGAAGAAACAAAGGATGTCGGCGGTATTGGTGGTGCGCGTCTCAAGGCCTTTATTGAGCGTATTGAACGTCTTGAAGATGAGAAAAAGGCGCTTTCAGAAGATATCAAGGAAATCTATGCCGAGGCAAAAGGCGTTGGATTTGACGCAAAAATCATGCGTAAAATCGTATCATTGCGCAAAATGGACACCGAGAAACGCCGCGAGGAAGAAGAGCTTCTCGACCTATACAAATCGGCTGTTGGCCTGCTTTAAATCTTTACGCAAAAGCTATTATACCCGTTTTTTGCTTTTTAAAGAAGAGACGGGTGTATGTCTACGCTCTTTTGCCCTCAAATTTTAAGATTATAGTAATAGTTTTGAATTAGAGTGGGGGAAATAAAGGGTATCCCATGACGTTAGAAACCAAATCATTTGAAGATGCGCTCTCCTCCATATTGGATGAGTTTGATATAAACGAGCTTTCTGCATTGCAGGAAAGTGCGCATGCACCTGAAGATGAATTGGATGAAATTCGCCTTTATTGTGATGTCGACCCTGTGTTGGCAGATATGTATAAACATTATGCGGATGCCAAATCAGAACAAGCCAGTATTTTAGCCTCTCACGGTAAAAACGATCCGATGGCTGATGTTGCCTTTGACCGTGTGGACAGCGCATGGTCGGCAATCGTCACGCGTTTACTTGAATTGCGCGAGGATACAGACGCGGCCAAGGCCTTAGGAAAACGTTTGATGGTGTTGGAGGAAGAACGCTTGGGAAAGTCCCGCCCAGAGGATGAAGACGCGGGGAAACCCACAAAACCATCCGCTGACATTGATCCATTCTTTGAACTTGCCCAAGAACGCGCAGCAGCAGAAGAGCTAAAGCGTCAGGAACGTGAAAAAGAAAAAGAGGACGAGATTCTGGCGGCTTTCCTTGTTATTTTCATAGCAACATCGTTTGCAAATATATCGCCCGAAAACATTCTGGGCTTAAACACGCAATTTGCCTTTGCTGCTTAATTCGCTCTAGCTTGCTTTTTTTGTCTCAATTAGATTTTCAACGACACTTGGATCGGCCAGTGTGGACGTATCGCCCAGCGCATCAAATTCGTTAGCGGCAATTTTGCGCAAAATACGACGCATAATTTTGCCTGAGCGTGTTTTAGGTAAACCTGGCGCAAATTGAATGGTGTCAATTGTGGCAATTGGGCCGATATTCTTGCGCACAAGTTGAACGATTTCTGCCTTGATATCTTCGTTGGCCTTAGTTCCAGCATTTAGCGTTACATAGGCGAAAATACCTTGCCCCTTAATATCATGCGGGAAGCCCACAACAGCACTTTCAGCCACATTGTCATGCTCGTTAATCGCGCTTTCAATTTCGGCCGTACCAAGTCGGTGTCCAGAGACATTCAGCACATCATCCATGCGGCCTGTAATCCAGTAATAGCCATCCTTGTCGCGGCGTGCGCCGTCCCCTGTGAAGTATTTGCCCGGATAGCTTGAGAAATAAGTTTGGATAAAGCGTTCATGGTCGCGGTAAACGGTCCGCGCCTGTCCAGGCCAGCTTTGCAGGATACAAAGTGCGCCTTCAGCTTCACCTTCCAAGATTTTTCCTGTTTGAGCGTCCACAATGGCGGGTTCAATGCCAAAGAAAGGCTGGCTTGCAGAGCCGGGTTTAAGGTCTGTTGCACCTGGTAATGGTGTAATTAAATGCCCGCCTGTTTCTGTTTGCCACCATGTATCAATAATGGGACAGCGCGTCTCACCAACGACATTGTAATACCAGAGCCACGCTTCATGGTTGATCGGCTCGCCCACAGTACCCAAAATGCGCAAGGAGCTGCGGTCTGTGCGCGTAACATAGTCATCACCTTGGCTCAACAATGCACGGATGGCCGTTGGCGCAGTGTAAAAGATTGAGACTTTATGTTCCTCCACAATCTTCCAGAAGCGCGCATAATCTGGGTAATTGGGCACGCCCTCGAAAATAACCTGTGTCGCGCAATTGGCCATTGGGCCATACACAATATAGGAGTGTCCTGTAATCCAGCCTACATCTGCGGTGCACCAATAAATGTCGTCTTCCTTGTAATCAAAGGTCAGTTCGTGCGTCATGGCCGTATAAACCATATAACCGCCTGTTGTGTGCAAAACGCCCTTGGGCTTTCCCGTCGAACCAGAGGTATAAAGAATGAAAAGTGGGTCTTCGGCCTTCATATCCTCGCAAGGGCAATCTGTATCTGCCTTGGCGCAAGCCTCATGCCACCAGATATCACGCCCTTCTGTCCAGTGAATATCTCCGCCTGTGCGTTTGTAAACCAGCACTGTCTTTACATCCGGGCATTTTAGAAGAGCTTCATCGGTATTGGCCTTGAGTGGAATGGATTTCCCACCACGCACGCCTTCATCCGCTGTAATAACAAAGGTCGATTCGCAGTCATTGATACGGTCGGCCAGAGAATCAGGTGAGAACCCGCCAAAGACGACAGAGTGAATGGCGCCAATGCGCGCACAGGCCAGTAAAGCGTATGCCGCTTCAGGAATCATTGGCATATAGATAGTCACACGATCACCTTTTTTGACACCTTGTGCCTTCATGACATTAGCCAGTTTGCACACCTCGTCTTTAACTTTTGCGTAAGTAATATGCTGTGCCTCACCTGGTTCATCGGCTTCATAAATAAAGGCCGTGCGATTGGCATGATGGGGTAGATGACGGTCTATACAGTTATAGCAGGCGTTCAGAACACCGTCCTCATACCATTTGATGGACACATCATCCTCAAAGCTAGCATTTTTGATTTTTTTCGGTTCATTGACCCATGAAATGCGCTTGGATTGTACCGCCCAGAAAATGTCGGGTTGGGATAAGGAGCCCTGATACATAGCCTTGTATTTGTCTTTGACGATATGTGCATTTTCCTCAAAGGATTGGGGGACAGGAAAAAGCTCGGTTTCTTTGGTCATATATGCACCTTGTTTCATAGGGAATTTCAATGACTATAAAAAATTTATTTTATGAGGGCAAACACTCATAAATAATTGACATAAATGACTGATTCTTCTATAAGTTTTATATGAAATCTCGTCTTCTGCGTACTTTAACTGGCATTTTTGCGTTGGCTGCAACGGCTGGTACGCTTGAATATACGGGATATAGTGCCTTTGACCGCGAAGACGGTACAAATTTTCTCTGTGATATTGATCCTAGCTGTCATTACCTTACTGAAGGTGAAATTGATTTTGCGACCCAAGTTTATGGGGATTCGATTGATTTCACGAATGTGAAAAAGTTTTCACGTGCGTGGTTTTTCTTTCCCGAGAAACGTGCGCACGCCCCTAATGGCAATATGTATTTCCCCTACGAAGATTTTCCTGAAGATTTTTCAAATGTAGGGAATGGCGCAGGATATGCTATTTCTTTTATTCACGAATTGGGCCACGTCAAACAAACGCAAGGCGGACGCAATCTTGTTATGGAGTTCTTAGCTGAAAATTGGAAGCAGGGAGGAAACTATAACCATGCTTATTTCATAGATGAAGAAACATTGTCGCAAAATGACGTTTTGAGTTTAGAACAAGAGGCTCGACTTTATTCAAGAATTGGCTCTGAAGTATTCTTTATACAAAGACTTGGAGATAGAAATGGCGGTTATCCTTTTATCAATAGAAAAGGTAAAGTGATAACGGAAGAGTTTGTACAAGGCCTGTCTTGTGAAGATCGTCAAAAAGCATACGAGTATTTTCGTCCGCGTTTACGTTCGCCGTTTATAGAAAGATGCGATGAACTGGCTGCATCAGAGACAGTTTTTGAGCCTACCCCTTGAGGTAAATCAGCACGACTCCGCTTAAAATAAGCAATCCGCCCGTAAAGGCGGCGGCCGACATTTCAAAGCTTTTAAGCAAATACACTGAAAATATAATTGTAAAGAAGGGGTATGACATTTCAATAATGCTGACATAGGCTGCATTTTTGAGGATTACTGCCTGATAAATCAAATAAATAGCCAATGCATCAACAATGACTGCCCCTAATAAAAATGGCCATAAATTCTCATCCCTCAGAAGCGTCATATTTTTCGTCCAAATGCCTTGTGTCACAACAAAGCTGGAGAAAATAATTAATTTGAGAAAACTACCTACGACAAAGAAGACGGATATTGAAACGCCTGCTTTTAAGAATTTTTCAACAAAAACGTAACTTAGACCCCATAAGATCGCGGCACCAAATGCCATAAAAAACCACAAGTGACCCATCATAAAATTACGCCCCGCTTTTCTTCATCATGAAATAGGTAATAAGAACACCGCCTAAAAAACCGCCAATATGCGCAATCCATGCGATGGCTGCGCCGCCTGGGCCACCCAGCAATCCAAATATAATGGAAACGCCGATAAACACAAGCAATGCTAATCTAAAATTACGCAAATTGCCTAATTGTCCGCGTTTGTAGAGAAGATAAAGCAATCCACCAAAAAGGCCGCCAATCCCACCAGAGGCGCCGACAACGGGCACAGGTGAAGTCGGTGCAAAGACAAGATGGAGCACTGCAGCGAGCAAACTCGCTCCAAAAAACAGAAGCGCCGTGTTTTTAGCACCCATAACTTTCTCAAACCCTGCGCCAAGCGCCAACATCATCAGAGAATTCATGCCTACATGGAGCCACCCGCCATGTAAAAAGGCGTATGTGATAAGTGATAAAGGTGCCCAGACATCAATGCCTGTTGGTTCAGTCAATTTTGCTGGGACAAAGGCAAAATTGTTAAAGATCAAATAAGAGAGAGTGGGATAGCCAAAATTGGCTGAAAAATAAAACAGCGTATGAAGGCCCAAAAACAGGCCAATCATCACCTTTGTAAAAGGGGGTAGGTTTAATATCGGTTCAGAAGGTGGTTTTGATTTTGGCATATTATTTTGGCCATTGCTTTGCCTTTGAGGTCGTTTGAATTCCACAACATTTTTCTTATCTTCTGGCATCTTTATTACCCCTGTTCGCGAGAACGTTTGGAAGTGTTAATGATTTCAATGTATACTAATAATGCGTGCTTCAAAACGCCATTTCCATTTTTTCAAAATAGGGGGCTTCACTTATGACTTACGATTTTTCAAAAATGCCAAATTCCTTGGAAGAGTTCTGGATGCCCTTTACACCGCAGCGCCTCTTTAAAAAGCATCCACGCATGGTCGTGGGCGCTGAGGGCATGTATTACATTGATGCCAATGGCCGTAAAATTATGGATGGGTCAGCAGGGCTATGGTGTTCCAACCTAGGACATAGCTCGCCTTATGTGAAGGAAGCCATGATGGAACAGATGGAAACACTTGATTATGCGCTGGCCTTTCAAATGGGTCATCCTGCCGGGTTTCAGGCAGCCACCGCGCTCGTGAATGCCTTTCCAGATGCCTATAGCCATGTCTTTTTTACAAATTCAGGGTCAGAGGCTGTGGATACAGCGCTGAAGATGATTTTGGCGCATAATAAGAAAATCGGCAAAGGGGATAAGAAGCTCTTTATCGGGCGTCAAAAATCCTATCACGGTGTTGGATTTGGGGGCATTTCTGTCGGGGGCGTGCCTTATGTACGCAACACGTTTACACAGTTGCTGCCCTATGTTGATCATATGCCTCACACGCTTGATCTTGAACGCAATGCGTTTTCAAAAGGTTTGCCTGAACATGGAAAAGAATTAGCCGATAAACTCGTAGAGCTGGTCGAACTTCATGGGCCAGATAATGTGGCGGCTGTTATTGTTGAACCTGTTGTGGGTGCACCTGGTGTTATTCCGCCACCTGTTGGGTACCTCAAGCGCCTGCGCGAAATTTGCACAGAGCATAATATTTTCCTTATCTTTGACGAGGTCGTGACAGGATTTGGACGTTTGGGCGAGATGACAGCCGCAACCTATTTCGATGTTGAGCCTGATATCATCACGATGGCCAAAGGGTTGACGAATGGGGCTGTTCCCATGGGCGCAACACTTGTAAGACGGGAAATTTACGACCAGTTTATGGACGGTCCTGAAAACCAAATTGAATTTATGCATGGCTATACCTATTCAGGTCACCCGCTGGCCTGTGCTGCGGTATTAGGGACGCTGGAAGGCTTTAAGCAGGAAAACACACTCGAAAACGCACGGAAGATGAGCAAGGTCTTTGAAGATAAACTTCATACGCTTAAAGACTGCCCTTTTGTGGTTGATATTCGTAATTGCGGTTTGCTAGGCGCGGTTCAACTTGAAATGGGTGATGAGGCTGATCCTTATTTTGTTGGGCGTAGTGCCTCCTACGAGATGTTCAATCGCGGTGTCTTTATCCGCTATAACGGTGTGAACTTGATTACCTCACCTCCGCTCTGCCTCAGCGAAGATGACATTGATACGCTAGTGGGTGCAATGCATGATGTGCTTCATGACATTAAGGCGGGTAAAGTTAAGCATTAAGCCTATTAACTTTAGAGACACAAAAAAGACCGCCGTGGCGGTCTTTTTCACACTTAAACATGAATAAACTCTTTAATTGAAATTCATCCCAAACATGGGCTGGTTTTTCTCTGCATTATAGGCATAAGCCTTTAATTCAGTGCCTTTGGCCTCCATAAAAGCAGGTGGGGCATATTTTGTAATCATGCTGCCAGCACTTGCAAGTAATTCCGAGGCAACAATCTTGGCCTTTTGAGCCTGTTTAAAGAACGCATCCAAAACAGCCCCTTGTGCCTCTTTGGCAATTTCCATACCCATGACAACAACTTTTGTCAGCTCACCAAGGGCAGGGATAGCCCCTTCTACAGCGCGGGCAAATGAGAGTTCGCTGAGTGATCCTTCGGCTTTTTTACGGGCAAGTCCCTTGCCACCGCCGCCTGATTTACCGCGCGAGCCTGATGTTTCACCTTCGTCTTCATCTTCGGCAACATCAATTTCAAAGAATGTCTTTGTTTGAAGACTTGCGGGATATTTCTTCAATTCCTTAGGAGCCAATTGCTCACCTGTTGCACCAGCACGCACTTCAACACGAAGCTGGTCCTCGTTGCGCCAGTCATAATCAATGGAATGGCTTTTAAACTCTCCAGGGATAATACATTTTTTCAAGAAACGTTTACCCGGATAGAGCATTTCTGTCAGCCCTGTCTTTTTAAGAAATTCTTGAATATTAACGTGCATTACCATGCTCCTTTTCAACCGCAATATGCGTTTTTCATAATTTGTTTATGCCTCAATAATGTGTCAAAATCGTAAAAAAACTCTTAATTTTGACTAAGTTATTGAATTACAATGTTAATAAGTTCAAAAAATGCGTATTTTACCTTAAATTACACATTTTGACGTTTTTTGATAAAACGTTATGGAGTAAGAGATTTTTTATATAATTAGAAACTTCTAATAAAAAGGTAAAAAGGCTGTTTTTAAAGCCTGTAGAAGGAACAAATTGTGTGCCATGAAAGGAGTTGTTATACTTAACACGTATCTAGGATATAGTGAAAATTTGAACGCAAAAAGGAAATTGAACGTGATGAGATTTGTTTTAAAAAGAGGAATTCTTCCAGCCTTATTGGTCATGGGACTCATTATGGCAGCTCCCGCTCATGCCGAAGGCCCTGTCTTTTTGAACAAAATTAAGAACATCTTTTCACGTGATGCTGCCCCATCTCAGCAGCGTGTGGCGCCTTTGGCCACGAAAACAACGCCAGCCAGACAATCACAACAGCGTCAATCGTCTTATACATCTGGCTCGTCTGGTCAAAACGTAGAGCGTCAACAATGGTTGGCTCGTAAGGCAGCCACAAAACAATATATAACGCGCCTTAATCAGCAAAAAGAGCTGGAGCGTCAGCAGGAACTTATCCGTGCACAACAACTACGTGCTGCTAATCAAGCAGGTGTGGCTATACCTAGCACAACGGGCGTCGCGCCAACGGGAACGACAGCCCCTGCCCAACCAACGCGTCCAGTGCGTGTGATTATCCCACAGGCCGATAATGGTGAGGGTGGCACGAAGCCAATCTTTAAAAATTACCGCTAAAGCTTAGTACTTTTCTAAAAAATTCAGAGGATATTTTAGGGCTGAGCACGTGACGTCTTGCGGAGTTTTATCTCTCGTGATAGTCACGAAGTTATGAAGCGTAAACCCACGATTATGTTCTTAAACAGAACCTTCCCAGGCCAAAAAGGCCTGAATGGACGGTTACTTGCTGATTTGGCACAGGCCTTTGTCAAAGACGGGTGGGAGGTGTCTGTTGTCACAACAGATAAAAATTACAAGATTTCATCAACAATGAAACGTTTGAGCGGTCTGAGTGTTTATCGCGTGGGGACATCCTACAAGAAAACGCTCTGGGGCTATTTTGTAGCCTATATGCGTCTTTTGATTAAAGGCTTATCTCTTCCAGGTCATCATATCGTAGTGACTTTGACTGACCCACCAATGCTGATTACCGCAGGACAATTAATTGCACGCGTTAAAGGGTCACGTCATGTGCATTGGTGTCAGGATGTCTATCCTGATCTTCTGCCTCCGATGGGTGTAAAGATACCCAAGTTGTTGATGTCCTTTTTGAAGCGTCATTCGAAAAAGGCGCTTAATAAATCCTATCGCATAGTCACAACGGGGCGCTGTATGGCGCGTCATATGATTAAAAAGGGTGTCCAGCCTAAAAAAATCTCGGTCATTCCCAACTGGTATGATGCTGATTTGCTGCTAGAAGACAAAACGTTTAAGGGCACAGGTGAAAAGAAAAAGGGCAAGGCGCTGGCCTTTACCGATGATGATAATAAATTCCGTGTGCTCTACACGGGAAAATTGTCGCGCCTACATCCCATTCAGCCGATTGTGAAGGCCGCACAATCCCTGCAAAAAACGCATCCTGATATTGAATTTGTGTTCTCTGGGGATGGGGTTGGTTATAAAAATCTGGCCCGTGCACGCAGTGAGTTAGGTTTAACCAATATCCGCCTTCTTCCTGAGCAACCTGCCAAAAACTTACCCGTTCTGGCGCGCAGTGGTGATATTCACCTTGTTATTTTGCATGAAAAGGCCGTTGGTATGAGCGTTCCCGGCAAATTCTATAGCGCCTTGGCTGTGGAGCGCCCTGTCCTCTTTTTAGGACCCGAGGAATGTGAGGTTGGTCAGATTATTGATGATTATGGGTGTGGGACAGTCATTGCCCCTGATAATCTCAATGGATTTTTAATGGCGGTTCAATCCTATCGTGAGAGTAGTTCCTATTGGGATCGTGCCCACAAAGGCGCGGTCAAAGCCGCAAAGGTGCTTACACCCGAACAATCGCTCCAATTATGGCTCGATAAAATGCAATCCATTTTGCGGGATTTATAAGAGGGGCGGGTGTCATGACCATTCACCTTTTGCGCCCTGCGGCTGGCTGTGACAGTCTTTATACGCTTTCCCAACGTCAGAAACGCTTTCGTGCGCCGATGGAAAAGGGTGGACGACCAACGCCCATTATCTCGACCAAGCGCAAGCCTGCGCGTGGTGATCAGCTCCTCAAGGGCGGCTCGGTCTACTGGATTATCAAACGCGCCATTCAGGCCCGCCAATCCATTATCGGTATTGATATGATTGATGACCCTAATGGCGGGACACGTTGCCTTATTTATCTGGATGAGGAATTAATGCGAACCGAGCCCTATCCACAAAAACCCTTTCAGGGGTGGCGCTATCTTGAAACGTCCAATGCGCCTCCTGATTTAGGACTTTATGTACCAGGGGATGCGGAAGATGAGGAGGTTTCTCCTGAAATGCTTGCCGCCTTAAAAGAAACGGGTCTTATTTAGGGGATGATTTCGGGTTAATCACTGATTGTCCCTTGCTCATAATCGCTCATCGCGTTACATCTGACACATGTCTCAATTTGTTGTGCAGGATATTGAAGCCAAGCGCGTCACATTCCATGTGGGTGGCGTTTGGGGCTATGCCAATGACAAGATTATCCGCAAACAAATTACTCAAGCTGTACGTGCCACATCAAAAAAGGCGCATTTCCACAAGCCTGTCCTGATTGAATGTAGTGATTTGGATAGAATGGACAGCGCCGGTGCTGTCCTTATTATAAAACTGCATCAGGAGCTCAAAGAGGCTGGCTTTGAGGCTATAGAGGTCGAGGGGCTAACCCATGACGACAATGCACTCATCAAAAACCTGATGGACACGCCTGATGATGAACATGAGGTTTATACACCTGATACGTTTATGTACCACATGGCGCGTCTTGGGAAATTCACGGTTTCAACGGTTGGTCGTATCCTAGATGGTCTTGGCTTTTTCGGTTTAATTGCAATTGCGTTTCTTCAAGGCTTTGTGTCAAAAGATGGGTTTCGTCGCCGTTCAATCGTCCGCCATATGCGGGAATCGGGTGTTGATGCCCTGCCGATTGTGGCACTTATGGCGTTTCTGATTTCCATCGTTCTGGCCTATCAAGGCGTTATTCAGTTGCGCGCTTTTGGGGCTGAAATTTACACGATTAACCTCACGGCGATTTCCATCTTGCGTGAGATGGGTGTGCTCTTAACCGCTATTTTGGTTGCAGGGCGCTCGGGCAGTGCCTTTGCCGCAGAAATTGGTGTCATGAAGTTAAATGAAGAGGTCGACGCGATGCAGACAATGGGACTTAGTCCCATGCGCGTGCTTGTGCTCCCAAGGGTCATCGCGCTAATTATTGTTTTGCCGATTTTAACTTTTTTTGCAGATATTGCAGGGATTGTTGGTTCGGCCTTTTCTGTCGCGCTTTTGGTGGGTGTTCCACTGGAGCAATTTATGGCGCAAATGCAGGGTGGTATTACCGTCTGGACATTCCTAGTCGGGCTCATTAAAGCGCCGTTCTTCGGGCTTTTGATTGCCTTTGTTGGCACCTATAGCGGAATGTCGGCGCAAGGGTCTGCCGAAAATGTCGGGCGCATGACAACATCAGCCGTTGTTTGGTCCATCTTTCTGGTTATTTTTGCCGATGCGCTGTTTTCAATCCTTTTCCAGATGATAGGGATTTAAGGCATGAGCAACGCAAAAGACACAATCATAGAAGTGCGCGGCCTGACCAACAAATTCGGGTCACATACGGTGCATGATTCAATGGATTTGGATGTTAAACGTGGTGAGATTTTAGGGATTGTTGGAGCCTCTGGTTCTGGAAAGTCTGTGCTATTACGCTCTATGCTCGGCTTACACCCCCCCACATCGGGTCAAATCCTTTTCGGCGATAAAGACATCACAAGGCTTTCAAAGAAAGAGATACTCGCACTGCATGACAAATGGGGAGTGTTGTTTCAGGGTGGCGCGCTTTTCTCAGGTCTGAGTGTCTTGGAAAATGTGCAATTGGGCATGCTTGAGAATTATGATCTTCCCTTGCCTGATGCAACAAAACTGGCCATTAACAAATTGAAGTTAGTCGGCTACAAGCAAGAGGACATCCATAAAAATCCCTCCGAGTTATCTGGGGGCATGATCAAACGTGCAGCCCTTGCGCGGGCTATTGCTCTTGACCCGGAAATCCTATTTCTGGATGAGCCAACGGCGGGCCTTGACCCGCTTTCGGCAGATGGCTTTGACGATTTGGTGCTTGAGCTACGCCAGCATCTGGGTACATCCATTGTGATTATTACCCATGATTTGGATACTTTGGTCAAGGTATGCGACAGGGTGGCGGTCATTATCGATAAAAAAATCATCGTTGACACGATTGCGAATTTTAGGAAGCATGAGCATCCTTGGATACAGAAATATTTTAATGGCAACCGCATGCGCGCGGCCCTCTCTTTGAAAGAGAATGTCTCTGCGCCTGAAGGCAAGCCAGATAAACCCAAGACAAAGGAAAGCTAAACCCCCATGGATCGACATATCAATTACTCAATTGTGGGTTTGTTCGTCTTAACTGGCCTTATTGGTATTTTCATCTTTTTGGGGTGGTATGCGGGCACGTTTGATGACCGCGATTATGACCGCTACTCTATTCATTTTCCAGGATCAGTAAACGGCCTCACCAACGGAGGACTTGTCAATTATCGCGGTGTTGAGGTTGGTAAAATCATTGACATCCGTTTTGAAAAGGATCGTCCCGATATCATCATGGTGGATGTGTCGATTGATAGCCAGACTCCTGTCTCTGAATTAACAGATGCACAGTTAAAGCCAAAAGGGATTACAGGTGTCGCCTTTATTGAGCTTGTGACTGAAAACATGAGTGGCCCGCCGATTGTGAGAAAAGAGGGGCAGAAATACCCTGTGATTGAGGCCTCATCATCAACGCTTGATCGCCTTTTTGATGATATTCCAAAGATTACGCATAAGATTTTAAAAGTGACTGAGCGTCTGGACATGATTTTATCCGAGGAGAATGCAAGGGCACTAGAAAACGCCGTTGCCAGTGTGTCGACAACAAATGAGAAGTTTTCTGCTGTGGCTGATGATATTTCTCAAGCCATAACCGACTTGGACGTAAAAAATCTTTCAGCAAAGTTAGATAATATTGCCTCGAATGTAGAAGGGGCAAGTGCCGATACGCGTGTAGCTCTTGGCAAGATGTCGGATCTTTCAACACGCATGGACAGGCTTTTGGCACGCAATGAGGGCAATGTGGACCGCTTTCTGGAGAAGGACTTGGCCGAGTTTTCCAGTCTTGTTGTTGAAATGCGCGCTGCAGCTAATGCAGTGAGTGACCTTGCCCGTGAGCTAGAGGACAATCCATCGTCCATTATTTATAAACAACAACAAAAAGGTGTGGAGATCCCAAGATGATTAATCAAAAATTGAAAACATGTGCGGCCCTAAGTGCCGTTATCCTAAGCTTGTCTGCCTGTGCGCCGTCACTAACACAAGACACACCTCCGGCTTCGCTTTATGTGCTTAATCCGCTGGTTGCTCCTGCGCAGATGGAGGCCACACCCAACACGATGCAGCTTTATGTGCAAAAACCGACAGTCCCGCCTGGATACGACACTGAAAAAATCGTTGTCATCAAGGAAGACCGCGAAATGGATTATATCAGCGGTGCTGAATGGAGTGGGCAACTGGGTGAGGTGTTAAAGACCTATTTGACACAAAGTCTTGAAAATCGTCTGCCTGTAGGCACGGTTTTGGATGAAAACGTCCGCCAAGAAGCAGGCTATGTGCTTGTGTCAACTGTGCGCTCTTTTGAGGCGCATTACGCAGATGAAGCCGCAAGTAGCGCCCCGCGCGTGGATGTCGAGATTGCCTTTGCATTGCATAACCGCGAAGACGCAAAAATTGAAACGCAGGTCATTATCACGCAATCCGTGCAGGCTTCAGACAACACTGTGACAGCCATTGTCGCTGCCTTTGAACAGGCGCTGGCTGATGTAACAGAGCTGAGTTTAAAGCGTTTGTTTTAAATAATTTTTTTCATAATTTTTTAACAACATTCCTTCATAATAAGTGCTTATTTATGAGGGATTATGCCTGAACCAGTAAATTTAATTATTCCTGGAGATATTATTATTGGTCCGAATGGGAGCATTTGGACATCTGTGCGCGTTGATTCAGAGGGTAATCAAATCCCAACCAGCAATAGAAACTGGAACACGTCAATAAGTAATGGCGGTAGTGAAGCGCAAATAAATATGGCAGTAATTCCTCGCGAAGGAGCAACGGTTGAAGCACTGCAGGAAAGTTTATCAACATACCCTGACCGTGTATTAGGCGTAACGGATGGGTATTTTGCTCTTGTGGCAGAAGATTTGGCTGGCGCAGAGACGCCAGGCCGCATCATTGAAATCCATGAAATGGTTGTAAGGACAGCCTTGGTCCGTGATGTGGGCATGTCTGAAAAAGATGCTGAAAAAATAGTTGAAAATTATTCTGAGAGGTTGCGCAGTTCAGGAATTACAGATTTAGATGAATTGCGAAATTCCAGAATAGGTATGGATTATGTGCGTGATACAATGCAGGAGCGTGTTAATCCTATTTTGAATAATACAGATCTTCTAGAATCTTTTGTTACGTCGGACAGACCAATGCATAGGGGTGTATTCACAGTAGATTTAAATGGTCGTCTGATTGAATCTGAGGATATTGTTGGCGCGCAAGCGCGTGTTTCAACACAGCCTAATTTAGCAACACCAATCCCAAGCGACATCTCTGAAACCGTTGATGATCTTGTTTATTTTGCTCAAAGAGAAGCGGCGGAGTTAAATAGCCAAACGCTAAATGGCCTAGGGGCAACATCTTCTGTAGATGAGGCATTGGGGATGCATCAAAGCTACATCAATGAAATGGCTGACCATCTTAATTTGGAAGGCGAGGTGCGGGCGTCCTTTACGAGTGGCTACATGTCCCAATTGAATGGATTAGAACTTTCAGAAATTCAAAATACTGGCTTAGTAGAAGAACGCGTCAATGTTCAAATTCAAAGCTTGGGCGATGCAGTTACCTCAGAGAACCTTAACTTGCAAGCTGTAGATTATAGAAACGCACATTATCAAGACTTTGATAGACATGTGGTTATGTTGCGGGAACAATTGGAAATTATTTCAAATCAATATGGCTACGAAGACATTATGCCTCAAGTGCGTGTGGAATTGGCACAAGGGAGCTATAGCTTCGGAGGAGGTAGCACTGGCGCAGAAGCGCGCGTTGGGGACGGAGCAATCGCAGTCTCACATACGATGTTAGAAGGTGTTGAGCAGGGACGAATGTCTCCTGAAATTCTGAGACGACATTTGTCGGAAGAGTTTCGTCATACGATAGATTTAAATGCAGGCATCAGTGATAGATATACATCTTTTGTAGAAGAAATTTACGCAGATGAGACACGCCGCCAGGCTTGGGCGGATTTTGCAGCGGATAAGAACAAGAGTCCTCCTTCTTATTACAGAGAGTATGGTGGCCTTGAGACTGAATTCATGGTCGATCTTGTTGACATGGAGGATGAGCTTGCCAAGGAGCTTGGTTCAAGGGAGCTTGCACGCGAGCGAGTTGTCGAGATTTTTGGTGAGCCAGCAGGCGAGATGCTCAATGAATTTAGAGCAGAAGAAAGCCGACTTTCAGGTGTCAGGACAGCAGCTACAGAAATGAGAGAGACGCCACGCAATGTTGACGCCGACACTGTAAGCACAAGGCTTCAGGGTCAATATGGTAATCTTGCGCCAAGGTTTATGGAACCGCCACAGAGCCAACCACGCAATATTTCTGCTGTGGCAGATGATATTGTGCCTGCACCTGACCCTGCGCCACGTCCAAGTGGCACGCCCAATATTCAGGCCAGTCAAACAACGGGCTTCACAAATGCAGGTGAGGTACGTCCTTTGGAAGATATTGTAATTGCGGGTGGAACAGAGCGCCACGTCGCAACACCAGAAGAGGCGCTTGATATCTTGCGTGATGGACAACGTAACCTTGCCAGTAATATTGATGTCTACACGGATGACTTTGCGGCCGCTGGGACACTTAATTCCGCCATGGCTGATGGAAATGGCGGTGTTTCAGTTATAAATGCGTCCTTGGGGGATTCTCCAACACATGTTGTTATGTTTGATCGCAACACAGGCAGTATTGAGTTAATTTCAAAAGATTTTACAAATGGATCTTGGATGGTGCCCTCAGGAGAACATCCTGCGACGCAAACTGTTGAGCTCTCAACAAATAGGTGGGATGTCCAACTTCAGCCAGGGCAGGAATTATATGTCGTGTCCGTGAGTGATGGCGTGCCGACAGGCGCAACAAATGCAACAGGGGCGTATCGCCCCACAATAAACGACGCTCTTTTAGATGATATGGGGCGCTATCTTAGTGAGACACCAACGGGTGATGTCGATTTGGCAAGATATCTTAGAAACGCTGCAGAAGCGGCTGGCACATTAGATAATGCGTCTGTTGCCGTTTTGCCATTTGCCTCTGACACACCGGCAGGCAGTTCCATGTCACTTGTGGTTGACCCCTCAAATATTTCCGCTGAAAACAGAGTGCGCCTTGAGGGCGAATTTGCAGACATTGTTGAAGCGCGCACTGGAACGGTGGACAGGGTTTCACTTGGTGCACCAAGCGCCGCCACTGAAATGGAGAGCGCGCGTGTAGTAGATGCCGCCCCCGAGGTTCGACCAGCAACACCAGATACACGTATAAGTGATAGGTTTAATTTAAGTGCTGCAAATGACCGTGCGCCAAGTGCGCCCGGGGTCTCGCCACGTGCGCCTGATGTGCCTGACACACCCGATACCCCGACACGTGCAAGTGCCACAGCCGTAGAAACAGCAACGGATGGGCTTAACACGGCGCAAGACATGTCAAGGCTTGGATCGCTTGTAGAGGAAGCATCGCTTGCACGAAAAGTTGCAGGCCTTGCACGTAGTGCGACAAATGTACCAGTTGCGGGAACAGTTTTGGGAGGAGGTGCAATTGCACTGACCCACGTGGCGCATGAGCAACAATTGGAGTTAGCTACACAAATGCGTGATGACGGCATCATTAGTGATGTGGCACTTGCTTCGTACAGAAGGATGCTTCTAACGACAGGGGGTGCGCAAGGGCTAGATACAACCATTGGTCTTTTAGACCCAACTGGCGCAACGATTTTGTTAACAGGTGTTGTCGAGGGTGCAGTTGGAAATGGTTTTAAAAACTGGGCGGATGAACATGCACCTAATTTAACTGAGGAGCAATTTCAGGCGCTTTCGCTGAGTATGTTTACGAGTTCATCAGCGCGTAGTGAGTTCTTATGGGAATCACGTAGCCAATTACCCGATAGTGTTGCAGGGCAACCAGAGGTTCTTTCGCGCGCAATCGAGCTTAATAATCTTTATGAAGATGTTTGTCGCTTATCTAGAACAAGAGACGGTGCATTATATGGGGGTGATTTAAGAGCACTTACAAATAGAGCATTGGAATTAGGTGTAGAGTTGGGTGAACCAGGAAGTGGCTACCCAGAAGAAATTCTCCGCGATTCTATACGTCAGGAACTGATCAGCGAAATGGATGGCATCCTGTCAAATCCCGACAATGTTAACGTAATGCTGGGCACAATTGGTATTGATGAGAAGCTAGAATATGTGCGTAGATTGGCTGCCTCTGACCCAGATTTGAATGAACTACGCTGGCGTCATCCTGAGATCGCTGCCTATGTAGAGGCTTATGATGATTCAGTTTTTGGAAATACCTTTATAGATGAAGATGCTGTCCTGCGCGAAAATCCAGAATTGCTAGATGAATACATTAAGCAAAGAACCTTGCCTGGCTTCGAGGCATCGCGTGCGCAGATGATTGCGGAGAATGGTGGCTACTTTAATACATTGCGCATGGAATCAATTGTTGAGGAGTTTAATATCCTTGCCTCTGGAGGGCACCAGGGAGCCTTAGATTGGGTGCGTGACAATGACTTAAATGATGACGGCATCATGCAGATTGAAGAACTGGAAAAAACCTGGATGGAAATGGGTCTCAATACAGATGAACTTCAACGCCTTGCGCGGGGTGACATAGATATTATGGATGCGGTGACGCATATGAATGATGAATTGGACATTATAAGTAAGCGTGTACCTCTTGATACACTAAGCCTTGATGAATTGCGTCATGCTGTGACCTCTGATGAAATTATTGCAGAAGAAATTTATGTTGAGGGACAATTAATATCGACCGTTGACGCTTATGCAGGGGACCCAGTCAAGTTACAAAGCGACTTAAGTATATATGAGAATATGCAATTTAATGGACAAGGTGAGTTCAGTGAACAAATCGCTCTTCTGAGAGAGCTTCAAGAACGCCAAGCAGGTGTGCAAGAGGATACAAACGTTCCTGAAGCCTATCCTGTGATGCGAAACGGGCTTGGACTTTAAACATAAAATTTCCTGTTAAGACTTTTGTAAGATTTGGGCAGTAATCTTATTCAACCCCCTACATTTTGTAGGCTTTTTCTTGTTTTGAAAAAAAAGTGAAAAAAAATGAAAAAGATGTTTGACAGGGGAAACTGTTCTGGATATATATCCGACCTCGACGCAAATTGTTGCGCTTGAAAAGGCGCTAAAAAATATGTGTTGAAACTTTGAAAAAGCCGTTGACTTTAAAAATTTACTTTTGTAAGGTCTGGCCAATCAAAACAGATTTGATTTAGAAAGGTTGGGTTAGCCCAGCTTTTTTTACGACGGATGATTTATTTGAAGTCGTGGTTCTTGAACATCGTGAGTTGAAGAAAAAGAGACGCAGACAGCAGGCGAAATCGTTGTATTGGATACACGAAATAACCTGCTTGTTGAGCGAAACTTTTTTAGTTACGTGACGCAAAGCAGGTCCTTTGCACTTCTTGATCCTATATGGGTAATCTTGGAAGTGTCTTAGGATGCTTTCAATTTTTTTAAAACAAACCAAATAGTGATTTGAGATGGAATCAAACTTAAGAGTTTGATCCTGGCTCAGAACGAACGCTGGCGGCAGGCCTAAAACATGCAAGTCGAACGAACTCTTCGGAGTGAGTGGCGCACGGGTGCGTAACACGTGGGAATGTACCCCTGGGTACGGAATAACTCACCGAAAGGTGTGCTAATACCGTATAATGACTCCGGTCCAAAGATTTATCGCCCAGGGATCAGCCCGCGCCTGATTAGGTAGTTGGTGAGGTAATGGCTCACCAAGCCGACGATCAGTAGGGGGTCTGAGAGGATGATCCCCCACACTGGAACTGAGA
>DCXL01000001.1 GCA_002328415.1 Micavibrio sp. UBA2137 | reverse complement strand
GTTGGTGTTTCTGTTGTAAACGCCCTGTCTGAATGGTTGACTTTGCGTATCTGGCGTAATGACCAGGAACATTTCATGCGCTTTAAGCATGGCGAATCAGAGGCACCCCTTAAGGTAATGGGTGAGGCAAAGGGTAAAACTGGAACGGAAATATCCTTCATGCCGTCCACTGATACCTTCACCATGATTGATTTTGATTTTGCAACCTTGCAAAACCGCCTGCGTGAATTGGCTTTTCTAAACTCTGGCGTAAACATCATTTTACAAGATAACCGCGAGGAAGAAGATAAAAAAGAAGTTCAGCTTCATTATGAAGGCGGGATCACAAGTTTTGTCGAATATCTTAACCGTTCAAAACAAACTCTATTCATGCCACCCATTAGTGCTGACAGCGAATCTGAGGAAGGCATTGGCGTTGAATGTGCGATTGTCTGGACTGATGCTTACAATGAAACAACATTGTGCTTCACCAACAACATTCCACAGCGTGATGGTGGGACACACCTCGCAGGACTTCGCTCAGCGCTAACGCGTGTCATTGGAAAATATGCCGAGACAAACAACTTGGTTAAGAAAAAAGATACATCCATCACAGGGGATGACATTCGTGAAGGCATGACCTGCGTGCTTTCTGTGAAAGTGCCCGACCCTAAATTCTCATCCCAAACAAAAGACAAGCTTGTTTCATCCGAGGTGCGTCCTGTTGTTGAACAAAGTGTCACTGAATCACTTTCCATCTGGTTGGAAGAAAACCCAACAGAGGCCAAAAAACTTATTACAAAAATTGCCGATGCGGCTGGGGCACGTGAGGCGGCACGCCGTGCACGTGAATTGTCACGTCGCAAAGGCATCATGGATATTTCCAACCTGCCTGGGAAACTAGCAGATTGTCAGGAAAGAGACCCTGCGCTCTCAGAACTTTTTATTGTTGAGGGGGATTCAGCGGGTGGTTCTGCCAAGCAGGCACGTAACCGTAAAAATCAGGCTATTCTTCCTTTGCGTGGTAAAATCTTGAATGTAGAACGCGCCCGCCTTGACCGTATCCTTGGAAGTCAGGAATTGGGGACGCTGATTACAGCACTTGGCACAGGCATACATGACGAATTTAATATCGAAAAAACACGCTATCATAAAATCATCATTATGACTGACGCCGACGTTGATGGTTCGCACATTCGTACGCTTTTGCTAACCTTCTTCTATCGCTATATGCCTGATATTATTGAGAAGGGGTATCTCTACATCGCACAACCTCCGCTTTATAAGGTAAAACGCGGGAAGGCCGAGCTTTATTTGAAAGATGATGGCGCAATGGATGATTATCTTATCTCAAGTGCCATCAATGACCTCGTTTATGTGAGTGCTAGCGGCACGCAGCACGCGGGCGAAGACTTGCGCGCCTTGATTAAAAAGTCCCGAAAGGTTGCCGAATCCATCAATACGCTTGCCACACGCGTCGGTGCGTCTAAGCAAGTTATTGAACAAGCTGCCATTGCTGGCGCCTTCCAACAGGATATCGAGGACGAGCCAGCAGACGGTCAAAATTACGCTGAAAAGACAGCACAACTTCTTAATAAACTTGCACGCAAAAACGAGGACAGGTGGTCAGGCGAGTTCTCTCCTACAACCGGCTATAGACTTCAACGTACTTTGCGTGGCGTGACTGAACGCGTGAACATCAGCCTTGATAATGTCCGCTCACCCAGTGCTTCACGTTTGAGTCGCACCGGTGATTTCCTGAGAGAATTCTTTAGTGGGCGCGGTCAGTTGACTGCCAAAGAAAACGAGATCGCGGCAATTGACGGGCCATCTGGACTATATGTTGAGACAATCGCCTATGCGCGTAAGGGTATTCAAATCCAACGCTATAAAGGTTTGGGGGAAATGAACCCTGACCAGCTTTGGGAAACAACTCTTGATCCAGATGTGCGTTCACTGCTTCAGGTGCGCATCGAAGATGCGGCATCTGCGAACGACATTTTCTCTACATTGATGGGAGATGTTGTGGCACCGCGCCGTGAATTTATTCAGGACAATGCGCTCAAGGCACAAAATATCGACGCTTAAATTAAAGCGTTTTATAAATTTCTGAAATAGCCGCGACAGGGTCGGGCGCTTGTGTAATCGGGCGACCTATGACCAAATGCGAGGCGCCAGCCTCAATTGCATCTTTTGGTGTCATCACCCGTTTTTGATCGTCTTTTGCACTTCCCTCTGGGCGGATGCCTGGCACCATCAGGATAAAATCATCACCACATGTTTCTCTGAGCAGAGCAACCTCATGTGGGGAGCAAACAACACCATCCATCCCTGATTTTTTGGCAAGCTGTGCAAGCGCATTAACACGCCCTGCAATCGCGCCCGCATAACCAGCTTTTTCAAAACCCTGTTGGTCAAAGCTAGTTAAAATAGTCACAGCCAGAACTTTTGAGCGACCATCAGCTGCCTCAACAGCCCGCTCCATCATTTCCTGTCCGCCACTTGCATGCACATTGATAAATGCAGGTTGTACAACCTGCAAAACAGACTTAACCGCCCCTGCAACCGTGTTGGGAATGTCGTAATATTTCAAATCAAGAAAAATGGGAAGGTCGGGCGCGCTCTTTTGAATTTTGGCAACACCCTCAGGGCCAAAGCGATTGAAAAACTGTAAGCCTAGTTTTAGACCAGCTTGCCCCTGCTCAACCGCGCTTGCCAACGTTGTAATAGTATCAAAATTATCAGAGTCAGCCGCACAGAAGATTTTAGGATAAGACACGCGAGACCTCTTGATTATTATCCTGTTCTGCCTTTTCATTCAGTGTTTTTTCGTCTTCAATTTCAGTTTCCAGCGCCTTAATTTGTTTCTTGGCTTGACGCAAATCTTTGCGTGTGTGTGCGCCATTAATCCAGACAAGCAAACCACCCCATATGAAGCCGACGCTTAGGCTGCCTAAAATAACAAAGTAGAGTGGAAGCGCAAAAGGGGCGTGGAATGGTGTGAGCTGTACGGATGTCGATTCGAGGTTACTCAGCGTAAAGCCAAGCACAATCAGGGCAACTGTAGCTGTTGCAAGCCAGCGAAAAACACGCATTATGCGTCTTCGCCGTTTAATCTTTCACGTAGCGCCTTCCCTGTCTTGAAGAAAGGCATTGATTTGGCCTCAACCTGAACGCTCTCACCAGTACGTGGATTACGGCCAATGCGTGCATCGCGATGCTTCACAGAAAACGCACCAAAACCTCTTAGCTCGACACGGTTACCATCTGCTAGCGCATCTGTAATTTCATCAAAAATTGTGTTCACAATCTTTTCAATGTCACGCAAGTAAAGGTGCGGGTTACGATCTGCGATTTTCTGAATTAAATCTGATTTTGTCATATGCTTATCTTTCAGGCTCTCTCTTAGCTATTTATGCTTTACTATACAATGATTTAGAGCAGATAACAACGGAGTCTATATCTCTTTTAAAAAGAAGAAGAAAACCGCTATTTTTGTACTCTTTTCACGAAATATGTTAAGATAATAGATATGACAGAAGGAGTTTTTTATGGATAAGGATAATCCTGTTTCTAACGTCAGCAAACAACTTGTCTCTCATTATCGTCTCACGACAGCAGAGATACTTTACTTCATGCCCGACCACCCTTCTTTTCTGCAAAGCTATATCTGGCAAGAATATGATATTGCGCCAAGATTCCCGGAATTGAAGAATTTTCTACGATTTTGGACGCGTGAACTGGATGGCAAATTGCACTCAGTTTATATGGCGAGCAAGAAAATTATCTCGCCAGAAGAGTTTGATTATTGGGGCAGCGAGATTACGCTACAGTAATTAGGTTTTTTCAATTTCTGCCTGTTTGCGGTCGAGGCGTGTTTGAAGCCTAGAAACTGCATCAAAAAAACGTGATTTCGTGTCTTCAACAAATGGATTTTCTTCTTGAATAGCCAAAAATAAATCATCGCTGTCATCCTTAATCATATCGACCATTTCAAGCAACAAATCATAGGTGCGTGTTGTTTGGGCCGTTTCCCCCACATCCATCATGGCAAAGACCTTGGCCATCATGTGTGTTAGGCCCATCACATAGGACATGTCCCTATCATGTTTTTCAGGTGTGGTTTCAATGACATTAAGATTCAGTTTTTCTTTTAGAAAAAGCGTAACACATTGCCCGCGATGTGACCGCACATCGCACAGCGCAATATTGAGATTTTCAATGCCGTTACGTCCGCTTTGTGGACCAAAGAGCGGGTGCAGACTGATAAAATCTATTGTCTTTGGTAAAATGTTCAGAACATGTGCGACTGGTTTAATTTTCACCGAACACACATCAATAAAGAGACATTCTGGGTTAAGCTTATCTTTAATATCCTGAAGCACATTTTCCAATGCCTGAACGGGGGCAGCATAAATGACAATATCGCAGCCACATACCGCCTCTAAGGGCGCGAAATGGGCATTTGGAATGTTTGTGCCTACATCTCTTTCGTTTGCATTATCATAGATTGAAAGCGTGAAATATGTTGCAAGATGTTTGGCCATAAAGCGCCCAAAAGCGCCAAAGCCGATAATGCCACAAGACATAGCCTTATTCACAGTCATGGCTTTGCGCTCTCTGCCAATGTCACTTCCAGGCCATCTAGCTCCTCAGACATGATGATTTGACAGGACAGGCGTGAATTATCTTCCTCGTCGTAAGCTTCAGCCAACATATCGTCCTCATCATCGCTTTTTGGATAAAGCTTATCCTCCCAAGCTTCATCCACATAAACATGGCATGTTGCACAACAACACGCGCCACCGCATTCGGCCTTAATGGGCAAACCATGGTCACGAATAATCTCCATCACACGCCATCCTTCGATGGCATCAAGTTCGTGTTTCTTGCCTGTTTGATCTGTCACGTAAATTTTCATGGAGCGCTTTTTTCAATATGAACGGGTGTAAAACCATATGATTTAAAGATGTCATAGAGCAATGCCACAATAGATGTTGTTGCCAAAATCTTGACAATAACTTCTGCAACAATACTAACTGTAATAACGACAAAAGCAATTGGTTGAGGCGCGTCCATAAGCCCGCCACTATAGGGTGCCGTCAGTACGCTAGAGAAGAACAAGACGATAAAATAAAAGGGAATGACAGACAGCAACCATGTCGCAATCATATAGATAGACGGCATCAACCCCTTTAACTTGCCCAAGAAAAACTGTGGCGGCATTAGAATAATCATTGGAATGTTTAACCAGATCAGGCGAAAAGCCCAGATACTCACAAACAAAGCAACAAAGGCAAAAAGTGCTGCATAAGGATTATCCTGATAGGCAAGAGCCCCGCTCACATCCTCAGATCCGATTGCCTCCATTTCAAAGAAAAGCGCAATAGCGCCACCATATACGACTGAAATAATGACATAGGTAATAATTGAGGCGAGAATACCACGCGCGCGCTCAAGCATAACATCAAAGTTTTTATCTCCACGTTTAGTGACATGTGCAGGCCACGCATGACCAGTTAATATAAAGCGAATAAATTGGGCAATTAGCCAACCTTCCGTGAAATATGAGGGAAGCATAATGAAAACATAACGCAAGTTTGTCTGGTTAATGTCCAGCATAAAGGCAGTAAAAAAGCACAGTAATTTGACAATGAGTGGTACGGTTATCAATCGCAAAAGAAATTTGCGGTGTGTCCAGGTGAGTACGTACCCGTTTTTTACAGCATTTAAAACATCATATGTCATAACAGACAATCTTGCATATTCGCAGGCTTAAGTACATATGCGATGCGCTCAATTAGGCAGCGTTTTTATTGCCTTTATCCTCATCGGCTACACCCAATTTCTGCTGAAGGTCTGATGAGGATGTTGTGTATTGGAAACGCAATTTCCTATCAGGGTAGATATAGCGGAAGGCTTGCTGTGACATGAGCGCTGCCTCATGAAAGCCAGACAGGATAAGCTTGAGCTTTCCTGGATAGGAATTGATATCCCCTATGGCAAAAATACCAAGCTCCGAGGTTTCGAATTTTTCTGTATCAACAGGTATCAGATTTTCATGCAAATTTAAGCCGAAATTAGCAATTGGGCCAAGCTTCATTGTGAGCCCATAAAAAGCCAATAGCGTGTTGCACGGCACGGCAAAGGGTTCTTCGCCGCGCTTTTGAATGACAACCTTTTCAAGCTGCCCATTTTCACCATGAAGTTCCTTAATATCCCCGACATAGAAATCCATTTTACGGTTATCGACCAGCGCATGCATTTTATTGACGCTATCAGGAGCCGCACGGAATTCAGGGCGACGGTGCACAAGGGACAAAGAATTTGCAATCGGCTGTAAATTCAAGGTCCAGTCGAGCGCTGAATCACCACCCCCCGCAATCAAAATATCCTTGCCTTCAAATTTTTTCATCTCACGCACTGAATAGAAGACAGAAGCGCCTTCAAACTCTTCGAGCCTTGGAATGTTAGGCTTTTTCGGCATGAAAGACCCACCACCTGCAGCAATAATAATCACAGGCGCTTCAATCGTTGTACCAATGTCTGTTGTAAGCAACCAGTTACCATTATCTAATTTGGCTAAGGATTCTGCCATTTGTTGCAAATGAAAGACAGGGTCAAAGGGGGCAATCTGCTCCATAAGACGATCAGCCAACTCTTGCCCTGAAATAACAGGCCAAGCCGGAATATCATAAATGGGCTTTTCAGGGTAAAGCTCGGCACATTGCCCGCCTGGCTTATCCAGAATATCGACAAGATGTGCTTTGATATCAAGCAAGCCCAATTCAAAAACGGCAAAGAGGCCGACAGGACCCGCGCCAATAATTATTGCGTCTGTTTTATGTTGCATTTCATTGTTCGTCTGGTCTTTTTCACTCATGCGCGCTATATAACATCAGAAGTTATGAGCAAATCAAGCGTAAATAACAAACCTCTTGTGAACTGGATGCTAGCAACAGCCTTCATGGTTTTCTGTATGGCTGTGATTGGAGCGATTACACGGCTAACGGAATCAGGATTGTCCATGACAGAATGGCGACCTCTTATTGGTGCGCTTCCTCCTCTTTCTGAAACAGAATGGAACCGCGTCTTTGATCTTTACAAGCAAATTCCCGAATATCAGCAGGTCAATAGCTGGATGGAACTATCTGACTTCAAACAGATTTTCTTTTGGGAATGGTTTCATAGGCTTTGGGGGCGCTTGATTGGCCTCGTGTTTGTCGTCCCTCTTATCTATTTTTGGGTTAAGGGGGCGTTAGCGCCATGGCTAAAAAAACGCGCTTTGTTATTACTCGCACTAGGTGGCCTTCAAGGTGTTATGGGGTGGTTCATGGTGATGAGTGGACTGACCGAGCGCACAGATGTTTCTCATTACCGCCTGGCAGCTCATCTCACACTCGCCCTTCTTGTTTACATAGCCCTTCTTTGGACTGCCTTTGATATTAAATATGGACGGCCTTCCTTTGATATGTCGCGCTTTTGTTTGAAGCGCCACGGTGTCATCTCACTTACTCTGCTTATAATAACAGTTATCTGGGGAGCGTTTGTCGCAGGGCAAAATGGGGGGTTAATTTATAATGACTGGCCACTTATGGGCGGAGCGCTTATTCCAGCAGAGGTAAACAGCCTCAATGCGCTCCACGCAAATCCAGCGGCTGCACAATTTTTTCATCGTTGGATAGCCATTTTAACAGGGCTTTCCATCTTTACATTTGGATTACGCGTTAAAAATCACGCACTCTTGCTTATGACCTTACTGCAAATTGGATCAGGCATTGCCACGCTTCATACGCAAGTCCATATTGGTTTGGCAGCAACGCATCAAGCAGGCGCTTTCGTATTGTGCGGTCTTCTCATATATGCTTTGCATTCAGTTTTTTTAAATGGCTGTGCAAAGGATAAGGGTGGATCCAAGCGTAATAAGAAAAATACGAAATAATCAGGAGAAAATAACTATAATGGCCTTCATAAATACAAAAATTTTATCAGCTCCAAAAATGCTGGCTTCTATGGCACTTGTGATTGGTGCGCTTATTTCCTTTCAGTCCTTTGCCGCAAGCAGCACTGCGCCCGAAGTCATGGCTGCTGAAAAATATCTGAAGAATATGGACACGGTCCGCGCGCGCTTTGTTCAGGAAAGCAATGGATTGCAGGCGACAGGAACATTTTATCTGGACCGCCCAGGCAAGTTGCGTTTTGAATATGATCCGCCTATTCAAGACTATATCGTCGCCGATGGCATTTTCATTTATTTTTATGACAGCGAACTAGGTCAGCAAACAAACGCCCCCATTGGACAAACACTGGCCGATTTTCTTCTACGCGAAAATATATCGCTCAGTGGTGATGTTGTTGTAAAGGGCATCTCTCACACACCTGAAAATGTGAATATCACAGTTGTTCAAAAAAGTGATCCTTTGGCAGGCGCACTCACATTGACGTTCAATAAGGAACCTTATCAACTAAAAAAATGGACGGTTGTTGATGCAACGGGTGCGCAAACAGATGTAACGCTTCTTGATGCAGAAACAGATGTTGCACTCGACAGCTCTTTATTCGTATATAGAGACCAGAAACCCAAAGGTCTAAACCAATAAGATTACATGTCACTTATTAATGCTACAGTAAAATGCAAGGATTGCCCTTCTAAAGAAATTGCACTGATTAAGGTCACCACTGACAAACCAGTGAAATATAAGGCGGGGCAATTTGTCACTATTCAAGCAGAAGATTTTGAGGCGCGCTCTTATTCGGTTGCAAACGCACCAGAGGGTGGACAATCCTCTCATCTTGAATTCCACATCGGACAGGGGCGCGCTCTTTCTAAATATATTGTGCAGGACTTAGACGCAGGTGAGTCCCTGAAAGTTTCGCATGGTCAAGGCAATATTACCTTTAAAGGCGTTTGTAAAAAGCCGCTCTTGATGGTTGCCGGCGGAACCGGTCTTGCGCAGATAAAGGCCCTTATTGAAGCTGCCCTTCAAAAGGCGCGCGACAATCCAATTTATCTCTATCACGGGTCGCGCAACAAAGACGGGCTCTATTTACACGCGCATTTCAAACAACTCGAAATAGAAAACCCTCTTTTCACTTATCGTTTCGCCCTCTCAGAAGAAAACCATAAAGATTTTCCGCACGGACTTATAACGCAATTGATAGAACAGGATTTTGAGGATTTAAAAAATTATAGAAGCTATATGTGTGGACCAGTGCCTATGGTTGAGGCCACAAAAACGCTTTTACTTAAAAAATCAATTGACCCTCAGCGTATTCATGCTGAAGATTGGTCTCTATGAGTGAAAATGGCCTCCAACATTTAATCAAAATTCTTGCCGGGCTTCCTGCACTTGGGCCGCGCAGTGCGCGCCGTATTGCGCTCCACATGGTTACCAAAAAGCAAAGTGTAATGGAGCCTCTCATTCAGGCTCTAATTGAAGCAGAAAAGAATATTAAGACATGTGATACGTGCGGCAATCTGGACACGGTTGTGCCATGTTCACTATGTCAAAGCCATTCACGTGACAAAAAAACATTATGTATTGTGGCCTCGGTTGCTGATATTTGGGCCATTGAGCGCACAGGGCATTTCAAAGGGCTTTACCACGTTTTAGGCGGGGTTCTTTCCAGTATTGATGGCATTCGTCCAGAAGATCTGGGCATTTCAGATATGTTGTCGCGCATTGATAATGAAAATATTCAAGAAGTTATCTTAGCCCTTAGTGCCACAGTTAATGGCCAGACAACATCGCATTACATTGCTGACAGGCTTGAAGGTACGGGTGTCACAATTACAGGGCTTGCACGCGGCATTCCTGTCGGGGGCGAGCTTGATTATCTGGATGACAGCACAATCACAACGGCCTTTAAATCGCGCAAGGAAATCGCGTAAGGCCGTTAGTTAATCGCTTTAAATTTAAAGAAATTAGTTCTGATAATATTCTTTGTAACGGCCATAGTAATAGGCTGTATCACCATATCCATAACGTGCGTGACGTTTAACATCAACGCTTGAAAGAACAAAACCAAGGTTTTCATAGCCAAAGTCAGAGAATTGTTTCACACCAGTTGTAACAACCTCGCGTGGCGTTTTGTCCCATTCCACAACGTAAAGCGTGTAATCAGATTCGCTTGCCAAGATACGTGCGTCTGAAACTGCCAAACAAGCTGGTGTATCCAGAATTACAAGATCGTAAGCTTGCTTCAGTGAAGCAATCAGTTTGCGCATTTTTTCTGACGAAATAAGATCAAGCGCACTATTTGAAACAGTACGCGCATAAATCACATGTGCTCCTGATGGGTCATCCTTATTGATAACTTTATCCAAAGCAACATCACCTGTTAAATAATCGACCAAGGCCTTATCATTTGATTTACGCATAATGCGATGCAAATTCGGGCGGCGGAGATCGCAGTCGATAATAATGACCTTCTCACCTGACTTGGCTGCAGCACGCCCCAACCATGATGATAATGTGGTTTTGCCTTCAGCAGGAAGTGACGATGTTATTGTGACAACCTTTGGACGTTCTTCAATATTTGAACCTGCTCTTAAATTCAGAACCATACGGAGTGTGCGTATTGATTCAGCTACCGCAGATGATGGCTTATTTAAGATATGATCCGCAATTCCACCTTTACTTGAACCCTCAGCAATAGGGATAAGTCCAAAACAAGGGTAGCCCGTGCTGCTCTCTAACTGAGACGCGCTTCTGAAAGCATTATCCAGTTTTTCTAAAACAAGGACAAATGTAATCCCAAGGAAGAGCGCAATGGCAGCAGCAAGAGATATAATCAAAGGCTTGTTCGGGTAAGATGGCTGTTCAGGAACAGCCGCGTATGACAAGACCTGTGCCTCTGGGCCTTCAAGCTGCTCTTTTTGATCGCTTCTTTTGTAAGTATTTAAGAAATTATCATAAATAAGGCGTGTTGATTCAGCTTCACGCTCCAATTCACGTAGTGCGATCATATCCTGATTTTCACCACGCTTTGTATTTTGTAATTCATTAAGTGTTTTTTGAAGAGAGTCTACACGCGCTTGCGCAATCTCTAATTCCGCCTCTAACGTACCTGCCACCTTCGCACTTTCCGCACGCAAGTTTGCACGCAAATCAGCAAGCTCCGCATTAATATTAATCATCGCTGGATGCTTTGGCCCATAGCGCGATGAAAGATCAGCCTTGCGACGAAGAAGGTCTGTTTCTGTTTTTTTCAGGTCTTGCACAAGACGTGCATTCATAACATCAGCTGAATCTGCACCTGCAGAATCTATAGCCCCTGATTTCATGTCTTGTAGGCGCGCCTCAGCCTCAGCCCGGTCCGACTTGGCCAGAACAAGTTGAGAGTTCAACTCTGAAATCTGCTGCGCTGTAACTTCATAGCGCGCACCACCAATTAAGTCATTGTTTGCACGGTAATTTTCAACAGCCTGCTCAGCGACTCTAACTTGCTCGCGCAATGTCTGAAGGCGACGATCAAGCCACTGCGTTACTTTTTGTGTCGCATTAAATTTCTGCTCAAGTCTTTTTTCTAAATAAACATCAACAACTGTATTCGCGACAAGCGCTGCCATTTTAGGGTCTGTATCTGTGTACGATATTTGAATAACGTAAGACCCTGGGATGGATTTGATAGATAGGTTTTTCAAGAACTTATTAACGAGGCGTGTTTCACGGCCACTCATTAATCTATTATCACTGTCTTGGCTTGTCACAGAAAGAGTTTTAAAGTTGCCTGATTTTTGCTGAGGCGCCGCCTCACCGCCTATCATTTGCAGTCTTTCCACCACGGCTGCAGCGACCGTACGGGAACGCAGGACCTCGACTTCGCTCAATACCAACGCAGTATCAAGCCTGTTTTCTGACAAGAAGTTTTCAAGGTTAATGCTGGATTGATTAATATTCTCGCTCTCAATACGAACCAAGGCTTGTGCTGTGTAGCGTGTTGATAATGTGAATGTAATAAGCGTCGCAATTACCAAAGCGGCAACAACAAATGTCAGGATAACCCACTTCCTGCGCCACAAAAGCATCAATAGACGTCGCAAATCAACATCGAGTTCATCGAAGTGACTGCCGAGACGTACTGATTCATTTCCTGTGTTCATGTGTGAGCCTTGATTTATCATAGTTATTTGTTTTTAAGAGATATCAAAAGAAACGCTCTCTGATACGAATAATGTCTCCAGGAAGAACGGGGTCATCTACCCCCAATACAACCTCAATATTTCCGCCGCCTTCTACTGGTCTAATAACTTCAACTTGCTTTGTTTTTGCGCGGTAAGTAAACCCGCCCCCCACAGCAACAGCGTTTAAAACATTCATACCGTCGATATAGTTATAACTTCCTGGTCTGCGGATTTCCCCTATAATGTAGAAAGGACGATACTCTGAGATTTCAATCGCGATGCTCGGATCAACTAGGTAGCCTTCTGCAAATTTCTCCTCAAGCAATCGTTCAGTCTGAAGTGGCGTCAAGCCAGAAACAAGAACATTCCCAACAAGCGGCATTGAAATATAACCCTGTCCATCAACTGTGTAAGTTTTGGAAAGCTCCTCTTCACCGAAAACAGTAATATCCAACTTGTCGCCAGAACCAATGCGGTAGGCATTAGCGACCGTTACGTTTTTAGTAGAGACAACCACCACG
Source organism: Micavibrio sp. UBA2137 (assembly GCA_002328415.1). Lineage (GTDB taxonomy): Bacteria > Pseudomonadota > Alphaproteobacteria > Micavibrionales > Micavibrionaceae > UBA2137. The sequence continues at coordinate 56,893 of DCXL01000001.1, read as the reverse complement.
TCTTCAGCTTCAGACGCAGGAATAATTGCAACTTCGGTCTTTTCTTTCGAAGACATTGCAGGCACAAGATCGCTTCCACTTGAAGCCTTTTCAGCAACAACCACAGTTTCAGCGAACGCAAAACTAGCCTGCGCAAAAAATGCAGCAAGCCCAATAAATGCAATCAACAATGTTTGTTTCGTTTTTATCATAACCATGAGAATCATGGAGCAATTTAAAGAATGTAAGTAGAATCAATGCTCTACATAACATAGTATTGGTTTATGAGTCGTGTGACAATACTCTATTTCAATAATTTTTTACTCGCCGATTTTTCCCCTAACTTATTGATATTAAATTAATATTGACCTGTTAATCTTACAATGAAGAGATTTTGATCGAATGAATTTGCTTCACTTGAGCTGTCCTGATTCGCGTGAACAATCTCACCAGATATATTAAAATATGGGCTTGGCTTATACACAACACCCAATCCCGCACGGTACAGATCATCTTCGCGAGAAATTTCATCAAAGTCACGATTTAAATAAGTAATATACCCACTTAACAATAAGTTACGCTTTAATTCATGGTCAATTGAAACCGTTCCTTGCGTTTGAACAATCCCCTGCCTAATCTCATTGTCCTGCACAATGCTTCGACCTAGGTTGAGGCCTAGAGTAGTTAATCTCGTTACGTTCCAATCAAGCGTTGCATCAATCGCGAGATTCCCTACATCAGAGATTTGATCGCTATCATAGTCAACGCTAGAATACCCAACACCTATATCACTAAACAAAATTCCCTTGTAATTGGTAACAATACCCGCAAGAACGCGCGCATTATCACTGTCCCTGAAAATCCCTGTGGAGGTTTGAGTGTTATCGTCGAAAATACTGGAATCAAATTCTGTACGTCCAAGCGTGCCTCGAATAAAAGCGGAGTGATTGGCGTGGAAATCATAAGTAACTTCGATCTCGCCCTCGAGTGTATCAAAATTGGAATCGCTTCTGACCACACGGAATGTAGGATCCCTCAAAGACACTCCATCTTCATATTCTTTGTCTATATAGCGCCCTAAAAGCTTTAAGCCCAATCGATTTGGCTTATAAGAAACACCCCCCTCTGCCTCGAACTCTCTAATTTCCAAAGGATTTTCTGTAAAAACACGCGAGATATTATCTGCGCGGCCCTGATGGCTGCGCTCGTATGTTACGGAATAAGGCAAAATAAGATCGTGTTTTGCTTCAAAAAACCCACCCGCACTTACAAGGAAGTTTTCGCGATCTTCATCTGTCTCTTCAAGATACCGTATTACCTCAGCCGAAGCCGTAAGCCCAAACGGGTGTCTGTTTTTGATGGTCTCAATTGTAATGGCCGGCGCGAGAGTGGCGTAAACATCGCTCACCTCATCATTATTATTTGTATCGCTGCTTGCAAAAATATTGTCATTATAAGTAGATGAGGTCGTCAGGCGCGGAAGAACAATGAAATTACCAACAATCATGCCCTTGGGCGCAAAATCAGGAAACTGTCTTTCATCAACAGGAACCATTGTTTCTGGATCTGGCTCACGCTCGATGGAGCGCACGTCAAACACACCCTGGTACCCCGCACCTTCAAGTGTTGCATATTCTGCATTTGCATCTTGAGCGTGCGCGTTTTGCACAACACCAAATGACAATAGCGATGAGCAGAACAAGCCAAGAAAAATATGCGCAGAGCTGCGCTTGAAAGGGACGGCGTACCAAGACATATGGGCACTCTATAATTGTAGTTTTGAAGATTGACCCCCAGAAAAGAGTCAAAACGAATCATTAACAGGATATCATGGGAAAATAAGATTTCCACAATTTTCAGAAGAAAGACCTTGGAGTCAGCCTAATTCGATACGCTAGTTTCACTAATACAGCATAAACCGGTTGGCAATTCGATTAAATCGAAAGCCAAATCGACGGGGATTTCACTATCTCCAAAGAGGCTAGCTGGGTCGCTTAACTGTGCAACAAAACGCGCTGTTGCTTCTTTCGGCTCTGTTGAGTCTTCAACGCCAAAAAACAAGATGGCATATTCCGCCACGTCAGTTTGTGACAAAATGTCGCTTTGCCTACGAATGGTTGAAAGCTCATGTGCCAGCTGCGCAGATATTTCATTTGCCTTATACGCGCCAAGCTCTGCCGAAATAGACTTGAAGTTACTTATTGATATAAAAAGCGTATAGGTCTTCTCGCCGCGGCGTTCGGCACGATCGATTGAAGATATAAATAATTCATTATAGGCAGATTTAGCCAAAATACCGCCGCCCGATGGAAAGTCTTTTTTCGTATCAGAAAGTTTTTGCCTGAGGCTACCCAAATTTGTTGCATTCAGAACAACGCCCTCCAACGCACTCTCGCTTACTGGCTTCGATAAAAAGAAATGCGCGCCACTTTCCAAGTAAACGCTCTCGATATCCTCGTTTGTGCTCATGACCGCGACGTAGCAAGATTTTAAATTTGCATCTTTAAGCGCTGCTACAATCTGCTTCGGCATAGCCAAAGGGGCAGGATCAAAAAGAATAAGATCAACACGAGATTCTGAAAGAGATGCGAGAGCCTCTTCACGATGGGAAAAAGACACAGCGTCGTATCCCATTGCGGAAAGCCTTTTTTGCAGTTGCCGAACATGCGCCTCGTCACTATCGATAATCATAACTTTCATGGACATTATCCTTTCATGTTCGCGTTCTTTTGAAAAGAGAGCGATATATTTTTTACACGATTTTAAGGGCGCCAAATTGCGGGCACGAAAATGACAACAAATGTCAAAATTTCAAGTCGTCCAGCAATCATAGCCGCACATAATATCCATTTCGCCGTATCAGGTATGCTTGCAAAATTACCCGAAGGGCCGATGATTTCGCCTAAACCCGGACCAACATTCGCTATTGCCGTTGCAGCGCCCGAAAGAGATGTTACGAAATCAAGGCCAGTGAGCGCCAGCAACATCGCAATAACGATGTTCGACAATATATATATAAAGAAAAACGCCATGATGGAGTTAATCACTTTTCCCTCGACCGGCTTTTCATTATAGCGCAAAGGGAAAACGCCCCTTGGGTAAATCAATTTGCGCAATTGCTGATAAAGCACCTTGGCCATCAAAACGATGCGAAAAATTTTTAAGCCGCCAGCCGTTGACCCTGAACACGAGCCCAAGAATGTAATAATAAAGAAAACTGCAACAGCTAACCCGCCCCAGAACTGATAATCACCGTCAGCATAGCCAGTCGTTGTAATGATCGAAATAACGTTGAAAAAGGCGTCTACAATGAGTTTCTTTTCAAAAGTTCCAGGTAAAAGAATAAGCGAAACCGTGACCAAAATGCTTGCATATAGAATAATAAAGAGAAGCGTGACAACTTGTTCGTCACGATGAAAAGTAAACTGCCCTTGCACAACCAATTTTACAAACAAAACAAAGGGAATACCGCCGCCTAACATAAATAGCGCACCAATAATCTTAAGAGGAATGGAGTCAAAATGACCAAAAGAGTCATCGTGTGTTGAAAAGCCGCCCGTGGAAACTGTGGTCATCATATGATTAAACGCATCAAAAAGGGACATGCCAAAAGTTGCATAAAGACCGAAACAAAGTATGGACAAAATGAGATACACAGAAACTAAAAGCTGGAGATATTTTCCCGTTAAAGGGATTGCCTTACTGGAATTATCAGAGGATTCTGAGTGGAAAAGTTGCATACCGCCAACACGCAAAACAGGCAAAAGAATGATGGCAAAGGCAATAATGCCAAATCCGCCCAACCATTGAATAATTGAACGCCACAACAATAATCCAGGATCCATTGCGTCCAAATTTGTTAAGACTGTGGATCCGGTTGTTGTCAAACCAGATACAGATTCGAAAATCATATCGACGAGGGACATGTCCATTTTAGCAAAGAAAAAAGGCAGCGCCCCCAAAAGGGACATCCATATCCAACTAAGTGAAGTAAGCAGGAAAGCCTGTTTTGCAAGCAAATCATAGCTGCGACGATGATTTGCAAAGAAGAGTGCACCTCCGACGAGCAAACAAAGCAGAATGCTAATGGCAAAACTCTCGAAATGCGTACCCGCATAAATGACCTCATACCCCAACGGGATAAGCATTGCCATGCCGTAAGCAATTGACAAAATTCCAAGCGTATATCCTGAGAGACTAATCATATCAGGCACAGTCTCGCATGCCTCTTGAATCCTGCCAAGCCCATTTATGAAAGCACTCCTTGCATTTAGCGGGTAATTTCGTCATAAATTACGCACAGACTTTGAGGTTACTTTATATGACAATTTTTCTTTATGAACATGATATTCCAGACAATCTAGAGTTTCCAAATGGTGTAGCGGTCGATACCGAAACACTTGGGCTAAATCCTTTGCGTGACCGCGTCTGTGTGGTCCAGCTTTCATCAGGCGACGGAAACGCACATCTTGTTCAAATCCGCGAAGGTCAATATGACGCCCCAAATTTGAGGAAGCTGATTGGCGACACTTCAGTTACCAAAATTTTTCATTATGCGCGCTTTGATATGGCCATTTTTAAGCATTATTTTGATGTTGAGGCGATGCCTGTTTTTTGTACAAAAATCGCTTCTAAATTGACACGGACATACACTAACCGTCATGGCCTCAAAGATGTCGTTAGCGAGCTGGCTGGCGTTACGCTTGATAAGCAACAACAGAGCTCTGACTGGGCCGCGGAAGAGCTTTCAGAGGCCCAGCAAAATTACGCGGCGAGTGACGTTCTTTACCTGCATAAAGTAAAGGCAGGGTTGGAGGAGCGCTTGGAGCGGGAAGGTCGTGAGGCATTAGCACAAGGATGCTTTGACTTTCTTCCCACACAAATTGAATTAGACCTTAACGGATGGGGCGATGACAATATCTTCTCCCATTCATAACAGCGAAGGATGCAAAATGTCGGACCAAAACGACTCTCTCTCAATTGCCCGAGAGGCACTTGCCGTTGAAATTGATGGCCTGCGCCAATTATCATATTCTTTAAATGACAGCTTTACACAGGCTATTGACGCAATCTTTGCCCTGAAAGGCAAAAGTGGAAATGGGCGTTTAATTGTTTCAGGTATTGGAAAATCAGGTCATGTTGCCAATAAAATTGCAGCAACCATGGCCTCAACAGGTACACCCGCTTTTTTCGTACATCCCAATGAAGCCTCGCACGGGGATTTGGGCATGATTACAGAGAACGATGTCGTCTTGCTGCTTTCAAACTCAGGGGAAAATGCCGAACTTTCAGATATTATTGCTTACACGCAGCGTTTTGGGATTACGCTTATTGGCATGACAAGCCGTCCTGACAGCTCACTTGGTAAGCATGCTGATATCCCTCTTATTATTCCACGCGCAAAAGAAGCATGTGGCATTGGTATGGCACCAACAACCTCGACAACGATGATGATTGCTTTAGGGGATGCGTTGGCCGTCACGCTCCTTAAGAAAAATGGACTAACAAAAGAAGATTTCAGTGTATTTCATCCGGGTGGAAAACTGGGCCAAAAACTCAAACGTGTTGATGATCTCATGCTAAAAATGGGCGAGTTTCCTTGCCTTAAAAAGGATACAACTATGGATGAGGTCGTCATTGCCATGGTTGAAAAAAACGTTGGCTCCTGCATTATTATTGACGAAAAAAATCACGTACTTGGCATTATCACGGATGGTGATATCAAGCGCATCATGGGGCCAGAAATGAGTAAAACAAAGGCTGAGGACGTTATGTCGAGCAACCCAAAATCCGTTCAGCCTGACGCGCTGGCAGTTGAGGGAATGGATATCATGCTCAATAAATTCAAAACTCCGATTACCTCACTTGTTGTGACAAATAATGCGCAGGAAATTGTTGGAATGCTACGTATACAAGAATGTCTCAAAGCTGGTCTTGCCTAATTTGCAGCAAAGGTGGGGAATATGAGTGCCACGCAACCCGATGATAAAAAGAATACGTTGCGCGACCTCAATATTTCCGAGACCGTCCCATCACAACGTGACACACTCCTCTTTCGTTCAAAAGTTGTGCGCATTATGCGTCTCGCCTTTCCTATTTTGGCAATCGCATTGCTATTTGCGGTTTTCATCTTTAACGACAGGGAAATTGCGCAGCCAACTCGTACTATAGAAGAAGTCGCGCCTCAACAAATGGGGGATAACGAGCTTATAAATCCGCAATTTCGTACCCAAGATAGCAAAGATGGCGAAATCACAAATTATTTACTGGAGGCTGATCGTGCCTTCCAAAAGAGTAATGATGAAGATTCTGTCATTTTGGAAAAGCCTAAGGGCGACCTTGCGCTGGATGGTGGGGATACATTCATACTCAAAGCCAAGGACGGTGTTTTTCATCAGGAAGCCAACACGCTTGACCTTGACGGGGACGTTGAATTGCAAGATAGCGCAGGATATACTCTAAAAATGCCTCAGGTCTTTATTGATATCGACAATCAAACAGCCGACACAGATTTACCAACACAGCTCAACGGTCCAGATGCCAATATCGACGCCTCGGGTTTTTCAGCAGATGGTAAAACCTCAACCTATATCTTCAAGGGTCCAGCGAAGTTAACGCTCCAACCTCAAAATACAGAAGGAGACACGCAGTGATATTTCGTTTTGTGATTATCTTGGCGTTGGTTGCTGTTGTGCCAAACCTTACACATGCGCAAGAGTTGTCGCAAAAAGAACCTATTGAAATTACAGCCGATGGTGCGCTCGAATGGCAAAAACAGGAAAATAAATATGTTGCGCGGGGAAATGCAGTGGCCAAACAAGGAGAGATGCAAGTTAGCGGCGATGTTTTAGAAGCTTTTTACAACCCAGCAGTCAGCTCAACAGATATCACCAATTTCGTAGCAACTGGCAATGTTTTGACAGAAACACCAGATGGCACAGTGCGCGGTCAAAAAGCAACCTATGACGTTGCCTCAGGTGAGGTTATTTTTACGGGAAATAATTTAAAGCTTGAAGGTGATGGCTCAACCATTACGGCTGACAAGTCACTAAAATATAATCGTATTGAGCAAAAATTTACGGCAACTGGCAATGCGCGCGCAACCGAACCCGAAAAAAGCATTACAGGTGATACGCTCATCATCTATTTCGATCAATCCAACAAGAAAACAACAAGTTTCAAACGTGCCGAGGCCGTTGGCAATGTGACTATCCTCTCTGGTAAAGAAAAGGCCACCGGAAACAAGGCAACCTATACAAAGTCTAATAATCTGGCGGTGCTTGAAGGGGATGTTAAAATCACGCAGGGCACAACCATTTTAGAAGGTGCGCGCGCAACAATGAACACAGAAACAGGTGTCAGTCAGCTTTACGCCGATCCTGGCACAAAACGCGTCAAGGCCGTTTTCTTCCCGAAATAAAATTTAATGTCTTTTGCGTCTGCCATTTTGATTGGCAGAGGTTTTCGCTGACAAGAAAGTTGCTGTAAATTCAGCCCAATCTTTTTCAGGATCTGTTTGCGCGTGGCGACGCGCTGCTTTCCTTAAAAGATATTCCAGCTTTTCAACTGTTAAATCAGGCTCGTTCAAAAGTGAACGAAAACGATTTAAGGCCACATGACAGGCATAGCCCGCATAATCCATGTTTGGATTTCCTGTTGAACACACCATTGAATACACAGCATTTGCCTCTTCCAAGACAGTCTTGATATTTCTCTGAATAATAATTGCTGACATGGCTTTTCTCCTCTCCAAACAACAACCTCACGAAGTTTCAGCACACAAAAAACACAGCGCCTTAACACTTCGAGAGTAATTTTATTACAATTTTTATATTTGTATTATTCATTTGTAGCAAAAAAAGGCTGCCTTTGCAAATTAGAAAACTACGGTATTCAGAAAATGCATGGCTAAAAAACTGTGATATTTTGTTTTGCACTTTTTTGATTGACTTCATGGCCCTCAAAGTTTTCACTCTACGTGATTTTTGACGTTAACAAACAAAGGTGACACATCTTATGCGCGCATTCGTTTTTCCAGGACAGGGCTCTCAATATATCGGCATGGGCAAGGAGCTATACGAGAATTTCCCAGTCGCCAAGCAGGTTTTTGATGAGGTTGATAACGCTCTTAATCAAAAGCTTTATGCGCTGATGTCAGAGGGCAGCGAATCCGATCTCAACCTCACTGAAAACACACAACCCGCACTTATGGCTGTGTCTATTGCAACGACACGCGTACTCGAGACTGAAACAGGTAAAACGCTCTCTGATTTAGGCGCTTATGTTGCAGGACATTCACTTGGGGAATATTCGGCGCTGACTGCCGTAAATGCGCTGATGCTTCCAGACTGTGCAAAGCTATTAAAATTGCGCGGTCAAGCTATGCAGCGCGCCGTTCCTGTAGGCATGGGTGCAATGGTGGCCATCTTGGGTCTAAGTTTTGATGAGGTTATGGAGATTGCAGCTGAGGCCTCTGCCAAGGCGGATGGAGACAATATGTGCCAAGCAGCTAATGATAATTCCGATGGTCAAACGGTTATTAGTGGTCATAAACAGGCTGTAGCTTACGCAATTGAAATTGCAGGTACGAAAGGTGCAAAACGTGCGATTGAATTGCCTGTGTCTGCGCCTTTCCATTGCAACCTAATGGAGCCCGCAGCCAAAGAAATGGCCGCGGCACTTGCGAGTGCAAACATTCAAAGTCCGAGCTTGCCTTTGATTGCCAATGTGACAGCACAACCTACACAAGATCCTGCGCAAATTCGCGACTATCTTGTACAACAGGTCACGGGTACTGTGCGCTGGCGCGAAAGCGTGCAATGGTTGAGCGCTAATGGCGTAACTGAAATTGTTGAGCTTGGTGCGAATAAAGTCCTCACGGGGTTAACGCGCCGCATTGACAAGGATATCAACGCCACTTTCGCAGAAACGCCCGATCAGATCTCTACACTAATAGAAACACTTTAATACTTAGGAGAATTTCAAACATGTTTAATCTTGACGGAAAATGTGCGCTCGTAACAGGTGCAACTGGTGGAATTGGTGCTGAAATTGCGCGCGCTTTACATGGAAGTGGCGCAACTGTTGCCATTTCTGGGCGTAACGAAGATAAGTTAAATGCGCTGAAGAACGAGCTAGGGGAGCGTTGTCATGTTTGCCCTGCGGATTTGTCAGCAGAAAATGCTGCCAGCGACTTAATTGGCGCAGCAACAGAAGCCATGGGTAAGATTGATATTCTAGTCAATAATGCAGGGCTTACGCGCGATAATCTGTCTATGCGTATGAAAGATGAGGAGTGGGACGAAGTTATCAATGTCAATATGACAACAACTTTCGCACTCGCCAAGGCCGCACAGCGCGGCATGATGAAGGCGCGCCATGGGCGTATTATCAACATTGCGTCTGTTGTTGGGGTGACTGGTAACCCCGGGCAATGTAACTATGTGGCCTCGAAGGCGGGCATGATTGGCTGGTCAAAGGCCATGGCCCAAGAAATTGCCTCGCGCGGAATTACGGTCAATTGTGTGGCGCCAGGCTTTATTGCAACGGCCATGACAGATGCGCTGACGGATGATCAAAAAGACAAAATTAATGCCACAATCCCCATGCAAAAAATGGGGAGCGCGCAGGATATTGCCTCGGCCGTTGTTTATCTTGCCAGCGATGAGGCGGGTTACGTTACGGGCACGACACTTCATGTGAATGGCGGCATGGCGATGGTTTAAAAGCCTATTTTAGGGCTAATAGCTTATCCACATAACCCTAAAAAACATGTCCTAACACACGTGCATCCCCGCTAAAAGCGTGGCATAGTGCGGTGTCGTTTAAAAGAAAACAAAATGACTTGCATTCGTAAAACAGTGCTTATATGGTCTCCAACGATTCAAGTTATTTGAAATATTTTTTACATATTAGAAAAGGAACGAAACATGAGTGATGTAGCAGAACGCGTAAAAAAGATTGTTGTTGAACATCTTGGCGTAGAAGAAGACAAAGTAACTGAGAATGCGAGCTTTATCGATGATCTTGGTGCTGACTCTCTTGACACTGTTGAGCTGGTTATGGCTTTTGAAGAAGAATTCAAAGTCGATATTCCTGATGATGCTGCTGAAAACATTCAGACTGTTGGCGATGCCATCACATTCATCAAAGAAAACTCAGCCGAGTAATCTTTAATCATTTAAATATATGAGACGTGTTGTCGTCACAGGTATGGGTATGGTGACACCTCTGGGAACAGGGGTGTCAAACAACTGGTCTGCACTTACGAATGGGCAGAGCGGTATTGCAAAAATTCATAAATTTGACGCCTCCGATATCACCTCCCAGATTGCTGGACAGGTGCCTCTTGTCTCTGAAGACCCAGAAAACAAATATGCTTTTAATCCTGAAAACGTCGCAAGCGTCAAAGACCAAAAGAAAGTCGACACCTTCATCCTTTATGCGCTACAGGCCACTGAAGAAGCGCTAGAAGACAGTAACTGGCGCCCAGAAGATTCAGAATCTTTTGAACGCACAGGCGTGCTTGTTGGATCTGGCATAGGCGGTCTTGAAACAGTTTATAATACTTCTCTTCTTTTGGAAGAAAAGGGCCCACGCAGATTGTCGCCTTTTTCTGTGCCAGCGATGCTGATTAATCTGGCCTCGGGTCACATCTCAATTAAACATGGGTTTAAAGGCCCCAACCACTCTGTAGTGACCGCCTGTTCATCTGGCGCACACGCTATTGGGGATGCCGCACGTTTAATCATGTGGGGCGATGCTGATGTTATGATTGCCGGTGGCGCAGAGGCAGCCGTCAATCGCCTTGGTGTTGCAAGCTTTGCCGCTGCGCGTGCGCTTTCAACCTCTTATAATGATGCGCCTGAGCAGGCCTCCCGCCCCTTTGATGAAGGGCGCGATGGCTTTGTGATTTCCGAGGGCGCTGGTATCATTGTGTTAGAAGAATATGAACACGCCAAAGCGCGGGGCGCTAAAATTTATGGTGAGGTCGTTGGATATGGTCTTTCAGGAGACGCATACCACATTACATCACCTGCCGAGAATGGTGATGGCGGGTATCGCGCGATGAAGGCCGCCCTTAATCGCGCCGAGCTTAATCCAGAGGATATCGATTACATTAATGCGCACGGCACATCAACACCCCTCGGTGATGGTATTGAATGCACGGCTGTAAAACGCTTATTTGAACCAGCGCTTGATAAGGTTTCTATGTCATCGACAAAATCGTCCATTGGGCATTTGCTCGGCGCAGCAGGTGCTGTTGAGGCAATTTACTCACTCAAGGCACTGGAAACAAATACACTTCCTCCAACACTTAACCTTGAGGATGTGTCCGAAGCCTGCCAGGGCATAGATCTTGTTGCAAAGACCGCAAAATCGAAAACTGTTAATGCGGTCCTTTCAAATTCATTTGGATTTGGCGGAACAAACGCCAGTCTTGTGATGAAGAAAGTTTAAGAGACTTTTTATCGCCCGGCAGTTTCAGAATCCTTGATAAAAAAATCTAGCCTATGATTTTTTTTTTGAGCCCTTTCGCCCTCAGTGGCCTTTTTAAAATAAGTATAGCTGTAACAAAGAGCGAGGAATATCCAAAATCCTGTGTTCCTGAAATTTTGATGGGTTAGGCCATATAGGACAATAGGTATCATAAGCACCCCATAATAAAGTGGCGCGTGGCGGAAAACGAGCACAACAAAGAGGCCAAAAAGCGTAAAGCCCAATATTCCATAAGAAAACAAGATTGTGGCAATGCCCGAATGCAATTCTTGGCGGGCATTAAAGCGCCAGTGTGCGCCTTCACCTGCTCCACCTAGGAGATAAGCTGGATACTCAAGTAGGCGGCCATATCCACGTCCAAGCGCACTATCATCTCTATCCACCCCGATTTCGCCAAGACGTTGGGTTACCGCCTCAATATTATCAGTTGCGGTAATAATAAGCCGCGTTTCAACTGGGGCAGTCACTTTTGTGATTGTAAAAACACACAAAAGCATCAAAAAGATTGCCTTTAGTTTTTTATTAGCAACAGGCGAAAACGCCATAAGCAACACAAGCAGTCCAAATGTAATAAGCCCCGCTTTAGACAGTGACTGTGTCTGAATATAGGCAAGCATACTAAAGAGGGCCATATCAAGCAGGTTAAGGGATGACGAGCGTTTCAAAACAATAAGCATCGCCCCCATCAACAGTGCCCAATACGCCAATTGGTTAGGATTGTTAAACGTGCCCTCATGCCGTACACCAGCTGTGTCGACAAAATACACTATAATAAACTGAACAATGATAATGGCTGCTAAAGCCAGATAGGTGCCATAGTTCATTAATTTCGGTGAGATCTGAAATAAAAATACGACAAAGCAAAACACCAGAAAGTTATAAAAGTAAAACATACTGGCAAACATGAGCTTAGGCTCATTATAAAACAAAAAATAAATGCCATTAATAACAACCGTTAAGACCGCGAATGAAAAACCAACAAGGTAAGTCAAATCAAGACGTGTTCTCGGATTGGTAGAGATAAAAAACATAGCCGGGATAATACCGAGCAAGAGGGTGACATCGGCAGGCTGTGGAAGCCCGCTATGCAAGACGTAAAACGGGGAAAGGAGGAGATAAACAATCCAAACACCAAAAAGAAATTTGGGCACATTGCGTACGGCCCGCGTTTCCGCAGCGGAACGGAAGTGTAAATTATTTACGTTCGTTCCTAGCATATTTTATTCGCACTCTTATTGTTTAAATCTTGGGAAGAAATTCTATCCATTGGATACCTCCCTCGCGGGCCGCGTTATTAATGATAACTTGTTTTCTGCTATTGAGGCAACACGTTCCTTTACAGCATAGAAATGGCCAGAATACGCACATGCCAAAAAAACCCAGAAGTAACTAAAGCGAATATTTTGATGGGTTAAGCCATAAAGAAAGATGGGCACAAGCATCGCCGTGTAATACCAGGGAAGCTTAAAAAATATATTTCCAAGAAAAAGAAGGAAAACGGAGAAGCCAAATATGCTGTAACTGAAGATCAGCGTAGCGATCCCCGAGTGTAGTTCTTGACGTCCAAACCTCCAATACGCGCCTTCGCCTGCACCAACAAATAGATACTCAGGATGCTTGACGAGCCTTAAGTACCCTCGCGCTTCGGGGGTATCATCACTCTGTTTTCCGATTGTATTTAATCTTTGCGAAACCGCCTCAATAGTTTCAACGCGGTTCAAAGCCTCGAATATTCTCTTGGCATTAGAGAGGTTGCTTATAATTAAAAGTGAAATAATAAAGACAAGAAAAACACGGTATGTTTTAGGCATTTGCGGGGCCGCAAGAAAAATAATAAAAAGAACAAAAAAGACAACTATGCCAGCCTTTGATAAGGACAACATTTGCATATATGTAAGTATTGTAAAGAGAGCAATATCAACAAAATTTATTTTTTTGTTACGCTTTAGAATAAGCAAGAGAGATGCTGACAATACGCACCAGTACGCCAGTTGATTGGATTTATTAAATGTTCCACTTGCCCGAAAGTCATCATTATCTGGAAAAAATTGTACCGCGATAAATTGAATCAGTATGATTGCCGATAGCGCAATATAAGTGTATCTGTTCATGCGAACTGGCTCACGAGCGAATAAATTCACCACATAGAAAAATATTCCAAAATTAAAAGCATAAAATAAGCTATGCATAATAAATTTTACATCTGCTATAAAATGAAAATGTATAAGGTTTATGGCAGCTGTAAGTCCCACAAAAATCAGACCGAAAACATAGACGGACGCGACATGTCTGCTATAATACATCTTGCCTATAGCAAGAAAAACAAGGATGCCCCCGAAAATTATAATATCTGCGGGCTGAGGCAAGCCGCTCTGGAAAACATAAAAAGGCGAAAGCACAAAATATAATAACCATATGCCACCAAACAAAAAGAACCCGTCGCCCTTCTTTAGCTTTTCCAATCCAAGCTTTTTACTGCTTGGCATCGGCGGTAGCGTTTGTTTTATTTTATTGCTCATATTCGTATTTGTTTACGGTGTAGATAAGGATATAACCGAAGAAGACACACAGGCCCTGAAGACCATGATGACACAAGCAGGGTACAGCGAAAACATAATTTCGAAAAATAGAAATTTTAGCGAGGAAATTAAAGATATCAGGCATATTCAGGATGCTGTGCTAACCGCCTCGCCCCAACTTCTCAAAATCCCGCTAGGACAAACAAGAGAACCCGCCGATTTGCTGGCTATTGGTCACGGACAATGCAGTGACCGCGCGCGATCAATAGAAAAGGGGCTTACGCTAGCTGGCTTTGAAACCCGTTTCGCAAGTATTTTTAGCCGCCATAAAGAATTCACACCCCCTGCAACGCTTGCCATCGATAGTGGTTATGATTTGCGCTCACACGCAGTAATTGAGGTCTTGACTGAAAAAGGATGGCTTTTTGTCGATACAAATGCGCGTTGGATTTCTCTTGATGAAAACGGCAATCCTGTCTCGCTTAAAGAGCTTCAGGAAGAAGCGAATAAAACTGGGCTTAAATGGGACAAACAAAATGTGGGCGATCTCTACTGGATTTTCAAAGGGCCCTTTTCAGTCACATATGGGATATATTCGCGCCATGGACAATTTTACCCGCCCTACACACCTTACGTTCCAGACATAAATTGGGGCGAGTTCATCATAGAAAATCTAAAGAGATAATATGCGCGCTCTATCAGTAATCAGCACAGCTTTTGTTCTTGCCGCTTTCATGGCGATCGCAGCTTTTTTCTTTGGACACTCCTCTTACAACAGTGCGGGTCCACTGGAAAGCCCAGAGATTGTCCTTATTGAGAGTGGCTCTGGCGTTTCACAAATTGCGGCAAAACTTGATCAACAAAATGTCATATCAAGCGCTCTTGCCTTTAAGGTTGCAACTCACCTAACACACAGGCAATCCAGCTTAAAAGCAGGCGAGTATGAGTTTCCGTCACATATATCACTGCGTGCTGTCCTAGATAAACTTGAAGCAGGTGACGTTATTTTGCGCCAAATTACTGTGCCAGAAGGCAAAACAAGTTATGAGGTTACACAGCTTATTAATGGCAAGGACGACCTGACAAATAATGGAGCGCTGCGACTTGCAAAAATCCCGCCCGAGGGAAGCCTTCTTCCAGAGACCTACCGCTATCAATCTACAGACACCCCCGAAAGCATCATTGCGCGCATGACCACTGCTATGACAAAGACACTAGATGAAGCATGGGGGAATAGAGCACCCAACTTGCCCATAAAAACCAAAGAGGAGGCCCTTGTTCTGGCCTCTCTTATTGAAAAAGAAACAGGCGTAAAGGACGAGCGCAAACGCGTTGCGGGCGTTTTTATAAATCGCCTGAACAAGGGGATGCTTCTTCAAACTGACCCCACTGTTATTTATGCCATTACAAAAGGCGCGCACAAAAATGATGGTAAGGGCCCTCTTGGGCGGCGGTTGCTAACGAAGGATCTTGGTATAGATTCTCCTTACAATACTTATAAATATGCGGGGCTTCCGCCGGGACCAATTTGCAACCCTGGAAAAGCCTCTATTGAAGCTGCTCTTAATCCAGAAAAGCATGATTATCTGTTCTTTGTTGCGGACGGAACTGGCGGGCATGCCTTTGGCAAAACAAATGCCGAGCACCTTAAAAATGTTTCAAAATGGCGCAAAGTAAGAAAGAGCCAATAAGGCCCTTTCTACAATAGTCTGAGATTCTTAAGTAAATTCTATTTTAAGAATGAACGAAGCATCCAAGCTGCTTTCTCATGAACATCAATGCGCTCAATGAGCATGTCAACTGTTGCCTCATCTCCTGCATCTTCAGCTAAACGCAAAACAGGAAAGATATTTTTAACAATTGTCTCATTATCATTGGCCAACTCCTTTACCATATCCATATCTTTGGGAATTTTAGTTTGCGGCTTAAGCTTGGCGTTTTTCAAAATTTCATCATAATTTGTTGGTGCATAAGTCTTGAGAGAGCGAATGCGCTCTGCAAGCTCATCTGTAAATGACCATAAGTCGTTATATTGCTCTTCAAACAGCTCGTGCAACGTCTTAAAGTGCGGGCCCTCTACATTCCAGTGGAAGCTATGTGTTTTGAAATACAAAACAAATGTATCTGAAAGAACCTGCGTCAGCCCCTCTGTAATCTTTTTGTTGGCTTGACCGCTCATGTAATTATCTTGTGACATAAATTCTCCGTTTTTTCTCAATGCGATAAATTGATTTCTCTGTTACACTTTATAAACGTAAATAGAACAAAATGGTTTCAAAAAAACCCTTTAAAGAGAAGTAATAATATGTGCGGTCTCACAGGTCTCATCCCCGAAAATAAGAGCACAGGTAGCCATCGCCTTTTAAAGATGATGACAGATTGCATTGCCCATCGCGGACCAGATGCAGATGGGTTTTGGTGGGATAGCGATAATTATGTGGGGTTAGGACATAGACGACTTTCTATTATTGACCTGTCTGAGACAGGGCGACAGCCAATGGCCTCTCACTCTGACCGTTTCATCATGGTTTATAATGGGGAGATTTATAATTACCTAGACATTCAGAAAGAACTTAGCCCCCATAACATCACATATAAAGGCCACTCTGATACGGAAGTATTGCTGGAGGCATTTGAAATTTTTGGTTTTGCAGAAACGCTGAAAAAACTGAGCGGGATGTTTGCGCTCGCTCTTTATGACAAGAAAGAACAAAGGCTTTATCTTGCACGTGATTTTCTAGGCAAAAAGCCACTTTACTACGGCTGGTCTGGACAGGACTTCCTGTTTGGTTCGGAATTGAAAAGCCTGCGCGCTCACCCTGCCTTTCAAGAAAACAACATCAATCAGGATGTGCTTGCGCTTTATCTTAAATATGCTTGTGTACCAGCGCCCTATTCCATCTTTGAGAATATTCATCAGTTGATGCCAGGCACTTATCTCGAAATTGATGTTAACAGCCTTTCAAAAGACACAAAATTAAAACCAAAAACTTTCTGGTCAGCCACAGAGGCAGTGAAGGCGGGCGCAAATAAACGAAATGGCTCTGTTTCTGAAGCGGACGCTCTATCTGGATTTGAGACGCTTCTCAAGCTTTCTGTTAAGGAGCGCATGATCTCAGATGTACCCCTTGGTGCGTTTCTCTCTGGTGGGATAGATTCCTCAACCATTGTCGCGCTCATGCAGGAACAAAGCGCAAGCCCCATTAAAACATTTTCTATTGGGTTTGACGCAAAAGTCTTTAATGAGGCTGAATTTGCCAAGGATGTGGCGCGTCATTTGGGCACAGACCATCACGAGATGTATGTTAGTCCTAAAGACGCGCTTGATGTTATACCAACATTGCCCCAGATTTATGATGAGCCTTTTGCTGATATCTCACAAATCCCAACCTACCTCGTCGCCAAATTTGCACGCCAGCATGTCACCGTTGCGCTATCAGGTGATGGTGGTGACGAACTTTTGGGGGGGTATCGTCGCCATACACTTATTCCACCACTTTGGAACAAATTATCTGCGCTTCCCAAGCCTGCGCGCCAAACGCTTGGAAAAATATTGGAAACCACAGGAACAAAAGGCTGGAGCGCTATTGGCGGCCTGCTTTCACACCCACATCTTGGTGACAGCGTGCAAAAACTGTCTGGCCTCATGGGTTCGAACAACACGCAAGAGCTGCATGATTATCTGCTTGGGTTTTGGAATGATCCTTACGGCCTTGTACAGGGCGCAAAACCACTGGATTTAACTTATAATGATGAAAAATTAGCGCCCGAGGGGCTTTCTCTTTCCGAAGAAATGATGTGGCGAGATAGTATTTCGTATTTGCCAAACGACATTCTGGTCAAGGTTGACCGCGCCACTATGGCCAATTCGCTAGAGGCGCGCGCGCCGCTCCTTGATCGTCGGCTTTATGAATATGCTTGGGAACTGCCAATCGAGATGAAAATTAAGGGTAAAACGGGCAAATATTTGTTGCGCAAGGTGCTTGAGAAGCATGTTCCTTTGGCATTATTTGACCGTCCGAAAAAAGGGTTCTCTCCGCCAGTTGGGCAATGGCTTTCGGGTGAATTGAAGGGCTGGAGCGAGGAATTGCTGTCACAGCAATCGCTGGAATCGGCCGGTTTTAACCCAAAACCTATCCGCAAGGCATGGGAGGCACATAAGCAGGGCCACGTTAATAACGGCGTGAAACTCTGGTCAATATTGATGTATCAATCCTGGCTAAGAAGCCTTTGATTGATTTTTGACTGGTGTCCAAGGCTTCCATTTTTCCACGAGCTTTTCTGCCCCCAGCGCATCAATCAGCAAATTAATGGCATCCTTTTCGGCCTGCGAAACACGCGGGCCACGGCCAAGACGTACGATCTTGCTTAAAAGTGGGTAAAGGCCAAACCACCCTTTTTCTGGGCCACCATAGAGATTATGTGCGCCCAATGGGCGGTCGCCTGAGGCGCGCGCCACAGCTTCGGCAACATCAATACAAGCAAGTTTGTAAAAATGACGCTCCACCTCGTTGTCCAAAATTTGCAGCAAGTCGCGCACGCGTTTCGCCCCTTTAACAATGCCTTCAGATACGTCTTGATTGTTAGCTTCTTGGTGGTTTGATTTGAGCAGTTCTTTTAAAAGCTTACTGTTGTCATATTTTGACTGGGTACGAATAACGGCCTCGGACAGTGCGTAACGTTCTCTCTTTAGAGCTGCCTCACCCCCACCCTTGTCCTGAGATGACATCCAAATACCAACCTGGTAAGGGAAATTCTTAAGAAACACCCAATCTTTGTCTGAAAATAAATCCTGCATGACTGTCTTTACCTCTTTTCTTGAAATAATTTTGTATAAAAAAACATTGAATCTCAAGCACTTTCTATTTTCTTATGTAAACTATTGCTTTTTAAGGGGTTTTTTTCTGTTTTGGTAGGATTCCGTTAACCACTTCCCTGCATAATTAAAGAGTGAGGGGCGTAATGTCGTCGCAAATAAATTATTTGGACAAATTGGGATAGAAACATGAGTGGGCCAGCAGATAACAATATCATAATCGATTTCACACCTATAAAGGGTTACAAGGTCGCCTACACACTTAACAGCACACAACCTGTGCGAAGCACACTTATCGGTGAAGAGCCGATCTTCTTTATGGACCACAGCGATCCTATTGAAGAAGAGGGGCTTTTCGACATGGCGCTTTTGGAAAGCCTGACCAGTGAATTAGGCGACTTGCAGAAAAAAGTTGCAGGCTATGAAGCGCTTTCACGTGGCTTCAAAAGAGACGCCTCGTATACTTCTGACCTTTTTAGCGCTGAAATGGATATTTTCGGGGCAGAAGCCGAGACGCAAGAAGATGCGCCTTCATTGGATGCTTTCTTAGCCAAAGCTGCGCAAAGCCGCATTTTAAAAACACTTCTTGATTTTGCAGAGAAACAAGGCGTTTCTATTGCTTGGTCTGCACAGGCAGAAACTGCAGATTATGATCGCAAAAACGGTGTTATTTTTATTAATCCAAACATTGAAGAAGCCAGTCAGATTTTGCTACTTGGCGCACAATTGCGTCAGGTGTGGCAGCACAAAAACGGTGTGGCCGTTGACCCAATGGCCTTCTATCCCGATCACGGTATCTTGATTAACAGGCTGCAAGCTGCTGATCTCTCGCTTTTTATGATAAGAGCCGCATGGGAATTACAGCTAGCTGATGAAAAATCAGTTTGGGAACTTGTTGAGAACTCAGCCCTGTCTGATTTGGGCCGCGCCTTTGCACGCGAAGTAACGTACGATTTCCGTACACTTAATAATGGACGCGCAGGACTATCGGTCATTGAATCTTGGTTCCTGTCAGAGCGTTGCCGCAAACACGATAGAAGCTTTATCCAGCGTATGCTTGCTGGTGCGCCAGAAGGTGGTTTTAATTCATCAGAGGAATTATCACGTCAGGCAACGCTTGCACTTATTTGCAAGCTGGGCGATACACCTTACGGTCAAAATTACCTTTCAGGTCACATTACAACTATTTTGGATGACCCCATTTTCTACGAGGTACGCGACAGATCAAACGCTAACTTCCTGTGGTTTATTAAATTTGAGAATTCCTTTAAGGAAGCCGAAGATAATATTCAGGAAAAACAAGGCCTTAAGAAGGCGCTTGCCCCTGATTTGCAAAAAGACAAGACAAGCGGGGGTGATATGGTGTATAACCAAGCCTCTTTTGGAGAAATCATCTCCTTTCCTAAGGAAAAAGTTTCTTCAAGAAATGTTACTCACAAGAAAAGGGGTAACACCGCATCTGAGAGGGGAACAATTCTTCCATTCGGGTAGTTATTTAAACGTATATAGGTTTTCTAGAATTTTTTAAGGCACCTATTCTTCTTCAAACACCCCATCCGGGGATCCAAACGGTGAAAGCCATGACGGAATATGATTTAACAGTTTCAGACAGCTCGTTACCCCAAAAGGGCGACAAGCCATTTTTCTGCCTTGCCAAATCTGCACAGTTTAACTTTGCAGAAATCATTGCCTATGTAGATGAGTCCGAGTCAACAACTGCGCATCACTTAGATAATATTAGTGACGCAGGCTCTGCGCTTGCATGGTGTGTGTCTGTGGCCCTTGAATCCCAATCAGCAGCTGACTTGTTGATGTCTCTTCCACTGGATAATTGGACAATAAAGCTATCTAATAGCGATTCTGGATATAGCTTTGACCTTGAGGGGCAAACGCTATCTCTTGGGTTGGATGAACAAACAATAGATATATTGAAAAATTCAGCCTTCTTACGCGAAACCGTCTTTAATGACTTTCTATATGCATTGCGCGACATTTGGTTTGAGCTTTATACACAGGAGGCCGCGGAAGACCTCTCACCTGAAAGCTATTTGCTGTGGGAGCGTTTCCGTCAGGCCGATATTGCCTCTTTTAGCATTCTGGTTGCTTGGGAAATCCTAAATATGGGGGATGCCAGTTTTTGGCGCCACGCCACTGAACATGAAAATGGCGACATGGCACTTGCCTTTATTCATCACTTAACGCGCAACGAGAAAAACTCTGAACATCCTTTGGATAGTGCCCGCTGGCAGGCCTTTAAAGTCTGGTATAGAGAGCGTGAGCGCCTTACATTTTGTGACCGCCGCAGCCTTGATTACATGGATGATATGCTGGCAGAAATAGGGCCTTGCGCCTTTGGTAACGACCGCTTCTCAACTACCTTCATACAAAAAATTTCAGGCCTTACAGGATTTCAGGATTATATTGGTGACAAGGCCAAAGATCTGTCCTGTGCGCCCGAGTTTTCAATTATGCCTGATGAAATTTCACAAACACATCTTATGCATATTATGAACGACCTGACGGGTATTCAAAAATCAGGTGTAACCTTCCGCGATAAAAAGCTTGCCCATCTTATCTTCCCTGACACTGAATAGGCTTTATCAGGGATAGCACAGGGTGTAAGCTGTGGGGCATGAGCACGCAGGCAAAACCAAAAACCTTCTATTTCCATCTCGTCTCTGATGCAACAGGATCAACGCTGCAGGGGTTGACCCGTGCGGCGCTTGTACAGTTTTCTGGAGTATCAGCCCAAGAGCGTTACTGGCCTCTTATCCGCACAGAAAAGCAGTTACAAAGCGTCCTTAAAGAAATTGAAAAAAAGCCGGGCCCTGTGTTCTTTACGTTCGTTGAACCAAAAATGCGGCGCACGCTGAAATCATTTTGCGACAAGCGTGATATACCCTGCATTGCTGTGCTTGATCCAATCTTAAAGGCTCTCAGTTCCTATACAGGTCAGCGAGCTAAGGGTATACCAGGCGCCCAACACGCTATGGATGAGGATTATTTCAAGCGCGTTGATGCGATTGATTTTGCAATGGGCTTTGATGATGGGCAGGTGATTGACGGGTTGGAGGATGCTGATGTTATTCTGGTAGGTGTTTCGCGAACCTCCAAAACACCAACATGTGTTTATCTTGCACGACGTGGCATCAAAGCGGGCAATATACCGCTTGTCCCAGGTGTACCTTTTCCAAAGAGGGTGCTTGAATTCAAAAGACCCTTTTTTGTCGGCCTAACGGAATCTACAGATCGACTGCTTTCCTTGCGCGCCTCCAGACTTAAGTCTGAAAGCGATCATCCTTCGTTATTCAAAAATGCCTATCTTGACCCAGAGGCTGTTGAGGATGAAATCAAGCGCGCCAATAAATTATTCAAGAAAAATAAATGGCCGATTATTGATGTCACGCGCCGCTCGATTGAAGAAACAGCGGCCGAAATTATTGTGTTATTGCAAAAAAGAAAGGCAAGGCACGAACGTGACGATCTATAAAAACTCACACGGCACTATCTCTCTCGGACTGACAGGCTCACTTGCGATGGGGAAGAGTACGGTTGCGGGCATGTTTGAAGATATGGGCGTGCCAGTCCACGATTCAGATAAAGTCGTGCACGATCTTTTGCAAAACGACAAGAGTGTTAATGCCGCAATTCAAAAAGAATTTCCAAATTGTATTTCAGAGAACGGCGCAATTGACCGCCAAGCCTTGGGCAAAATTGTTTTTAACGGCCCAATGGATAAAAAAAAGCTTGAGGCGATACTGCATCCGCTTGTTCATATCGCGCAGGATAGGTTCTTTCAGCTTCACAAGGATAAGGGCACGAAAATTATTATGTTTGATATTCCGCTGTTGTTTGAAACGGGGCGGGATAATGACTTTGATCATGTTGTCACAGTATCTTGCCCCAAATTCATACAAAGACGCCGCGCGCTAAAGCGACCCTTTATGACAGCACAAAAATTTGAGGCTATTCTCTCTGCGCAAATGCCAGACGGTGAGAAGCGTAAAAAATCCGACTTTATTGTGCATACAGGGTGGGGCCACGCCTTTGCAAAGTGGCAGGTCACCTCTATACTAAAGAAAATCAAAAAAACAGAAAAGTTTATAACAGATGCGTGAGATTGTTCTTGATACGGAAACAACTGGATTTGACCCCGATAGCGGCGATCGTATTATCGAGATTGGATGTCTTGAGGTTGAAAACTACATCCCAACAGGAAAAACATACTGGCAATACATCAATCCTGAACGTGACGTCCCCGCCGAAGCACAAGCCGTTCACGGCATCACAACTGAATTTTTGCAAGACAAGCCCACCTTTGGTGAAATCGTGGGTGATTTTCTGGCCTTTGTTGGCGACTCGCGCCTTGTCATTCACAACGCCGAATTTGATATCAAATTTTTAAATGCTGAACTTAAACGTTTCGGCTTTCCAAGCTTTGCCCTGCGCGAGGCCGTTGATACGCTTGCTATTGCGCGTCAAAAATATCCTGGATCGCCCGCTAATCTCGATGCGCTTTGTCGCCGCTTTAATATCGATAATTCAAATCGTGAATTTCATGGGGCGCTTCTTGACTCCGAACTTCTAGCCGAGGTTTATTTGGAATTGATGGGTGGGCGTCAGCATGGATTGGCGCTCGCCAAAGACGAGAGCAAAAAAGCCTCCTCCTCTACAGAAGTACAAAGCAAAGAAAAGCCCTTCCGAGAGCCGCGCATTTATACATTATCTGATGCGGAAAAAAAGGCGCATGACGCTCTACTAGAGAAAATCGATGCGCCCCTCTGGGATAAATATAAAAAGGCTAAGTAATTAGTTTGCCTGCTTACCCTTGGCTTTTTCTTCTTCCATTTTCTGAACATAGAGTGCTGTAAAATCAACAGGATTTAGCAGCAACGGTGGAAAGCCACCCTCTTGCGTCAAATCGGCAATCAAGCGCCTAACAAACGGAAAGCTAATGCGTGGCACTTCAATAAAAAGAAGTGGCATATTCTTGTCCTCTGGGACGCCCTCTAGGCTAACCAGCGTTGCATATTCAACATCACAGATAAAGACAGGGCCTCCGTCGCGCTCAGCTTTCGCCTTCACTGTTAAAACGACTTCATACAGATCTTTTAATTTCTCTTCCTTGATCTCGTTTGTGTCAATTTGAAAAGAGATGTCTGTTTTCGGACCAGATTGTTCCTGTAGAGATTGCGGTGCGCGCGGATTTTCAAACGAGATATCCTTTACATACTGAGCGAGCACACGGACATTCACACCTTGTGGCGCTTCTCGGGGGGCTTCTTGGCCTGTGTCTTTGGTATTCATATAGTTTCCTCTTTGAACTTCTTTGATATAAAGCTATGTTGTTAATTTGTATGACTATAGGAACTAAAGGATAGAAGCACAATGGGTGAAATTCCAGCCGATCTTTTCATATATATCATTATTGCTGTTGTATTGGTCATCTGGCTACGCAACACACTTGGCACGCGTCATGGAGATGAGAAAACGCGGCCCAACCCTTATGCGCAGGATAATTCAAAACAAAAGACAGCCTCGGCAGTATCTACGCCTTTGGCACAAGCAAGTGATGATACAGTGCAGGACCCTACTGCATTTTTCACGTTTGAAAATGAGTCTGCGAAATCAGGAATTGAAGAGATTGCAAAAAAAGACCGCTTTTTTGAAGCGCGCAATTTTACACAAAATGCGAAGGATGCGTTTTCTATTATTGTTGAAGCCTTTGCCGAAGGTGACAAGGAAACATTGTCCGATTTGCTTTCACCCTCTGTTTACAAGGCCTTTGCAGGTGCGATTGATGCACGCGAAAAGGCTGGTGAGCGCGTTGAAACAGAAATTCACGCTGTTCTTAAGGCTGATGTTGTGGACGCAGGCGTCAAAGGCAACATGGCACAGATTACCTTCCGTATCTTTGCCGAGGAAACAATGGTCACCTATGACGCAGATGGCGAGATTATTGCGGGCCACCCTGATCACATTACCGAAATGGCAGATTTGTGGACATTCGGGCGTGACATCAAATCCAAAGATCCAACATGGACGGTTCTGGCAACTGATGATGGCGAGGTTGAGCCCGTTAAAACACCCATCCCAGACGCCTCGTAATAAAATGATTGGCTCGCTTGCCCGCTTCTGCCTGATATGTTCAGTTATAATCCTTTCTGGATGTGATAATGAGCTAGAAAAGCCGAAAGAAAAACACGCCCCCACACCATCCTTTCAAGCCAAACAAGTCAGCTATGGAGATGTTGCAAATTGGGGCGCAGGCGATTATGGCCTCTTTCTTGAAGCGTTTTCCAAAACCTGCGACAGACTTGCACGAAAACCTCTAGACGCAAATTTTGGTAAAGATGCTGGCTGGGGTAAAGTTTCGCAATGGCTAAATATTTGTAACACACGTCCTGCAACCAGTTCCTCAAACACAGTAAAGTCATGGGTTGAACAAAATTTTATCCCCTTTCATGTGAGCAGCAATCAAGGGAAAGGGGACGGATTGTTCACCGGCTATTACGAACCAGAATTAAACGGGTCGCGCACGCAAAGCGACACTTACACTGTTAAGCTACGTTCGCGCCCTGATGATTTGGTTATGGTTAATCTGGGAGATTTCAGAGAAGAATTGCGCGGGCAACGCATCGCAGGAAAAGTGAGCGAAGCAGACCAGCTTATTCCTTATCCAGACCGTGCCTCTATTGAAAGCGGGGCTCTCAACTATAATGGTGATGCGGCGCTTCTGTGGGTTGACAATCCTGTCGATGCCTTCTTCCTCGAGATACAAGGGTCAGGCGTAGTCACTCTGGATACAGGCGAGGAAATTCGTGTGGGATATGCAGGACAGAACGGGCATGTCTATACAGCTATTGGCAAAACACTTATTGAGATGGGTGAAATTCCAAGGGAACTAGTTTCGCTCCAAACAATTCGTGCGTGGCTTGAAGCAAATCCAAGCCGTGCCATAACTATTATGAACAGTAATAAATCCTACGTCTTTTTTCAGGAAACCGGTTTGGACGGCGCGCAAGGTGGGGAGGGTGTTATTGTAACACCACAGGCCTCGCTTGCCATCGACCACGGGCTTTATCCTTACGGACTTCCAATATGGGTCAATGCAAATATGGATGGCTTGGGGGATATGAAAAGCTTCTCCCAACTCATGGTTGGACAAGATACAGGCGGCGCCATCAAAGGTGCTGTACGCGGTGACGTGTTTTGGGGTCACGGAGTGCGCGCAGAGGAAATTGCGGGCAATATGAAGGCCAAGGGTCAAATGTGGCTCATCCTGCCGAAATTTGTTACATTTGATGATATTCAAAGCGGGGAGCTTCTCAAATGAGTAACAAATATTTAAAAGCCTATTCAGATAAACTGCTAGCTTTCGTCAAAAAAGATATGCATGAAGCGCCCTGGATTGCGCGCAAGCTTCACAACACATTTCGGGTTTTTTATGCGGTCACGCGCGATGTCATGGACAGGCAATTTTCGCTTCGCGCCATGAGCCTTGTTTACACAACCCTTATTACAATCGTTCCCTTACTTGCCATTAGTTTTTCTGTATTAAAGGGGCTGGGCGTTACAAACCAGATTGAGCCCGCCCTGCAACATGCTCTTTCAGGGTTAGGGCAACAACAGAGTGCCGAGATTACAGAGAAAATTATTGGGTTCGTCGATAATGTGGAGGTTGGTGTTTTAGGCGTTATTGGCTTGGGGTTGCTTATCTATTCTGTCATTGCGCTTATGCAGAAAATTGAATGGTCGTTTAATGCCATATGGCGCGTGGGCAAGGGGCGCTCTATGGCGCGCCGCGTTAGTGATTACCTCACCGTTTTATTTGTCGGACCTTTGGCTATCTTTCTTTCCACTGGGGCAACAGCGTTGGTTAGAAAATCAACCTTTATCGCCTCGCTTGAAAATTCGTTTTTCCTAGCGCCCATTTTAAACACAGGTGCCGTCTTTGTGCCGTGGGTCGTTCTTGCGATTGGCTTTGCCTTTGCCTACATGTTGATGCCCAATACGCAAGTGCGCTTTTACCCCGCACTTATCGGCGGGTTGTTTGCTGCACTTATTTGGAAATTTATGGGCTTCCTCTTTTCATCGTTTGTTGCCAATGCAAGTAGTTATGTTGCTATCTATGCTGCCTTTGCAACGCTGATTTTATTTATGATTTGGATTTATATTGGCTGGCTTGTTGTACTTATAGGCGCCAATATTTCCTTTTACGTCCAAAATCCAAATTTTATTGCGCGATATCGTTCAAGCTTGGCCATACCGCCGCGCCTTATTGAAGCTTATGGACTTAATGCCATTTATTATATTGGAGCAGCACATAACAGTCTTTCCAAGGAGGCTCCGACAACTGATTGGTTGGCAGACAAAATAAATGCACCGGGCGAAATTATGGAGAAAATCCTCAATACACTTAAAGAGGCAGGCCTTATCATTAACACAGAAGAAGACAGCCTGAGATGGCATCCGGGTGTCTCTTTCTCAAGCTCGAATATCATGCTTGTTTATGAGGCGCTAGAAAGCTATGGTCATTTCCAAGGTTTAGATATTCCCTCTGCACAAAACAGTGTGCCCGTAAAAAATCTTTTGGCACGCGTTGAAAAAAGCAGGCGTCAGGCCCTTGGGGAGAAATCCATCTCAGACATCTTGGGACTGACTGAAAAGAAAACATAAAAATTCGCGTGCAAGGCCGACATGACTAAACGAAACATTATGCTGGCCAAGCTGCTAGCGACGATACTTATTTTTGTAGCACTCTCCTTTAAACTCGACCTGGATGCAATGCATGAGTCGGTACAAAACGTACGTCTTGATCTTATTGTGCTTTTGACATTACTTTTTATTCTACAAACGCTCTTTCTCTCGCTACGGTGGCGCATCATTGTGAACACTGGTCGTGGAAAAATATCATTTAAAAAAGCGGTCAAAGTGACCTTTGCCAGCCTCGTGGGCGCCTATTTGTTCTTTGGTGGAATTGGTGGCCTACTGACACGCGTCTGGTTAACAGCCAAGGAGGAAGGCATATCTCTTGTCTTCGCTGTTGGCGCAAGCTTGATTGACCGCTGCATGACGCTACTTGCACTTGTGTTACTAGCTGCCGCCTTTTTGCCCTACGGTGATATTGAGGTCGACACAGAAGTCGCACTTCTTTTCTTTCTTCTTTTTTCTGGTTTTGCGGTGGCCCTTCTTTTCTTTTTACTTGTTCGAAAATTCAGCAACTTCAAAATCTTTAACTCTAACCGTCAGCTTAAAGCCTCTCTCAAATATATGCTCAGGCTTTCAGAAAATCCTTGGATAGTGCTCAGTATTTTGATCATTAGTGTTGTGGCGCAATGTACTTATTTTATCGCAACCTACTTCCTTATAAACGGCACTATCACAGAAATCTCTCTTATTGCTCTTCTGGCGGTGCTCCCGATGATAGCGCTTGTTGCCAGTCTCCCCATCAGCATTGCGGGCTGGGGTGTGCGTGAGGGTGCTTTTGTATATGGGCTTGGCATTATCGGTATCAGCGCAGAGAACGCCTTTGTAATTTCACTTCAAATAGGCTTTTGCAGCCTTTTGGCGGCAGCCATTGTTGGCGTACCGGCCTGGTTTATAACAAGACAAGCCGAGCATAAGCTTGTCGAAACACTCAAAGGGCAGGAAATAGATGTTTCCGAAGGATCTTAATTTAGAGCGTGCCTCGCTGGGCTTTGCTGTGCTCATCTTTATTGGTGCGCAAATTCAGGTGCTTCTTGGGCAAGGCGCAGACTATATGGGGTTGCGAATTACGCTCTCTGACTTATTTTTACCCCTTGCAGGGCTCTTCGTCCTCTACACACTAATTAAGAAACAATCTGTTTTTCCAAAATGGCACGCGCCTTATTTTACGCTCGCTCTCATTCTGGCTAGCGCGTCAATTATTCTAGGCCTCTTAACAGTATATTTGAATTATGGGGAGATTAGCAATTGGGCCCTGCTAAATCGTGGTTTGGGCTGGTTTATCTTGGTTTCTTACTGTTACCTAGGGGGCTGGTTCGCGCAAAATATTTCAAGTGAGGGGCGCGATAGGGCGATAAAAATTTTCGCGCTTTTTTTTCTTCTCTCAGTAATATTTTTTCTCGGAAAATATTTTCTCTTTGAGCTCAACAAAAGTTTTATAGATGTCGGAAAAGAGGATTACGATGCCCTGTCTGGGTTTATGGGCAATCGCAATGCTTATGCGTTTTTATTTGTTTCAATGCTTGCCCTGTGTACGGTTTTCAAGTCATACAAAAGCGCCTTTTTAAGCGATGGAGTTTTTGCGTTTTTCTGGTTATGTATTCCGTTTATTGCGATTTTTAATGGATCCCGCGCAGGATGGATACTCCTTATTTTAACGATACTCGTAGGGGTTTTTTATCTGAAAGGAAAATCGTTAAAGCTCATTATTCTGCCACTTATGCTTTCAGCTATTCTTTTAACAGGGTTTTATCAGACAAATAAAAACATCGTATTGCGAGAAAACCAAATCCGCAGAACACAACATGTTTTTGAAGGGGCGGGTTCTGATCAATTGCGCCTCCGCGTTGTTGATGACGCACTCGCTTTGTGGCGAGAAAACAAAATCGCAGGCACGGGGCTTGGCGGCTTCTTAATAGAACAGGAAGAAAAATACTCTGGTAAGCCGCAGCGCTACGGCAAGGCCTTTGATCAAATTGATAATTCTGCGCTTTGGATTTTAACTGAGATGGGAGCGCTTGGTGCCCTTGCATTTGGAGGGTTATTTATTTCAATCGCAGTTGGTCTAAGGCGCTACCGTTCTGCCCTAACAGATTCTCTCTTAATTGTTCTTGTTTTCTTTGCGCTTTATTCGCAGGTACACCACATTTTGTATGCAAGATACCTGTGGCTTTTGCTGGGCCTTGCTTTAGGCGGTGCGGCGCAGTTAAAGAAGGGCTCTAATCTTCCGCGCGCATCCGCTTGACTTTCGCTGGCACGCCCGCAACAAGTGAACCAGCGGGAACGTCTTCACGCACAACGGCACCAGCCGCAACAACCGCATCTTTGCCAATAGTCACGCCTTGCAGAATAGTAGCGCCCGCACCGACCCAAGCGCCGTCCTTTATTGTGATGGGTTTGCTGATGTGAGGAAAGGGAAGCGTTTTTGTGTCATGCTTTAAGCTGTCTGTTGTGACAAGAACATGGGGTGACAACACAACATCATCCCCCATAATTATTTCAGCGCGCGGGGCAACCAACATAACGCCCTCGTTAAACGCGCATCGATCGCCAATGATAATATTATGATGGCCAGACATTGAGAGGCGTCCAAAGACACGCAAATTTTCACCACACTTACGCACGGACAAATGCACATAGAGCTTACGCAATGCCCGCATCAGGTGGTCAATAATATATAAAACAATATAAGAGGCCTTTTTAAGTGGTGGTAAGTGTTTTGCGCGCATGAGTTATTTCTTTCTTTTAATTCTATTTTATCCAGTAACTTAAATCCCGCCCCGTTAACGCACTCAGGCGTTCAATTTCTGGTGAACAGATTTCGTTCAAATGTGTTCGAAATTCGGGGGCGACGCCTTTTAAGTAAGCTGACTTACCTGATAAAAACCTTACCTTATCGCAACCCGGCACAAGACGCGTCATCTTATTTGAAAGGCGCGAGAGCAAGTCGGTTTTTGGGCGCGCGACATTAACAGCCGTATGGAGGGTTTGCGGCGTAAAGTTACTTTCAATGCCCACAAAATCAAAAAGGTCGACGACCATTTTTTCTTTGTCCTCTTTCAGATCATCAAAGAATATAGGCTTACAATTTTCCTTGCCTACGCGATCCTGTAGCCACGCAATCTGTGATGAGATAAGTCCTGGCTCGACCCATGCACGAAACCACACATAGGTATCCATAATTGAGTGAAAGTCATAAGTAATATCGCGCGTCCGCTTGACATGCCAATATCCTGAAAAGGCGCGGTCAACGGGATTGCGAACACCATAAGTAAATTTAGCATCTGGGTTATAGTCCAGAATGCGCTCTAACGCCTGCAAGGAATTTATATAGGTTGGGGTACAATCAATTCTGATCTGATTGGCCTCACATTTAGGAAACAATGCATCATACCAAGTTAGGCCTTTATGAAAATGAATATCAAAAAAGTTTGTTTCGGAATGGTCTGTTGCACATATTTGGGGGTGCTCTTTAAGGCACTCAAATACCCAGGTTGAGGCCGTTTTCGGTGGGCCGAGATAGAAGAATGAAACTGGCTTCATTTCTCCTCAACTTTCACGCCTGATAAATTACAGGTATGTGCATCATAATTCATGAAGGGCATAGGCCTATCCTTAAAAAATTCTTCAACCGCCTTTTTTGAGCCTGCCCATGAGCCGTAATCATCAATAATAAGCACCCCGCCTGGAACAAGCAGATCATAAAGGTGCTCAAGCTCATGCTTTGTGGACTCATACCAATCTGTATCAAGCCTTAGAAGCGCAATCTTCTTGGGTATGGTTTTGGGAATAGTATCTTCGACCTTGCCCTTCACATAGTGAAGCTTTCTCGGCTCATACCCCGTTTCGCCCATAACCTGTTTAACCGTATCAAGCGAGCCAACGGACCATTGCTCGTCATATTGATGATAAAGTTTGTTTGCAGATATATTTGTCGACATGCTTCTATCGACCTCGGTCGGTGCGCTCATGCCCTCATATGTGTCATAAAGATAAAAATCGCGCGGTGCTTTCTCATCTTTGAGTATTTCAGCCAAGATAGCGGTGCAACCACCCTTCCAAACACCGCACTCAACAATGTCACCTTCAATTTTGTGCGCCTTGATATAGTTTGCCGCGCGGTAAGCCGTGTAAAGCCCAGGCCATTTGACCATTGAGAACTCATGATATTTTTTATAAAGGTCAATAAAGCCCTGCTCAATTGCTTCGGGAAATTTTTCTTGTCCACGCGGCCTGTATTTTGAGACCTCCAGCCCCGCCTTACGAAGAAGTCCACGGAGAAGAAAACGGGGTGTTGTGTAGCTACGTGCTGTCATGGGCTATGATTATAAGTCAAAATTATTGGGGCGACCAGTGCTGTTTATATTCATTGTAAAGCTTTGCTTTTTGGGACGCACCATCAGCATTGTAAGAAGCGTTAGGAAAAAGCACGCACCCTCACCCAACGATCCAAACGCGGTTGCAATTAAGAGCCCTGCAATTATACACGCGCCCAAGATTTGATGCGGCTTTACAAGTAAAACGTCATCGAGTTTATAAACGGTTGCAATCATGCCAACCCCGCGCACCAAAAATGCTAATAGAACAGCCAGCGCCGCACCAATCCCGCCAAAGAGCGGGATCAGAATAAAGCACCCAACAATCATGGCCGCCGTTGAAATTATGCTGATGGCAAGATTCCACCCCGCATGGCCCGCCATTGTCATGTAATCTTCGGGCGACCCAAAAGCGGTGTTCACAACAAAGGCCGCCGACAATACAAGCAAAATTGGGTAGGCGTTAGAACAGGTTTCACAGAAAATGCCAGCGACCCATTCACCTAAGAACAAGACACCAAAAGAGCCAAGAACGGCAACCGCAAAACCGACAAAACGCGTCATTGAAAATTCCATCGCAGCGACTGCCACATTGTTTCCACCAAAAAGTGCGCCCATCCGTGGGGCAAGTAATTGGGAAAGCCCCTGTTTTCCAATCAGCAAAAAGCGGCCTAATCTGCTAGCAATAGCGTAATCTGCCGCAACCAGCGCCGAAGAAAGCGCGCCCACCAAAATCAAATCAAAGCCCCGCGATTGTTGATTCAGACCATAGGTGAATAAATTTTTAAGCGCGTATGAAATATCCCACTTTGTAAAGACACGCGCACCCAAACGCGGCCAGATAGGCCCACGGGCAAAAAGTGCGGCCAAGGGAACGAAGAGCGCCAAATTCATGGCCAGCGCCACGCCCTCTTGCGAAGGGAGTGCTATAAAAGCACACAGCAAAAAGAGGGTTTTAAAAATATTTGGCAGCATCTCGTTATAGAGAATGAAAATTTCAACATCCTGTCGCGCACGATAAAGCACGGCAATGATGCGGCGTGCGCACTCTAAAAACAGCATGGGTGAGAGCGATACCAGCCAAAACGCAAAACCAGAAAGAAGGAAAAGTCTCTCTAATAGAGGCGACAGTACAATTAGCAGGACAGTAGCGCCAATTGCGTAAAGGCACCCCCACGCTAGAGCGCGTGCTGTCATTAGCTTTTCTGTTTCTTGTCCATCCTGAATATCGTTAAGGCGCGAGGCGTGATACAAAATCACACTGCAAAATGGCCCCGGAATGAGTAAGCCAATGAGTGTGATTGTTGCGAGCGCAACCATGAAAACCCCAAACGCATCCTTTTCCAAAATCATAGCGCTGAGCCACAAAATCGCGATGTTGGCAATAATGGCTATAAATTTTGAGACAACGCTAACCGAGGCCGATTTAAAATAAGCATTAAAGAGTGACATAAGCTAGAACCAACGCTTCCACCTAAAAATGGCAATTTGGGCAATAAGCAAGGCTACCAAAGCGCCTGTAAATATCCAAAATGCACTTGGGTTTTCGACGCCCGGCATACCCCCGATATTAATACCCATAAGCCCTGTCAGAAATCCAAGCGGTAAAAAAATGGCCGATACAATCGATAGTACGTAAAGGTTTTTATTAAGGCGGTCAGAAAGAAGGGCTGTTAATTCGTCCTGCACAATTTGTGCCCGTTCGCGAATTGAATCTAGCTCCTCAATATAGCGCGTTAATTGGTTATAGTTTTCGCGCAAACGGCGCTTGCTTTGCTCTGTTATCCAGCTCTGCTCGGAAAAAATAAGCTGGTTAATCACATCGCGTTGAGGGGCCATAAATTTTCTAAACACAATGGCTGTGCGCCTGATATCAACGATTTTTTCACGATAAGAAATATCGGCGTTATCCAAAATAGCGTTTTCAATGTCATCTGCTTCTTCAGAAAGCTGGACCAGCGCCTCATCAATATATTCAAACAAACGCGAACAGAGCATTGCTAAAAACTCGCCCGGATCTTTTGGTCCTGTGCCCTCGGAAAGTTTTTCAGCAATATCCTTAATACTACGCAAAGGGCGTCGCTGAAGCGTAATGATACGGTGTGCATCAACCCATATACGCAAGGAAATCATATCCTCAGGATCGGCATTCTCATTCTTGTTAACGCCGCGCAAAATAAGGAGGGCCCCATCACCAATCTCCATATATCTGGGCCTTGTATCGCGCGCCAAAAGTGCATCAATGATAATCTTATCCAAATAGGAAATTTCATTTTCAATCCAGCTACGGCTTTCATTAGCCAAAACATCCAAGTGTATCCAGGCCAAATCATTGGATTTCACCAACGCCGATATCTTATCATGCTTTACGACCTCGGAGCGGCCATTAGGTTCAATGTGCCACGCGTGCAAAATATGGGGGTGTTCTGTCATCTTTATATTTCCTCAGGAATGCCGCCTACAATGAAATGCGAACAAATTAAGTGTGGAGGCAAGGGCAATTCTTTTCAAGTCTATTTCTGTTTGAAGGTTTTTTTGGTAAAAGGGTTTATGAAAAAAATTTCATATATTTCTGGGTCTACACTTCCCTCGCAAAAAGCCAACGCCGTTCATGTCATGAAAATGTGCCATGCGCTTGCCAAGTTATCCGATACTGGGGTTACCTTGCATGGTAAGCGCGGAAATGGGCGTTCGGATATTTTCGAGTATTATGGATTAACCCCCAACTTCACAGTAAAGCGATCCCCCTTTGGGCGCGTAAAATTGTTTTCAGGAATCTTTCGCCTTTTATGGCTGCTCAAGGATATTGGGCTTATTCCCCGCAATCAGATTTTTTACGGGCGGGATGCGCTTGGGCTTTGGTTGCTTTCTTTTTCCAATCACCCGACTTATTTCGAGGCCCACCAGGTTCCCCAGGGAAAAATGGAGCACTGGCTCTGGAGGAGATTATTTAAGCGCCCCTGCTTTCAGGGGCTCGTAGTAATTTCAGAAGGGTTGAAAGCCGATATCCAGAAAACCTTTCCTGAATTAAACACGAAAATCCTTGTTGCCCATGATGGGGCAGATTTAATTGAAAGAAGCCTCAAGCCTGTCCCTGAAAAGGATTGGCGGGGACGCAAAAGAGCGCCCAATATTGGCTATACGGGCTCACTTCACAAGGGTAAGGGCATTGAGCTCATTGTTAAAATCGCGCACCTTTTGCCCGAGATGGATTTTCATGTCATCGGTGGTTCAGCACAACAAATCCAGACCATCAGAGATACGCTTAACCCCAGTGAAAATATTTATTTCTATGGCCATGTTCCTCATGCTGATATTGCCTCTTACATTATACGCTTTGATGTTGCGCTTGCACCCTATCAAAGCGAAATCTTTATAGAGAGTGGCGCAGATATCGCGCGCTGGATTTCTCCACTTAAATTATTTGAGTACATGGCGGCACGCCGCCCTATCATTGGCACAGATATTCCAGCGCTTGGGGAAATTATTCAACATGGACGCAATGGCTATTTGGCCGCACCCGATGATATTGATTTATGGGTCGAGCTTATCTGTCGCCTCATAAAATCAGCCCCACTTGCGCAGGCAATGGGGCTTGAGGCTGAAAAAGATATTCAGGATCAGTTTAGTTGGGCCAATCGCGCCAAAATTATTTCAGAGTTTATTTGAATTCAAAGAGGCGAATATTAACGCCCATCGCATCGTTATCTTCAAGGTTACGTGCGTTTGACTGATTTTGAAATGTGCCCACTGTGCCAGAACCATAACGGTCAAAAACACTATTATCGCCCGGGCTACGCTGGGCGCGGTCACGTTCGACTTCAACACCATAAACTTCTTCTAACGCACGCTCTTCTTTTTCCTCTTGGGTCAAAGGCGTGCGCTTAACTTCTTTGCCCTGCACGTTGGTCTGTGCCTGAAGGGGGGTGGCTACAAATGCAATGCCAAGAGCTAAAGTCAGAAGGAGTGTTTTCATCATAAAATCCTGTTGTTAGTAAGTATCGCCATAGGTGGGTGCATTATATGTCTGTGTGGCTGGGGCAGGTGCGGCCGAATTATAAACGGGCGCAGATGGCGTTGCCTGAGTTTTAGTAGTTTGGTTGCCTTGAATTTTTTGACCTGCTTTTTCCAAATCCTGACCAAATCCCTGCACAGTGTTTTGACATGCGGCAAGTGTGATAACTGAAAAAGAAATGATTAAAAAACGCGATAACATAACATCCTCTAAGACTTTTAATTTAAGGCTTTATAATCGCATGAATCCCAAGAACGTCAAGGTAAAAGAGCCTTAATCGTGTTAAGAAAATGGTGGACCCAATCGGGATCGAACCGACGACCTCTTGCATGCCATGCAAGCGCTCTCCCAGCTGAGCTATGGGCCCTTATTGAAGCGTTCATCTTCAAAAGATGTCAGACCATATGAAATTATTTCATGTCTTTCAAGACAAAATAAAAAGCCCGGTTAAATCCCGGGCTTTCTTTTAAGTGTATCTAAAAGAGAATTACTTCTTCTTTTTAGCTGTTTTCTTTTTCGCAGGCGCTTTTTTCGCGGCAGGCTTTTTCGCTGGTGCCTTAACAAGTGCATCACGGATTTCAGTCAAAAGAACGATGTCCTTAGATGGTGGTGGTGCATCTTTTGCATTTGGATCTTCGGCCTTACGCTTCAGATTGTTCACGCCCTTAACAAGTAAGAACACACAGAAAGCAATAATCAGGAAGTTAATAACAGCATTAATAAACAAGCCGTATGTAATAACGACCGCGCCGGCTGCTTGAGCCGCTTCCATTGTTGGATATTGCTCAAGACCAAGTGTCACAAATTTCTTGGAAAAATCGACACCGTCTGTGAGGAAGCCGATAATTGGCATGATCAAATCGCCAACAGCTGAATTTACAATCGCGGTAAAGGCCGCACCCATGATAATACCAACGGCCATGTCCATAACATTTCCGCGGGCGATAAACGTCTTAAATTCCTTAAACATTTTTAACTCCTTGAAAGATTTAAAAGAATCACTTGCAAAGATTATCCATGAGACACGACTCTACGTCAATAGGGCGAAAAAGGGCATAAAAAACGCCGCAAAAAGCGGCGCTTTCAAATAATTTAAGTGGCTTAGATATTATTCGCCGCGCGCCATACCTACAAAATGCAGGATATATTGGAACAAGGCGATAAAGCTGATGTAAAGATTAAGCGCAGAGGCCCAACCAACACGTGAGGCTGTTTCATCATCATAAGCTGGATTATACATTTCCTTCATCTTTTGTGTTTCCCAAGCAGTTAGTCCTGAGAAAATCAAGATACCAGCGCCTGCAACAACGTTCTGCATCACTGTTGAGGCCATGAACATGTTAACAACACTCAAAATGATAAGGCCGAACATCCCCATGATCAGGAACGATCCCATACCATCCAGATTTTTCTTTGTTGTATAACCAAAAAGGCTAAGCCCGGCAAAGGAAGCGGCGGCCAAGAAAAATGCGCGAGCGATATCTGTTCCTGCATAAACAAGGAAAATGGATGAAAAGCTCAATCCATAAAGCGCGGAAATCAAGAAGAATGAAAACTGTAACTTTCCTGATGACATACGGTCAGGTCTGAAACCGAACCAGACAACGGCTAAGGGTGAAAAGGCCAAGATGATTGCCAAAATTGGGTTTGCATATAAAACACTGACCAAGCCTGAGGCCGCAAATGCGTAAGCCACAAGTCCTGTTGTGAGCACGCCCAGCGTCATACGATTATATATACGCAACATATGTGCGCGCAGACCCGCATCATAGGTTTTAACACCTGTTGCTGCTGTCTGCTGATTACGTGGTTCCATTGTTACTCTCCTTCGTGTGTTAATGGCATGTGTTAATGGCGTAAATTCATACAGTAATATGGGTTAACTGGTCTTAGATTTCAATAGATAGGTATGTTTAGTGTGTTTTATCAAACACCTAGAATATCATCAATAACGGGTAAATTTTCAGCAAGTAGTTTTTGGTTTGAAAGTCTCACGATTCCATTTTGCTTAATATTCACATTACAGGCAAAAAGAGCATCCTTAAAAATAACCTTTGCACCGACAACATACGACCCATCTGATGTAATTTCTTTCAAAACAAGTGGTTCAATAAGCCCATTTAAATCGCGACGCAATGAAACGGCTGGTTCTTCACGCCATTGGATATCATCTGTGCTCTCAACAACAATAAAACGGCCATGGCGTCCACGCACAAACGTAAAGAAAAAACGGATATAATCAAAAAGTGTATCTTTAGTGAGATTAATCGGTGCCTTTTTATTTAAGTCATAAATAGGTGAATTTGTGTAATCAATGGTCTGTATTGTGTCACGCTTGTAAATAACAAAGCGTTTTTTGACGGGCGAAGCCGACCTGTCTGTGATTTCAAAGAGGCGATAACCTGGATAAAATTTTAAAGAGGCACTTAGAATATCAATAGAGCCTGCATCGAGATCCTTAAGATCCAGGCTTTCTTCTAGCAAAGGCAACATGTCCTTTGTTTCTGATTTATTCAGTTTTATATAAGCTAATTGTTGCAACTTTTGATTGCCTTTGTCGTTAAACCTTTTCTTTTCTAGCACAGGATAAGTTTGGGGAAAAGCCTGTCTGCAGAATTGAGGATGATTTTAAAGTGAGAGATATGCACAAAGCATAAGAAGGTAAAAAGAGGGGTTATACAATTTGTATGAAATTTTTTGAGTGTCTAAAATATTTTTAGAAATCAGAATTGACTCCCCTATATCTCAAAGGAGTCGTTTGAATTACGAAACTGTGTGTCGAAATATGGATAAGTATTTAATCCCCATATGCACAGGCTCAAATAAAAACTATTACCTTTATATATTATAAATATTATTAGTAAGATTGTTTCCATGAAACCGTTCCTTGATGTCCTGATAAACAAGAAACCACGAACTCCCACACCCATTTGGTTGATGCGGCAAGCTGGACGCTATCTTCCCGAATATAGGGAACTGCGCGCTGATAAGGGAAGTTTTCTCAACTTGGTTTACGCTCCAGAAGATGCCAAAGAGGTCACACTTCAACCTATTCGCCGTTATCAGATGGATGGCGCAATTCTATTTTCAGATATTTTGATTGTCCCTCACGCACTTGGCGCTGATCTGGATTTTAAAAAAGGGGAAGGTCCTATTTTAAATCATGTCAGGACCAAGAGCGATTTTGAAAAACTCACAAGAGAGCATGAAGGTAAATATTACGAAAAAATTTATGAGACATGCTGTCTCATTCGTAAAGGCCTAGAAGTGGAAGGCTTTGACGAAACAACACTCATAGGGTTTGCAGGCGCCCCCTGGACTGTTGCCTGTTATTTGATACAGGGGCACGGTAAAACAACATTTCCTGAGGCTCAGCGACTGTTGAAAGAAGACAAAGATCTTTTTGATCAGATTATTTCTCTTATTACAGATTCAACAATTACTTATCTCAGTGGGCAAATAGAAGCAGGCGCAGAAGCGATCCAAATTTTTGAAAGCTGGGCCAGCCTTCTGGGGAGCGCTGACTTCAAGCAAGTTAGCCTGAAACCTGTCCAAAAGATTATAAATGCGCTTAAGATAAAATACCCCCATATTCCTATTTTATTTTTTCCTAAAACTGCAAATGAGGCCCATCTCCTTGAAGCGAGCCAGCTGAAGGGGCTTGATGGTTTAAGTTTATCTTATGACGTACCATTATCCTTTTTAAAACAATTGCCCACAACGCTTGTCACACAAGGTAATCTTGATCCTGAGATTTTATTGGCAGGAGGTGAGGCACTTAGCAAGAATGTGCACGATATCATTGACGCAACACGCGACCGTCCTCATATATTTAATCTAGGTCATGGGGTGATTAAGGAAACACCCCCAGAACATGTAGCGCAATTACTAAAAGCCTTGCGGGAGAATTGATTTTGAAAGTTGCTGTTATCTTATTCAATTTGGGCGGGCCGGATGCCCGCGAGAATATTGAGCCGTTCCTCATGAATTTTTTCATGGATAAAAATATTATTGGAGCACCCTTGCCCGTCCGCTGGGCGTTGGCGAAGCTAATTTCTAAGCGGCGCTCTAAACGTGAAGCAGGCGAAAGCTATGGGTTTTTAAATGATCGCTCTCCTCTTCTTGCCAATTCCGAGGCACAAGCACAAGTGCTTGAAGACAAACTTAACTCGGGTAAAACAGACACAAGCTTCAAAGCATTTGTGTGTATGAGCTATTGGCATCCTATGGCCGACGAGGTGGTCCGAGATGTCATATCATGGGGGGCTGATAATATTATCTGCTTGCCGCTTTACCCGCAATATTCAACAACAACGACCAAGACGGCGTTTTCCTATTGGGACAAGGCAAAAAAGCGGGCAAAATGCATAACTCCTGAGATTAAAATTGGGTGTTATCCCTTTGATGAGGGTTTTATCAAGGCCTCGGCAGAAAACGTCTCAAAGAAATTGAAGAAGATGAAGAATGCCCGTGTGCTTTTTTCTGCACATGGCCTTCCCGAAAAAATCATCAAAAATGGCGATCCTTATCAGTGGCAATGTGAGCAATCTGCCGCTAAAATTGCAAAGGCCGCGGGCCTTTCAAAGAAAGACTGGCAAATTTGCTATCAATCGCGCGTAGGCCCACTGAAGTGGATAGGCCCATCGACAGAGGGGGCGCTGGAACAGGCAGCAAAAGATGGTAAAAACGCCCTCATTTACCCGCACGCATTTACGCAAGAGCATGTTGAAACTTTAGTTGAGCTGGGAATTGAATATAAGGAACTGGCAGAAGAGCTGGGCATCAAAAAATATGATGTGGTGGAAACGGTTGGGACATCTACCTCATTTATCAAAGGCCTTTCAGATATTGTTGAAGAGGCTCTGGGTAAAGACGCAAAGGTAGCCTCTTCTGAAAATAAGGTTTACGTGTGTGCCAAGAAAAGACTTTGCCCGCCAGAATTTAAAAATTGTCCTTGCGTGGGGATACGATAAGGCCCATATCTAAGCTATGAGTATTTTTCTCCTTGAGCATTATTCTTGGCTAAAAGCCCTGCATGTGATTTCTATTATCGCATGGATGGCTGGCCTTCTCTATTTGCCACGCCTTTTTGTTTATCACAGTGATGTGGTACATGGGTCGGGCATGGATAAAACATTTCAAGTTATGGAACGCCGCCTGCTGCGCTTTATCATGAACCCTGCTATGATTGCCGCCTGGGTTTTTGGCGGGCTTATGATAGCGGCCAACCCAGCTTTGTTTGATAGCGGTTGGCTCCAC
This sequence comes from Micavibrio sp. UBA2137, assembly GCA_002328415.1. GTDB lineage: Bacteria > Pseudomonadota > Alphaproteobacteria > Micavibrionales > Micavibrionaceae > UBA2137. Next base: position 15,781 of record DCXL01000001.1, on the reverse strand, counting down.
GTTAAATTGACATGTGTTATTCTTTTGAGCGTGCTTCACATGGTTTTTGCAAAATGGCGTAAGAATTTTGCAACAGGGCGCAATAATCGTTCGGCTAAATTTTATAAAATCTGGAATGAGGCCCCTACGCTTCTTATGGTTATTATTGTGGTCATGGCAATTGTTAAACCATTCTGATTTTTATTTTATATAAAACATTTGACTTTACTTAAGCCTCTGCTATAACTGTAATTGTCTTAGACAAAACCCCAACATTTATGACTAAAAAGCGCCCCAAATGGCTGCGCTATGTGACTAAGACACACAAGAAAGAATAACTTTCCACATTTGAAAACAAGCATAAGTCAAAGTGATAGCGGACAACGCAACCATTCCCCAACATATAAATAACGCATGAATTTAGAAGCATGAATTTACAAGATTTAAAAACACGCAGCCCGGCTGATTTGCTGGCCTTTGCCGAAGAACTCGAAATCGAAAATTGCGGCTCGATGCGCAAACAGGACATCATGTTTGCCGTCCTGAAGTCTTTAGCCGAGCAAGGCGCGCCCATCACAGGTTCAGGTGTCTTAGAAGTATTGCAAGATGGATTTGGATTTTTAAGATCACCAGAAGAAAACTACCTTCCCGGACCAGATGATATTTATGTTTCCCCAAGTCAGGTGCGCCGATTTGGCTTGAGAACTGGTGATGTTGTTGAGGGTGAAATTCGTGCCCCAAAGGATAATGAGCGTTATTTTGCGCTTTTGAAAGTCGACACCATTAATGGTGAACTGCCTGAAAAAACACGCCATCGCATTAATTTTGATAACTTAACGCCGCTTTATCCCGAGCGTAAAATCAAAATGGAAATTGATGACCCAACCGAAAAGCACACAACACAACGTGTGATGGAGCTTGTTTCTCCTATCGGATTTGGTCAGCGCGCCTTGATTGTTGCGCCCCCGAGGACGGGTAAAACAGTTATGCTGCAAAATATTGCAACATCAATTGCTAAAAACCATCCCAACGCCTATCTCATCGTGCTCTTGATTGACGAACGTCCAGAAGAAGTAACAGATATGGCGCGTTCCGTGCGTGGTGAGGTTATTTCTTCTACTTTTGATGAGCCAGCCTCTCGCCACGTTCAGGTTGCTGAAATGGTGATGGAGAAGGCCAAGCGTTTGGTTGAACATAAGCGTGACGTTATTATTCTGCTCGACTCCATTACGCGTCTTGCACGGGCTTACAATACTGTTGTGCCCTCCTCTGGTAAGGTTTTAACTGGGGGTGTTGATGCTAACGCACTTCAGCGTCCAAAACGTTTCTTTGGTGCTGCTCGTAACATTGAGCAGGGCGGGTCTCTTACCATTATTGCAACGGCCCTGATTGAAACTGGCTCGCGTATGGACGAGGTCATCTTTGAAGAATTTAAAGGGACAGGTAACGCCGAGATCGTACTTGATCGTAAAATTTCTGACAAACGTGTCTTCCCTGCGATTGATATTCAGAAATCTGGAACACGTAAGGAAGAATTGCTCGTTGACCCTGCGACCTTGCAGAAAATGTGGGTACTGCGCCGTATTCTTAATCCGATGGGAACAGTTGATGCGGTAGAATTTTTGCTTGGTAAGATGAAATCGACCAAGTCCAATGACGAATTCTTTAATTCAATGAATCAGTAGGTCTGTGTTATGTTTGTGCCGTTTTTTTCTGCGCATACATTTAAGAGAAGCCCCACATTTTTAATTTTATTTTCCCTGTTTTTTCTTTCGGCTTGTGCTGGACAATATCTAGACAGTGTGACTTGGTGGGATCAGAATAAGGATCGCGTCGTAGATCGTGTGAAACAGGATTTTGAGCGCCGTAACTTTGCCGTGGGTAGCCCTGTCTATCTGCGTATCTTTAAAAGGTCGGCCATTTTGCAAGCATGGCTGCGTGATGAGGTCTCAGGCGACTACGTGCTTTATAAAACCTATCCCATTTGTAAATTTTCTGGCGAACTTGGGCCTAAGCTCTATGAAGGAGATCTGCAGTCACCAGAGGGATTTTATACAGTTGAGCCAGGCTGGATGAACCCTAATAGTCAATATCACTTAGCATTTAACATTCAATATCCGAATAAATACGATCGTGCCTATGGACGCACTGGCTCCTTCATAATGGTGCATGGCGGCTGCAAGTCCGTTGGATGTTATGCAATGACTGATAAACAGATCGAGGAAATTTATGCCATTGTTGATTTAGCACATCAATATGGGCAACGCTCTGTACCGATTGATATCTTTCCTTTTCATATGACCGAGCAAAATCTTATAGAGCACATCGACTCTCCTTGGTATCCATTTTGGCGCAATCTACAGGTCGGCTATCTTTTGTTTGAAGATACAAAACGCCCACCGCTCGTCGGCGTTAAGGGTGGTGCTTATGTCTTTGGAAGTATTGCTTTAAACTAGAGCCTCTGCCGCTTTTGGAAGAATGCGTTCGCATTTAATTAAAATCTTATTCAATTTTGAAACGATAAAGCTAGCCCATGCGCCCAAAGTATGGTGAGATGAGAATATAGGTTTACATAATAATAATATAAAAAACCTTAAACAATAAATCTTATTCTTGTGGTGGTTAGTTAATGTCTCTTTCGTCTTCGCATGACAAAATGAAGCCAATCCGTTCTTTTGAAGCGGTGTTGCTTGTCTGGAGCCTATTTTTTGTATGCACAATTATCGGTGTTTGTGCATTATCCCTAAAGGCGCATGCGTTCACTACAGAAAATATCAATCAAGTAGGGCTTGATGCTGCAAGGGCATCACTAGATACAACATCGACATCCTCCAATTCTGGCAGAGACGGCTGTGTTCAAATCCTGCAGTCAGCGCATTTTGTTAATTCTCCTTCATCTGCATATGCAGAACAAAATGCCAATGCCATGAACCCAACCCGGCGCAAAGCCGGTCAAGCCGCTGCGCTTAGTTTAATGCTTGGGGTGCGAATTGCCATACCACCCATCAAAAAGCGCAGCGATATACCTTCTGAAGTTGCCCCTGCAGTCTGGATGCAAACTTACGATAACCCCGCACTCGCCGTAAGCGCATACAGAAACTGTAAAAAACAAGAGGCGCTTTATAGAAGTCGGTAAATGATACTTGTCTTTCATAATTGTCAGGTTGCCCCGCCCGCTTATGTAAGATGATAGTTTTGTTTACCTGCATTTGGATCGTACCAGAAACAAGTGCTTTGAGCCCCTCACAGACCGCCATATCTGTGGGGGGTTTCTAATTGAGGAAAGAAAGCCAGGAAGGCATTGTTTCCCCAAGACCAAATATGGCAATACACCAGATTGCAAAAACCAGAACAATATTGGCAACAAGCGATATCCATGTTGTGTGGCCACGCTGAAAGTTAATACCCCCCTTGACCGCCTGCCCTGTAAGAGCTCTCAGAGTTGATTTTAATGATTTACGCCCCATAAACTCAACTAGCGCAATATTGAGAATAAGCCCTAGCAAAAAGACGCCAATATCTAAAGCGGCCTCTTTAACCATATTGGGCGGCTGGGTAAGAACTTCACGCAAGGGCGTAAAATTGTAAAGCGCCTGTAATAATCCTGCGCCCCCCAGCCCATAAACGAGAGAGCTATATCGGGTGCGTCTGGTTAGTCCGTGGAGAGCTCGCTTCGCATATCGCACATTTTCAAGATGTGTGTTGGCAGTAGTTGTGTAGCGATAACGCTTAACTAGAAGACTTGCCGCCCTGCTCTCTGGTGCGCGAGCGCCCGCGATAAATGTTTCCCTAAAAAGTCTTTTTTGAGTGAGATTCTTTAGCGCGCTCAAAGCTGTGGTTTTTTGGGTTGCCGCCCGCTTTAATTGGCCACGCTCTGCGCGCATGTAATCATCAAGAATGGGAGGGCACTCGGCTATCAGGGCATTGCGTCCGATGATGTCCAGTTCATATGATTTTTCTCCATCTGTAATTAAGAGCGTTCCGAAAGGCAGATTAAGCGTGTAATGAATTTCTTTGTCGTGCTCTTTTTCCTGAGGTGCAATCATGAGGCTTAAATTTTCGCTTTTGTAGAGCATGTCTGCTTTGAGTAACAGAGCTCGCTTTAGGCCCGCTGGACTATCGCCATTGACGTGAAATTTTGTCTGTGCGGTGACAAGGCTTTTAAGAGTGGTTGTTGTCGACCTCGTTCCATTACATGCACCACAAACACTCTCCCCCCGCCCATTACAGGCACGACAAGCGGTTTGACCGCGTCCAGCGCATGTCCCGCATACGGTTTGTCCTCGGCCCTGGCACAATGTGCACGTTACCTGTTTGCCAGGCTGTGCGCCTTGCATGCGACCCGTTCCACGGCAATTGCGACAGGGTGTGTTTTTGCGTCCCGAGCATCCATTGCATGTTGATTGTCCGCGTCCACCACATGTTTGGCAAGATGAGCTGCCCTGCCCATGACATTGAGCGCATTCTTCGTGGGCACAATAGGTTTTGGAAAGCTCTTTTATTCGATGTGTTTTTGACGGCCCAAGCCCCTTTGCGGAATCGTCTATTATAGCCTTGCGCACAAGATTAAAATCTGACGTGTCGAACTGTGCGGCTTCAAGCGCGTGGCGCTTTTCATTGAGCGCATTTATACTTGGGAGCGCTTCACCTGATGCTTGTTTACCCGCGACCGCTTGTGTTTCGCATGCACAGTGAAGCGATATTGTGGTGTGTGCCTCTACCTTATAAATTTTACCCGTATAAGACTTTATTGAGAGCGCGTCCTGTTTGTCGATATTTCCATGTAACTCGGCATTTATTTTGGCCAATATAGCTTTCTGCGCTGGCTCTGATAGCACATAGGCGTTGTCGTCTGGCATGTCTGGCGGTGTTTGGGTTATCATGTTTTAAGCATACTATTGAAAGAAGGCTTTAATAAAGCCTCTAATTTGAGTAAGGTCACGAAATTAAAAGGAAATACTATGTCTAAGACACCGCACGCGGACACAATTTTTGCGCTCTCGACGCCATACGGCATGTCGGGCGTGGCGATCATTCGCCTTTCTGGATCAGGGGCGTATAGTACCGCGTTGGAAATTAGTGGAAAAAGTAGTTTAGTGACGCGCAAAGCGACATTATGCAAACTTGTTGATCCTGTTTCACGTGAAACATTGGATCATGCAGTGGTTGTCTATTTTAAAAATCCTGAAAGTTACACAGGGGAAGATTGCGTAGAGATTCACTGCCATGGCTCTGTTGCGGTTATTGAAGCTTTGTTGGAGGCCCTTGCTAAGATTAAGGGGTTGAGATTGGCAGAGCCTGGGGAATTTACGCGCCGTGCCTTTGAAAATGGAAAAATGGACTTAACGGAGGCAGAAGCGGTGGCCGACCTGATTCATGCCCAAACGCAGCTTCAAAAGGATCAGGCGCTGTCCCAGTTAGAGGGTAATTTGGGAAGGCTTTATCAAGGTTGGGCGGACAGGTTGAGGCATGCATTAGCTTACGTCGAGGCTGCCATTGATTTTGCCGACGAGGAATTGCCCGATAATGTTTTATCATCTGCAAAAGACGACCTTGTAATTCTTAAGGACGATATTGCAAACCACCTTAATGATAATCGCCGCGGTGAAATGTTGCGCGACGGCGTACGCGTGGCCGTGATTGGTGCCCCTAATGCGGGCAAATCAACCCTGATGAACGCTTTGATGCGGCGCGATGTGGCGCTTGTCTCTAATATTCCCGGAACAACGCGCGACGTGCTTGAAGGCCATCTAAATATTGGCGGCGTCCCCGTTATTTTAAGCGATACAGCCGGTTTGCGCCCTGAGCAATTAACGGATGAAGGCCAAGACGGTATTGAGAAAGAGGGTATAGCGCGCGCGCTAAAGGTGGCACAGGCGGCGAATATTAAAATTCTGGTTTTTGACGCCTCCCAAGAGATAGTCACCCAACAAAACACGCTTCAATTGGTCGATGAAAGGTCAATTTTAGTTGCAAATAAATGGGACGAAAAGGCCGCCGATATTGATGAAGATGTTTATATTCCGATTTCCGCAAAGAATGAAGAAAATTTAGGCGGGCTTCTGAAGGAAATTGAGCGCCGTGCCAAGGAAATACTTGGGAAGACAGGCTCGCTCTCATTGACGCGTAAGAGGCATCGCATTGCTCTTGAGGAATCTTTGGAGGCCTTGGGTCGCGCGCTGGTTGCGCCACAAATAGACTTAATGAGCGAGGATATTCGTCTTGCAATCCGTGCAATAGGTAATATTACGGGGCGTGTTGATGTTGAAAATTTGCTTGATGTTATCTTTCAAGATTTTTGTATCGGAAAGTAGTTTCCGTAATCTCCTTTATTTTCTGGCAAGATTTCTCATTTTGCGCTATATGAATGCGCATGAGCTCAAACGATCAAAAATATGATGTCATTGTAATCGGGGGCGGCCATGCAGGATGCGAGGCCGCAGCTGCCAGTGCACGCATGGGCGCACAAACGGCGCTCGTGACACATAAGCTCGATACGATTGGTACCATGTCCTGTAATCCTGCCATAGGTGGTTTGGGGAAAGGGCATTTGGTGCGTGAAGTTGATGCGCTTGATGGGCTTATGGGGCGTGTCATTGATAAGGCAGGCATCCAATATCGTATGTTGAACGCCTCAAAAGGGGCGGCTGTTCGCGGCCCGCGCGCGCAAGCTGACCGCGCTCTTTATAAACAGGCAATGCAAGAAGCGCTCGCAGAGCAAAATAATCTGGAGTGTGTTGCTGCCGCAGTGGAAGATATAATCATTGAGGACAATGCTGTGTGCGGTGTCGTTTTGGAAACGGGCGAAGAAATGCACGCAAACGCCGTTGTCATCACTACTGGAACGTTTTTGCGCGGTATCATTCATCGCGGGAAAGAGCAAATATCCGCAGGTCGCGTTGGTGAAAAACCCTCTACTGGATTGGCGCTTACACTTGAGAAACACAAATTCCCGCTGGGGCGCCTGAAGACAGGTACGCCCGCACGTATTTACAAGCATTCAATTGACTGGAGCAAGTGCATTGAGCAGCCTGGGGACGAAACCCCGCAGCCTTTTTCTTTTTTAAACAATGAGATAGAAGTGCCGCAGATCTCCTGCTATATAACGCATACAAATGAGAACACCCATAAGGTTATACGAGACAATCTGCACCAAGCCCCCCTTTACTCAGGACAAATTAAAGGTCAGGGCCCGCGCTATTGCCCGTCTATTGAGGATAAGGTCACACGCTTTGCTGATAAGGAACAACACCAGATTTTCCTCGAGCCTGAGGGTCTAGAGAGCGATCTTGTCTATCCTAATGGTATTTCAAATGCGCTTCCTATAGACGTACAGGAGAAAATGTTGAAAACCATTCGTGGTCTTGAAAATTGCCGCGTTGCGGAATGGGCCTATGCCATTGAATATGACTATGTTGATCCGCGCTGCTTATCACGCACGCTAGAGACATCGCAAATTAAAAGCTTGTTTCTGGCTGGGCAAATTAATGGCACGACCGGATATGAGGAGGCAGCTGCGCAAGGGTTAATGGCGGGCATTAATGCAGCCCTGTCATCAAATGGCCAAAATGTTTCACGTGAAACATCACGCTTTATTCTTGATCGCTCGCAAGCGTATATCGGTGTTTTAATAGATGATTTGGTAAATAAAGGTGTAAGCGAGCCTTATCGTATGTTTACTAGTCGCGCAGAATATCGCCTGACTTTGCGTGCGGATAATGCAGACGCGCGCCTAACAGAATTGGGTATGCACATTGGTTGTGTTGGAGGCGCTCGCGCAGAGGCCTGGACACAGAAAAAAGAAAAGCTAAACAAGGCCCTGCTCCTCGTGCAGAAGCTTAAGGCAACACCAAATACATTAAAAGAACATGGTGTAAATATTAATCAGGACGGGCGCTATAGAACAGTTTATGACCTTCTGCGCTATCCTAATATTGGCTGGCAAGAATTGGAAAAAATCTGGCCTCAGTTGTCTAGCTTGGCATTTGACATTAAGGAGCAGATTGAAATAGATGCGACCTACAGCGGTTACATGGCGCGACAAGAAAGTGATATTGCGGCCTTTAAAAAGGATGAAAATCTAGAAATCCCAGGCAATCTTGAGTATTCAGCTATAGGGTCACTTTCGAATGAGGTTGTGCAAATCCTAAAAAGCAATCGACCTGATACGCTGGGCGCGGCCTCGCGTCTGCAAGGGATTACGCCAGCCGCGGTTGTGGCCATCCTTCGTCACATCAAAGCCAATGAAGGTAAGCGCAGTGAAAAAGCCGCTTGATGCCCAAATTGACACGTCGCAGGAGGATAATCTGCAAATCTATTTGCGCCTTCTTGAAAAATGGCAGCCTAAAATCAACTTGGTGAGCGGGCAACAGGATGTAAATAGCTATTGGGAGCGCCACTTTGTAGATAGCGCGCAACTGGCAGCGCTGGTAAATACTAATGACAAAACATGCGTCGATTTGGGTAGCGGGGGAGGTTTTCCGGGCCTTGTTCTGGCCATTACCACAGACTTGCACGTTACGCTTATTGAATCAGATCAGAGAAAATGTAGTTTTCTGCGCACTGTTTCACGTGAAACAAATGCCAATACAGAGGTTGTCAATTCACGTATTGAAGGCGTTGAACCAATGCAGAGTTGCCCAGATATCATTACAGCGCGCGCCCTAGCGCCGCTTTTAGAGCTGCTTAACTATTGTTTTATTCTTTTTCCCGCTATGAGTAAGGCGCACACACGGCTTCTATTTTTGAAGGGTGCGCAATGGGAAAGTGAAATTAAAGACGCCCAAAAACATTATAAATTTGAGTTCAAGAAACACCAAAGCGTGACACATAATGAGGCGCAAGTTCTAGAAATTTCATCGGTAAGACCAATTTAATAGCTTAACGCTTGTGTATAAGGCTTAAAGTAACTTATCAAAAGTTTGATTTTTCCTATAAATTTCATTTATATATAAAACATTATTAAATCTGCGTTACCCCCGAGGGAGTGTGTCATGACATCACCGACAACACGGTATATTGCAATTGTTAATCAAAAAGGCGGCGTTGGAAAAACAACAACGGCAGTAAATCTGGCGACTGCGTTGAGCGCGATGGGTAAAAAGGTTTGCCTGATCGACTTTGATGCACAGGGAAACGCCTCTACTGGCTTGGGTGTTCGCCGTTCAGAGCTTAAGGCAAGCTCGTACGATTTATTGTTTGGCGAAGAGAGCTTCGAAAGCCTTGTTATGCAAACAAAAATTCCAAATTTGGATATTGTACCCTCCTCAATTCACTTGTCCGGCGCAGAGATCGAATTGGTTGATAAAGAACATCGTGAATATGTGTTGCGCAATAAAATCAGTGCTAGCACACGTTATGATTATATTATTATGGATTGCCCACCATCCTTGACGCTTTTGACGCTCAATGTGCTTGTTGCGGTTCAGTCCCTCATTGTTCCACTTCAATGTGAGTTTTTTGCGCTTGAGGGATTAAGCCACCTGACGAAAACGATTAACCGTGTGCGTAAGCTGTATAATCCTGATTTGGAAATCCAAGGCGTTGTTTTAACAATGTATGACAGACGTAACAATCTTTCTGCCCAAGTTGAAAAAGACGTACGGGATCATTTTGGCGACATTGTTTACCAGACGGTTATTCCAAGAAATGTAAGGTTATCAGAAGCCCCCTCTTACGGACTTCCAGCAATTGTTTACGATATGAAGTCAACTGGCGCAAAGGCGTACATTAAATTTGCAGGCGAAGTCATCAGAAGAGAGAAAGAACAGACAGCAGAAACAACGGAAAGACTTGCCTCGTGAGCGATACAAAGCAAAATAAAGCCCAAAAGTCCCCCAAAAAAGACGATCCCTTTTCAGCCTTAGAAAAAAGCTTCAAAAAACGAGGTTTGGGGCGGGGTTTGGAGGCTCTGTTCGAGGACGAGGAAGCAACTTATCCACAGTTTAGTCCACAGGAACAAACGCCCCAAAAGCAAAGACGTATGATTGCCATAAGTCAGATTTCCCCTGGGGCTTATCAGCCAAGAACGATTTTTGACGAAAATGCCCTTGCTGAGCTGGCAGCATCAATGAAAGAGCACGGTGTTTTACAGCCATTACTTGTACGCGTCAAAAAGTCAGACGGAGAGATTAATGCTGAAGAATTTGAGATTATTGCGGGTGAGCGTCGTTGGCGCGCAGCGCAAAAAGCAGGAATTCATGAAATTCCTGTCATTATCAGAGAGTTTTCAGACAAAGCCGCGCTTGAAATTGGCCTGATTGAAAATCTACAGCGCGAGGACCTTAATCCACTTGATGAGGCGCGCGCATTAAAGCAGTTGATGGATGAGTTTGAGTATACACAGCAAGAAGCCGCAGAATCCATGGGTAAAAGTCGTCCGTACGTCGCCAATATGGTGCGTTTGATGAGCCTGCCTATTGAGGTGCGCGATTATATTGAACGTGGCGAATTAACCGCTGGTCATGCGCGAACGTTAATTACCGCTGATAACCCACTGGAATTGGCGCGCGAGATAGTTGCTAAAAATTTGAGTGTGCGTGCAACAGAGGCGCTTTCAAAGTCAAAGAAAAAGCCTTCTCAATCTCCTAAGAAGGCTAAGCCGCAAAAAGACGTAAATACAATTGCTCTCGAAAATGAGGTGTCAGACGCACTAGGCATGGTTGTTTCAATAGATATGGTGAACAACAAGCAAGGCACGCTGAATGTTGCTTTTAAAAACTTGGATCAATTGGACGAGCTTATTAAGAAATTGACACTGCGTAGTTAAGTTAAGCGCTTTTTCGCAGGGTTGCACCAACTATAAATTGCCCCAAAAGAACAAAAGGTTCATACCCTGTTTGCTTAGATTGCGATTCGATGTCGAGTAGTTTTTGAAGCATTGTTGTTAGATAGCCCTCAGACCAGTTTGATAGACTTGAATCAAAAAGCTTTTCAACTTTGAAAAAAAGTGGCGGAGATAGCTTCTTTTTGGCTTCAAGCTGGCTTTGGCCTTGCGCCATGAGCTGCTTCACAAATAAAAGCTTTTTGTAATGGTTTTGCAGGGTTCTAAGGATGGTCATAAACTCTACACCGTCATTCTGAAGAGTATCCAGTATCTTCACGGCCTGCGTTGTTTGAGAGAGCGTTGTTGCATAACAAAGATCTTCAAGTGAGCGTACGCCGCCATCCCCACAAGCTATCATTGCCTCTTCAAGCGTTACGGGCGAACTGTCTTTGCCTTTGTAAAGGATAAGTTTTTCAATTTCGTTTCGTACGCGTCGTCGGTCACCTTTTAGGGATTCAGATAGCCACAAGAGCGCGTCTCTATTGGGTTGTGGCATATTTTGGTGTCTGAAAATGTCCCCTATAATACGATTCAAGTCGCGTTCTTCCTCAACATAGCAGGCCAGTGAGGCTGCATTCTTGGCCGTTTCGCAGAGCTTGCGTAATTTCGAGCGCGGGCTAAGTTCGCGCGCCTCTATGATAATTAAAGTTTCGGAGTTGGGTGACGCCAAATAGGCCTTCAAGGTAGGTTCTATTTTGTCACCACCATCTGTGATGCGCACAAGACGTCTGCCCCCCATCATGGATACAGCATTGGCCTCGTCTGACAATTTCGCAGGATCAGTAGCTATATCATCTTCTGAGAGAACGCTCACATTAAAGGGGTCGTTTAGGTCTTCAACTACGGTTTTGCCAAGGGCTTCGGCGCGCTCCTTCATTAATCCGTAATCAGGCCCATAGACAAGAATTGCCGCAATTGTAGAGGGCGGGCTTTTTAAAAAGCTTTCAGTGTCTCTGTAAGCGACTTTCATTTACAATCTATCAAGGGTAAAGGCAGTTTTTTGTTCAATTTGGCGTGCAATATCACGTAGAGCATTCTCACGTGTGCGACGTTCACTAACGCGTGTTGCATATTCGTCGGCGATGATGTTGAAACTGGCGAAAGTTTCGGCGCGCGCTCTCAAGAGGACTTCGCCTGTCAAAATATCAGTTAATACAAACGGAACTATAATTTCTAATTGCGCGCGCGTGGCTTCTGCGCCAACAGTAATGTCTAACTCTCGGCGTATCTCGCGAATAGGCAAAACATCAAGTTTGTAAAACGCTGTTTCGGGACGACCCGCAACATAGAAGCGATCAATTAATTCATTGCGCAGTATTACGCCCTCCTGATCGGGGATATTTGCAATTGATACTTTGTTAAGTGCTGATTGTAGGTATGCTGTTTCACCCGAAGGCACGCCCTGCTTTTTGGCATAAATTGGTTCAAAGCCACAAGATGCCAGAGGAAGCAGAGAAAGAGCCGAGAGTAAAATAAGGGATTTACGCATGTCAGTTGCTCACCACCAAATTGATGATGCGGTTTGGCACATAAATAAATTTGCGTAAATTCATACCATCAATAGCGCGTGCAATATCATCATTAGCAAGCGCTAACTCTTTAGCCTCTTCTTCTTGTGCGTCGCGAGGTAAGTGTATGGTCGTCTTGACCTTGCCATTGACCTGAATGGCAATTTTAACTGAATCTGTTTTCAGCAAGCTTTCATCAACGATTGGCCAGCTTTCAAAAACAAGCATGGTTTCGTTACCCATAAGCGCCCATGCCTCTTCTGCCAAGTGAGGCAATATAGGGTTCATGCATTGTGCAAGGTAGGCTAGCGCCTCCCTCAAAGCAAATAAGTCCCCGACTTCATTGGTATCAAGCCTGTGCGATTCAATCATGTTGGACAGTTCGCGCAATCGTGCCACCGCCTTATTCATATGGAAGTTATCAAAATCCTGCGCAACATCACGTGCAGTCATGTGTGCTTTGCGACGCAACTCTAATGCCCTATCCGATAGTTTGTCGGGACATTTCTCAGGGGCATTTTTTGCAGCCTCAATATTCTCGATAAAAATTTTATGCAGGCGGTTAATATATTTCCATGCGCCGTCTACCCCGTTTTCAGTCCACTCAAGATCGCGATCAGGCGGAGAATCGGAGAGAATAAAAAGGCGTGTTGCATCCGCACCATAGCTCGAGAGAATATCCTCAGGATCAACAACATTTTTCTTTGATTTGGACATTTTTTCAACGCGTCCAGCCGTAACGGGTGTCCCCGCATCAACCATGACATAACCACCATTGTGACCTTCCTGAACTTGTGTCGGGAAAAGCCATTTGTCATTTTCATCCTTGTAGGTGATATGTGTGACCATGCCCTGCGTGTAAAGTCCTGTAAAAGGCTCATCAATATTAAGGTACCCACAATCACGCATGGCTTTTGTAAAGAAACGTGCATAAAGAAGGTGTAGGACAGCATGCTCTACGCCCCCAATATATTGATCAACACCTAGCCAGTAATCGGCCTTTTCTGAGTTATAGGGTAGATCCGTGTTACGTGGGTCACAATAACGTGCAAAATACCAGCTAGATTCAAAAAACGTATCAAAGGTATCCGTTTCGCGCTCGGCCTTACTTCCGCAGCTAGGGCAAGTTGTTTGCTTCCATGTCGGGTGATGGGCCAGTGGGTTGCCTGGTTTGTCGAAAGACACATCCTCAGGAAGCTCTACCGGGAGCTGGTCTTTGGGTACAGGCACAACACCACACTTGTCACAGTGGACAAACGGGATTGGGCATCCCCAATAGCGTTGACGCGACACACCCCAATCTCTCAAGCGGTATTGTGTCGTGCGTGTGCCGATGCCCAATTCTTCAATCTTGGACATGGTTTTTTCTTTAGCCTCATTGACGGTAAGCCCATCAAGAAACTGAGAATTAACAAGAAGGCCATCATCTGTGTAGGCCTCGCCTTGGAGGGCAAAGCTTTCTTTGCTTTCGCCATCTGGGCAAATCACAACGGGAATATCGATATTGTATTTCTGAGCAAATTCGTAATCGCGCTGGTCGTGTGCCGGCACACCCATGACGGCTCCTGTTCCATAGTCCATCAGCACGTAGTTACCGATATAGAGCGGGATTTCAATCTCCGGGTCGAACGGATTGATAATTTTGTAGCCTGTATCAAATCCAATTTTTTCGGCCTGCTCAATGGCGGCCTCGGATGTACCAACGGCCTCACACGCTTTTTTGAAGGCGTCAAAGCCTTGCTTGCCTGCTGTCAACCTAGATGTAAGCGGATGATCAAGTGAAAGCGCTGCAAAGGTAACGCCAAAAATAGTGTCAGGGCGTGTTGTATAGACCTCAAAGGACATATCACTGTCTTTGATCTTCAGTGTAAAAGTGACACCCTCTGACTTCCCAATCCAGTTTTTCTGCATAATGCGCACCTTTTCAGGCCAGCGCTCAAGCGTATCCAGATCGTTCAATAATTCATCCGCATAATCCGTGATTTTTAAAAACCACTGATTAAGCTTTTTGCGCTCAACAGCAGCGCCTGTGCGCCACCCCTTCCCGTCAATTACCTGCTCATTAGCGAGAACAGTGTTGTCAACAGGGTCCCAGTTCACAACGGATTCTTTGCGGTAAGCCAGCCCTTTTTCGTAAAAATCAAGGAACATGGCCTGTTCGTGTTTGTAATATTCAGGATGGCAAGTTGCGATTTCCTTGCTCCAATCAAGAGACAGCCCCATAGATTTTAGTTGCTTGCGCATGCCGCTAATATTGGCGTAGGTCCACTCCGCAGGGTGACGATTATTATCAATCGCCGCATTTTCGGCAGGCAATCCAAAGGCATCCCACCCCATAGGGTGCATCACATTATAGCCACACGCCTTACGATAGCGGGCAACAACATCCCCCAAAGAATAATTACGGACATGCCCAACGTGAATGCGCCCTGATGGGTAAGGAAACATCTCGAGCACGTAATATTTCTTTTTGCTTTCATCCTCTGATGGGGTGAAGGCACCTACCTCTTCCCATTTTTCACGCCACTTGGCCTCGGTTTCTTGAATATTGTAACGGGTCATAACTACTGCTTTTGGTTATTATTGAGATTCCTGAATGCGGTACTGTCTTGCGCGTGTCAGGATGGCATCCTCAAGTTTGCGTCCCGTATTGGGGTCAACGGCCGCATCAACCCAGCCACTTCCTGACTTTGTTTGTTTAAAGACATTAACCTTAATGCCACTGGCCTTCAATTCCTTACCAAGAACCAGAACATTTGTTTTAATGCGCTCGTTCGGGCTTTCTGCTGCAGAGTACCAGTCTGTAATAATTGTGCCCCCAAATGGGTCGGCCGATACGATGGGCATGAAGGACACCGTGTCTAGAGCTGCGCGCCACAGGTAACTATTAACTGTGATGACATCTGGATTAGATTTATTATCCTTACGCCCAAGGAAGCCACCTTTTCCGAAAATGCTCGGGCTTTCCTCGTAAATATCGTTTGTGCCAACGGCAGCGCGGTCTATCCCTGTCGGATATTTTGCCTCACTTTCAACATTCCCGCAGGCAGAGAGAGCAAGGAGAGAGACGAGAGCCACTAGCTTATAAGAGGATGAAAAAGGCGATGTCATAAAATTATTCCAATCAATTTTTTTTAAATGATATGTTGTTGTTCTAAGAGGTAGCATGGCGCTTGCCCTGTGACAAGAGGACCGCGCTCTAGCGCCCAAAAAGTGCACGTATTTCTATTAAATACGCACGGGACGGAAAAATCCCCTTGTTGCAAAAATGCAACCATTTTCACCAAAAAACGGACTAAGCGTTCCGATTTCTTGTAATCACTACGAAATCAGCAAAAATGATAAACGTGTTAATTGACGATTCTTTTGGCACAACCTAGCGACCTTAAATTTAAGGTCAAAACAAACAATGGTTTTATTTAATTGCGAATAATTGGAGGATTTAACCATGAAAAAAGTACTACTTAGC
>DCXL01000003.1:110859-275993 GCA_002328415.1 Micavibrio sp. UBA2137 | reverse complement strand
GTGATATAGAACAGCAAAGATATCCCGTCAGAAAATTCTGTAAAAGTTTCCAGCAACCATCCACTTGAAAGAAATACACCACTCAAAATAGCAAAGATCAATTCACTACGAGCAACGAAAAGTCCACCATGGACATGGTCATTGCCATTTTTGATCTCGCTTTTCTTGTCTTTGTGTGAATGTCCATGTCCCATTAACTTCTACTCTCTTTTAATTCTTTGCGGGTAATTCTTTGCGGGCTTGTAAAATGATTTTGACCGAGGAATGCATAAATAACCCTGCAATAATAAATGCAACGACAATATCGGGCCATACCGTGCCGCTTGCAAAAACACCTAAACCTGCCAAAATTACAGCTATATTACCTATTGCATCATTTCGGCTACACAACCAAACCGATTTTATATTGGAGTCGCCTTCACGATATTTTAAAAGCAAAAAGACACTAATCATATTGGCAATGAATGCGAGAACACCGATACCGCTCATTGTCATCGGCTCCGGCTCTCCGATTACAATTGTGCGATAAAGCGTAAAACACAAAACAAATAAAGCCATTGCTCCAAGGCTTAAACCTTTTAACAAAGCCGCTTTAGCTCTTAATTCCAACGATTTTCCTAAAACCAAGAGTGTGATTCCATAGGTTGCAGTGTCTCCCAGAAAATCAAGGGCATCGGCTTTTAGCGCTGTAGAGTCAGCTAAAAATCCTGCAATAATCTCAACACAGAACATCACGCCATTAATTGCAACAATAATCCAAAGGATGCGTTTATACGTTTGTGTCATACCATCAAAATTTTGATTGCCACATGAGTCGCCACAATTATCAGCCATAATTTTTGTTCCCTTTATTATTTGAATGTTCGGGACTTTTAAGTTCATAATATATCAGCAATGATACCCCTATAAAAATAGCACTGTCTGTTAAATTAAAGGCTGGCCAGTGATATCCGGCAAAATGGAAGTCCAAGATATCTATCACATAACCATAATACAGCCGTTCAAATGTATTGCCTAAAGCGCCGCCGATAAGCAGCCCCAGAGCGCAGCCTACCCATAGTGATTTCGTCCTTAGCAGCCAAATAAAGAAGAAGCCAGTGATGATGAGCGCCATGAATGAAAGCAGCCATTGACCATACGGAAGCCCCTGCAACATCCCAAAACTGATACCATCATTGCCCGTCCAGACCAGATTGAAAAACGGCGTGATTTTTACGAACCCTTCTGAATTTTGTAGATACAGTGAAACGGTCTGTTCAGAGAGACGGTCTATAACAATAACCAAAACAGCGAGCTTTATCGCCAAATTGATATGGCGGTACTGAGAGATAACGGCTTTCATATTATTTTTTGATGGCCTTGTTTTTTATGGTTTGAGACTCGGCAAATTCGTTAGCAACATAATCATCAACTACCTTCAGAAAAAGTTGACGAATGTTCTTATCAAATGACTCAAATTTTACTCCAAGCCTATCATTAGCTTTGCGAACAATTATACCCTTACAAGGAATTTCCAAAATTGAATGATGCAGCTTAAACTTTAATATTATTTCTAATTTCTGATTCTGCGAAAACATGCGGGGATCAGCGACAATTTGAACGCCATCCATTGACCAGTCAACGATAGGATAATTTTTCGACTCAATCATACAAACGGATCGCAACGACGCTAAGCGATGGGAAGCTCTACGGGTATGTTCTTGTTCTTGCCTTGTGTTTCTACTCATACTTAAATGATGGCTCATTTTATATCTTTTCTATAAGAACTAGGTAATTTTTCGACATCCGTTCGGTACTCCTTTTCGGTTATAATGCCATCTCCATCACGGTCATAGGTGTTATAACGCTTGCCGAAATAGGCGTCATATTCTTCTTTTGAAACCTGTCCATCGTCATTAGCATCCGCATTTTTGTACATATTTTCTAATTTCCTTGCTTTTTTATCGACAAAGGGACCATATGTTTCGTCCTTCTGCTTTTTGAAGGTGTTAATGCCTGCTTGCCTTTCTTTTTCTGAAATAATGCCGTCTTTATTTTTATCTAAAGTATCGAATTTATTGCGGGCCTTGTCTTTAAGTTCTTCTACTTGAAGAACACCGTCCTCATTAGTATCGAGAGCCTTCATTTCTTCCAGACGACGGTCATACTTTTTCTGAAGTTGTGGTCGAATTTCATCATCTTTGTTATCAGCTTGTGCGCTTCCCATCCCGATAGTCATGACGGCAGCAGTTAAAAGCATTAATGTTTTCATGTGTTTTCTCCTTCTATAGGGGTTGGTTGGGGTTTTGCCTTGCGGCGGATACTAAAGCGACTGGGAAACCACTTATACAAGGCTGGCAACACCAGCAATGTCAGAATGGTGGAGGATATAATCCCGCCAATCACAACGGTCGCCAGCGGTCTTTGTACTTCCGCGCCTGCGCCTGTATTAAGCGCCATAGGCACAAAACCGAGTGAGGCCACCAGTGCCGTCATTAGCACCGGACGAAGGCGCGTCAGCGCCCCTTCGATGATAGCCTCTTGTAATGGCTTGCCCTGTTTTTCCAGATCGCGGATAAAGGACAGCATTACCACACCGTTTAATACAGCCACACCTGAAAGCGCAATAAAACCAACACCTGCGGATATCGAAAGCGGGATATCCCGCAACCACAGCGCTGCTATACCACCTGTGAGAGCCAAGGGAACGCCAGAGAAGATTAGTAATGCCGCTCGGCCAGAGTTAAAGGCCATGAAAAGCAAACCAAAAATCAGGAGCAGTGAGATTGGTACAACAATCGAAAGCCGCTGTTTAGCAGAGATCAATTGTTCAAATGTGCCTCCATATTCTGTCCAGTATCCAGAAGGCAATTGAACATTGGCTGAAACTTGTTCACGGATATCTCCAACAAAGCTTCCCAAATCACGTCCTCTTACATTAGAGGTTACAACAATCCGGCGTTTTCCGTTCTCGCGGCTAACCTGATTCGGGCCATAAATAATCGAGATATCGGCCACTTCGCCTAAAGGCACATAATCAGGTGTTTCATCGACACCTTCTTGTTCACCATTGGGGAGTGGGATGGGCAGACGATCTAATGCGTCAATATCGGTGCGTAACGATTCCGGCAAACGCACCACAAGATCAAAGCGTCTATCACCTTCAAAGACCGTTCCGGCCTCGCGCCCACCCATCGCGGTTTGTACAATTTCCTGTACATCAGCGATATTCAGGCCGTAAAGGTCCATGCGTTTTCGATCAGGCACGATGCTTAAAACAGGCAATCCCGTCACTTGTTCAACTTTTGCACCCGCCGCACCTTCTATGTTCTGGACAACTTCCAACACATCATTTGCAGATTTAACAAGCTGATCAAGATCATCGCCGTAGATCTTTACAGCCACATCGCTACGCACCCCTGAAATTAGTTCGTTAAAGCGAAGCTGAATGGGTTGTGAAAACTCATAGTTACTGCCTGGGATAGCTTCCAAAGCCACCTCCATTTCTTCAACCAGCTTTTCTTTAGGTTTGGATGGATCAGGCCATTTATCGCGCTTTTTTAGCAAAACATAAGTATCGGCAATATTGGGCGGCATCGCATCGGTAGCAACTTCCGCTGTACCGATCCGTGCAATCACCGTATCAACTTCAGGAAAATCTCTCACCAGCATTTTTTCCATGAAAGATTGCATACGAACGGATTCTGTCAGAGACGTACCGGGTGCTCGCAGGGCTTGAATAGCAATATCCCCTTCATCCAGATTAGGCACAAACTCCGACCCCATTTTAGTCACTGAAAACATGCTTATAACGACAAGTACGACAGCCACCAGAACGATTGGCAATGGATTGGCAACACTCCATCGCAGCATTGGTTCGTACACGGTTTTTGCGCCTCGAATAACGATATTTTCCTTTTCATGCACCTTCCCTGTGATGAAGGTGGCAACGGCGGCTGGAACAAAGGTAATGGACAGCGCCATTGCCGAGAGCAAAGCCACAACAACGGTAAAGGCCATAGGATGAAACATTTTACCCTCTACACCTGTCAGTGAGAAGATCGGCAAATACACTACTGTGATAATTAAAATACCGAAGATACTGGGTTTAATAACTTCAGCGGTAGCTTTGGAAGCCAAATCAAAACGCTCTTCTTTGGTCAACAAGCGCCCTAATTTATGCTGCTCCATACCGAAACGCCGCAGACAGTTCTCAATGATGATGACCGCTCCGTCGACAATCAGTCCAAAATCCAGGGCACCAAGGCTCATCAAATTTCCTGAGACTTTGTTTTCGACCATACCCGTAATCGTCATAAGCATGGCAATCGGAATCACGAGGGCTGTAATTAAAGCCGCACGGAAATTCCCCAACAGTAAAAACAAAATCACGATAACCAACAACGCACCTTCTGCCAGGTTTTTCTCCACCGTTTTGATGGTTTTTTCAACCAGTGTGGTTCGGTCATAAATCGGTTTGACAATCACGCCTTTAGGCAGACTAGCGGCTACTTCTTTGAGCTTTTCACCTACACGATACGATACGTCACGGCTGTTTTCACCCATGAGCATCATGGCCGTGCCAAGAACAATTTCTTCGCCGTTTTCAGTGGCGGCGCCTGTTCTTAAAGGAGCACCCAATTTAACATTTGCCACATCTTTAACACGGATGGTCAACTCATCGCGCTTGGTCACAATAATATTGCGGATATCCTCCAGACCTTCAACTTGCCCAGGGATGCGCACCAGGTATTGTTCACCATTACGCTCAATATATCCGGCTCCGGCATTATCATTATTGGCTTCCAAAGCTTTGATCACATCATGAATGCTAAGGTCATAGGACAGAAGCTGGTCAGGATATGGCTGAACATGGAATTGTTGTTCATAACCGCCAATCGTGTTGACCTCTACGACACCTTTTAGATTGCGCAGCTGCGGCACAATAATCCAGTTCTGTACTGTTAAAAGATCCATCGGCGTATAGGCCGTTCCATCTTCTTTGAACGCGCCGTTTTCTGCTTCAACCGTATAGAAAAAGATTTCTCCAAGCCCTGTGCTGATTGGCCCCATAATTGGCTCCAGCCCCTCGGGGATTTCGCTTTTAATTTGCTGCAAGCGTTCGGCAATTTGCTGCCGCGCAAAGAAGATATCGGTGCCGTCTTCAAACACCACTGTGACTTGAGAGAGGCCGTAACGTGATAAGGAGCGTGTGTAATCCAGCTTCGGGATGCCAGCCAAAACAGTTTCTACAGGAAATGTTATGCGTTGCTCAACCTCTAACGGCGAATATCCATCTGCGGCAGTATTTATCTGAACTTGGACATTTGTAATATCTGGTACAGCGTCGATTGGCAGACGGTTAAAATTATAAATCCCTAGGGCACAAATCGCCAATACTGATACTAAAACCAGCCATCTATGGGTAATTGATTGTTTAATAATTGTCTCAAGCATTAGGTAATCCTCTATATTTCTTCTTTTCAGTCTTTAGGCTTAATGTTCGTGTGCTGCTGTGCCTTTAAGGATGTCAGCTTTAATGACAAAACTTCCTGCGCTGACATACGTTTCGCCGCGCTTTAGACCAGAAGTGATTTCTACATTTTTTGTTCCTGTCATACCGATGGTGACGGGACGTGGTTCGTATTCATTACCGCTTTTTATAAAAACAACCTGTTCTTCTTCTAAGAACTGTAATGCTGTGCGTGGAACGGCAAGTGAAGCCTGTTTTTCGCCAACCTTAATATCACCTTCAATGGTCATGCCCGGTCGCCATATTCCGTCTGCATTGGAAAGCTCGGCAATAGCAATCACTGTTTGACTTAGAGCATCCGTAGTAGGAAACAGCATAGAAATCTCGGCATTCTGACGCGTTTTTTCATCCAATGTATGAACTGTTACAGATTGACCTTTTTTGATATTTGAAACATCACGCGGGAATATATGATATTTTGCCCATACAGTTGAAAGATCAGCAATCACGAACAGCTCCTTGCCATTGGTAACATCGCCAATATTGGTTTCACGTCTTAGAATTACGCCATCCATCGGCGCAGTAACGCTATAGTTATTCAGGCTTTCATTGCTCTCAACCGTGGCCAGTTTTTGGCCTTTGGTAACTATGTCGCCCAAATTGACATGTACAGCCTTCACAAAGCCAGGAAAGCGTGCGCGAACATTAGCAGTTGTATTTTCATTCAGGGTAATGCGCCCGGTCAGCGGTGTTGTCATAGCAACTATGGCGGGGCCAGCTTTTTGAACCTGAATACCAGTTAATTTTGCGGCATCTGAAGAAATTTCAACTTTACCTTCTTCATGCTCACCATGTTCGTCACCATGACCGTGATCATCATGACTATCCTTTTTTTCATGGCTATCATGACCATGATCATCATGTGAGTCACCCTCCTCAGAATGATCATCTTCATGGCTATCCCCATCAGTTTCGTCATGCCCGTCCTCATGCTCATCTCCATCATCGTGAGCATGGCCTTTTTGTTCATCATGTCCATGATTGTCATGTGATTCTGTTTCCGCTTTCGCAGTGCTTATTGTCACAGGGGCGATCTGCCATGCAAAAATCGTAAGTCCTATGACTAAAATGGTTAAATATTTATTATTCATCGATTTGCCCTTTCTCTGGGGATTTTGATTTTTCAGATTTGTGGCTATGTTGATCATGACCATCTTTTGTCTCATGAGAATTATGTTCATGATCATCGTGGCTGTCACTTTCGCTTGAGTGATCATCTTCAATCACAACAGTATCTTCATCTTTGTGCAAAGCCTTGTGTCCTTGGTTATCATCATCATGAATATGACCATCGCTATGATCATGGTTAGTTTTTTTGTCATGAGAATCTGTATT
Organism: Micavibrio sp. UBA2137; assembly: GCA_002328415.1. Lineage (GTDB taxonomy): Bacteria > Pseudomonadota > Alphaproteobacteria > Micavibrionales > Micavibrionaceae > UBA2137. The sequence continues at coordinate 269,146 of DCXL01000003.1, read as the reverse complement.
TGCCTCTTGGTAGCTTTCTTCATGTGAAGCAGCATGAGTCAGATTTGGGATTGATTGCCATGCAAACAAAGCAGCTGTTATAGCTAGTGCTGGATAAAATAGTTTTTTAGTCATTGATTTGTCCTTTCAAATTTGCCTGAGAAGTTTTTTCAATCAGAGGGCTGTATGTCCCCATCAAGAAATCTGTTTTTGCCTTTGCATCATAAAGACTTAATAAGCTATCTAAATGTGATTCTTGAACTTCATAGAGGGTGCGCTGCGCATCCAGTAAATCCAGAAAACCAAATGCACCACGACTGTAACCATCATCAGCTTGTTTATAAGCTGTGCGGGCGCTTGGAATAATTTCATTTTGATATCGGCTTGTTTCATCTAAAGAAGAAGCAAAGCTTTCCCATGCCTGAATGGCAGATTGTCTCAGTGATAAACCCGCTGCATAGTTTTCAGCATCGGCCTTAATCATATTGGCCTTGGCCTCTTTAATGCCGCCTTGATTGCGATTAAAAACAGGTATTGGGAACGAGACACTTGCTATCAATGCTGTGCTATCATTTTCATTAAAACGTCTTATTCCTAAACCAAAACTGGGATCAGGAACAGCTTCAGAATAAGCCAAATCTAAAGAAGACTTCGCCTGCATTTTGGCAAATTCCTGCGCCTTGGATTGGGGAGCATTTTTAATAGAATCTAGAAGATCTTGTTGATTTACCAAATCAGGCAATGCCTTGATATCAATTTCAACATCCAAAGCTGTGCTATCAATACCTCCCAAAAGCCTTGCTAAATCTGTTTTCGCCGTCACCAATTCTTTTTCAGCTTTGCGCTTCTCAACTTCGGCGGCAGCTTTTTCAATATCAGCTTTTGTATGTTGGATATCAGCAGATTTTGCCGCTCCCACTCGCTTTTTTACAATACTGTGTGTTTTGTCTGCTAAAGCCAATCGCTTATCAGCCAGCACCATACGCTCTTGAGCAACAGCTAAACGGACAAAGGCATATTCAGTTTCCGCTAGTAAACTCAAAGCTTGGGCTTTGGCCTGTTGTTGACTAATTCTATATGTGTAATCGGCCACATTTGTACGATTACGACGTTTTCCGCCCATTTCTATAGTTTGCTCAATACCGAGCGTTATTTCAGCACCGTCAAAACCTTCATTTTCATCTTCTCCTGCAAAATTTTCAATTTCTAACACTGCATCAGGATTGGGGAGAAGTGATGCCTGAAGCTTTACGCCATCTGCCGCGTCAATGTCAGCAAGAGCCGCCTTATATGTCGGGTTATTTTGCAAAGCCATTTGCAAAGCCATTTGCTTGTCCAACGTCTCAGCTCCGGCCAATGTCGGTTGCCAAAGAAGTACAGCCAACGCAGACGTGTAGAGTAGTTTTCTCATTATATATTCCTTTTTTTGGGTTCAATAAGGGGTAAAGCGGCGCAAAGTTTTTAAGCGCAGTCTTTGGAGAATAAGGTCGTAAAAGATACATCTGTGCAGACGCAAATCGTCAGCGTGCAGATACACTACGCCTTATATATTATGATCTTGGAGGGCGTTTGAGGCCGTAGATAAAGTCTGATACGAAAACATTCGTATTCAGAGCATGTAGTTTCTCTTTTGAAAGAGAAGACAGGCTGTGGGTTTGGTTGGAGCTATTCACTACGTGATGAATACAGCAACCGCCGCAAGCCATTCCACAATCTTGACTACCGAGATCGTTATGATCGTCGTCACTATCAAGATGGATTGTTGAGGAAATCTCCGAAGGAGTATCTATATCAACATGGGCATGAGCCGCACTAACCGTCACTGAGACGATCAATACAAATAAAATGAATATTAAAAATATTTTGCTCATATAAATCAAACTAACATTGAAAAGTTAATGTTTCAATACTAAAAAAAAACTAAATTTATAGTACAAGCATCCAAATACCCATACCCGCCATCATAATATTTTCGGTTAATGATATAAATCCTAGAGGGACGTTGCTATTGCCGCCAACGCAGGCACATTTAAGCTCTCTTTTATCGATATAAACGGCCTTAAATACGGAGTACCCATTGATTGTAGCAATGAAAATAGCAGCTGGTGCGGACACAATGGTCAAAACCCCTGAAATCATAGCAACACCAGCCAGCATTTCTACAAATGGGTAAACATATGAATATTTGACCCATTTTTGAGCAAGAATATCATAATTTAAAAATTGTAAACTAAAGGCTTCTAAATCTCTTAATTTTTGTATGGCAAGAGCGCACATACTTAGCGCGATAAATAGCTCAATAATACGAACAAAATTAAGCTCTCCTAAAGCATACGCTGTTGAGAGCGCCATAAGAAATGTTGTCGCAAATATCGCTATAATTGGTTTATATGTTGTGCCTTCTTGCACTTTACCAAAAAACTTTTTGAGATCGTCATATCCACCAATGCGTTTATTATCAATAAAGGTCTGCGGTGTTGTTTCCACGTCATGCTCTTTTTTAAAGTCGTCGGTTTCTTTACGGCTTGTGAGGTGATGATCTTCAACCTCATAGCCCTCATTTTTCAACAGATCGACAGTTTTTAAGCCATACGGACAAATATGTTTGTCCATGACCATACGGTATACGCTAGCTTTCTTTGGCATTATAAATCTCCTTCAAATTTTGGAACTGGGCGCTGTTGTGCTTGATCTTGTGTCTTTGCTTGGCCATTTTCCTTAATATCTTTTAAAAGCCATTTCATTTCTTTGATTTCACGGCGTTGCGCCCTAATAATTTCATTAGCAAGTTCTTTTACCCTTACGTCATCAATACTAGCACGTTCACTCGTCAGAATTGCTATGGAATGGTGAGGTATCATAGCGCTCATCCATGCCTCATCTTGCACTGTGGTTTGAGAGCGCACCAGATACAAAGCCCCTGCAAAAATAATTGCGCTTCCAACAAAAATTAAAATATTTGTTTTGGTATTTTTATACATTCCGAGCATAAATAAGAGCATAACAATAGCCATTGCGGCACCCATATATATGGCCATGTAGGTTCTTGTTTCACTGAAAAATACATGATCAAGAGCGTAGGAATTGAGATACATCAGCCCAAACATCACCAGTGTTGATGTTCCTATCATTGCAAAAAATTTAGTATAATTATTCATTGCTCATCCTTTCTAATTATCATTGAAAAATTGCCCTGCCCTAGAGAAGAAAAATGTAGCTGACCATGTGAGCATCATGAAGCCGTTCAAAGATTCTGTGAAAGCTAATACCTTAAAATGCCCTGTAGGATAAAAATTGCTCATCCCCAATGTTGTATAATTAGCTCCTGAAAAATAGAGATAATTCCAAATATGAGGTTCAAATTTATCAGTAAAACCACCAAGGTTTGTAAATTCGTGCATAAGGTAAAAAACCAAGGCGTATATAACGATTTCAAAAAGATGTAATACAGCAATGAAAAACATTAAAATTGGTGGCACAAAAAAGTTTTGTGTATCCCATTCTTTTGAAAGGCAAGCGACCCAACATAATCCTCGGTAATGAATAATGACTGTGATCAATATAAGGAATAGACTTATCAAGGACGTTATAATCATACTGATAGCTTTTCCTTATAATGCTTTAGGAAAATGCGCTCACCTACAACTATAAAGACCAAACCCGCAATAGAAGCCCATATTACGAGCATATCGCTTTGAGCTTTTACCCATAAAAACGCAGCCAGAACAATCACATCTAAAATAATAGCAGTGATGACTATTGCGGGATTAGCATCAATTTCTTTTCTTAAATGTTTAAGTACACCCCAATGAATGGCTATATCCATTATGATGTAAAAAATTGCCCCTAATGACGCTATGCGACTTAAATCAAAAAAGATTGTTAGCAGCATAGCCAATACTATAGTGTAAATCAGGGTGTGCCTCTGAACACTTCCAGACATTCCAAAATGCGAATGAGGTACAAGCTTCATGTCAGTAAGCATAGCTAGCATTCTTGATACAGCAAATACACTTGCGATAAGACCGGAAACAGTTGCTACGATAGCAAAACCTACTGTTAGCCATAACCCCCATTGACCATAAGCTGGCCTAGCAGCCTCAGCCAATGCATAATCCTTAGCCTGCACGATCTCAGAAATAGAGAGATTGCCACCAACAGCAAATGTTACGAGCATGTACACGGCAACACATATAGCGATTGATATTATGATTGCTCTACCAACATTTTTATGTGGGTCTTTAATTTCTCCCCCACTATTTGTAATTGTTGTAAATCCTTTGTAAGCAAGAATACCGAGAGCAACGGCCCCCAAAAAGCCAGTAAACGAGGTCTCCTCCGGCGCTACAGAGATACTCTCAAAATTAAAGCCGCTCGCATAAAGTCCGCCTGCGGCTAGTAATGCCAAACCACCAATTTTGATAAAGGCCATAACGAACGAAAAGCTTTGTATGAATTTGTTACCTGAAACATTCACAATGAATGCAAAGATTAAAACCCCTACCCCTAACGCAGGAACTAACCAGCTGTCCTTGCCAACATCAAATAATTGCAGCGTATAAGTACCAAACGTCCTTGCGACAAGGCTTTCATTGATAACCATTGAAAAATACATGAGCAATGCACATACAGCTGTCATTGTACCTTTGCCATAGGCCTTTTCCAAAAACATAGCGATGCCGCCCGCGGAGGGATAGGCATTGGAAAGTTTCACGTAAGAATAAGCGCTAAAGCCTGCAATGATAGCGGCAACCAGAAAAGCCAGAGGAAACCATTCCTGTGCGAGTTCGGCTACTTGTCCAGTGAGCGCAAAAATACCCGCACCAATCATGACCCCCGTTCCCATCGCAACGGCTCCAGTAAGGGTCAAACTGTCTTTATTATAATCTGTAGAATGATCGTTGCTCATTTATTCTTACCAATTTTCTAAAACCAAAATCTCACACCTGTCACAAAGGCCGTGTTATTAGTCATTTCACCATCTTCTTCTAGTAGGTTTTTTGTTTCCCCAACATTTTGTTCCCAGCTAACCCCAACGTAAGGAGCAAATTTCCTGCTTATCTCGTATCTTAGACGTAAGCCTGTTTCAAAACCTGTCACACCTGATCCGATATTGTATTCCTCAACATCTTGAACAGCGATTTCGGTTTCAAGTCGCGGTTGAATCACAGCACGTTGTGTAAGACGTATATCAAATTCAGCTTCTACACCTGCGGATATATCCCCCTCATCACTTATGTAAGAGGTTGCATCCACCTCGAAGCGATATGGTGCAAGACCTTGAAAGCCGAACGCTAGAAAATCACGATCATCTGCTGCGGGAATAAAATCATGTCTCCAGCCTGCCTGAACATCCCAAAATGGCGCAATAGTCTTAGAATATAATGTCTCATGGCTTACAGTTTCAAAATCAGATTGACTGGTGTTATATTCACCCTCAGTTTTAAGCCAAAGTTTATCGTAATCAGTTCCGACCCAAGCCTGAGCATCAAACAATAATGCATTATCGCCTTGCTGAAATCTTTGCTCTAGGCGATTACCCATAAACTGGTAAAAAATCATATTGTCGTGAACGAGTTGAACACCAAAGTTTTTCTGACCTGAATTTGGAGCGTCACTCAAGGCATATTTTTGAATTTCCTGACCGTTTTTCGGCTCTGGATCAACTTCCTTGTAATCTTCAGGGAAATAAGATCTTTCTCTGCCCCCTATCTCATGTGTGGCGTGAGGGTTCTCTGGTTGTGCAATCGCTAAATTAGGCGCAGCAGTCAAAAGAAGAGCTGTTGTTAAAATCAAATTTTTCATTTTTCTATCTCCTCTTATGCCACTCTAACCACTTGGAACATTCCAGCTTCCATATGATAAAGAAGATGGCAGTGAAACGCCCAATCACCTTTTTCAATGGGTGTTACAAGCGCCGAAAGCTTTTCACCCGGCTTTACTAAAATTGTGTGTTTATAAGGAATTTGGTCGTGGCTTTTGCCATTCTCTAAGTGCATCCACATGCCATGTAGGTGAATAGGATGCTCCATCATTGTATGATTGACTAAGTATAATCTTAAACGCTCATTATGATTGAACAAATATGGCCCGGGATGCTCTGAAAATTTCTTACCATCGAATGAGAACATATACCGTTCCATATTGGCTGTAATATTGATCGTCATTTCTCGATCAACCTCGGCCTTGTAAGGTTGTGGCTCATTAGACACTAAATCCTTATAGGTCAATACTTTCCAACCATCTTCACCAAGCCCAATCCCCGGTTCTTGCAACCTATCTTGAGGATCAGTGATAATCATGACAGTGCTTGCACTTTTACGGTCAGGCTTGAATGGCTCTGGTCCATTAGGACCGGGAACATTGGGATTATGCATCATATCCTTATGATGTTTCATACCATCTGGCATAGCCGTGGCAGCCATATCCGCATGATCCATCATCATTCGCATTTCGCCACTTTTCATGTCCATTGCGGCCATCATGCCAATGTCTTTCATTTTGCGAACAGGTCTAGGGCGCAGTGGCGGTACAGCCGCACTTAATCCTCCTTCCGGTGAAAGTGTGCCGCGCGTGTAGCCGCTTCTATCCAAGCTTTCAGCAAAAAGAGTGAATGGTTTGTCTTGTTTGGGTGTCACAAGAACGTCTATTGTCTCTGCAACCCCAATTCTAAATTCGTGAACATTGACCGGCTTTACAAATTTCCCATCGACCATAACCACATCCATGTTCAGACCGGGAATGCGGAAGTCAAAGTTAGTCATGGCAGCGGCATTAATTACTCTCAAGCGAATGGTTTCTCCAGGATTAAAAATGCCTGTCCAATTATCAGCCGGGCCATGGCCATTCATCAAATAGGTGTATGTAGCCCCTGTGACACCTGCCAAGTCGACAGGAGACATTCTCATTTTTGACCACATCAAACGGTTATCTAAAGTCTCGGAAAACCCCTTTTCTTTAACGTCTTTAAAAAATTCACCAAGCGTTCTTTGCTGATAATTATAGTACCCCTCCTGAAGTGTAATATTTCTGAAGATTGTATGCGGGTTTTCAAAAGACCAATCTGATAAAACAACCACGTAATCACGATCATAACTTATAGGTTCTGGGTCTTTAGGTTCAATGATTAGAGGACCATAAGCCCCTGTTTGTTCCTGAAATGCTGAATGAGAGTGATACCAATACGTTCCACCTTGTACGACATCATATTCATATTCGAAAGTTTCACCTGGCTTTATTCCTGCGAAGTTTACACCCGGCACACCATCCATAGGGAATGGCAATAAGATACCGTGCCAGTGAATAGAGGAATGATCTGAATCCATCAAATTATTGGTGACATTGAGCTTTACACGTTCCCCTTCTTTAAGCTTTATAAGAGGGCCCGGTACTGTACCATTAATTCCTGTAGCTTTACCTTTTCGTCCGTGGATTTGAATTGGATGATAGCCAATACCTAAATTATATAAGTTTTGAGGAGCAATATTTTTAATGCCTTTATCATCGACATAACCCGGCATTGCTGTACCTCTAGCCCATGCTGGCAAAGGAAGGCTTGCACTCATCCCTGCCACCAAGGCAGCACTTGCTGCACCACCTATAAACTGTCTACGTGATAATGACGTTTTTTCGCGCATGCCTAATCCTTCATCTTTCTTCCATTAAATACATTTGTATCGGACAAATATCTGTAGATATGGTCCCGCCCGGACACTTCTTAAACAGCTTCTCTAATGCGGTCTGCATTTTCTCTAAAGACTTTATGTTGTTTTTCGCTGATGATATTTTACTTTCGACCAACAATTTTAACTGTTGTGCAGTTCCATCAGGTGATTGAATTATTTGAATAATCTCTTCGATCTCAGACAATTTAAAACCGAGCGATTTAGCATTTTTGATAAGCCGAAGACGTCTTACACTTTCACAATCAAAGATCCTATATCCCGCATTAGACCTTGGGCTTTCTTGCAACAAACCAATCGTTTCATAGTAACGAATTGTATCCTTACTTGTGTTTGTAGCTTTAGAAAGTTGTCCGATTGACATTTTTTGATTTTCCATTTTTTTATTTCCGTAGCTTATTCTTTAGAGTGTACTCCAAGGTCAATACTCTAATTCTGTTTGAATTAATGTTCATGACTCCCATGATCGTGTGTTTCCTCTGCAGTGCCGTGATGGCCCGCGTCACCATATTCACCATGAGAGTGACTACCATGACCGCCATCACCTGAAACCTCAGGCATGCTCATGACGCCCAGACCATGACGGTAGACTAACTCACCACCTTTAAATCCAGTGATTGCTAAAATGCCCGACGCTAACAAAATCAAGGCTACAAAAGCAGGATGAACGGTTTTTGCGCCGCGATGTTTAATCAGTGACCAGAGGGCTAAAACACCAAAGATAGATGCGGTGACGAGCGCCCAATTCTTATGATCGGTCATGGCCGCGTGTGATGGCCCATCATGCGCCACGGTATTATAGGCATAGAAACCAGCTAAAACCGTCGCAATGGTAACAGCTGCACCAATCCAGAGATTCCAACGCGCGGCCACCAGAAGATTTGGTTTTTTAAAAACCAATCCTGCCAGATACAAAAGCGCCGATATACTTAATAATCCAATCGTAAAATGTACAAAGATCGGATGCCAGTTTGGTATGATTTCTATGCCCATCATGATTTTTCTCCGCCTTTAATGTTTTTGATTATGATCGTGTTCATGACCTTCATGAACCTGAGAGCCATGCATTGAACAATCTTTACCGGCTTCACATTGATGCCCCTCTTTAGGCATCATAATTTTTGTGATCCGGTACACTTTGTCTTCGCCTAGTTCGATATGAAAATGGATATTTTGTTCCGGCTTTAATGTGCTAAGATCAACACCTTCAGCAACATCCAAATCCATTGTCATTTCCGGCCATTTCAGTTCAGGTATCGGCGCATGTGAAAGATTGATTTTGTTGTTTTCAAGATCAATCGTGTGAACCACGCCTTTACCCATAACAGCATCTTCATTGTGATGTTCGTGCATTTCATGTTTATGGTGGGCGTGTGCATCGTCTTCAGATGCCCAAACAGGCTGTATAGCACTCAATCCAATGATTGTTGTAACACCTAGCATTAGTGCGGTTTTTAATGGTTTCATGATAGTTTCCTTTCATTTTGGTTGGTTGGTTGAAATTTTCGTCCTTCCCAAAGCATATAAATGACGGGAATAACAATAAGAGTTAAAAGAGTTGTTGTGACCATACCTCCGACCATTGGCAGAGCAATGCGGCGCATCACATCAGCACCCAATCCTGCAAAGATAAAAATAGGAAGCAATCCGGCAAATTCTGTAATGACGGTCATCAAAACGGGGCGAATACGCATAAGCGCACCTTCATAAACCGCCTGTCCTAATTGATCTAGGTTTGAGGGCTGTGTCTCGCGTACACGTTGATCAATATAAACCATCATGATCGTTGCGGTTTCAACTGCAAGACCGCCAAGAGCGATAAAGCCAACACCAACAGCCACAGATAAGTTGTAGTCCGCTAGATAAATTGCCCACATACCGCCAACCATTGCGACAGGCAAAGAGAGCATGACCATAAGCGTTCGATCAGTCCGTCCAAAGTAAATCATGAGTAAGACAAAAATCGCAAATCCAGCCGCCGGAATAGCAATACTCAGCTGCTTTTTAGCTTCAACCATTTGCTCAAATTGCCCTGACCATTCAATCGCATATCCTGCGGGTAAATTGACATTATCACGTACAGCTATTTGAGCATCTTGAACGTAAGAGCCTATATCTCTGTCCTCAATATCCACGAAAACCCAACCAGTAAGCCTCGCATTTTCTGACTTAATCATGGGCGGCCCTTCGACAAACTCAATTTTCGCAAGCTCACCAAGCGGTATATGCTGACCTTTGGGGGTTGGCACTAAAATGTCTGAGAGATCATCAGGGTCTTCTCTAAAAGGTCTATCATAGCGAAGCATGATGTTATATCGCTCACGCCCTTGGATAGACTCAGCCATTTTCATGCCGCCAAGCGCAGTTCCAATGACGTTTTGAAAGACGCCAAGATCAATGTTACGACGAGCCAGCTCATCCCTATCGGGTGTTACTTCTAAGTATTTCCCGCCAGTAACGCGATCGGCAAATGCAGATCGTGTACCTTCAACATCTTTAATCGTTGCTTCAACATCGAGAGCAACACGTCCAATAGTATCTAAATCATCACCAGATATTTTGATCCCTATTGGCGTTCTAATACCTGTAGAAATCATGTCCATACGGATTTTGATTGGATAGCCCCATGAATTAACAACACCGGGCAGTTTAACGCGGCTGTTCAAATCCTTTATCAAATCTTCAGGACTCATGCCCTTTCGCCATTCTTCACGCGGCTTTAGCTTGATCCATGTTTCAATCATTGAAATCGGTGCTGGATCTGTTGCGGTATCCGCGCGCCCTACTTTGCCAAACACATGATGTACTTCAGGAACTTCTTTAATCATGCGATTGGTCTGCTGAAGCACTTCCTTGGCTTTAGTAATCGAAACGCCAGGAAGTGTTGTTGGCATGTATAGTAATTCACCTTCATAGAGTGCAGGCATAAATTCAGAGCCAGTGCGCGAAAGCGGAACAATCATACTGGCAATTAATACAAGCGTTACAATGACTGTAATCATAGGTTTGGCCAGAACGTGCTTTAATAATGGTCTGTAGAATTTCAGCAAAACAGCATTCACAGGATTGGCTTCAGCTTTTTTAATTTTCCCGCGCAATGTCCAAAGCATTAAAATTGGTATCACTGTGACTGAGAGAATTGCTGCAAAAGCCAATACATAGGTTTTTGTGAATGCTAATGGTGAGAATAATCTGTATGACTGCCCTGTAAGCGCAAGAACTGGCAAAAATGAAATTGTGATTATAAGAAGAGAAAAGAAAAGCCCCGGACCGACTTCTTTTGCAGCCTGAAGAATGGCTTTGTTTTTTTCTTCTTTCTTTGCCTTTTCTCCTAATTCAGCTAACTTCCTATGGGCGTTTTCGACCATAACAATCGAAGCATCCACCATTGTTCCAATGGCAATCGCAATACCGCCAAGAGATACAATATTGGCTGTAATGCCTTGCGCAGACATAACAATAAATGCGCCTAGGACGCCTAATGGCAAAACAATTAAGGCTACCAAAGCTGAGCGAACATGAAGCAGAAATATAAAAACAACCAATGAAACAATAATTGCTTGTTTGAAAAGAGTGTCAGTCAGGTAATCAACTGCACCTTCAATCAGTGGCGCACGATCATAGACAGTTACAATTTCAACACCTTCAGGAAGCCCTTGTTGAAGCTCTGCAAGTTTTTCCTTCACCCCTTCAATAACTGTTAAGGCATTCTCCCCTGCCCGCATGACAACAACACCAGCAACAACTTCACCTTCTCCATTGAGTTCCGTTACACCGCGCCGAAGCTCCGGCCCTTCAATGACACGTGCAACGTCTTCAAGTTTGACTGGTGTTCCATCACGCGCAAAAAGAACAATGTTTTTAAGTTCTTTTATTTCTGTGACATAGCCTTTCGAGCGGATCATAAGTTCCATCTCCGCTTTTTCAATTACGCGACCACCAGCATCCATACTCGCGCTTTTAACCGCTTCCATAAGTCTTTTTAAAGGGACGTCAAAAGCGCGTAATCTATTAGGATCTATCAAGATTTGATATTCTTTGACAAAACCGCCTACAGAGGCCACTTCCGAAACACCATCAACCGTTGCCAGTTCAAATTTTAAAAACCAATCTTGTAGACTTCTCAAATCCGATAAATCGTGGTTGCCGCTCTTATCAACGAGTGCATATTGGTAAATCCAGCCAACACCTGTAGCATCCGGCCCAATTTGAGGTTGCACATTGGGTGGCAAATCACCTTGAATTTTTGATAAGGCTTCAATGACACGGCTTCTTGCCCAATATTGATCTATCGCATCTTCAAAAATGATATAAACAAAAGATGTTCCAAACATTGAAAAGCCGCGAACATTCTTTGTTTCAGGAAGCCCAAGCATTGTTGTTGATAGCGGATATGTCACCAAATCTTCGACAATCTGAGGCGATTGACCAACAAAATCAGTGCGAATAATAACTTGCGTATCCGACATATCAGGAATGGCATCAAGAGGCGTTTTTTGAACCGCCAAGATGCCTGCAACAAGTAATGCAATCATCATTACAACAATCAAAAGCTGATTATTGACCGAGTATTCTATAACCTTGGCAACAGCAGATTGTGATGGATCACGTGTTTGATTTTTATCAGTGGTTTGCATGCGCACCTCCTGCTGGCATTTCTGTCATTTCAGGTGCTTTTGCATCAACTTTCTCAGGCCAATCAATTTTCATGGGATGGCCTTCACCGTAAGGATTACTCACATCGTCCTTGATTTGTAGCCAATACACATCTAATCCATGCGCCATATAAAGCTTTAAGTTTTTGGATTTATAGTGTTGTGGCTTTCCTTCTAAAAGCCACGGCTTCAAGGCCACAACCAATTCATTAAGACTGTTTTGCCACTCCTTATCTGTGACGTTATCTTTTGATGCTTTAAGAGCCTGTTCAGCATCTTCCAATACAAATTGAAGCTTAGTTCCTCTAAATATTGGCATGAGGTGATCACCAAGATTAATTGCAGGCATAATCATATTGGGATTAGGTGTGCGTCCATCATTTAATTCTCTTTGAATATAAATAGCGGCATCAATCAAATGATCGATCATCGCCAACTGCTCATTATTTACATCAAGCAAGGCTAGAGGCATTTGCATTGTTTGCATCTTGCGGAATGACTCGCGCAATGCGCTTTCTGAATCGATCAAAAACTGACCGCTGACAACAATCTCATCATCAGCCGATAACCCTTCGAGAACTTCTGAATATCCTTTATAGCTGAGGCCCGTTAAGATTTTCTGTGGCTGAAAACGTCCCTGACCTTGTGATAACACTACATAATCACCGTCTTTGCTCTTTAAAACGGCATCTGATGGAATTGCTAGTCTTTTCTCAACATCCGTTTCAAATTCAACGTCTGCGTAAGCGCCAGGTTTGAGCTTACCCTCAGCATTGTCCAAAACGAGACGAACACGCCCTGTTCGTGTTGCTTGATCTATAACAGGGTAAATATAATCAATAGCCGCCTTTTTATCTTTAATACCTAGTGCGGGTAGAGATACCGTTGCTTTGGTTTCTTTGTTAATGAAAGGAATATCCTGCTCCGCAACATTCACGTCTATCCATACTGTATCGTAACTCTGCAACGTAATAAGATTCATACCAGGTTTAGCATAAGTGCCTTCTCTAATATTGATCGCACTTACAAGGCCATCGCTTTGTGCATAAAAAGGAACGTTTTCAAAGGCTTTTCGACTTTTCTTAACTTTTTGGATTGCCTCTTTTTGCATCCCAAGAGATACAAGACGCTTGCTGGCGGAGTCTATTCGCCCCTTATATCCAGTAGAAATAGCACTGATGAGATCACGCTGCGCAGATATTAATGCGGGGCTATAAAGCTTAAAGAGAAGATCTCCTTTTTTAACTTCATCGCCCATGGCCTGAACGCTTAAATCAACAATCCACCCTTCCACACGTGCAGATATATCATTTTGAAGGCGAATATTTTCTGTGACATCACCATAACTTCGCACCAATGTTCCAAAACTGGCCATTTGCGCCTTTTTCTTACGAATTCCTGAATTTTGAATAGTTTCTGGATCTATCGTGACAGAAGTGCGTTTTGGCCCTGATTGATCTTCATCGCTTTCTGAAGCCTCTTCTTGAACTTCGCCTTCGGTTTCCAGCTCCACCAGATCCATGCCGCAAATTGGGCACGTTCCGGGTCTATCTGCCACATAATGCGGATGCATGGGACAAGTGTATTGTTCTGCTTGGGCTAATACCGGAAAAGCAAGAAAACCAATAAGAATTATAAATATACCAAGATGTTTTTTCATTCTGACATCTCCTCTGAAGTGTTATTTGTATAAGCATCAATAATGTTTGAATTGAATTCAGCTGATCGCGATATATGAGACGCCTTCACCTCAGCAAGCTGGGATTGAATATTCAGGCGGTCAATTTTGGCAAACAAAACAGCATCAAGATTATCAGTCCCCGCTTCATAATTACGTTGAGCCGCATCAATCTTCTTTTTCATCGCCCAATCTTTGTCTTGAAGAACTTTGACATTTTTAGAGGCTGCATCACGATTGCTTTTTAGAGATCTCATAATTTGTTCCCACTGGCGCCGAACATCGTCATAAGCAAATTTCGCGCTATTTTCTCTTTCAATTGCTGCTTGTCTTTTAGGCTTTTGATTGCTCTCAGCCCATAGTGGAATGCTCATTTTAGCTTGTATTGAAAACCAATCATCACCGGAAAAACTGCCCCGCTCCCCATCTTCACGCTGCTTGTAAATTGCGCTCACGCCAAAATTCGGTAAGAAAGCGGCATCTGCAATTCCAACATCTTTTTTAGCAATATCGATGTCTTCGCTTGCAATGAGAACAGGATATAAAACACGTGCATTTTCTGCCCATTCTAAATCTGGGATTTCAGGCAAATCAATGTCAGGAACATTACTTACAAGGCGAACAAACTCAGCTTCTATGCTGTCCTTTCTAGCTTCAAGATCATTTAATTTTCTTTCAGCTTCAGCACGTTCCACATCTACTTCTGAGAAGCGTTGATAAACAGACTGGCCAGATTCAATCTGCCCTTTAAAGGTATTTTCAAGCTCTCTGTAATGGCCAAGCTGTCTTTTTATAAGCTTCGTTTGTGTCTTAACGCTCTCATACTCTGCCAGTTTAGAAATAAGCATAAAGCGCAATCTGGATTCAGTGTAATCAGCTATCAGGGATTGCTTTTCCGACATCTGCTCAAATCGTTCTGATTTGGCACCACGAGCGACAGGATTAGGAATTGCTTGTGAAAAGCCTATAACCTTAGAAGTTGGCAAAAATCGATCAAAAGCAGGATCAGAAATTGGAACATTATCAACACCTATCATCACTTCAGGATCAGGCAATCCTAGCTCCCCTTTAGCCTGAAATTTTAGAGCTTCACTACCTGCAAGAATACTCTCAATCTGAGGATGTTCGCTTAAACGCTCCAAATACTTTTCAAAAGTTTCTGCAAACGCGGGAGCATGGAAAGCAAAGGTCGCTATCACTGCTGTTGTTGTTAAAAATATTCTAAATGGTCGCATAATCTGATCTCCTTATTTCTTTTGCGAAAGCACATAAAGACGCGCTTTATGCCCGTCATATGAATATGACAGACACTTTAAAAGAGATCAGTAATTAGATACGGAAGCGTTGAGTAGTGAGATAAAGCGGCTTGGACGGACTCCGAGTCTCAAGTCCAGTTGGGGGGCCACGAATTCCATTAACAGCAGAAGGTTCTAAAATATGGTTTTCAGTAATATTAACCCATGCAAAGTCTAATGTATCAATCTGTAATTCTGGCTGAAAATCGTTGGTATTATGTTGGGCGAAAACATCAATGCCCATGCAATCAGACATGAGCATAACGCCATTCTCATCACTTTGTTCAGCTTGTTCATGACATGGAACAGGCTCACTTGCTTGTGCTGCTTGCATAGGACAAAAGGCCATAAAACACATCAAGGATGGTAAAACAGCCAAAAAAGTCATAAATGTGAGCGTTATTTTTCTCATTGCCACTCCATAATACACAATTCGCTTTAAAAGTCTATTAAGTTACATGGGCATAGTTTACACAATCAATCTTATCACTCGAAAAGTTAGCGGAAGCAAACCCTGCTTGCTATTGCTTTCTTCGGATTTTTGATTTGCATTTATTTGGTTGTAAACCACAAGTCTGTTTCACTTAAAATTTAATTAAAAGAAACTTCTAATTGACCAGATTCCAGTAATTCACTACTGTTTTATTGAGCTTAGTTAAAGCTTGAGGTGTCGTAACCTCCTTGCGCGGTCAATTTGCATCAGGCCGTAAAAATGATGCTGCTTTCTCGCTTGTCGAGGAGGTGGCGGAATACAACACGGTGAAAGCTGGAATACGCTGCACCGCTCGCAAGACGGTTACGAACTCCTCGGCTTCAGAGCAAACGCTCGAAGCCGTTTTCGTTTAAGGAGTTCAATTTGTCGGAAAAACTTGAAAATATCTCGCTAGAGCGTAACAAAAAGAGATTTGCGAACAACTTCAAAGAAAAAGCGCTTAATGCTATTAAGCGCCCTCATATCGCTCTTTATAGACTTATTAAATGGAGACTTTTCCACGCTATCATAGATATTGCGTGTTTTAATCTTCCTATGTGGCTTGTAATGGCGGTCGAAGCCAAAATTTACTATGACACATATAAATGGATCATAGGTCATTTTTAAAAAAAAAGGGGGGCTAAAGCCCCCTTCTCTATTTTCCTTCTGAATACTGATTTTGCTTAACTTTTTCGTATTGTTCCTCATAGGAAAGTTCGCAAAAAGCCCTTAAAGCCGTTCGCATAATTTCGCTATGAGTTATCCGAGAACCATCACGTTCCATATCTTCACAGCTTCTAGTGCTTAATTTAAGCTCTTTTATGTTGTCTTCCATCATTGTGAAGGCTTTACGAACAACCTTGTTTTGCGTGACTGGAGAGGTCACATGTTCATTTTTTGTGATTAATTCTTCTCTATTTTTGATCGCTCTTCTTTTAGTTAAACCAAACATACAAACCACCTCTCTAAGCTCTCTAAATCCCTTGGTCCTCAATATTTAAAAACGCCTCATAATTAGGGCGATTATAAGTTTTAGATTTATCAGGTTTAGCTTCATTTCCGTTTGTGGACGTACATTCATCTAAACCTTCATTATATATGCGCAACCATTTTAAAAATGACATTTCACAGATGAGGATGCGTGTAGACCCAGGCACTCTAATAATACACTCGTAAAACCCATTCTTGTGTCTATTAAAGATAATCTTCCTAAAAGCATCTTCCGTAAAAGCGGGGTATCGCATTGCCATTTGTTTAACTGTATATAAAGACATAAATAATCTCCTAATTTTATATCTGCCCTCAATCCAGATTCCATGTTTGTTTAATGCTCCACCTACATTACCGGTTTAGAATATCACATAAATTGAACATAATCAAATTAAGTAATTGATATCATTGATAAAAAAGACTGTGTTTTAATTTTTCATATTTTAAAGAATTTTGAGCGGAAAAAACGACCTGTATTTAGCAAATACAAATACTTAGTTCATAAAAAACACTAAAATTGATTTATTATATTTTAAAGAATCTTAGGCAAAAAAAGCGTAAATCAATGCACTTTTTCTCGTTCAGAAGCCTATAATTAAATTTTATATCTGCTCTCTTCTCTAATTTCACAGGCAAAAAATTTGTTGTTCATTGCGGCTACAATCTGCTTTGTATGTGCCTCACATAGATGTGCATATCTTTGAGTCATCTGCACTGTTTTATGGCCCAGAATATCACCAATTTCTTTAAGACTAGCCCCATTCATAGCCATGTAAGACGCCGCAGTATGACGTAGGTCATGAAATCTAAAGTCATTAATTTGCGCTCTTCTAAGAGCTGTTTGCCATGCCTTCTCAATATCTATTGGCTTATCGAGCTTAACATGACTTGGAAAAACGTATCTTTGTCCTTTTTTTCGATTTTTGTAACGTTTCTGCAAGAGCATGAGCGCATAACTTTGTATAGGCACAGTTCGCGATTCCCTGTTTTTAGTATCTGTCAAAATCAGAACTTGCCGCTCAAAATGCACGTCATCCCACTTAAGCCATACTATCTCGTTACGCCGTGCACCCGTACTTAATGCCATAACTACTATGGTGTGTAGATATTTGTTCTCACTTGCCTTACAAGCATCAAGAAGCCGTTCACGTTCGACATCGTTAAGGTATCGTGTTCTTCCTTTACTTTCTGGCAATCTTGATATTCTCTTACACGGATTATCTTGCGCCCACTCCCATTCATTGATTGCAACTGTGTAAGCGTGGCTTAATGCTGCCATATAACGGTTGATTGTTGCGTTGCTACGTCCTCGTCCTCGCGGCGTCTTTCCTTCCAAAAGTCTGTTTCGCACAGTATGAACTACCGATGTTGTCACTTCTTCCATTCGCATGTGGCCCATAGCACGTCTCCAATACTTCAGTTGAATTGTTTGGTCGTATTGGGATTTTGGCTTCAGGGGCAAAATTTCCTCGATATAGCGATCGATAAATTCCCCAAATAATTTTTGTTTTGATACTGTATGAGTAAAATATCGCCCCTCACGAATTGCACTTTCAGTGTTCTGTGCCCAATGCTTTGCATCGGTCTTTCTTTGAAATGTAGCTGTTTGAACTGGATAACCTTTCATGCGGATTTTTACACGGTAAGATCTTCCTCCAGATTTATTTTCTCTTTCTTCAATGACGGCCATGAACGCTCCTTTCTTAATATTAATATTATCATTAACTGGTAAAAACACAGTTAAAACAATAAGTTAATTTGAGATTAAAGAACGTGTTCTGTTGTATTCCAGCTTATCCAAAAGCTATTTTAGAAATCAACTGTCCCATAAGTGTCCCATGAGCCAGAAATCTCTAAAGAAATTGAACCAAAATTAAAGCTAAGTAATTGAAAAAAATGGTGACCGCGCAGGGATTCGAACCCTGGACCTACTGATTAAAAGTCAGTTGCTCTACCAGCTGAGCTACGCGGTCGTATGATGTGTGCCTGTCCCTGAAGAACAGACCGCAACAGTCATATGGATTTTGCGCGCTATCGTCAAGTGTTGATTAAGATTTTCGCTGATTTTTTTTGTGTTCCAGCGCCGATAAAACAGCGGGCGTCACAAATTTCGAAATATCACCATCCAGCGCATGGATTTCCTTGATAAAAGATGAAGAGACAAATTGATATTTATCAGACGCCATCAGGAAAACCGTTTCAATATCTGGCTCCATCTGAGCGTTCATGCCTGTCATTTGAAATTCGTATTCAAAGTCGGACGTGGCGCGCAACCCACGAAAGATGCATTGTGCCTTCTTGCGTTGCACATAGTGAATTAAAAGCTCGTCAAATGCCTCGACCTCAATCTCGCAATGCTTCACATGCATGTTGGCAATATCCTCGGAGACTAGCTTTACACGCTCCTCTTGCGAAAAAAGTGGGCCCTTGCGTGTATTGGGTGCTATCCCAATAATCAAGTGATCAACAAGCTTGGAGGCACGCTGAATAATGTGCAGATGCCCCTTGGTAATCGGGTCGAATGTGCCCGGATAAATGCCCGTGCGTGTTATTTGGGATGTCATACCAGCGCAGAAACTCTAATAAGAACATTAATTGCCAGTAAGACTACAAAGATTTTGGCAAGAACAGCAAAGCTTTCTGGCCCTTCGTATTTTGAGGCCGAACGCCAGATAGGTACAATCATAAAGGCCGACCACGCCACATTAAGAATAAGAGCAGGAACAGCCATTAGCCCCGCCAGCATAGCCCCAAAGAGAGAGATAATAATCCAGATAAGAACGTAATACCCCCAAAACGTTGTCGCCAGCGTTTTGTTACCGTTCCATAACTCAGTTAAGTGATTAGCTATTGGCTTATCAAGCGTTTTCTTTGACATCGGATTCCTCCTCGCAGCTTAGGACTGCTCTTCTGTATCTTCGTCTGAAGCCTCAATGTCACCTGTTTCATCCGCTCTGTCAATATCTGCATCTGCGGCATCATCTGAGGCCTCAATTACGCCCTCATCACCGTTTTCGGCTTCACCTTCATCATCCTCGATAAGCCATGCAACGGAGACAACCTTTTCATCCCCTGCAACCTTAAAGATAATAACCCCTTGGGCCGAACGCCCTGTGAAGCGGACATTCTTAATGGGTGTGCGGATAAGCTGCCCTTTATCAGTCACCAACATCACCTGATGATCCTCTGTCACGGGGAAGGTTGAGACAACCTCGCCTGTTTTCTCGGTCACTGACATATTGATGACACCCTGTCCACCGCGCCCTGTGGTGCGGTATTCAGAGGCGTAAGTGCGTTTTCCATAGCCGTTTTCAGAGACACAGAGTAAGGCCTGGCCCTTCTCGTCCTCGGCCTCGCGCTTGAGGATGGACATGGTCATCACCTCATCACCCTTGCCAAGTTTTATCCCGCGCACACCGGTTGATGTACGGCCAGAGAAGACACGGATATCATCGACATTAAAGCGGATCGCCTTACCCATGCGTGTGGCCAGGAAGACATCTTCATCAGGCTTACAGATCTTCACGGAAACCAGATTTTCATCCTCACCAAGCTTCATGGCAATCAAACCGTTGGAACGAATATTTTTGAAATCAGACAGCTTGTTGCGACGTACAGAACCATGCGAGGTCGCAAACATGATATCCAGATCATCACGCACCGCCTCATCTTCAGGCAGACGCATATAAACATTGACCGTTTCATCCTTTTCAAGTGGGAGCAGGTTGATCACAGCCTTCCCGCGTGATTGAGGCGAGCCAAGTGGCAATTGATAGACCTTCATATGGTGCACAATACCGCGACTTGTAAAGAACAGGATCGGCGTGTGTGTGGAGGCAACGAACAAGTCAGAGACGAAATCATCATCCTTCATATTCATCCCCGAGCGTCCCTTACCACCGCGGCGTTGCGCACGGTAGGTGTCAAGCGGCGTACGCTTCACGTAACCATCATTGGTAATGGACACAACCATGTCCTCGCGCTGAATGAGGGATTCAATATCGGCCTCAAACTCGCCCTCGACCAGTTCGGTACGACGTGGTGTGGCAAACCGGTCCTTCACATCAACCAATTCCTCACGCATGACCTCGTAAAGCTTCTCCTTGCTTGCCAAAATTGTCAGCAATTCTGAAATACGGTCAGTAATGGCACGCAAATCATCTGCAATCTTGTCACGCTCAAGGCCTGTCAAGCGGTGCAAACGTAAATCAAGAATGGCGCGCGCCTGAACCTCAGAAAGTTTGTATGTATTGCCTTCCTGAACAGGGTGTTCAGGGTCGTCAATCAACTCAATTAGAGGTGTAACATCACTTGCGGGCCAGTTTTTGTTCATCAGCTGGTCGCGCGCTGATTGTGGGTCTGGCGCATTACGAATAACGGCAATCACATCATCAATGTTGGCAACGGCAACGGCCAAACCAACCAAAACATGCGCACGGTCGCGTGCCTTATTCAATTCAAAAACCGTACGGCGGGTAATGACCTCTTGACGGAACTTGATGAAATGGCGGATAAAGTCTTCCAGAATAAGCATCTGGGGGCGACCATGGTTAAGCGCCACCATGTTGCACCCAAAGGATGTCTGAAGCGGTGTGTGTTTGAAAAGCTGGTTCAAAACAACGTCAGCCTGTTGGTCGCGCTTCAGTTCAACAACAACACGCACACCATCACGGTCAGATTCATCGCGGACACCTGAAATACCCTCAACAATCTTCTCACGAGCAACCTCGCCCAAACGCTCGAGTAAACGTCCTTTATTCACCTGATAGGGAATTTCATTAATCACAATCGCCTGACGGTTCTCGCGAATATCCTCAAAATCGGCCTTGGCACGCATCATAACCGAGCCATTCCCTGTCGTGTAGGCCGAATAAATACCACTACGACCCAGAATTTGACCGCCCGTTGGGAAATCAGGGCCTGGAATAATCTGCATGATTTCTTCTGTGGTAATTTCTGGGTTATCAATCATCGCCAAACAGGCATCAACAACCTCGCCCAGATTATGGGGTGGAATGTTGGTTGCCATCCCAACGGCAATCCCACCAGCCCCATTCACAAGCAGATTTGGAATACGTGCAGGCAAAACAATCGGTTCGCTCTCTGATTCATCATAGTTAGGACGAAAATCAACCGTATCTTTGTCAATGTCCTCAAGCAACGCCTCGGCCGCCTTTTCAAGGCGCGCCTCGGTATAACGCATGGCCGCAGGTGCATCCCCATCCATCGAGCCAAAGTTCCCCTGCCCGTCAATCATGGGCAGACGTAACGACCACGGTTGAGCCATACGCACAAGTGCGTCATAAATCGCGCTATCACCATGGGGGTGATATTTACCCATCACATCCCCGACAATACGAGCAGACTTACGGTAAGGTTTATCAGAGGTATATCCACCTTCACGCATCGCATAGAAAATACGGCGATGCACAGGCTTTAACCCATCACGCACATCAGGCAATGCCCGCGACACAATCACGCTCATTGCGTAATCGAGATAGGAGTTTTTCATCTCCTCTTCGAGGCTGATGCTTTCAATATCTGTTGGGTCTAAGTGATCTGGCGGGTTATCCGTCATGGGGATTAAATACCTTGTCTAAATGTCTAAAATGTATGGTTTGAAACTAGCAAAAAACAAACGGCCTCACAAGGTTGGAGGCCGTTTTAAATTGGGTTTCTGGGGACAACTAGCGCCCTTAATTATTCCTCTTTTTCAGAGGCTTGTTTCCCATTTCTTTCTTCATAGACTTCTTGTGCACGCGCCTCGATCATTTTCTGCATCTCAACACTCAGCTTTTCCTGATATTCGACACGTTTATTTTCTGCTGAACGACCCAGAGGGGTGGCATAAAACTCAATCAATTTAATAAGCTCGGGTTTTGTAAATGTTTCAGCCATAATCTCGGCCGAAAGCTCTTCGATTTTCTCGGGACTAAGTATGTAGGTCAGCGTTTCACGCGCCTCGGGACGCTTTGCCACAGGAAGCTTCTGCACGAGCACTTCAATAAATTTTGTAATTTGTGCCTGTGTTGACCAATAACCTTGCAAGTCCTGTGCAAGCTCAATGCTTGTTTTATCTTGAAGCGCCTTGCTTTGTGAAAACGCAGAAAAAGACAGGCTTGTTACAACAATAAAGGCCAGTAAAAATATAATACGAGATGTTGTCATAAAAGCTCCTTGGTCTCTCTTAAAATGGAATTTCGTCCTCTAGCTCATCCATTTGTGTGGCTTGCGAGGGTTGTGCATTACTGGATTGTGCCTGTGCAGGTGAACTGCTGTAACCACCTGTGTTTTGAGGCGCACCATAATCATTCGCACCACCGCTATTGCGTGAATCAAGCATTGTTAGCTCGCCACGGTAAGGACGCAGCACAACCTCTGTCGTATATTTCTTCTGACCGTCCTGTTCCCAAGAACGTGTCTCAAGTTGACCTTCGATGTATACTTTTGACCCTTTTTTCAAGTAGTTTTCACACACATTGAGCAAGCCTTGGTTAAAGATAACAACGCGGTGCCATTGTGTATTTTCACGGCGCTCGCCTGTTTGCTTGTCTTTCCAGCTTTCTGATGTCGCAATAGAGAGATTGCACACGCGGTCACCTGACTGCATTGATCTGATATCTGGATCATCACCCAAATTTCCAATTAAAATAACTTTGTTGACTGAACCGGCCATGCCACCACTCTCCTTTTGTCTAAAATGTAATACGTTTCCTGACTATAAAAGCCTTTGGTCAAATGTCAAAAGCTGATTCAGGACTATCCCTGACTTATTTGCGAGTCATTTTTTCTGGACAAAAAAAGATTCATTTGGTTTACTTTTAAATTATAAAAAGAACCCGCAAAGGGTAATAATATTACAACAGGGAATGCGTATGAATGATATGAGTTGGACGGCCGAAGAGCAAAAGCCATTTAGAAATCCTTTCAAACTGCCAGATAATTTACCCTTTCATCAGTTGCAATCTGTTGCAGCCTACCTTGAGAGCAAACCTGAATTTGTCGAGTCTTACAACCAACACCCGACCTCTAGTGCCCACCCATCTTTATCTCATGCGATCAATTATTACGCATTGGCATTTTTGGAACATTCAATTCAAGGTTGCCACGAAAACCCTAATAATGTCGCCCAGCTTTATTGCTACCTCCATGGTGAAGTATACGGAGAAATACCAGCGGAGGATCGTATCCAATCTTTATCAACGCTCATTTACGGTGGGCGCGAAAGCGGCATGGATCCGAACCCACTTTATATGAGCTTTTTTGCTGACAACCCCCAATTTTTTGCTGAAGAGTTTGCAGTAAAAACGAAAATTGCGGAATTTCTGGATACTTTGCCGATTATAGCAGCAGAAGGCAGAAACCCGAGACTGTGCAATCAATTCGACGCTATGGCATCTGCAAACAGCTGTGCCATTGATGAATATAATGCACGCAAACTAAATGTAGCGTGGAGAAAACATCTAGATCCCAATGACAAAGATGTCGTTTACTTTTTCGATCCAATGCCAAACGTTATAACAGTCATGCCTGCGTAAGATTTTTTCCCTTCACTTTTAAGGGAAAAAGCACATATATAGTGCATGCTTAAAACAATTTCTGTGCGCGGTGCGCGCGAACATAATCTCAAAGACATTAATGTCGATATGCCCCGTGACTCCCTTGTGGTCATTACGGGACTATCTGGCTCTGGAAAATCGTCTCTGGCCTTTGACACAATCTATGCCGAGGGTCAACGCCGCTATGTTGAGTCCTTGTCCGCCTATGCCCGCCAGTTTCTGGAGCTGATGCAGAAACCTGATATGGATTCCATTGAGGGACTTTCGCCTGCGATTTCGATTGAGCAAAAGACAACCTCAAAAAATCCACGCTCTACCGTTGGGACGGTCACTGAAATCCATGATTATATGCGCCTGCTTTGGGCGCGTGTGGGTATTCCCTACTCCCCTGCGACAGGCAAGCCCATCACCAGCCAGACAGTGTCTGAAATGGTGGACCGCATTATGGAGATGGGGGATGGTACACGCCTTTATTTGATGGCGCCGATTGTACGTGGTCGCAAGGGCGAATATAAGCGCGAATTTGCAGACCTTAAGGCCAAGGGATTTCAGCGCGCCCGTGTCGATGGCACTGTTTACGAGCTGGATGAAGTGCCTGATTTGGATAAGAAATATAAGCATGACATTGAAATCATCGTCGACCGTTTGGTTGTGCGCGATGACATTGGCAATCGTCTTGCAGATTCCGTTGAGACATCGCTGAAGCTGGCTGATGGTCTGCTCATTGTGCAAAATGCAGATACGCATGAGGAAATTATATTCTCTGAAAAATTTGCCTGTCCCGTTTCTGGCTTTACCATTGCCGAAATTGAACCGCGCCTCTTCTCCTTTAACAGCCCGCATGGCGCATGCCCTGCGTGCGATGGTCTTGGCAAAAAACTCTATTTTGATGAGGAGCTTGTTGTACCAGATGATAGCAAATCCATTGAAAAAGGCGCGATTGAGCCGTGGTCAAAAAGCTTCTCGCATTATTACATGCAGGCCCTATCAGCCGTTGTTGATCATTATGGCGGGGATGTGTCCAAGCCTTACTCTGACCTGCCCAAGAAAACACGTGACGCGCTAATGCATGGCTCAGGCAACACAAAAATTGCCATCACCTATCAGGATAAGGCCAATACATTCCGCACCAACAAACCCTTTGAAGGCGTTATTAATAATCTGAAGCGCCGTATGTTGGAGACAGAAAGCAATTCTGTGCGCGAGGAATTGGAAAAATATCAAACATCCGCCCCGTGCGAGGTGTGTGAAGGCTATCGCCTGAAGGACGAAGCCCGCGCTGTTAAAATTGATAAACGCCATATCGGACAGGTCAGCGAACTTTCCATTGGCGAGGCCTTGGACTGGATACAATCGGTTGGCGATAAGTTGGATAAACAACGCGCACAAATTGCGCAAAGCATCCTAAAGGAAATTACAGAACGCCTCACCTTCCTTAATAATGTGGGGTTGAATTACCTGACCCTCTCGCGCGCCTCGGCAACATTATCAGGTGGAGAGTCACAGCGTATCAGACTGGCCTCACAAATTGGATCTGGTTTAACAGGCGTGCTTTATGTGCTCGACGAACCCTCTATTGGTTTGCACCAGCGTGACAATAACCGCCTGCTAGAAACCCTCAAACGCCTGCGTGATTTGGGGAACACTGTGATTGTTGTGGAGCATGACGAGGACGCCATTCGCAGTGCCGATTACCTGATTGATATGGGGCCAGGCGCGGGTATTCACGGCGGAAATGTTGTGGCAATGGGCCCCCCTGAGACTGTGTTTAAAAACAAAGCCTCGCTCACGGCGAAATATATGACAGGCGAAATGGAAATTGCTGTGTCACGCAAACGCCGCGCTTGCGCCAAGGCTGGAAAGCAGAAGAAAGAGCTGATTGTTGAAGGTGCAACAGGTAATAACCTTAAGAACGTAACCGCCGCCTTTCCTTTGGGCATAATGACCTGTGTGACGGGCGTGTCTGGCTCTGGGAAATCAACACTCACCCTTGATACACTCTATAAATCTGTAAGCCGCAAGGTTATGAAATCCCGCGAACTTCCTGGGCCTCATAAGGAGCTGAAAGGCACAGAATTTATTGACAAGGTGATTGATATTAACCAGTCACCCATTGGACGCACACCGCGTTCCAACCCCGCCACTTACACAGGCGCATTTACACCCATCCGCGAATGGTTTGCAGGTCTGCCCGAGGCCAAGGCACGCGGATACAATCCTGGGCGCTTCTCCTTTAACGTAAAGGGTGGACGCTGTGAGGCCTGTCAGGGTGATGGCATGATCAAGATTGAAATGCACTTCCTGCCTGATGTTTACGTGCAATGTGATACCTGTAAGGGCAAACGCTATAACCGCGAAACGCTAGAGGTTAAATTCAAGGGGAAATCCATTGCGGATGTTTTGGATATGTCGATTGAGGAAGGCGCTGAATTTTTCAAGGCCGTGCCTGCCATTCGTACAAAATTGGAAACGCTTGAAAGTGTTGGCCTTGGCTATATCAAGGTCGGGCAGCCTGCCACAACGCTCTCTGGTGGTGAGGCGCAACGCGTCAAATTGTCCAAGGAACTGGCAAGACGCTCAACAGGAAAAACACTCTATATTCTGGATGAACCGACTACTGGCCTGCATTTCGAGGACGTGCGCAAGCTATTAGAAGTCCTCCACAGGTTGGTCGATCAGGGTAATAGCGTCATCATTATCGAACATAATCTGGATGTCATTAAAACAGCAGACTGGATTATCGATATTGGCCCCGAGGGTGGATCTGGCGGTGGTGAGATTATTGCCACAGGCACACCAGAGGACATCTGCAAGGTCAAGAAGAGTTTCACTGGACAATATCTCAAGCCTATCCTTGCAAATAGCAGTAAAGCCGATTATTCCGACGTTGCTGAATAGCCCGCATAAATTTACCCTAATTTAACCCGTTTTTCCTATGATAGCGGGATGAGTAACGGGATTAACAATAGTGGCATTAGTCTGAGTGATGTGGCTCAAACCTGCTTTGACGGCGGATCTGTCACCGACCATTTCAGCATGCGCACGCCCCAATATTTCCTGACACAAATGGCACTTGGCATTGCCTATCCCGAGAGCGATCTTGGCTATGGCAAGGTGTCCAGCAGTTGTTATGGTCACGCGGCCAAATTTATTGGGCTTAATTTGGATAAACTTTCTGATGATGTTGAAATTGTGCTCTTCCAAAACAAGTCTGACCCACGCGGCCATGTTGTGATTGTTAAAGACAGTCAGGTTGTTTTTGACAGCTTGGGAAGCAATGACCCTGAAATTGAACACCGCCAGTTTTTGGCCGATGAGGGCCATTATAAATATGTGTCCGAACGCACACCTGAAAATATCTGGGTCTATGATAAATACACGACGGTTACTATTGGTGAATTTAAGGAACAATACCTTAAAGGGACGGCTTTGGACGCTGACGCTGCAGGACAAAATCCCGCACCGTAAGTGCAAGTAACATCCAGACAAAACTGGCATTCATTTCCAGCGTTTCCTCCAACACATCAAGCACATTTTTGCCTGGCTGAAGTGTGAACTCGATAAACACGGCGATTCCTAAAAAGACGATATAGATTGAAGAGAGCGCATAAAACACTGTGCCCCGCTCGCGCTCGTAAAAATCCTGCACCACATGGCGAAAGCGTAAGGTTAGCACAATCGCCACAAGTCCTAATATAAGCGCCCACCCCTGTGGAATATGAATCGCATTAAAAAGCCACTGCAGGAAATCCTGCACACTGGTAAAACGGAAATCATGAATATCATTAGCCAGATAAGCAAAGCCCCAGCGAATTTCCTCGCCCAGCATAAAAACGGCCACCAGGAAAACCGCCCAGAGGACACGGTGCGTTTTTTGTGCGCGGGTCAGGGCTGTTCCCGCAAATATGGCAGCCAGTCCATAAAACACCACTGTCATATTCTCCATCATGCCATTACCGCGATAAAACAGGCTGTAAACCCACGGCATGTCATAAAGACGCAACATGATATAGGGCAGCCAGCTAAGTGCGAAGACACCGTAAACAATTTGAAGAAGTGTTGAGGATAAAAGTGAATGCATCGTGCGCCTCTTTTACTGAGTCTCTGAGCTTTTGTCTATCCTATTTCGTGTGAACTGCTCACTAGAGCTTAAGTTGTCCCAGCGTGTCACGAATGTCGTTCTGTGCATTGGCAAAATGGGATTGCTCATCCTCGTTCACCGCATAGCGCGTGGCCGTTGATCCGATACTCCCATGCGAAATGCGCACAGGCACACTTAACCCAATATCTTTGCGCACGCCATATTGCTCGGCCGTGCGCTTATCAAGGGCGATATTATAAGGCGCTTCAATGCCCTCCCCATTCCCCGAAAAGGCAAGTATCGTTGCGGCAACTGCATACCCGCTATCAATGGATGCGCCCGAGTTAATCTCTGGATAATTCGTGTTTGTATTATAATCGGAAATTACCTTTCCACGAATGCGGGCCTTATCCCACACACTTTGCAGAAGATGATCTTTTTCCTGCATACGCTGCGACAATGTGCTGTAAAGGGGGCGCATCATTCCATTGTGATAGCCCACCATCATCGCATCTTCATCCGGAAAGGCCTCTGAACCATTATATTCCGCGCGCATGGCATGACGCAGGCGTAGCGTGTCCAAAAGCCCACCAAAGCCAATGACAGACTCTGGATTAAGCGTTCCACGTGCAATTTCAGATAAGATATCCGACTGGTTTGTGACCATCAGCATTTTGGCGTTTGGCGCGTGCTCTTTCATATCCTCTGCCAAAGCGCGGACAGTTGCCACATTTGGCCCGACTTGTGCCAGACGCCCCGAAGGATCCATCTTGGCAAAATGGGCTTGCTCCTCTGCATCTGGCCACGCAGCTGCCATCATCACAACCATGTCTGCGCCCTCTAACGTTTCCTCTATACCCTCGGCTGTTGCAAAATTGAGGTTGGGGTTGCGCGCGGGAACGCTCTGCAATTCCATCTCCAAACCCTTTACGCGCTGGGTGTTGCGTGCATAAAGCGACACATCCAAAGGCATCATCCCTTCACTTAAAACAAGTGAAAGCGCCATGGCGCGCCCGACTTTTCCTGTTGCTCCGATAACTGAAATTTTCATAGGGTTGTTCCCTTCCCTGTTTACGCAGATAAATTTTATGACTTCCTCTATACATAGGTTTTGACATAAGGTTCAAGTTTTTTCTGTAAAATAAAATAAGACGACACACATCATTGTGCGTAGCTTGCGGGCATGCCCGCCTTCCCATTGCCAAGCCCGCCCCCATGGTCTAATTCTTAAGTATGAGTTTTGATTACCACGCCCATTTTCAGACCGCCATTGATGAAATCAAGGCCGATAACCGTTACCGCTATTTCACAACCATTGGCAAGGAAAGCGCCAGCTTTCCCAAGGCGCGCCTGCATCTTGAGGATGGCTCATCACGTGATGTAACGGTGTGGTGTGGCAATGATTACCTAGGCATGAGCCATAACGAAAAGGTAATAGAGGCCGCCACGCTTGCCGCGCAAAAACACGGGACGAGTGCAGGCGGAACGCGCAATATCTCTGGCTCGACACCCTTGCACACCGCGCTGGAATCCTCTGTGGCTGACTTGCATGGAAAGCAGGCTGGCCTTGTCTTTACCTCGGGCTATGTGACCAATAGCGGAGCACTTGCCACACTTGGACGCTTGATGCCAGAGTGCGTTATCTTCTCTGACCGCTTAAACCATGCCTCGATGATCCACGGGATTAAAAACAGCAAGGCGACCTGCAAAATCTTTCACCATAATGATATGGCCCATCTTGAGGAATTGCTGCAATCGGTCGACATCAACCGCCCGAAACTGATTGCCTTTGAATCCGTCTATTCGATGGAAGGCGACATTGCCGATATCAAGGGCATCATCGCCTTGGCCAAAAAATACAATGCGATGACTTATTTGGACGAGGTGCACGCCGTGGGCATGTATGGCGCACGCGGTGGTGGGATGGCCGAAATGCTGGGCGCTATGGATGATATTGATATCTTGCAGGGCACATTTGGCAAGGCCTATGGCGCAATGGGGGGCTTTATCACGGGGGATGCCGTTATCATTGATGCAATCCGCAGTTTCTGTTCCGAATTTATCTTCACCACCAGCCAGACCCCCGCCACATTGGCGGCGTGCTTGACCGCCGTTGAACATTTGAAAACCTCGCACGAGGAACGCCGACGCTTGCATGAGAACGCCAAAATGCTCAAAGACGAACTGCGCAAGGCGGGACTTGGTTTCCATGATGGAAAGACCCATATTGTGCCGCTTATTGTCGGGGATGCCACCTGTTGCCGCGAAATCGCCGCCAGCCTGCTCGACGCTTATAACATTTACGTCCAGCCGATTAACTATCCCACAGTGCCAGTGGGGTCAGAGCGCCTGCGCCTCGCCCCATCTGCTTTGCACACGCGCGACGACATCACACATCTGGTTAGCGCCCTTAAAGAACTGTGGGAATTCAACCACGTCCCGCAATATCAGCAGGTTAGTTAGTTTCAGAATTTAAGGTGAATGGTGCGGGTGGTCGGAGACCGCACGAAAGAATAAGAATCTAGATAAACTGCTATTAAAGAGCTTTAAGCACTTATATTTAACTCTTATTTGTAGTAAATTTTTGTATAAAAATCAATCAAACTTTAGGTTTCCACCTGTCAATTTATTGAATTTGCTACCCCCCACCCCAGAAAAAGAGGGGGCTATCATAATGTAGTATGTAGCACCTCTCACAATCGAATGAATTTTAAGAAGCCTTGCGCCCTTTTTCTTCAATCAATATCTGCTTATTAATTTTCAATCCAACTGTATTACATATTTGTTGATGAGTTTGATAGTCATCTATAGGGCGCATATAAAGACGGTTTACAGTAAGCCCTCGTATAGTGTTTATGGCTAAATGATTATTGCTTAAACTAGATACAAGTTTTTTCATCTCTTTGATTGGAAATTCATTGGGAAAGTCCATCTTGGTTGCTAGCAAAATTGTTTCGTAGATGGATAATCTATCATTAGAAATAACATCTTCGTAAGTTTTTGATAATTCATAGGCACCTGTTGCTTGAGAAATATTTTTGATTACGCCAAACACAACCAAACTGGCAAACCCAAATATGGCTCTATGCCTATTCTTTTCAACATCCACATTTTTTCCCTGTTGTTTTAAATGCTCAAACAACGGCTCAGGGTCAGCTGCGAGATTTTCAATAAAAACATTTAACGTCCTTAAGCCTAAATCCAGTGCTTTTTTATAAAGCTCTTTTTTAGGCTCTGCATCAAGTGTAGCATAATGATTCTTAAGAAGTTGACCTATTATCTCTATAGATTTAAATGCTATATTTATTTTGCTCAGTGTAGAATAGGCTTCTTGCACTTCTAATTCAGGTTCTTTTTCTCCGACCTCTGTTCGCCTATCTCTATCTAGAAGTAAACGCTCACGTTCTTCCTCTTCTTTATTTTTGCTTTCAATAAGCGTCTCTGGCTCTAAAGAGACAAGAGAGTTTAAAGTTCTAGTTGGCTCGTCATTAAAGTCAAAAACATCAAATTCTGCAAAAAGATTCTTAGTAACTTCGTTAATGCTATCTATGATAATTGAATCATTAGTGTGGTAGGAAAGGA
The DNA here is from genome assembly GCA_002328415.1 of Micavibrio sp. UBA2137. GTDB lineage: Bacteria > Pseudomonadota > Alphaproteobacteria > Micavibrionales > Micavibrionaceae > UBA2137. The sequence continues at coordinate 237,173 of DCXL01000003.1, read as the reverse complement.
ATATAATAGTATTTGAGCTATCCTTAATATGTAACTTAGTACAAACTTGCCTTATTCTATCTCTAATTTCAGGTTTACTAATGTTGTCTTTAAGGTATTGCCCTAAAAAATAGTAATAGTAGTAACTATGCTTAAATTTCAACTCCCCATAGGAATGCGTGACCACGCCCAAACTGATTAAATTACTTTTTAAGTCATCTAGTAAATTATCGGGGAACCCCTTACGTTCTCTATAGTCACTGATGAGGTCATCAAATTTTTCATCTGAAATTACCTTGCCATCACTTTGACTTATGAAGTTGGCTAACTCAGGTAAAAAACCGTAGTAAATATCAATTTTATTGCGATGGATAGCTCCCAATAATGTGCTATCAATTAAATATTTGTAATATCTAACATAACTACTCTGGGCTAATTCATTGGATGTACCACCAGAGATAGCCTGTAGAAGCACTAACACAACAAAAGGCTTCTTTGGGACAAAGTTTGCGCCAATTATTTTATCAATTAAGCCTCTATAAGTCTCAGTAAGTGAGAATAGCTCTTCAGGCATGACCTTGTCTTCTCGGCCTGCTAATATCCAACGCTGTACTATTTTATCTCTGAGGTTGTAACCCACATCGCGGATTTTATATTTATTGAAATTATCAATATGAGATAAAGTTCCTGCGCTAGAAATATTGGCATTTAGTAAGAAAATATCGTCAACAGTAACAAAGATATGGGAGAAATAATCCTCTAGCTCATTAACAATTTTCAATAGATGTTTTGCGTTTAGCGTAGAGCTGTCCAAGTCATCAATAATTAATAGCTTTTTACTCTTTTCAAGATTTTTATAGGCCGTTAGAGCGTCAGAGTTATACTGGTCAATAAAACTTTGGTCTACCTTCTTAAGCAAGTCTTTTACTTGAGCATTCCTGATTATATCACCTTTGATACTCACAGGAATAACGCCATTAGCGTGGTATTCAAGGTATAGTTGTTTAGTAAGAGTCGTTTTGCCTGAATTCTCATCACCAATTACAATCACTTTTGTATCGGGGGAATTGTCGTAATTAGTTAAAGCTGTCGCAGATACAATTTCAGTTTCCAAATACTCTTCATCAGAATTGTCCTCATAGTCAATTGCACTCAAATCCAATGGTACATATATGTCATTTAGTAGAATACTTACTTTATTGTTATTTGATATATCAGCTCCGACTGAATTCAAAACAGTAGAATAAAAATCTTGATTAATAGTAAACCTATCTCTAATCGGACTATCTACTAGCATTTCAGATTGGTGCGCTTTGAGAGAGTCTTCACCTCTGGTTCTAGTTATAAAATCTTGTAAAATCTTATTTGTGTGCTGAACTAAAATATCGTTGTCTTGAAATGTTTGATATAAGCCCAATGTAGAAATCTTAGTTTTAAACTTTCTAACTAGCGTATATTGTTCTAACTGATAGTCGGAGAAATCATCTACGCTAGTGCTAACTTCTTTAAACAAAAACCCCACATGGAGCTCTTCATTTTTCTTAGTACTTTCATCTAGGGCAATGTAAAACTCTTCTTCAGTACCAGAGCCAAAATTTATAGTTTGCGTTCCAAATTTAGCACCCATAATTCCTATATAAATGTCATATCCCTTTATTGAATCGTTAATAACATTTTGGGCTGTTTCTCCAAACTTAGACGCCACGTCTTTTGATTGAACTGTTTTAAAAGCAATACCTCTGTTGGAATAAGTTTCAGAGAACTTTTTAACGGCCTCTTCTACAATTTGTCGTTCCTCAGCCATATCACTTGGGCTAGATATAAAAACTGTATATGTTGATATTGCCTGCACTAGTCACCTTCCATTTCCTATTTACAGATACAGTAGTAACCTTCATATGAATAAACAAATATTTTCTATTTTTTTTCCCTAACTAAGCGATGTAACCATTAAAGCCTCTACACCTTTTTACCTTAGTATATAGAAGAAATTGGCTTTTTAATGGTCAGTAAGAGAGCGGCTAGAATAAATATAGAGAGCAATATTAAGCATTAAGTTAGAAAACAAGCTATAGGACAGGCATTCATAGCAATAGCTCATTAAACGAACCCCCGTAAAAGGGGTGAGTGTTTATAAAATGAGAAGAGTGCTGAATAGGTGGATTTAGAAGAGAGAATTAGAGAAAAAGTCCACTAACTAATCTCATCATAATAATCATCAAACTCAATAACAGTGAGCTCATCTCTAATATCAGTTTCCAAACCTTCTTCTTTAATAAGAGGAATTCTATTAACGCTAAGGACATTTTGAAATTCTTCTACCATTACATCCCTTAAAGTCTGTGCACGGTTAATAGGAACAATGTAGCTATCGTGAATACTAAGAACAGGGATATCTAGAGCCCTCATTCTATTATGAATGTTATTTGTTATCTCTGTTTCTTTGATTGTGAGATGTCTCCATAGATACGCTTCTTCTTCAAAATTGTCCCATATAGTTAACCAAGCGTGTTTTAAATCCTCTTTAAACCTATCGCAGTAATCTTCATCATTTAATTGCTCTCTGAGGCTAACTTTCTTTTGATAAGACTTTGAGTTTCGTTCTTCTATAGGTGTTCCATTTATATCTCTTGTAAGATTACCCTTAACGCTAGTGAGGTATCTTTCAGGCGTACGTCCATTAGCTATGAACATGAAACATTTCTTCACTAGAGGTCTATAATGATAGCGTTCTTCACCATTACCCCTATTTTTATTTTCTATTTTATAAGGGTCATAATTATCGCCAACATCTACTTGGTTAAGAGAGAAAAGTATATTTGGCTGTAAGCCACCATAGTCGAGTTCAACAGTATTCTCATCGTTAATGAGCAGATGTGGCCTTAAAGAACTATTTAGAAATTGCCACCAACCCTTATGAAAACGTCCATATTGCGTAAGGGCATTATTGAAAAACAAACGAAACAATCTTTTTCTTCTAATAGAGGGCGGAAATCTTTTCTCAAATTGTTTATAAAGTCTTTGTTTTTCGGGGGTGTTTAGAGAGTTAGTATCTATCTTAATATCTACCCCCTCTAAATAATCATTATGAGCGCGCAAATCGTTAGCTATAGTTCTTTTATATGGAGAATTACCCAGTCGCGCCCTCACCCTTCTTATATCGCTCTGAGGGCGCCCCTGAGGGCTATATTGTCTTCTTACCCAAGGCTTCACATATATTTCATGTTCAGGAGTCCATAGAACGCCTGAATAGCTCTTATCGTTATCAAGAGGGTCTATAATATCTTTGGGTTTAAGCTCTTTTAATATCTCAGCCATCAGAGGTGTAAATTTGAAACGGCTTTGCCTGTCAGAGTTACGCTCAGAAGGGAAATGTATGATATAACCAAGCCTATCAAGATGCTCTATAACGCGATTAATTCGATTGGTATAACCTGTATTAAAAGCTGATACGTGGCTACGGTTTCTAGAATAGCGAAAGTAGAAGTTATAAGCCCCTTCAAACTCACCTCTTTGCAATGTATATCTGAAATTACAAATAATCGGGGCAATTGCCTTTAGAGTTCCTATCTGGGGACGACCATCTCTTGTATTCTGTGTGCCCTTTTCAAATTCAATAGCAAACGCCTTTATTAGCTCTTTATCAAACTCATGCTGTTCGTCATAAACAAAGTGCTGTAGATGAGAAGCATGTTCAAATGGGTCATAGGTAAAATTAGGCATGGCCTAATATACTACATTACTCACCTACTATGCCAAATGTCATAGTACCTAGCCATTTTGTCATGCCCTTTTTCCAAAAATCATAAAGAGCATTCCCCTCTTTAATCTTTCCGCAGTGCTCATTTTTTAAATATTGTAGAAGGAGAGTTTTAACGGCTTTTTCATTTAAATATTCAGGATTATTTTCGATAAGTTCCGAGTGGTCATTTATAAGCTCTACAAGACTTTCTAAGCTAAAGTCTTCACGTGCATTGCAATTCACACCTTCCTTTTCATTCAAGGCCTCACTAAAACTATCAATGCTGACAACCGTAAAATCTCTACATTTTTCTAGGCTACTTTTACCTTTATCAGATTTTAAATCCTGAGGATTACAAAGAGTGTAATATTCTGCTGAAGACATATTAAAATCTTCTTTAGAGAGGCTGATAGCATGAGCATAGTTAGAATATGCAATAAGAAGAAAACCAATAATAGCTATTGTAAGCTTCATTAGAAAACCAAATGTGGAATATGTTCTAAGGACATAATGTAGAAAATAACCAACATTTACTGTTATGGCAACGATTAAAACCATAGGCAGTAAAATTGCAGAGGCTAGAAAACTTAAAGGCCTTACCCAAGAGCAATTAGCCATAGAAGGCGATATTGATAGAAGTTACATATCAGACATCGAAAACGGAAAAGCCAATATAACGGTAGGTTTGTTGCTTACAATTTGCTCAGTATTACAAATTAATCCTAAAATATTGTTTGAATAGAGTTACCTACAAAGCACTCATAAACCTTACCATCAAAGATTAAATTTCTTGATTGTTTTAATAAATACAGGCGCTTAGCAAAACTCACCACCCTTACGAAGCATTATATTAGCCTCCTTTTACAAAAACTGACTTATCCATAAGATGATAGTGAGACGGTTCTATGAGTTGGCTCGCACTAAGGTTATTAAAAAAAGCAAAACTATCTTTTACACCTAATTTCTCTAGCATTACTTTGAAATTTTCACCTTGTGGTGTGAGGCAATTATAAAAAAGTAAAAAAAGCTCTTGGTCTGTAAATTGAGCCCTAATCAAACGAAGGTATGACTCCTCACAAAAATCGCCTTCTTTTACAAATCTAATAATGTTGTATAAATATCTGAAATAATGTGAAAGATTACCTCCGTAATCCTTCCAAAAATCTTTATAGGCCTCTTGAATATGACTTATATTATTAACATTACCTTTTTGATAATTGCGTGCTTTTGCGACATCATAATAACTTCTTTTTATAGCATCATTAAATTCTCTTAGTGATTGCCTGCCTTGAAACACTTTAGTTTGACTTTGGGGAAGAAGATAATGACGTTTATCACTAAATTCAATGTTATCAATAATTGTGTTATGCAGGGTTAACATCTGAAAAAATGTGCTCTCAAAGCTTTGTCTTTTTATTGACTTGTTCTGAAGTTCAAGAGCATTTGCTGACTTCTTAAATTCTTTACGGGCTTCAGATAACTCGGCTTGTTGTAAAACTATTGTTATCAATAGCCCTACAAACGTAAGAAATGTCAGTATCGGGTTTAATGTGCCTCCAAAAAAGTCTCCTAATGCTCCTATATGATTTATTTTGATACCATTTAGAAAATCAACGCTAAAGTATTTCAAAACAGTAAATCCAATGCCTATCGCAAGCACTATCAATACACACCAAAACGCTGTTACAAAAAGAGAATATAAAGCTCTTTCTGTAACTTTAAATTCAGCGTTTGTTTTTTTACTGGAAGTCCCAATGACGCCTCTAAAGAACTTTCTAAACTTGCTCACTTTTTCCTTAGCCATCATTCCTCTCTTTAATCCTATCTAAAATGCTATCCAACACTGGGCATTCAATCTTATCCACCCAAGATTTCACTCTTTTCAAATCAGGTTTTGAGCCATAGCGGCTCTGTACGCTCTCATTAAAGCTATGGCCTGTAATATAATGGGCAATATCACTTGGACACCCTTCTAAACGTCTTATAGCGTCTGTGACATTGTGCCTAAAACTATGAAAAGCCTTATTGCCTCCAGTGATACCTAATTTATTTTTAGTTAAATATGCAAAGCGTTTGCCGTAGGCATCCCCATAACTACCTTGCTTATCTAACTCCAACTGAGGAAATAGTCTTTCGCGCCCCTTTTCCTTAAGTTCTTCCGCAACTTCTAATAGGCCAAGCTCTATCAACCTCTTATGTATAGGTAACTCCCTAATTGTAGAGTGCGTTTTAGCCTTTTTACCTGTACCTTCATCATTAATATCAAAGACCCATATATCACCCTCACTCTTTCTTATATCTTTAAGGTATAGGCCACAAATCTCAGAACGTCTTAAACCACTATAGAGGGCAATAAGCGGCACCCAAAAGTCCGCAGATTTATTATCTATATAATTGCCCTTTGCATATCTTTGATTATTCTTAGGGCCTGCTGACCCCTGATAAATAGGACTACTAAATATCTTTATTAAATCATCGTTTGTGAAGGGCTGTCTTTCGTCTCTTTGCGACTTTGAAGGTGATTTAATTGATAATCTTGAAAACGGATTATCGCCTTTATAGTAGTTATTATTTTTTGCCCAATTAATGAATGTGCTAAAGTTTTGAATATATTTGTTTATGGTTCGTACCGATATTATCTCGCTTTCAGGTATATCCTTTTCAAGAATTTCCGATAATTCAAGGTCTGGATACCTCTTCTTTCGATTGGAAGGGAAAGAGAGAAGAACGTCCTTAACCTTCCTAGCCTTATCTCCACATAGTTCATTTATTTGAACATCCCCTAATATCTCAATCAGGAATAAGATATTACTTTCCCTATCCTTAATTGTTGTGTGAGCCAGTTTTTGCGCCTTACCTTCAGTAACATAAGGCTCTATTAGCTCTGAGAGTTTCGGAGAATCAACTGTATTCCTCTGAGTAACACTTGAGCTGTTTTGATTACGCCTATACTCGGCAAAGTGTGCTCGCTGTTTCTCGCACCACTCTTCAAAACTTGCAACGTTATCTGCTTCGCCAGTCTTTTCACAATATCTAACATGTTCCAAATAGGGATAAACAGCTCCTAGATGTCTTATCAGCTTTTTGTACGGAGTTGCACCTTGAGCCACATACTCTGAAATATCATGCTTTAAGTAGAGCCACTCTATTACATCTGAGGTAGTAGGGTTTTGTAAGTCTGTATTATTAGCAGTATTAAAGTCTTTGATTTCGCTAAGCTGAGGAAATCTAATATCACTCTCAGCATTTCTTTCATTCCTGAGCTTCTCAATATCGTTGGCTTCATATACAAAGCCCTCTGGCAGAAGATAAGATTTGCTATCTATCCAGTTGATGTCTTTAAGGTCAGGACTTTCATACCCTTGGCTTTCTATATAGGTGTAATAGGAATTACCGCTCTCAATTTGCATCTTAATGCGTTTAAGAGACTCTTTAATATAATCTCTCACTATCATCTTAAATTGATTATCAGATACGCTTTTAAGCTTCACGCGCATAACACTAGAACTAAGCCCTTCAAGTATTCTGTTGGTTATAATTCTTAAGCCTAAACTAATACTTTTGGCTTGATAAGCATCTTTAGTCTTTAAAGATGTAATAACTTCAAAAGATTTATGGTTATGCAGTTCTGGGAAAGTATAGCGGTAATAGTATGTACCATTGCTATGACGATAAAGATGACGCTCTACAGATTTCATTGTAGCACTCCTTTGTAGTAAAAAGGTTGAAGTGCTAATTTATTCTTCTGTAACAGTTGGAATTCTTAGTGATGGTGCGGGTGGTCGGACTCGAACCGACACGTCCAGAGGACACTGGATTTTGAATCCAGCGCGTCTACCAATTCCACCACACCCGCATAAGATATGTTCATCAATAGAGAAGCATGTTTTGCCATAGCTTGAGCGCGTGCGCAAGTATTATTGCACAGCTTAAATTCTCTTTTTGTATGCTAGGCTTTTTGTGCGAAAGGCGTTATGCTTGAAGCTTAAATCACGCTCAAACCTCTTGAGACACCACATGGCAAAGACAGATACAACTTCCGACATGGACACACCGCGCGCGCTTTCAGCCCTTATTGCCGAGTTGCGCGCCACTGCCAATGAGAACAAGGAAAGTATTTCCCTGAAACGCATTCTGGACGTGTTCCACGAGCGTGGGTTTGGCGTACTCCTCTTCTTACTCGCCCTGCCTGCCGCCCTGCCCGTGCCAGCGCTTGGCATTAATGTCATTATTGCCCTGCCAATTCTTATCCTGACACTTCAGCAAAGCATAGGGAGGCGTACCGTTTGGATGCCCGAAACCCTGAAGAAACGTCAGATTAAGAAAAAGCATCTGATTGGCTTTCTGGATAAGGGCATGCCACTGGTGCGCTTTATCGAGATATTCTTTAAACCCCGCCTTGGCTTTATCACGCAAGGGTTTTTCTCTCTGCTTATCGGAATATTGGGCACAGTTTTTGCGCTGTCTATCACGCTCCCTATTCCACTGACCAATACGGTGCCCGCCATGGCAGTGGCGCTGATGGCCATTGGCGTGATTATGCGTGATGGGCTGGCGGTGCTGTGTGGTGCAATACTAGGCTGTGCGTGGGTGAGCGCGCTTGTTTATTTTGCGCTTGTTTTTGGTGAAAACGGTCTCATATTATTTAAGAACATGATTAAGGGCATCCTTGGCCTTTAGAGAGAAAGATGACATGGCACAGCTTCTTCAGAAAATAGCATTGATAATAATTGGTAGCTCTGTTCTTGCGCTTGCAGGAGCCTTTACCGCGCAATATGTCTTTGATTTGGCACCGTGCAAACTCTGTATCTGGCAGCGTTGGCCCTTTGCCATTGCCATCGTGCTGGGTTTGCTCGCCTTTGCCCTGTCCAAAAAGAAACCTGCCTTCAGTGTGGCCGCCATTGGCGTATCAGGCCTCACATTTCTGGCCAATGCAGGAATTGCAATCTTTCACACAGGGGTTGAACGGAAATGGTGGGCCGGATTGCAAGGGTGTTCTGCCCCAGATTTAAGCGGAAGTGTTGATGATTTGCTGGAACGCATCCAAAATTCAAATGGTGCGCGGTGCGATGAGATACCATGGGCAGATCCGATATTCGGCCTGTCCATGGCAAATTATAATATTCTCTATTGCCTGTTGCTGGCGGTTTTCTGTTTTGCGGTTGTTACTTCTTTTACAAGACAATCAAGGGCTTAGGATAACCTCTTAAATTTCCCCGTGAAAGACGGCGCTTACGAGCACGAAACACCCAACAAAAAACAGATAAAACACAAGCGCCTCTGGCAATGATTTTTTCTTTTCGAAATCAAATAGACGACGCAACATGGGTGCTCTCTCTTCCCTTAAATGTATTGGTATTCCTTGTGTTCTAGCCAATACGCAACAGCGCGTCAATAAAAAAGAGCGGCAAAACCGCTCTTTCTTTAAATTTAAAATATTATTACAGCTTATCTCGTTACAATAATGTAGACTGCGTGGATAATACCAGGGACAAATCCAAATATTGTCAGAATAATATTGAGGAAGAAGTGGAAGCTAAGTCCTACTTCAACCAAAACACCTAGAGGTGGTAGGATTACAGCAAGAAGAATCTTTAGTAGATCTCCAAGCAAACTATCTTTAGTACCTTGTAAAGCCATTGTGCTTACCTTTCTTTAAATTGGGTTTAATATCTTACAGATTGTCTTCTTCTGCAGTTGTGTCTTCTTCTGGAGCTTCAACATCAATGTTAGGCACAGGAACTTCAACTTCTTCTTCCTGAACTTCAAGTGTTGGAACAGTCACAGACTCCTCTTCCATAGTAGCGTCTATATCAACTGTATTAACGTCAACAGCTGGCATTTCGCCGCCCTCAGCAGATACTTCAACTTCTGGTAATTCTACATCACCAGTAACATCTACATCTACTGCCCATACAGCCAATAGAACAATCGCTACGACTGCTAATATACCAATAATAATTCTCATAATTTATCACTCCGTTTTTAGTTTGTGTTTTATGATTATTGTAATCATGTAAACGAGCGGTATATCTTTAAGTTCCTGAACAATCAAAATAATTCATTCTTTTTCCAATAAACAAAGGTGGATAGGATAATGATCTGAGCCGATATATGGCCCACGCGCGAGATAACCGTGCTCAACGTTCTGACTCACCAAGATATGATCCATTGGAATACCCAAAAACGGTGTATAGGTTGGCCATGTAATGGTATAGGGCAGATCCCGCAAGGTACTGACTAGCCCTGCATCCTCTAAGAAAGTTTCAAAATGCTCTTCCCACGGGACACTGTTGAAGTCGCCCATGGCAATGACTGGGTTTTTCGCTTTTTTGAAATAAGGTGTAATTTCATGAAAATATGTATCGCGGCTATGGGCATAGGATGGTGAAATTGCAGGTTTAGGATGCGCAGAAAATAAATTGTAATCTTGCCCATCAAATGTAATTTGAGCAGTTAAAAGTGGTGTTTCATCTTCTCCCAAATAAAAAATCTTTTCATTTTTAAGCGGAATTTTTGAGAATAAGGCAATACGAAAGCCGTCCCTTACATAGGTTTCTTGTTTATGCGGGTATTCTTCAAGATGTGATGCCAACCACGCTTGCAGACAATCATTCATCTCCATAACCAACAATATATCAGGCGACTGTTTATCCAGATAGCTACGCAAGGCATGTGGCTCGTCATTCTTCTTATAAGCATTGACAGACATAAGCTTTAAACCAGTGCCATGCGCGTGTCGTTTGCGCCGAACAATGTAGTGTCTAATACGCCATAAGTTTAAAAACGAAAGCATTACCGCAGCCGTTGCAACAATAGGCATATCATAATATACGCAGGTCAAACCTATAAGTGACAAGGCAATGGCATAATGAAGACGCGGGAAATCCGCAATTTTAAAACGCCACCAGAACTTGCCCAGAAAGCCAAGCAATGTCAGTGCACTGAAAAGTATAAATAGAACAAGTAAGATTGTTTGCATATCTCATGAACGGCTGAGGACAAACTTTGTTCAATAAAAAAAACAGGCTCCGCAAGGGAGCCTGTCTTTCGAATAACTAGTATCTCAATAATTACTTCTTCATTGTCGTTAGAAGAGCAACTGGGATCATACCCAGCATAATGCTTGTTGTGTAACCCAGATAAACACCCAGAATAACAAGCAGAATTGAGAAGATATCGCTGGTCAGCTTGCGGCCAGTCAGGATCATACTTGACAGTACCAGGATAAATCCTGTGCCAATCAGTGTATGCCAGCTTCCGCCTTCAAAGAACGTGCCGCCGCCGTTTACAACGCCAACAAGTCCCAGGACATGCATCAAAACTGTTGAGAAACCGACCAACAATATCAACGATGTGATATAGAAGACGGTTGCCTCCGTTAAGTTTCTTGAATGCCCAGCATCAATTAATTTCCCAAACATAACATTCCTCCTTTGGTATGTCGTCGTTAATGGATGTATTGGTCCTCCAACTCGGAATCCCAATACAGGTAATCCTCCCAACTTTTGTGCAGAAAATGGGGAGGAAACTTTTTGCCATGCTCCTGCAGCTCATACATCGATGGTTCGTATGGCTTGACTTGCGGGTGCATGTCGCATTCTTTTGGCAACATATTGCCCTTGCGGGTGTTGCACTTCTGACAGGCGGTGACGATATTCTCCCATGAGGTATGCCCACCTTTGGAGCGAGGAATAACGTGGTCAAAAGTAAGCGCCTGTGTCTTAAATTTCTTCACGCAATACTGGCATTCCCAGTTGTCGCGTAGGAAAACATTAAATCGTGTAAAGGCCGGCGATGTTTTTGGCTTTATATATTCATTAAGCACAAGAACGCTCGGCAGCTTAAATTCATGTGAGGGACTTCTAATCATCCGGTCATATTCAGACAAAACTGTTACCGTTTCACGAAAAATGGCCTTAACAGCTTCCTGCCAAGACCATAATGATAAGGGGTAATACGACAAAGGTCTGTAATCAGCATTCAGCACCAGAGCTGGACACTGATCCAGCGATCGCATCGTGGTCGATGACGTGGAATTTACATCACTTAATTGACTGCCCAGCATAAAAACCCCTTTCGGATAGTTCGCGACTGTGTGACAGAAAGACCAACGAATAATTATTGCAAATAGAACCTGAACCGAAAGCGGATGCTTTCATAAGACGGCGCAGAAACAATAAAATGGTCTCTTGCAAATTCATACTACCATTTTACACCAGATTCGCATATACAATCAGTACAAATACATGTTGCAGTGCAATATCATATAAAAAATGAATATTTTATGATTTAAATTCAGTTATTTAATTTTTGTGCGTCGCAACACACTATTCTAATTTTAGATGCATTTTAAGCATTTTTTTACCGATTTCGAGACCCGAATTATCAATTCCATGCCCCAGATTCGTGATAATTTCCTGTGTCACATCAAAGCCTGCTTTTTCCAAAATATGGGTTGCCATGACTGTGGCCTGCACGGGCACAACCAAATCGGCATCTCCGTGCACCAGCGCAACAGGAAAATCATCATACGCTGGACGCGCCTCGACCGTGTCCTCGGCCAGTGCGCCACTGTAACCAATAACTGTTGCGATCGTCTCTGGCATTTGCAGCATGGCATAAAGCGACATCATTGTGCCTTGAGAAAACCCCATCAATGCAATGCTCTTATCTTTCAGGTCATATTCTGACTTTATATGTGTGATCAGCTCTTTGAGGACGGGAAATGCCTGTTGACTGCCTGCCTTGAGAGAAGCTGGCGTATATTCACGCAAGGAGAACCACTGAAAACCTGGGCCGCCCATCTCGCACGGTGTCGGCGCATCAGGTGCAATAAAGACTGTTTCAGGATTTGTCTCACTAAAGACTTTGCCCAATTCAATTAGGTCAGCGCCATTGGCCCCATAGCCATGCAACAGGATAACAGCGTTTTTCGGTGGTGTATTACCAGATTGGTGAACTTGATATTTAAGCATAATATGAGACAATATAGATAGGTATCAAAGTTGACAACAGGTGTTCTCCCTTTATGAGCCAATATGAAATCACACATCGCGATGGCAAACCCTATGTCATGATTCCGTTACATGAATATCGCACAGCCATTCAAAAGGACATTGAGTCCAAGGCCGAAGAGTATTTCAAAAACAAATCCTATGATGTTCCCGAGGGCATAAACCCCATTCGCTATTTTAGGAAGGAACAAGGCCTGACACAGGTGCAACTTGCCAGCAAAGCTGGAATTTCGCGCACTTACTTAACGGAAATTGAAACAGGGGCAAAGAATGGTTCAGTGGCCGCCATTAACAAACTCTCTAACGCACTCGCAGTCCCGCTTGACGCATTGGTTAAACCCAAGGCCAAAAGCGCATAGAAAACGCCGCAACTGAGGGAAGTTGCGGCGCTCTTCTTTGGAGTGAAGATCCTATAATTTACTCTTTAAGCATCTTTTTCTTCGTCAAAGCGGTCTGCGTTCATCACCTTTACCCATGCGTCAACAAAGTCCTTGATGAATTTCTGTTCACCACCTTCATAGGCGTAGACCTCGGCCACAGCACGCAGCTCTGAGTTTGATCCAAAGATCAAATCAACAGGCTTGGCACGCCATTTGGCTTCGCCAGTTTCGCGATCAACACCCGCATAAACATCAGCCTCGTCTGTTTTCTGCCATTTCGTCGACATATCAAGCAGGTTCACAAAGAAATCATTACTCAATGTCCCTGGGTTGTCAGTAAAGACACCAAAATCTGACCCATCTGCATTGGCATTGAGTGCACGCATACCACCTATAAGTACCGTCATCTCAGGAACAGTCAGATCCAGTAAATCTGCTTTTTCTACCATCATATCAAGTGGTGTACGGTAGTTAGTTTCTGTATAATAGTTTCGAAAAGCATCTGCTTGCGGTTCCAGATAAGAGAAGCTCTCAACATCTGTTTTTTCCTGTGTGGCATCAACACGACCAGATGTAAACGGCACTTCGACATCTTTATAACCTGCATCACGCGCGGCCTTTTCAATCGCGGCAGCACCTGCAAGAACAATCGTATCAGCCATTGAGATTTCCTTGCCAAAGAACAAATCGTCATTAAATTCTGTTCTAATCTCTTCCAGCTTCGCCAAAACCTTTTGCAATTCCTCAGGGTTATTGGCTTCCCAATTCACCTGTGGCTCAAGGCGAATACGCGCTCCATTGGCACCTCCGCGCATATCACTTGCCCTATATGTTGAAGCTGACGCCCATGCTGTACGTACAAGTTCGGGAACAGTTAAACCACTCTCCAAAATACGTTCTTTAAGATCTTCAGCATTTCCATCACTAATCAACTTGTAATCACGCTCAGGAAGCGGGTCTTGCCACATCAACTCTACATCAGGCACGTCTTTGCCAATATAGCGTGCCTTAGGCCCCATATCACGGTGCGTTAACTTAAACCATGCACGGGCAAAGGCATCCTCAAATTCCTCGGGATTGTCACGAAAACGCTCTGCAATTTTTCTAAATTCAGGGTCTTCCTTTAATGCCAAGTCTGTTGTGAACATAATTGGCGCATGAAATTTCCCTTCAATATGCGCATCAGGCACGAGAGCGGCCGCAGATTCATCTGTTGGAATCCATTGAACCGCACCGGCTGGACTTTTTGCCTGCTTCCATTCAAAGCGGAAAAGATTTTCTAAATATTGGTGTGTCCATTCAGCAGGTGAGGATGTCCATGCCCCTTCCAGACCACTCGTAACTGTGTCTTCCGCGTTACCTTTGCCACATTTATTAGCCCACCCTTGACCTTGCATCTCTATACCAGCCGCACCTGGCTCAGCGTCAAGACATTCGTCTGGTTTGTGCGCACCGTGTGCCTTACCAAAAGTGTGGCCACCTGCAATAAGAGCAACAATTTCCTCGTCATTCATGGCCATGCGTCCGAAAGACTCGCGGATATCTCCTGCGGCTGACACAGGATCGTGATTGCTATTTGGACCTTCGGGATTAACGTAAATCAGTCCCATTTGTACTGCTGCCAAAGGTCCTTTCAGTTTGCCATCTTTCCCTCGACGATTAGAATCAAGCATTTTCGTTTCAGGGCCCCAATAGACGAGGTCTGGCTCCCAATCATCTTCACGCCCTCCGGCAAATCCAAGCGTTTCAAAACCCATATTTTCCATGGCCACGTTACCAGTAAGAACCATCAAATCAGCCCATGAGAGTTTGTTGCCATATTTTTGCTTAATTGGCCAAAGCAAGCGACGCGCTTTATCAAGGTTAGCATTATCAGGCCAGCTATTAAGTGGATTAAAACGTTGCTGACCACCGCCAGCGCCACCACGTCCGTCATGGGTACGGTATGTCCCGGCGCTATGCCATGCCATACGAATGAAAAATGGTCCGTAATTACCGTAATCTGATGGCCACCAATCTTGTGAAGTTGTCAAAAGCGCATCAATGTCTTTTTTAACAGCATCTAAATCTAGAGTTTTAAAGGCGGCCGCGTAATCAAAATCGGCACCATATGGGTTAGATTCAGTATCGTGAACGCGCAATGGATTAAGGTTTAACTCCTCTGGCCACCAAAATTGATTAAGCTTTGGCTGACCCTCTCCGGGTTCATCAGTCAGGATCGTTTCTGCAAGAACGGAAATATTTTGTGCAGGTAGAGTTCCAAGAGAAGTTGATACAACTAAAGCTGCTATTAAAAGAGGTTTTTTGAAAGACATAAAAATTGTTCCTGTAAATGAATGATTTTAAATTCTGACAAAAGTCTATTCACATTAAAAAGTGAGGTCGAATTCTTTTTTCAAATAGCATCAATAAGAAAAATATATAAATAATTATATTTCCAATATATTATAGAAATGTAATGTTTAACCTAAAATACTTGCGTGATGCGCAATGTGATCACCAATAAAGCTAGATATAAAGTAATAGCTATGGTCATAGCCCTCATGTTTGCGCAATTTCAATGTTTGGCCGACATTTGCACAAGCCTCTTTAAACAAGTCAGGCTTTAACTGTTCTTCCAAAAACTGATCCCCTAAACCTTGATCAATAAGTATCTCTGGATAATCAATACGGTTTCTAGAGTTTTTCATCAGTGCGCACGCATCATGTGTCTGCCACTTCTGCAAATCGTCCCCTAGATAACGCGTAAACGCCTTCTCTCCCCAAGGCACTTGAGAGGGGGCTACAATCGGCGAAAAAGCCGAAATAGATTTATACTTTTCTGGATATTTAAGACCAAGTGTTAAGGCTCCATGCCCACCCATTGAATGTCCAAAGATCCCTTGCGCGTCCGCTTTAATAGGAAACTCTTTCAGCACCAAAGCATTCAACTCTTCGACGATATAGCTTTCCATTTGGTAATTTTTGGCCCAGGGCATTTGCGTTGCATTGATATAAAAGCCAGCGCCCTTTCCAAAATCATAAGATTCAGCATCATCCGGAACATCATCTCCGCGCGGTGAGGTATCAGGCGCAAGGATAGCCACTTTCGCTTGGGCTGCAAAAATATAAGCCCCTGCCTTTGTTGTGAAATTTTCATGGGTGCAGGTAAGACCTGATAGAAAAGTAAGCAACGGGACATTATCAGTTTCGGCCTCTTTAGGCAGAAATAGGGAAAAGCGCATCGTGCATTTTAATGCCTCACTTTTGTGCTCACAAATATGCAACATGCCACTGGCACATTTATGGCTCTCAATAATCTGCATTAAAATTTCACCACGCTGCGAATGCTTTCACCATGATGCATCAGGTCAAAGGCCTTGTTAATGTCTTCGAGTGGCATGGTGTGCGTAATCATATCGTCAATGTTAATTTTGCCATCCATATACCAGTCCACGATTTTAGGAACATCTGTGCGCCCACGCGCACCACCAAAGGCAGATCCGCGCCAAACACGCCCTGTAACCAGTTGAAACGGACGGGTTGAGATTTCTTTACCCGCACCTGCAACACCAATAACCACACTTTCGCCCCAGCCCTTGTGGCAACATTCCAAGGCTTGGCGCATCACATCAACATTTCCAATACATTCAAAGGAATAATCAACGCCACCCTTGGTCAATTCAACGATAGCTTCAACAACGTTATCAACCTCTTTTGGATTAATAAAATCTGTCATGCCAAATTTTTGAGCCAGCTCTTTCTTGGACGGATTGATATCAATGCCAATAATGCGCGATGCCCCCACCATGCGCGCGCCCTGAATAACATTCAGTCCAATACCACCAAGGCCAAAGACAGCGACTGTTGAGCCTGGTTCAACCTTTGCATCAAAGACAACGGCACCAATGCCCGTAGTGACACCACAACCGATATAGCAGATTTTTTCAAAAGGCGCGTCCTTGCGCACTTTGGCAACGGCAATTTCAGGTAAAACCGAGAAGTTAGAGAATGTTGAGGTTCCCATGTAATGCAAAATCTCTTTGCCATTGAGCGAGAAACGACTGGTACCATCAGGCATAAGCCCCTTCCCTTGTGTTTCACGAATGGACTGGCACAGATTTGTTTTTGGGTTAAGGCAAAAATCACATGTGCGACATTCTGGTGTGTAGAGTGGAATAATATGGTCCCCGACCTCAACAGAGGTTATGCCTTCGCCAACCTCGCGCACAATGCCTGCACCCTCATGACCCAAGATAGCTGGAAAAGCCCCTTCGGGATCATCGCCAGACAATGTAAAGGCATCTGTATGACATACACCTGTTGCCATATTTTCAATAAGGACTTCACCTGCTTTTGGCCCCTCAAGGTCAACCGTTTCAATAACAAGAGGCTCACCTGCTTTATAGGCAACTGCTGCACGCGTTTTCATCTATTCAAAACTCCCAGAATTTTATTGTTTTCAAAGGCCACAATGTAGCCTGTTAATTTTTGATATATAGTGAATGAACGTGGTTTCAATTAGCGTTTTAAGCCGCCCATGACACCGCGTAAGATTTCACGTGCGATTGTGCGCCCAAGTGATGAACTCATGGAGCGGACAACGGATTTAATCGCGGCCTCGCCAATGGATTGACGGTTTGACCCGCGCTTTGCAGGCTTTGCCTCTTCAGCGGCCTTTTGGGCTTGTTCGGCTTGCTTAGTGGCCTCCTCTGCACGTTTTTGCAAAATTTCATAGGCTGATTCACGGTCATCAACGGCATTATATTTGGCACCAATTCCATCAGCCTGCATCGCCATGCGTTTGGCTGATTCACTTGCTACACCAAGTTTTGCAGATGGTGGACGAATAAGTGCACGCTGAACAATAGACGGCGTTCCTTTGCTCTCAAGTGTGGAAACAAGCGCCTCACCCACGCCAAGTTCTGTAATCACATCCTCAACATCAAATTCAGGGTTTTCGCGATACGTCTCTGCCGCATCCTTAATGAATTTTTGTTGCTTTGGAGTAAAGGCGCGGAGCGCATGTTGCACTCGGTTTCCTAATTGCCCCAAAACTGTCTCGGGAATGTCTTGTGGGTTTTGCGTCACGAAATAAACACCAACACCCTTAGAACGTATCAAACGCACAACTTGTTCGACCTTTTCAATCAAGGCCTTGGGGGCATCATTGAACAACAAATGCGCCTCATCAAAGAAGAAAACTAGCTTAGGTTTTGTTGGGTCGCCTGTCTCGGGTAACTCCTCGAACAATTCAGACAAGAGCCACAACAAGAAACTTGCGTAAAGGCGTGGTGCGTTCATCAACTGGTCAGCGGACAGAATATTAATCATCCCCTTGCCATCTAAATCAGTACGCATAAAGTCTGCGAGCTGAAGCGCAGGCTCGCCAAAGAACTTATCCGCGCCCTGATCCTCAAGGCGCATGAGCGCACGTTGAATGGTAGCAAGTGATTGCTTGCTGACCATCCCATATTCCTTGGAAATTTCAGATGCGCGGTCACTCATGGAAATCAGCATGGAGCGCAAATCTTTCAAATCGAGAAGCAGAAGCCCTTCTTCATCGGCTATGCGGAACGCAATATTCAAGACACCCTCTTGCGTGTCGTTTAGCTCCAACATACGTGCCAAAAGAAGCGGGCCTATTTCGGACACTGTTGTGCGTAAAGGATGCCCCTTTTTACCATAGACGTCCCAAAAGGCAACGGGAAACGCCTCTGGTGTGTAAGGATCAAGCCCAACTGTTTCCGCACGTTTAACAAGAAAATCCTGTTTTTCAGAAGGTTGACACAAACCTGAGAGGTCTCCCTTCACATCGGCCATAAAAACGGGCACGCCCGCATTGGAAAAACCCTCTGCCATAATTTGAAGCGTGACTGTTTTCCCTGTTCCAGTCGCACCTGCAATCAGGCCGTGACGGTTAGCATATTTTAAATCAAAGGAAAGCTGTGTCTTCGTATCGTGCGTTTTAGCACCGATAAAAATTGAATTTTCGGGAATTGAAAGGGGCATTTATTTGTCTCCGCCTTGGTCATAAAAAGGTTAACACCAATAGGTTTAACCAGATTCATGAGCTTAGGCAAGGCGGAAACATTTTTTGCGATTTAGCCTGTGATTAAGCGGCCAAAAGCGTGTCTAATTTGCCTTGATCATCAAGAGCATGAATATCATCACATCCGCCGACATGTTTGTTGTCGATAAAGATTTGTGGCACTGATTTTGGGCCACCTGTGCGCTCAACCATTTTAGCGCGTGCGGCCTCATCCCCAGTAATGTCATACTCTTTGTAATCTACGCCCTTACTGTTCAGTAATTCCTTTGCACGACGGCAATAGGGGCAGGTTGACCATGTGTAAATTTCGACTTTTGCCATGAAAACTCCTTTTCTTTTGTGTCTCTTATCACATATAACTCACTATCATGACAGTTAAAGACTTAAACACAAAAACGCCCCCAGTTTTTGATATTTTTATCTCAGGGGCAGGCATTGCAGGCCTTACGCTAGCACTTAATCTGGCCAATATTGGGCTTTCTGTTGTGATTATCGACCCCGTAGAAGACACCTCGTTCCCGCAAACGATTGGTACGCGCACATGTGCGATTATGACCTCCCTCTTGCCTACATTGGAGGCAACAGGTGTGCTGCCAGATATTATGGACGAATGCTCCTGGCTTGAAAAAATGCATATTGTTGACATGGCAGGCACAAAACCGCCAAAGGATATTACATTTGATGCGCAAGAGCTGGACACGCATGCCTTTGCACTGAACATTCCCAATGATGTTTTCCGCGGCGCCCTGCTCAAACGCGCGCTCAGACACCCCAATCTCACTTGCTTTTTTGGGGATATGCTTGCCGATTTTAAAACAACACCGGCCTTGCTTGATATTCAACATGACAGCGGGCAGATATCTCGTGCACGCCTTTTGATTGGGGCAGATGGCTATAACTCACGTATTCGCAAAGTTGCACAAATTGAGGCAAAACCCTTTGATTACGGCCAAACAGCACATACTTGTCGCCTAAAACACACAAAACCCCATCACAATATTTCAACAGAGACATACTACAAGGATGGCCCGTTTACGCTTGTTCCACTGGCTGACAATACCTGCTCTCTTGTTTGGCTGGAGCGTCACGAAAACGCTGACAAAACAATGCGTTTAACGCGTGAAGATTTTGTGACACGCTTGCAAACGAATTCACGCAATATTCTGGGGCGCATTGAGCTTATCGAAGGTCCAACATCTGTTCCACTACGCGGGATGGTTGCAGAAAAACTCGTCGCACCCAGATGCGCACTTATTGCCGAGGCCGCACACGCCTATTCCCCCGTTGGCGCGCAAGGACTTAACACGTCTTTACGTGACATTGAGGTGCTCGTCTCTTCAATCAAAAATTATGCACAAACAGGACTTGATATTGGGTCAGAAACACTCCTGAAAACCTATGAGGATAAGCGTCTTTCGGATATTCATCGACGCTTTAATATCGTAAACAATTTCGGACAGGCCGTCTCCACACACTCCGATCTTGTCAAGGCGCTTCGTGCTGGCGCCATGAGCGCACTTAAAGACAGCCGTTTCTTGAGAAAGCTTGCCATGCAAACAGGGTATACAGGCGCAGCCTAAATATCGGCGACCCTTGCCAGACATAGCACTGACACTGACTTTGCACCTGCGTCCAAAAGTGTGCGCGCACATTCATTCACTGTGGACCCTGAGGTCAACACATCATCAATCAAGCAAATATTTTTACCTAAAATATCCTGTTTGTGGCCCTTGGACACAGTAAATGCCTGCTTCACATTTTTACGTCGATCCTTGGCCGATAAATGCCCTTGTGTTGGTGTGGCACGCGCGCGTTTGAGAGCCAGTTTTGAAACTGGAAGATTTGTCTTCTTACCCAACGCATCTGCCAAAAGTGCTGATTGATTATAGCGACGTTTAATGAGGCGTCGCCAGTGAAGTGGCACCGGCACAAGCACATCTGTCTCCTTCAATATTTCAGCGCCAGCGCTCATCATCCAGATTGCAAATGTTCCACTCATAAAAATTTTATCACCATGCTTGAACCCCAGAATAAGGGGACGCGAATGGTCGTTATAAATAAGCGCGGCCGCTGCTTTTTTAAAGTGTGGGGGATTGTCCATGCAAGAAACACACGATATGTGCGTTTCATCATAATCGGCCTTCTCAATTACTGAAAAAGGGCACCCACATGTGCGGCATACAGCCCCCTGTTTATTGGCAATAAATGTCAATTCAGACCAGGCCTGCGGAGATAATCCCGAGGAATCAGAGAGGATTTCACCCGTCACAAGACAACGATAGGGCAAAATGAGATTAAAAGCGGCCTTGAAACTGTTGTGTATCATGCCGTTTTACACCCTTAAAAACCTTGATTTTTTCATAATAATGTTATAGCTTCACGTTTCCAGTTGAACAGGGATGAGCATAAGCGTAATTTACGCGGTATTTCAATGGCAATGAAAAATTTAAAAGATGGGCATTTCATGGTGAGCGGCGGATCACACGCTGACACTGACAAAGCCACGTCTGAGCGCGCAGAACAGCTGAAAGAGCTCGAACGCAAATCTGCCAATGATATGCTCGTCGATACGGTCACACCTGAACAACGCGTCGCACGTGCCGAACTCCTTCAAAAAGTATCTAAATCCACCATGAAAGACGGGTGGTTCACGCTTTCTCACCTTTTGCTTGATGATGAAGCACATGTGGTTGATGTGGGATGTGGGGATGGAAAAATCGCACATGTCATGGCAACACTCAAACCCGAATGGCGCTTTACAGCCATTGCCGATGACAAAGATGATATTGACGCTTTGAACGCAGAATTTGGCCGTGAAAACCTAACCTATGTCCATGCTAAAGATACGGATATCTTGGATACACCCAATTCTGTCGATGCCATTGTCAGTTCATATTACCTGCACAAAATCTATTCAAACGGTGCATTTAATATTCAGAAAGTGCGCCAAAGTCTTGAGAAGAATTTTACCGCACTCAAACCGCGTGGTTACATTTTTATCCGGGACTATGCCCTTCCCAATGATAATGAATTTGTTTTGATTGAGATGAAGGATGACCCGACCGGTGGTTATGAGGTTGTAGACATGTCCGAAGCAGATCTTCTTCTCTGGTTCTCCGAACACGCACGTAGTGGAGATTCCCTGCATACTGGTGGCTTCTTTGTCGAGGAACTCCCTCCACGTTTTCCCAATACGCGTCTTTTTCGTTTACCCTATAAATGGGCCTATGAATTTATTCTACGGAAAGATAATAGAGAGAAAATTGAACGCGATTTAGGCCGTGAATATACATTTGCGACGCATCGTGAATTTCAACGTGAATTACGCTCACTTGGCGCGCGCCTGTTTTATTCAGCTAGCCATTGGGATGATGATACCGTTAAGAAAACAATGCAGAACAAGTTCCGTTTGTATAAGGAAGACGGAACTGCCTTGGGCCACCCCGAGACAAGCTATATCTTACTTGGACAAAAAGTACCTGAAAAAACATCCGTGCGCTTTCAGGAATGGCGTCAAACAAGAAATGCGCCAAGCAGTATTAAGATCAATCCAGTACGTGATATCAAAACAGGTGAAGTTCTGGACGTCGCAACGCGCCATTTGGAAATTACCGAACTTCTTCCCTACCGCGTAAGTGAAGATAATCGTCTTAAAGTCTATTTGCATGAATCTATTCCACGTTCACTTGTTAATACCGTCCCAAGAAATGGTACGAATATCGATAAGAGAAGCTGGTCAGGGCACATGATTGAAGCCCTTGCCGTTAATAGTGAAACACTCGCACCATACCGTATGGCCAAACCGCCTGCGATTAAAAGCTTCGTGAAAAAGCTCATTGATCTGGATGTTGAAAACGGTGCGATTTTGCGTGATGGGCCATCAACCTATCCTGATCCCAAAACAATTGATGAGCGTTTCTCGACACGCTATGTCTGTGTTAAGGACAGCAACCCAAAATCAATTGAACTGATTAAAACAAAATATGAGCCTCCAGAGGGTTATCCTTTCCTGACAACCGGAAACTTACGCGAATATGATGCACAATCCATTCTAAACGCCATTGCAGTGGGGTTACTGCCATCAGGGCGTTTGGAATCTCAAATCCTTATTCTCTACAACTTCCTTAATCTCAGAAATGAAAGCTGGAGCGAGATGCCCATTGCGCTCACAGAAATGGATGTTAAGGAAAAGCTTAATGTCGGCGACCTTATGCGTGATGTTGCCGAAGACAAAAAGATGTTTGCGCCCGTTAAACATCAGGCTGGTAATCTGAAGCTCTTACAATCTGTGTTTCTTGAAGAAGGCCATGAAGATGGCGGTGGCGGGATGACTGATCTCTCCTCGCGCGCACAGGATTTCTTTGTCCATGAGGAAACTACACAAAATGTAGCTATTATCATGCCCATGACTCGTAACTTAAGTGGTGAAGTCCTTGTTGGCTTACAAGTTGACTATGCACCCGTTCCTGAACGATTCAAAGGGAATGGTAAATTTATCAATTTGCCGACCGTTCCCTTGCCTGCGCATATAGATAATATGGACTCTGCCAAACGCTATATTGCGCAGTATTTTCAAACAGACCTCAAATTTGTTGGAACAATGGGCGAGCCTTTCTATCAGCATGTAGGAATGACCCCACAAAAGGTATTTCCATTCGCTATTGCTCACAACAAAGGCGTCAATAAATATAAAAGTAGTATGCTGACTAGCTTTACACCACTTGCAAAAATCTGGAACATCTGCGCTCTGATTGACTGTCTTGAAAGCTTCTTGGCAAAGGCCTCGCGTTGCCTTCAAACAGCGGCAATGGATAGTGAACTTGCGCTTGCGTCCAAACCAACGACCGAGCTTGCAGCGGGATTACAGTTCCCTAAAGTTATCAGTTCCTACGATCCCAATTTTGCGTCTTCATCTGATTTTTCAAACATGCCTGCCAATACCTCAGAAGTACAGGCCGAAACCTCACAAGAGGAAAACGCACCTAGTGAAAAAGACGACAGGCCGTCTCAGGGCGAGGCCGAAACAGATGGTCCATCTGAATCCTATTATAGAAATAACCCATCCGTTGGGTGAGACACCCCATGCAAAAGACAGCCGAAAATACAGCACCTCAAGATGACAGCTTGTTTGACACGCGCTTTATCCAAATGCGCAAACAACGTGCCGATAAACAAAACGCGTCATCGCATTTCCTGATTGATTGGGCACTTAAAGACATCTTGGACCGTCTTGCTCTGATTAAGCGTGATTTTAAATCGGTACTTATCCATGGTGATTTTTTTGATAAAGCACTACTCTACGTACCTCAAATTGGTAGCTTCATACATTTGGGAAGCAGTCAGTCATGTGACATTATCTGCACCTCTGAATTGCTTCCTCTTAAAGCAAAAAGCTTTGATTTGGTGATTAGCCTGTTTGAAATGCAACGTTTAAACGATCCAGTTGGCTACCTCCATCAAATGCATTACGCGCTGAAAGCTGACGGTCTTTTCATGGGCGCCTACCCAGGTGAGCAAAGCTTCCAGGAGTTGGCCATTGCTATGGCACAGGCCGAAATTGATATCAAAGGTGGACAAAGCCCACGCACACTTCCTTTGATGAACCGACAGGATGCAGGGGCATGTTTGCAGCGTGCCCACTTCACAATGCCAGTCGTCGATATGGATGGGCCAGATTTATCCTATCGTGCCCTGAAAACGCTCTTTCAGGATATTCGCGCCGCAGGTGGCGGCAACACCCTTACCCAGCGCAGCCGTGCCTATGTCGGTCGTGATCTCTTCGTCCGCGTTGAGGATATTTACAAAGACCGCTTTCTGGATGAAAACGGACATTACAAGGTTACTACAAATATTTTATTTCTCTCTGGCTGGACGCCCCATCAAAATCAGCAAAAGCCATTGCGCCCGGGGACAGCTCAAAATTCTATGACTGAGGCGCTCTCTTAACCATGTCTTTGAACATCACGCTTATTAAAGCCTTTCAGGATAACTATATCTTTGCCTTTCAAACGGGTAATGGCCGAACAGTTATTGTTGACCCGGGTGATGCAAAACCCGTTATTGAATATCTAAACGAACATAATTTGCGCTGCGACATCATTCTTTTAACCCATCACCATCACGATCATATCGGTGGCGTAGCCGCACTGGTTAAGAAATATGGTGCTGAAGTCTGGGGACCTGCCACTGAAACAAAGCGTATTCCGGGCATGGATAAGCATCTGAAAGACGGACAAACTTACGCACTTGATGATTCAAGCTTTAATGTTATGCACACACCAGGCCACACACTTGGGCATATTTGTCTGTATTTTAAAGAGAACGAAATACTGTTTTGTGGGGACACACTTTTCTCACTTGGATGTGGGCGTGTCTTTGAAGGGACAATGGAACAAATGCATAATAGTCTTCAGAGATTAGCAGTGCTACCAGACGAGACATCTGTTTACTGTGCGCATGAATATACAGCTGCCAATGCGCGCTTTGCGTATCACATCGCCGAAGGTAAAGAACAGGAACATCTTGAGAAAGTTATGGCTGATATTGCGGAAACACGCACAAATGATATGCCCACTATTCCGAGCGTGCTTGCCTTTGAGAAAGAGCATAATCCCTTCCTCAAAGCAAAAGGCGCAACTGAATTTGAAAAAATAAGACGTGCGAAAGACGCGTTTTAACTCTTAATCGTCTGAGTCAGAACCATTTCCATCGAGGCTCAATTTACCACCGTTTTTAGATGGCTTTGACTTCTTATCGTCTTTTTTATCACCACTGATGAAGGAAGGCAATTCGTCCCCACCATTGTCACCACTGTTATCATTTTTACTTTTAGATTTTCCGCGAGGGGCACCGCCACTTTTTTTCTTGCCACCGTTATCGCCTTTAGCAGGACGTGCAGAGCGGTGCGGAGGAATTGGCAATGGATTAGAGGCGCGCTCGCCCCCTTCTGATTTAGCAACTTCGATTTCAATTCGCGCTGCAACCTTGCGCAATTCATGGACCGCCTCTTGAAGAGCTTCTCTTAAGGCAGTGTTTTTCTTGTCAGACGACCATGCGCCGTAGGCCTTAATGCAATTTTCTGTGCAGGTCTTTAGTCGCTGTTCAATCTCATCCATATTCGAAGCCCTTATCTCAAAGTTATTTAGCAACCTACAATACTGGTCACATTATAAAAAAGCAATTAACCATTCCCGAAAACTGTATTCAATTGTTGTGAAACACGAATAAAACTTGTGCGCTTAGACAACTCCTTCAAACGCTTGGCCCCAACATAAGTGCATGTTGAGCGCAACCCGCCCAAAACATCCT
The DNA here is from genome assembly GCA_002328415.1 of Micavibrio sp. UBA2137. GTDB lineage: Bacteria > Pseudomonadota > Alphaproteobacteria > Micavibrionales > Micavibrionaceae > UBA2137. The sequence goes on along the minus strand of DCXL01000003.1, from coordinate 210,716 downwards.
GCAACGTATTTTCAACTGAACCGCGATAAGGAACATGAACTGTTTTTCCCTCACTCGCACGATAATTGGCAACGCCACCTGAGTGTTTATCCATGGCTGTGCTTGAAGACATGCCATAAAATTCGACAAATTTTTCGCCGTCTTTTTCAATGACCTTCATTTCACTTTCATCGTGGCCTGAGAGCATTCCCCCAAGCATGACAAAATCAGCACCACCACCAAAGGCCTTGGCAATGTCCCCTGGTACAGTACATCCGCCATCTGAACAAACATGTCCGCCAAGCCCGTGCGCTGCATCGGCACATTCAATCACCGCTGAAAGTTGCGGGTAGCCGATCCCTGTCATTTTACGTGTTGTACAAACACTTCCTGGACCAATGCCCACCTTTACAATGTCAGCGCCACTCAAAATAAGTTCCTCTGTCATCTCACCTGTTACAACATTTCCCGCCATCAGAAGGCAATTTGGAAAGAGGTCACGAATTGTTTTCACGTAATCGATAAAGGCTTGTGAATAGCCGTTTGCTACGTCAAGGCAGATACGATTAATAGGTGTTACCACCTCTTTCTTAAGGTCCTTAAGCACGGCTTGTAATTTTTCCAAATCGCGTTCGGCTGTTCCAATGCTATACCATGCATTTGCCGCGGCCTTGCTTTTGAAGAACTCAACAAGAACGTCCTTATCATAGTGCTTTGTAAGCGCAACGCTCAAACCATTGCCATCCTTATGAAAGGCACGCGCCATGTCCATTGTGCCAACGCCATCCATATTAGCGGCAACAATCGGCACGCCCTCAAATTTTTCTTTGCTGTGCTTGAATTTGAAACTACGCGAAATATCAACATCTTTACGTGTTGAAAGTGTCGAGCGTTTCGGGCGAATAAGAACGTCCTTGAAATCCAGTTTCAGGTCTTCTTCAATTCTCATAAGTCTTTATCCTTTATATTATAAGTCGTTTTCTAATCTTTAAAAAATGAATCCAGATTGGCTGAATAGTCTTTTTTCTTTTTCAATTCCGTTTCTGCGCGCTGCACCTCGATCTGTAAATCGCGGATATAATCTTGTAAATCCTCAACGGAAAGCGGCTCAAGATTTTTGAGCGGCTTGGGCATATTTCTGGGCGCGTCATCATCGTCAAACATAGATGCGTAATCTAGCCAAAACGCTCTTAAATTGCAAACAATAGAAAAGACTGGCAATCCGATAAAAAGCAGATTATAACATTTATATTCCCGACGGATTTACACCTGTCACTTGGCAAAGGCCTGAAGCGCATTTGTCAGATATGGAAACCATTATTTTTAAGATTTTAAAAAACGGAGATTACTATGGCCAAAGCCACACGCGTTGATATTAGCAAACCGATCATGCCAAAGGCGACAGCCGTTTGGTTGATTGACAACACACTTTTGACATTCAATCAAATTGCCGAATTTACTGAACTTCACACAATCGAAGTACAGGCCCTCGCCGATGGTGATATCGGTAAAGGTATCGTAGGCAAAAGCCCAATCGATGAAGGTCTTTTGACACAAGACGAAATCAAAAAATGCGAAGAAGACAATTCAAAGTCATTGAAGGCCGAGAAAAGCAAGCTTCCTCCGATCAATATCCGTTCAAAAGGCCCACGTTACACGCCTGTATCCAAGCGCGGTGACAAGCCTGATGCGATTGCCTATCTGGTCAAAAACCATCCTGAGATTTCAGATGCACAAATCTGCAAACTTGTTGGAACAACCAAGCCAACAATCAAGGCTATTCGTGAGCGCTCACACGCAAATATTGCAAATATTCGTCCGCGCAACCCTGCTGATCTTGGTCTTTGCACATATAAGGAACTGGATGCCGCCTCTGCCAAAGGGCATAAAGCCGCAGGCCGTGATCCCGAAGAAGAATTGCAAAAGCGCAAAGATGCACTTGCCCAGAAATCAGAAAACGCAGCCTCTGCCATGTCTGAGTCAAATGATGAGAGCGGTGAGAATTCTGGCGAAGGCACGTCGGCCTTTGACTTTTCGAACTTCCTAAAGTCATAGAACACCCAAAAAGAACAAATAAAAGAAAAGCCCCTCATTCGGGGCTTTTTTCAATCTCGCTTATGAAGCTTGTTTAATACGCTCCAGCTCCTCTTTGATATGGAGCTTTTTCAGCTTCAAATTGCGTAACACAGTATCACTTGGAAGTGGTCTTTTTTCTTCTTTATGAATTTTGTTTTCGAGGGCGTGGTGCTTAGAAATGAGAGCTTCCAAGTGGCTGGCACTCGAAGTTTGTAGACCATGTTGTGACATGTATCCTCCTTATAAAAAGTTAATGGATGATACATTAAGTATAGCGCGTTTTAGGTGCTTCGGCAAATTAGAGAAGTCGCATAAAAACTTTTTAAAATGGTTTCAGGCGGTTAGAAAAAACACCTCCCATAACATTGAAATTCGAATCAACTAAAGCGCCCGTTTTTAAACATCAAACTTTACGCCCTGTGCCAAAGGCAAAGCCGTTGAGTAATTGATTGTCTGTGTTTGGCGACGCATATAGGTTTTCCAAGCATCAGAGCCACTTTCACGGCCGCCGCCTGTTTCTTTTTCACCACCAAAGGCACCACCAATTTCAGCCCCACTAGGCCCGATATTAACGTTGGCTATCCCGCAATCACTTCCTACAGATGAGAGGAATGTTTCAGCCTCGCGGATATCGGTTGTGAAAATGCAAGATGATAGCCCTTGTGGCACATCATTATTTATCGCAATCGCCTCATCCAAAGTTTTATAAGTCATCACATAAAGGATGGGGGCAAATGTTTCATGTTGCACAATATCAGATTGTTCAGGCATGCGGATAATGGCAGGCTCAGGATAGGCACCACCTTCAGGCACATCACCAGATGCCTCTTTTCCACCGCAAAGCACTTCACCGCCTTGGGCTTTCGCATTGGCGACAGCCTCGAGCATCATGGACAGCGCATCAGCATCAATCAACGGCCCGACAAGTGTTTCTTTATCAAGCGGGTTGCCAATCGGCAAAGACTGATAGGCCTTAACCAGTTTTGGCAACAGATCATCAACAACAGCTTCATGGACAATCAAACGACGCAATGTTGTGCAGCGTTGACCTGCCGTCCCAACGGCTGAGAACAAAATCGCGCGCAAGGCCATATCCAAATCAGCGGAAGTGGTTACAATCATGGCATTATTGCCGCCCAGCTCGAGCAAGCTTTTACCCAAACGCGTTGACAAATCTTGCGCGACAGCACGGCCCATATTGCCGCTTCCTGTGGCACTGACAAGTGCGACCTTATGATTGTTCACCATCGCGGCCCCGTGTTCACGGCCGCCAACAATCACATGTAACAAATGGTCTGGTGCGTCATGCCCTGCCTTGCGATAATTTGCAACTGCCTTTTCAAACAAATTCTGACAGGCCAACGCCGTCAAAGGTGTTTTTTCAGAAGGCTTCCAGATGATGGCGTTCCCGCATACATAGGCCAAGGCTGCGTTCCACGCCCAGACCGCCACAGGGAAATTAAAGGCCGAGATAACGCCCACAACACCCAATGGTTGCCAAACTTCGCGCATGGCATGGCCTGGGCGCTCCGAGGCAATTGTTAACCCATAAAGCTGACGCGACAAGCCCACAGCAAAGTCACAGATATCAATCATTTCCTGAACTTCACCCAAGCCCTCAGATAAAACCTTACCATTTTCCAAGGTAACAAGCCGTCCTAACTCGTCCTTATTCTGACGCAGTTCCTCACCAAACAGACGAATGAGTTCGCCGCGCACCGGAGCTGGTGTCGCACGCCATATTTTAAACGCGTCATGTGCGCACGCGATTTGTTTATCAATATCCTGAAGAGATGTTTGTGAAAGCGTGGCAATTTCCTGACCATCTATGGGCGAGCTGACCTTTAAATCCCCATCACTTTTGCTGACTTTATCTAATTCAAAATGCTTTAAAATCTCTGATGGGGTCATGGGATTACTCCTTGGTTTTTGATTTCTTCACTTTATCACGTGGGCGCAGGCGCGACTTGTTTAAATGCCCCTCCTCTTCAAGAAGCGGATAGGCAACACTTGTGACAAGTGCATTAATACGGCGTAAATCACGGATCATATCTAAATGCATCGAACTGGTATCAAGCGTTTCAGGAACGCCCTCGCTTAATCTTGAAATGTGTGCGCGCGAGGTTCTTATTTCAGCGTTTTTGATTTCAGTTTTATTTTTCACCAGTTGACGCGCGAGTGACACATCTTGCGAAATAAAGACCTTTTGCGCCAGCTCCAATGAATCCAGAACCATACCAAAAAGACTTTGAATTTCGGCATAGCCTTCTTTTGAAAATTTTTTGTTCTGTTTAATTTTCTTTTCAACCATGACCAACAAATTACGGTCAATCACATCCCCAATATGCTCAATATTGACCGCAAAGGTCATAATCTCAAAATGTCGCTTAGCCTCTTTTTCAGTCAAAATATTGGCGTTCATGCGCGCCAGATAGGTTTTGACCTGCGCAAATAAATCATCAATGACATTGTCCATCTCACGCGCCTTGAGAAGCTTTTGCATGTCATTCTTTTCAAACGCACCTTGACATAGCTCTAGCATATCCACGCTGAGTTCAGCCAAACGCAGCACTTCACGTGACGCACCCATCAGCCCTAAAAACGGTGTTCCTTGTTCACTTTCCTTAAGATAGACAGGTTTAGTCGTATCTTTACCCTCTGTGACATAGGGAACAATACGGCGAACAATACGGGCAATTAACTTTGTCAGTGGCAAAAACACAATCGCCAGAACAACGTTAAAGCCTGTATGGAACATCACAATCGCCCATTCAGATGCACCATATTCAACTGTAATCCAGTCTGCAATTTTGACCATAAACGGGAAAAAGGCGAGCACACCAACGGCACGCATGACAAGGTTCCCAACGGGAATGCGCAGGGCATTAACCGAGTCAGCGCGTGCAGAAATTACCGCGGGGAAAACATTCCCGATATTTGCCCCCAAAACCATAACAAGCGCCACATGGAAAGGAACAATCCCGACAATAAAAAACGATGAAATCATCAAGACCATGGCCAGTGATGAATGGAACAACCATGTCAGGAGCGCTGCTAATATCAGTGCGAAAATAGGGTCAGTTGCCAGCGGCTTGAGCACAGCCTTAAAGTTTTCCGACTCTCCAAGTGGGAGTGCGACATCTTTGATCATGGCCAAAGCCAAAAGCATCATCCCCAATCCAAAGATAATACGCCCGACCTGTTTCTTGGTATTAGCATTGGATTTATTCGTATGAAGCACATAACCAATAATCAAACAAATCGGCGCCAACCACGACAGGTCAAAGGTCAAAATTTGTGCGACCAATGTTGTCCCGACATCTGCCCCCAAAACAATCGCCAAACCACCCGTGACACCCAAAAGACCACGCCCAACAAAGCTGGAAATCAGCATTGTTGTCGCAGTTGAGCTTTGCAAGATAACGGTTGCAATGACACCTGCAATAAAGCCTTTGATCTTGCTCCCTGCTGTTTTGGCCAAGAAGTCACGCAAGGACGCACCAAAGGCACGCGTTGCCCCTTTGCGCACCATCATCAGGCCAAAGAGAAGAATACAGATGCTAGACAGGATTTGCAGAAATATAAATGTTGGGCTCATGAACAAACTCTACGCCACTTTACCCTGCGGATAAAGCTGGCCTGTAAAAAATTGATATTAATCTTGTGCTTAACCCTTAAAAGCCCGTGTTGGGAAGTGCATTAAACGCCTCCTCTTCAGGTGTGCTTTCTCGGTTTAAAATAGAATTGCGATGCGGAAAGCGCCCAAAGCGTTCAATCACATCAAAATGACGGCGTGCATATTGATATCCCAGCGGATCATCGGCTTGCATCTTATGAAACAGCTCAAGGCTACGCTTTTGGTCGGACATGGACTCACTATGTTCAAACGGCAAATACAGAAAGCGGCGCTTAATTGGCTCCATAATCTGGTCGAAACCTTTACTTATGGCGTATTTTGCAATCAAAAGTGCCTGACCATCTGTGGCAAAAGCCTGCGGATCACCACGGAACATATTGCGGGGAAACTGGTCAAGAAGAAGGCAAAGCGCAAGACAACCATCGGCGTCCTTTTTCCAATCATCCAAATGACCAGAACGCGCAGATTGATAGGTCTCAAGAAAGTTTTCTTTAATTAACGCATCAAAATCAGGATTTTTTTGAAACCATTGTTGGGGCTGTGTTTCCACAAACCAAAAATCAATGATGTCCTGACGGCTATCCTTCATGCGATCCTTACTTACCTTTTATGTCCGACCAAACACGCTTTTTCACAGCAAACATAATACCTGCAAATGCAAGTAGGAACAGAAATACTTTAACACCCATACGCTTGCGCTCTTCCAATTCTGGTTCGGCCGCCCAGTTTAGGAAATGGGCAACATCGCGGGAATATTGTTCTACCGTTGTCTCTGTACCATCCTCATAAGCAACTTGCCCTTCAGCAAGTGGCGGCGGCATCGCAATGACGTGTCCTGCCATATATTTGTTGTAATACTGGCCGGGAAGAAGCTGGTTCTTCTCGGCCCATTCTGCTGGCGGGTCCTCATACCCGTGAAGAAGTGCCGCAGTGTATGTCGCACCACCTGCACGTGCCTTTGTAATCAATGACAAGTCAGGTGGAATAGCACCGTTATTCGCATAAGCTGCTTGCTTATCATTGGCATAAGGCGATGGAAAAGCATCACTAGGACGTGCAGGGCGGTCAAACATTTCACCCTCGTCATTAGGCCCATCTGTCACAGTGTATTCAGCGGCGATAGCCTTTATCTGGCTTTCATCATAGCCAAGTGCCTCTAGGTTACGGAAGCGCACGCGTTTCAATGAATGACAGGCAGAACACACATTACGGTAAACCTGTAAACCACGTTGCAACGCGGCCTTATCATAATGTCCAAAAGGCCCTTCAAATTCCCATGACATATCGGGAAGCTCTTCAGCCTCGCCTGCAGCATAAGAGAGATTTGAAAATCCAATCAAACCAACCACAGCCAGAACAGTGCAAAATGTTTTTGTAAGCTTCATAACCTTATGCCTTTTTCTTAACAGACTTTTTCGTTTTGCCCTGTGTTACCGCCTGATGAATACTGTCAGGCAGGTCTAGGACAGGTTCAAATTTACTTAAAAACGGAATACCGATGATGAAGTACCCCATGTAATAAAGCATCGCAACTTGCGAAAGCGGTACCCAGAAACCTTCAGCAGGCTTAGCACCACAGACCATAAGCACAAAGAAATCCAACACAAGAAGCAGTGTCGCAATGCGGAACCATGGACGGAAACGTGCAGAACGCACTGGATGTTTATCCATGAATGGCAAAACAAACAGAATAGCAATTGAGCCAAACATGGCCAACACACCGCAAAGCTTTGCATCAATGAAGGCTGCCGAAATAAATGAGCCACCCAATATCATCGTCTCTCCACTTTCAAGCTGATATTGCGAGAAATAACCAATCAGGAAGAAGATACCCGCAATAGCAAAAGTAATTCCTACCGTTTTCAAGTTAATCTCTTCTTTTGTTTTGTTAGAGAAAAACGGCTTCATCGCAAAAGCGGTAATGGCCAAACCAATTAAGATTGGCAGATTTACCCCAAAGGTAAAGGCACGCAAAATCGCATAAAATGGCAGGAAGTACCATTCAGGCACAATATGCGCCGGTGTTACCAGAGGGTTGGCAGGAATGTAGTTATCAGCATGTCCGAGTACGTTTGGTGCAAAGAATACAAAGCCAACGTAAAAGAGCATAAAGACAAGAACACCAAATGAATCCTTAATTGTGTAGTATGGATTGAAAGGCAGCGTGTCCTGCTTTGTTTTGACATCAATCCCAAGTGGGTTGTTCGAGCCTGTGACATGCAGTGCCCACACATGAAGTGCAACAACAGCCGCAATCACAAACGGCATTAAGTAATGAAGCGCAAAGAAGCGTGTGAGTGTAGCGTTATCGATTGAAAAGCCACCACGTAACCAAACTGTGATTTCCTCACCCACTAACGGAATAGCCGAGAAGAAGCTCGTAATGACCTGCGCACCCCAGAAGCTCATCTGCCCCCACGGAAGTACATAGCCCATAAAGGCCGTCGCCATCATAAGAAGAAAGATTGTTACCCCGAACATCCAGAGCAACTCGCGCGGTTGCTTGTATGACCCATAATAAAGACCACGAAAGATATGGATATAAACAGCGATAAAGAAGAAGGACGCCCCATTTGCGTGAATATAACGCAATAGCCAGCCGTAATTCACATCACGCATGATGCGCTCTACACTATCAAAGGCAAGGTTCGCATTGGCTGTGTAGTGCATCGCAAGCGTAATACCTGTGATAATCATGATACCGAGCATGATCATGAGGATCGCACCGAAGTTCCAAAAGTAATTAAAGTTCTTTGGCGTCGGAAAAACACCATATTCCTTTTGTAACATCGTAAAAATCGGAAGACGAGAGTCGACCCATTCAATGACGTTGTTATCAAATTTTTCGCGTGGACCAGATGCCATGTTTTCTAACCTCTTTTTTCCAAATTCTCTTAGCCGATTTTTACGACTGTATCGCCTGTAAATTCATATGGGGGAATAACCAAATTTGTTGGTGCAGGCCCCTTACGAATACGGCCTGATGTATCATAATGTGACCCGTGGCACGGACAGAACCAACCATTATAATCCCCTTTTGGATCACTTGGCTTTTGCCCCAAAGGCACACATCCCAAATGGGTGCAGATACCTGTCATGACCAACCATTTTTCTTTTTGAACACGTTCCTCATCTGTTTGCGGGTCACGCAAATCAGCCAGTTTGACCGAACGTGCCTTCATAATTTCTTCATCTGTTCTGTGACGAATAAAGACAGGGGCTCCGCGCCACATCACTGTAATCGCCTGACCAACCTCAACAGGAGCGATATCAACCTCCGTGGTGGCCAAAGCAAGTGTATCCTTGGCAGGACTCATTTGATTGACGAGTGGCCAAGCAATGCTTCCCACGGCAACCGCACCCATAGAGGCTGCTGTTAGATAGAGAAAGTCACGGCGTGTTGGCTCTTCTTTTTTATCGTTATCGGATATCTTTTGTGGTGTGTCTGTCATTGTCTTTTCTTTACAGATTGCAATTTGTAACTGTTTTTACGCTCATATGTATAAACCAAACTTTTAGGAAAAAATAGGTCTGAGACGAAAAATCCTCATGAAATTTTAGCTTTACAAGTTTGCCACACAGCGTATGTATTTCAAGAGAAACATCTAATATATTACGTAACGCTGTCAAATGATTTTATGAGCATACATCTTGCCTTCTATCAACCTGATATTCCACAAAATGTGGGCGCGGCCATGCGCCTTGCCGTTTGCCTCGGCTGTCCACTGCATATCATTATGCCCACAGGATTCATCTGGAAGGATCAGGAATTTCGCCGCAGTGGCTTGGACTACATTGCGCGCATTGACCTACATAAACATATTAGCTGGGATGCATTTCTTGAGGCAACCACCTCGCAGCGTAAACTTCTCATGACAACAAAAGCCTCCCAGCCCTATTGCGATATCGACTATAAAGATGGCGATATTCTCTTACTGGGGCGCGAAAGCGCTGGCGTCCCAGAAGATGTTCACGCAACTGCCGATAAGCGCCTTCTTATTCCCATGGTTGCGGGCGAACGGTCAATCAATGTTGTGAACTCCGCCGCACTTGTGCTAGGAGAGGCCTTGCGCCAAACAAATAATTTCCCAAAAGGATGATGGCATATGTCTGATACGCTTGAGCTTAATAAGAAAAAGGAAAAGGCCTCTCAATGGTTTCAAAGCTTGCAAAATGATATTTGCGCCGCGTTTGAACATATTGAAACAACTCATGGTTCAAATGCACGCTTTGTCAAAACACCATGGGACAGGGAAGACACGCAATCAGAACAAAACTCTGAGAGTGTGCTAAAGGGTGGCGGTGAAATGCGCCTGATGAAGGGGGACGTCTTTGAAAAAGTAGGTGTAAACTTTTCAAAGGTCCACGGTACATTCAGCCCCGAATTCGCAACAAAAATTCCAGGCGCGGATAAAAGCGAGGGCGCCTTCTGGGCCTCGGGCATTTCACTTGTTGCCCATATGATGAACCCTTATGTGCCCGCCGTTCATATGAATACGCGGATGATTTGTACCTCTAAATGTTGGTTTGGCGGTGGAGCGGATTTAACACCCACCTTTGAAAATGATTCTGACACGCAAAGCTTCCACGCTCATCTAAAAGGCGCGTGTGATGCACATGACCCCAAATATTATGATGAATATAAAGCATGGTGTGATCGCTATTTTTTCCTGCCCCATCGTAATGAAACACGCGGTGTTGGTGGTATATTCTATGATTATCTGGATACAGACTGGGACAAAAACTTTGCCTTCACACAAGATGTTGGTCGTGCATTTCTAGCCGCCTTCATCGAAATTGTGGAACGCCATGTTGCGCACCCGTGGGATGAAAGTGACAAACACAAACAACAGTTAAAACGCGGGCGCTATGTCGAGTTTAATTTGCTTTATGATCGCGGCACGCAATTTGGTTTAAAGACAGGCGGCAACACAGAAGCGATTTTAATGTCCATGCCGCCAATAGCTAAATGGGACTAAGGTCTGCTTTTAAGGCGTGCGCCAAGCAAGCCTCTTTGCCTGGAGAAAAATTTTTCTCAACCCACCAGCTTTCTGTGGCACGCAAAACCTCGCCCAACTTTGCTCCCTCTTTCATACCTTGTGCAATCAAATCTTGACCCGAGAGCGGAAAGGATGGAACGTGCCATTTATCAAGAAGGGTAAGCGCAGCTTCGTCAAAACGGTCAGTCTTGTGATCAGCAAAATGAACAAGCAAGGCCTGCAATGTAATTGCTTTACCATCATAATAGGCGCGCTCTTTCAGAAAATGCTGTGAGAAATTTTCTTGTATATTCAAATCACTTAAAAGCGTTTCAATTTTTTCGATAAAGACCGTCTCTTTTTTTGAAAACGAAAAAGAAAACGGATTTTTTCGACCCAATGACATCGCGAGCAACGCAAAAACAGTTAATTTATTATACAGTTCGTATCGTATAGATATATTTATATATTCTTTCAGTATTTTAGAAACATCTTTTACGTTCTTACTAAACTCAATCAGACCTGCTTTTTGCATGTTTTCAAGATAGGATGGAGCGTTTTTATACTCTAAAATCTTTGAAAATTCATCTGTCACACGTTCAGATGAAAGTTGGGCAATAGCCGCACTGTTTTTTTGAAACAAAGCGATCAAGTTCTGTTCAATTTTCTGTTCGACCATCATTGAAAATCTTATATAGCGATACATGCGTAAAATATCTTCTTGGATGCGCGTATCTGCATCACCGACAAAAACAACAGCGCGACGTTTTATGTCGTTCAGCCCTTCACCTGTTGGATCGTAAATTTGGCCCTGCCTGTCCATGAGAAGCGTGTTGATTGTAAAGTCACGGCGTTGTGCATCCTCCTCCCACTTAGTGGTAAAGGCAACAACAGCGCGACGCCCATCTGTTACCACATCACGCCGCAGCGTTGTTATTTCACAGGACATCCCCTTATGCACGAGCGTGACTGTTCCATGTTCAATGCCCGTTGGCTTAACCTTGATGGCACTTTCTTTAAACGCTTCGGTTACTTCATCGGGCGTCAGCGTTGTCGCCATATCAATATCTTTTACAGGGCGGCGCAACAATTCATCGCGCACACAACCACCGACAAAGCGCACCTCCCCGCCTGCACCCTCAATCACATCAAAGATTTCGAGATAAAAGTGACGCTGCGCCCAATCGGGTAAGCGTGTGAGCGTCCAAACAGGAGACAACATTATGAGGCACTCCCAAGCGCACAAAAATATCCTGCACTTTCAATGCCAATGACGCCGTTTTGTTCGACCCCATATTTTGCGATGAGGTCGTAATAAACCTGACGTCCTAAACGCGCACGCAATCCTGCACGCACTTCGATTTCTGGTAACTCCTGATCATAATAGGGGGCATAGGAAATCTCTATCGGATTGTCGGCTGTCACCTGTACAGTTTCGCCCAAATGCGTTTCTAGTTCCAAAACATCATTTTCGTCAAACGCATAATCCGTAATAACAAAAGGCAAATCCTCGACCTCCACCACGTAAGATACATGGGGTGTTGCGATTGTATACTCGTCCTTTTCCGCGTTATATTTTAAGCCACGACCTGCCCAGATACCCTCGCCCGCCCCTGCGAAAAGTTTGACCAGCTTGTCGCGCTGTATAAAACCAGGAACGCCCGTGTCCGAGGAATGCGTATACCAATTACCATTTTGATCGATGGTAAAATCAATTCCATCAGCCTTTTTTTGTGCATGGTCATAGCTTTTGATTTTTTGTGGTTTCATGTTGTTAAAGCGCTCCTAGCCCTTTCATATTTAAGCAAAACTTATTATAAAGAGTCTATAGCTAAAAACGCGCTGTCATGTTTATCATTTTCTTTGGAAAATGGCATGACCACAATAGGATAAAATGCATGGCCCAAACCAAAAAATCTGCTCCGACAAAATCGAAAACAAAAGCAACACAAGATGATGCTGTTCAGGTCACGGCCAAGCTTGAAAAGGCGCATGCGGATATCGAAAAGGTACGCGCTGAAATTCGCCGTGTGATTTTTGGTCAACAAGAGGTCGTTGATTTGGCACTCACAGCGCTCATTGCCAACGGACATGCGCTTATTGTTGGTGTACCGGGTCTGGCTAAAACACTTTTGGTTGAAACACTTGGCACAGTGCTTGGGCTTGATAATAAGCGTATTCAATGCACGCCCGACCTGATGCCCGCCGATATTATCGGGAGTGAAGTTTTAGAGGAAGGCGACAAGGGCAAACGCAGTTTCCGCTTTATCGAAGGACCTGTGTTCACCAATTTATTGATGGCCGATGAAATTAACCGTGCTAGCCCCCGCACGCAATCAGCCCTGCTTCAAGCCATGCAGGAAAAGTCAGTCACTGCCAATGGGGTAACTTATGCATTACCCGAACCATTTCATGTTCTGGCCACCCAGAACCCATTGGAACAAGAAGGTACATACCCGCTACCCGAGGCACAGCTTGACCGTTTTTTGCTTCAGATTGATGTGGCCTACCCGGATGAAAAATCAGAACGGGAAATGCTTTTGAAAACAACGTCTGGGGCACATTATAGTGTGAAGAAAATTATCGGGATGGCGCGTTTGCAGGATATTCAGGATGCCGCCCGCGATTTACCAGTGGGTGACAAGCTGACCAATACGCTGCTCTCGCTTGTGCGCTCACTACGTCCACAAGAGGGCGCCTCTGATATCGTCAATGAATATGTCGCCTGGGCGCCGGGCCCGCGTGCGGCTCAGGCACTCATGCAAACAATGAAGGCCTATGCGTTGCTTCAGGGGCGCGCCAGCCCGTCACTTTCGGATTTAAAAACGTTGGCTGTGCCCGTACTCCAACACCGCATGGCGCTATCCCCTTATGCGGCAAGTGATAATGTGACCTTGGAAACGTTGCTAGACCACGTTTTATAATGCAATGCTAGAGCGCTTCCTCAACAATAGCAGCTCTGATAACGATCGCGACCCTCTCCGCGCGGCACTGACACTTGCAAAACTCGTGCGCTCTGCCACGCTTTCATACGCAACACCACATCAAAAACCACGCGGCAGTTCCATTGGCGCGCGAGAGAAACGTAAGGGTGGACAAGGCCACCAATTCTGGCAATTCCGTGACTATACGCAGGGTGATACACCGCGCTCTATTGATTGGCGCAGAACAGGACGTGGCGACACAACCATCGTGCGCGAACGTGCTGATGAGCAGACCGATATCTTTCGCCTGTGGGTTGACCCAAAGCTTGGATCTATATCCTCGCAGAAACATTACGCTTCACAAATTATTGCTTTAACTGCGGCGCATCTGGCGCATGAGGAAGAGGATAAAACAAGCCTTTTGCGGACAGGTAAAAATATTGCCTCGCGCGGACAAAAGACGTTACAGGACCATGCGCACACGCTCCAACGTAATGGATGTATTGGCGCGAAGCGGCTAAAAACAATATCGGTTCCGCGCGCAGATTTTCCCCTTCTTATCAGTGATTTTTGGGTACCACTTGAATCATTTGAGGCCAACATTTTGCCAGTCATCAAGCACCACCCCAAGGGCCTGTGTATTCAGGTGGCTGCACGGGATGAGCTGGATTTCCCCTTTGTGGGACGCGTGCGCTTTTCACCTGATGACACGCACGCAAATAATTTGATCATTGAAGATACACAGGCTGTGCGCACGGCCTATTTGTCAGAAATTGAAAACCATATCAATGGTCTGCGTTCACAAATTGAAACCTATGGCTGGGGATTCATGACTGTTAATGCTGATGCTGATTTACTGCCCGTGCTACAGGATATTTTTGCCATTATGTCCACGCGTGAGGTGGTGTAATGGGGTCATTGTTCAACATCACCTTTCTCAATCCTTGGTTGCTGGCGGCCTTTATTACATTGCCCCTGCTTTATTTTGTGTTGCGCATGTTACCGCCACCGCCCAAGGATGTTGTTCTGGCTACAACACGCTTTTTGGAAAAGCTGACAACGCAAAAACGGACAACCTCAAAAACCCCGTGGTGGATTTTGTTGCTCAGAATGCTCATTCTAGCGTGTTTTATTCTTGCTTTTGCCCATCCCGTTTTGAAACCAGAGCAAGAATTACGCCTGTCTAATCCGCTTTTACTTATCCTTGATAACGATTGGGCCGCGGCACAAAATTGGGAGAGCATGCGCGAGTCAGCTGTCAATGTGATCACAACGGCAATGGATGCAGACATTCCTGTTGCCCTTGCCGTAACAACGCCCGCACTTGGGCAAACCAACCCAAGATTATTTCCGCTAGAAGATGCACAAAGTGCGCTCAACAGACTACCAGGCCTGACACCCATGCCTTATGAAGGCGCTCCTGATGATTTAATCAGGCTGCTCAACGACAGTTCGCTTTCAATGAATGGTATGGACGCGGTTTTTATATCCTCAGGTGTGCGTACCAAGGGGTCACAGGCACTTGTCCAGTTGCTGGCATCATTTGAAAATAAACACCTTATCACGCCTGAACCTGCGCAGTTACCCTTTATACTCTCTGAAAATCAAAAGGGACTAACCAAGGCGCGCACAGAATTTCTCATTGAACGTGTGACCCCCACATCGCGCTCACAAAATTTTACTATTTTGGGACAGGATGCGCGGAACATTATCGCTGCCCAATATAACGGGCAATTTTCAGGAAATGCCCTGGCCTCCACGCTTGATATCTCCGAACAACAAGAAGAGGATACGCGTCCCATCGCGCGATACAAAATTGCAGGGCAATCTCACGCAGCAAGCCTTATCTTGCAATCTGGAACACCACAAAAAAAACGTGTTGGTATTGCCACCGAGGAAGGGCCAAACCCCGACCTTTCCTTAACACAGGCCACATCCTATCTCTCCAAGGCGCTTGCGCCTTATGCCGAGGTTGGATTTGATACAGCACAACAGCTTGTTGAAAAAGCTTCCGATTACGAGGTTCTTATTTTTCCAGATGTAAATACGCTTGACCTTAAACAACTTGACGCTCTTGAAAAGTGGATTGCACAAGGGGGCATTCTGGTCCGCTTTAGCGGGGACGCCATGGCTCAACGCGATATGTTGCCCGTGGCCACAAAAATGCAGATGGGTGTGCGTGCCCTTGGGGGCGACATCACATGGGAGGATGCCCCGACACTTGAAAGTTTCCCAAGCACAAGCCCCTTATCTGGGCTTGAAATTCGTGACCGTCTGACCATTCGTAAACAGCTTCTGGCAGACCCCGCACAATTAGAAGAAGGAACTGTTTGGGCCTCATTAAGCGATAACACACCCTTCATCACCGCGCGTCAGATTGATAATGGATTTGTCACCATTATTCATACGAGTGCCGACCCGTCATGGTCTGACTTTCCGCTCACAGGTCTTTATGTTGATGTGCTTCAGCGTATTCTTGATTTGGCCGATAGCCCACTATCAGCCTTTAATGCCGAAGAAAATGCACGCGGACTTTTCAAGCCCTTGGCGGTTTTAGGTGGCACAGGGCAATTAAAAAATAATGCCGCATTACTCAATAATCTCTCGGGCTTTGACGCAGTAAATCTGGAAAACATCAGACCATCATCCTTGACACCACCAGGTCTTTACAGCTTCCAAGGTAAAATCGTATCGCTCAATCTAGGGGCACGCCTTCCTGACCTCAAGCCCATCAGCGGCCTTGCCTCTAGTTTCACATCGACCTCTCAACTCACTAATAAGGTCCGACAAGATTTTAAACCAGCGCTTCTTAAGCTGGCGATTGGCCTGTTTGCTCTTGATTGGCTTCTTATGATTTATTTGATGCGTTTCTCAGGGCGCAGCCTTCGCCGCACTGCCCCATTTGCGCTCATAACAGCTGTCTGCCTGCTGCTATCTGGCGCACCCGCGCAAGCACAGGATGAAAGCGACCTGACCTATATTCAGGATGTGCATTTTGCTTATGTCGAAACAAGTGAGCCTGCTTTGAATATGACAGTCGCACGCGGTCTTGAGAATTTGATAGAGGTCCTTGTCGCGCGCACCTCTATTGAACCTGCTTCTGTTGTCCCCATTAATTTAAACGCAGACCCGATATTATTTTATCCGTTTCTCTATTGGCGCATTGCCCCCCTGCCCGAACCACTCTCGGCAGAGGCCAAAAGAAAAATTCAAAATTATATGAGCAATGGTGGGCTTATCATTGTTGATTTTGGTAATCCCGCGGCCATTGATTTTGGCGCGCCAGAGATGCAATCCTTCCTGCAAACACTCGATGGCGTGACGTTGCCACCTCTGCGCCAGATTGAGGACGCCCACGCCCTCAAACGCTCCTTTTACCTGCTTGATACCATGTATGGGGCTTATTCATCCCCTACCACATGGGTGTCCTATGACAGTGAAAACCCTGAGACATCAGTTGCCGCGCTTATATTAGGTGGCAATGACTGGGCCAGCGCATGGGCACGGGGAACAGATGATCTGGCACTGCGCACAGGGGTTAATATGACGATGTATGCGCTCACTGGAAATTACAAAACCGACCAGCTGCATCTGGAAACAATTTTGGAAAGGTTGGGACAGTAATTATGCTTTCAACCCTGACACTCACTTTTTCGTCACTCACAGTCCACCTGTCACTGGGCATTCTGTGGTGGGTTTTTGCATGTGTTTTTGTCGGGTTATTTCTGCTGGGCTTTATAACACAATTACGCGGTGTATGGTTTCGCTTCATTACAGCAATGATTTGTCTTGTTCTCCTGTCTGACCCCTCCATAGTTCAGGAAAATCGCAAGCCAGTGCCCAGCAAGTTTCTGATCGTGAATGACATGAGCAGCAGTATGGATATTGGCGCGCGCAGCGCACAGCGCAATAATTTGAGCGCCCATCTACGCGATACTTTGACCGCGCGGGCAAACGTTCAGGTGGAGACACTTGATGTTGCAGGAAATCCAACAACTGTCCTGCGCGAGACAGATTTATTTGATCCTTTGGCAAAAAAATTAAACAGCTCCAATGACACAAATCTGTCTGGCATTGCCATTATTACAGACGGACAAATCCATGATGTCCCCGCTGACCTGCCTATGCTGGATGAGAATGTCCCCGTTCATTTTTTCATTGCAGGGCGCAAGGATGATGTCGACCGCCAGATAATCATCAATAATGTAAACACTTACGGTCTTGTCGGGCAAACTCTGCCCCTCACCTTTACCGTGACAGATAAGGGCCGTGCAAATCGTGATGATGGCTTTATAACCGTGCGTATTACAACGCCCGATGGGCAGGACATTACGCTTAATAATGTAAGCCGTGATGAACCAACAACCATTGATATTCCCATCGTTAATGCTGGACAAAATGTAGTTGAAATTAAGGCCGATACGATTGCGGGTGAATTAACGACAGCCAATAATACAGTTGCCCTCACAATTAATGGCGTCCGTGGTAGCTTGAAAGTTCTATTGGTTTCTGGAAACGCCAATATTGGAGAGCGCACATGGCGGAACTTCCTGAAATCTGACCCAGGCGTTGATTTGGTCCATTTCACAATTTTGCGCCAACCCGACAAAATTGACCCTGTACCCGCCAATGAAATGTCACTGATTGTGTTCCCGTTTCAGGAGTTGTTTCAGGAAAAGATTGAAGAATTCGACCTTATTATCTTTGACCATTATTCGCTTCAGGAATTGCTCCCAACATTTTATCTAGGCAATATCAAAACCTATGTAGAAAACGGTGGAGCGCTCCTGATTGCAAGTGGCGTGACCTATGCACAAAGCGGGTCTATCTATAATTCGCCCCTACGTGAAATTTTACCTGCGCGCCCCGCAGGTGAACCTCTTAATCAGCTTTATAAACCACAGCTCACAAACACGGGCAAAACCCATCCTGTTACCGCCCCCTTGACCGCCTATACAGATAGTAAAGGCGTACCTAGTTGGGGCCCATGGGGACGACAAATTCCTGTTGAAACCTTGTCTGGCTCCGTTCTCATGGAAGGGATTGATAATCTACCCCTTCTGATTTTATCGCGCGTCAAGGAAGGGCGCATTGGGCACATCACAAGCGATCAGATCTGGCTTTGGTCACGTGAATATCAGGGTGGTGGGCCACATGCACAATTACTAAAGCGCCTTGTTCACTGGTTAATGAAAGAGCCCACCCTTGATGAGGAAGCACTGGATGTCACCGTACGCAATCAAGAGGTCACCGTGCGCCAGCGTGTTCAGGATAATCGCCTGTCCTCAGTTCTGAATTTGGAATTACCCGATGGTGAGATGATAACGCTTGATTTAAAGGAGGACACGGACAAGCTCTGGCGAACAGCAACCTTTCAGGCGCAAACACCTGGTGTTTACACCATTGATGATGGCGACAAGAAACGCCCCATTGTAATTGGAGATATTAATCCACCCGAGTTGCTCGACAGCCTTGCAACACCAGAAAAAGTGAAACCGTTTCTGAAAAATAGACGCGGCAGTACGCATTGGATTGCCGATATGCCCAGCCCTGTTATTCGTGACAGACGTGACACGCAAACTATTTCAGGTTCATCATGGATTGGCATGCGGCAGGCTAATAATTATACAGTCACCGATATCACCACACGTTCGCTTTTGCCCGATCGCATGGCCCTGTTTCTCATTGGACTTATTCTGTTTATCAATTGGTGGCGCGAGGGGCGTCTGCGGCCTATCCTCAAGGATCGCAGTTGGGTCAAACGCTTTCTTTCAAAAGAAAGTGAATAGGCTCAAATTGATTTGGCACGCATTTCATGCACATAATAGGCCGCCTCGGTCCGATTGGACACATGCAATTTTTTCATGATATTGCGCACATGTAGTTTAACTGTAACTGTTTTAATCCCAAGACGTTCTGCAATCTGCAGATTTGAACATTCATCAATTAAGAGTGTCGCCACCTCGCGCTCGCGTCGTGTCAATTTTAGGACCCCACGCCTAATTTTATCCTCATCATTTTGAGGGCTAAGTTCCCGCATGTCGCTCATTTGTTTCACCTGTATCCAGTTTTCGTGAATTGTGTTTCCCGTTCTTTCTTTTTCTATTTTCTCTGGCTTTAAATGTGGGGCGGCCAAAAGCCTTGCCGTTATCTTCATAATATTTGAAAGCGAGGCTGTTTTAGAAAAACTCTGGCACAATCGCGTTGCATAAAGGCGCTCCTGAAAGAGGTGATTTTCAACACCACTTGTCATGAGGCACAGGTATATTTCAGGATATTTGCGCTTCAATTGTGCAATCCCTGCGACCCCAGAACTGCCGGGCAAATTGCTATCGATTAGAATGAGAGAAGGAAAAGTGCCAGAATTCAAAATATCTTCCAGCGCATAGAAATTATGGGCTGCGCGAATTTCCATCTGCGAAAAACGCGATTTTAGTGCCTGAATAAGGGCTGTGCGATAAACATTATTATGATCGGCAATCAGAATATCCATGACTTAACTGTGCAACCACAGCGCCAAAAATGAAATTCCCGCCTACGAAAGTATGTAATGTTCTAGTCAACTAAGGTGTGCACGCGCACCTTTTGGCCACGTTCATCAATCAAATCGCCATAAGCATAGTATCCTTCAAGAACACGTTGGACATAATTACGTGTCTCTGAAAAAGGAATTTTTTCAAACCAATTGAGTGGATCCTGATATGACGTGCGAGGGTCACCATACAATTCAATCCAGGCATCCACGCGCCCCGGACCCGCATTATAGGCCGCTGCCGCCAAAGGCAGCGCTCCATCATAACGCTCTAACAAGGATTTGAGATAGGCACTTCCCAGTTTCACATTGTAATCAGGACGCGCGGTCAGCCAGTTTTTGTTATATTGTGTTCTAACATTGCGTGCGGTGTTGCGCGCAGTACCAGGCAAAAGCTGCATCAAGCCATAGGCATTTGCATGGGATACTGCGACGGGATGAAATTCGCTTTCCTGACGAATAATGCCATGGACGAGCGCAAGCGGTAGATTGGACGTGTCAGGAAACTGACGCACAGGGTAGCCGTAGCCGCGCATGGGGTATCCTTGGCGCGCTGCAGCCTTGTAAACTTTAACGGCTGATCGTGTGTCGCCTGCCATATCAGCCATAGTGATAAGGGCTGCATATTGGCCCTCACTTAGATTATCGTCATTCGCCATGCGTAGGAAGAAAGCAAGACTTTCATCGACCATCCCCGCTTTGTAAAAAAGAATAGCAGCATGCGCACGCGCATCACGTGTCCATTTATCCCAATCAGCTTGTGAGAAACCCCGCTTAGAAAAACGCACAGGGGAAGGTAGTTTCTTATTAGCTAAAACACCGTAAAAGGCAGGTTGGTAACTTGCCGCAAGACGATACCAATCTTGTGCGGATTTTTGATTTCCACCGGCCTCGGCCGCGCGTCCTGCCCAGTAAGCACCGCGTGCCTTACTAATGGGGGTCTCCACATTCTCATAGAGCTTTTGAAAATGTGTAAAGGCTGATTTGGGTTGTTTCAGATAACTGAGCGCAAGCCAGCCTGCAAGAAATTCAGCCTCTGCAAAAGGCGCACCTTCTTTTTGTTTGTGGTCTGTTGCTAGTGCATAAGCGTCTGCATAGCGCTCATCATCGATATATCGACGGATGAGAACATGACGCTCAAACCACCAAGCACCTGGATTATATAATTGTGTGGCATAAGGTTGTTGCACCAGAATTTCAACCATGCCTTCATTTAAATTTTTCTGACGACGCCATTTTAGGCGGTCATATAATAACCCTTCATCATCGCGCAACGATTTATCAACGCGATTAAGCGCACTCTCAACACCGGCTTGGTTTTGGGAAAGTGCAATGCGCGCATTCGTATAACCCTGATAGGCAGGCGGCATAACGGCTGATAAATTGCGTGCGGCGGTAATATATCCGCTATCCAAAAGAAGGCGCAGGCGCTCAACATGGTCATCATTGCGTAAATAGGATTGGTATTTTTGATAGAAAGAGCGCTGTATCTCGGGTGAGGACAGATCATTCCGCCACCATTTGCGAATAATGCCTTGTGCTTTTGTTTTCTGATTTTGCGCCAAGAGCGCGTCCACATATTCAATCACACCTTGATTGGTCACAGGTGTGTTTGCATCAAACCATCTGACCTTTTCCTGCGCGCTTAACGTCATGGGCATGGTTTCTTCGGCTGTTTGCTGCAATGCTCCCATTAAAGGCCAGTGTCCATGTGACTTTATAAACTGGGTGGCAGTCGCAAAGGACGGATTATTGCGTTTTGATCTCAGGTCAAGCCAGTTTGCAATATCCCTACCAAGCGGACTTGGAGACGCCGTTAAAAGCGTTTTGCCTGCCGTCACTTGACCACGCTCAATCGCCTTCAAACCTTTGAGCATAGGCTCTTCATACTGAATAACAGGGAGGCGATAAGAATTAGCCCGCGCGTTTATGCTGCTTAACAGCACACAGGCAAAAAGAATCAAAACAGCATAATTTTTTCTCATAAGTTTAAATTAAACCCTTTCTAAGGCTTATCAAGTTGGCAAATCACCTTGCACTCATCTTACTCTCACACTATATCTGAAAGCGTTATGGCACAAAGCAGAGACAAACAGAAAAAAATGAGCCTGATTTCCACGGACAAAGTTGTCGCGGAAAACCGTCGCGCACGTTTTGACTATCACCTCGAAGATACATATGAGGCTGGCATCGTTTTACAAGGGACAGAGGTAAAATCTTTGCGTCAGGGCAAATGCTCGCTCAATGAAAGCTATGCCACAATCAATGACGGCGAGGCCTTTCTTATTAATGCGCACATTCCTGAATACACCCATACAGGGCCTAAGATGCAGCACGAGCCAAACCGTCCACGCAAACTTCTGCTTAAATCAAAGGAAATCAAAAAACTTGTCGGCTCAATCAGTCGTGATGGCTATACGCTTGTACCTGTGAAGCTTTATTTTGACAAGCGTGGTCTGGCAAAGCTTGAGCTAGCCCTTGCCAAGGGGAAACAAACCCACGATAAACGCGAAACCGTCAAAAAGCGCGACTGGGAACGCCGCAAGGCACGCATCATGCGCGAGAATTAATCACCAACTAAAGCCACGCATGATGTGGGCTGGATGCAGTCCTTTTTCAGCGGCCTTTGCCTCTGCCTCTTCCGCGCTTAAATGCGCGGTTGTGCCATCCAAATTCCAGATGCAATCAATGCCAAAGTTTTTAGCGCCCGTCACATCTGTACGCAGAGAGTCACCGATCATACAAATTCTGGATTTATCAGGTTTTCCCAAAACCTCCCATCCCCAGTTATAGATGGGCACAAAAGGTTTTCCGTGCCATTCGACCGTACCGCCATTATCCTCGTAAAGCTGTGCAAAATGTCCTGCACAGGTATAAAGCGTACCATCATGCACGACCTCCAGATCAGGATTGGCACACACCATCGGAATATCACGCTCAAGCCCTGTTTCCATGACCTTGCTGAAATAGGTCATATATTCCTGATTACCCGTGGCAATCGAATTGAGCATGTAAGACGCCTTTTCTGGGCTATCGACTGTGTTCAGTGTCAAACCGTCAAGTAAACCGCCTGCCTCGTGACGCGCCATGATGTAACACGGTTCATCCAAACGCTCCAAAAGAGATTTGCGTGTCGAGCCACCCGCGGTGAGAAGCCTGTCCTTATAGATTTTCTCTGGCGCATCAACTGCTGTAAAAATTTTCTCTAAAAACGAAGGCACGCGCGGTGTATTGGACACAAATGCCCAGCTTTTTCCTGCCTCTTCCATTTTCTGGAACGTACCCACCATATCAGGGGCTAGGCGCACGCCATCATAAATCACACCCCACACATCAATGAAAAAATGGTCATATTTATCCATGACCTCTGACAGTCCGCTGATTTGTTGCATTATCTCCCCTTAAGCTGCGCTGCGTTGAAATTCGAAATGGTCAAGGCGGTCAAGACGTCCAAAGACAAAGCCCTCCCCATAATCAAGTTCAAGGTCGAGAATATCTTTGAGCATCTCCTCATCCTCTATTTTTTCGGCAATCAATTTGACACCTTGTGCCTCGAACTGGTTTTTGATGCGGTGCATAACGGCAATGGCGTTCTCATCACGCGTAAAGCGGACCAGTTTATCCGCGCCGATTTTAATGTAGGAAATACCCATGGCGCGCACCATGTCCTTATCAAGATGCGGGTCTTCAACATGGTCCATGGAAAAAGTACATCCCAAGCGCGCTAATTGTTTCAAAACAATGGCCGCCTTCTCATCCAGAACGGTATAACCACTTTGTGCAATTTCAAATGTGAGGAAACGTGCAAGTTCCTTGTTCTTTGCAATAAAGGTCAGTAGGACAGACATATAATCAGGAGAAAGAAGCGACCTGTCCTCAATATTAAAAACCATACGCGTGGCCTTCCCACGTGCAAAATTACCCTGCATTTTCTCAAGACATGCGCTTAAGAGAAGCTGGTCAATTTCGGCCATCAAATCATTGTCACGCGCCACATCCAGATAATCTGTGCCGCCAACCGTTTGGTCAAAGGGTGTTTTAAGACAGGCATAGACCTCCATCATATAGGTCTGGCGTTGCGGCAACGTGACGACAGGTTGCGCGAAAACTTCAATCTCACGCTGAGCCACGGCATGACGCAGGAATGAGGCTATCTGGTCCTTTGTAAAATCCTGATAAGCAATATCAACACGCGGTGAAAATTTGGACGTGCTTTCTGTGTTATCATTATCACGTGCCAACGCTATTTCACTCTCGTGTGAAGGCGCCCCCTGTTTAGAACGCAGACGCGCAATATCGTTCAACATATCCTCTTGTCTGGATTGAATGAACGAGAAGCTTTTGGCCGTTTTTCCAGCAAAACTGCGGCGTTCGAACATTTCGTAAGCCACAACGCCTATAACGGTGAGCACTGCACCAGTCACACATGTCAAAACAAGCCCTTGTGTCTGTGTCATCGCGCCCAGAACCAAGGCGCTTACAAAACTGTAAAGCCCAAGTCCCGCAAAAAGAAAATATGTCGCGCGCCTTTGTGTCATAAATTTATGCTGCGGCCCTCGCCAATGCCTCATCAACTTCTGCGCCTACAGCATCTGCGACATTGGCAAACCCATAGGTTTTAAGACGGGTCGCTAAATCCTCGCAAATGCGTTTAGGTAAACCTGGCCCTTCAAAAACAAGCCCTGTATAAAGCTGGACAAGAGAGGCACCTGCCAGAATTTTCTCCAGCGCATCTTGTCCGCTACTGACACCACCGACGCCAATGATCGGAATACGTCCATCAGTATAGCTGTAAAACTGTGCAATCACCGCATTGGATTTATCCTTCACAAATGGTCCGCTTAGGCCACCCTTTTCTTCAGCAAAACGACGTGGCAATTCCTCGGGGCGCGCGAGCGTTGTATTAGTCAAAATAAGTCCATCAATTTTGGCCGCCAATACGACCTCGGCAATATCTTTAATTTGCGCGACCTCCAAATCAGGTGACAGCTTTAAAAACACTGGCACTTTACGCTCTTGGGCATCACGTGCCGCCATGATTGTTTTGAGGAAAGGCGCCAAATTCTCCTTGGACTGCAAATCACGTAAACCCGGTGTATTGGGTGAGGAGATATTGATTGTGAAATAACTCGCTAGGCCCGAGAGTTCACTGATAAGGGCTACATAATCCTTTTCAGGATTTTTCTGGTCCTTATTCATCCCAATATTCACCCCAACAGGCCCGTGTGGATGATCCTTTTTATGGTTTTTGCGAAAGCGCGCCAGATTGGTTTTAAAAACATGCAATCCGCCATTGGGGAAACCCATGCGGTTAATAATGCTGGACGTTTTTGTGTCTCTGAACACACGCGGGGCAGGATTACCTTGTTGTGGTTGTGGGGTCACCGTGCCCACCTCAACAAAACCAAAACCCAAATGAAATTCACCTAAAATTGCCTCGGCATCCTTGTCAAAGCCAGCGGCCAACCCAACGGGGTTTTCAAAAGCAAGTCCTGCCACCTTGCTTTGCAGACATTCATCAAAGAAACGCGGCGCATTGGGAAGCAAGCCACTACGCAAAAGCTTCAATGTTTTTTTATGCGCGGCCTCGGGAGAGAGGGTAAACAAAAAAGGTCGGATAAGTTTATACATGATTTAAAGTTCTCTTTCACTTTCAACGGGCGCACTCATATGCAACAAACCCGCCTTGAGATAGTTCCAGCCGGTGACAACCGTAATAAGCGCAGCCAATGTTAGACCAATCTGGCCAATCAAAAGCGTGAAGGGTAAAACAGTGCTCCCAAAAGGACCGATGACCAGAAACCCAATGGCAATCATCTGAATTGTTGTTTTCCACTTGGCTAAACCACTCACGGGAAGCTTCACATTTTTAGGGCCTAGATATTCACGCAGGCCAGACACAAGAAATTCGCGCACCATAATGACAATCGCTGGAATAACCCAGACACCGTCCAGCCGGTCAATCGCGGCCAAGGCCACTAGAAGCGAACCCACCATGATTTTGTCTGCAATAGGGTCAAGAAATTTACCAATATCTGACACTGTATCCATGCGGCGTGCCAGATAACCATCCAGATAATCCGTTACACACGCAATCGTATAGAGAATAAGGGCTGTCCAGGCCGTAAATGCGGTCGGAATATACATGAGCAGAATAATCAAAGGGATAAGCGCAATGCGCCCGAGTGTCATTATATTGGGGAGTGAGGTCATAATGGCAACATCCTTCGTCGTTTATCTATCTATGGCTGTGAAAGCACTATACAAAACATACACGCACTTGCACATGAAAAAGGCCGGTAAACATCCAAGTTTTCCCGACCTTCCTATAATTTATTGAGTGTGAAGTTTAAGCGGAAGCTGTTTTCTTCTCTGCCTTGCCACCTTTTGGTTCGCGCAAAACATATCCACGTCCCCAAACTGTTTCAATGTAGCCCTCACCGCCAAGTGCTGTTTCCAGCTTTTTACGTAGCTTACAGATAAACACGTCAATGATTTTCACCTCTGGTTCATCCATGCCACCATAAAGGTGGTTTAGAAACGCTTCCTTGGTCAATGTTGTACCCTTACGCAAGGCCATTAATTCCAAAATCCCGTATTCTTTACCTGTCAAATGTACTGTTTCACCGTCGACCTCGACTGTGCGCGAATCAAGGTTAATGGACAGACGTCCAACCTCGATTGTGCTTTGTGCGTGACCTTGTGAGCGACGGACAATGGCTTGCACACGTGCTATCAACTCGCGCTTATCAAATGGCTTGGTCAGATAGTCATCTGCGCCATAGCCCAAACCTTTGATTTTATTTTCCATTTCGCCAAGTCCTGACAAAATCAGAATAGGTGTCTCAACACGGCTGTCACGGAGGTTTTTCAAAACGTCATACCCATCCATGTCAGGCAGCATCAAGTCCAGAATAATAATGTCATAGTCATAGATTTTACCAAGATCCAGACCATCCTCACCAAGCTCGGACACATCAATCACATAGCCTTCTGATTTCAGCATCAGCTCTATGCTTTTGGCTGTGGAGCTATCGTCTTCAATAAGTAATACACGCATGTGTTAGAATCCTTCTCTGTTATCCTCACCGAAAAGTTTAACCTTGTTAACCTTTCTTAACAATTAGTTTATCAAATATTATAAAGGTTAACAAATTATTGATAAAATCGTCATAATTTCAGATTTCTAGCGGAGTCCTGCCAAAATTAATGTTAAGCTATATCTTATGAATATGTCTCACCCTCCATCAGAACGATTATGTGACAAGGTCAATGCCCATATCCGTAAGGTCGAACCTAATGAAATTTATGGTGAAATCACCAAGGTTTTAGGTCTTTTGCTTGAAATGAAGGGCTTTGGCAGTGATTTGACCGTAGGAAGCCGTGTGGACGTTGCCCCGCGTAAGAAACCCATTGTCCCGTGTGAGGTCGTTGGATTCCGTGATGATGTAGCCCTTCTAATGCCTTTTGGCACTTTGGAAGGAATCGGACTTGGCTGCCGCGCCATCATGCGTCAGCAAGATCCTGTGATTTACCCGTGTGAAGCATGGTTAGGACGCGTTATCAATGCGTTGGGTGAGCCCATTGATGGGAAAGGCCCACTTCCTGATGGCGGCGAGGCGTTCTTACTCAAAGCCCCTGCCCCGCCTGCGCATCAGCGTTCTCGCATTGGTGAAAAGCTTGATTTGGGCGTACGCGCAGTTAATACCTTTACCGCCATTTGTGAGGGGCAGCGCATGGGCATTTTTGCAGGCTCTGGTGTTGGTAAATCGGTGCTTCTCTCTATGATGGCACGTTATACGGCGGCTGATGTTTCCGTGATTGGTCTTGTCGGGGAACGTGGGCGCGAGGTACAGGAATTTCTGGAAGATGATCTGGGCGAGGAAGGCTTGGCCAAATCAGTGGTTATTGTTGCAACAGGTGATGAACCAGCCCTTATGCGCCGACAAGCAGCCTATATGACGCTCGCGATTGCGGAATATTTCCGCGCTCAGAAAAATCAGGTGCTCTGCCTCATGGATTCAGTCACACGCTTTGCCATGGCGCAACGTGAAATCGGTTTATCGGCCGGGGAACCACCCACCGCCAAAGGCTATCCACCCTCAACATTTGGCGAACTGGCAAGATTATTAGAGCGTGCAGGCCCCGGTATCCGCAGTGAAGGTGATATTACAGGGCTATTTTCTGTTCTTGTTGAAGGAGATGATGAAAACGAACCTATTTCGGATTCGGTACGCGGTATTTTGGACGGACATATAGTGATGCAACGTGAAATTGCAGAGCGTGGGCGCTATCCGGCCATTAATGTTCTGAAATCTATCTCACGCTCGTTGCCCATGGCCTTTACAGACACTCAAAACGAAATTGTGAAGCGTGCTAAGCAGGTTGTGTCCACTTACGAGGACATGGCCGAGCTTATTCGACTGGGCGCTTACAAAAAGGGAAGCGACAATGCCGTTGATGAGGCCATTGAACTTTATCCGCGCATTGAGAATTTTCTCTCTCAAAATAAACTTGAGCACGCCACTATTGATCAATCCTTTGCCGCTCTTGGCGAGATTTTAGGGATTGATTATGAGGGTGCGTAATGGCCAAGCTTGACCCCCTTATTCGTGTTCGCAAACACACTGTCGAGGAAAAACAGAAGTTTCTTGCGACCCTTCTGGCCAAGGAAGAAGAGCTTTTAAAAAAGAAAGCCGACGCGCTTTCTAAAATTGAGACCGAGGCCAGCATCGCAGAAGAACACCCACAGGATTTTGGGCTTCAGAAAAGCTTCTCACAATTTAAAGACTCCATGACAAAGCAAATTGCACGTTTTGATGACGAGTTGGAAAAACTAGCACTACGCATTGAGGTAGCACAAGAGTCCATGCGGGAGGCCTTTGCTGATCTTAAGAAAGTTGAAATTGTCGATCGCAGTCGCAAAGAGGCACAGGCCAAGGAACAAGCCAAAAAGGAAAATGATGTTCTGGATGAAATCGGCTTACAAATGCACCGCAGGGAGCAGGATAAGAAAGACAAATAGTCTCTAGGACAAGGTATCCGCACCTGTGCGTGGCGCATTGACTGGCATCAAATCAACCCAGCCCTTGTCTTTTGTTTGGAAGGCAATATCACCAGTCAGCTCGGAACGCTCGAGTGCGCGCGTGTAAAGCGCCTTCATCCCCTTGGCCATGCCCGTTGAAATTGGCTTTTCCGTGCGCACAAAAATATCGAGATTAGTGTTGCGCATCATACCATCAATTTGCAGCTCGCCCATCCGCGTCAAATCAAATTCAAAGACAAAGCGCGTAGCGTCTGCCCCCTCACCCTCGCCATTCCCCTGATTATTTTGCTGTTGCCCGAAATCCTGCACATAAAGATGGATAGGAACAAAATTATCCTGCTGGTGCAGGGGCAAACTGTAACCGCGCCATTCACCCGAACCTGTTTGCAAAAGCTTGGGCGTTGTTCCGCCCTCTTTCAACGCCGTTTCAAAAGCTTTCAGGATTTTGTCGTTTTTGAGCACTTGCAACCCCTTTGCCCCGACCAACCCATCGACATTTCCGCCCTGAAAAGCCGCCATCAAAAACATGAGGGAAGAGACATTTTGCATTGGGCTTGCGACCGAAGGCATGGCCCCTTGCAATGCCTGAATAACAGGGGAAATATGCGTCCCTGTTTTAAAGAGGTTTGTAAACAGACTCTCCCACGCACTATCTAATCCTGCTAATCCTGTGGCCGAAGCATTAAAGAAGGCCAGTGGCGAGATTTGCAACACTTGCCCAATCACAGGATTTTTCATTGGATAATTCATCAGATAAACAGGCGGTGTTTGTGCGCTTTGTCCACTCAAAGCTCCCTGTGTCTGCCCAAAGCCACCGCCAAAGGGCTGGAGAAGCACATGCCCCTGTTTCGTCATACCAATAATTTGAAAATTAGCCGTATTAAGGCCCTGACTCACAATCAAACTCTGCGCGCCACCCGTCAAAATACCGCTATGTTGGGGCATAGACTGTGCCCCGTAAGACACACGCCCGTCAATTTGAGCGTTTTGAAAGACAGAATGTGTCGGTGTCTGTGATGTTAATACCCCTTGTCCCTGTGGAATACGCGGAAGCTTTACCGTTGCAAAAGCGCCGCCCATATTGATTTGACCTTGCGGAAGGGCCGTGCTTTGTATGGCCTGACCAGCTCCACGCGCAAAGCGTGTGATACCGCCTGTTTGATTGGGAAGAGAGACCCCCGCTCCGCTAAGCTGCACAGGAATACGTGCAATCGTACGCGCGCGGCCTGTTTGAAAATCAATCGCATCCCCCGACAATCCCAAAATATTGGCAATAAGGGCCGCACTTTGACTGGGTAATTGTGCCGTTGCAGGCGAGGATGGGATAAAGGGCAACGCAGGAAAAGCCGCATTTTGTGCCACAATTTGTGAACGCACACGAGCCTGACCATCTTGGGTTACATTTGCACGCATCTTATCAGCTAGCGCGAGATTAACCTTAATAATATCCTTGGCGGCTTCACTCAAAAGTGCTGCAGAAACTTTTTGCGGAAGAACCTTTAACCTGACAAGTGAGCCTTCTGGCAGATCACCTGCGCGCTGTGTGATAGGGCTATTACGCGAGGTCTCATTCAGAAGCGCGGTTTTAATGGCAGGATCACGTGAGAGCTGGACCGCCTTTTCGCCCTTGGCCAGATTATCCAAATTTGTGCGTGTTTGGTTGGCATTATTTTCACTCTCAACACGCGTTGCCAGAACATCACGTGCAGAGCCGCCTGCAGGAATATCCAGTTTCACCGTTTGCCCAACCTCAAAACGTTGCCCTCCACGTGGACGCACCTCGATATCACCGCGATCAGTACGAATAAGGAAGCTTTTTTCAGTTGGCTGGGAAATCACCTCACCTTGGACGGAGGTCGGACGAGGCGCATTTTGAATATCACGTGGTGCATTCACTAGCCGCACAGCCGCACGTTGGACATCGGCCTGCACGCTTTGTTGCACGGCAAAGGAATTTATTCCTGAAAACCCACTTGAAAATCCTGTTAGCGGCATAAATTGCGTCCCTTCAGTTCCAGTGTAGCCCTGAAACCCTTAAAAAAGGAGTAAAAACCGCTCAAATTAAAGAGAAAGATGATTTTTAAGCGTTAACTGCTTTACGGGCGCGTGCAGCCAATAATTTCATGGCATAAACGGCAATCTTTTCCACATCCGCCGCAGCCTCGCTATTGGGAGAGCGCGTTAAAATTGGTGTCTGATGACGGATACTTTCCTTCACACGCGGGTCGTGACGGACAAGCCCAGCAAGAGGTGGTGTTAATTTTAGGAAGTTTTCACACGCTTTCAGAAGTGTTTTGTAAGTCTTCTCACCATCAGAGGCACTGGCCGCCTGATTGATAACAATACTTACCTTACGTGACATACCAGCGGCACTACCCAACTTGATAAAGGCATAAGCATCAGTAAGTGATGTTGGCTCATCTGTTGTCACAAGAAGTGTGCGTGTTGCTGCTGCAGAGAGCATTCTTACAGTGCGATCAACGCCTGCACCTAAGTCAATAATAACCACGTCATATTTAGATGAGATATCGATTAACTGATCACGCAAAAGTGACAATCTTTGTGAAGGAAGCGCAGACAATGACGCCTGACCAGAACGTCCAGCAATAATATCAAAGTCGCCATCTTCATAAGTTTGAACAACCTTCTCAAGACTTAAACGACCACGAATTACATCGTTCAAGTCACGCTTGGGCATCAATCCCAACTGAACGTCCACATTGGCCAACCCCAAGTCACCATCAAAAAGAAGAACGCGTTTACCCATTTTGGACAAAGCATGCGCAAGTGTGATTGAGAAGAATGTCTTTCCAACGCCACCTTTACCAGACGCCACCGCAATAATATTACTGCCCGCAGTCTTGCCTTTTGACTGCGCTGTTGGGGCTTCGGAAGATTTAGACGTTTCAGATTTACTCATTCTCTCACATTTCGCCTACGCGTTTTTGTTCGGTGTTTTGTATACTGCGCTTTGCTTGGCTGCGTGGCAAGATATATTGTACAAATTGCTCTGCTGAGGGGGACTTAAACCCGTTTGCCACAGCAGAATCAGTTCCAAACTCTGCAAATACCATATTGCCTGCATTTGCCGCTGCAAGCAAACCCCCATAGCGTCTAGAGACATCTAATCTTGTGGATACCATGATTTTTGCACCCAATGAGGCAAAAATTTTGGCAATATCTTCGGATTCTGATGGATCAACCGCAGAGGGCATAACCAGCACTGGAACAAGCCCCTTATGCGCCACAAGTTGCGCCAGAGGCTTTAGGCTTTCAGCGTCATAAGGATTAACGCCAGGGGCATCAATAAAGACGGCATCTTTCTCACGCGTGTCATTTAAAAACTGTGTCATTTGTCTTGGATCGGAAATGCGGTGGCAGTCAATATCCATTATTTTAGTGAACGCCTCTAGCTGCTCAACCGCACCAGCACGCATCGTATCGGTTGTAGCCACAGCAACATCCTCGCCCTTAAGCACCGCTTGTGCTGCAAACTTAGCTGTCGTTAAGGTCTTACCCGCCCCTTGTGGTCCAATAAATAAAAAGCGCGATTTTTGGGTCGCCTCACGCAGTGGCCTGAAATCAAAAAGCGTTTCACAGGAAGAGATAAGCGCTGTGACTGGGTCTTGAAAGCCAATCACCATGGCATAAGAAATAATCTGATCACTCACACTGTCAGGAACACCATGTTTTATAAGTGTATCAGTTAAAGCCTCGGTGACGGCCGTAGTTTCTTCTTCTTCATCATATTGCAGCCATTCTTTGGCATTGGTCTGACCTTGCTTGCCAAGCTCAAACGCAGGCTCACCAGTCTCAACTGCCGCTGTCACAGTCACAGATTTGCCATCTTTCGCCTCCTGAGAGGCAACAATAATAGCGTCTTCACCAAGAGCTTCTCTTATCATTTGGAGTGCTTGTGACATTGTTTTTGCGTTAAAAGATTTGAGGCGCATAAGCCATAAGATAGTGTAAAACCAACATAAGTGTAACAAGAGTTTATGCAAAAATCCACACGCTATTTTTATAATATTTTTGAAGCGCTTATGATTTCAAACTTGCGTAATTTGCAGGACTAACATAACTTAATGGATTAGCTTAAACTGATACTTGCAATTAATTATGTAAATATGCTACCTTTGGTATCTGATAAAAACGCAAGTAAATCAAAAGGACAACATGACATCTAAGGCTCTCGAAAGATTAGCTATCATATCTGCGCAGAATAAGGCGTTTTCATTAACACCTGGTTCCGCCGTTATCCCGCGTCTTATCCGTGCAAACGGATATTGGGATATGGCGCGTGTAGAAGCATCTTTCCCCGAGGCACATTCTCAGATGGTTGCCCTTGGTGAAGAAGTTAATTTCTGCCTGCCTGGTTCAGAGATTAAGATCGGTGACTTTAAAGACACGCACAAGATTGCTGACAAGATTGAACGCGAGAAGTCAGGTGATTACGGCCTTCTGACTGATGGCGTACGCATGACGATTACAATCGACAATATTGATGATTTGTCTTTTATCTCTAACAACATCAATCCAAAGAATAATCCGCAAATTATTCATGTTGAGGACTCCTTTGCGCGTGAAAATAAAGAAAACGGGCAAAAGCGTATGAAAATTCTGATGCGCACAGACACAGGACTGATTGCCGAGATTATGGTACGTCACCGTGGACTGGATGCTTGTGATGACATTACACGTACCGCCTACGAAGTGTGCAAGATGTTGCGCCCTTACGAATTTAATGGCGCCAGCGAAAACGAGGTTGCCGCCGAGGCGCGCGAGAAAATTGAAGATCTTCTTAATCAAATCACAAGCGACATGCACGCGCTTAGTTATGACCGCTTTTTTGAAGGTGGAATTGATTTTGAAAATAAATCAATTGATGAAATCCGCACACTTTGCAATCACATTCGTAGGCATTTGCCGCTTTCGCTTTCCAATGAACTGGGTTTAAACGACCTTGTGATTGATGATGAGGAACGTAGCTTCTTTAGCGTTGCTGGCATGCCCGTTCTCATTATGCCCGACCCTTATCGTGACGATAAAATGATTGCTGTGCGCCCGGACGCAGAAAGCAATAGCTATGTGATTGATAATGAATATTTAGATCTTATCCGTTCAGACTCTCATTCTGCTGTCGATATGACAGACCATATGAGCCTTGAAGAGGCACGCGATAAGTTTATCGAAATGTCTGTAACCATGGTCAATAATTACAACGAAACTGTTGCAGAGCTTTCAAGCAATGTAGGTGGCGCAGAAATCATCTCGCTCTCTCGCTATCAGGCGATGCGTAGCCTTGGCCTGAACTAGTTTTAGCCCGCAATATTCTTTTCAATTTGCGCAACAGCATCATTGGCCGCATCCGGATTTGAACCACCAGCTTGCGCCATATCAGGACGACCACCGCCACCCTTTCCGCCAAGAGCCTCGGCACCAATACGCACCAAATCAACGGCGTTAATTTGTGATGTTAGATCATCCGTGACAGCAACAACAATAGAGACCTTGCCTTCGCTTGTAGCAATAAGAGTGACAACACCAGAGCCAATCGCACGCTTCATTTCATCGGCCATCGGTTTCAAATCCTTTGCTGGCACATCCTGAACAACCAAAGATTTGAACGCAATATCGCCAATTTTCTTAACATCATCAGTGCTTTGCGCAGATGATGCGCTCCCTGTTGCCAGTTTTTTACGCAGATTTGAAATTTCTTGATCTGCTTTTTTGCGCTCGGCGAGTAAGGATTCCAAACGGCTTTCAAGCTCAGCTGGACTTGCGCGCAATTGTTGCGAGAGGTGCTTAATGATATTTTCCTGCTCAGCAAAGTACGCCAACGCGCCCTCACCTGTGAGCGCCTCTATACGGCGCACCCCTGCGGACACAGCACTCTCGCCAACAATTTTTATCAAGCCAATATCACCTGTGCGTCGTACATGTGTTCCGCCACAAAGCTCTACTGAAAAAGGTATGCCGCTTTCAGAATTATCACGTCCCATTGTAAGCACACGCACCTCATCATCATATTTTTCACCAAAGAGCGCCATAGCACCAGCTTCAATTGCTGCGTCTCGGTCCATCAAACGTGTAACAACTTCTGTATTTGCGCGGATTTCCCCGTTCACACGGTCTTCAATCACCTGTAGTTCATCGGCCGTAATTTGTTTGGGATGCGACACATCAAAACGCAGGCGGTCTGGCGCAACTAGCGAGCCTTTTTGCGTGATATGGTCGCCCAGTTTTTCGCGCAAAGCAGCATGGAGTAAATGTGTTGCCGAGTGATTGGCGCGAATAGCATCGCGTCTGCGCCCATCAGCTGTCATCAGCACAGCATCCTTAATCTTGAATGTTCCGCTCTCGACCTCCCCAATATGCAACCAAAGCTGACCGACCTGTTTCTTAGTATCAATCACCTTAAAAACAGCATCATCCTTTGAAATTATTCCCTTATCACCAATCTGACCACCTGCCTCGGCATAAAATGGCGTCTGGTTCGTCAGGATAAGCCCCTTATCACCTTTTTGAAGCGTATCAACACGATCGCCATCTTTGACAAGTGCGCGAATTTCCGCCTCAGCCTTATCTGTCTCATAACCAAGAAATTCGGTTGCTCCAATCTCATCAGCAATATCAAACCAGAGCTTTTCTGTGCCCGTATCGCCAGACCCGCTCCACGCGGCACGTGCAGCAGCTTTTTGCGCCTCCATATTTTCATTAAAGGCAGCAACATCCACCTCTAACCCTTGCGATTTCAGGGCATCTTGCGTTAAATCTAATGGGAAACCGTACGTATCGTATAGTTTAAAAGCAACGTCTCCAGGGAATGTTTTATCAGAAAGTTTGGAGACCTCCTCATCCAGAATTTTTAGGCCACGATCAAGCGTTGTTTTGAAACGCTCTTCCTCGGATTTCAATGTTTCAGTAATCAAGCTATCCGCACGATTGAGTTCAGGAAAAGCCTCACCCATTAGCCCGCGCAGTGTGGGAACAAGCTTGTACATCAATGGCTCGCTTGCCCCCAACAAATGGGCATGCCTCATCCCACGGCGCATAATACGGCGCAGAACATAACCACGCCCCTCGTTTGAGGGCAGCACACCATCGGCAATCAGAAAAGCACTAGCACGTAAATGGTCAGCAATCACGCGGTGCGAGGCACTTTCTTTTTCTGACACAATATCGGAAATATGTTTGATAAGCGTTTGAAAAATATCAATATCATAGTTGGAATGCCCGTTTTGCAGGATAGCCGACATACGTTCCAGACCCATGCCTGTATCAACAGATTGCGCAGGCAAATCAATGCGTGTGCCATCCGCCAATTGTTCAAACTGCATAAAGACGTTATTCCAGATTTCAATGAAGCGGTCGCCATCCTCATCAGGTGAGCCTGGAGGACCACCTGGAATATGCTCACCATGGTCATAAAAGATTTCTGTACATGGCCCACAAGGCCCCGTGTCGCCCATTGACCAGAAATTATCAGATGTTGGAATACGAATGATTTTCTCATCCGCAAAACCTGTCACCTTTTTCCAAATACCCGCAGCCTCTTCATCACTGGAGTGCACTGTCACAAGAAGCTTTTCCGGTGAAAGTCCAAAGTTTTTCGTACAAAGCTCCCATGCAAAGGCAATTGCCTCTTCCTTAAAGTAATCTCCGAACGAGAAATTCCCAAGCATTTCAAAGAAGGTCTGATGACGCGCTGTGTAACCCACATTTTCAAGGTCATTATGTTTTCCACCAGCACGCACACATTTTTGTGAGGTAGTCGCTCGTGTGTAGCCGCGCTTTTCTTTGCCTGTAAAGACATCCTTGAACTGGTTCATCCCCGCATTGGTGAACATGAGGGTTGGATCATTTTGTGGTACAAGCGAGCTACTCGCGACAACTTCATGTCCGTTTTTTTCAAAAAATCCTAAAAATTCTGCTCTGATATCGCCAACAGTTTTCATGTCTCTCCAGCCTTTATATGCCTTGTTATTTTAAGTCTGTATTCAATAGAAAAAAACGTGGCCTGACAAGGGGGGATACCTAAATTTTCAAGGCAATTTAACGTGCATCTTTATAGACTGGCCACTCACCCGCAAGTATCTGTCCAACACTTTCAGACTCTTGGGAAAGCGCAATTTCATAAATCCACATATTTCGCATGACGCGCTCAACGTAAGCGCGTGTTTCTGCCGTTGGAATAAGTTCAATAAAAAGCAAAGGATCATCAACATCGGACAGCTTCTTTTTCCACTTCGCATAATTTCCTGGCCCTGCATTGTAGGAGACCAATAGGCCAAAAAGATCATGATTGACTGTTCTGGAATTGAGCAAGCTCAATATATATTTTTGCCCAATATCCAGATTAAGGCGCGGTTCTTTCAACTTATATTTGTCTTGTGCAGCAAGACTATCATCTCCACTGACATAAGCGGCTGTTGTTGGCAAAACCTGCATCAACCCGACAGCGTTTCCATGGCTAAAGGCACGGGGTGCAAATTTAGATTCCTGTCTGACAATCGCATGAACAAGTGCTGGATTAACATGATAGTCGCCTAAAGATATCCAAGGCATAAGCGGATAAAGTGCCTTATCATAAAAACGCCCCTTCGCATCCTTAAAACTGTTCCCGTAACGTAGAGCGAGCGAAGGAAGCTGTTCATTTAGGGCAAAGGCAAGAACGGCCTCGCGCACCTCATCTTCATCAAAATTACGCAGGCCTGCCAGCTCCTGATCAGCCCAGCTGTGTCGGTCAGCCTTGACCAGTAGGATAGCGCGTGCGCCTGCCTCTTCTTCTAATAAACGTTCCTTCTGGTCTTGCGAAAAATCAAATTCCTGCCAATTAAACGATAAATCCTGCCCCAACGCCTTGGCCGCCAAAAAACCATAAAAAGTGCGCGGATACGCAGCGGCCTGTCGCATATATGTATTATACTTCTTCGTGTCTTTTTCACGCAATGCAGAGCGCCCCGCCCAATAAGAGGCCGCTGAAATAAGCCAGCCATTCCCGTTTTTTGCATCCGCCAATTTGGAGAAATACGTTAAAGCAACCTTATAATCCTCTCGCTTCCACGCAACCAGTCCCGCAATCCAACGTGCGCGTGGCAACTCTGTCCCATATTTATCGGCAATAGGCGCGGCCAATCCGTAAGCGCGTTTGTAGCGCCCCTCAATAAGATAGGATTGTGCAATTTCTGTCTTAAGGAAGGCCTTCTCAAGGGCTGTCATTGATTTTGTGATGTCAGCAGAATTCAATGTATCGAGTGCCGCCGAAGGCTTTTCTTGACGAATAAGAACATGTAATTCTTTTGCAAGCGCCTTTACAGCAGAGTGTTTTTCATCACTGCGCGAAGCAGGGGCCTTTGGCTTTGATGATCCGCTCCCCATGAGTGATGGCTCAAGTGTCCCGCGAAGTGCATTTTTATAATCAGGCTTATGAAGGCGCTTCCTGTCACCTTCTTTGCGCCTGATTTCTGCAAGCTTATAAATACGCGCCGCCATAGGATGATCGGCATAATCCTCTAGCCAGGCCGCGAGTTCCTTAAATTGAGCCTTATAGCCAGTAGGATGTAAAAAGCGTTGAACAGCCACATACCCCATCAAACGACAATCATTTAGTTTCGGGACAAGTGCGTCAGCTGCCTCAAAATCCCCCGCATCTTGCGCCTCGAAAATTTGTCTGTAGATGTCAGCTGTTTCATTGAGCGCCGATTCAGAATTAAGCTTGCTTGTTCGTCCCTTCTGTTCACAAGCAAAGACACGCTCTTTTTCTACGCCGTCATTATCAAAAAATTTATTTTTGATTTTCTCCAAAACAGTGAGCGGTTTTTGCGTCGGCACTGGCGGTGATGCATAGGCATGCAGATTTGTGAACCCTGCGCAGATACAAACACAGATCCCTATTTCAAACAGACGTAAATGAAGTTTATGAGGCCAATCCAAGTTCAACTCGTTTTTTCTGCAAGAAAATCATGTCCTGCCAAACCGTTTTCTTTTTCTTCGGATTGCGTAAAAGATAAGCGGGATGAAATGTAGGAAGCGCTATTACGGATTGCTCTGGTGCGCCACCAATGTCTGTCACAGTTTCATAATCATGCCATTTACCGCGCATTTTAACGATACCTTCTTTCGTATCAAGCAGGGATTTCATAGGCGTATTGCCGACAAGAATTAAAATACGCGGCGAGACAAGCTGAATATGACGTTCAATAAAGGGAAGCGCGATTGCCATTTCTGCGGGTGTGGGTGTGCGATTACCCGGCGGACGCCAATTAAGAATATTGCTGATGTAAAGCGCATCATTAGGATTCTCAGCTGTACGTGATAGTCCGATACTACCCAAAATCTTATCCAGAAGCTGCCCACTTGAGCCAACAAAAGGCTTACCTTGCTCATCCTCATCCGCGCCTGGCGCTTCACCAATCACCATGATTTTAGCCTGCGGATTGCCGTCACTAAAGACCAGATTTTGCGCCGTTTTTTTCACCGACAATCCATCAAAGGCGGCAATGGCCTCGCGCAGTTCATCTAAAGTGGTGGCCGCTTTGGCCAGTTCAGTTGCTTTTTTGATCGCCTCAGGTGTGCCCATCACATTTGCAGATTTTTGCACTTGTGCAGGCGCAGACTTTTCCGCCTCTGGCAATGTTTGAGCCACAGAGGGCGCACTTTGGCTGTTTTCTGTTTTTGGAGGCGCAGATTTTGCGACTGCTTTTGTTTTATCAACTGGCGCCTCTTCCAAAACATCGGTTACGCCGTTATCGACATACCATTCTAATGCTGAGAGCGCTGCTTTGTTGTCACTGTTCATTTGAAAAAGCCAAACTATATCAATTCTATGTCTATTCTGATGTGAATTTATACGATAGACTGTCAAAAAACACAAACATGACTTCCGAAATAAGCCCAAAATGACTGATGATATGACACAAGATATTGACGCAAATCTTCCTGACACAGATACAACACCTGAAACAACGCAAGCGGCACGCACAGACCGTGAAAGCATGGAATATGATGTTGTAATTGTTGGCGGCGGCCCCTCTGGCTTATCAGCGGCCATTCGTTTGAAACAACTTGCCGAAAAGGAAGGCAAAGACTTATCCGTTTGCTTGCTTGAAAAGGGTT
Organism: Micavibrio sp. UBA2137; assembly: GCA_002328415.1. Classification (GTDB taxonomy): domain Bacteria; phylum Pseudomonadota; class Alphaproteobacteria; order Micavibrionales; family Micavibrionaceae; genus UBA2137. The sequence continues at coordinate 170,425 of DCXL01000003.1, read as the reverse complement.
CTGAAGTTGGCGCACATATCATGTCTGGCGCGGTTCTTGAAACACGCGCACTGGATGAGCTTATACCTGATTGGAAAGACAAGGGCGCGCCAGTAACTTGCGAAGCCAAAAAGGACAGCTTCCTTTACCTCACAGAGAAAAAATCCTATCGCCTGCCAACGCCTCCGCAACAGAAGAATCACGGAAATTATATTATCAGCCTCTCTAACCTAACACGTTGGATGGGCGAGCAGGCCGAAGCCCTAGGCGTCGAGATATTTGCAGGCTTTGCCGCCAGTGAAGTTCTTTTTGATGCCAATAACGCGGTCAAGGGTGTCGCCACAAACGATATGGGCATTGATAAGGACGGCAATAAAACGGAAATGTTTGAGCCAGGTGTGGAGCTTCACGCCAAACAAACCATCTTTGCCGAGGGCTGTCACGGCTCGCTCACCAAACAACTGATTGCACATTATGATTTACGCGCCAATTCCGATCCACAAACTTATGGGCTGGGCGTCAAGGAAGTCTGGGAAATTGACCCTGAAAAACATGAAGAAGGTAAAATTGTGCATACAGTTGGCTGGCCAATGGATAAGAAAACCTATGGTGGTTCATGGATGTATCATCAGGAAAACAACCTCGTCTCACTTGGATTTGTTGTGGGACTTGATTACGAAAATCCAACACTTTCGCCATTTGAGGAAATGCAGCGTTGGAAAACACATCCCGCAATTCGCAAGTATCTCGAAGGCGGGAAACGTATTCACTATGGCGCACGCGCTCTTGTCGAAGGAGGCTTACAATCCTTACCAAAACTGACATTCCCGGGTGGCCTTCTTGTTGGTGATACAGCGGGCTTCCTCAATGTTCCTAAAATTAAGGGCAATCATACAGCCATGAAGTCAGGTATGGTCGCCGCAGACTCTGTTTTTGCAACAATTTTTGATAATGAAGGTGCATATGAATGCACAGACTATGCACAGAACATGGAAAAGAGCTGGGTCTGGTCAGAACTTAAAAAAGTGCGCAACATTCGCCCCGGCTTTAACAAGGGCTTTTGGTTTGGCCTTTTCCATGCGGCCTTCCAGACTGTTGGTGGCTGGTTGCTTCCCTACACGATAAAAAACCATGCCGATTATGCGCAGACCAAACCTTTGGATCAGGTTACACCCATTACCTATCCAAAGCCGGATGGCGTTCTGACCTTTGACCGCTTGTCATCAGTTTACCTATCCAACACAAACCATGATGAAAGCCAGCCAGCGCATTTACGCCTTGTTGATGCGAATGTGCCCGTCTCTGTCAATCTGCCAAAATTTGGTGGACCAGCGCAGCGCTATTGTCCCGCAGGCGTTTACGAATATGTGAATGAAAATAATGCAACTAAATTTGTGATTAATGCCCAGAACTGTGTGCATTGTAAAACCTGCGATATCAAAGATCCATCGCAGAACATCCAATGGACTGTCCCTCAAGGTGGCGGCGGGCCAAACTATTCAGGTATGTAATTTTTTATATTGGAATGATTTTCTCGACAATGACACACCGCTCTCCGTTTCTCAAAGCAACACTTCTGCTCACTACGGCGCTTATCCTAAATGCATGCGAGCCCGAGGATTCAACACCTTTCGTCGAGGATATTGAAGCCTATGAGATTGAGCCTTTGCAAACGCGCACGGGCTTTTACCTGATGGCGCGTCATGCCCAGCTTGAGAATGACTGGCAAGTTGCAGGCGAGAATTTTGTGGCCCTTCTCGAAAAAGATGGTTTTTCAGACACAGGCCTTATGAAACGCGCGCTTGTGCTCTCTCTTGGCTCAGGGAATATCGAGAATGCCATTATGGTGGCACGCAAATTAAACGACTCTTCTGACCCTGATACAGCACTCGCCAAGGTTGTTTTGGTTCTTGAGGCCGTCAAGCGTGAGGATTACGTAGCCGCCTCGAATTTATTAAAAGCTATCCCTAAGGGTGGCATTGCAGATGTTGTCAGCCCTGTTCTTTCTGTCTGGATTTCTATAGGGCGCGATAACACACTTCCTAAAATTTCGCGCACCACAAATGGCCTCACACTTTACAACCAAATACTAGCCGCTGATTTTGCCAAGAAGTTAGATGCTTTGCGTGATTTGTCTACAATATTCCTACCTGATGCGGCCTGGACTAATCGCATTTACGAAAATGTAGGCGATATTTTCGTGCGCAACGACCTGCGCGACAAGGCTCTTAAAATGTACGATAAAATCGATATCGTAAGTATGCCCGAAGACTTGCAAGCGCCTCTTCAATCCAAAATTGATGCGCTGAAAAGTGGAGAAGACATTGCGGAAGATACACTTTATGAGGGGGTTGCCTCCCTTGATGAAGGTTTAGGCCGTGCTCTGATGGATATGTCCCTTCTCTTTTACACAGAAAGTGGAACTGACAGCGCCCAACTTTTTGCACATGCCGCGCTTTATATCTATCCAGAATTACAAGAAACAAAAACTTTGCTTGCCCATATGGCGGCACAAAATGGGCGTGTTGACGAGGCCATTGCCTATTTTAAATCCATCCCAACGGACACGGATGATGAATATATTTCAGCCCAACGTCAGGTTGCCAACCTGCTTGAAGAACGAGGCGATATTGATAAGGCGACAAAGGTTCTGTCTGATTTAGCCAAATTTGCACCTTCAGCAGAGATTTATACGCAGCTTGGTGACACCTATCGTCGCGCGGAAAATTACAGCGCCGCTCTGCGCGCTTATAACAACGCCTTTGATCTTATTGAAGAGCCCAAGCAAGAAGAAAACTGGGCCCTTTATTATACGCGCGGCATGGCACTTGAACGTCTTGGAAAACTGGACGAGGCTGAGAAAAATTTACAACAAGCCCTCGAGTTTCGCCCAGATAATCCCTTTATCTTGAATTATCTCGGCTATAGCTGGGCTGATAATAATAGGAACCTCGATCAGGCGCTTGATATGATTCAGCGCGCCGTTGATTTAGAGCCGAATGACGGCTATATCGCGGATTCTTTGGGCTGGGTTTATTTCCGTTTGGGCGAATACGAGAAGGCGCTGCCCCACCTTGAAAAGTCAGCCGAAATTCTGGCCTTTGACCCGACTGTGAATGATCATCTGGGTGACCTTTACTGGCAATTAGGGCGCAAGCAAGAGGCACGTTTTCAATGGGATCGCGCCCGCCAGAATGCCACAGAACCTGAGATGATTGAATCCATTACACAGAAGATTGAAAACGGTTTAGAAGAACCCGAAACAATTTCTAATTAAATACTCCTCAAATATAATTATCTTTTCTTTTTTCACATAATATGATTTTATAGCTCTTATGAGAATAACAACGTCAAAGCACACTTTTCTTTTCGCAGGCTTTATGTCTGCTGGCTTTGACGCGTATTCAAACAGCCGCGATATCCGACGAATGATGAGCTGATCACTTAAGCTTGCTTTAAGCTAAGTGCGATCAGCGCCAGCAAGGTTAAACCTCCTCTGCTGGTTTTTTTATGCATTATTCAAACCTGATATAAGGATATTTTTTATGGCGACACTTGCCCCACTTACACATCATTTTACCGCACACGCCCTTGGTGTGTCGGACATCCCCCAATTCGATAGCTTGCAACACAAGGTGCATGACGCACTTGCGCCAGCGGATAAAACATTTTACTTCACAAAGCCACTATCCTTCCTGCAAAGACATTTTGCAACGGGTGGCGCAGGAAGCGCAATCTTCCTAGGTGACCAGTTGGTTGCACAGGCGCTCTTCGTTCATCCGACACTAGATAATCCCACAACAGGCATGACCGATATAGTCATAGATGCCCCACTTTCACAAATTTCCGTGTTACAGGGGCTGGCCGTTGACCCCGATATGAGAGGATATAAACTGGGTGATATGCTGATTAAAGACTGGCTCAGCTCATCACCTCTTCTGGGTAGAACGCATCTTTATGCTGAAACGGCGCAGGATAATCCCTATAGCTGGAAGCTCTTTGAGAATAACGGCGTCCCCATTGTCAGTGAAGGCGTTGACCCCAGTGATGGGCTGAAACTTTATAATCATCACACAATCAAGGCAGGTCTATCATGAATACTCTCTTAAATCCCAAAACAATTCATGGCAAACAAGATGGTCCATCCCTTCTTGTGCTTGGCTCTGTTCATGGCAACGAGAAATGCGGCACATTCGCTATCCGCAAACTTATGGATGATATCCACTCAGGCACACTTAAAATTCAAAAGGGGCATGTCACTTTTGTTGATGTTTGTAATCCAAAAGCCTTCGATAAAAATGTCCGCTATATTGATGAAAATCTAAATCGTATTGTGAAGATGCATGACAAGCCAAGCGCCTATGAGGAGCGTTTAGCCAATGAGCTTGCTCCTCTCATAGAAGCACATGATTACACGCTTGATATCCACTCCAACCATACGGATTCAAAACCTTTTGCGTTTCTGGATTATCCTGACGCGGACAGCACTGCCTTTTGCCAAGCCCTACCTATGGATTACATTATCACTGGATGGCCTGAACTTTTCTATCCCGAGGAAGATTACACGACACTAGCGTGCGCGCATCGTGCAGGTAAGAAATCAGTGACCATTGAGTGTGGTGCTCACCTTGATCCCAATGCTGTTCTTGTTGCCGAGAAAAGTATTCTAAGCGCACTCCTTCATTTAGGGATGATAGAAGGCACATTGCCCATCACAAAAAGCAAGATGATGCACATGCATGCACGTATTCTGAAAGAAAAGGACGGGCATTTTGTGCAGGATTGGCAACATCTTGACCCGCTAAGCAACGACGACATCATTGTCATCCACGATGACGGGACAGAGATAACCAGCCCTTTTGATGGCTTTATCTTTATACCGTGTAATACCGCACAAATTGGTGATGAATGGTTTTATATTGCAAAAAGAGAGTGAGAAAGAATTCTAGTCTTTAAGGCTCAGCTCTTTCTTCAGCATATAGGCGAGCAAATCTTCTGTGGGACGGCCTGTGACCTCAAGACCATTTTCACGCTGATAGGCCGCAACCGCATCCTCGGTCAGTGGCCCTGTTAGACCATCGGCAGGGCCTGGGTAAAGACCTACCTCCATAAGCTGAGTTTGAATTTGCGCCACAATCACGGCCTGTGAGCCAGGTGCAAATGATGGTGGTGTTGCGGGCGTTGTCACTACGCTTGCCTGTGGTGCTGGTGCTGGAGCAGTAACAGATGCCTGATCGTCCTGTGTTGTTTCGGAAACTGGCGTATCACTTGCGTCTCCTGCCTTTGGCTCAAGCTCCTGCATCTTACGGGTCTCATCAACCTTGGACATGGCCTCAACAAACCCAGGGCGCAAAACGGCCAAACGTTGGTAAAGTGCATTAACATCACCCATGCTCAAACCCATTTCGGCCGCCAACTCATTTAACGCCGTGATTGCCTCGGGGTTGCCTCTGTCGGCTGCAACCTTATACCAAAATAGGGCTTCATCAGGTTGTGCCTCGCCATTGACACCACGCTGATTGAGCATACCAAGATTATAAGCGGCCTCTGTCACGCCCTTTTCAGCGGCACGTTCAAAATAGTAAACCGCATGGTTAATATCCCGAGGGACACCCACACCTTCAATATAGGCAATACCCAAATTATATTGTGCCTCGGGATGGCCAAGGGCAGACGCTGCCATGTAAAGTTCAATGGCGCGTTCCTGATCAGCAGTTACGCCAAGGCCCTGTTGTGTCAGCACACCCAAATTATAGCGCGCATTGGCGACATCATTGTAAGCGGCCTCGTTAAACCACACAGCCGCCTTTTCAAAATTGGCTTTCACACCCGCATGACCAGCCGTGTAAATTGTTGCCAAATCATGTTGCGCAGGACCAGAGCCAGAAAAGGCCTTCTTCTCAATCTCTTTTACAAGCGGTGGCAATGTACCATCAGGGTCAATGCGTGATGTCACACCTGTTTGAGGTGCACGCTCCATGAAGCGTGCCACAGCCTCCTGCTCAGTGGCGGCATAGTCTTTATTTTGAGGCGCAACTGTTTCTGTAATCGTAACAGGTGCGGCTTGCTCAGTCTCTGTTACAGTTTGTGTTGTTGACGTTACTTGTTCAGTTGTCGTTGTCGCTCTTTCAGTTGCAGATGGTCCAAAGAAATCAGATGTATCAATGTTTGGCAAATTAAGTGAAAGGTTACTCTTATTCTCTGAAATCCAAACACCTGCCGCAACAAGAATGGCAATAACCGCCGCAGAAGCTAACGAATATTTGATAAAGTCAGAGCGCTTCTTGGATTTTTCAATTTTAAACGGATGACGGTCATCGAAAAAGCTAGCACTGTCCTTAGTTTTTGCTGTTTTCTTTTGAGGCACATCACGTGTCGTACGCCATGGCGCGACAGGGGCTTCCTCTTCATAAGTTTCTTGTCTATTGAGGCTATCGAGAGGAACAGTCGCGCTTGCGTGTTTTGCAACAGACTGGTCAGTGAGCATCACAAGTGCCTTGGCACGAAGCGTATCCTGTGTCTGAAGAAGTGTTTCCTCCAACCCCTCCATTTTCTTGAGCAGTTTCAGGCGGTTTTCACGCGCAAGCTCGATTTTTTCAGCCAGTTTCTTCTGCTCAACTTCTGATTCACCGATTTTAACAAAGGCAGACCCAATAGATGTTTCTGTGGCCTGCACACGTTCCTGCAACTTGGCAGACACACGCTTTATATTCTTTTGCCCTTCTTCAAGCGCCTCATTTTCGGCACGCACCTTTTTAATCTGGGCATAAAGGGCGCGTTGATTATCCTCGATAAGGGCACGCCATTTCTGCAAATTCTTAAGGCCTGAATTATCCTGACGGTTCAGCTTATTTTCAAGATTAAGGAAGACACGCTCAGCCTGGTCACTTCTGCCTTCAAGAGAGGATAGGACATCACGCACAGAATCAATTTCTTCCCACAATTTCTCGCGGTCACCTTCTTCCTTGCGCAGGCGATCATTAAGCTCATGCAACATATTCATTAAACGTTGCGAGGCAGGCCCCATATTCTGTGGATCTTCACCTGAAAAAGCTGAACCAGTTGGCTGATCGTTTGACTCATTGGTATTGGCGATGGAGAAAAAAGGTCGTCTTTGCTCTGACATGAAATACGCTTTCCGTAAAAATATAGAAAATAACCTTTTATAAGGTTACAGGGATAAGTTGCATTTTGTAAAATACATCAAGGCTTTCAGGCCGTTTTGTCCACAGCAAATCAAAAATAACGAAATTTGATAAACTTACTTATAGACTGGCTGAGCGAGAGCTTCACGGCGCGCACGCTCCTCATCCTTACGCTGCTGGTCAAGGGCGTCGCGCCCCGACTTCCCATAGTAAGCAACATCTTCAGGATCAAGATTATATTTGTCGCTGAAACCTTTGATAGAGTTTGTCTGACTATCAGGAAAGACATTCAAGCCCACAACAATATCGAATGTTCTTGGAGAATAGCCAAATTTATCCTTAAAGAAATCAAGCATCTCGCGTCTTGAATCATTTTTTGAAAGGCCTTCAGCATAATTAAAGTAAAGCTTTTCCGTGTCTTTATTGATGTTTTGCTGAAGTTCGGCAATTTTGTCATCCAATGCTTTCCCTGAGAGCGTAGGTTTTTCTTCTGTCTCCTCAGCTGGAGCGTCACTTGCACCCTTAAAGGCTGAATATAGCGGGTCATTTGTTTCAATAGCAGGATGAGAAAAAGAGGATGGACGTTTTATGTCTGCGCTATCTTCGGCGGCTGCTTCGGATTTAGGTGCACTCTCAACACTATCTTCATCCTGAATTTCGGCCTCTTGTTCGGATGGGACTTCTAAAATGAAGTCCAAAATCTGCTTCTTGGCCGCGCTGTAATCAATTCCGTGGGCAATTGTCATTTCAGCCGCCAGAATATGAAAGGCTGTTTCAAATGCCTCTTGCTCGACACGTCCCAATTCACCTATCTGACCGCTATGCGACCCAATTGTGTCCCTTAAAATGGTTGCCACAGAATAAAGGGTATTTTCCTTAAGTAAGTCCTGAAATTTAACTGATTTCTGATGGGTGCGAAGGGACTTCCCACGTGATGTCCCAGCAGCAATCTCAAGTGCCTCTGCAATATCGGCTTCTGTTGACACTGAACGCAATGTTGAGCGTTCAAGCTGTGCAAGGGGGAGAAGTGCTGTTTGCGAACGACCATACAGGCTTTGAAACTTATAAAGTGTCATGGAATGCCCAGCGACCTCTTGTGTCACTTCCTCGACAAAGCGGCACGCTCCCAAGACGGGATAAATCACTGTGTCACCAATGTGTAAGGTCATCGCCATAAAACACCCCAATAGGTTTTGTGTTTTGATGCCGCCTTCCTAACGGCTTGCACTCAATATGTCAATTTATTTGTGTTGCGAAGAAGTCTGCGAGTCTGTCTTTAACCTCTTTAGGCGTGCGCAACAGGTTTAATTCTTGACGCAGGGCCGCGGCATTGGGTAACCCTGTGCAATACCATGACAAATGCTTGCGTGCCATGCCAATACCCTTTCGCTCCCCGTAATGGTCAATCATATCCTCGTAATGACTAACAATCAGCTGATAGATATCGGCAAGTGGCGGGGCGTCACCATAAGAACCGCTTTTTAAATAATCGATTGTTTGCTGTAAAAGCCACGGACGACCGCAGCTCCCGCGCCCTATCATCACACCATCCGCACCTGAAGCCTCAAGGGCTGATTTAGCCTGTTCGGGCGTATTGATATCCCCATTCACAATAACGGGAATTGACACAGCGTCTTTCACTGCTCTCACCGCCGCCCAATCGGCAGACCCTGTATACATTTGACAGCGCGTGCGCCCATGAACGGTCACCATCTTTATGCCAACCTCCTCAGCCTTCTTCGCAAGAAAAGGAGCGTTTAAGCTATCTGTATCCCAGCCAAGGCGCATCTTGACCGTGACAGGCACATCCACGGCCTTGACCGTTTCCTCCATGATGCGAATAGCCAGATCCTCCTCGCGCATAAGGGCAGAGCCTGCCAGTTTCTTGACAATTTTTTTCACAGGGCAACCGAAATTGATATCAATGATAGCCGCGCCCTTATCGACATTGATTTTAGCGGCCTCCCCCATCACATCGGGTTCGTGACCAGCCAGTTGCACAGCCATTGGAAATTCTTCGGAATAGTCGGTATTAACCTTGAGGGATTCCATACTTTCCTGAAACATCGCGCGCGAGGCAATCATTTCGGAAAAGACGAGTCCAGCGCCATATTTTTTAACAACTTTACGGAACGGCTGGTCGCTGACACCTGACATGGGCGCCAGAAAGACAGGATCCTCAATCTCAATCGTGTCGATTGCAAACCCCATCTGTGTTTCCTTAGAAGCTTTTATTCAAAAAGAGTTTAAAGGCGTGATCTGGTGCACCCCGTGAAATACCAGCGCGATACCCAACTTCATATTTGAAATCCTGACCTAAAAATGTGTTTTTTCCAATCAAGGCTGGGCCTATAGTGTGATCCTGCTCGCTATAGTCAGGCATATCTGTAATATCGCCAAAGCTGTTATGGCTTTCCAAACCTAGTTTTAAATTAGGATTAAGCTGCTTAGACACCATCGCGCGTGATTCAAAGGTCAAATCATTGCTACGCGCGGCGCCAACATCACGTTGAAAAATCTGGTTAAAACGGAGTTCCCAATCCTCCATGGGCACAACTTCAATCAGGCGAAAGCCTAAACGATCAGCTCTTCCCTCATCACGAATACCGTAGCTTAGTCGTGCGCCAAACCCAAAGGGTGTGTTAAAATAATCTGTCAGTTCAAAACGATTTTCGATTGTGACTGCATCGTGGTCAAAACTATCGCCTTCTAACTTTGTCTGGGACGCAATAATCCGCAGCGCATAATTATCAGTGACACCGTAATCTAAATGCGCACGAGTACGTAGTGTTCCATCTTGTGATGCTCTGCCATTATCAATCTCATAACCAGAACGCACCTCAACAGCCGTCGCGCCTTTTGTAACCTTTTCGCTCCCTGTACCGCTGATAATAGAGGCTGAAGCCGTTGTTGCATCTCCCCAAATAAAAACTGAGACAGCAAGCACAGCGAGATGTTTTTGCACGGACATAAAAACTCCTTAATTTCTAGCAGACAGGGTGATTTAGGGGTAGCATTGACCCGCCCTTTAAATCAATCAAAAAACTTGACGCCTGCACGTATCCATGAGATGTTCTGGGAAAGTTTGTTACGGACACTGACTAACACGATCTACTACAAGACCTACGTTTTTAAGACCCTATCGAACACGACATCGCGAGAGACTTTATTTAATATTTCTCGCACCGACTAAATTGCAAGTGAAAGGACTTAAAAACATGCAACAAGGTACAGTAAAATGGTTTAATGAACAAAAAGGTTACGGCTTTATCGAGCCTTCCGAAGGTGGGAACGATATCTTTGTTCACATTAGCGCTGTTCAGCAAGCTGGTATGCAAACATTGCGCGAAGGCCAAAAAATTGGCTTCGAACCACAGCAAGACCCTAAAACAAACAAAACATCAGCTGGTAACCTACAAGAAGTAGCTTAATCAGTTTTGATTTTTAGGAATTTTAAAAACCGGTCTTTTGATCGGTTTTTTTATGCCTTGCCCTTAAACTCTCAATTTTCTATGGTACTTATAAATCAACCATAAATTGAAAAGGAGAGCACACATGGCTTCACATCCTAAATTCATTATTAACCAATCAAAAAACGGGCAATATTACTTCAACCTAACGGCAAAGAACGGCCAAGTCATTGCGACTTCCGAGCAATACACAACAAAATCAGCTTGTGAGAACGGCATTCGCTCTGTGCAAGAAAACGCACCAAACGCCTCTACAGAGGATACAACATCTGCAAACGCTGCATAGTTCACAGCCATTACATTCATTAAAGCCCTCCAAATTTTTGGAAGGGCTTTTTTATTGCAAAAGTCACTGGAAGCACGTTTCTTTTTCCATTATGGTCGAGCAACTTAGAACATTTTAATAATTAAAGAAAAAACTATGGCACGCACACTTATTACATCCGCCCTTCCCTATATTAACGGCATCAAGCATTTGGGAAATCTGGTCGGGTCCATGTTGCCTGCCGATGTGCATGCCCGCTTTAAGCGTTTGCGCGGGGATGAGGTGCTTTTCATTTGTGCAACAGACGAGCACGGCACGCCCGCTGAACTTGCAGCACAGAAAGAGGGTAAATCAGTCGCTGATTACTGCCGTGAGATGTATGAGGTGCAAAAGGATATATACACCCGCTTTGACCTCTCCTTTGACTGGTTTGGCCGTTCCAGCTCACAGCAAAATCACGATTTGACTCAGCATTTTTATCACCAGTTGGATCAAAATGTCTTGCTGGAGGAAGTGACAACACGTCAGGTCTACGCCATTGATGATGCCCGCTTTTTGCCAGACCGCTATGTCGAGGGCGAATGTCCGCATTGTCATTACGAAAATGCACGTGGCGACCAATGTGAAAATTGCACACGTGTTCTTGACCCAACCGATCTTATCAATCCGCGCTCTGCGGTTTCTGGCTCGACCAATGTTGAAGTACGCGAGTCCAAACATCTGTTCCTACGCCAGTCACAAATGGTTGATAAATTAAGAAGCTGGATTGAAAGCAATGACAACTGGTCACATCTTGTCCGCTCCATCGCCTTTAAGTGGTTGGATGAGGGCTTGAAAGACCGTGCTATTACACGTGATCTCAGTTGGGGGATACCCGTAGCCTATCAGGGAACACCGCGCCCTGGTTTTGAAAATAAAGTGTTTTATGTCTGGTTTGATGCGCCTATCGAATATATCGCCGCCACAGCCGAATGGGCCGAACATAATGATGAAGATTGGGAACGTTGGTGGCGTACAAACTCAGGGGCGGGTGATGTTGAATATGTCCAGTTTATGGGGAAAGACAATGTGCCCTTCCACACCGTTGGATTTCCAGTAACACAGTTTGGTGCCAATGAGGACTGGAAGGTCGTTGATATGATTAAGGGCCTCAACTGGATGAATTACTATGGTGGCAAATTCTCTACCTCGCAAAAACGCGGTATCTTCATGGATCAGGCCCTTGATATCTTGCCTAGCGATTATTGGCGCTGGTATCTGATGTCCAATGCGCCCGAAGGATCAGACGCAAGTTTCACATGGGAAACATTACAATCTGCCATCAATAAGGACTTGGCCGATGTACTGGGCAATCTGGTCAACCGTGTTGTTAAATTCTGTGGCTCACGCTTTGACGGGAAAATCCCAACAGGTGGCACCTATGGCGACACTGAAAATGAAACAACGCGCGCGCTTCAAGAGAAATTTGAAAGCTACACAGCCAATATGGAGGCTATGGAATACCGCAAGGCGACATCTGATCTACGCGCCATGTGGGTGATTGGAAACGAATATCTGCAACGCGCCGAACCATGGAAAATCTTTAAAGAAGACGCAGAGGCCGCCGGTGCGTCCATCCGCTATGCGCTTAATTTAATTGCCTTTTTCAGCAATGTCTCAGCCCCCTTCATCCCACGCAGCGCACAAGCCATTGCCGATTTATTTACAGAGCAAACGCTTACCACGCAGTGGCCAGACACTGTTGAAAGCATGACCGACGCGCTTATTCCTGATGGCATTGTCGCCACACCTGATGTGCTGTTCACAAAAATCGAGGATGAGCAGGTCGAGGAATGGAAAACCCAATTTGGAGGCGCTTAAACCTTAGATGATTTCGGTTTGAACTGTTGGCAGTGGTTCGTTTACAGACGATACACCGCCTCCACCTGCAACGGGATCTTGCGCAACAGGAGCCACAGATTCTTGTGGCTCATAGGCCAACAAGGCATCATCTGCCAATACATCATCATAAATTGGAAAACCGTGCTCAGGCGCGGCAGAGATGTAATTTGCCCCTTGCTCCTGTGTATAATCATTCAGTTGAGAAATTTCACCTGTATCAAGAACGCTATCATAATAGCTGATGGATTTTAATGTACCTGTAAAAGCATAATCACCATAGCGCACATTGCCCTCTGCAAAGCGCGACTGGTCAACCATCCGACCAATGCCAACATCCCCTGCATCAGCATAAAGCCTGCCCAAACCAGAGAGTGTGCCAGTAGATGCGCCATCCAAATATGAGGTAAGTGTTCCACTTGAATCACTCTGTGCATCAAAGATAAACGTTGTTGTATAATCTGTATTGCTGGCAACACTGCCAACTGTTTGAAGCTTATACCCCCACTCAGTGCCTGCACGATAATTCCAAGCCGCATGGTGAAGTTCACCATTTTCAATAAAGATGCTTATACCGCGCAAGCCACCACCTTGTTCAAAAAGAACCTGACGCGCGGTCACATCAGCGCCTGTTTCAAAGGCCAGCGCAATGGTTTTCCCAGTGGCGCTGTCCAGATTAATCTCGGGTGCATCAGCAACTGTTGAAGGCATCGAGCCATCAAAAGCAAAAACCGCACCATCTGGCCGTTCGGCTGGCCTATCGCCGACCCAGACATTAACCGTTGCTGTGTCAGTGCCTCCGTTACCGTCCGCGATTGTGTAAGTAAAGCTATCTGCGCCCTCATAGCCAGTATCAGGCGTGTAAAGAAGCGTGTCATTATCTCTATCCAGTGTCACCACGCCATGTGCACCTTGCGTGGCACTTATGACATCAAGGGCATCACCATCAGGATCACTGTCGTTATCAAGAGGCGTGATAAGGTGTGCAACATTAACTGCCGTTTCAACTGTATCATCGACCGCATCGGGATTGCGGTTTCCGCCAACCCAATCTTGTGTGTGATACGTGTTTAAATCTGATAGGTCGCTTCCAAAAAGAGCGCTGTCATAATAGCTAAAGCGTTCAACTGCGCCCTCAAACACATACCCATCACCGCGCACATTTCCTTCTGTAAAGCGTGATGCCTCGACCATTTGGCCAATGCCAATCCCTGCGCTCTGTTCGGCAAGCGGGCTTATACCAGAAAGTGTTCCACCTGACACACCATCAAGATAAGTTTCAATTGTGCCACTATTGGCATCAAAGACAAATGTTGTGGCATGAGCCGTTTTGGACGTAACCATTCCCGCAGAGGTCACCTTATACGTCCATTCATTATCTGCGCGGTAATTCCATGCAGAATGAAACACTTCCCCATTTTCAATGAAGATGGCAATTCCACGCAATCCACCACCCTGCTCAAAAAGAACTTGGCGTGAACTGACATCATCTCCAGTTTCAAAAGAAAGTGCGATTGTACGCTGTGTGGCAGGCGCCAGATCAATATTTTCTGCACTTGCAAGCGTGTCTGGAACATCAGCATCATGCGCCACAACCGTGCCCGTTGGACGTTCAGCTGGCGGCAAATCACCGACCCAGACATTGACCGTTGCCGTATCTGTCCCGCCATTCCCGTCATCAATAGTGTAAGTAAAGCTATCTGCCCCTTCATAACCCACATCTGGCGTATATAATATTGTGTTATCAAGACTGTTCACTGTGACAGTCCCGTTTGTACCGTTTGTTGAGCTGACCACATCAATGGTGTCCCCATCCCTGTCGTTGTCATTTGCAAGAACGGTGACAACCGTTGGTGTATTCACATCAATTACAATACTGTCATCCACCGCATCCGGATTACGGTTTGCACCCAACCAGTCATAAGCCAGATAATCATTAATGCGTGTGTTAAAGCTGTCTGCGAAATGAGCGTTGTAATAGATGATATTTTCAATAGTGCCTGAAAAGGCATAGCCGTCCCCGCGTACATTGCCATCGGCAAAACGTGACTGGTCAACCATTTGACCAACACCCACATCCCCCGCATCGGCGAATAAAGTGCCTGTACCTGTCAGGGTACCGCCAAGCACACCATCCAAATAGCCCTCAATTGTGCCTTGCGCATTGGACAACGCCTCAAATGAGAGAAGTGTTGTATAGGCTGTATAAGTTTCAACCGCCCCAATAGAAACAGTCTTATACCCCCAATCAGTGCCCGCCTTATAATTCCAAGCTGCATGGAATAACTCACCATTTTCGATATAGATATTAATACCGCGCAAACCACCACCTTGCTCGAAGAGCACTTGGCGATTTGTAACATCAGCACCTGTTTCAAAGGCAAGCCCAATTGTTTTTTCGGTCGCATTGCCTGTATTGATTTCGGCGGCATCTGCAACTGTTGTTGGCACAGACCCTTCATAAGAAAAGACTGCATTCGCAGGGGGCACAACACGCGCATCAGGGTCGGCAGGCGTGCCCAATAGGACTAAATCATCGAAACTGTAGTCAGTGGTATTGAAGGTAAAGTTTTCAATAGAAATCAGCGTATCTGTGCCATAACTTCCCACGCCATCAGACAGCTCGACTGTCATACTATCAACAATACTAATCAGGAAATCTTCAATATTGGTCGAATAGATAACATGGTCGTTGCCTGTGCCGCCATCCAGAACGTCATCGCCCTGTGAGGCAACCAAAATGTCATCACCGGCATTCCCGCGCAGAATGTTATTGGCCTCATTCCCTGTGATCCTGTCGTTATTACGTCCACCCCATGCATTTTCAATGACAACATTAAAGGCAATGGCAATATTATTACCAAGACCAGAAGAGCTATACGCGCCATCGTTTAAATTAAGAACAACAGGCGCGTCACGCGTTGACGCATCAAGCGTGTCATTTCCGCCTGCGTCCCAGATCGTATAGGCAATATTTTTTGAATTTAAATCATAAACATCATCGCCTGTGGCGTGGGCCATATTCGCGCCGTAGAGGCGTTGTAAGGCGTAAACGTCATATAACATATAGCCAGACGGATAATAAGGTGACCAGTCATAAGCCATGACACTATATTGCGAAGAGGCCTCCACACCCGACAATCGTTCAAAAGAATGTTGTAGACCCAATGCATGGCCAATTTCATGGAGCAAAAGGAGTTTGGCGTAATTGCCATCCTCTGGGTTTTGCGTATTGGAATAACCCCTGTTTGTCCAAACATCGCCACCGCGCGCATCGTTACTATTCGGGTAATAAGCCCAGCCGCCAATGCCCTCGCCTAAATAGGCCTGCCCAAAGGTGATTTGCTGAGTGGTTTGTGCGCTTTTAGTGAACGTAATATTTGTGAAGGTTTCAATCTGATTTAAAATCTCTTCAGTTGCGCTTCGCATCTGTGCGTTAAAACCTCGGAAGCCAAGGCGTTCTTGTGCTGTTGACTCATAATAACTTGGTACATCATCCAGAAAATTATAGCGAATGGTAATGCCAGTGCCAGCGCCACCCCATGACGCACCACTTAAAAGCCCCAAGGCACCGCTTGTTGTCCCCGTATCGCCGTATTCAGATAAGGTCGCAATATAATCTCTTTCGGGCAGGGCAATCAGATCGGGTGATTGCGCAGCGCCATGATTGCCGCAATTGCATGTGGTTGTAAGTGTTGCCATTCTTTATTCTGGTTTCTTTATAATTTTATCTATTTTTACGTCTCTTTTTACACGCTGGATGACACGAAAAGAGAGCACGTAAAAGCGCTATTTATAATACGTTTTAAATGTATTGATACCTTCTTTTATATTAGCACACACGCAAGCCTCTCACAAAGAAATCTATATATTTTAATAGAAAGGCTTGCTTAAGATGACGCCATACGATTACTTTCTACCGGACAGATTTTGCAAATTGACGTGATTTTTTAACTTCATCTTTTAGAATTTTTGAAGCAGAATCAGTCTGTTGTAAGGCAATTGTTTCTTCAATATAGCCTATTTGTTCTTCAACCATATCACGCTGTCTATCATTTATTGCCAATTCTGAAAGCTGGCGGAGTTTTTTCAAAATATACAAATTAAGGTCATGTCGCGTAAAAGAGGCCTCTCTGATCTGGTTAAGCGACATGCCGACCAAATCCCTCAAGCTGCGCGCATTTCCACCAATGCGTGGGACATTATTATCATCAACAATGAAATCGAGACGATAATCTTTCTTAAATAGTAGGCTCAGCGCATCAATCTGTTCATTCACAACCTTAGTTGCTGTGATTGGGTCATTAATACCAGGAGAAAGCGCGCGCATGGCAATTTCAGATAAGTGGCGAATAGAGTAGCCTAAATCTTGCGTGCGCATCGGCGCATCCCCAATATCGATTTTCTTTTTAAGCGTATCTATGTCGTCCTTAAATTCTTCAGTCTCAGATATTTTTTTCTTCTCAACATATATATCGGCAAGTATTTGATCCTGTAAAACATGCTCACCTATGGGAAAGCGAAATTCGAGAAAGGCATCATATTTATCAAGTGTTTTTAGGATCGGGTTAAAATCAATAAACTGGATATAGCCGGTTTTGCGAGCCTTTATATCACCAGCATCATATTTAAAGCGTTTTGGACGGTCCGCAGCCTCTTTAACACGCTCGCCCTCAAGCCCTGTTAAATACCCCTGATTTGTTACAAGGCGTTTAATATCGACAATAAGTCTCTGGGACACGTTTTCAATCATTGTATCTGTCATGCAGCTCCGTGCGACATGATTGACGAAAAACATCAGGACAAACAACATCGAGAAGCAATAGGTCATTGCCGTTAAAATCGTCAGTAAAGGAAAATGTGCACGGGCAAAACCCTCCCAATGCGTCAAAAAGACAAGATAAAAGGCACTGGCTGAGGCACTAAAGAAAAGACCAAAATAAATTTGTGTCTTTTCATTGGCAATAAAAGCCTTAATAAGCCTTGGGCCCATTTGGGATGAGGCCAGCGAAAGCGCCACTATCGTAATTGATACAACAAGCGTTGCCACCGTCAACATAGACGACATAAGGGCAACGGCAATATCCTTGGAATTGTTTAGCCGCGTCTCAAGGACATTCTGTTTGATGTCATCAAGAAAGGATTGGGAATATTCGAGATAGGTCAAGCCAAGCAATATGGCGAGCGTAATAAAGCAAATAAGCAACGGCGTAAACCAAAGCTGGCCAGTAATCACAAACCAGATACTTCTGATTTTCTGAATATTGGATTTAACAAAATTCTTCAATGAATTAAGCATGATACGAAAATATCCCCTCATGAAAAATAGCCCACACAAAGGTGGGCTATAATTCAATAATGTTCAAGATGCGTGCGCAAATTAGTCAAGATTGATGTCATCTTCGTCTGTCAATGCGCCTGTTGCAGCACCGGCTAGACCACCGACTAATGCGCCTCCACCGATGCTACCACCTGTAGCAGCAGCAAGACCTGCACCACCAGCAGCACCAATACCACCACCTGAAAGAGCGCGTTCACCTGTCGTGTTACCACACGCTGCAAGAAATAGAACTAAAGCTGGAATAGCAAAAAATTTAAAAAATTTCATTTTTATATCCTTTTTTCATTATTTTATTTTCACAGAACAAACCGAGAAAACCCTTATAGAGTTCCAAAAGGATAAATCGTTTTTAGGCACTTTCTTTAATAAGCCACTCAAATATACGCCGCGAAAAGCGTCGATAGAAAAGCAGTTCTGGATGAAATTGAACCCCTAGTAAGCGTTTTTCCTTATTTTCAATAACCTGCACCACGCCATTTTTTTCTTGGGCAGTAATCTCTAAATCGCGCCCCAATTCATCAACCGCTTGGGTATGCAATGAATTTACGTTACGTATCGTTTTGTAATTTGCAAGCCTGTAAAAGAGAGACTCCTTATTAATGTAGATGCTTTTGCGGTAAAAGATTTTAGCCAGCAAGCTAGAGGGATACTTGGCCTCTTCATAAGCCTGAGCAACATCATAATGCAATGTTCCACCCAAGCTTACATTTAAGAGTTGCGCCCCGCGGCAGATACCCAGAACAGGTTTTTCCTTCTTAATAGCGTGTTTTATGAGCGCAAGCTCCAGCTCATCACGCTCGTGATCATATTTATAATTGTCTTTTACACGCCCCTTATAAAGAGTGGGATCAACGTCCGTTCCTCCCATAAGAAGAAGCCCATCAAATTTCTCGGGTGGGTTTTTATAACAAACAATTTTCGGAATGCCCCCGAGGAATTTAACCAGAAAATAAGCACAATAAATGCCTGGTTGAATACCACAACGGCCTGAAATAGCGATAAGAGGCTTACGTGCTCTAGATGTCGAGTAACTCATTAATTTTTTTATTCATTTTAGTTTTGTTCAAGAAAGACATGAACAGCGAATCGTGCCATGCGCGTATCAGCTGCGCTCTTAGCTTATCATCATTTGCCACTTTCTCAACATAACTCCAATGTTTCAACTCCTGTGATGGCGTCCATGACAGTACGTTCAGGGCACAATTAGGCAGGCGGTAATGAAACGCGGGACGTTTTTTAACAAGTGTATCTCCACCTGTTGCCAAACGCACCTTCTCCTCATCAATCATGGCGAAAATGGGTAGCATATCCAACGCGCGGTTACGTGAAGGGTTGTGATAAAGATATGTATTTATGATGTCTGATTGAGACGGTGCATAATTCTCGCGCAAAATTTCCTTCTTAAAGCGAGTAGTGTAATATTTTGTATAACCAGACATACCGCGCGTAATATCGCGTTGCACGCGTTTTGCCAACCACGGCTCAAGCAAGCAGTAACTTTGCAAATAACGTGTAATTGTAGGCGCTTCCAAGTCAGGAATATCAATATTGAGGTGATAACCAAACGCGTTAATCAAGGAATCTTTTGTACCTTGAGCGCCAGCCTCTTTCAGCTTTTTGGCCAATGCGTCAATTTTATCCTGTTGTTCTGGCAAAAGCGGTGGCGTTACTATTTCAAGAGGAACGATACCTTCAGACATATCCTCTAATGTTGTTTTAGCGTAATTTTTGAAAGCATCTTTTTTAAGTGCGGCCTCGTCACTAGAAAGTTCTTGTAAATATTCAAAATCGACAAGAATGGTAAACGCACCGTCCTCAGTCTCAAGTGAAATTAAGTTATTATGCTTTTTTGTTATTTCACCCTGAAAGATGCTTTCTAGCAAATGTGCCGCTTCTGCAAGCGACACATTTGAAAACTCTAACTCATGCCCTATTCTGCGGGCTGAGCCATCTGTTTTTTCAGAAGGCTTTAACATTAGGGATCAAGCGAATCTGCTGCTGAAGCTGATGTCGATGCAGATGGTGGATATGATAAAGATATATCAGTTCCCCCAATCTCATCACCAGACATAAACACAATAAGTGCGCCTGCCAATAATATTAAGCCTAGAATTAATATCAAAAATTTATCAGTCATAAGTCTAATCTATTAAAAGTATTTCTTAGCTACTGCGTAACCTGTCACACCTGAAATGATTAAAGACAAAAATGGATGTTCCTTGATGGGTTGTTCAATTTCATCTTCATACTTATCTAGAGCAACAAGCGCTAGATTTGCAAATACTTCACGTTGTTGTGCAGCCTCTCGCGCTAATTGTCTTTTACGCATAAGAGAAAATGCATAACATGCTGCTGCCAATACGAAGATAATAATTGCAGTGAACAGACCTGCATAAGCAAGTTGTGTGTTCAAGGCAAAATAAAAGAAAAGTGCAAGCGACATGAAAATGACAGCTAGCGAAATTAGGACTACAGAAAAGGCATCCCATATAATACTTCTCTTAGCTGTTGCAAAGTGGGACGCTGCCATATCAGCAGCGCCCTTAATTACAAATTCTGTCAAGTTGCTTTGCATTATCAATTATCTCTTACGTGATTGTGAAAAGAGAAAACTGGCCAGTACACCAGCTCCAAATGCCATTGCAATTGATTTTGCTGGGTTTTTGGAAACTGATTTCTCAACCTGTTCATATTTGTCATTGCTTGCTTCACGAGCACGTGCAAGCTGGTCTGATAACGTGCTAACCATGCTTTCAGTGCTGCTACGTCCACTTCTTTTCAGATCGCGTGCGAGGTTAACAACGTTTGATTTAAGTGAATCCAAGTCCTGACGAATGTTATCAAGATCATTAGATGGTGAATTTTTCTTTACTTTAGCCATTTTAATTTACCTTTCTCAAAATTTAATTCCGAATTCAACTCACAAACATATCGTTTTCCCATAAGTTCCAAAAACGACTCTCTTTTTTGAACTTTTATAAAGAAGAGAAGTTTTATAGCCATGGTTTCAATTTATAAGAGCGACAAAGAAGAACTCACATCCCGAATGGGGCTTACACTTACAGATACAGAATCCGATGGTTATAAACGCCGCAAAAACAAAAATACTTTCACTTACTACGATGGTACAAAAAAGATTGATGAAGACAAAATCATAGCGCGACTGAATGCGCTTGCCGTTCCTCCATCGTACACTGATATATGGTATTGCAAGCAAGATAACGGACATATCCAAGCCATTGGCCAAGATCAAACAGGAAAGAAGCAATATTTCTACCACGCAAAATGGCGCACCTATCAGGATAGCTTTAAGTATCGCTATTTAGCAGAAATTGCAGATATTCTGCCCAGTTGGCGACGTAAAATTAGAAAAGACTTAAAACAAGAGCACTCCAATGAAAAGAAGAGGCTGTTGGCGACCATGGGGCGCTTGCTAGACCGCACAGGTATGCGCATTGGTAATAAGGCCTCCGCCCAGGAAAACAAAACCTTTGGTATGACGACGTTACGCAAAAACCACATCAAACAGGTTGATGAACATTGCTGCAAACTGTCTTACAAAGGGAAAGGGGATGTCAAAATCGAAAGAAAGCTTCATGACGCGCTGCTCTGCGATATATTACAGGATATTATTGAACATCACGGGCAAGATCTTTTTACTTATGAAGATCGCTCGGGCGAAACACATCAAATTTCCGCCTCAACATTTAATAGTTACCTTAAAGAGACAACAAATATTGATGAAATGAGCGCAAAAGACCTGCGCACATGGCGCTTTTCCGTCCTGTTTCTTGAAACACTTTGCAAATTAAAAAATAAGGACGGTAAAGTAACGCAAACAGCAGTTTTGGAAACAATTTCAGAAATAACTGGAAACACGCCTGCTATTTTAAAGGAAAGCTATATTCACCCTGGGCTTTTGGATATGGCCAAAGAGGATAATTTATCACCGCTTAAAAAATGCATGGATGAGAAAGTGCATGGTTTGCGAAAATACGAGGCTGTCTTCAAGGCCTATCTTAAATCCCGCCACGCAGCCACTCATGTTGCGCCAATAAACATATAACCAACACCACGCACTGTCTTTATATAGCGTGGCTTTTTAGGGTCATCACGCAGTTTTTTACGCAATCGGGTCACCTGCACATCAATGGCGCGGTCAAAACTGTTGTAATCATCTTCCTTCAATGCCTCGTACAGGTAATCTCTGGAAATAGCGCGATTTGGGCGTGCGACGAAGGTTGAAAGCAGATCGTATTCATTCTTCGTCAAATCTTCAATTGCGCCGTCATCATGAATAAGTTGAAGGCGTGCCTTATCAAACACCCATTCACCAATGCGCAAATTATCTGTGCTAACTTCGTCTTTAGATATCTGTGTTTGTGTACTGGATACACCCTGAACAGGGGCCGTTACCATTGCTTGTGTGCGTCTGATATTGGCTTTCACACGCGCGGAAAGCTCGCGCATTTCAAAAGGTTTTGTAATGTAATCATCCGCGCCCATCTCCAGTCCAACTACGCGGTCAGTTGTGCCGTCTTTCCCGCTGACAATAATAACGGGCGCACTTGTTTTCTGCTTGATAAGCGGCAAAAGGCCAAGACCATCCTCATTCCCGAGTCCCAAATCAAGAAGAATCAAGTCGATTTTATGATTCTCTATAATTGAGAAGAAATTTTTACCTGTGCTGGCATCAAAAACGCTATATCCATCACTCTCAAGATAGCTTTTTACAACAAATCTTAAGTTCTCGTCATCGTCCAGAACTGCCACTGATGCCTTACTCATAAGGCTTTATAGAACATATGTAACAGAACTGAAACAATTATTTTCCAAATTGAAACAAAGCTGAAATTTTGATGTTACGGAACGGCGATAACCTAATTTCATAAACAAAACGAATTACTCGTTATGAAAGGACTAAAATAATGTTTGCGGATACAGAACTACTTGAACAACAAGAGAACTTGAAGAAATTTGCATTGAAATTGACACGAAATGAGTCAAACGCAGATGACCTTCTACAAGCAACGTTGCTCAGAGCGCTCGAGAAAAAAGAACTTTTCAATGAAGGTACTAACCTCTTTAGCTGGACATCACGCATCATGTACAACATGTTTGTTTCAAACTGGAGACGTAAAGTTAAATTTGAAAGTCAGTATGACCCAGAACCTTACATTAATGCTGAAACAACTGAAGCATCACAAGATGTGAAGATGGAATTGGCTAGTGTCAATGAAGCTATGAAAGAGCTTAATGACGAACATAAAGAAATTATGATTATGGTTTGTGTACAAGGTATGCCTTATCAGGATGTTGCAGACGAACTTAATATTCCAATTGGTACAGTTCGGTCACGCCTGTCACGTGCACGCACACAACTGCAACAGATTCTTGAATCAACTCATGGACGCGATGCCTTGCTTGCTAAGGATAAAGCTGCAGACGCAGAAACACGTTATGCCGCGTAAGACATAAATATCCCTGCTCTAAAACCAGCCGCAATGGCTGGTTTTTTTTATCCGTAAATTTTGGATATTTGTAGTTTGATACGGCGTCGGCAGGCGGCAATGTCAAATGGCTTAGTCACAAAATCATCCATCCCAGCTTTTAATGCCTTATCGCGCTCACTGGTCATGGCGTGCGCGGTCATACCGATGATGGGGATTGGATAACCATTGACGCGAATATCCTTCTCACGAATACGTTGCGTTGCCTGGATACCATCAAGATTTGGCATTTGGATATCCATAAGCACTAGGTCAAACTTCTTTTGGGTCAGAGCATCAAGTGCTTGTTCACCATCAGTCACGTAAGTTGCTGACAACTGCAGATCTTCTAGTATGTGCGAAACAATTAAGGTATTAGCCTCATTATCCTCGGCAACAAGAACGCGGTTTTGATGCATATCTGGGGAAGGTGCCTCTTCTTGGATTTTCTTGCGCACAGGCGATGCACTCTCAGATTCGGTGAGATAAGGCAGTGTTAAAGTAAATGTCGAGCCCTTTTCAAACTCACTTTTAAGCGTGATTTCCCCCCCCATAAAAGCCGCCAAGCGCTGCGAAATATGAAGTCCCAGACCTGTTCCACCATAACGGCGCGATGAAGAAGAATCCTCTTGCTGAAATTTCTTAAAAATATGCTTTTGATTTTCCTTTGATACACCAATACCTGTATCTTCGATCTCAATGTAGAGTTGGTTAGCAATAACCTTATTCTCTTCTGTATAGGCTTTAAATTTAACATGCCCTTCCTCGGTAAACTTAATGGCGTTACCAACAAGATTAACAAGGATTTGGCGCAACCTGTGTCGGTCGCCCTTGAACTGTGTTTGTGTAAGACCAGACACGTCAAATTCAAAGGCCAAATCACGCGCGCGTGCTTTAACACTCATCATGTCGTAAATATCCTGAAAGATATCTTTCAGATTAAATTCTTCTTCAAGCAAGTTCATTTCATCAGCTTCAATTTTGGAAATATCCAGAACATCGCTAATAAGATCTTTTAAAGACTCTGTACTATTTTTCAGCGTTGAGACGAGTTTTCTCTCACCTTCAGGGCGGTTATCATTTTTACTATCAAGAATCTCTGCAATGCCAGCAATAGCTGTTAAAGGCGTGCGTATTTCATGACTCATATGTGCCAAAAATTCGCTTTTCGCAAGGTTGGCTTTTTCTGCCGATCGTTTTTGTTTCAGCAAGATTTTCTCAGTTTCACGAATATTGGTGATGTCACGGTGTGCTCCAATTAAACGCAATGGCTCATTATCAGATTTGTCTCGAATAAGGATGGCGCGTGAATCAATCCATATCCAATGACCAGACTTATGTTTCATTCGAAAATCTACGGCAAAACTCTCTCTTTTGCCTGTCAAATACTCATTAAGTATGCGCTGCACTTTTGGTTCATCGTCTTTGTGTATAAGTGCAAAAACCGCCTCTGCTTCATGTGTAAATTCATCGGCGTTATAGCCAAGCATTTCCAGATAACGCTCAGACAGATACAAATCGCCTGTCTGTATATTCCAATCGTAAATACCATCATTCATCGCCTGGAAGGCGAGCGACAGACGTTGTTCGGTTACCTCTAACTTTTCCGTGACCTTTAAACGGTCCATCTGGAATTTAAGCATGTTCGAATTAAAGAAGAGAAGAATTATAAGAAACGCGCTGCCTGATACGAAGAAGATTTTCAAAAATTCATTATTCTTGTTTAGGAGCTCGAAAACGCGATTTTGGAATTTATTTTGTTCATTGCGCAAAAAAAGTTCATTTAAGCGATACATTTCCTGAGCATTTGCGCGTATGGCTAACTTCTTTTGCAACATGACTTCATATTCATCCGCATCCTCGCTCCAATTGCCACGCAAATTTTCAACATCAACTGCATTTAAAACAGCAATCATTTTTGCAACGAGATCCGCTTGCTCAGGTGCGTCAGATAAAGTCTTTTTTAGTACTTCCAAATTCTTTAAAAGTTTTTTCTTTAATACTTTAGATTTTTTAAGGCTCTCTGCACTACCCGTTAGAATATAATGACGTTCTGCAGCCAGAACATCTTCAAACAAAAGCCTTAGGTCTAAATCTTGTGAAATGACCTCTGTCGTATGCACAACCCACGAATTGGCATAATTAATTTCCTTCTTTTGCTTCTGCGTAATTAAAAGAAGCGAGCCCGCAAAAAAAACGGATAGAGCAATAAAGATAAGGTAGTTGCGTATATAGGTGCTTTTCATTCGAGTCATGTGCGTCCCCGTTTAATTTCCTATATGTGTAGACAAAAAAAGAGCATCAGACAATGATGCTCTTTCGTAAATCAATTATTCTTTATTTTTTTTATGTTGGAGGTGTGCGTCCGCGCAAGGCGTTAAACACAATTGAAACCACAAACAAGACTAGAAAAACAATAAATAGAATTTTAGCTATTCCAACTGATGCGCCCGCTATTCCTGAAAAACCAAGTACACCTGCGATAAGCGCTATAATTAAAAATGTAAGAGCCCAACCTAACATGGGATATCCTTTCGTTGTATGTATTTGAATTGTAAACGCGATTTAGGCTTAAACAGTTCCTTTTTAATTTCTGGAACTAATCAGATTTATATCCGTTTGTAACAGGAATGTAACAAATAAATAATTAAAAGCAGGAATGATATGTTTGAACATTTGAATACGATTGAACAGAGAGGCACTTTGACAATGCTAGTTACTGAGAGAGATATAGAAGCGTTACTAGATAACGAATTGTCGCACGAACAGGGTAAAGTCGTTATGGACGCCTTGCAAAGCTCGCCCAGGCTGCGTCAACATTACGACATGATCAAAGATCAAAAGGTCTTGCTTAAGCAATGGTGGGAACAATACGGCAAGAAACATCACTAATCGGAACGTATTTTATATTCATGTGTTTGTAAGCAAATAACTTACATATTGGAGAAGAACACATGAAAACTTTACTTACACTTACAGCTTCAACGCTTATTCTAGGGTTTGCAACATCTGCAAAAGCTGAAACTGTTTATTTAGGCAATTCAGCAGATGCAGAAGTCACAACAACAACGACAGTCACAACGGCAGAAACGCCACCAGTTATTGTAACTTCAGAACCAGAAGTTGTAACAACACCCGCTATTATTCCTTCTCAAACAGTCACCGTTGGTGAAACAGTTACTACCACCACAACACCAGCCACAACAACTCTAACTATGGCCGAATTAGATGCTAATAACGATATGATATTGAGCATGGAAGAAGTTGGTGAAAGACTATTTTTTATTTTTGATCAGGATGGCAACGAAGTAATCGATAACATCGAATTTGATAATAACGCTGTTTTGACAATGCGTCCTGTAGATGTACAGAAATATACATATGTTGATGTTAACAATGACGGTACAATCGAATCTTCAAGCTATACTTATGAGATGATGTTCGAGCAATCAGGACTTGCGCGTTTCGACAATGATGCTGATGGGCTCTCACCTGCTGACTTTTTAGAAACATCATTTTTGGAAACGGATGATAACAAAGACAAAACGATTGATCTTCAGGAATTCCAAGAGATTTATATTGCTTCTCGTTCACCAAAATCAGCTGAGCAAGAGCGTTACCAAAACTAAAACATTATTTCTATTAAAGAAAAGCCCGCTTAGATGCGGGTTTTTCTTGTGCTAAATCTGCCCGATTGTTTTCAGTTTAACCTTCGCATGTACTTCATTTTGCGACATCACGATTGTTTGCGGACGAAATCGTTCAATGACCGAGCGCACATAGGGGCGAATGCCTGGCGACGTCAGAAGAACGGGGTTTTCCCCCATCTGAGAGAATTTATCGTAAGCCGTGCGTACATCGGTGATAAAATCCTGTAACTGACTTGGTGGCATTGCTAGCTGCTTTTCTTCGCCATCACCAACCAAAGTTTCGAAAAACGCGTTTTCCCATTTAGGTGTGAGCGTAACTAAGGGCAACAACCCTTGTGAATTGATATTCTGATCACAAATCTGACGCGAAAGCCTTGCACGCACATGTTCTGTTATAACGGCAATATTTTTCGTGTAGGTCGAAGCCTCTGACACACCTTCCAAAATTGTTGGCAGGTCGCGCACAGACACGCGCTCGGACACAAGGTTCTGCAGAACGCGCTGCAGCCCTGTAACTGTGAGTTGATTTGGAATAACATCAGAAACTAGTTTTTGATATTCACTTGCCAGTTCATCCAACAAACGTTGCGTTTCTGTATAAGATAACAAATCAGACATGTGATCTTTTACAAGTTCAGTCAAGTGCGTTGTAATAACGGTTGGCGCATCAACAACTGTATAGCCCTTAAAATGTGCTTCCTCGCGATACCGTTGGTCAATCCACATCGCAGGCAATCCGAACGTTGGCTCGGTCGTCGTTTCCCCCGGCAATTTAATTGCCTCGCCTGTTGGATCCATACAAAGCAACATATTGGCACGCACATCACCGCGGCCGGCCTCAATTTCCTTGATGCGCACGACATATTCATTCGCTTTTAATTGCAAATTATCCAATATGCGCACAGCAGGCAAAATATAGCCCATGTCTTCGGCTAATTGGCGGCGCAAACCTTTCACTTGTGTTGTAAGCTTGTTTCCGCCCTCACCCTGTACAAGAGGCAGTAACCCATAACCCAATTCGAGACGTATCGTATCCATTGAAAGCGATTGTGAGATTGGCTCTTCTGCAACAGGAGCAGGTTTTTGTGCCTCAAGTTTCAGTTGCTGCTCCTCAGCCTCTGTCTTTGCATTTGTGGTAAAGGCCAAATATGACAGTCCGCCAGTAACTGCACCAAGAAACGCGAAAGGCAAAAAGGGAATACCCGGCACAAGCCCCAAACAGATCATTAAACCAGAGGACATCGCCATCGCCTTAGGATAACGGCTAAACTGCGCAAACATGGCCTTGTCTGCCGTGCCTTCAACACCTGCCTTTGAGACTAAAAGACCCGCAGAAACTGAAACAATAAGGGCTGGAATTTGTGAGACAAGCCCATCACCAATGGTGAGTACGGTATAGGTCGAGGCGGCATCCCCAAGGCTCATCCCGTGTGTGGTCGTCCCGATGACAATACCGCCAATAATATTGATGAAGGTAATCAAGAGCCCCGCAATAGCGTCCCCTCGTACAAATTTTGCGGCACCATCCATAGCACCAAAGAAGGTGCTTTCCTGAGAGAGTTCAGCACGTTTCAGCTTGGCCTCTTCCTCTGTCAGCAAGCCAGCTGATAAATCAGAGTCAATGGCCATCTGTTTCCCAGGCATTGCATCAAGTGTGAAGCGCGCGGCGACCTCGGCAATACGGCCCGAACCCTTTGTAATAACGATAAAATTAATAATCACAAGGATGGCAAAGACAATTCCACCAACAACATAGCTGTCCTGAATAATAAAGCTACCAAAGGCTTGAATAACTTGGCCAGCGGCATCATTCCCCTCGTTTCCATCACTCAGAATTAGACGCGTTGAGGCCACGTTTAAGCCCAGTCGCAAAGCCGTTGCGATCAAAAGGATGGACGGGAACGTTGAAAAATCAAGCGGGCGACTAATAAACAAGGTTGTCATCAAAATCATCACACCCACAGTCACAGACAAGGATAGCCCCATATCCAACATCCATGTTGGAATGGGCACAAGCATAAACAGTAAGATACCAATAATACCAAGCGCAAAAACAACGTCACTACGGAAGACGGAGCGCAAACCGCCACGTGCTTGCCCGAGAAAAGCTGACGTATTTTGAGTATCTGACATAGGTTTTACGCTTTAAAAGTGATGCACAGGGTTGAAGATGGCTTAAAAGATAAAATAAACCATACTTCTAGTTTACGCATCATCTGTGTGTCTTGCAAATATGAAATCGGCCCTTTTGCGCGCCTTTAAGAGCCACCAACGGCACTTGAAGGAATTGGCGAGCCATCTTCCTTATACTGGTTTAGCTTGTTGCGTAGCGTGCGTATGGAAATACCAAGGATTTTTGCAGCGTGCGTTCGGTTTCCAAGGCAATTATCAAGCGTGTTCAAAATCATCTCGCGCTCAACATCAGCCAGTGAGCGCCCAACAAGCCCCTCAACAGCACCCTGATTATCTGAAGGCTTTTCTGCAGGCGCAGTTTCTTTTGGCTCTGATGTGGCTGAGGAGACAGCTGCAGGATCTGGCGCTTGTGCTGCAGGAGCGGCTGATTTCCCGCCTGAGAATTCACTTTCCGACAGGTGTATGGCATCCGCCTCAATTTCAGCCTCAGACGACATCAAAATGGCGCGATGCATTGTGTTTTCCAGCTCGCGCACGTTCCCGCGCCATTGATAGGCTTTAAGCTTGGTTTCACCTTCCTTAGAAATTGGCTTGGCCTCAAGCCCGTTTTCCTCGGCAAAGCGATCGCTGAATAATTTTGCCAATGGCACAATGTCAGAGGGACGGTCACGCAAAGGCGGAAGCTGGATATTCATGACATTTAAGCGAAAATATAAATCCTCACGAAACTCGCCCTTCTCAACGGATTTTTCCAAATCGCGGTTGGATGTTGCAATAATGCGCACATTTACCTTTACAGGGGAGTTCGAGCCAATGCGTGTGATTTCCTTTTCCTGAATAGCGCGCAGTAATTTGGCCTGAAGCTGAGGGTGCATCTCGCTCACCTCGTCTAGCAACAATGTGCCATTAGATGCTTCCTCAAACTTACCGATACGACGACCTTGCGCGCCAGTAAATGCGCCCTTCTCATGCCCAAACAATTCTGATTCAAGGAGATTTTCAGGGATAGCCGCACAGTTAACCGCAATAAATGTCTCGCCACCGCGTTTTGATTTCTCATGGATATAGCGCGACATAACTTCCTTACCTGTCCCGCTTTCACCTGTAATCAATACCGTTGCATCAGAGGGCGCAACTTTGTCAGCCAAAGCCATTACCTGTTTCATGGACGGATCATTGGCAATCATGGTGGAATTTTCTTGAGTCACTGCCTCTAAAATCGCGGCAATCAAGTCACTGTCAGGCGGAAGTGGCACATATTCCTTAGCACCTGCCTCAATCGCCTTCACAGCGGAAGGCGTGTCCGTCCCAATACCGCACGCAACAACAGGGATATGAATACGCTCAGCATCAAGGTTCTTGATAAATTCGGCGACCTTCAGCTTCACATCAATCATAACAACGTCTGCGCCCTTGCCCGAGCGCAGGGCACCAACGCCCTCGACAATATCCTCACAATGAATGACCTTTGCGCCACGCTGCAGGGCAATTTTACCTGCTGAGCCGATGTAGCCTTCCAATTGTCCGATAATCATTAAGCGCATGCGAAGATGTCCGTAACTGTTGTTAAATTATGTGTCTCTTAAAAGAAATATATTCTGTCTTTTGCAGGAAGCAAACTATTGAGCAATGTTTCCAAATGTCTCGGGTTTTCCTGCTTGGCAATTGAGGCAGCCGTTAAGCGCACCATTGTCATGGAAAGCGCATCTTGTTCAGCCACACGCTCCATCTTAACCGATAAAGGCGCAAGCACCACATTGCCTAAAATTGCACCATAAAGGGTTGTAAGAAGCGCCAAGGCCATGGCGGGCCCAATACGTGATGGGTCATCCAATTGTGCCAACATTTGCACCAAACCAACCAATGTTCCAATCAAGCCCATGGCGGGCGCAATTTCCGCCCCTTTGCGTAAAATAGAGGCTGAAAAAGAAATACTGTCAGCATGCTGATCGGCTTCTTTCTCAAGGACAATATCAACATCCTGTGCAGGCGCGCCATCACCCACCATTTGCACCGCCTTTAAGAGATAAGGGTTGCCGCGGATTTCGTCTTCAACACGTGTGAGCGACAAAATACCGTGCTTGCGGGCACGCGCGGCCAAATTGACCAGCTGAAAGGCAACGTTTTTGTTATCTACAATTTTACGTGTGAAAATATGATTAAGCGAGGCACCAAATTTCTTTAGCTCCTCAGCAGAATAGGAAATGGTTGTCACCGCCAATGTGCCGAAAACCACAATGAGAAGTGATGGCAAATTGAAAAAGTCAGCTTGTTGCTGGCCCAGATAAGCGGCAACAGCGATTAAACCAATAGAGAAAATCAGGCCAAAAACCGTTGTTAAATCAATGATGTATTTGGGGGCATTGAATTCGACAGGCAAAATTTGAAACGAGACATCCTCATTTTGTGCCTCATCTGCATCGCCAGATGTTTGATTGACAGCGCTATCGCTCATATCTCTCTCATTTCATGCCCATTATAATACCGAGCGACAAACTAAACTTAGTAATCACCGCGGTCAGATTTCACAATCTCTGTCATCGTCACACCCAAGCGGTCCTCAACAACCACAACCTCACCACGTGCAACAAGACGGTTATTCACGTAAATATCGATCGGTTCACCTACTTTTCTGTCCAACTCAACAACCGCACCACGACCAAGCTTCAAAAGCTGAGAAACCTGCATGGTCGAGCGCCCAAGAACAGCAGACACCTGAACAGGTACATTATAAAGCGCTGCGACATCCTTGGCCATCGGCTCGTCATCTTCATAGATTTCCTCAGCCTCAACAGGTTGTCCTTCAGACTCCATTTCGTCTAAATCAAGGCCAGTTGCCTCTTTTTCGTCTTCACTTGTGTCTACTTCTTTCACATCATCAGCCATCACTGTCTCCGTTCTTTGACGTTGCATCACTGTCTGTGTCTTTATTTTGTTCTTTATCGCTCTCTTGCGCAAGGGCTTGCGCAAAAACAGCTTCTATTTTTTCTTCAAATCGGGATAAGTTGCGCACAGCACCACCATTTTCCCAAGAGATTGCACATTCACCAAGCGCCACCGTGTCATCAACCTTGATTTCAACGGTTTCTGGTGTTGCCTTAAATTTGGACAAGATGAAGTTTTCAAGCGCCTCAGCATGTCTGTCCTGCACGGAAATCACAATTTTACTCTGTCCTAAATGTTCACTTAAGACATCCTCAACAAGCGCGAAGATTTCATCCAACCCCTTTGACTTCATTGTCACTGGAAACGCTTGCTTGAATATGGCTTTGACCGTTTGCATTGCTTCACGCTCAAATGTTTCGCGGCGTGCGCCCTCTTTATCAATTAAGTCGCGTAGATTATCAGAAACGCGCTCAAGCAAACTGTGCGTTTCGCGTGATATACCCTCTTCGGATTCACGGTATCCTTCCATCTTCCCGCGCTTAAAGCTTTCGGATTTGGCTGTTTCAAGCTGATCTTCTGAAAAAGTTGGTGCTTCTGGCTCGACATCGACATCGACATTGACATCGTCGTCCGTATTCAAAAAGGCGTCTTCATCAAAGACATCTGAGTCAAATTTATGTGTGTCAAAAAGGTAGGGTTTTTTCTTACTCATGGATGTTAATATACGAGCTCGTCCTCGGCTTCACCAGTAGAGATAATAATTTCTCCACGACCTTCGAGATCCTTGGCAACATTCACAACATATTGCTGGGCATCCTCGACATCTTTGAGACGCACAGGACCCATAGCACTCATATCTTCCTTCATAATCTTGGCGGCACGTTCTGACATATTGGCAAAGAACAGATCCTTGATTTGATCGCTTGCACCTTTGAGCGCCACAGGCAACTTGTCTTTATCGGTCGCACGAATAAGCGTTTGGATGCCTGTTGTATCCAGATTAACAAGATCGTCAAAGGTAAACATAAGGCTGCGGATTTTCTCAGCTGAATCAGGCAAACTGTTTTCCAGTTGCTCCATAAAGCGTGTTTCATTCGCGCGGTCCATACTATTAAAGATATCAGCCATGATTTCGTGGCTGTCCTGACGGTTTGAACGCGACAAATTCGTCATAAATTCTGTGCGCAACGTCTTCTCAACATCTTCTAAAATTTCTTTCTGAATAGATTCCATACGCAACATGCGGTGAACAACCTCAAGCGCAAAGTTTTCTGGCAACAGCGCCAAGACGCGTGCCGCGTGCTCTGTTCCAATCTTAGAAAGCACGACAGAAACTGTTTGCGGATATTCTTTTTGCAAGAAATTGGCCAGAATTTCTTCATTCACATTACCAAGCTTTTCCCACATGGTGCGCCCGGCAGGGCCACGAATTTCCTCCATGATGGAGTTTACCTTGTCACCATCAAGAACGCGCGCCAGCAAACGCTCTGTACTGTCATAAGTCCCGACAAGCGAACTCGTCCCGCTCATTTCCTCGGCAAAATCAACAAACAGGCGTTCAATCACATTGGCAGAAACACGGCCCAGATTGGCCATGGCCTGTGAAATTTCTAAAATTTCGTCATCGTCCATGTGCTCAAAAACGGCAACACTATTTTCTTCACCTAGAGCCAACAGGAAAATGGCGGCCTTCTCAATGCCACTTAATGTTCGGTAATCATCTCTGATACGCATATTCATGTAAAGTTAACCCCGCCTGTTAATCCTGCCCTATCCAGTTACGCAGAACAGAAACCGTCTCGCTTGGATAATTTGTTACAATATCTTCAATCTTACGAAGTGATGATGCCTTGACCTGTCCTTGTACGCGGGACATATCGACCATTTCATCATCACCCTCTTCAAGCTGTGGCATATCGCCAATCTGACTATCAAAATTACCGCCATAATCCCCCGAAGGTGCTGCCAATGCAGGATTAGCTTGCATACCTGGCAGATATTGTGGCTCATCACCATCGCTTTCTGATTTTGGCTTTTGAATATCCAATACACGACCAACCATCGGCTGAAGCACAAGCAAGATAACCAAAATGACCATAATAGCGACTGTAATAATTTCAGCCGCATCCAGCAGGTCTGCACGCTCAAAGCCCATAATGCGTGTGTCTTCCAAATCGGCACCCGCATCAATATCGGCAAATTGCAGATTTTCAACCGTAACGATGTCACCACGGTCTTCACTGTAGCCAATTGCCGACTTCACAAGACTTTCAAGTTTTTCAAGCTGTTCCTGATCGCGCGGTTCATAAACACGCTCGCCTTCGGCATTTGTTGTGTAATTTCCATCAACCATAACCGCCACAGATAGCTTTTGAACATCACCGCCTTCGCTTACTGTATTACGGATAACTTTACTGATTTCGTAATTGGTTGTTTCCTCAACGCGGTTACTCTGTGAACCAGGCAAACTATCCAGCAACAGGTCGCCTGTGATATTTGGCAGATTATTTTCAACGCTTACTGAGTCATCCTGAGCCTCAACTTCTGATGCGTTTTCCTCAACCAATTGCGAGGAACGCACAACCTGACTTTCAGGGTCGTAAATTTCTTCATTCTGGCTGATGCGGTCAAAATTGAGATCAGCAGTGACAACGGCACGTACCTTATTAAAGCCAACAGTACGCCCCACAAGATCCTCAATGGCACGTGTCAGGCGTTGCTCATACTTGTTACGCATGTCTTCTGCCTTAACGGTCAAAAGCGCCTCATCATCCTCACCCCCACGGGCAAGCAGGTTTCCTTCACTATCCATCACAGAAACGCCTGTTGGCTTCATGCCTGGAACAGCGGATGATACAAGTGATTGAATACTTAAAATTTGCTCAGCGCCTAGTGTTACAGCGCTTTTGACATTTAGAAAAACACTTGCGCTTGCCGCACGGCTTTCACGACTAAAGAGTTCGCGCTCTGGCAAAACAATGTGCACACGTGCCGTGTTAATTTGCTCAATCGCGCTAATTGTGCGGGCTAGCTCGCCTTCGAGTGCGCGCTGCTTGTTCAAAGTGTCTTGAAAGTTTGTTGTTCCAAAACCTGATTGATTATCAAAAACCTCATACCCTAGCGAACCCTGATTAGGCAAGCCCTCTTGGGCTAGCAAAAGACGGGCACGGCTAACATCGTCGCCATTCACAAAGACCTGTTGCCCATCCTCAGACACGCTATGTTCGATTTTAGCCTCATCCAATTTCAGTGAAATGATATTTGATTCGCTGCTATTCAAATTCCCATAGAGCAAATCCATATTGGGCGAAGAGACACGCAAGGTCACAAAAACGAAGAAAATAAGCAGAAGAGATAGAACAGCACCCATGATACCAAGCCTTGCTGGGCCTAGCTTTCTGAGTGTATCTGTAATGCCTGATGGCGCAGACTCTATGGCCTGTTCCGAACCTGATGTATCCATGTGTTACCCGTGATAACCAATAAAAACCCCATGAATTGAGGCGTTTGGCTCATTTTTTCCTACTTATAAGTATACCTTTTTTATGACCCCTTATCAACAAGTCCAACTTTCCCTTTAAAAATCCAGTGTTTACCGTAATTATTAACAAAAGGTTAACAAAAAAACGTTGTAAAACAAATACTTGACAACTATTGACGTAATGATGTAAAGTTAACTATAGGGAAATTGTATTTAGTAAAAATGCAATAGGAAAGGTGAGAAAAACCATGTTAGAAGCTGTTAATTCAGTCGTTTCAAACGCTGCAATTATTAGCGCTTCAACCAAACAAGTGTCTGAAGCGCCAGTTAAGGCTGCAGAAACCATTAAGACTATTGAAGTTGATCCATATTTGAGCCGTGGGCTGAAATATGACGAGCAGCTGCAACGTCCTGTGCTGCAAATTCGTGACACAAATACAGGCGACACCTTGAAACAATTCCCAACGGAAACACAAATTAAGGCTTACACAAGCAGACAAAGTGTCGTATCAGCTGATGTTGCTACCTCTTCAGGAGGCGCGCCAGAGGCAAGTGCTCCTATTGATATTAATGTTGATGCAGGTCGCCCAGCGCCAGATGTTGAGGTTAATGTTGCACCAGCTCAAGCGCCGACACAGAATGCTTCTGCTGCAACACTTGCAGTGAGTATTGATACTCAGGTCTAAGCAACGCGTTTGGTTAGACCTGCTGCTATTTCACGGTTTAAGGAAACCAGCGCCCCGATGTCATCGGGGTTTTTTTGTGCCATTGCGAGCGTATTCTTCTTAAACACGTAATGGGCCAAGCGCGTGATATTGTAATCAAGAAGGTTTTTATAACCTGCAACGACATTATTGATGGCCGCCTCATAAAACAGCCCCCATAATTTGGAGTTATCCTTTAAAGCACTTTCAAGGTTAGCACGCTCATTATCATTTTGAGCACGTCCCGTTTGCTCCAAACGTGCAGCAATAGACAAAAGCGCGCGAGCTTGCTCTGCACGTGGGTCATTTTCAACTGGTGATGGATGTAAAGATGCGCCTTCGTTCAGGCTGTAATCAGCCTGCGGTTCCCTGTTCTGCTGAGGAATGCTGTCCGAGAAGGTCGTTTTCAAGATCAATGAGCTCCTGCCCGCCTTTAAGGGCTTTGTAATAGTGTCCTTTAACTATTTGCTCGTTGATGGAGAGAAAAATGGGCGCTGTTGAGGGCGCGGCCTGCATAATATCTTTGAGAAGCGCGAAGTATTTTCCATGATATTCCCGTGGGTTACGCGCCAAATACATACATTGAATAAGGAAATATATTTTTTTACACGGTGTATCGCATTCCTCCTCTTGCAAGACATCCTTTTCACGCAAAATGGGCGCCTCACCAGCAATATGAATACGTGTGCGTTGCTTGTCATTTGTAATAACAGCCGTTCCTATAAGGATTTTTTCTCCAGGTTTTAAATCGATAACCAGTGCCATGAATACTGCCCCAAAAATGTTTAATAAGTTGCCTTGCGCAACGGAATAAAATTATGCGTTAAAACTGACTCAGTAAGTTTTGTTGCTCTTCGGATACAAGGCTTTCCCCTGATCCTTCAAGTAATTGACGTGTTTGCAGCGCAAGAAGAGCTGCGGATTCATCGTTCAAAGACGTTGCGCGAACCTCTTGTTGAACAGATTCAACCAGAATTTCAATGGTCGAGGCAGAAAATTCTTGTCTCACCTCAATCTCGCGCAAATCACCTGTTAATTGCGATTTAAAGGCGCGCACTTGGTCTATAACCTGTGAAATAGCATTAGCTGCCTGTTGTGCGCCAGCCTCGCTAGAAAGTTCTAAATCCTGAATATCATTGGCCGCACTTGGAATCTTAAAGCCTTGAATTTCGTATCGTGCAGGTGGGTTTTCGCCAATTTGAAACTCCAGATCATCCCCAAAGAGCAAGTTTTCACCTGAAAAGCCTGTGTTTTGAGAGAGGTTATCAATATCATTAAGAACTGCCGTCAAACGGTCTGCAAATTCCTTCAACTGGCTTGTATTATCCTCACCACCGAATGAATTACGTGCCTGAATAGCGATACCTGCGCCCTGTTCCAACTTGTTTAGGATGGTTTCGACCGTATCCACAGCCGTGTCAAGCACACGCTTGGCGCTCTCAACATTTTCAAGAAGTGATTGGAAGCTAGCAACTTTCTCCAGTATTTCACCAGAGCTAAGTGTGACCTGATCACGAATTTCACGTGATCCTTGTGTATTTTCTGATTTTTGGGCGGTCTTTGTACCACGCGCATTTTGGGCGTCATCCACCTTATTGGGCGTATTTACCTTGTTTACACTTGGCTGCAACAACGATGCTGTTAATGTCTTTATATCAGACACTTGATCCCACCCTTCCTTTTCTAGGTCTGGCTGCCTCTTTTGAGGCTTATTTTTAAATGCGTATTTTTACGCTTTTATACATCTTATATGATATCAGATAAGAAGTAAAAAAAACATTAAGACATTATGACCAATACGGCTAAAAACAAGCCTTACGCGAGGGCGTGATAGCGTGTGATACCACTTTCAGCATCAATATATGTGCCTTGCGGGATATCAGCGACCATATCAACATGTTCGCCAACAACATCATCACCCGTTGGTACCTCACCATTTGCGCCATAAGCGCCATTAACTTTGGCTTCTTGATAAGCCTCGTCAAAGGCGTTTTGTCCGCCAAATGAGAACTCTAGATCCCCTGAGGCCAGATCAAGACCTGCCTTTTGAAGGGCCTGCTCCAGAAGCGAATGATCACGTTGAAGCATGTGATAGGCCGCTTCTTTTTCGACATTAATGTTCACCTTAATCTTGTTTTTGGCATCAATTTCAATGTCAGCAATCACACGCCCCAATTCCTCGGGGTTAAGTGAGAATGCAATACGTTGGCCACCCTCTTTCACGTTCATGCTCGCCAATTGCGAGGCCACAACCTGTCCTGCGGGCGTGGCTGGCATAGACGTGCTTAACTGTGTTACAGCGTGCGCTGCATTTGCAGGCAACATCACAGGTGGCAAGATGTTAACAGGTGCTTCAGCTGGCTTTGAAGAAAGCCCTGAGCTAAAATTAAGCGTGCCATCATCCCCAATAAGGGTGGCATCAAGCCCTGCATCCAACTTAAACGCATTCGCATTGTCAACGCCTTGTGCTGCGGCTTGAGCCACAAGGCCATAAGGATTACCTCGGCCATAGCCACCATGAAGGCCATTATTACTTGTATTTGCACCTTGCGAGACTTGAACAGTGACAAGCGTGTCTGCGTCCACTGGCACATCACCAAAGGCTGCCAATCTGTCAACGCCTGTGGCCTTTTCAAACCATTTTGACGGAAGGGCTGAACGACTGGCCTGTTCTGGTAAAGCTGGCAGTGTTTCAAGGCGTGTTTGTACGGCCTCTAGCGCATTTTTAAATTGTCCTTTATTGGCATGTATTTCACCTTGCGCGCCTTTTTTGGTCAGGCTGTCCTGAATAGCCTGAAGCGCCTTATGAAGAGCCAAAACCTCTTCATCTGTGAGCACAACATCAGTTGAAGCGGTCATTTGCGAAACATTTTCAAGATTGGGTGCAGGGATAGCCTCACTTTTCACATTCACTTGCGGGGCGACAGGGACTTCATTTTTAGGCACACCTGCCATCTTTTCCAATATGTTGCTCGCACCATTAGGATTTGCAACAGATAAGGCCTTATCAAGACCGACAAGCTGTCCATCTGCTATAATATCGTCGATCTGCTGACCCAGCGCGATAGAGAAGTCCAACTGGTCAAGAACAGAAGTGGTCGCATTGCTAGTGAGGAGAAGCCCTAGATTTTCTTGGAACAATTCTGGCTCAAACACGCCATCTGAAATACTGTCTGCAACAACATCTTCAATTTGCGCGGCCGTCACATCCTCGCCAAAATTCTGGACCAAAAAGGCTGCAAATTCCTCAATTGAATCAGACACATCCTCTGGTACTTTATCATTGCGGGCACGGGCCTCGTCATTGCGTCCTGTATCGCGCGCCTTATCAGCACGTTTATCAGCGTGACGCGGCTCTTTTGCCTCGCGCACATCATTATCGGCACGATTGTCGCGTGCCTTGTCATGATGTTCTATTTGTCTTTTTGAACCGAGATAACTTGTTTCTGGAAGAACAGTTGTCGCTGCGAGATTCATGGGGCTTTTCTTTCTTTTAAATCGTAACGTTTAAATCGTTTCTGTTAAACCTGACGAAATCGTCTTGCGCGCAGATGAACTGCGGTTACCAGAGGCGGTGTAGAACGGATCTTCCTCGCTAACAGCTTCACGTGCAGATTCCAAAATCCGCTCGTTAATGCGTTGTGTACTGGCGAGGCGTTTTTCCAACATTGTCGCGTTCTTACTCATCAATCTGATAAAATCCTCTTTGCTTTCGCGAATTTGACGACGCAACTCAGGATCGATTTCTTTTAACTTCTCACGTACCGTAAGCAATTTTTGGGCTTCAAATTCAAAACTTTTTACCAGCCTTGCCTTTTCCCCTTGATGTATAAGGAAATTTTCGATGTCATATTTTTCCAATGCATCAACTTCACGATCCATTGTCGCGGATAATTCGGCAATCAAATGCACGATATAGCTAAGCGATTTTTCAATATTGATGACATATTTGGGTTTGTCTTTCCTCACCTGCTGAGAGGGCCTATTTTCAATAACCATGTTTTCCTTCTTTCTTAGTGTCTCTTCTTTATTATTGAGCGGACTTTTCCTGGGCCTTTAAAAGCTCGGCCTTAATGTGGTCTGCCATACCAATACCGCCCGCCTCGGCCACCGCCTTGCCGTATTCGTCAATCATCATGCTGCGGAAGACTTCTTCGCCGCGACCACCGCCAAAACGTTTATCAACTTCAATGCCATCAAACATGGGGCGCAGCATTTCTGTGATAAAGACAGCTTCAAAGTCCTTGGCTGCAGCTTCAACAGCCGCCATGTTTTTAGCCTCTTCCATAGCCTGTCTAGTTGAAAGCGCGCTTGCTTTCGCGCTTTGCAGGTGCGCCTGTCTTTGCGCATTATCAACGGCAGCCATTGCGCCTGTATTCAGGTTAAGCGAACTCATAGTAATTCAATCTCCGCTTGTAAGGCACCAGAGGCTTTGATCGCCTGTAGGATTGTGATGATATCAGCTGGCCCCACGCCTAGTCTGTTTAGACCCGTAACCAGATCTTGCAATGTTACGCCTGACTCCATAACAGCTAGCTTCACATCCTCGCCTTGGTTCACATCCACATTTGTACGCGGCACGACAACTGTTTCAGCATTTTCCGAGAACGCATTAGGTTGTGAGACCTGTGGTGTTTCAACAATTTTGATGGTCAGATTGCCTTGTGCGATGGCAACAGTGCTCACGCGCACATCTGCGCCCATCACAACGGTTCCTGAGGATTCATCAATAACGACCTTGGCCACCTGGTCTGTTGTAACTGGTAATTGCTCGATATCTGTAATCAGATCAACAATAGAGCCTGCATATGAGACAGGACGGTTGAGCGTAACTGACGCGTTATTTTCAGGGCGTGCCACACCTGTCTTCATAAAATTATTAATGGCAGCTGAGACACGGCGCGCCGTTGTAAAGTCAGGATTACGCAACGCCAAACGGATTTGCTGCAATTCTTCCAGATTAAATTCAATTTCCTTTTCAACGATCGCACCAGCTGGCACGCGACCTGCTGTGGGTGTGTTTTGGACAATCTGAGCGGCTGCGCCATCAGCACGGAAGCCGTTAATCATAACAGGCCCTTGGGCAATCGCGTAAACATCACCATCCGCACCCATCAAAGGTGTGACAAGCAATGTTCCACCGCGCAAGCTGTCTGCATCACCCATTGTTGACACATTTACATCAATACGTGACCCTTGATTGGTAAAGGGCGGTAATGTAGCCGTTACCATAACAGCCGCTATGTTTCCTGTGTCCAAATTTTGGTCACGAATGGAAACGCCTAAACGTTCCAACATCGCTGTTAAGGATTGTTGCGTGAAGGGTGCGTTATTTAAGTCATCTCCTGTGCCGTCCAGACCAACAACAAGACCGTATCCAACCAGCATGTTGTCTCGAACGCCTTCAATATCAACGATATCCTTGATGCGCGTTGTTGCAGCCTCTGCCTTATAGGCAAAAGACAATATAAAGAACGACAAGAGGAACACAGCCCATAAGGCCAAGCTCAATGCGCCCTGACGCAATGTTTCTTTTGTATCAATTTTTCTGTTTGAGATGTCTGTTGTCATTTTCTTTTCCTTTTTTGACCCAATTAGTCTCGTCTCCCCCTTCTATATGCGAGAATCATGCCAAGTTGGCATAGGCTTAACCCCTTGTTTTATATGGATATTGATTTCTAACAGGGCTGAAACGGCAGATTTTTCCCACTACGCAAGGGGACAAAACTGCGCTATGCTTGATTCTGATGTGGTTTGAAGCATCAACCCGTTTTGGGATATAATGGAACTATACCCAAAGCTGAGTTGTTTCAGACGCAGGGTAAACAGTTAACGCGGTAAAGGACGCCCTCATGAAAATTCAAGGGACAGGCAGCACAAGTAAAACTGACAAATCGAAGAAGTCGAGCAAAAGTTCAAGTGGCTCTGGTGTCTTTGGAACAATGCTGACCGCCTCTGATATCCCTGAAACATCAAGCATGGCACAAAGCCAGGCTGTGACGAATGTTGAAGCGTTACTTGCAGCACAAGCCGTGGAAGACCCGACAGAAAGAAAAGCCCGCAAACGCATGCGCGAGCGCG
Organism: Micavibrio sp. UBA2137; assembly: GCA_002328415.1. Taxonomy (GTDB): domain Bacteria; phylum Pseudomonadota; class Alphaproteobacteria; order Micavibrionales; family Micavibrionaceae; genus UBA2137. The sequence goes on along the minus strand of DCXL01000003.1, from coordinate 127,923 downwards.
GTGAACAGCTTCTTAATGAAATGGAAAAAATCAGACTGACGCTCATGAGTGGTCAGCTAACAGTTGGACATTTGCTGAATTTGGCCGATATCGCCGCAACGCATAAAGAAAATATCAGCGATCCATTGCTGACTGAAATTCTGGCAGAGATTGACCTGCGGGCACAGGTCGAAATTGCAAAGATGCGCATCTCTATGGATAGCGTTGTCTAATTTACTGCTAGATTAAACCCGACAGTTCATCCCCAAATTGACGCATATTGGCTTTCCCACGCTTTATAAGCGAGCGGACACCATCTTCTGTATTGTCCATAGACTTGGCAATGGCAGGAATTGAGTTTTCTTCCAAATAGTAAAGGCGCAGAGCCAAGGCTTGCTGTTCTGGTAATTCTTTCAAGAAAGCGTCCAGACGTACCTGACGGTGTTTAGCCTCAAGAATATCATCGCCCTTGGCCTCAACGGACATGGTTGTATCCTCGATATCGATCTTCACGCGGCGCTTACGCTTGATATCAACACAACGGTTAATGGTCACACGGTAAAGCCACGTGGATAATTTTGCCGCCCCGCCAATTTCCCATTTATGACGTGTGCGCCAGAGCGCCAAGAACGCCTCCTGCACCGCATCTTCGGCCGCCTGATCATTAAAGAGAACACGCCACCCCAGCGCCTTTAGCTTGCTGTGATATTTATTCATAAGAAGTGCAAAGGCTTGTTCATCATCCTTTGCCATTTGTGCCATCAGCACATCATCATCCAAGTGATCCCATTCCCCTGCGTTTGAAAGCTCTTCTTTATTATTATGTGCTTCGGGCTTATGCATGCCGTTTCTCCTTTGTTATGCCCCTCGCCCCGGTTGGAGAAAAACGGCAAAATGTTCATGAGAAACAACAATGCAAAAAGCAGGCCAACTGACCTGCTTTGCGTAAAAAACTTTTAAATGATTGGATTATCTAATGAATTTTATCCGATGAAACGGGTGGCATTTCCTCTTCCTCAGCCTCAACAGCCTTTGGAAGCGCCCCATGTGTCAGCTTGTACCACCGCTCGTAAACCGGCTGGACATAGCCCAGCAGCTGGTCAAATTCATGCGCCACATCGGGACGCTCCAAAATTTTTCCAAAACGACCCAAAAGCGTCACATAAAATTCCTGCAAAAATTCAGCGTCGGCACCGCCCTGCTCCATATCCAGATTAGCATGCAACGCCTCAATCACCTTTGACGCGCGCCCAATCCAATAGCACATCGTGTCGAGTTGATTATCCTGATAGGCAGACTTTGCCGAACGGATGAAACGGATAATTCCCTTGAAGCATTCAAGCACAATCTCCATCTGCCCCATATTCTCATCACGGGTTTGCAGATAAGCGTTACTGGCGTTGCCGTAAGGATTAGTTGTCATCGTCATTTGTTCCTAAAATGGCGCGGATTTGGTTAAGCAAGCCATTGGCCTGATTAAGCTGAGACTCAAAACGGGCATAACGTTCAATCAAAGATAAACGGTAAGCCTCGGCACGTTCACGCACGCGGTCGGCCCGTGATTGCAAATTCTCGTTGGTACTCTCAATGGCCAGCTTTTCCTGCTGGATAAGACCATCAACTGTATTGACCAAGCCCTCAAGTGTGTTTGAGGCCAAATCGGCAAAACCCTGGTCAAAGGCGATATTCACCGTTGTGCTGGCTGTGCCAACATAGGCAAAGCTGATGCCTTCATAGATTGTACCAGCAGCCCCCTTGATTGTTCCACCACTAAAGGTAAAGAGCGTATTATCACCACCGACCGATACATTTGTGATGTTTGTGCCATCCGTTGTGATATCTAGCGCAAAGTTAAGTGAAACTTGCGTTGAGGTGTTACTCAAAATCTCAAATTCCGCATTATCGTCACTATATTGTGTCTGGAAGATATTCCGCACGACATCAGGGTCATCAATAATGGCTGTATCAAGCACCAATTCATCGACTGTCAGGCGGTTATTGGCATCAAATTCAATACCAATCTCGGCCAAAGTCTCCTGCGCGCCTGTATTAAAATTCAAGCCAACAAGTGATTGTAACTGGTTGTCGACCTGTTCGAGAAGATTATCATTTGCAAGCAATACATCCTCTGGCACTGTTCCATCAGAATTGACAACCTGATTTTGAAGAACAAAGTCACGCAGCGCATTGTAAGAATCTACAAAATCGAGAATAGCCGACTTAATGCCCGCGTTATCCTGTCCAATATTTAATGTAATTGTTGTCCCTACGTCTGCATTGAGCACATCAAGATTAACGCCCGTAATCAAATCATCAAAGGAATTATCATCACGTGCAATATCAATCCCGTTATAGGTCAGACGTGCCTTTTCTGATGTTTGAGCGGTGTTTTTATAGGCATTTGCGCCATCAAGAACACCAATGGCCTGAAGAACATTATCACCGCTAATCCCCTCACGGCGGATATTCACACCTGTTTCCTGTCCTGTGAGGACAAGCTTATAATTTGTTTCATTCACCTTAACAACGGCCGCACCAACACCCGTATCAGCGGTAACGGCGTTAATTTTGGCAGCAATGTCGTTCAGATTATCTGTGCCAGTCACATTAATATTAATCTGTGCTTGCCCGGGAAGGCGTAAACGGAACGAGCCGTTCTGCCCAAGAGCCGCTGTTGGGTCAGCTATGGGATCACTTGTAATAATATGTTCACGCGCCTTTTCACGCACGACAATTGTATGCGTGCCACTGGCTGCGGTTTCGTCAATAGAAACATTGAGAAGAGATGTCGGGTCTGTTGCCGTATTACTGGAAAGCGTGCCTGTCTTCTGTTCATAAACACTTGAGCCAGAACCAGAAAACCCATAGGAACGACGTAACGCATCAAGCGAGGATTGAACACTTCCGCCCAAGGCTTGCAACTGGTCATAGCCTTGCGAGCGCAATAAATTCTCATCAATACGAATATCAATTAAATCTGCTTCTCGCAGACGTTGCTGTACCGCCGCATCAATCAATGCGTTGGTATCGATCCCCGATGATGAACCTGAAACGAAAATGCGTGATCCGCTTTGGACGACTGTGCCGTTTAATCCTACTGATGACATACCAATAACTCTCCTTGTTATCCCTTTAAGGATATCACGCGAAACCTTAAGAACATCTTAAGTTTTGACTATTCTACAGTGTTATTACACGGGATAAAATCACATTTTGGGCGCACGAAAAAAGGGCGCGGAAGCCCGTGCCCTTTATTCTGTCATTTAACCTTCCTAAAGTCGGTTAAGATTCTGTCATTTAACCGTCTCATGTTGGCTAGCAAATGAATCTGTCCATCTTTTAGGAACGATCCAACTTAGGTAAGTCCGTAGGTTGAGTCTGTAAATGACCCTTAACCTACCCTACCTTAGAAGCGCCAACAAAGATGATTTCGACTGGTTCGCCTGCGCAAGAGCCGCAATCGAGGCTTCTGTCAGGACCTGTGAGGCCACCAACTTTGTCTGTTCAGCCGCAATATCAACATCACGGATGGATGAATTGGCCGCTGTCAGGTTTTCAACCGCACTTTCAATATATTCTGCACGGTATTCAAAACGTGACACCTGCGCACCTATTGTGGCACGTGCACCTGACACTGCATCAATCGAGGCATCAATTACGTCAAGCGCCAAGTTTGCACCTGATGGTGTAATAGGGTCAACCGTTGCAACACTTGTAGCTGATAAATCAGTAGCACCAAACGTCAAAATACCACCGGTAGTCTGGACGTTAACGTTGGCACCTGTTGCTGATAGGTCTACTGCAATTACATCAGCCGAGTCTACACCAACAAGGAAACTATCATTATAACTACCATCAATAAGCGCCGTTCCATTAAATTCGGTTTGTAACGCAATATCGTTAATTTCAGTTAGCAATAATTGATACTCTTGGTCAATAAAACCACGTGAGGCAGCATCGACAGAACCAGACACGGCTTGCGCCGCGAGTGATTTCATACGTTGCAAAATATCACCCACACGTGCCAAGGCACCATCTGCTGTTTGAAGCACGGCTGCGGCCTGTGTTGCATTTCGACTGGCCTGCTCAAGTGTTGTAATATCGGCTTGAATACGGCTAGACACCGCTAGACCGGCCGCATCATCAGAAGCACGCACAATTCGCGTTCCACTTGAGATTTTGGACAGTGATGACTGTTGTTCTGCTGAATTTCGATTAAGATAAATAAGGGCGGTATTCGCCGATGTGTTTGTTGCAATAACTGGCATTGCGTTCTCCTTCCTAGAGTTGTTATGCGACCTCGTAATCCTTACAAGACCGGAAGCGGCTCACCATTCCTCGGATCTACCAACTTCTATGTTACACGAAAGTTTGATTCATGTGAATCCCCTTTTCGCTACATTCTCAGAATATCTGAAAAAAACTTAACAGAAGTTTAACGCAAAAGAAAATATTTGTGAAGACAAGCAGGAAAAGCGCAGTAAACCGCGCTTTTCTTAACTAAAATATTTTTTTATTTATTCGTTTGGATTAACGAAGTAGTGCCAAGAGAGAGGCCTTTGACTGGTTGGCCTGTGCCAACGCTGCAATCGATGCTTCTGTAAGAACCTGTGAAGCAACCAACTTTGTTTGCTCTGCTGCAATATCAACATCCTTGATAGATGAATTAGCAGCACTCAGGTTTTCAATCGCACTTTCAATGTATTCGCCACGATATTCAAAACGTGAAATCGCCGCACCCACTGTCGCACGATAACCTGAAACTGTGTCAATCGCTGCGCTCACATTGTCAATCGCTGTTGCTCTCGAAGCATCACTTGTGACAACATCGAGGTCAGCAGATTCAACACTTAATGTTGCTGCTGTTGCATCCACGTTGTCGCCTGCTGCTGTAAAGTCAATTGAAATTGTATCTGCTGAATCAACACCAACAAGAAAGAGTTCATCATAAGATGCATCAATCAAAGAGGCGCCATTAAATTCAGTTTGTGTTGCAATATCATCAATCTCAGTCGCCAGCTGATCAATCTCCTGCTGGATAAAGCCACGTGATGTTGCATCCACAGAACCAGAAGCTGCTTGCGCTGTCAGTGACTTCAAACGTTGCAGAATATCACCAATACGTGCCAAGGCACCATCAGCTGTTTGAAGCACCGCACGACCCTGTGTCGCGTTACGACTGGCTTGCTCAAGCGTTGAAATATCAGCTTGTAGACGTGCAGATACGGCCAAACCGGCAGCATCGTCAGAGGCACGTACAATACGTGAACCACTTGAGATTTTCGCCAAAGATGACTGTTGATCTTCTGAGTTTCTGTTGAGATAAATAAGAGCCGAGTTGGCTGAAGTGTTTGTTGCAATAACTGGCATTGCGTTTCTCCTTCCTAGAGCGTTAATGCGACCTCTTAATTCTAGAGATCGTTGAATTCCACATGACACCACGCCATGCAAAAATCGTTACTAATGATGTAGGAGAAAATTGTTTGGACTTTTGTCCGTTTTGTTGACCCAATCCCACCTACCTTCTCAGAATACGATGGAATGTATTAAAAACGAGTTAACAGAATCCTGAAATTTCTTAAGACATTAAAAAACCCCGCAAACCGCGGGGTTTTTTAATTATATTGTTGCTTATAAAACTAATGTACCATTAGCAAACATCGTATCAACATCCAAACCTGTGACATTCTCTATTTTAAATCCTTGCATCCAAGTTGTACTAGAAGTGCTTTCTTTATATTCAAGAATTGAATCGGTTCCGTTATCACTAAACCTAATAACATTATTAGGATCGAAGCTTGCATAATAGCGATCAACATAAGAGTCTTCGTAAAATAGAATATCCCCTTCGGCTACAGAAAAATCTTTGATGTAGTCAAATGTTCCATCATTTTCATTTCTGAATGCAAAAAGATCTGCACCTTCGCCCCCCCATAGACTATCGTATCCTGCCTGACCATAAAGAACATCATCTCCTTTTTGACCATAAATTTTATCATTTCCATCTCCACCTTGAATTGAATCATTACCCCATTCATAATTTGGGTCTGAGACGGTCAAATCTGTATCACCATGAAGAAAATCGTCACCCTCCATGCCATTAATAATATCATCACCAGCTTCACCCCTTATCACATCAGCCCCATCTCCTGACGCTCCACCGTGAACAAAATCGTTTCCTTCACCTGCCCAAACATAATCTACACCACGTCCAGCAAAAATTGTGTCATCGCCTTCGCCACCATATATTCTATCGTTTCCTCTATCTCCATGAATTGTATCGTTTCCAGCTTCACCATAAAGATAATCTCGCGTATCATCATCTGGATTGTCTGAGCTATAATCGCTATGACCTCTAATATAATCATCTCCATCACCGCCATAAATAGTATCAGTACCTTGCCCCCCAAAAAGACTATCGTCTCCGCCACCTCCGTAAATTCGATCATTGCCCTTATTACCTAATATAGTGTCTCTTCCATCTTCAGATGTTGTTGCACCATTGAAATCACCATACAGGTAATCATTGCCATCACCGCCTTCAATGTAATCAATTCCGCCTTTACCGTAGATTACATCGACACCACTCCCCCCATATATTCCATCAACATTAATTGAACCATGTATTGTGTCGTTTCCTGCTTCACCGTAAACATTGGTGGTTCCTGCGGTACCCTGAATGAAAATCGTGTCGTCACCCGCACCTGCGTAAACAAACTCTTTAACATCAAAAATATCCACTAAGCTTCTATTAGTGCCAGTGTAAATTAAGTCGTCATAATTACCTCCATAGATCTCATCATTGCCATCATATCCATAAATTGTGTTTTCTTCGTCTTCGAAGCCGAGGGCTATTGCGTCCAGAAGGTCGTCGCCAGAAGTGCCGTAAATATTTGCCATGATGATATGTCCTTTATAGAGATTAGTTTCCGATCACCTTAACTGGAAAAAACATAGGCTGTAAAGGGGTAAACTTATAAAAATAAAAACCCCGCACGTGGCGGGGTTTTCGTTGGGAAATAATCGTTAAAGCCTAGATAATGTTACCATTTGTATACATGGCCTGCATGTCCAGTGCCGTTACATCATGCAAGGTAGCAACCTGCTCCCAGCCATTAGCTGTGCCAGATCCATCACGATCTACAGAGATAACAGTATCTGTACCGTTGCTATCATCGAATTGAAGGTAATCGCCAATATTAGACATCATATTGTCAAGTAACTCCCCCATGTCCAGAACATCATTTTCACCTAGATTAAAGTCATGAATATTGTCAGAATACCCATCTGCTGAATCCAGCACAAAGACATCACTTCCAGCGCCTCCATACAGATCGTCAATACCGTCACCGCCATTGAGGATGTCATTCCCGTCGCCACCATATAGGTTGTCGTGCTGGGTTCCCCCATGAAGCTCGTCATTTCCACTGCCGCCATAAAGGTTATCGTTATGAAGACCGCCATAGAGCGTGTCGTCTCCGCCTTCTCCATACAAGCTATCATAACCATCCTCGCCAGTGAGCACATCATTACCAGTGTCGCCGTAAATATAGTCATGCCCACCACTACCATTCAGGCTATCAGCGCCATCACCGCCATATATACGGTCTTTATCGGCACCACCATTGATAATGTCATTACCATCATGACCATAAAGAAAGTCCTGACCGCCCCCTCCATTTATAGTGTCTTGACCACCATAGCCATAGATAACGTCGTTTCCGTCGCCACCATCAAGTGTGTCATCGCCAGATGTTGCGTAAATACGGTCGGCGCCTGCGCCACCATACATTAAAGCCCCTGTGGTTTCCGCCTCGGAACTTGCCGCATCATAATCTGCGAAAAGATAGTCATCGCCGTCACCACCATAAAGGGTGTCAACACCTGTGCCGCCACGTAAAACATCGTCGCCAGCATCGCCGTGAATCGTATCGTTGCCTTCATCGCCATAAAGTGAGTTATTATCGTTTCCGCCGTAAAGTGTATCTGCACCTTCTCCTGCATGGATTTCGTCGTTACCATCATCGCCGTAAATTAAATCATCACCAGCCCATGCCCACACAAGGTCATTTCCTGTGCCCGCGTGAATTTCATCGTGAACAATCATTTGCGGGGATTCACCATCACCACCAATGATAAGGTCATCACCAGCGCCTGAATCCACGTAATTCATTTCTGTCTGATCGGAATTGGTGCCTATATAGATTGTGTCTTTTAAATTCCCCCCATAAATGACATTTCGTCCGCCTAATCCGTGAAACGTATTTTCTTCGTCCATGTAACTTTGTCCCAGTGGCGGAGAAGCTGTGAGTGTGTCGTCTTGTTCTGTACCTGTAATAATAGCCATTTAATATGGTCCTTTCAGTTTAGTTAGGCATGACGCAACTATCACGTCATGCGTATGCCAAACGTATCTGAAAAGGAATAAGTTTATAAAATGCAACATATGCCTGTGTGCAACTTTTGAAATATAGCAAGTTACATACAGGGTAAAAAAGATTTTTTATTTTTGAAATGTTTTAAGGAACGAGAAGCTGAAGCAGGCTAGCCTTCGTAGAATTAGCCTGCGCGAGTGCGGCAATCGAGGCCTCTGTCAGGACTTGAGAGGCAACAAGCTTAGTTTGTTCAGCGGCAATATCGACATCCTTGATAGAGGAATTGGCCGCTGTCAGATTTTCAAGTGCGGTCACAATATATTCACCGCGTTGTTCAAAACGTGACACAAGCGCTCCGATATCTGCGCGATAACTGGAAATCTGATCAATTGCGATATCCACAGAGTCAAAAGCCTGTGTTGCATTGGCGGACGTATCTACACTGGTTAAATCAATTACCACATCAAAGGGCGAGCCATTGTCGCCAAGGTTATCGGTTGTATCAATATCCACAGCAGAAAGATTTATGGCTATTGTGTCCCCAGAATCCACACCAACCAAAAATGTTCCAACCACAGGCGTATATGTCCCGTTAATCAACTGTTGCCCGTTAAATTCCGTGTTAATCCCAATGGCATTAATTTCATCATTCAGAAGGCGGTACTCCTGGTTGATAAAACCACGCGCATTATTATCAACAGAACCCGAAAGGGACTGTGCAGCGAGCGATTTCATCCGTTGGAGAATATCCGCCACACGGGCCAGCGCGCCATCAGCCGTTTGGAGTACCGCGCGCGCCTGCAACGTATTCCGTGATGCTTGTTCGAGAGTAGCTATATCTGCACTAATGCGGGAGGACACAGCCAGGCCGGCCGCATCATCTGATGCACGCACAATACGAGTCCCACTCGAAATCTTCGAGAGGGAACGAGACTGTTCCGCCGAATTCCTATTTAAATATATCAACGACGTATTCGCCGCTGTATTGGTTGCTATAACTGGCATGTCACTCCATCCTAGAGCCGTTTAAAACCCCATTTCCTTGGGGCCGCCAAAGCCTTTCAAATTCTATGAAAGTCGCTTTAACTTATGAGTTTAGCGTAAAATATTTGCCGCATAAAGCGCAAACATACTTTTCTCACAGCTACCATAGTATTTTAGAAATTCTTAAAACGAAGTTAACGCCCCACCAGATTCATTTGAAATTCATTTTTTTGCAGGGTTTGCGCCCAATATTTGGAAAAGCCCCGTGAGAAGGTCTGTAACATTAAAGAATTTGCGCGCTTAAACCGATTTTTCAAAAGCGCAACGATATATAAGGAGCTTTGCAAATGGCTATTACTCAAGTCTCAAACAGTTCGAACCTTTTCGCACAAAACGGAACGCGCGTTATCCGTGATGGTGAGTCCACAGCCTCTGGTTCGGGTGCAGCGCAAACAGATAAGGAAAAGGCCGAAGAGCTCCAGCAGCAATTCTTGGGTATTTTGCTGACACAATTACAAAACCAAAACCCGCTTGATCCTGTGGATTCAACAGAATACACAAACCAACTGGTTCAATATTCATCCCTTGAACAGCAAATTGATACAAACCTGAAGCTTGGTAATATTATTGACTCACTTCAAGTCAGTTCCTCCTTCAGCGCGTTCTCTTATATTGGCAATGATGTTGAAATCGCGACAAACCAGACTGCGATGCAGGATGGCAATGCTGATTGGACATACTCTCTTAATAAAGGAACAGATAAAGCGGAAGTCATTATCCGTAATGGCTCTGGACAATTGGTTTACAAAGAAAATCTGGGAGCACAGAATCCTGGCGCTTACAATTTCAGTCTTGATAGCGCGGAAACACGCATCCCCGTTGCCGATGGCGAGGTGCTTTACATGTCAGTTGTCGCCCTTGATGGCGCGGGCGCGGAAATTGATGCCGATATCATTACAAATGTCACGGTGGATTCTGTGGAAACAGGATCAAATGGTGCGATTACACTGCGCGCTGGCGACCTGTTCTTTGGTGTTGATGATATCTCGAAAATTTCACGCACAAATGGCGGAAGCACAAGCGCGTAAAGAATTTAACGACCACCGCGCCCAATTTTAATCATGTGCGCCGTGTAGAGAATTAAGAATAGATTTTTTTAAAGGTTAAAAAGAGTAGTAACGGTTTTTTTACGAAAGGAGAAACCCTATGAGTTTAACAGGAGCCCTCTCGGCAGCGACATCAGGATTGCGCGCACAAGGTGCGCAACTTGGCGCGATTGGTGAAAACATCGCCAACGCCACAACAGTTGCCTATAAAACACGTGAAGTGGATTTCCGCTCACTTGTGACAGGTGGATCAACACGTTCAGGTCTGTCATCTGGTGGTGTGTTATTTAGCACACGTCAATCTTTGACATCACAAGGTCTGGTCGAGGCCACTGATAGTTCAACAGATTTGGCGATTAACGGGAAAGGCTTCTTTGTTGTCTCTGATGACCCTAACGCCCTTCCAACAGCTTACAATTATTCACGTAACGGGACATTCAGACCAGATGCTGACGGGCTTCTCCGTAACAGTGAAGGATACTACCTCATGGGTCAGCGTACAGATGACCTTGGGAATGTGCTTGCGCTTAACCCTTATGACATCAGCTCTGTGGAGCCAGTGAATGTGGGTGCCGTTGCCGGTACAGCCGTTGCCACAGCCAACGCATCATTTGATGTGAACGTTCCAGCGGATGCCGTTGTTGGTGACTCATTCATTAACTCTATCCAAATTAATGACTCACTTGGTGTAGCTCACATCATTAATACAACATGGACTAAAACGGCCGTTGACGAATGGACATTAACTTACGATGACCCTATCAATGCAACAACAGGCCTTGTTTCTGGTAACTTGGAGACAGCGGCCCCTCTTCCTGGGCCACCACCTGTTATTCAGCGTGATATCGTTGTGACCTTTAATGGTGACGGTTCATTACAAGGTACAGTACCAGTCGTTCCACAATGGAGCATTACAAACTGGACATCAGGTGCCTCTGACCAAGTGGTTGCTGTTGATCTTGGAACAGCTGGTGAAACAGATGGTTTAACGCACTTTGCAGCCAATACACTCACGCCTGACCTTGAAATCTTCTTCATTGACCAAGACGGTATCCAATTTGGACCATTGGCTGGTGTGGATGTTGATGGAAACGGAATTGTGACAGCCTTCTTTGAGAACGGTGTGCGTATTCCGATTTATCAGGTACCAATTGCCACCTTCCCGAACCCGAACGGTCTTATTCAAGTGAACGGCTCTATCTATGACGAAAACGTCAACGCTGGTGCACTTAACTTGAGAAACCCGACAGAAGGGCAAGCTGGTGAGCTGATTTCATCTGCGATTGAACTCTCACTGACAGATACATCGCGTGAGTTTAACAAGATGATTGTCTCACAGCAGGCTTATTCATCAGCCGCACAGGTTGTGTCAACAGCTGATGAAATGTTTGACGAATTGATTGCCGCGGTCAGATAATAACTGACCAACGCAACCCTTAAGAATCGCCTTTGGCGGGAAATGAAGTAACAAGATGAAGGATGTCGAACACTTTTTAGAAACATGGAACAAAGCAAAATCACCTGAAGCCTTTATTGAAACAGGAATTGAGCTACCAGACCCGGAAAAAGTGCGCGCCTATCTTGAAAGCCTTCCCGCCAAAGACAAACAGGAAAAGACAGAGGCGCTGGCCACTATCATGAATGTTTTGGAAGATTACACGAAAAATCTTGAAGAACAGATGGATGCCACAGCCCAACAATTAAAGGATACACGCGCAGCAGAGGATGCCACACAGGCCTATACCAAAGCAGACGCAACAGGAAACAAAGATGATGAAAACAGCTAAAGAACAGCGCATAACAGAGACACAAAATCTTTCAGAGTTTTTGAACGATGCACGTGATCTTCTGGGTTTCATCCGTGTTGAAAATGAAATCCTAGCAGATGATGGACATCTTTCATTAAACGGTCTCTACATGCGCAAGATGATGATGCTCAAAGATCTTGAAGACAAGGCCACAGCTCTTGCAAAAAAAAGTGATAGCGATGTGGTAACAGAAGGGATTGCCCTGCTGTTTCAGGTTCAAAAAGAGCTGAACACAAACGCCCAGAAACATCTTGAAATCCTGAGCCGTAAAAATGCGCACGGAACTTCAAAAGGCGACCTTTCAGATAAAGGAGGTCATGTATGTCATTAACCTCAGGATTATATCTGGCCTATGCTGGTATTCGCTCAACCGAGCAAAGTATCAGTGTGACCACACAAAACATTACCAATGCCAACCGTCCAGGCTACACACGCCGCACATATATACCAGACGGTGTGACAACCAATATCGGAACAATTCCAAGAAATGGTGACATTTACAGTGCCTTGGATAAAAACCTGATCCGTAATCTTTACGAAGATTCAATGGTGCATAACCGTAATCAGGTGATTTCTGAAAATCTGGAGGTCTATGTTGGACGTTTGGGACAATTGGGTGCTGATACGTCACTCAGCGGTGGATTGAACAATCTTGTTTCAAATCTGAATTTGCTTGCCGCCTCGCCCGAAAACCCATCACAAAAGCAACAGATTGTGGCCGATGCCGCAATTGTTGCCGACAGTTTGCGTCAAACATCTGCCTATATCCAAGATGCACGTTTGCAAGCCGACCGTGATATTGGTTTGGTTATTGATGATATTAACGAGCTTTTGATTTCACTGGACGAGCTGAACAAGCGTTTGGTCAAAACAAATATTGTTGACCAAGGCACTTTGGCGGAATTAGAGGATCAGCGCGCAGGTAAACTCGAAGAGCTTTCAGCGCTTATTGATTTCAACACATTTATCGATGGGCAAAACCGCGTCAACATCTACCAAAAGGGTGGACAACCGCTTCTAACAGCACGTCCTTACTTGTTGGATTACAGCACAAGTTCAAACTTTGACAGTTCATCTGCCTACCCAGCTACCATTGGTCCAATTACAGTCAATGGCCAGGACATCACAACAAGCATTCGTGGTGGCGAGTTGAGCGGGCTTATCGAAATTCGTGACGGGACATTGGTTGAGGAGCAAGAAAAGCTCAATGAAATTGCAAGCGTCCTTCAGGACACAATGAATGCGGTTTTAAACCAAGGTGCATCACGCCCTTCACGCCCCTCTATTACAAGTAACCCGACTGTGACTTACACAGGCGCCGAGGCCTTTGCAGGTGCAGGTAACTTCCGTATTGCCACAACTGATGTCAACGGTGTTGTCACAAATGTGACTGACATTAACATTGGCGCCTTTGCAACTGTTAACGATGTGGTGGCCGCCATTAACGGTGCTGCAGGCGTCACAGCCTCCATCAACGCCGCAGGACAAATTGAAATTTTGGCCACAACTGCTGGTGAAGGGATTTCATTTAATGAGCTGACAAGCTCTGTTGCCCCCGCTGGACAAGGCCTGTCTGATTACTTTGGCTTTAATGACATGTTTTACGGTTCAACAGCCGAGAATATTCGCGTGTCACAATATCTGATTGATAGCCCGAATTATCTGGCTCTTGGTCGTTTGTCGGCTGACCCTGCACTTGCCATTGGTGACCTTGGAATTACAGCAGGTGATACAGATATTGTCGAAAGCCTTGCCAATACGCTGAATACACAGACATCATTTAACGCAGCTGGTAACTTTGCGGCCAAAACATCATCCATTACACGCTATGCCGAGAGCATTATTTCAGATGCTGCGATTAAGGCCTCTGTTGCCTTGGATGATACCGAGGTTTCGCAAGCCGTTTACGACCAGACCTTTGATTTCATTAAAAACCAGTTTGGCGTGAATATTGACGAAGAAACAGCCCGTTTGCTTGAACTTGAAAATTATTTCCAAGCATCGGCCACCGTAATTGCAACACTCAGAGACCTGTTTCAGGATCTCATTGCAGCGGTGAGATAACGTGAGTAAGGAGAGTTAAATTATGACATCACCACGCGTTTCCACATTTGCCTTTAGCGGTCGTTTGAATGCCGAGAATTTGCGCATCCAAACAGAATTGTCCAAACAACAAATCAAAATTTCGACAGGAAAAGTTGGTTTAACATACGCCGACACAGGCCGTGCAACACAGCGCTTGCTAAATGTTGAAAATGATTTGGCACGTATTGAATCACAAAATGTTGTCGCCAGTAACGTATCAGCGCGCATTGAGGCGAAATTTGCGACCCTGACTAATATTCTGGACCTTGCAGGAAACCTTCAACAGAAACTCGCCCAAGGTTTGAGTGGTTCTTTGCTTGTTCCAGCGGACGTTCAAAATACAGCTAGCAATGCACAAGGCGCGCTTGAATCACTCCTCAATGTGAATTTAGGTGGGCGCTACCTTTTCTCAGGCGACCTGATAGATACGCCACCCGTTGATATTACTGACCCAGCCATTATTGTGCAGGCGCCACCTTACCCTTCTATACCTGATACAGCCTATTATCAGGGGGACAATAATCTCGCCTCTGCTGAGATTTCGGATGGGTTCAGCATTACTTACGGTGTCACAGCTGACCACCCTGGATTTGAAAAACTGTTCCGCGCCATGAATATTGCCGCAAACAATCCCGCTGACCCTGCCTCTATAACCGAAGCCTTTGATTTGGTGAAAGAGGCGGTAACGGACATTGGGTACATTCAAACCGACCTTGCCTCAAAGGCCAGTATCATTGAAAATCAAGTTGTCAAAAACGAGGATGACGCCAATTTGTTCAAATCCATCATCTCGGATATTTCTGACACGGACTTGGCGGCAACAACTGTATTGCTCACACAGTTACAGACGCAACTTGAGGCGTCTTACTCCAATACAGGGCGATTGACACGGTTAAAGTTATTCAACTTTCTCTAGGATAATTTTGCAATCTTTTGAGTAACTTAAGATAAAGTTGCAAAAAAAATTAAAAATTTTCTGGATTTATGAAAACGTCCTGATATATTCGCGACGCATTTGGGCAACATCTGTTATCCGCACCTGTTCCCCGCTTAATGAAAAATAATTTTAACAAGTAAGTCCGCTATAATTGGAGCATCCAGACATGCGTTTACAAACAAGCCTGACAGTTGGCTTTTTCACACTGTTCACATTTTTAGTTTCTTCCTTTTTCCCTGAATTGGCTCTCGCGGCCCCCCGCGAAAAAACCTTGGAAATCACGACAATGACAGACACGTGGCTTGCCTCTCTCTGTATTGTTATTTTCGTGCTGTCTTACCTGTTCGTGCTGACAGAGGAATATTCACATTTGCGTAAATCCAAGCCTGTTATGCTGGGCGCGGGACTTATCTGGGTGATTGTTGGAATCATTTCGCTTCAAAAAGGTTTATCAAAAGACGAATTACACACTGCTGTCTTTCATGGTTTAGAAGAATACAGCTCACTTTTGCTCTTCTTACTTGCTGCAATGACGTATATCGAAGCCTTGCGCGAACGTAATGTATTTGGCGCTCTTCGTGGAAAATTGGTACAAGCAGGCCTCACCATGCGCCAGCTGTTTTGGGCAACTGGGTTCTTGGCTTTTTTCCTCTCGCCGATTGCAGATAACTTAACCACATCACTTGTTATGGGTGCTGTTGTGATGGCTGTGGGACATGGATCACCAAAATTTATTCTGCTCGCCTGTATCAACATTGTCTGTGCCGCTAATGCGGGTGGTGCATTCTCGCCCTTTGGTGATATTACAACATTGATGGTCTGGCAGGCTGGACATCTGGACTTTTTCGAGTTCTTCCGTCTGTTCCTGCCTTCTGTTGTTTGTTTCTTGGTACCAGCGGTTATCATGTCGTTCTTTGTTCCAAAAACGAAACCTGAACCATTGGCCCATGAAGAGCATATGAAACGCGGTGCACGTCGCTTTATTTTCTTGGGTCTTCTGACTATTGCAATGGCGATTTCATTTGAACAATTCCTAGGTCTTCCCCCCTTCTTGGGTATGATGACAGGTTTGTCATTCCTGATGATTCAGTCGTACATTATGCGCTTTACAGGTTCGAGAGACAAAATGGATGTGCTTGACCGTGTGCGCTCAGCGGAATGGGATACACTTCTTTTCTTCTTCGGCGTTATCTTCTCTGTGGGTGGTCTCGCATATCTTGGCTATATGGAGCTTGCCTCCAACGCAATGTACGCGGGATACGGTGCCGACATGACCAATATTGCCTTGGGCATTATCTCGGCACTTGTCGATAATATTCCCGTCATGTTTGCCGTTTTAACCATGAACCCAGAAATGAGTGACTTCCACTGGTTGCTTATTACGCTCACAACTGGTGTGGGGGGATCGCTTCTCTCAATCGGTTCAGCGGCCGGTGTTGCTCTCATGGGAACAGCGCGCGGTTACTATACCTTCTTTGGCCATTTAAAATGGACACCAGTGATAGCTCTTGGTTATGCCGCTGCGATTTATGTGCATTACTTGGTCAATGCTGATCTGATGGAAATGTTCCATCATGTCGAGCCTGCAATTGGTGCTGGCGGCCACTAATTAAATAAAAGGGCGTAACGCGCGTATTTTTTCGTGATTGAGGCTTGCATTTTAAAGTCTCGAGCGTTATACCCTACTATCTCTTGTTCAGCGACCTATCTTAATAGGTAACAGCAGAACATCTTTCTTGGTGACGCGGGGTGGAGCAGCCCGGTAGCTCGTCAGGCTCATAACCTGAAGG
>DCXL01000003.1:1348-110541 GCA_002328415.1 Micavibrio sp. UBA2137 | reverse complement strand
TAACCTGAAGGTCGTAGGTTCAAATCCTGCCCCCGCAACCAATTTTTTTTATTTCACATCCCCACAACGAAAAATTGCCAAAGATATGAAAATAGGCTAGAGAATAGCGCACTTATCAACTTTTATTATGGTGATTTATGAGTGCGGTTTTGGACTCCTATAAAACAAAGACAAAAACGGGTGAGGACCTGACCATCCGCGAGGCACGTTCGGATGTCGATTATTACAATGCCTACCCTATCCTTCTCCAACTTATTCCTGGTCTGGACATGCAGACCTATTCCCAGCGCGTCTTTGTCGCGCGCGCCACAGGTTATCGCATGTTTATTGCCGAACTTGAAAACAAGGTTGTTGGCGTGATTGGCGTTATCCATAACCATAATCTGCATGACGGGTTTGTGACCTATATCGAACAGGTTGTCATTGACGAAAACCATAGGGAAAAAGGTCTGGGCAGGCTCTTGCTTGAATTTGCAGAAAATCGCGCGCGCGAAGAAGGCTGTAACGAAATCGAGCTGGATGTCGACCACAAGGACGGCAAGGATGTCGAGGAATTCTACACCCGCAACGGCTTCCGAGTCAGCGGGAAGTATCTCTATAAGGAATTAGATTAGTCACTTTTCCCTTGAAAATATCTTTGAACTCACGTACAAAAATAATATGTCAAAAATAGAAACGACCATTTTTGTACAGACTTCACACCACCATCATCATAGATGCTGGGGCTAAACCCTTATATTTAGTCCCTGAGCGCGGCTGATACCGCACGGCGCTCAAAATCTTTTCCAAAATAAAAATTATATCTGCGTTTAAAAGGATTAGCATCTGATGACAACTCAACTCTTGCGTCAAGCCGCGCAAAAAACAGGCTTAAATGTGATTAAAATCGAAACCAAAGACGAACTTCTTACTCTGCTCGAGGGTGGTCTCAACACGCTCTATGCCGAGGTGTTCGGCGGCGAGCCTTACAACGAGGTTTTCACAGAAGATGAGGTGACCGCCATTTTCTGCGACTATTTCGATAAAGGCGGGCATGTTTTCGTGGGACTGTGCCCTGAAACCAGCGCTCCCGTTTCCTTTATCATCTCCACGCCCCTTTCTGCCAAATTTGATGTGGCCACAGCTCTCGAATGCGAGGACAGGGTCGATACAATGGCCTATGTCGCTGAGGACGGTGTCGCAGAGCCCTTTCGAAGGCGCGGGATATCGACAGCCTTTAAGCAACTTTTGCTCAATGATTGTGCCGAAAACGGATTTGAGGACGTTATCCTGCGTACGAGTGTCACCAATGTGCCCCAACGCCGTGCCGTTGAGAAAGCTGGCGGCGTGGCCGTTGAAGGAGTTACCCAGATATTGGAGCGGCAACAGCGTGATGGCGTGGTTACGGAAGAAAATTGCTTCTATAACTTCAAACTTGCATGCGCGTAAGATAAGAGGAGAATAAACACATGATTAAAACAATTGAGCGCACAGGCACTGAAAGCGGGCCTACTCTCCTTCTCACTGGCCGCATCCACGGAGATGAGCCTGTTGGGACACGCATCATTGAGCGCCTGATACGCGAAATTGATGATGACATTCTCACACTTGCCAAAGGAACACTCAAATGTGCGCCCATCTGCAACCAGCGCGCGGCAGATGCCAACACGCGCTATCTGGATATGAATTTGAACCGCGTCATGTCGCGCGCCATTGCCAACGCCAACAAGGGTAAGCACGAAGCCGATTTGGCACATGCCGTCATGAATTTAATTGATGAGGTGGATATGCTCATTGACCTGCACAGCTTTCCTGATCAAACCACGCCTGCCTATATGATATGCGTGGATGACAGCGAACTTGCACGCGAGATGGTCAAGGCCAGTGCTTACAAAACCGTTCTCTGTGCCTCGGATTACCTCACCCCTGGGAACAGTCAGATGACCATTGATTACGCGAAGTCTCAAGGCAAGCCCGCTATTTTGATTGAGGCGGGTTATCACGAGGATCCGGACGCACTGGAACGTGGGTACAACGCCGTAGTCAATGTGCTTGCAACACTTGGGTTTCTGGATAAAACGCCGCGGACAAGCACACAAATGCAAAACTTTGTTGTGATGACAGATTATATTCTTCAACGTGATGATTACGAGCTTGTGCTTCCTCTTGCAACGGCAATATCAATTAAACGCGGCGACCCGATTTATAAAACGCGTGACGGGCAAATTATTACCTCGGACAAGGAGGGAGCGATTTTTGCGAAAAATATGAGCCCCAAACAGGGTGAGGAATATTGCTATATCGCTGATATCACAAACGAGTGGCCTAAAAAACTCTCTTTTTAAGCTTTTTTTCATAATGTTTGCATATGCTAAGTGCATAACAAAAGAGGGATTATGGGCCAGGAACGCGCGGTTTTACGTGGTATAGAAGTCGGCGCAGAAGTTGCAGGCGAACAAGATATTTCCAATGGTGCGCGTATACTTGGCGAAGTTGCATGGCGCGTCAACAACCCACCCGCCGCCATATCCGACCTTGTCACTGATGGCATTCGCGAACTTATCATGCCCGATGACCTCAAATCAGGCGCACTTGCCAACGACACGGCCCTTTATCATTTGGGTACACATCAGGATGATGTTCAACTTTTAGGCATAGGTTTTTCAATTGAGGATGCTGCCGCCTTTGCAGCTGAACGTATATTGCCTGCCAGTTTTCTAATCGGCGACACGCGCAAAGTACTTGATGCCTCACATATTGTCAGTGACCACAAGGATCTTATCCGAGGCATGGCCGAACGCAATATTCCAGGTTTCGTGCATGAAATTAGCATCAATCACTGGGGGGAGCCTGTGGAGATTTTTGCTCATGCTTCTTTAGATGGGGAAAGTGTCGTCACTTATGTTGACAACTACGATGGAGAAATTCCCGCTGGTACACAACGGAGCGGCCCTTTGGCGCGTGAGAATGCTGTTACACATGCACAAAGAGATCTTGAAAACTGGGTCGCACAAACACGCCAGGAGGCAACGGACCGGTTAGCCAGTGACGAAACCCTAACAGATAGGGAGCGTGCGATTGCAGCAAATGCCGCCGTGAGCGTGGGTTACCAAAATCTCAAAGGGGACGCGATTGCCGATATCCTGCGTGAAAATGGACGTGAATTACGTATGAGAGATGCACCAGAGGAAGAGGCAATAGTAAACGACGAACCTCTCGCGCCAGAAAACCTACTACCTGCTTCATACAATACACCTGCGCTTTAACTTTAGATTGCAAAAAAGACAGTTTTCGCTTAGCGTCCTTTCTCATGTTGACATATTTAAAGATTTTTTGCTTGGGAAGCGTGTGCATGTTCACGCTTGCAGCTTGCGCTGGCTCTGCCTATCAGTTGCCACAGGTGAGTGATGCAGAAGTAAATGCACTTGAACAAGATTTTGCCACAAATGACGCCCCGCTCAAGAAGTACAAAAGAAGTGATAGCCATTATCAAAAGCGCTTAACCCGCATTTCCAATAATTTACTTAACCATGTTGAGCCCTTATGCGCCGTTTCCGATTATCCCGATTGCCACTTCGAAGTTGTTTACGATAATTCTGCCGAGGTGAATGCCTATGCTTCTGAAGGATATAAAGTCACAATTTTTAAAGGCTTGCTGGATTACCTTAAAAATGATGATGAAATGGCAGCTGTGGTTGCACATGAAATTGGACATCATCTGGCCAACCATAATGAGGAAACCGAGCGCAATGCCACAACAGGCGCGCTTGTGTCTGGTGTATTAACCGCCGTCGTACTCGGTGCGGCCAATGCGAATAACCCTTATTACAGTTCTTTTAATCAGCAACAGGATCAGCAAGCAATTCAGGATATGATGCAGGTGGGTTATGGCATCGGCGCACTCAGCTATTCCAAAGAACAAGAAAAAGAGGCTGATTTGTTATCTGCCTATCTGCTTTCACATGCAGGTTACAATCTCGAACGCGCACAAAACTTAATGTGGGTGCTCAATAAACTGGATGGCGATAACGGCAAATATCGCGCCTCCCTCCTCGATACGCATCCCGCCAGTCCAGAACGCTATATCGCATGGCAAATGGCACAAGCTGAGATTGAAAGCAACAGCACCAAATTACCCTATCCCAAGGGGCAATAGAGCCATCTGTGACCTAAAATCCACAATGAACGCTTAAATTTCGGTGATTAACGTTCGGAGTCGTATCGTTTTTCTTGAATTTGAGGGAAAAGAGGCGTATAGTCCAAAGCGTTAAATTGATATTTTTATTGGAAATCCGCTGATTATACACGTTTTAAGGATTTCCCACTGTGTATAAATACACACCGTTTTAAAAAGGATTAAAACTATGGGCGCTTTAAGAAACACAATGATGTCACTTGCCGCATTTGGCATGGCCGCAGCCCCCGCAACCGCACAAGACGCCGTTGCCAATAATAATGACGCTCAAGTCACACAGGTGGCCGCCACTGCGCCCGTTTCAGGAAGCGAATTGTGCGAAAGATGGGCACAGCAAGCACGTGGCATGTTTCCTATTGTGTGTGCTGACGACATGTCAGTACAACTCTTCAACCGTTCTTCTCAAGATATTTCATCTAGGCAACTCGTCGTGAGCGTACTTGGTGGAACTGACGAAACACGCCTTGCCGTTCTTCAAATTGTACACGGCATGGCTCGCGAAGGTAAATCTGTAGCAATTGCATTTGGTCCAGATAGAGACAGAAGCTCTATCACAATGGAATTGGAACTGTATGCGCGTGATAGTAATATTACAACTGGCGCTAATAGAATAAATGTAAATAATATCGACAGAATGCGCCCCGAATTGACAAGTTGGCTTCAAGATGCCTACACAACTTATTTTCCTATTCGCGTTGCAGAAAATACTGGTTCTACTTCGCCAGACGCTTTACCACGATAATATAAAATTAATAGCTTAAGAATTTTTAATTAGCCTAGTCCAAATTCGAAGTTTGGATTTGCAGCAACTGCAAGGCGTTCTTCGGGCATCTCCAGGTCAGGGGTATCTTCAGGCATATTTCCTTCAGCTGCCATTGTAAAAGCCTGTTGAGGCGACCCTGCTTCCTGAAAAGCCTGATATGCTACAACGTCATCCTCTGAGCTACCTTCCAATGCAAGTTCGTTAACTCTCTCTTCAATTGTAGTCGTTTCTGCAGGTAAAGGAGAAGAAGGCGCAGTTAAATTATTTGCACCAGGCTCCTTTATAAGACTTAAAGTATCACTTACGCGTGTTTTCATCGCTGGGTCATTTTCATATCTTTCAGCAAGAGCTACATCAGAAGGACTTGGCTGTACACCAGCATCTTCTGCAGCAGATATTCGTGCCAACGCTTCCATATAAAGGATAGTTTGCTGTGCTTCTGCATCTGTCGCACCATT
Source organism: Micavibrio sp. UBA2137 (assembly GCA_002328415.1). Classification (GTDB taxonomy): domain Bacteria; phylum Pseudomonadota; class Alphaproteobacteria; order Micavibrionales; family Micavibrionaceae; genus UBA2137. The sequence continues at coordinate 105,146 of DCXL01000003.1, read as the reverse complement.
TCTAGTCAAGTGGTCTGTAACAGCCTGTCTAACTTCAGGATCTTTTAGATTTTCAGCAACATTTTCCCATTCTTCCGCTGTCAAATCAAACTGAGGAGGAATTCTAGAAATGCGCTCTAATTCTCTCTCTTGAATTTCTTCCATGACCGCAATGGCGGCATCTTTGCCGTCATTCTCATTGCGCTCTTTCTGTTCACGTGCAAGTTCGACGATTTCCTCAGCAATGTTGTCGTATGAGCCCAGGCCAAGGTTAAGCCCCTCAATCTCTTGCCCTACAACCTGAAAAATTCTGGACGCATTCATGCCTAAAATATCCATCAAGGACGTTGATGCCTCTATCATGGCATCTTCGGTCATATGCTCTTCAAAATTAAAAGATTGAACCACTGTTCCCTATCCCACTTTATTGTTCTTTTTTATCGTTTTGCGCTTCTTGTTTTCCCTCACATAGACAAGTCATAAGACTCGCTTTTTCAGCGCATAGGTTATTATGGCAACACCGCTTAAACAGTTTCCTAATATTACATAAAATTTGAACTAATTTTGGATAAGACACTGATATAAAACATACTTTTTAGTAAATTATGTCAAGTTTATGTTTTTTGCCCCTATTTTTTACACTCTGTTTTGCGATTTTCATTGACATAAGGCGCTCAGGCTTTAGAACTGCCTCTATGCAAAATATACAAGATGTTACAGACCGCCTTTTCTATGACTTTCCAAGCAAGAAAACGGACGTTGCCGTTGTCTTCGGGGCCAAATCAATCAGTGGTGAATTGGCACGCTCTGTCGCCCGCGACTTTTTCTGGCACGGCTTTAACGACATCATCCTCACAGGAGGCGCGCGTGTCTTTGAACCCCACGTACTGGCCGCGCTGACACCCAATTTTATGTGGTGGAGCCGCCCGCAATTACATGCCGATGCATTGGGGGATTTCGTGTCCTTGAAGCGTGAGGCCGATTATATGCGCGATATCCTGATTGCCGAGGGCGTGCCCGAGCGTCATATCATTATGACCGACCGCACCTCCAAAAATACGGGGGAAAATGTCGCCAATATCAAATCGATGCTGGGAGAGTTTAATTCGGCCAGCCTTTACACGGTGGCCTATCAACAACGCCGCGCCATGGGCACAATTCGCTTTCATCCCGAACTTGATCATGTCGATCTGGTCTCTGCGCCTGTTTACCCCTTTGGATTCACACGCGATAACTGGCAAAACACCGCCATTGCAGGCATTGTCGAGCTAGAGGATAGCCGTGTCATTGATAATGACCCCAACAGCTATATCGGGCAATTCTGCGAGGACCCCGATATCGACCACGAGCGCGAGCGCGTCGCACATCTGCCAGACTTTGGGATGAGACAGCCTTAAAACGGGCCGTTTGATTGAATAAAGTTGGGTAAACCCATCGTTTCATCGTCTGATGACCCGCCTTGTGCATTACCCTCAGTTTTGTTTTGAGGTGAGTTTGGTGCTTCCTGAATAAGGGGGGCATCTTCTTCAATAATAAGCTGCAAAGGCTCACCCGTTTCAGCCAATGTGATACCCTGCTCGGCATCATTTTGCATGCCATCCAGGTCGCGCTCTGCCTCGATTTCAGCGATAAGCCCGCGCGTCTCTGTGACATCATCGGCACGAAACCCTGTGTAGTTTAACCTGTCACGCGCATCGACCATGATACGCATGGGGTCTTCAATCTTATCCGCATCGACAACATTATAGGATGTCGAGGTAAACAGCCCGACACCTTGCGCTTCACAAAAATCCACCATTTCGGGACGCAAGTCAAAAATTATACAATCAAAGGCATGTACGCCAATTTCTGCATGGAAATCAGCCAGCTTTTGAAGCCCTGCAGGATCATAGGAGAGGTCAGGGTCAACAAAATACTTATCACCTGGGCGACCCATATTCCCCTCTCCAAAAAGCTCTTTTGTCTTAATAGCAGGCATTACCTTAAAATTTGGATTGATAGCTTTGAGTTCGCGCAACTTATCCCATTCAAAGCTGTTAAAGATGAAGTCTTCCTCCGCCAAACGCCCATCGGCAATATAGTCTGAAATAATATTGACAACAGGCTGAACAGTGCCTTCACCTTTGAATTCAATATTGATTGTCAAATTGCGTCCGTGTTCTGCGCGATAGGCCGCATTACGCTCCACAAATAAATCAAATGTTTCTTCCAATGAGGGCACACGGCCGCCATTCCCCATGTCATATCCCTGAATCGCGGCTAGATTAAATTGGTCAACATTGCCCAATTCCGTGCCTGTGCGATTGGCACCTGCCACCTTTTCATTCAGTTTATTGTCGTGAATAACGGCTACGCGTCCATCAGCTGTCATATGAACGTCAAATTCAAGCCCGTCTGCACCCAGATCAAGTGCATGCGTGAACGCCTCTATTGTATTCTCAGCAAGTCTGTCGAGGGCCATCTCTTTCAGGGTACTTGTCGGCCCCATCCCCCTATGCCCCAGTATTTGAAAACTCATTTACGCATCTTCTTATTTTATTTACTTTTCGCAACTAATATATTATGTATAATTCACAATGTTGCAACAAAATTAAAATTCGGTAAAGAGAATGAAAAAAATTAACATTATTGGACATCGTGGCTATGGCCCGACGCATTCTCTGCCCGAGGGCAACCCCCTCAACCAACACCTGCCCGAGAATAGTATCGCTGCAATCAAGCACGCTATTGATAACGGTGCCGACGGGATCGAGGTCGATATTCAGGTCACAGAAGATGGTGTGCCTGTATTGTTACATGATAAAGATTTATATTTCCATAGTTTTGGACGCTTTGGCGAAAATGTGGGGAAAAAGCCTCTGCCCGCCTATGATGATATTAAGGATATTGATATTGGCGGGGGAAACCGTATCCCGAGCTTTGACAAGCTTATTGAATTGCTCGCCAATTATGACCGCGCCATTATTGTGAATCTGGACGTAAAGGATGAGCGTTCGGTCGAGGCCATTACTGGCTATCTCAATCCCTTGGCAGAGCATATCAGCTCGCAATATGTCTGTTCCTCGTATGATTGGGATTTACTGGCCAGTTTCCGCGCGGCCTCTCGCGATATCCGCCTTATTCCTGCGATTAAATCGCATATTCTCTATGGCGCGGATAATGTTTTGATGCCTGACTATATTCCACTCACGACGCGCTTTGACCCCGACGCCAAATGGACATTACAGGAACTGCATGACCGTCTTGGCATTGACGGGCTGGACTGTACCTTTACAGATTTTCAGCCAGAGCTCCTCGATTGGGCACAGGAAATGGGCGTTGGCCTTCAGGTTTCGACGGGAAATGAACGCGTCACCGCCAAAAACACGGATTATGATGCCATTAATATCATGAACCGTGCGCTCACAACTTCGAATATTCCGTTTATCACGTGTAAAGTTGATGAGCCCGACAAAGTCATCGCCGAGTTCAACCGCCAATTCTGCACCCCGCCCAACGCCGACACCGCAGGGCAAGAACCGTCTAAATTGGTGATGTAAAATTGTTTATTTCAAGACTTCTTTAAAAAATCTTTTCCATGACTTAACTGTATTCATTCTTCTTGGAAAAGTATCTGCTTCTGGATTGATTTTATTTCTAATCAATAAATCTTTAGGGATATTTGGATTATCTGTATTTAAAAAAAGATTTACAACCTCATTGGAGAAGATAATTTTAGCCATCTCAAATATGCGTTCCTTTTCAGATAGATTGATAAGACGTTTACCTCTTTCAGTTAAACTGTAAACCTTTTGCTTAGCACCGTCCTCATTCTTTTCTACCAGCTGCATCCAGAGTAAAACATTTGAATAATAATCCCACTGACGCAAAGAAATATCATGTTCTAAAAACATTTTCTCTTTCGTAATAGAATCTTTTTCGGCTAATTTATAAAAAGTAGTAAGAACTATCTCAAATGAATTTGCTTGTGGAAATGGTATGTTTCTATCTGTTAAGTCCGCAGCAAGATCAATGTTTTTAATATCAGAGAATTTACATCTTTCTTGCACCTGTTGATTTAAAGAAAAGATACGATATCTCTTAAAATCTAAAATGCATCTTTGTTCAATAACCTCAAAAGGTATAAAATGAAAATAACCTCCAACCTCATAAAACATTAAATACGTAGCTATTTTTTTCTTATATTTTTTCTGGTAGCTCATATGAGGATATAATAATTGCCTTATATTCATGTCATCGGTAAGACCCATCTTTGCTTCAATCAAAACAATGCTTTCAGAGTTTTCATATCCTCCATCTACTTCAATTTGAACACCTGATACATTGTATTCTATTTTATTGTCATTGATGTCAGCTAGATAAAAGTCAAAATCTTGGCAATATTCACGGCCTCTGATAGTTAATTCCGTTTTTTCCTTGCATAAGTAGTCAAGCATACCAGATAACTTTGCCGCATCTAAGGCTTTGCTTTCGCTGGTAATATTATTAGCCTGTAGCGAAATAAAATTCCTTGGCAACTCAAAACTCTTCTCTGGCTTTTTCTTTTTAACTGCCTTCAAATCAAGAAAAGGATCAGTTCGCGCAATTTTATAATTGCCGTTATTAATGGCTAATACAGACAGGTTATTTTCTCTAAATGCTTTAGGCCTGTCTTTTTTAAAATCAATTTTGCACATTAATCTTGATTGTTTGTACTTATTGATTTCACGAGAACTAATTTCAAAAGAATTTTTGGTGTCCAAAGCATCTAAAATGCGATAGTCAGCCATAATCTTTTCCCATTGTTTATTTATGCTGCTCACTTTTTAAAGATCCTTTTCTTGTAAAAACTCACATTTACAAAATATCATTTAACTACTTTTTCTGAAACACCTCTTCTATATGGTTGTTAGCAAAAGCACTTAAATAATTTAACTTTCAACTAGTCATGGTAGAATTAAGATGTTATCTTGATGAGAACAAAACGTGAAAGTTGTCTAATGCGCTATCAAGAAAATCTTGCTGATTACAGTCCTCTAAAGGAGGATTTTCAAGGCCCTAAGCCATTTGTGAAATGGGTTGGTGGCAAGCGCCAGCTTTTGCCCGAAATCGAAAAACGCCTTCCAAGCATAATGAATACGTATTTTGAGCCATTTATTGGCGGCGGCGCCGTCATGTGGTCTTTGGATAAATCGCGTTTAAATTCTATTGTCATCAATGATTACAACAGCGAACTGGCAAACCTTTACGAGGTTGTCAAAAAGGATGTCTTTGCACTTGCTGAAGATTTAAAGATACACGAAAACACTTCCGAATATTACTATGAAATTCGTAAATTGGACCGCTCTGACGCTTTTCAGAAATTGTCGCCAGTGCAAAGAGCAAGTCGTTTTATCTATTTGAATAAAACAGGCTATAATGGTCTTTACCGCGTTAATTCAAAGGGACAAAACAACGTGCCTTTTGGGCGTTACAAAAACCCTAACATTGTTGATAGCAGTAATCTCGTTGCATGTTCAGCATTTCTAAGTGACGTTAAAATCCTGAATGGCGATTTTGAAAACATCAAAAATATGATTGGTAGAGATGACTTTGTTTACCTAGACCCACCATATGTTCCTCTTACAGCCACATCTAATTTTACAGGTTACACAAAGAACGGATTTGACGCAGACATGCAGGTGCGTTTGCGTGATTTCTGTAACTACATTAACGACAAAGGCGCCAATTTCATGCTCTCAAACTCCTCTGCGCCTATGATTTATGATTTATATGAGGGTTATAATATTCACGAGGTCATGGCAAACCGTGCTGTCAATTGCAAAGCATCAGGCAGAGGTAAGATCAAAGAATTATTGATTACAAATTACTAAGGCTGTTTCCTCTTAAATACAAGCTCCGTTGCTGTCGTGAGTTTGCGTTCGAAGCTGTAGCCTTCCCAGTCAAAATCACTTAAGTCTTTACGGTTATCAATGTTGTTTTGCACAATCCAGCGTGCCATTGCCCCGCGTGCGCGCTTGGCAAACAACCCAATCACCTTGGCCTTGCCATCCTTTTCATTCAGGAATTTCACATCCAGCACATCACCCTTGAGCGTGTCCGTATTCACCGCGCTGAAATACTCATTAGACGACAGATTAAGCAGCAGGCGGTCGCCCCACCCCTCCATATCCTCGTTCAGAAGGTTGGTGATTTTGTTCCCCCAGAAATCATAAATGCTCTCCCCGCGGTCTGTCGCAAGCTTTATGCCCATCTCCAGACGGTAGGGCTGTATCATGTCCAGCGGGCGGAGCACACCATAAAGCCCAGAGAGAATACGCACACATGATTGTGCCGTGTCCAGTTCCTCTAGTGTCAATGTTTCTGCATCAAAATGGCGATAGACATCGCCCGTAAAGGCAAGAGCGGCCTGTTTTGCGCTATTGCTTGTGCCCTGTTCCTGAAATTTCTTGTAGCGCTCCACATTCAGCTCGGCGAGCTTGTCACTTATGCCCATCAGATCCTTTAGATCCTTGGCAGACTTACCCTTCATCACCTGTGCAAGGGCATCCGTATCGTCCAACAATCGTGGTTGCGTGCCACGCACGGCGCGTTCAGGTTCGTCAAAATTCATATCCTTGGAAGGGGAGAGGCACAGGAGCATTGGTCTAAAATTCGCTTTCGTTTCATTGGTTTAATACAAAACTAACATAGAGCGCGCGTGCGTTCCAGCAAGGCATATGCAAAATTCTTTGACATACACACACGAACCTGTCATAACACGCCATCGCTTCAAAGGAAGCGCACCAAATTTGATAAATGCACTATGCACACTCATTTGTTCTGGGACAGACATAGCGCAACGAGCTTACCAAATATGTGAGACATCTTTCTTCTAGAAAAGCGCTCACCTCTTTTTAGCAAAGTTCACTCATATTTATTCAATTTGAACACCCCAACCACATGGTGTGGCCTCGGGGACATGCTAAAAAGAGCGCCCTAGAGACAAATCTAGCCGCCATATATGAAGAAAGACGACTTTCAATGAAAAACTTTGAAGGCCTTGGCCTGTCACGTACCCTTAACGAGTCCCTTGTTAAAATGGATTATACAACCCCAACACCTATTCAGGCGCAGGCCATACCGCTCGCCCTTGATGGCCGCGATATTCTTGGCTCTGCCCAAACAGGGACAGGAAAAACAGCCGCCTTTGCCATTCCCTTGGTGGAATATGTGCTGAATAACCCCGAGCGCAACGCACTTGTGCTGCCCCCAACACGCGAGCTTGCCAAGCAGGTTTTGACTGTTGTGCATCAGCTCCTTGGTCGCGGAAGCCCTGTGAACACCGCCTTTATCATCGGTGGCGAGGCCATGCACAAGCAGTTCGAACAGCTTAACCGTGGCCCACGCATCGTTGTTGGCACACCTGGGCGTATCAACGACCATTTGCGTCGTGACACACTTGACCTAAGCAAAACAGACTTCCTTGTGCTGGACGAAACAGACCGCATGCTGGACATGGGCTTTGGCGTACAACTGGATGAGATTTTCAAGTTTCTGCCTGCACAACGCCAGACATTGATGTTCTCGGCCACATTGCCACAAGGCATTATTGATATGTCGAGCAAATATCTGAACAATCCAGAGCGTATTGCCATTGGCGCGACCAATGTGATTGCGAAAAACATCAAGCAAGAGGTTATCCACCTTGAACAATCACAAAAATACGATACGTTGCGTGCGGAATTGGCTGCGCGTGATGGCTCGGTCATTGTGTTTGTAAAAACCAAGTGGAATGCCGATAAAATTGCAAAACGTCTGCGCACGGATGGGTTTAAGACAGATGCCCTGCATGGTGATCTGCGCCAGCGTGTGCGTGACAAGGTCATGAAGAATTTCCGCAATCAGGCGTTCCGTATTCTTGTTGCCACCGACATTGCCGCACGAGGATTGGACGTGCCACATATTGAACATGTGATTAACCACGACCTGCCTCAGGTTGCCGAGGATTATATCCACCGCATGGGCCGTACAGCCCGCGCAGGAGCCGAGGGGCACGCATTGTGCTTTATCGCGCCACAAGATGCACGCAACTGGCGCCAGATCGAGGAATTGCTCGATCCGACACTTGCTAATCAAAACCGCCCGAACCGTAACGGCAAAAAGGGTGGCAAGAAACGCCCACAACGTGGCAATGACAAATTCGTCAAATCACGCAAAAAACCATGGGAAGTGCGTGGCGAGAAGCGCAAGAACGACGCCGAAAATGGCGGAGAGCGCCCAAGCAACCATCGTGGCAAAAGCAACACAGCCAAGGGTAAGAAGCCATTTACCAAAGATGGTACGAAATCTGGTGCAAAATTTGGCGCGAAATCAGGCGGCAAGCCGTTTGCAAAGAAATGGGACAAGCCACGCACAGAGGGTGACGCCTCTGGAAATGCACGTCCTAACCGCAAGTCGTTTACAAAACGTGACGATGCCAACGGCAACACACGTGCGGGTAAGCCAACCCATATGCAGAACAAGCCAGATACACCAACGGGCAAGCCCGCAGGCAAGAAGCCGTTCCGTAAGGATGGTTTCAAAAAAGGTGGCTTTAAGGGTAAATCCTCTGGCAATGGCAACTTTGAGGGGGGCTTCAAGGGCGTAACAAAAAGCAGCTTCAAGAGCAACTTTAAAGGCAAGGGCCAGCGCCCGAATAAGGGCGGAAACAAAAGCAACGCCGCTTAAAAATATAAGGTGAGAGAAACGAAAAAGCCCCTGAAAACGGGGCTTTTTTTATGTTATAGCGCACGGCGTCAATTTTTTTAACGATTTGGTGAAAGAAGGGCTTGATTTTGCCACCCAATTCCGACTATAACACTGACTGTTCTACGCTGACAAACAGCATTCTTTGCGTCCCGTTCGTCTAGAGGCCTAGGACACCGCCCTTTCACGGCGGCAACACGGGTTCGAATCCCGTACGGGATGCCATTTTATTTTTATTTTATACACGCACTTTCACCGATAATTTAAAGTTTAAATTCGCGGCAAAATTAGAATTCTAGATTAATTGCCGTATAGGTTGGAATAGAATAAAGCAAGAAACATATTTAGATTTTCATTTTAAAGTGAAATTGGGAAATAATATGGCTCTTATTCAACTTTGGGATCAAAACCCAGACATTATTCTAAAATACAATATCAAACAAATTGTTTCATCTGCAGGCGACGGCGTTTTAAAAGACAATAGCGAATGCGCGAAAGAGTTAAAGCATTTTTTGAGCAATGCGCCCACTGAAAAGCTTTTTGAGCACATTGAATTTTGTATCTCTAATAGCTTCGATAAAAGTGGCTATGTTTTACAAGATATTATTAATGAACTTGGTAGTCGCTTAGACTATGAAGTTGAGAGCGGCCTCTATCAAGGTCGCTCAGGCCAAATTGGGTTCGATGGCATATGGGAGTCCCCAAACGGCCATGCTATTGTTCTAGAAATAAAAACTACAGATGCTTATCGCATTAATCTTGATACAGTTGCTCAATACAGAAATAAACTTATCGAAAGTGGCAGAATTTCTAAGAACTCTTCTATTCTAATTGTTGTAGGGCGGAATGATACTGGTGATCTTGAGGCCCAAATTCGAGGATCTAGACACGCATGGGACGTTAGAATTATTAGCACTGAAGCATTAATAAAGTTACTTGAACTTAAAATAAAGTCTGATGAAGATGAAACTACAGAAAAGATTAGAAACCTGCTAATACCTTTTGAGTACACCCGTCTCGATAACATTATTGATGTTATTTTTACTACAGCCAAAGACGTTGAAAATGCAGATGATGAAGAGCAAGCCGTAAAAACAGCTAACGCTGCTTATGTTCAAAGTGAAAGCGTTCAAAACCATACTCCTAGAGAAATATTAGAACGTGTAAGACTTAAGGCATTAGAAGCATTAGGCAAACGTCAAGAAACTACTTTTATTGCTCATAAAAGAAGTCAATTTTGGAGTGCTGACAAAAGCACAAGAGTGGTTTGCCCAGTTTCTAAAAAATATGAGACTGGACATTACTGGTATGCATTTCACCCACGCCAACAAAAATTTTTGGAGGAAGGTAATAACAGTTTTTTCATGCTGGGGTGTCTGGACAGCAATTATGCTTAAGCTATCCCACTTAGAAAGATGGAAGAGCTTTTGCCCGATTTAAATATGACCGAAAAAGAAGGCGGTTTATCCTATTGGCATATTCACTTACAACCTGATGGAAATGGCGATTACCAATTTATAGCGCCTAATAAAAGAAATCTTGATTTAGAACCATATCGATTAACCTTGCTTTAAACTTAAAACTTATTTCAAAAACAAACAAAATTTTGACACTAACTTTATTTTAAGTCTTGGGTATTATAAGCTAAAGACAGCCTTTGACGCGCGCGGCGTTGGGGGTTGCCGTATTACAGTTTTGAGGGGCTTTGCACACGTAAGCTTGAATATCCATGAATAACCAGAACGATCACACACATTTCACACGACGCAACTTCGTCAAAATGATGGGCACGGGATGTGCCGTGGCGGGGCTGTCCTCGCCTCTTGGGCTGTTGTCTGGGTGTTCTACCCCTAAATCGTCCGAGTTTTCCTATCTTCATGATGTTATCAAAACCAAAAATGTGTCCCCCGTTTTTGCGTGGACGGACATATTGTTACAGGCGATGCGTAACACGACCACCACACCGCCGCCTGCCACGCGCGCCTTTGCCATGGCGCATACGGCGGGTTTTCTGGCGGTCAATGGGATTACAGGTGGCTATCGCACCCCCTTTGCCCTTGAGGACGGCCCAAAGAATGCCGACCCCAATGTGGCCTATGGTGTGGCCGCATCCATGGCGCTGAGTGAGGCGCTATCCAATTCATTTGTTTTTGACCGCGTGAATTATCTACGCCAGTTTCCCGATGGGGAGGCCAAGGAGCGCGGTATCGCCTATGGCAAGCGTGCCGCAGAGGTAGTTATAAATACCCGCATTAATGATGGTGCAGAGCCGAATAAGGCCAATTTTTACCTTGGACGCTACCCCAGACGCGGGGACAGTTTGCAATGGTCGCCCACGGGCCCTTTTTACGGCGCCGAGGAAGGGCCGTTTTTGGGCACATTCCACCGTGGTCTTTTGCCTGGATGGGGCGCGGTTAAACCGTGGGTTATGAAGAATAAGGGCGACTTTCTGGCGCGCCCCTTCCCCAATATCTATAGCGCTGAATTTGCAGAGCAATATGAACATGTGCGTGAAATGGGTCGCTATGACAGTGACACCCGTACCGAGGACCAGACACAGATCGCCTTTTTCTGGGAGGACGGCCCGCGTGGGGTAACACCCCCTGGACACTGGCAGATTGTCGCAATGCGCGTTATTCAGGATATGGATTTACCGCTTCTTGAGCAGGCACGCCTGCATGCATTGCTGAGTATGGCGCAGGCCGACGCCGCCATCACCACATGGGACAGTAAATATACACATGATATTATCCGCCCTGAAACAACCATACGCCAACGCGCAAATTCCATTGGCAATCCCTATATCAAGGGGACAGAGGATCGTAATTGGCGCAGTTTAATTTTCACGCCAGATTTTCCTGCCTATACCTCGGGTCATTCGGCCTTTAGCGGTGTGTCCGCTCGTATGATTGCCAATTTCATTGGGCGTGATGCAGTTGCGTTTTCCGCGCCACCTGCTGATATTGTCAACTGGCCTAAACAGCTGGGCACGGGCAAAATCAGGCGTTCATGGACCAGCCTGTGGCAGGCCGCCGAAGAAAACGGAATGAGCCGTATTTACGGGGGCGTGCATTGGGATGCCGATAACAATGAGGGCTTACGCGTTGGGCGTGATTTGGCCGATCATGTGTTCCAACATGCTTTTGAGAAAGTGGTGTAGGCTATGATACGCAACCCTCTCTCCTTTGCTGTTCTTGCCTTGTGCGCGCTCTCTACACACGCCCTTGCCGATGGGCAAGGCGTACCGATAAATTATGACAATCTCTCTTTTTTTGAAGAACCACTCGCGGCACATGTTGGCCCTGCAACCGTGAGTGCAAACCTGCTTTTTGATCAAGCCGCGCAATACAATACGCGCGATGACAGAGACAGCTATAACACACGCATTAATGGCGACTTCATGATTGAAACCGAGCTATCCAATAGCTGGCAAGTGGGTGCGCGTTATGTCGCCAATTATGACCGTTTAGAGGATAATGACGAGCTGCGCAAATATGTCGATAATCTGGCGCTTTTTGCCGAGGATGAATGGGGCACGGTCGCCGTTGGAAATGTAACAGGGTCTGTGCGCGAGACCGTACGCCGTAAACGTGGTTTTGGGAATTCCGATATTAAATATGATGGCTTTGTGGGCGAGTTGGATGAAACGGGCGCGTTTTACAGCATTGATTATAACGCCTTTAATGTGGCGATGACAGCCGATCAGGAAGGACGTGCCGAAGTGGGTTTGTCCTTTGAACAACCTTTTGGCACGCGCGTGTGGTCTGGGGGTGTGCGTCTACGTAAGGGAGATGTGGCGGAAAATCTTCGCAATGGAGAGCGTGGCGACACATATGGTGCGACAGCAGTGGGAAGCTATATTTATGCCTCTACGCTTATAAACGGGCAAATCGGCTATGAGAATGTGGATGATGATAATGCGCGCATCACAGAGTCCGACCATGTTTTTGGCTCGGTGGGCATGCAATATAAATATGGGGCTTATCGCTTTTCCGCCGATGGAGCAGTCTCGGAATTTAATGATGAAACACGTCGTTCTGTGGCGCTTGGCTCGCGCATTGATTTTGCGCGCGGAGCCTCAGTTAATCTGGGTCTAAATTATGAACATGATGGCACAGATGAGGACTTAGAAAGCATTGCTTCTGTCCGTTACGAAATGTAATTCGGAACTTGGCTTCCTTCCTATCGTTTGTAGAGCAGAAGTTAATTTACAAATGAAAGGAGCACTCATCATGAGTAACTCAGATAAAATTTCAGAACTAAAATCTTTACTAACACGTCTTGTTGACAGTCGTGACGGCTATCAGGATGCGGCCGAACATGCAAGGCAAACACGTCACCAGAAAATGTTTACGGATTTGTCTTCACAACGAAATGAATATGCTTTGAAGCTTCAAGATTATTTAAATCGTCAAGGCGAAAATATTGAGTTAGATGGGTCTTTTCTTGCCGGCGTTCATCGTTTCTTCATGGAAATTAAAAATAAACTTGGCGATGATGAAGAACTTATGGAAGCAATTATTACAGGGGAAAGTGAACTTCTTGATTGCTATCGTGAAGCTATGGAAGATGCAAATTATGATACAGAATTGCTTACTACGTTGCAGTCCCAATATCGTACAATCGAAAGCAATCTAAACCTTATAGAGGCAAAAGAAGAAGCCGCATAAGTTTATAAGCTCATTACAAAACCCGCCTATCTGGCGGGTTTTTTTGTGCTTGATTATCTAAAGGTAATTCCGCACACTCGCGCCCATGACAAAGACACGAGAAATTGCAGAGCGCATAATTGGCATTATGATTATCATCGCCGTTACAGCAGGCGTCACAACGCTCCAGAATAAGATAAGAAAATCTTATAAAAAAAGCGAAACGCTCGCGGTTTATAATGCCGAAAAAGATAAATTCATTGCCGGCTGCTTTGGCGACAGTGAGCAAAGCATCCCGCATACAGACATATTTATTCGTGTTTTGGAATGTGTTCACAAAAATTCTATTCACGCGATTGATGATGAGTTTTGGGCTGATATCAAAATCGGCAGACACGCTTTCTTGAAAAAAATAAATAATTATATGACTGCAAATGGCGAAAATGTTGAGCCTCCACATATGGAATGTTCAGCACGCTCACGCACAATGGCTGATATTTTGCGTCATATGGGTTATGAAGCAGACGAGGCCGTGATTGCTGCTGACCGTAAAGGATATCTCGATCACGTTGTCATTGATGTCTGGCATCCAGACCTTCAGAAAATGATGATGTTCGACACCACTTACAACGTGTATGTCAAAGATAATCGTAGTGGAGAGATTTTGGGTCTACGTGAAATTCTGGAAACCCCACTAGCAAATTTAATTTATTGCGAGCCAGATGGCACTTGCTCCCCTGATAATGGAACGCGCCGTGTTGGTAATCGTGGTGTAAAGCTTGCGCATCTCCCCCCTTATTACGGGAATGCTTTTCTTTATTCCTATAATGACGATGAAAGCAAGCGCGGACCAGTTCTCTATAATCCCGAGCGCTTTAAAATGGATGGGCAGCAAGAGGTTGAGGGTAAAATGATGTCCTATTGCGAAAAACGCCCTGACTGGTGCGAAGCCAAGGGCGTTATTCAAATAGAAACAAAGCGCTAAATTAGACTGCCTTATCTACTTCGGAGTGAGATTTTAAAACCTCATCTCCATCATCTTGTTTTATAAGATAAGCAGGACAATCGTTACTAGCTTCTCTTGTCACCTCATTACCTTTAATCTTACGCGTTGTTTTTTGCGTATATATCTTTTTTACTGTTCCAGTCGCAGAGCCTTCGCCCCACTCCCATTCAACTTTTGTGCCTTCTGAATATGACATGTGGCCTCCTATTTCAGATTTCCAAATTTTTCGTTTTCACCCATATCAGGGGTCGTGTCTGTGACATTGGCCTTGGCAATCTCATAGAGCTGTACAATTTTATTGGCATCAGTTTTCCAATGCTCGCCGCTATTTATCTTAATTTCAAGAAGCGCGACATTTGGGTCTTCTTTCCCGTTTTCAAACCATGCACCAACAAAGGGATTCCAAAATTTATCAATCAGGTCCTTATCAAAAGAGAGGTGTGCTTTCCCTGTCATTGAAACATAGATGTCATTGCTTGGGTCTGAAAAAGTCAGGCACACATTACGACCGCTTTTTAACTCATCGACCTTCTCTGCGTCCCTGCGTGTAAAAAACCAAATTGTGCCATCATAGTCCTTTTGAACCAGATGCATGGGGCGAGCATGCATGTCACCTTGGTCTTCTGTGGCTAACATTCCAACTTTTACGTCCTTAATTAAATTCCAGATTTGTTCTTTATGTTCTGGGCTCGACATCGATTTCCTCCTTAAATTATTTATTCCCTTAACTAACCCATTCGCCGCTTGTGAAGTTCCGTTTATTGCCCATGACTTCGTATGCATGTAAGAGAACCAAACCCTCTCACGACAGAAATTTAAGATGTCTTTGCTTGAATAAGACTTGAAACACTTACAAGGAGGGGAAGATCATGTTTCAAATTCAAAGAGCAAATTCTGACACTAGAAGCAAAGACATTGTAACAAACGCGCCACGCACAACACTAAAAATGCGCACAGTCCATCTGATTGATGATTCCGTCGAGGATGCGCATTTTGTGCAGCGTGTGCTCAATATTGTGTATCCTGCCTGCCACATTACACATTTTAAATCTGGCATATCCAACTTGGAATCCAGCATGCGCAAACCTGATCTGTCACTCATTGATGTTAATATGCCAGGCATTTCTGGACTAGAGACCTATCACGCACTAATCCAAAGCGATGAACTTGTACCCACATATTTTATCATTGGGCAGGCACATAGCATTGCCCAGCAACAGCTTTTCTCGGTTGGTGTGCGTGGCCTACTGATTAAGGAATTTGGGGTGATGCAAACCGCTTGCCTCTGGAAATACCATCTTTCTCTTGATAAAGTCTTTAATAGCTAATGAAGCGTAGCGTTTGCCTCTTGTAGCATTTCATTGGTAATTGGTAAGGTTATTTCAATGATCAGGCCATGGGGCGTATTTTGTCGCGCCTTAATACGCCCACCAATTGTTTCCAGAAGTACAACACACCCTGAAAGCCCTAAGCCATGACCTGCGCTATTTTTTCGCGCCATATGTCTATTACGCAGACGCACGCTTGGCTTAAAAATCTCTTATAAATGTGTAATGGGAACACCAACACCATTATCAGATATTGTTAATGTCAAGCTGTCTTCCCACTCATGACAAGAAAAAAAAGGCGCAAGGGACGCTTTTTACTGTGGTAATGAAAGGCGTTTAAAATAACATTTAGAAAAACACGTTTGAGCAAGTGTTCATGACAAAAAAGCGTCGGCATCTTGCGAATGACAATTTCTGCCTCTTCACGCTGCATATCTGGTACAAAATCATCAAGAATTAATTTAATAACGCTACGTATCGATGTATATTTTAAATCTGCATTATTTTTAAATTGTCCCAGTTGCACGGACAAAACTTCAGACATCATTTCAATGTGATGGCCAATTTTCTTTAAATCAGAAGCAGGCAAATTATTGCGCTCTTGTAGGGCATCAATATTAAGTTTTAGCGCCCGCAGGGGAGCCTTTAAATCATGCAAAACCGCCGCCGTCAAATTTATTTGTGCGGGCCTGTTTGTATTTATTGCCTTGGGAATCTCTGACCTAAAGCCCAATTCAGGACCTGAATCAATTTCAAAGGCTGCGGCTTGCGTTCCTTTGCGTGCCTTTGCCTTATACATGGCCACATCCGCACGCTTGAACAGACTGTCATAACAATAGGCACTTTCTGGAAAGGTGGCGAGCCCAAAACTGACCTTGATAGTGCGTGCTTGCCCGTCAAGAGTAATAGGCGCACTTAATGCGCTCACAATCTTATGCGCCATCGTTGTACACCAATGGCGGTCAATGGGATGATCTCCATTATCAAGAAAAAGGATAAATTCGTCACCCGCATAACGTCCTGCGATATCGCTATCTCGAATATTTTTCTGCAATCGTGATGCTACTTCTTTAAGGATTTCGTTACCCATGTCATGGCCGTAGGTATCATTCACGACCTTAAAATCATTTACATCCAAAAAGCATAAAGCCCCATGGGCTTCCTGCCTGCGGGCAGAGGCAAGGCGCTTTTTTACCGTTTGTTCAAACAGCGATCTGTTTGGTAATCCTGTGAGTGCATCATAAAAGGCGCGTTGGTAGAGGTCACTTTCCAACCATTTTCGATAGATAGAAGACTGAATAATCTGCTTCATAATAGGCGCACTATTATGTTCCTTCACAATATATTCCTGCGCCCCATAGCGTAGTGCGTCCATAGCCACCTTATTATCGTTTATGCCTGTAATGACAATAATAGGAACATCAGGAAAGGAGGCCTTCAGGCGCTTTAAGTTCTCCACCCCCTGCCCATCTGGCAAATTTAAATCAAGCAAAACAACATGATAAAAGTTTTCTTCCAAATGCTTAACCGCCTCGCCAAGTTCTGTAATATGACATATTTCAAAGGCTTGTGTTTGTGAGGTTTCTGCGGGTGCATCTAGAAAGCTTTTCAAAAGAAATGCATCGGCAAAATTGTCTTCGATATGTAGTATTTTTAATTCTGACATAAATGCATCTCCACTCTTTTAAATTAAGAGGAGAGCGCACCTAAAGCAAGAATAACCCATTGATAATACTATTGTACTCAGGACAGGTCAGGCCTACTTCTCAACAACTGTTTTGATATTTACAAATTCGCGAATGCCGTCGCGTGAGAGCTCGCGTCCATAACCCGAGGCCTTCACACCGCCAAAAGGCAGGCGTGGATCAGAGGCCGTAATCGTATTAATGAATGTGCCCCCCGCGTCCAGATGCTTAATGGCATAAGCCTTATCCTCTTCATCCTGCGTCATAATGGCAGATCCAAGCCCAAAACGCGTAATATTGCCGAACGTTACAGCCTCCTCAAGGCTTGCAACGCGGTAAAAACACGCCACGGGGCCGAATAATTCTTCCGTGTAAGCAGGGGCATCTTCAGGGATATTTTCTAAAATGCCCGGGCTCATGAAATAACCTTTGCGATCAAGCCTTTTAGCGCCTGTTACGCATTTTGCGCCTTTCTTAAGCGTTTCCTCGACTTGCTCTTCTAACTCGTCCAGAATTTGCGCCATTGCAAGAGGGCCAACATCGGTGTCTTTATCCATCGGATCACCTATTTTCAATTTTTCAAAACGTGCAGCCATTTTCTCTCGGAATTCATCATAAACATCGGTATGAATGATAAAGCGTTTAGCTGCGATACAGGATTGTCCATTATTCTGAATACGCCCGTTAACCGCCATTTCAATGGCGTTGTCCATATCGGCAGACGGCATCACAATAAACGGGTCGGACCCACCCAGTTCAAGCACGGTTGGCTTTAAATTATACGCCGCGTGCTTGGCAACGGCCTTCCCTGCTCCCTCAGATCCTGTAAGTGTGACACCGCGCACGCGTTCATCCTCAATGATTTGAGCGACCTTTTTCGCGCCAATGAGCAATATTTGGAATTCATGCGCATCAAAGCCTGCGCGTCTGAAATAATCCTCAATCAGAACAGCGCATCCTGCGACATTCGAGGCATGTTTAAGCAGACAAGTATTGCCTGCCATGAGTGCGGGGGCCGCAAAACGAATAACTTGCCAGAGCGGGAAATTCCACGGCATGACCGCCAAAATAGGCCCTAAAGGCAAGTAGGCAATGTAAGACGCGCTTTTGTCTGTTTTGATATGCTCATCCTTTAAATAATCCGCACCATTTTCAGCATAATGGCGACACACCCAAGCGCATTTTTCAACTTCTGCCACTGCGCTTTTATAGGTTTTACCCATTTCAGACGTCATGAGCGTTGCAATGGCCTCTTTGTCCTTTTCCAGCAAATCCGACATGTTCTGCAACTTTGCGGCGCGATCCTCAAAGCTTAAATGTTTTTGATGTGTGAAGGCGCGCACAGAGCGTTCAATGGCATCTTGCACAAACTGGTCACTTTGCTCCTCATATGTTTTGATTATGTCTTCTGTGGCAGGGTTAATGCTTTGCAGCGTCATGAAATTTGCTTCCTTTTATGTGTTTATTAATTTTGTAACTGAACAACGCAACGCGCGCTCGCGTTGTTCCAAGAAAGAAGAAATTTAAGTGTTAGGCTGCGGCCTCTTCAGGCAATAAATCACCTGACCAGGCGATAAATTCAGGATTCAGGTAATTGCCGCCCTTTTTGCGATAGGAAAGCGGTTTATTCTGCGTATCGGTAATCATACCACCTGCTGCGCGCAAAATGGCGTCCGCCGCCGCCGTATCCCATTCACATGTTGGACCAAAGCGCGGATAGATATCAGCTTTACCTGCTGCGACAATACAAATTTTCAACGAAGAACCACGTTTAGCGAGCTTGTTAATTTTAAATCCATCTAAAAACGTATCTAGCTTCTCACCACTCCCATGCGACTTGCTGGCCACAATCGTTAACCCTTCACGGGGGGCGCGGCGTGTATGGATCATTTTTTCCGAGCCCGTATCCTCCAGCCAGCGCAGGGCAAATTGTTCGCCCTCAAGCGAGGTATAGCCCGCATAAAGTTCGCCATGAACAGGCGCGTAAACCACCCCCATGACAGGGCTGTCCTTGTAAATCAGGGCAATATTAACGGTGTAATCACCACTGCCAGAGATAAATTCCTTTGTGCCATCCAGCGGGTCAACGCACCAGTAAAAATCGCTCACGTCAAAATCAGGATGTTCGCCACTGGCCACAGATTCCTCACCCAAAAATGGTGTTTCAGGAGCAATCTCTAGCAATTTAGCCTTGATTAAATCCTCGGCCTTTTGGTCGGCGAGCGTCACAGGTGAGCCATCACCCTTTACGTCCGCGCCTGAATAGCCACCCTCATCAAAATAATCGAGCGTGACCTCGCCTGCGGCAATGGCAATGCGCCTAACCTGATTGAGAAGCGCCTTGGGGTGAGAAAAAACATGTTTAGATGGCAAGGGCTTTTTCTCCATTTTCATTTTGTGCGTCATTATCGTTCTTTTTCACAGCAATGTTACTCTCGATATAATTCACGATTTGCGCGATACATGTCTCGATATCATTGGCCTCTGTATCCACCACCAAATCAGGGTTTTCAGGTGTTTCATAAGGTGAATCAATGCCCGTAAATTGCTTGATTTCACCTTTACGTGCCTTTTTATAAAGCCCCTTGGGGTCACGGTCCTCACAGGCATCAAGTGACGCCTTAATGTAAATTTCGTGGAAACGCTCAGGCTTAATGTCGCGCGCGCGCTTGCGGTCAGAACGATAAGGCGAAATAAAGGCCGTGATACAGATTGTTCCTGCATCAGAAATTAGTCCTGCGACCTCGGAAATACGGCGAATATTTTCAGAACGGTCATCTGGTGAGAAACCCAAATCCTTATTCAGCCCATGGCGGACATTGTCACCATCAAGCACATAGGTGTGATAGCCCTTTTTGAACAAGGCCTGTTCAACCTTCATCGCCAATGTTGATTTCCCAGAACCAGACAAACCTGTGAACCAGAAAATACCACCATAATAGCCATTGCGCTCGGCACGGCGGTCATATGATAGCAAATGGTCGACCTTGTAGATATTCTCAGATTTAGGCGTTAATGTACGGCGTTGGTCGGCATAACCATCCATGAAAATGGTACCGCCCCCTACAACTGAATGCTCATCATAAAGAACAATACGTCCTGTCTTATCATTATCTGAATAGGGATCAAGCGCCACCATATCACGCACACGAATGGTGACCTTTGCAATCTGGTTTTTCTCAACGCGCTCTGAATCCTCAAGCTCAACCAAGGTTTCGGTATCAATCAAATGGTCAATAGATTGAATAGTGGCGTTATATTCAGCCGCGTGTAGACGTGCCTTAAATGTATCACCAACCTTCATCGGATTTTTGGAGAGCCAGAAAAGATGCGTACGGAACACGTTTGACAGCATCGGCGCATTTTCTTCGTGACTGGCGACATGGCCACGCTCGACAAAGATAGGCTTATCCAACGTAATCCCAATGGATTGCCCCGCATGTGCCTCTACAGTTTCAATATCTGGGTTTGGCCATTCTTCAATGGCAGTCACCTTGGCCTTTTCGTTTGTGGGCGAGAATAGAAGCGTATCACCTTTGCGCAATATGCCACTTTCAATACGTCCGACAAAAATTCGTTTTTCCTCTAGGCGATAAACATCCTGTACGGGGAAGCGCAAAGGACGTGCAATAGAAGGACGACGTGGTTCAAGATCGTTAAGCAACTGAATCAATGTCTTACCGTCATACCAAGGCATTTCGTTATCTGAAAGCACGGTCATATTATGCCCATGACGCGCAGAAATGGGCAGGATTTCAGAGGGACGAATATTCATACCACCAAGAAAATCGACAATTTTCTTACAAAGCGCGCCATATTTTTCAGCAGAAAAGTCGATTTTATCAATTTTATTGACCACAACCGCCACCTGACGAAGGCCCAAAAGACTTAAAAGGTAGGCATGACGACGTGTTTGTTCCTGCAAGCCCTCAACCGCATCGACCACCAAAATGGCAGCATCTGCCTGTGCCGCGCCAGAAATCATATTTTTCAAAAATTCTGTATGGCCTGGCGCATCAATAATGACAAAATTCTTTTTATCGGTGGAAAACTGGATTTGCGTTGTATCAATCGTAATCGCCTGATCACGTTCGGCCTGAAACGCATCCAACAAATATGACCATTCAATCACCTCACCGCGTTTTTCAGATGCTTTTTTCAGTTCGTCCATTTTACCATCAGGAAGGCTGTCGGTATCATAAAGAAGACGCCCGATAAGTGTCGATTTTCCATGATCAACATGTCCAACTATTACGATACGCACCTTATCGTTTTCTAATTTCACTGATTGCTCTTTTGTTTTATTTTTTGCCATAAATTCAACTACATATATCCGCGTGTTCTTAAAATTTCAAAGCTGTTTTCGCTCTCATTATCCATTGAACGCCCAGCACGTTCAGAGGTTTTTGTCGATTGCAACTCTTCGATAATCTCATCAATGTTTGACGCCCTACTTTTCACAGGGAATGTAATATTCTTCTCTCCAAGCGAGCGATAACGTTTCCCATCACGTGCAAAGTAAAGCGGCACAACAGGAATATTCTCGCGCTTTGTATAGCGCCAGATATCAATCTCTGTCCAGCTGAGAATGGGGTGAATACGCAAGTGGCATCCCCCTGGCACATCTGTTTTATATTGGTCCCAAATTTCGGCAGGTTGATTTTTGAAATCCCAGTCGCCATGCGTGCTACGTGGTGAAAAGACACGTTCCTTGGCGCGCATGGATTGTTCATCACGACGAATACCCGCCATCACGCCCTTATAGTCTTCAGAAACAAGCAATTGTTTCAAGCCCTCTGTCTTGCGCATCGCTGCACGCGTTGCAGGTGGCAATGTTTTATCCATATCTTCTTCAGGCGGGCACATTTCAATTTTAAGGTTAAGGTCCCAATCCTTCACAATCTGATCACGAAATGCGTAAACCTCATCCAGCTCCATACCTGTGTCGAGCTGCACGACTGGAAAAGGCACTTTGCCGAAGAACGCCTTTCGTGCCATCCACAAAAGCGCATTAGAGTCTTTCCCGATTGACCAGAGCATGGCCAAAGGGTCAACTTTATTATAGGCCTCGCGCAGGATATAAATGGTTTCCGCCTCAAGGCGATCGAGATATTTATCGTAGGCTGTATTGTGCGCACTCATGAGTATTTCTTAACCTTCAACAACTTTCAATTTCTGCTCTTCTGGCTTGATTTCTTTGCGCCCGATAGGCACGTAATGAAAGCCTGATTTTTCAATGTCGGGTGTTTTATAAATATTACGACAATCGATCAGGCGTGGCGTCGCCATAACGTCCTTCAAGCGTTCCAAATGAAGCCCGCGATATTCATTCCATTCCGTTAAGATAACAAGAGCCTCCGCATCTTTGGCGGCGTCATAAGCGCCCTCGGCCCAGCGCACATTAGAGAGATGCTTCGCGCCCTCCTCCATGGCGATAGGGTCATGCGCCGCAATAACCGCACCGGCTTCTTGCAAAGCGGGAATAACAACAAGGGAAGGTGATTCACGCACATCATCGGTATTGGGCTTAAATGAAATGCCGAGCACTGCAATTTTCTTACCCTTTACGTCACCCCCACACGCATCAATGACACGTTGCGCCATATCGCGCTGACGTTGCGCATTGACGCGCACAACGGTTTCCACAATTTCTTGCGGGGCGCCGTATTTTTGTCCTGTTTGGGAAAGCGCCAGCGTGTCCTTTGGAAAGCATGAACCGCCATAACCAGGGCCTGCGTGCAAGAATTTAGCACCTATGCGTCCATCAAGCCCCATACCTCGTGCCACATCCTGCACATTAGCGCCCGTTTTCTCACACAGATTGGCAATTTCGTTAATAAAGGTGATTTTCACCGCTAGAAAAGCGTTGCTCGCATATTTAATCGTTTCAGAGCTTTCTGGTGTCGTCACAAGCATCGGAATTTCATTGATATAAAGCGGACGATAAAGTCTGCGCATAACCTGTTCAGCGCGCGGATCGTCTGTGCCCACAACAACGCGGTCTGGGCGCATAAAGTCGTTAATGGCAGCGCCCTCGCGCAAAAATTCAGGGTTAGAGCACACCGCAAAATCAGCCTCGGGATTGGCCGCACGCACTTTCTCTTCTACTGCGCGCGCCGTGCCCACGGGCACAGTTGATTTATTCACAATAACTGTAAATTGGCTCAGGTTTTTGGCGATTTGCTCAGCAGCCTGAAACACATAGGTGAGATCTGCATGCCCATCGCTTTCGCGTGGTGGTGTGCCGACCGCTATAAAGACCGCATCCATATTCTCAACACCATCCTTGATATCCGTTGAGAAGGACAAACGGCCAGCCTTTGTTTGTTTCTTCACCAAATCATCCAGACCTGGCTCGTAAATTGGAATAATCCCCTTTTTCAGGTTTTCGATTTTGGTCTCATCAATATCAATACAGGTCACGTGATGTCCGAATTCGGCAAAACATGTGCCCGACACCAATCCAACGTAACCTGTTCCTATTACACCAATCTGCATGGCTTTTCCTTTTACGCGCTTGTAAATCTTTAACACTACTCTGTTAAAGGAAAACACATGCAAAATAAAGGCAAAAGAGCCTTTTTTGACAGATAAGAATTGTATAAGATGCTCAGACGCGCTATCAGTTCTACATAGCTATATTAAAGATTTACGACCAAAGAAACGGACATAAAATGGCAGATTCAAAAAACGCACAGTCAAAACCACAAGATCAAGGCGGTCAAATGCCTCTTTTCTATTCTAACCCTGTGCCCCTTGATTCAGAAAAACATCTTAACTGGGGCCTAAAGAAAGATTTTGGCCTTAGCTTTACAAAAGATGTGAATGCCGTGCCCATTAATCTGATTGAATTTCCACAAATTTGTCACTTTTATCCGATTGCCTTCTCACCTGATGAAAATGCAACACCTGTTGCCATTATCGGTCTCCGTGACAATGAAAACCTGTTTGTGAACAATGACGGTCTCTGGCAGGCCAACACCTATATTCCTGCTTACATCCGCCGTTACCCGTTTATTTTCTCTGAAATGCCAAACTCAGAGCAACTCACACTCTGTGTAGATGCCGATGACAAGATTGTTGGCGAAAATCAGGACATGGCCTTTTTTGATGAAGATAAAAAGCCAAGCGCACTGGCACAAAATGCTCTTGAATTTTGCAAATCATACCATGCCGCAGCACAACAGACCCTTGAGCTTGGGAAATACCTTAACGAGTCAGGTCTTTTGATTGAACGTGCCGCAGAGATTAAGGCACCAGACGGCAAAACAATCAATTTTGGTGGTTTCCGCATTATTGATGAGAAGAAGCTCTCTGAACTTGATGATAAGGCGTTTTTGGAACTGCGCAAAAAGTCATGGTTGCCGTTTATTTATGCGCACCTCTTTAGCGGCGCACAATGGCAACGCCTGACAGGTCTGCTTCAACAAAAGATGTCATCTTAAGGCGCAGCTGAAACGCTTATAACCCTTATTTTATATATAAAGACACACGCATGCACCGAAAAAGATGTGCATGGAACGTATCATTGCGTTGCATATTCAAATCACATTATGCTAAGAGAAATTATTCATAATCTTTTTTTAGGGAGAGTGCTTTATGGCAAAAGTCGGTGCACAGCGCGCAGCTGAACTTACAGGTAAATCAAAATCTACAATTCAACGTGCTATGAAATCTGGCAAATTATCGTTTGAGAAGCTGGATAATAAACGCCGCGTAATTGACGTTAGCGAGCTAGAGCGTGTGTTTGGACTTGAAAAGACAGAGCCAAAGCAAAGCAATGTTGAGGCTGAATTGCAAAAGGCCAAAGATATCCTTGAAATGGAACGCCTCAAAATGCGTATCCGTACACTTGAAACACAAGTGCACACACTTGAAACACAGATTGATGACCTGAAAGGACAACGCGATAACTGGCAGAAACAGGCACAGCAAGTGCTTCTCACCTCGCAACATGCCCAAAAGCAGGCTGACGATTTGCAGAAGAAAGTGGATGAAAGCGAAGAACGCGCGCGTGCCGAGAAAATTGCACGTCAAAAACGCATTCAGCAAAACATGATGCGCATGAAACAACGTTCACAAAACCAGAACCAGCAACAATCTGAGAGCCTCTGGGATAAAATCACAGGACGCAAGCGCGTTTCTTAACAGAAATATTTCATATTAAACTTATGACCAAGGCCGCATTTTATGCGGCTTTGTAGTTTTTGGCCTTGAGAAGCTCTAAAGCTTGCCCGTCAAAAAACGGCGCAGATGCGTGAACGCGCGGCAAAATGCCTGAGAAATAAAAGGTCGCTAAGGCTTCGTAATCATTGCGCGCCTTTGGGTCACTCACTTTGTCTAGGCTATTAAGAATACGCGCCATAGCAACACCACCCATTGCAACACCCATCATTTGTAAAAACGGAGTTGATAAACCTGCAACGGACTCAAAATCCTTTTCTCCACCATGCTTAAGGAGGGTTTCAACAGCATTTTCAAGCTTGGCACACGCCTCTTCTAAGGTTTTCTTCAGTGCCAGATCAGAAAGTGCGCCTATGACATCAGTTGCCTCGGCCATCCAGTCTTTGAACGCAGCCCCGCCATCACGCAAAATTTTGCGGAACGCCAAATCGCTTGCCTGAATACCGTTTGTACCCTCGTAAATTGGCAAGATTCGTGCATCGCGGTAATGTTGGGCTACGCCTGTTTCCTCGACAAAACCCATCCCGCCATAAACCTGAATACCTAAAGAGGTCACTTCAAGTGCATTATCGGTGCACCATGCTTTGACCACTGGTGTCATAAGTTCCTGCTTGGCCTTGGCTTTCGCGTCCCCTGCAAAGGCCAAGTCTTGGGCCAAGGCGGCCTCATAGGCAAGCACACGGCCTGCGAAAGTGAGACTTTGCATGGTTATCAGCATGCGTTTGACATCCATATGCTCGGCAATGACCACATCCTCGCCTGTGGTCAGTGATTTTCCCTGCACACGGTCCGTGGCATAGGCAATCGCCGCCTGTATGGCACGCTCAGATATGGCTACGCCCTGTAATCCCACAGACAGGCGTGCGTTATTCATCATCGTAAACATGTATTTCAGGCCTGCGTTTTCCTCGCCAATGAGATAACCCGTTGCACCGCCATTATCACCAAAACTCATGGTGCAGGTTGGGGAGGCATGAATACCAAGCTTATGTTCCATCGCCACGCATTTCAGGTCATTGCGTGTGCCATCCTCTAGGATTTTCGGCACGATGAAGAGCGAGATTCCCTTTGACCCTTCAGGTGCATCAGGTGTGCGTGCGAGCACAAGGTGAATAATATTCTCGGCAAAATCATGTTCACCATATGTAATGTAAATTTTTTGGCCTGAAATCTTGTAAAACCCATCATCTTGCTTGACCGCCGCCGTTTTAATGGCCGCAAGGTCTGACCCCGCCTGTGGCTCGGTCAAATTCATGGTCCCTGTCCACACACCCGAAATCAGATTGGGCAGGTAAGTTTCCTTCTGTGCGTCAGAGCCATGCGCATGAATGGCCTCAACCGCCCCTTGATTGAGCAAGGGACACAGGCCAAAGGACATGTTGGAGGCCTGCCACATCTCTTGTATCGGAAAGGCCAGTGTCCACGGCAGATCCTGTCCGCCAAAATCCTCTGGAAAGGGAACAGCGTTCCAGCCGCCATCGCGATATTGTGCGTAAGCTTCCCTAAAGCCCTTGGCCGTTGTGACAACGCCATCTTCAAGTTTGTTGCCTTGGGAATCCCCCACAGGATTAAGCGGTGCAAGCACATCACGCGCCAGCTTTGCCGCCTCGTCCAGAATGGCAGTGACCGTATCGCGGTCCAAATCGCGTTCTTTTAAAAGGGTTTCATCAGCCTGCAACACATCGTGCAGAATAAAGGTCATCAAATTGACGTCAGGAGCATAAATATTCATGTGATTAAGGATAATCTGAACAAAAACAATGTAAAGAGGTATTCGTCACGCGTTTGGCACGCCATTTGCAAATAAGTAGGACATGACACCGACAATAGAAAATGCCCAAAATTTCCAGCTCGCCCAGCTCACACAACGCGCAGGCGGGAAAGTCACCTCTGCGATTGCGGGTGCATCACAGGAAACAGGGGTCGATTTTGCCTATCTAATGCAACAAGCCAGTGCAGAAAGCTCTTTTAAAACAGATGCTAAGGCCAAAACAAGCTCTGCCACAGGATTGTTCCAGTTTATTGACCGCACATGGCTGGATATGGTTGAAAATCACGGGCATAAATATGGCATTGATAAATCCATGCCTAAGCAAGATTTGCTTTCTTTGCGCAATGACCCGGAAATTTCTTCCTTCATGGCCGCTGAACTGGCCGCGGAAAATACAAGATACTTAAAAAACACATTAGGCGCAGATTTTAAGGTTGGGCCAACAGAGATGTATTTTGCCCATTTCATGGGCGCGGGAAAGGCCGCAGCCTTTCTTGAAACAGTGAATGAAGCCCCGCAAAAGCGTGCCGCTGACCTCTTCCCCGCCGAAGCCAAGGCCAATCGCGGTGTGTTTTATACCCCAAGCGGTCGCGCACGTAATGTGGGTGAAGTTTACGCCTTCTTTGATAAGAAATTTGGTATAGAAGGCACGGCTGAACAGGCACTTGCCCTGGCACAAAATGATGCTCAAGCGCCAAAAATTATGCCTGATTATAATGGTGTACGCATCCAAGACCATATTGATAGCCTTGCGCGTCAGGAAGTTGTGGCTGAGAATAAGGTCAAGGCACGCGCCGAGGCCGCCCAATATACAGATTTACAAACAGATACGCTTATGCGTTTGGCAAGCCATCAGCCCTACATGGATTTACTCAGTGGCAGTAATGGATCGGCTGGAAAGTCTTATGGTGCGAGTTCTTTTGATATGCCTATCATACGCCAGAGCAATCGCTTCCCATCTGCTAATTTTGGCAACTTGCTGCAAAATCCAACAGAATTGCTGTTTCTGGCGCAATTGGATGACAGCCTCGAAAAGCCAAACGCTTAATTTTCAATTTATAAATGGATTGCTTCGCTCTGCTCGCAATAACGCGTTTTTGTCACTGCGAGGACTGAAAGGACGCGGCAGTCCATATTTAATTCTCTGCCGCGCGTTTCAGGCGATCATTAATGGCAATGCCCACCCCAATATTTGGAATGTTCATAACGGCAATGCCCTTATTCTCTGGTGTATCGAGTGCATGCATATAAGCAAAGAGGTTACTTGCCGCTTCATATAAATCGCCTGTTTCGCTGAGATTACGCAATCTCTCCTCGGGTAATTTATCGACACCGCCCCCTGATTTCAGGCTCATAAATTTTGTCGACCCAAAAGCAAGCAAAGCTTCACCGTCCTCAACATCAACAGCATTAAGACGCACAGGAATGGTTGGCGCATAATGTTTAAGTAACATGCCTGGAGATTTGACCTTTTCATCCTGCGCCTCATGAATTTTTGCATCTGGCAGAACCGCTTGAATATCCTCTAGCGTTAAAATACCCGCACGCAGGATTTCGGGAGTTTCCCCACTCAAATCAAGTACCGTTGATTCAAGACCTGTTTCGCACGCCCCATCAGCTAAAATCATGGGTACGACCTCACCAAGTGATTTTTGCACATGTTGGGGGGCTGTGGGGCTGATATGGCCTGAGCGATTGGCACTGGGGGCGGCGATGGGCACGCCTGCATCATGCAACAACGCACGCGCAACGGCATGTTGTGGGCAACGGACAGCTAGAGTATCCAAATCTGGATGGCATAAATCAGAGACAGGCGCGCCATCTTTTAATGGCAAAATAAGGGTTAAAGGCCCAGGCCAAAAATGCGCCATGACCTCGCGCGCGCGTTTGTCAATCTGCACAAGTTGTTCGGCCTGTGTTGCATCGCTGACGTGCACAATCAAAGGATTGAAAGACGGCCTTCCCTTGGCTGCAAAAATCTTGGCAACCGCCGCACCATTTGTTGCATCCGCTCCAAGCCCATAAACCGTTTCAGTTGGAAAGGCCACTAACGCGCCTTGCCTTATCAGGTTTGCTGCCTGTGCGATTGTGTCTGGATTGGCCTGTTTCATCATGAGGCGTTACGCCCTTTTTCCTGTGCAGGGTCGTGGCGCACGCCCCCTGTTGTAGGTGCTTTAACGCCCGTCGTGGTCGGCAGGCTGAGCGGTAATCCAAGGTCAGAGCGCACCGCAAGATAGCCAAAGCCCTCCGCCTCCAGCGCGTCCCCGTTCCATCCAAGCGTATCAACTGGCTCAACAGGAACCTGTAAACGTTCGCGCAACCCCTTCATCAGAGTAGTATTATGACGTCCACCGCCACACACATACCATGCCTTGGGCGTTTTTGGCAGATGGTCAATGGCCATCACAATGGATTCCCGTGTACAGGCAAGCAATGTTGCCGCACCATCCTCATTCGACATGAGACTACTGGCTTGATTCCACGGATCGCGGTCGAGCGATTTGGGCGGCCTTTGCGCAAAGTAGGGGTTTCTTAAAAAACCCATGACAATGTCTTTATTTTCAACACCTTCAGCGGCCAATCGCCCATTATGGTCGTAGGGCGATCCTGTACGCTCCAATACAAAATCATCTACCAGCGCATTGCCCGGGCCCGTATCAAAGGCTAAAATATCGTCTTCACCCTCGCCAATATAGGTCACATTCGCTACACCGCCGATATTAAGCACTGCGCACGGTAGCGGTACATTCGCACTGCGCACAAGCGCACGATGGTAAAGGGGAATTAAGGGAGCTCCCTGCCCGCCATTTTTGACATCATTCCAGCGAAAATCATCAATGACAGGAATTCCCGTTTCATCGGCCAGTAACTGTCCATTCCCAATTTGCAACGTGAAGCCATTATCTGGATCATGGCTGACCGATTGCCCGTGAAAGCCAATAAGATCAATTTTCAAGTTCGGGTGCTTTTCAAGCAAACGCTTAATAATCTTGGCATGCTCAAGAGTCAGCTCATCAGCGACAGCTGACATTTCTGTATCACTCTGGCGCTTGCCAAATTGTGTCTTAATCCGCTTGCGCAAATCAGGCGCATATCCCATGTCCAGAAAGCCTATGCGTTTGACGTAGCCATGCCCGTCCGTTTGGATAAGCGCGGCATCCACCCCATCCACAGATGTCCCTGACATCAGGCCAATAACCGTATAGACTTTCCTAGCATCCATGCTTATAGTTTCACCTTATGAGTCAGTACAAATCCGAATTTTTGAATATAATGGAGCAACGCGGGTTCATCAACCAGTGTAGCGATATGGACGCCCTAGACAAGAAATTATGTGAGGGTGTGCAATCAGCCTATATCGGCTTTGATGCCACGGCCAAATCCCTGCATATCGGAAATTTGACAGGCATTATGATGCTTTACTGGTTTCAGCAAAGTGGTCACAAGCCCATAACCCTTATGGGTGGCGGCACAAGCAAGATTGGCGACCCCTCTTTCAAGGACGAGCAACGCTCGCTTCTGGATGATGCTACCATTGAGGAAAATATCAAAAATATTCAGGCGACGTGTTTTAAGCAGTTCCTGACATATGGTGATGGGGAAACTGACGCCAAAATGGTTAATAACAATGACTGGCTAGATAATCTCTCTTATCTTTCCTTCCTGCGCGATTACGGGCGCTATTTTACGGTCAATCGTATGCTGTCCTTTGACAGCGTGAAACAACGCCTTGAGCGCGAAAGCCCGCTTTCTCTGCTCGAATTTAACTATATGGTGATGCAAGGATATGACTTCCTTGAGCTTTACCGTCGTGAGGGCACAGTCCTGCAAATGGGTGGGTCTGACCAGTGGGGCAATATCATTAACGGTGTTGATTTGGGACATAAGGCCGACCGTGTCCAACTTTTTGCATTAACGGCACCACTCTTGACCACACCAGATGGCAAGAAAATGGGTAAAACGGTGAATGGCGCAGTATGGCTGAATGCCGAAATGCTAAGCCCCTATGATTATTACCAATATTGGCGCAATGTCGATGATGCGATGGTCGGTACGCTTTTACGCCGCTTTACCATTTTGCCTATAGATGAGATTGAGAAGCTCGAAGCCCTGCAGGGTGCAGAGATTAATGACGCGAAAAAGGTTTTGGCCTTTGAAGCCACAAAAATCTGCCATGGGGAGGCCGCGGCCAAGGATGCCGAGGATACCGCCACAAAGACCTTTGAACAGGGTACAGTGGGTGATGATCTGCCCTCTATTGATGTGCCCGCCAATGACCTAGAGGCAGGTCTTGGCTTTATCGACGCGCTCAAGGCCGTTGGCTTTGCCAGTTCAAATGGGGAGGCGCGTCGCCTTATCCAAGGGGGTGGTGCACGCATTAATGACACATCTGTGCAGGATGAGGCACGCGCGCTCACAATGGCGGATATGACAGAAGATGGCTATATCAAGGTGTCTGCAGGCAAAAAACGCCACGCCCTCATCAAGGCTGCTTAGTTTTTATTTACGCCTGAAAGATTATTTTCAAATTTTTCGGCGGGGTCGAAGCCTTCAAAGAGGACTTTTCTGATAATACCAGGAGCAAGCACAGAGAGCGGGTTAATTTTAACTGCCGCTTCCTTGCTCGGGCCTTCCATCTTGTACGTTGCCGCAAAAAGCGCGTCCCCACCTGTTAGAATTTGTCCAACGAGGGGAATCTTTCCAATAAAGGAATTGATGGTTGAGAGCGGCACGATGGTTCCGCTGATATCCATCATGCCGGCCGTTAAATTAACCTGCCCTTCAAAAGTGAGACCGACCTCTGTCCCTGATGTGGCGCCATCCTTGAATGTCACCATTGTGCCCTCTGGTGTCTTTTGATAGGTAAATTGCGAGACAAGACGCGTAAAACTCATTCCCTGATTTTGAACCAGTTCCTGTAACCCCTCAATTGAAAGGGCGTTGATGAGCTTCGCCAATACTGGCGCATCCACAACAGTGAAATTCTCTATTTGAATTGTGCCTGCCATATCATTGGGATGGCCGCCTGCAATCGCATCGGCATCAATATAAAGGCGTCCCCCCTGCATTGTTTCAAATAACCCAAGCGCGCGCAGCATTGCGCCCGCATTAAGAGAATCCAACTGAAAGCGCATTTTCCCTGTGTCAGGCTCTGTTCTGTAGCGCAAGGCCATGGGTTGGTTTCCAACAGTTGCGTCAACCTCTAGCCTGTCAACAACGCCATTGCGTTCGATATCAGCGTAAAAAGTTGCATTTTCAATACCCCCCTCGTCCGATAGGCGCATATATCTCACCTCGCCAGAGGCAACCACAGGTGGCTCACTCTGCTTTTCATCAGAGACCTGAATTTCCCGGTCCTCTCTATCATTATCAAGGAAAGGACGCGCGTCCAGACGGGCACCATTCACTGTAAACACAAAGGCTTGATTTTCATTACGCACAAAATCAAGTGTGAAGCTGTTTTCTGGCAGGGTCACCGCCTCAAACGTGCCTTTGGTCACATCGGTTACACCAGCAACCTGTCCAAAGCCCAAGCGACCATTTTTAATATTGCCGTTTGGCAGGTCGATATTCAGGTTTTGGACCTCAAGAATATCATCACCTTTGAGCAAGATTTTGGCAGTTGCCGCGCCCGCTTGCGCCACATCCTTCTTATAATCAAGGGGGTCAATACGGAATTCAACAGGCGTTAAATTGGCCTTGGCGTTAATAACGGCACTGCGATCAGCCTGGCTTTCATAAATAATATCAAGGGGTAGATTACCGCCGATATAATCATCCAAAGTCACTCCGAATTTCTCACGCAAGTCATAGTCGGCGACAAGCTTAGCTCGTACACGTTGCATGAAAGGTGCGCCTTTTGGCTCGATATATTCCTCTAATGTCAATTCAAGCGGCGTCTGGCTAATAAAACCTGAGCCATTCAGCTCAATCTTTCCATCAGCGGCCTTAAGCGTATAAGGGCCACCTGAAAGTGTTAAATCCTTCACCGCACGTGGTAGTGAGACATCATTTAATGTGGCATCGACTTTCACTTGCACCTGCTCTGTCTTCAGATCTTTAATAGTTGGAAAGTCAACGGCCACATTCAAATCAATTTGCCCCGTGGCCTTATCGGCATCAAAACTTAAGCCCTTCTTTAAATCAATTGGCTCTCTGTCAATATAATCAAGGGCAGAAGATAAGTTCCCTGTGGCATGAATATCAATATCGGCTTCGCCCCCGTTCTCAACCTCAAGGTCACGCAAAATAACCGACCCCTTATCCACGGCAAGGCCGCCAATCGTGGCCTTTGACACGGCAATATCAATGACCCCGTCTTTATATGTACCTGTGGCGCTCATATTCTCAGCAGGCATGAGAGGCGAACGATAATCAACGGTTACATCACTGAAGGCAAAATCAAGTGTTGGGTCATCGACCTCCACATCCCAACGTGTCACTGCAAATTCAGGGTTGGCAACATCTGCAGGCAAGATAATGTCAAAAGGCAAGCTTGCCTCAAGTGATTGCAACGTGCCAACGGACATCTTCTCAACCAGCCATTCACGTGCGGAGGTATCACTGTTGGGATTTTCTGGCCAGACAGGGTCAAGTGCATCAATGGGCACGTCCTGAATTGTGGCTTTCAGCGGAAAATAGACCTTATTACTTTCAATACGCCCTTCACCAGAAGCGTTCAATGTTAGTTCCCCAGCCTTAGCCTGAAGATTTTTCAAGGCAAAGACTTTTTCTGGCTTATCAAGCAGGAAGTCCATTGAAAAGGCGCTCAACGTGAAGGGAATGTTCTGCAAGGAGATAGCGCCATCTTGTGCATTTGCACTGAGTTCAAGGCGTTGCAAGGAGAGGTTCTCATCCAAAATGCTCTTAAGAGAACCATCAACGAGAAGCGCATTATGCTTGACTGTTTTTAATCCAAATATTTCAGCCAGTGTCGAAGGGTTAAGCGATGTGAAGCTTGTATCCAGCGCAACATTTTGCCCCTCTCCTTTTTTAAGAACAGCATTAAAACGTGTAACTGGGTCACTTTCACTGAATTGAAAGGCCAAATCAGTGTCAATGACACCCGGCTCACGCAATAAGCGGAAATTAGCGTCGGGAATTTGCCATGTTTGCCGCTGCACATGATCCTCGACAAAAATATGTGCGTTATTAATGTCTATTGCGCTTAAGCCGTAAAGAGGGTCATCTGCTCGTTCCCCGTTACGCATGGAAAGTGACGATTGAATAATATCAGAGACCGCAATATTCGCGCGATCATCCTCCTCTGCGGGTGAGGTTTGACGAGTGATTTCATAACTGTTTTCTTTTGTGCGCACAATGCGCAAAAGAGGTGAATCCAAAATAATAGCCTTTGGCTTTACCTGCCCAATAAGAAGCGCCCGATAGCTCAAAGAAACAGCGGCGCGGTTCATATTCAAAAGTGTTTTATCATCCTGTTTGACGTGCATATCCTCGAAAACAAGTAAGACAGGTCCCTTAAAAACAGGCCAATGCAAAGCGACAGAGTCAAATTCAGTTGCAACACCACGCGCCTCATCCGAAAGTGACGCCTGTATAAAAGGGGCAGCAAACCCGATATCCAATGGCCCTTGCTTCAGGCGATACCCAAATGTTGCCAAGGCCACCACACATAAAATTGCAATAACAAGAGTGATTTCAGCGGCGATGTGCCCACTTTTCTTAAGATTTTCTTTGCTGAGACGCGCCATGAATAAATGATACTCGGTTTGTTATTTGCATTTTTTTACTGTTGCTCTAGCTTAAAGAAGGCGTGGCGAAGTTGCACGCCTAATTCTTAAGAAACAGCAGGATAAACACAATCTATATCATTTTAAGTTACGGAGAAGAGATATGACAGAATTGAACATAGGCCAAAAGGCCCCTGATTTTACAGCCCAAACCGATGGCGAAGGCACGTTCACGCTTTTCGAGCAAAAAGGGCAAGCCGTTATTTTGTACTTCTATCCCAAAGATGACACGCCCGGTTGCACAAAAGAAGCGTGCGGATTTAATGATATGCTTGCGTCTTTCAAGAAATTGGACGCCCAGATTGTTGGTGTTTCAAAGGATAGTGTAGCCAAGCATGACAAGTTTAAAACCAAATACGGATTAAATTTCACACTTGTCTCTGATGAGGACGGCTCAATTTGCGAAAAATATGGCACATGGGTTGAAAAAAGCATGTATGGCAAAAAATATATGGGAATCCAACGTGCAACATTCCTGATTGATGAAGACGGCAAAATTGCTCATATCTGGCCAAACGTCAAAGTTAAAGGCCATGTAGACGAGGTTCACGAAGTTCTTACAAATTTAAGAAAAAAAAGCGGCTTAAAATTAAGCAACCAGTGCGCCACGAAGAACGCTTAAGTCGCTGTGCCATTTTTTAAGATTGTCCATGTCACCCTTCACAAAGGTGGCAGAGGCTGGAAATATTTCATTGATGTGTAGACCGCTCATCGCATCAATTGCGTCATCAGCATTGTCATTGGCTGTGGCCAGATGCGACCAAGTGAAATGCAAATCCATATCCTTTGTAAGAAGGCGTTTCACATTTTCGCCTTCAAATACACAAACAAGCCCGCAAACCTGCATAATATGTTGTGTGGGGTTGGCAGGCTCAATTGAAGAGTGGTGTCCGTAATCAATTGCAAGATCGGCAATATCCCAGACCAAATCAATAATATCTGATAGCTTATCTTGCATCGGTTTTGTCCTCTCTTCATGCGTCATGGTTATCCTAACGCATTGAAATCAAATAAGTTCAGCTTTCTCTTATGAAAAAGCTGCACTTCTTTATCATATTTAGGCTGTTTCGAGCAAGTTATTTATGTTAACCATACGGCCTGCACCCGCAGCATTCATATGGTCATGCATATGCATTGTGACCATATCACAGTGATTGGTGAAGAAGTGGTTTGCACCTTCAACCATACGGTAATCTGTGACAATCCCTTTTTGGGTATTGAGACGGTCAACAACATCATCAACATCTTCTTTCAGTGCGATATTGTCGCGTGTGCCATGCAAAATCAGGCCTGATTGCGGGCAAGGCGCAAGGAATGTAAAGTCATATTCACTTGCTGGCAAACCAACTGAAATATAACCCTTAATTTCAGGACGACGCATCAAAAGCTGCATTGAAATCCATGACCCAAAAGAAAAGCCGCCTGTCCAAACATAAGGTGCTTTAGGGTTAATCGCCTGCATCCAGTCAAGAACAGCAGCGGCATCCGTTAGTTCGCCCTCGCCCTTGTCAAAGACGCCTTGGCTTTTTCCGACACCGCGAAAGTTAAAACGGCAGACTGAAAATCCACGATCAACAAAATTTTGGAATAAAGTGTAAGTGACCTTGTTATTCATTGTTCCGCCCTTGAGTGGGTCAGGGTGAAAAACAATCGCAAGAGGCGCGTTAGGCAGTTTAGAGTGAGCGTATTTGGCTTCGATGCGACCAGCCGGGCCGTTTATAATGATATCTGGCATTGAGTCCCCGTAATACTATGTTACTTGAATAAGAGTTTGTTATATTTCACTTATTCGGATCATTTCCCATATCCTTGGATAAGGTGCTTCCTTATAAACGATAGCGAATCGATTTGTCTATTCTTTTTTTTAATCACCCACAAAAAGATGTGGACATTCAATAGGATAAAACCTATTTTTTAGATAAGAGAAAGATGATATTACTTTTCATAATTAAATAAAAATGCTGTATTTTGATTATAATGCGACATGCCCAATTCGTCCCGAAGTGGTGAAAATATCCCACGAGGTCATGTCATGTCACGGGAACGCCTCCTCCATTCATGGAGCAGGTCGAGCTGCGCGCAAACATGTTGAAGGCGCACGCGAACATGTGGCCACACTTGTAGGATGCGCACCCAAGCAAGTTATTTTCACTAGCGGCGCAACAGAGTCCAATAACACAGTTCTGCGTGGCTATGCCGACCGCCCACTCCTTGTTGCCGCCACAGAACATCCATCTGTTTATTTTTGTGGACGCGAGGATGCAATAACCATTCCTGTAAAGCAAAGTGGACTTATTGATCTTAAAGCGCTTGAGGAATTGCTTAAGGAAAACAAGAAAGCACTTGTCTCCATTATGATGGTTAATAATGAGACAGGCGTTATTCAGCCTACAGAAGAGATTTGTGCTCTGGTTCATAAATATGACGGGATTTTTCATACAGATGCGGTGCAGGCCGCAGGACGCTTTCCCCTGTCTTTCAAGGATTTGGACGTTGATTTTATGAGCCTATCCGCGCACAAGCTTGGCGGCCCCCAGGGTGTCGGGGCACTCATTACACGTCAGGGCGTTAACCCGCCGAAGTTTATGCATGGGGGCGGACAAGAGCGCCGTTGTCGTGCAGGTACTGAGAATGTCGCAGGCATTGCGGGCTTTGGCGAGGCGGCGCGTTTGGCCGTTGAACAAATGGATGATTTTCAAGCGCTTGAAACACTCCGCGAAAAACTGGAAAATGGTTTGCGCCAATCATCCAATCGCGTGCGTATTTACGGGGAAGACGCCCCACGTGTAGCCAACACAACATCTTGTACAGTAGAAGGCATAGATTCAGCCGTATTTCTCATGAATCTTGACCTTGAGAATGTAGCCATTTCAAGTGGTGCGGCCTGTTCAAGTGGTGCAGTTAAGCCATCACGTGTCCTTTTATCAATGGGCGTTCCCGAGGAATTGGCCAAAACAGGGTTGCGTATCTCTATGGGATGGAATACCAAAGAGGCCGAAATTGACCAGTTCCTTGATAAGTGGAACACATGCTTAAAGAGAATGGATAAATAATCATGCCAAAATTGACCTTCTTGATGCCTGACGGCAGTGAAAAAGAGATTGATGCACCCATTGGCCTGTCTGTTATGGAAGTAGCCGTGCAAAACGATATCGAAGCCATTGAAGGCGCATGTGGTGGCTCACTTGCATGCGCCACGTGCCATGTCTATGTCGCCCCTGAATGGTGGGATAAAACATTACCCGAGGAAGGCGAGATTTCCGAAGAGGAAGAAGACATGCTTGATCTCGCTTTTGATCTCAAAAAATCATCGCGTCTGGGATGCCAGATTATTATGGATGAGGATAAAGACGGCCTGAAAGTCGCCCTTCCCGGCACGCCTGTTGATTGGCAAGTTTAAATTTAGCGCTTAGTTCGCCTTTAAAAGCTTTTCCAGTTCAGCTTTATATGTCTTCATATCATCATAGAAATTAAGCGTGGCGAGCTTTCCTTCGCTGATAAACCCGCTATCAATCATGTGTCTAAGCTGTTTTTTGGTGTGCTCGTAATAGCCATTGAGATTAGCTACAAAGATGGGGCGAATTCCATAAGTTTCCAATGTTGGATCACGGTCCATGGGCAAATAATCCTGCTCAACACATTCATAAATTTCATCCAACGTGCCCGTGCCCCCTGGCAGTACTAAAAACGCATCCACATCATGGAGGAGCAAGTGCTTACGCTCAGTCAGTGTATCAGTCAGCGTATATTTCATTTCCAAGGATTGCGGTTGATTAACACGCTCATACTTACGCGGCAGAATACCCTCTATCGTTGCACCACTTTCTGTTTTTTTGGCTGCCGCAATAAGTCCGCGTGCAAAAGCGCCCATCAAACCATTGGCAGAACCACCATATTTAACATGGACATCATGCGTTCCAACCCAGTAGCCAAGCTCGCGTGCTGTTTCATGATAGATAGGGTCTAGACCTTGCTTTGCGCCACTGAAATAAGAGAGGGTTTTGCGTTTTGAATCAGTTGTCATGTGTTATGTCCATTTTGTTGCTTTTTTTGAACTAACACTATATGTTCTCGCGCATGAACAGTCTAGGCATAAACAAAAAACCAGAAGACACGCGCGTGGTCGTTGCCATGTCGGGCGGCGTGGACAGCTCGGTGACCGCAGCCCTTCTGCATGAAGAAGGCTATGATGTCATTGGTGTGACGCTACAGCTTTATGATTATGGGCAGGCTGTAGAGCGCAAGGGCGCGTGTTGTGCGGGACAAGACATCTATGATGCCAAAAAGATCGCAGACGAGCTAGGATTTCCCCATTATGTGCTGGATTACGAAGATAATTTTAAAGACAGCGTGATAAATGATTTTGTCGACAGCTATATGGAGGGCTACACACCCATTCCGTGCGTGCGCTGCAACCAGACCGTCAAATTCCGTGATTTGTTCAAGGTTGCCCGTGATTTAGGCGCCGATTGCATGGCCACAGGTCACTATATTCAGCGTATTGAAAATCCTGAAACAGGTCAGGCCGAATTACATCGCGCCGTAGACCATACAAAAGATCA
This sequence comes from Micavibrio sp. UBA2137, assembly GCA_002328415.1. Classification (GTDB taxonomy): domain Bacteria; phylum Pseudomonadota; class Alphaproteobacteria; order Micavibrionales; family Micavibrionaceae; genus UBA2137. Next base: position 65,525 of record DCXL01000003.1, on the reverse strand, counting down.
AAGCTATTTCCTTTTTGCGACCACACAGGAGCAACTTGATTTCTTGCGCTTTCCCCTTGGCGGATGGACAAAGGATGTAACGCGTCAACATGCCGAGCGCTTTGGACTGGTCAACGCCAACAAGCCAGACTCACAAGATATCTGTTTTGTGCCTAATGGTGATTACGCCTCTGTTGTGAAAAAGATTAAGCCAGAGGCTGAGCAACATGGCGATATTGTTGATTTGGATGGCAACGTCATCGGACAGCATAAAGGCGTTATTCATTACACAATTGGACAGCGGAAGGGCCTAGGCATTGGCGGCGGCGTGAATGAAGATAACAGCCCGTTCTACGTGGTGCGTATAGATCCCGAGGCCAATCAAGTGATTGTCGGCGCCAAGGAAGATTTAGCACAAGATACCATTCCCCTTGAGGACACAAACTGGCTTATCAATTTGAATAATGGGTCACGTCAGGTTCAGGTTAAATTACGCTCTGTCATGCAACCTACATCTGCCACACTTATTTCAGAGGATGGGTACGCGCGCCTTGTTCTGGACACACCCCAATATGGAATTGCCCCTGGACAAGCCGCGGTTATTTATGACGGTAATCGTGTGATTGGCGGTGGCTGGATATCAAAGCGCGAGTTTGCCAAGTCCAGGCTGGTTGCCTGAGGTCTCTTCTGCCTTCTCTGGCACAAGTTTGAGCACTGTCTTGCTTGAAGCAGCCTTACTTACAGCCAAATCATCTTCGGAGACATCAAGAATATCCTGAATTACAGGATGGTCAGCCGCAAATTGTCTTACAAATTTTTCAAGAAAAACAAGCTCTGTATTCTCTACACTCAGGCGAGAACCATTTTCACCTTCACCCTGATAACCGATAGAACTTTCTTCTGTCACAGCAATAAGAAATTCAGGCTTTTCCAAAACTTCACCCTGTGCATTCAAAAAGCATGGGTAAGGTCCAAAATCTTGAGAAATATTTGTCCAACCATCATTGACGATATTGGCTTTGAGACGCATCCAACCGCGAATACCTGCAAAGGCAACATCTGGACGCTTTGAGGACGCATTAAACGCGGCATGCACAGAGGCATCATTTTTAATCACTAGCATGCAATTATTGCCAAAACGTGTTCCTTGCTGAATGACTTCGAAAAAAGGCGCTTCATCTGAATTAAGCGCATTCAGCTTCTCCACAATCCTGAAAAAAGCATCATGACGCGGCAATTCACGCTCATTCTCATCAAGTAACTCAAGTAATGACATGGTTAAAACATTTTCCCAAAACTGTTTTTTTGACATTACGTTAAAACATATTTGTTTCAATAGTTCCACAAAAAAAGCCCTTAACCGTTTGGCTAAAGGCTTTTTAGATATATTTGTGTGACGTGAATTAGTTTGTCTGACGTCTCAAAAATGCTGGAATATCCAACTCATCTTCAACTGAAGATGCCGGCTTTGACGCGCTCTCGATATTGAGTTTGCCTTGGGCGGCTGTATCAGAGACCTCTGTTGTTTCAGCTGAAATACGATTTTGTGTACCAAAATCATCCTCGTCATCATGCTTGAAGCCACTTGTAATACGCTCGAATAAACTTTGCGATTGCTTCTTCACAGGTTTGCTTGCACCAGGAACTGGTGGGCGCAAATTCAATGAAGTCGCGGCTTTTTCTGTCTGTGCTGTAGCCTCTGTTTGTGTGCCTGTCTGTCCACCTTGGGGTGCGGCACTCAGGCTTGCATAGCTTTGACCTGCATCAGATGTTTGTGCAAAGTTAGCAGATGTTGCAGGTGCAGGTGGAATAAAGGACTCACCATATGTTGACCCACGTAGAGAGCCTGTTGTGCCCGTTGCCTGAACAACTTCTTGTTCTGGCTGCTGCTGGACATATGGCTGGTCTGGTGTTTGCTGTGGTGCGTATTCCTGCTCAACTTGTGATGCTTGCGCCTCAAACAAGTCAGAAGGTGTTTCAGTAACGCTTTCTTGCACCTCTTCAACAGGCTTTTGTACTGGTTGCATACCAGAAACAACCTGAGTTTGTGTCAAACCAGGGGCGTAACCAGATGCTGCTGTGACTTGCTGACGTACAGGCTGTTGTGTCGCAGTTGTGCGTGGCTTGGCACGGTTAAGAACAGATGGATTTGTGCCTGAATATGTTTTGCGCGCAACTTCTTTATCAATCCCTGTTGCCACAACAGACACGCGCATAACGCCTTCCATGTTGGCATCGAAAGATGTTCCAAAGATGATATTGGCATCAGGATCAACCTCATCACGGATACGATTACAGGCTTCATCTGCTTCAAAGAGCGTCATGTCCTCGCCACCTGTGACGTTAATGATAACGCCCTTGGCACCTTTCATAGACATGTCATCAAGAAGCGGATTAGAAATGGCTTTTTCGGCGGCTTCAATCGCACGCTTGTCGCCTGTGGCCTCGCCCGTTCCCATAACAGCCTTACCCATTTCCAACATAATGGAACGGATATCGGCAAAGTCGAGGTTAATAAGTCCTGGATTAACGATAAGGTCAGTAACTCCGCGTACACCTGATTGCAACACGCTGTCAGCCATTTTAAAGGCTTCAGCAAATGTTGTTTTCTCATTAGCAATACGGAACAAATTCTGGTTTGGAATGACAATCAGCGTGTCGACATATTCTTGAAGCTCGCGAATACCTTCTTCTGCGGCCTTCATGCGCATAGTACCTTCAAAATGGAACGGCTTTGTCACAACACCAACAGTTAGAATATCACGCTCGCGGCACGCACGTGCAATCACAGGGGCTGCCCCTGTTCCTGTACCACCGCCCATACCAGCGGTGACAAAAACCATATTGGCATTTTCAAGGTGTGCGAGAACCTCTTCCAGTGACTCCTCAGCCGCCATACGACCGACATCTGGTCTTGCACCAGCGCCAAGGCCTTTCGTGACATCACTGCCAAGTTGAATACGTGTATCAGCAAGCGAAGCATCAAGCGCCTGTGCATCAGTATTGCAGACGATGAAATCAACGCCCTGCATGCCAGCATGTATCATGTTATCCACAGCATTTCCACCGGCACCGCCGACAGCAGCTACTGCAATTTTAGGGGAGAATTTTCTGTTTTCTGTAGGTTGCATACGCACATTTATCATAAAGGTTATCTCCTGGAAGAAGAGAGAGTGAAACGAATCAATATATTTATCGTATGGGAGCGCCAGCCTTTTGAAAAGCCTCTATCTCAAGTAATAGACAGGTTTTCTAATATAACTTCGCTTCCACAATTAAGAAATATCAGAACCTTTAACCTAACAAGTTCGCCTAAACGACTCATACGATTCATGAATTTAGTTTTGCAGAGGACGACTGTTCTGAAAAGAGGCGTTCCATCATAAAATGTGGATAAGTGGATAAAGTTATCCAAAAATTTACCAATTTTCTTTAAACCACCCCTGAAGGCGCTCCCACAATGACCCGCTCTCCCCTGAGAGCTCAATCTCGTGGGGCATTTCATCAGCCCGCTTGGTCGCATAATGTAACAAGCCCGTCAGTACAGAAAACGGCGCCCCTGATGTTGAATCGGGCAATCCTGTAAATTTGACAGGCTGGCCAAGGCGCACCTGCTTATTCATGATTTTTTGCGCAAGCTCTGCCACACCTGGGAGCATGCTTCCCCCACCTGTCAACACAAGGCGGCGGCCTACATTATTAGCCACCCCTGAATCACTGAGCGCCTGTTGCACCATTTCGAAGATCTCCTCCATGCGCGCCTGAATAATGCTGACAAGAAGCGAGCGCGGCACGTGGTTTTCCTCTGGAAACCCACCCTCACCAAGTGGTGGCACATTGATAAATTCATTTTCATCTTGAGAGGAGGCCATGGTGGAGCCATAGAGTGTCTTGATACGCTCGGCATCGGCCAGCGAAGTCGTCATGCCTTGCGCAATGTCAGACGTCACATTCTGCCCGCCAACAGGAATCCCGCCCGCATATAACAGGCGGTTTTGCTGAACAACGGCAAAGGATGTACTGCCCCCGCCAATATCAATGAGCGTGCAACCCAGCTCCATTTCATCCTCTACGAGTGTGGACAGTGCAGCGGCATAAGGAGCATTACAAAGCGCCACAATATCCAGATGCGAACGCTCGACACAATTGGCCAGATTTTTCAGGGCTGAAAGGTCACCATCAAGTAAGTGAATATCAACACCTAAACGGTGCCCTGTCATGCCCAAAGGGTCCTGAATACCGGGCTTCCCATCAAGGGTATAACCCACGGGGATTGTGTGGATCAACTCGCGCGCCTCGGATGTGGCCTTGGACTGGGCACGGGAAAGGGCACGTTTAATGTCGTGTTCTGTCACCTTTTGGCCCAAAATCTGGATATCAACATCAACGGCGTGACTGTCGCTGTAAAAGGCGGGAACGGACAACACCATATCACGCAACGGAAAGCCCTTGATTGCCTTTTGCGCCATGGTTTCGGCCGTGTGCACCGTCTGACGAATAGCTTCCTCGGCCTGGGCAATATCAACAACAACGCCGTTTTTTATGCCTTTTGATTTCTGATGCCCCACACCTACAATCTCAAGCCCGCCCTTATCATCTATGGTGCGTGCAATAATACAGGCAATTTTTGTTGAGCCCACGTCAAGGGCGGCAAAGACGGAGTCTTTAGGAAATACAGAATTACTCATTTGCGGTGATGTCCGGTTTTAATTAGTTTTGGTTCAGCGCCTTCCTTGGCCTGTACAATCAGGCGGTCTGGATAACGCGCATCAATATCGCTGAGGGCTTGCGCCAGTAAATCATCAGTTTCATTTTCTCTGGCAACACGCGCAAGCGCAAAACCAATTTCATCTTCTGGCAACTGGATACGCATATTATTTTGTGTGAACAAATTCCAGCGGCGTTCACCTACATATTGAACAGAGGCAATTTCTTTAAAGAGCCCTTCCTCGGCCGCCAAAATAGGTAAGAAATCTGGCAAAGCCTCGGCAGCCCCTTTGCCTGTTACAATAATCAAATTGGCAAAACGCGCATCAGGAGAGTAAGTAATCACATGGCCATCCCAATCAACAAGTGAAAGCGATTTATCCGCATTGCGCAGAAGCGCCATAGGCACACGTTCTGTAATTTCGATTTTGACACTATCAGGAAGTTGTCTGCTGACCTTCACTGATTTGACCCAGTTAAGCGCACTGATTTTTTCGCCCAAGCCCTCTGGGTTAACACCCAAAAGCGGATCATTTTTCTTGATTGTAGTGACCGCCGCTAAATCCGCGCGGTCAAGAAAGTAACGCCCTTCGACATAAATATTTTTGACAACAAAGCCCATATCAGCTGTTGCGCTAACCCAGCTATGCGTGATGGCCTTTTGCGTGCGATCTATTGTACCTGTCACCCTAAGAGATACCCCCGCCCAGAGCAGAAAGCCAATAACGGCAAGGGCAAGCACGCCCTTTTTCAGAAGGGGCGCTAGGCTGAAAGACGATTTTCGTCTTTTTGTGACAATTTTACTTCGTTTCTTTGACATGACGCCGTTTCAATAAGATGCGCACAAAGTGCGACAAAAGATGTTCCGTTATAGATGACCTGAGAAGGGCCAATAGATTCAGGTGTGCAACCGGGCTGTGTGTTTATTTCAAGAAGAAACAATGCTTTTTCACCCTGTGATTCATCATATCTGAAGTCACAACGGGCTAACCCTTTGCACCCTAATAGAGTATACAGACGCTCGGCATATTCCAAGGCTAAATTGGTCGTTGTTTCAGGAATTTTTGCGGGCATTATATATTCTGTTGTCTGATCTTCGTACTTTGCCTCGTAATCAAAAAACTTTGTCTTGGCAATAATCTCGGTTACAGCCTGTGCTTTGCCATCTAAAATCGCAACGGTTAGTTCACGTCCAGACACGTATTTTTCAACCAACACCTCGTCTCCAAATGTCCAGCTTTCCTCATCCAGCGCCTTTTGATTATCGTTTTCCATGATAAGACGAATACCAACACTTGACCCTTCACGCGGTGGTTTCACAACATAAGGCGGCTCCATCACATGACCTTTAAGCACTTCCTCCTTCGTGGAAAGAACGCCGTAAGCTGATGGAATGCCAACTGTTCCAGCCAACGCCTTGGTCAAAGGCTTGTCCATCGCAATGGCAGAGGCGCGCATCGGTGAGTGTGTGTAAGGAATTTCAAGCATATCCAGAACAGCCTGAATTGTGCCATCCTCGCCCCCTGTGCCGTAAAGATTGTTAAAAACCGCATCAGGTTTAGGGGTTAGCGCCTCAATAAGCTTATTCAAATCTTTGGTCACATCAATGGTGGTGACATCATAACCACCCTCAATGAGCGCTTTTTCAACGGCCTTGCCTTTATTCAGAGAAACCTCACGCTCGGCTGACCAGCCTCCAACAAGTAGTGCGACTTTCTTTGCCATGAGTGTTCTCCTTAAATCCTATTGCAACAAGACATTGCGGTTATTGTGCGGGCGGCCTATGCGCCGTATTTCCCATCTTAGTGTTATCCCAAATTCTTGCAAGACGCGTCGGCGGATTTCTTCGCCTAAATCTTCCAAATCCTGCGCTGTGGCCTCGCCCGTGTTAATCATGAAATTACAATGCTTCTCTGACATTTGCGCACCACCAACAATGAGACCGCGACCGCCAACGTTGTCAATCAACTGCCAGACCTTCATATCCTCTGGCAAACCTGCCGCTGCCAGCTCCTCAGCGCTTGGATTTGCAAATGTTGAGCCACCTGTACGGGCCTTCACAGGCTGGGTTTCCTCGCGCTTGGCCTTGATCTCGGCAATGCGCCCTTCAATTTCTTCCGTATTGCCCGCATGCCCCTTCAGCTTTGCATAGAGGAAAATGGCGTCTTGTGGCGCACCACAATGGCGATAGGACATATCCAGCTCCTCTGCCGTACAATGGACGAGCTGTCCTGCGCGGTCGACATAGCACGCCTCTTGCAACACATCCTTGGTTTCCGTCCCATAAGCGCCCGCATTCATGCGCAAGGCGCCACCGATTGTGCCTGGAATACCGCTTAGGAACTCGAGGCCTGCAATCTGAAACCGCGCGGCAGAAATTGCTACATTAAAATCAAGTGCGGCCGCACCAGCAACAAGTGTATCCTTGCCCTCTTGGTCAATTTCTGCAAAGCCGCGTCCCAAGCGCACAACAACGCCCGGCACGCCACCATCACGAATAATGGAATTAGACAGAACGCCAAATGTTGTCACAGGAATATGCCCTGGGCAGGCGCGCAGGAATTCGATCAAATCTTCTTGGTCGGCAGGTTTAAACAGAACATCAGCACCACCCCCTGCACGAAACCACCCGTTTGTTCCTATAGGTACATCTTGCGAGTAGCGCCCGCGCACAGGTGGTAATTCATCCATTTTAAAGAGTTCTGAAAACATAAGGTCGTTAAAGGCTTTCTTTTTATTTCAGTTTTTCAGGTAAGGCCGCCGCCCATTCGGTAATGTTTCCAGCGCCCAAACAAATCACAATATCGCCTTCATTCATCTTTGATGAAATATGCGAAACAGCATTATCCAAATCAATCACCTTCGTCACATCACTATGCCCGCATTCCCTGATTTTTTCGACCAGAATATCGGAATTGGCTGTCTTTAGTGGCGCCTCACCCGCTGCATAGACTTCCGTGACAAGGACAGTATCTGCATCATTAAAGCTGTTGCAGAAATCATCCATCAGGTCATTAAGGCGTGAATAGCGATGCGGCTGCATCAATGCAATCACGCGACCTTGTGAATTAGCTAGGGTCTGGCGCGCGGCCTTCAATACGGCCTTAATTTCAATAGGGTGATGTCCATAGTCATCAATAATGCGCACGCCATGCACCTCGCCTTTTAATGTAAAGCGGCGATGCACACCCTTAAATTTAAGAAGCGCACTGCGAATTGTGTCCTCGGAAATTCCAATTTCATGGGCAATGGCAATCGCAGCCAAAGCATTTTGAATGTTATGTTCGCCTGGCAAGCCCAAGCGCATATCCTTCAGCATCCTCTTTTCGCCATCTTGTCCTTTAATCTCGACATCAAATTTTGCACCTTGCTGGTCAAAGTCAACATTAATACCACGCACATTCGCCTGCGCTGAAAATCCATATGTCACGCATTTGCGGTCAGTCAGTTTTGGCAAAAGAGATTGGACCTCTGGATGGTCTAGGCATAAAACGGCAAAGCCGTAAAAGGGGATATTCTCGGCAAAGCTTTGGTAGGCAGCCTTAACCTCTTCAAAACTGCCATAATGGTCCATATGTTCAGGGTCGATATTGGTAATGACGGCTATCGTGGCAGGCAGGCGCGTGAACGACCCATCGCTTTCATCACTCTCGGCCACCATCCACTCGCTTTGTCCAAGGCGCGTGTTTGTGCCATAGGCGTGGATAATACCACCATTAATAACAGTTGGGTCCAAATGCGCCTCCTCAAGAAGGGCGCCCACAAGTGAGGTCGTTGTTGTTTTTCCGTGTGTTCCGCCAATGGCAATCGCGGTCTTTAAGCGCATCAGTTCAGCCAACATATCCGCACGACGGACAACGGGAATTTTTAAACGACGCGCTTCAACCAATTCAGGATTATCTTGCTTGATGGCAGATGACACGATGATTGCGCTGACCTTCTCCCCATCAGCATTCACAAGGTTACCTGCATCATGTCCAATAACAACAGGGATGTTTTTATTGCGCAAACGTTCAACATTTCCGCTTTCTTTGATGTCTGAACCCTGCACCTCATAATTGAGAGATTGCAAAATCTCGGCAATGCCCGACATGCCGATGCCGCCAATGCCAACGAAATGAAGTGTGCCAACCTCTAGGGGAGTGTTTTTCATGGGATAAATACCTTGCGAACTTTTCTTAATTCCAACCCAAAACAAGGGCTGTGACCAGATTACCTAGCTTTCTGGCCGCATCTGGCTTGGCAGCATTACGCGCTGCCTCTGCCGCACGGAAAAGCGTTTCTGGGTTTTGCAGGAATGTCTCAAGCCTTGCCTGCAGGGCATCTGGCGTAAACCCACTTTCAGGCATAACCCAAGCACCGCCCTCTTCTGCGACGGCCTCTGCATTGCGCATTTGTTGCTGGTCTGCGTGATGCGGATAAGGGACGAAAATAGCTGGACGCCCAGCAGCGGCAAGTTCTGCCACCGTTGACGCACCCGAGCGCGCAATCACCAAATGTGCCTTTTCGATGCGCGCTGGCATGTCCTTGAAAAATGTGTCGCACGAGGCTGTAATCCCAAACTCCTGATAACGCTGAAGCGTTTTGACCTTTTCTTCCTCATTACGGCATTGTTGTGTAATGGCAATGCGTTTGCGGTAATTTTCAGGCAAGCTCTCTAGTGTTTGCGGGATAACGTCGCTAAAGACACTTGCGCCTTGTGACCCGCCAAAGACAAGCAGGTTAAGCGTGTCATCCATCTTAAGTGCGGGATAGGGTTTTGTATAAAGCGCAGCGATATCGGCACGCACGGGATTGCCTGTTTCAACCGTGCGCATTTTATCGGCAACATCCAATCCTTGCCCACCCGGTAAGGACAGCGCAATACGCTCGGCCTTGGGTGCAAGGTAGAGGTTTGCCTTGCCTACGATCGCATTTTGTTCATGAAGCACAGTTTTCAGCCCCATACGTTGCGCCGCAAGAACAGCAGGAACGGACGGGTATCCTCCAAAGCCAACAACAATGTCAGGTTTAAAACTCTTAATCAGTTTACGTGCCGCCAAATAACCACGCATCATGCTGAACACGCCTATAATTTTACCCTTAATACCGGGACGAAGCGTTCCAGAGGAAAGGACTGTGTAGAGTAAATCCGTTGCGTTTTTGCCCTCAAGATAGGCTTGCCCGCGCTTATCTGTTGCCAGATGCACCGTGAAGCCCCGTGATTTCAAATCATTGGCCAAGGCAATCGCAGGAAAAACATGTCCACCTGTGCCGCCACTGGAAAGAAGAACTTTTGTATTGGATTCGCTCATATTATAACCCGTAAACCATTTACCTTATGCGTTTGCGAGTCTTGCCTTTGACAATGCCCGAACGCTTTTTGTGACGTGTTAGTGATAGCACAGCCCCGAACGCAAATCCAACAGAGAGTAGTGATGTCCCCCCATAACTGATGAAGGGTAAGGTCATGCCCTTCGTCGGAATAAGGTTAAGCGATGAACAGATATGCACAAGTGCCTGCAAGCCAATCATGGCAAGCAACCCGCCACAGGCAATGATGGTAAAAATATCCTCTGTATCCATCAGGTGATTAAACCCTCGCAATAGGATAAAGAGGAAAAGTCCTGCGAGTAGAAATGTAAAGATAAAGCCAAGCTCTTCACCTGCGACAGAGAAGATAAAATCAGCATGTGCATCAGGTAAATACATCTTCACAGAGCCTTGCCCTGGTCCAGTGCCCAAAATTCCGCCATTTTGGAAAGACTCAAGTGATTTGTTCACCTGAAAATTATCACCCGCTGCAGGATTCATAAAGCGATCAATACGGCTTTGCACGTGATCAAATCCGTAATAAGCCGACATGAGGAGACACAGCCCTGCCAGAAACATAATCGCTAAATAGCGGAAACGAAGACCCGCCAAGAAAATCTGGGTTGCGAACATACATGTCACAACCATTGTCATTCCAAAGTCAGGCTGTAGTAACAACAAGGCAACGAACACCGCATAAAGCCCTGCTGCATAAAGATCGCCTGTGAAATTTTCGCGCTCTTTTTGCATGGCCATGAGCCAAGCGGCCACAATGGCAAAGGCTGGCTTTACAATTTCACTAGGTTGAAGCCCCAGTCCCAGAAGGTGTAGCCAACGCTTTGCACCCTTAATTTCCATCCCGACAAAAGGGATAAGCAACATCGCCAGAATACCACCAATATAAATAACCGTTGCCAAACGCCATAAATTACGTGGCGAGATCATAGACACACCAATCATCATAATCAGGGCCGGGATAAGGAAAACAATATGGCGAATGAGAAAATGATTTTCAGTAACGCCTATACGCAACGCCACAGAGGGCGAGGCCGTCGCCACCAAAATAAGGCCATAAACAATCAGAGCGAAAATGGAAACGAGCGCGCCCTTATCCACGGTCCAAAACCAGTTACTGATAACTGATTTATCCGTACGTGAAAAAAACTGCGCGACATTCATGTTTTCTCAACCTCTTATCTTAACTTCAACGTTGCCAAGCCAATAAGCGCAAGCACAAATGCAATAATCCAGAAGCGAATAACGACAGTTGGCTCAGACCAACCCTTCTTCTCAAAATGGTGGTGAATGGGTGCCATGCGAAAAACACGTTTACCTGTTAACTTGAAAGACGCGACCTGCACAATCACAGACACCGCCTCAAGTACAAAAAGCCCGCCAATAATAGCCAAAACGATTTCGTGTTTTGTGATAATTGAAATTGTGCCAAGCAATCCCCCAAGCGCAAGCGAACCTGTATCACCCATAAAAACCTGTGCTGGAGGTGCATTAAACCAAAGAAAACCCATGGCAGCCCCTACAACTGCGCCACAAATAATGGCCATTTCACCCGTTCCGGGCACGTGTGAAATTTGTAAATATTCAGCAAAAATGGCATTTCCGACCAGATAGCTAATTAAGCCAAAGGCCCCAACCGCAATGGCAATTGGTACAATCGCAAGCCCATCTAAGCCATCTGTTAAGTTCACAGCATTGGCAGACCCGATAATGACAAGCAGCGCCCACGCGCCAAAGAACCATCCAATATCAATGTAAAAATCCTTTAAAAAAGGGATGGCAATATGCGAGTTGATCTCACTAGGCAAGGCTTTGTTAATACCAATAGTCACAATTGTCACAATGGCTATTTGAACCAATATACGTGTGCGCGCACTCACACCATCTGTAGATCGGCTTGTGAGTTTTGCAAAATCATCGGCAAATCCGATTGCCCCAAACCCACACATCACAATAAGTGAAAAAATGATAAAGCTATTGGACAAATCAGCCCAAAGTAAAGTTGAGGCAACGATAGAGGTCAAAATCATTAAGCCGCCCATTGTAGGCGTGCCTGCCTTTGCAAAATGTGTTTCTGGACCTTCTTTACGAATAGGCTGCCCTTCCTTTTGGCGACGCTTAAGCCAACGAATAAAACTTGGCCCCATCACAAGCGAGATGAGAAGCGCCGTCATGATCGCGCCCCCCGTACGGAAAGTCAGATAGCGAAAGAGATTAAAGAGGGCAAAATCCTCAGCAAAAGGGCTTAATAAATTATAGAGCATGATTTAATCCTCTCGTGATTTTTGTGTCCGCACTTTACGGCCAGAGACATTGCGCAATGCCTCGACAACCACATTCATTTTACTTCCATTAGACCCCTTAACCATGACGACATCCCCAGGCGTTAGAACATCGGGTACAATTTCGGCCAATTCCTTACTGGTTTTGGTATGCGCACCTTTTTGATTATCCTGCAAATTATCATGCAAATTTTTCATGAGCGGGCCACAGGTATAAACCAAATCCACATTAGCGACTTTCAAAGGGAGTGCCAATTCTTTATGCAATCGTGGCCCATCCTTGCCTAACTCCAGCATATCACCCAGAACCGCAATGCGACGTCCGCCACGCCCAGGATCAACAAGAGCCAAAACCTTAAAAGCCGCATTCATTGAGGTGGGCGACGCATTGTAAGTTTCATCAATAAGGGTCACAGGATTATCAGCCTCGCCCATATCAATCGTTTCAACCGCGCCGCGGCGTTCAGGTGCTTTCATGCGCTTTAACGCCTCTGTTGCCTTGTCCATCGACCCGCCAGACATTTTAATTGCACCCAGCACGGGCAAAGAATTCATGGCGATATGTTTACCTGCAATCGGAAGGGTATAATTAACCTCTTCGCCCATGACAGTGGCCTTCACGCGCGTGCCATTTGCCGCGACCAAGCATTCGGTCATGCGGATATGTGCCTCGGGATGTTCCCCAAAGGTCATCAGATTAATGCCCAGTGACGTGGCCTTTTGCGCCACACGGTCAAACATCTCCATATCGCGATTGATAATGGCAATACCGCCCTCTTCAAGTCCCTCGAAGATTTCTGCCTTAGCATCGGCAATTCCTTCAATGCCGTTTGAGAAATTACCGATATGAGCAGGCGCAACAGTTGTAATAATGGCGATATGCGGACGCACCATTTTTGTAAGCGGTGTAATTTCCCCTGCATGGTTCATCCCGATTTCAAAAATGCCATAATCTGTGCCCGCATGCATGCCTGACAGTGTGAGCGGCACACCCCAATGGTTGTTATAGCTTTTTTGTGCAACATGGGTTTGCCCATGTGCGCCATAAACGGCCGCCAGCATTTCTTTTGTGCCTGTTTTGCCAACACTGCCCGTAATCGCAATAACTTCTGCGGCTGAGCGTGCCCGCGCAGCACGTGCTAAATCTTCCATCGCTGTTTGTGTATCACTCACCTTTAAAACGGATGCGTCATCTGGCAAACCATCAACATTCTTTGAAATCACAACAGCACTGGCTCCCTTTTCAAGGGCTTGAAGCGCAAAATCGTGACCATCCATCGAGTCCCCTGTAATGGCAATAAACAGGTCACCTTTTTGAAGGGTGCGCGTATCAATAGATATGCCTGTGGCAAACCAGTCTGGCCCACGCGCCTCTCCTTGCGTTGCTTTAGTGGCTTCTGCCTGCGTCCAAATTGTGGAAGCAGGTGCCTTATTTTTCGTCGTCATATATCAAGTCTCCAGAACTTAAGTGATATTTACTTTCAAGTGGTTAGCGTTTTTGGATTTCCTCACGTGTTACCGTGCGGTCATCAAAAGGGGTGGTTGTCCCGTTGGCGAGCTGGCCGCTTTCGTGGCCTTTGCCTGCGATAATCAGGCTGTCTTCGGGTTTAAGATGCGCCAGAGCATGCGCGATAGCCTGACGGCGATCACCTATCTCTATTGCTTTAGGTGCACTGTCCAGAATGGCAGCGCGGATAGTTGCGGGGTCTTCGTTGCGGGGATTGTCGTCTGTGACAATGATATGATCAGCGAGCTTTTGTGCAATCGCACCCATAAGCCCACGTTTTTCGGCATCACGATTGCCACCACAGCCAAAGACGACATGAACCTCGCCCGTTGTGTGCGGACGCACAGCATTCAAAACAGCCTCAAGCGCGCCAGGTTTGTGTGCATAATCAATAAAGATCTGAGCCTTGGCCTTGGGGTAGGCAATAGGCTCAAGGCGTCCTGGCACGGGTTTAATATTTGATAATGAGGCAATTAGCTTTTCACGGTCTAGTTCAGGGTGACCTGCCAAAATCATGGTCAGGGCGCACAGGAGATTGGACACCTGAAACGCGCCAATGAGTGGAATTTTGACCTCAAATGTCTTTTGGTACTTGCCCTGCCCGATAGAGAGCACGATATCCTGCCCATCGGCGAGCAATTTTGATGAAACCAAGGTTACATCAGAGCCACGCGATCCATAAGAGAGGATTTTGCGGTTGGACTGATAACACAAATCCTTAATTGTTTCATATTCAGGAATATCGGCATTAATGACAGCCGCGCCACCTTGCTCCAGAAACACCGTGAAAAGGCGCATTTTTGCTGCGAAATAATCTTCCAGCGTCTTATGATAATCCAGATGTTCGTGGCTAAGATTGGTAAAGGCTGCAACATGAATATCTAAACCTGCAATACGCTCCTGATCAATCCCATGACTGGAGGCCTCCAAAAATAAATCTGTCATTTGCGTTTCTGATTTCAAGCGCGCAATTGCTTTATGCAGAACCACAGGCTCAGGGCTTGTTAGACTGCCTTCCTCGGCATAATTATCACCAAAGACACCCATTGTGCCAATGGAGCCTGCCTTGATGCCATTCATCAAACATAATTCACGACAGAACCACACAATCGAGCTTTTGCCACTTGTACCTGTTACTGCATAAACGCGCTCTGGCTGATCGCCATAGAGGGCGGCGGCTATTTCGCCATAGGAACGCCGTGCATTTTTAACATGAATAACAGGGATGCCGTTTGCTGTTTCTAGCCCCTCACGCTTCGAGAGAACAGCAATCGCGCCTTGCTCAATGGCTGCCTCAATAAAATCATGCCCATCAGATTGCACGCCTTGAAAGGCCGCAAAAATAAAACCCTGCTCCACAGCGCGGCTATCGGATGTAATGCCTTTTATCTCGACATTATGCGCGTCTATATTTCCTGTGAGTTCATAAAGCTTCATAAGGCTTGTCCTTTCACAGGTTGGGCAATGAGTTGCGTCTTTGCGCCCATATCTTCTGCATCTTCTTGTGTTTCTGCTGTTGCCACACCCACAGGCGGTATACCCAAGATAGACACCATGCGTTCAACAACGCGCGCCACAGTTGGCGCGGCTGTCCACCCAGCCGTTGCATAGCCATAAGATTCTTTTGTGCCTTGCGGTTCATCAATGGCAACAAAAACCGCATATTTAGGCGCCGACATTGGGAATGCACCCATGAAAGACGAAATCAGGCGCTTGCGATCATAGCCCTTCGCACCTGGCTTTTCGGCTGTTCCTGTTTTTCCGCCAACTTCGTAGCCCGGCACATCGGCCTTCTTAGCAGTTCCCTCGGTCACCACAAGGCGCATAAGACTGCGCATAATTTCGCCATTTTGCTCATCATAAACACGCATGGCAGTTGTTTTAGTCACTTCCTCTTCACCTTCGGGCTTAAGGAAGCGTGGCGTGACCTGCAATCCACCATTAACAATAGGTGCAACGGCCGCGACTAATTGAATTGGACTAACAGCAACACCATGGCCGTAACTGGCGGTTAGCGTATTAATATCACGCCAAGGACGTGGGTAAAGCGGCGCACCAACCTCACGCAAAGAAATATCAGGTTTGGAGAGAAGCCCGAGCTTTTTATAAAAGGCCTTCAGGCCCTCTGTCCCAATCTCCTCGCCCATAAGCGCTGTTCCAATATTAGAGGACACCATAAAGACCTCTGGCACTGTTAAAACACGTTTTTCAGGGTGATAATCGCTGATTGTAAAACGTCCGCGCTTCAATGGTTCGCGCGCATCAAATGTCATGGACAACGCATCAGGGAATTTTTCGAGAAGGGCGGCCGTCGAAAAGATTTTAAAGACAGAGCCTAGCTCATACACACCCAGGGTCGCGCGGTTAAATATTTGGTCACCATCTAGTTTTTCGCGTTTATTAGGATCAAAATCAGGAAGCGAGACAAGCGCCAAAACATCACCATTATTAATATTCATGATGACGCCAGCACCGCCCTTGGCGCTAAAAATATCAATCGTGTTGGCAATTTCCTGACGCAATGCATGTTGCAAACGAATATCAAGCGTTGTTTTTAAAACCGTCTCTTCAGTCTCGAGCAGACCATTAAAAGCGCGCTCTAGTCCTGCCTGCCCCATTTCATCACGTGAGACATAGCCTACAATATGTGGCGCAAGCTGACCTTGGGGATAGGTGCGCTTATATTCTTCTTGGAAGGCAAGGCCCGGGTCACCAATGAGCATCACAGCATGCTGTTCTTCTGGAACAAGATTACGCTTTAGCCAGACAAAGCGGCCTTTCTTTTGCAATTTCTCAAGATAATTTTCATATGTATTTTCGGGGAAAAGTGCAGCCAAGGCCTTGGCTGTTTCCTGCGCATCAACAATAAGAGCGGGGTCTGCAAAAAGAGAGGCTGTTTTGAGAGATGTCGCAAGGATCGCACCATTACGGTCTACAATATCACCACGACGCACCGCCTCAGGGGCTTTTGTCTGTACGGCCGCCTCAACAGCACGCGTATCCTCAACATCCTGCCAGAAACGCCCCTGCAAAATCATCACATCAAACAGACGAATACCAACAATCGTGTAAGCCACGATAAAAACCAGCGCAAGTAGCACTATGCGCGAACGCGCCATTTCAAGCGCCGCACCGCGGTTACCCGTCATTGTAAAAGAAAGCTTTGAGAAAGGCGTGCGCTTCATAGGAAACTTACTGGCTACCCCCTTCTAAATTCGTAATCAAATCATCAAACCCTTTGTCATTTTGGACAGGCGCAATTTGAGGTGCTTTTTCGGGACTTGCCGCAGGCGCAGCCGCAGGTGCGATATTAGCCTGATAAATTTTGGCTTGCATATTTGCGCTTAAAGCTGGTTTGCGCACAGGAACGGGCGCATGTTCTATCGCATAGCTGTCGATCGCTTGCCCAATACGCTCGGTTGAAAAACTCATTTCAAAATCCGCTGCCTCGGATAGGTTTTCTAGCCTATCAGGACGGTTCAGATACGCCCATTCCGCCTGAAGCACGCGCAAGCTCTCTTTTTCCAGCGACAGTTGCTGTTTTTGCGCGGATATATCGCGCTCTGTTTGCTGCACCTTTTGTGAGACGACAAACAGCATCACACCTGTAACAACAACACCCAATCCAACAAGGAGGGTCGGCATATTTTTGATTCTCATAAAATGTTAGCCCTTTCTTTTACGCTGCCTCTTTAAGCTTGATGAGACTACGCAGCTTTGCAGAGCGCGCACGTGGGTTGGTTTGCGTTTCTTTATCAGTTGGAAATACGGCCTTTCTGGATAAAAGACCAAAGGACGGAACGTCCTGAGATGGTGCCACCTGAGGTAGGTGACGTGAAGTTTGTGGGGTTTTGCCCGCTAGTGCCTGAAAGGCTTTTTTGACGATACGATCTTCAAGAGAATGGAAGGTGACAATGACCAAACGCCCATCCTCACTTAAAATATCAGGCGCAGATTCAATGGCTTGCTCAAGCTGGCCCAGCTCGTCATTAACGGCAATGCGAAGCGCCTGAAAGGTGCGCGTTGCTGGATCAATTGCATTTTTGCCTGAGCGTGGTACGCATCCACGCACAATATCAGCCAGCTGTTCTGTTGTCTCAATAGGAGCTTCGCCACGCACCTTGACAATGGCACGTGCAATACGCCGCGAGAGGCGTTCCTCGCCATATTTATAGATGAGGTTAGCCAAATCCTCTTCCTCCATGCGCATCACAATATCTTGCGCTGTTTGGCCAGAGGACATATCCATACGCATATCTAGCGGGCCATCAAAGCGGAAGGAAAACCCACGCTCGGCTTGGTCAATTTGCATTGAGGACACGCCAATATCCAAAACAAACCCGTCAATACGCTCTATTCCAAGCGCATTAAGATGCGCGCGCACATCGCCAAATGTTCCGTGTACCAGAATGAGACGACCATCAAATTCATTAATCATGTCATTGGCCGCCTCAATCGCACTCATGTCACGGTCAATACCGACAACCTTGCAATTGGCCTTTTCTAAAATCGCGCGTGAATAGCCACCCGCGCCAAATGTGCCATCGACATAAACACCTCCATCACGTGGAGCCAGATGCTCTACAACCTCATTCAACATCACAGGGATATGCGGTGCTTCACTCATGTGCACCCCCTTTAGGCAATGTCAGATTCTTTGACTTAACATTATCGCGCGCTTCTTGCTGACGTTTGTCAAATTCTACAGGCGACCAAATTTGGAATTTCTGTCCCAACCCAACGAAGGTCGCATTATTGGAGAGGTTTGCATGGCCCATTAAATCCTCGGACAACACCATGCGCCCTGTATCATCAACAGATACAGGAACAGCTTCGCCGAAAATGGCTGTTGCCAAATCATCCTGGTCTTGAGAAAACAAATCAAAATTGTCCAGACGCGCGCTCATATCCTCCATAAATTGCGGGTCAAACCCCTCCAAACAATTATGGATAGGCGAACGGAATAAAATGACGCGTGCACCCGCTTGTGAAAGAGTAGCACGAAACGGCGCAGGCAAGGAAACCCGCCCTTTTTGATCAATTTTATTTGTCGTTTTCGATAAAAACAGTGCCACCGCACGCCGCCTGACAAATTGAAAAGGGGTTAAAAACAAGAAAAAACAACATCCATATGTGAAAACATGGATATATATGGGATATCATGGGAAAGTATGGAACGTCAATTTTTCTTGGCGGTTTCACACAGAAAAAAACAGGGATAACATTTTATTTTTTAAATTTTTCCATCTTTGCAAAATGTCACGCTCGAACTGTTGCATAAAAGCTGATATCACTATGCGCATGACAAGTCAGAAACAAGTTTCCAAAAAAATTTTCAGTTGGGCGCTCTATGACTGGGGCAATTCGGCCTTTTCAGCCATTATCCTAACATTCGTCTTTTCTATTTATTTTAGCAAATCCGTTATGGGTGATGACATTACAGGCGGTGCGCTTTGGGGCTATGCAATTTCAGCCAGCGGCCTTGGCATTGCCCTTCTTGCCCCCTTTCTGGGCGCTATAGCCGATTATGGTGGGCGGACACGGCGATGGATTGGCTGGTTAACCCTTATTTCTTGCCTGGCAACGGCTGGGCTTTTTATTCTGACACCTGATGCCCCGCTTATGACCATTGGCATTGGACTCGTCTGCCTGATTATTGCAGTTCTCTCTCTTGAGCTCGCGCTTGTTTTTTACAATGCACAACTCACCGTTATTGCGCCCAAGGATAGAATTGGGCGTATCTCTGGATGGGGCTGGGCGCTTGGCTATGGCGGCGGTTTGACAGCGCTTGTTCTTGCACTTGTTTTTCTGACGGGCTTAGGCGAAAACTTCAAACCACTCCTTGGCGTGAGCGAGGATAACGCACTTAATATCCGTGCAACGGCCATTCTTGTTGCGCTCTGGATGGGGATTTTTACGCTCCCGCTTTTGTTTGCAACGCCTGATCTGCCTTCACGCGAGGCCGATACCAAACGCGCGATCAGACTTGGCATTAAGGAACTCTGGAACACGCTGAAATCGGTCAAAAAACACCGTAATATTGTACGCTTTTTGATTGCCTCAGCCCTTTACAAGGACGGCCTAGCCACCCTTTTTGCACTTGGTGGCGTTTATGCGGCGGCTGTTTATGATATGGCATTAACCGATATTCTTGTTTTTGCCATTGGCCTCAATGTGACCGCAGGTCTAGGCGCATTTGCATTTTCTTTCATAGATGACAAGGCCGGGTCAAAAGCGACCATTATGATATCCTTAATAGGTTTGATTTTATCAGGCACAGTTGCGCTTTTTGCACCTGACAAAACATCTTTTATTCTAATTTCTTTATGTTTAGGGCTTTTCATTGGCCCTACTCAGGCGGCAAGCCGTACCTATATCGCACGCCTATCCCCACCCGAAATTACAACGCAAATTTATGGACTTTACGCCTTCTCTGGCAAGGCGATTGCTTTCTTAGGCCCACTCTCATATGGACTTTTTATTCAGATATGGGACACTCATAAAGCAGGTCTATCCTCTATCCTGATTTTCTGGTCTGCAGGACTTGCCCTTCTCACACTCGTCAAAGATAAACGCGTATGAACATTATAACTGACATCACCTCACCTAATTACAATGACCGCGCCAGCGGCAAGGAAATCAATGCCCTTATTCTACATTTTATTGGTGATTTAAGTGCACAAGGCGCGCTTGACACCTATGCCAATCCCGAGAGCCAGTTAAGTGCGCATTATATGCTGGATATTAATGGCGATGCCTACGCCCTTGTTGATGAAGGCAAGCGCGCATGGCATTCAGGCAAATCCTATTGGCAAGGGGAAACCGATTTAAATTCGACCTCGATTGGCATTGAAATTGTTAATCGTGGTTACGCCCCAACGGCAACGCCCTATCCTGATACCCAAATCACCGCACTTATTGAGCTGTGCCAACAGATATGTGCACGCCATCCCGCCATTGGCACACGCATCTTGGGGCATTCGGACATTGCCCCCGCGCGTAAAATTGACCCGGGGCACTTGTTTCCATGGGAGCGTTTGGCGCAAGAGGGGTTGGGGCTTTGGCCTGTGCCAGAAAAGCAAGATTACGACAATCATAACGTAGGTTTGCTTACAACTCTCCATCAGATTGGCTATAACCCAGAGTGCGATGGGGTGACTTTGGTTCGCGAATTTCAGCGCCATTACGAGAGCCATGTCTTTGAGAAAGGGCATGAAGGACAAGCCACGGAACATACACATGCCATTGCAACGGCATTACTGCGTATGATGTCCTAGCCAACCCGCATTAAATACTTGAATAAGAGCACAAAAATTTATACATGTTAGGCACCAGACGGTCGGATGGCCGCGCGTGTTTACATGCGAGGAAAGTCCGGGCATCACGGAAACAAGGCGCCGGGTAATACCCGGGGGGCGCGAGCCTATGGAAAGTGCAACAGAGAGTAGACCGCCTTTTTTAAGGTAAGGGTGAAAGGGTGCGGTAAGAGCGCACCGCGTGACCAGTAATGGAAACGGCATGGTAAACCCCGCCTGATGCAAGACCGAATAGGACTGTCATGATAATGTGTTTCCGCATTGACGGTCGGGTTGGTCGCTAGAGGGCCTATAGCAATATAGGCTCAAGATGAATGGTCATCACTGCTCCTCGTGGGCAGTACAGAACCCGGCTTATAGACCGTCTGGCTTTTTTTATTTTAGGGCTTGCTCAGCACCTGGCGCTGTAAATAATCCGCTATTTCTGGGATGCAACTCCAGACCTGCAGATTCAGCCGCGTTCCAGATTTTTCTGCTTAAATGCGGCTGACCATAGGTCAAAGCCTTGTCAAAACATTCCTGAACCAAATCTTGTGAAATCATCTCGACAAATCTGGGCAAGCTCAGATTGCGCACAAGCAAATGCTCGACTGCCGCATAATGACAATTATCATTTGCGCGCTCAATCTCTCTGATAATCATATTAAAGGTCGCCACAGCATCAGGGTCATCTGAATTTTGTTCATTAAGCGCCGTTACATCTTCGCGGGGTTCGGCATATTTGTCCAGAATAGCCTTCAGACGCTTCACCTGATGAATATTATTTTCGTGCAAAATGCCTTGGATACAATCTTCCTTAAGCCCCTCATCCATTCTGATATAGACGATCGGCACACTAACTGCTTCAAGAAAGGCCGAGCCAATAGATAGTGGGTTACCGCCCTCTTTGGCAACAAGCACATTATTTGTATAGTAATTCACTGTATCCATTATAATTCCTTAAGTTTTTAACGCAGTAATTTGCGCTTTCATAAAGGAAAACTTGTCATAATGTCAAGAATATAATCTGTCGGGATTAAAGATTTCTGGAAGGCTGTTCTCGCCTGAAAGAATTTGATTACAAAGTTTTCTTGATAAGATAGGCGCAAACTTATAGCCACTGCCATTCCAGCCGCAGGCCAGAAACAAGTTAGGCGCTTTTTTCAAATTTCCGATAATAAAATGACCGTCCTGCGTGTAATCATATTCACACTGGTCTTTGATATCTGGCTCAACTTCTTCAAACCCTTCTAAAAACGGTAAATAATCACGAATAAATCCATATGGCTCGACACCTGTAAAGTCCTGTGCTGAGGGATTATAAAAGCTTGCGATTTTGACCGTGTCGCTTGTTCCCTCAACAAGAGGCAAGCCAAACATACCCTTTTCAATATAGGCAAAGGCAGGCATTGCCCCACAAATAACGCGCGCTTTTTGCTCTTCTGTTTTTGGCTTTAGATGAATAAGCGCCCCGGGTTTCACACGCTTTATGCCCAAATCGGGTCGTTCAACATTTTCAAGCAGCGCCATCACATCATCAATTTTATAGCCCGCGCATAAAACAAGTTTCTGGCACGTAAAGTCTTTGCCGTCACTCAGATAAATATGCGTATTATCTCCATACACAATTCTGGCTATGTCAGTTTTAAACGCGGTTTTTACAGCTGACTTCTGCAACCTTTCAAAAAGCTGTTCACGCACCTTATTCATGCGAATAACACCACCATGTCTATCTTCGCAGGCATAATCTGCCTTAAAATCAGGATATTCCTCTGCAACGCTTTGAGAGGTAAGTGCGCGATGTTTGCCCTGTGCCATCACTTTTTGAGCATGTGTTTGACCATCACCCTCTTCCGCAAATAAAACAGCAGGCGTATCACAGATAGCATCTTCAAATTCCGTGCGGTAAAGAGCCAGCGATCGCACAGCCAAATCATGATACTCAGGCGCATCATACAAACTGTGCCCTGCACGCGTCATCGCCGAGGACGCCGCCTGTGCATGACCAAATTCATGTCTATCAAACAAAATGACAGACTGACCTGCTTGTGCTAATTCAAGCGCAATCATTGTGCCGTAAACACCTGCACCTATAATGCCAATGTCATATTGGGTCATAAATCCAACCCCTTGGCCACACGTAGGCGATGAATATTGACATCTTGTGGCGAGGACACGACATATTCCGTTGTAAAACCTGCGCGTTCGGCCATCTCTGCAATAGTGTGACGCGCATATTTGCGCGATTGGCCAATCTGGATAAATTCTCCCTCTGCAAATGCGATCGTTTCACCTGCAATAGAATGAATTTGGGCCGTTTCGCTCACAATCCCCATGCGCATGGCTTCCATTTCCTCATCGAAAAAAGCCTGATAGCGGAAATTATTCAAATCAAGGTCAGGGGCATGGTCGCGCGCAATTTGACGCAAGGCATTCATGACAAAGGCCGCTGTATGTTTATCACTATCGTCATAACATTTAAGAAGAGATGTGATATCACGATTGCCGTCCTGCCCAATGTAAAGTACCCCATCCTCGCTCATGTAAGAACGGCGAATATGATGTAAAAGACGAACACCTTCCTCAGGATCAAAGTTGCTTATGGTTGTCCCAAGGAACAAACCAATATCAGCACGTTCAAAACCATGTGTCGCTGTGAAGAAATCATCGCAAAGTGTGCGGGGGTTTTGCCCAAGCGAACGATGCCCTTGCAGCCTGCGCGCCGTCATTTCCAGAAAGTCCTGTGATACATCTACGGCCTGATAGCGAAGATCGCGTTGATTTTCATTACGCCCCAATATGATATCTGCCTTTTGGCCATCACCTGGTCCAAATTCAGTGATAACTGCGCCATCAGCTAGCCTGACAACGCCACAATCCTCGAGAAGCTGCTCTTCTGCGCTTCCCACATAGTAATCATCATGCCCCTCAATACGCGAGAATATCTCCGCCCCCGAGGCAAGCACCTCGCCCTCAAAATGCGTATAGCCAACCGTGTTTTCCATGAAGGCACGTTCAATAGGGGTCAGCACAATTTTATCAATGCCATACACATAGGAGGTTGGAATGGATTTTTCGCCAAATGGCTTTGCCAGTGATGTAATTGCGCTTTTATCTGTTTCAGGCAGCGCGTGTACCTGTTTTGCCAATGCTGTTGTCATGTTAAAGCCCTAAAAATTCTAAATGCAGGTTTGTGCGTTACGAAAACGCACACGTATTATTCAATGATGTGTGGAAAGAAATATGTTAGGCCTGAGGCCACCATGCAAAAGCGTTTGCCACGACAACAGCGTGTTGGCATCCCTCAAATTTTGAAATTATTTCAATTTTCTTTTGCATATCTGCATCATGCCTAAATTTAAATAAATGGCAATTATTTTTTACACTAAATCGCAAAAGATGTGCCACACCCACAGGATGACACGGCATTGGGATTGATGATTTTAAAATCTTGCCCCATTAAATTAGTGACGAAATCGACCTTTGCGCCTTTCAGGATGTCCAGTGACATGGAATCAATCACAATGACCTCATTAAAAACATGATCGTCTGCAGAAACCGTTTCATCCCATTCCAATTTGTATTGGAACCCTGAACACCCACCGCCTTCGACGATGATGCGCAGTTTGAGGTGGGAATTATCGCGCTCGGTACGTATATCATTGACGCGCGCAATCGCAGATTCTGTAATGGTCAGGCCCTGATTAGTCATAGATTTATGATATAGAACAATGTAGTGTCTTGGGAAAGATTTTCTTTAAAATAACATTACAGAGTTTTATGACTTCTTCAACACAACACGCCCAAAATCCAGATTATAATTATTGCGCCCTTCCTCTTGCCAGCTATGCCTGCCGCCCTGATGAAAGCAAGGGACGCCTTTACGAAGCCCCTGAAAATAGCGACCGCACCGTCTTTCAGCGTGACCGCGACCGCATCATCCATGCCAGTGCCTTTCGCCGCCTTAAATATAAAACACAGGTTTTTGTCTATGACGAGGGCGACCATTACCGCACACGCCTGACCCACACCCTTGAAGTTGCGCAAATTACGCGGTCTCTCGCACGCGCGCTCTTCGTCAATGAAGATTTGGCCGAGGGGATAGCCCTTGCACATGATTTAGGGCATACGCCTTTCGCCCATTTGGGAGAGGAGGCTCTGCGCGAATGTATGAAGGATTATGGTGGATTTGATCATAATGACCAATCCCTGCGCATTCTGGTCTTGTTAGAGCGTACCTACCCTGAATGGAGTGGCCTTAACCTGACATGGGAAACGCTGGAAGGCGTTGTTAAACATAATGGCCCACTTTACACGAGCAAGACAAAGAAAGATTTTCATGTCTCTGATACGCTCAAACATCTGGAAAAGCTGACCGATTTGCGCTTTGAGACCTATGCCTCTGTCGAGGCCCAAGTTGCGGCCCTGTCCGATGATATTGCCTATAACAACCATGATATCGAGGATGGTTTGCGTGCTGACCTGTTCACTTTGGATGATTTGCGTGCCATTCCATTAGTTGCCAAACATATCGAGGCTGTTGAGACACAATATCCCGATATCTCCGCCAAAATGACACGCCGTGAGATTGTCCGCCGTTTGATAGGGGAAATGGTGCGTGATGTCACAGAAGAAAGCCGCGCTCGCCTCAAAGCCTTACCAGAACAAAGCGTTGAGGCCGTGCGCATGAATGACCGTGCCGTCGTTGCCTTTTCCGATAGCATGCTTGCCGAGGTCAATAAACTCCGCGCTTTTTTGTATGAGCGCATGTACAAGCACCCCAAATTAAACCGCATTTCCTTTAAGGTGCGCCGCATCCTGACGCAGATTTTTGAAGCTTACATTGATAATCCAGCCATGTTACCCGTGAAGTGGCAGGAACGCATGAAACATGGCGATGAATGGCTCTCCAAGCCTGAGCGCGCGCGCCATATTTGTGATTATATTGCGGGTATGACCGACCGTTTTGCGATTAAGCTCTATCAAGAGCTCTTTCAAGTTGATCCTGACCCGCGTTAAACACGCTCTCAAGTTCCATGTGGAAAGCATGGACAAGGCATTGACAATTTTTTAGACTAGGCTAACAAGATTCGCGCTTGCAGGCGCTTGTTTTTAATTTCATATCCTGCTTTTGAACTATCCAGAGGAGCAACACCCCATGTCCAATAATAACGATTTTGACGACCCAAATAACTTCTTTGACCGTGTGCTGAAAAGCACAGGCGGACAGTCGCAATTTTGGGCAAGGCGTTCTTTTTGGGGTGCGGTCTTGATGACTATTGCTGTTTTAGCTTTGATTACAGTCATTTGGCTGTCTTATGTCAGCGTACCTGACGTGTCAGATGAATCACAATTGCCCCTGATTGAGGCAAGCGATGACCCTTATCGTGAAATTCCAGAAGATCCAGGCGGCATGGATATCCGCAATCAGGACAGTGTCATTTTTGATGCGATGCGCGGACAAGAGGATAGCCCACAAATCGAAAACCTGCTTGAAGACGAGGAACAGCCCACACGTGAAGAAGCACTTGAAGACAGTGGCATGACCATCCAGAACGTAGAAGGCGAACCTTTAACAGATGCAGAAATTGCCATTTTAAAGGCGCGCCTTGAGGCCAAACGCCAAGGCACAACTGTTGATGACATTCTAGTTGCCGAAACAACCGCCGAAGACACAACAGAGGAAGCCGCACCTGCACTGCCAGAACGTGGTGAATTTGCTGAAACAGCCCCAACTGAAAGTCCAGAAGAGACACTTGCCTATGTCAGATCTGTACTCGATAAAAAAGATATTAAGGATGAGAAGCTACTGGACACGCCAGAAACCGATACACTTGCACCTGCTGTCGAAGAAAAGGCTGTAACAGCGCCAGTGCCAACACCAGCACCCGCTACCGCGCCAGTGAAAGAAGCCGCTCCTGCACCAGAACCTGTTCAAACAACGAGCGTTGCGCCAACTGGCCCTGCACGCTATGTCCAATTGGGTAGTTTCCGCGATCGTGAAAGCGCCATGACATTATGGGGCACAATGAAAAAGGACTTCCCCGGTTTGTTTGATGGCATGGATTTGCGCGTGCAAGAGGCCGATTTGGGTGAAAAAGGTATCTATTACCGCGCACAAGTGGGTACTGCACCTGAAAGGCGCGCCAAAGAGATTTGTGCGACAATCACCGCCAAGAAGCCAAATGGTTGCCTTGTTGTTGCGCCATAAGGCATGAGCGCCAGCACCCCATATCAACAAACGCCCCTCGCCGCGATTTTCTCGCTTGAGGGGCTTGCACCATCTGACGACGAACGCACATGCTTTGAACAGGCCAATCCGCTTGGCTTTATTCTGTTCAAACGCAATATAGAGTCACCTGACCAGCTTTTAACACTTACCTCGCACCTAAAAGAAATCGTTGGCTGGGATTGCCCTATCCTGATTGATCAGGAAGGTGGGCGTGTCCAGCGGATGAAAGAGCCACATTGGCCACCCTATGCTGCGCCATTGAGCTTTGATGGTGATGCTGCGGCCGTAAAGGCATCAACAAAGGCCATGGTCTCTGATTTGGCTAATGTTGGCATAAATGTAAATTGCGCGCCCACCCTTGATGTGCTCACAGACAAAACAGATAACTCCATCGGTGACCGCGCTTTTGGACATGACGTTCAAACAGTTACCGTATGCGGAAAGGCCGTGATTGACGCCCATCTGGCACAGGGCGTTGTACCAATTATCAAGCATCTTCCAGGACAAGGGCGCGTTGTTGTCGATAGTCACCATGATTTACCCCACGTGTCAGAGACACACACGACATTATCGCACCATGACTTTCAACCATTTCAGGAACTTAGCGCAAGTTACGGGTCAAATATATGGGGCATGGTCGCGCATATTCTGTTCACTGAACTGGATGAAATACACCCCTCCACGCTTTCAAAACATATTATCCAAGATATTATTCGTTATGAAATTGGATCTCAGGGGTTATTGCTGAGCGATGATATTTCAATGGGCGCGCTTGAAAAATATGGTGACGAGAGCCAACGCGGAGCACTTTCTATTGAGGCAGGTATGGATATTGTTCTCTATTGTGCCGGAAAACTTGAGCACATGTATAAACTTCAAGAATCATTGCCCCTTATGACAGATGCGGCACAGGAACGCTTTATCGCCTCTTGGGACCGTGGAGGCTTAATCGCATGAGTGTTTTAATGGATTACTTACCTTTAACCGTTTTTCTAATTGGATGTGGCTTGCTTGTCTGGCTTGCGCTTTATGATCTTAAACATATGCGCTTGCCCAATATCTATGTCTATCTCTTTGCGCTGTGCGGCCTGTTGTTTCATGCGGCAACCTCATTCCTCTATCTTGGCAAGGCTGAGGTTATTCTTGGTGGAACGGTGGCCTTCATACTCTTGTATGTCATCCGTCTTGTAAGCTCTCGCCTCTATAAGCGCGAGGCGCTTGGTTTTGGCGATGTAAAGCTCCTTGCCGCCGCTGGATTATGGCTTGGTCCCCTTGGCTTTTCCTATGCACTGACGCTCGGCGCCTTTTGCGTGGTGCTCTATGGACTCCTGACAGCTTTATTCATCAAAATGCGAACAGGAATATGGCACTTAAGACAGCTCAAAGTCCCGGCAGGCCCAGGATTTATCATTGGTATACTTGTCATGCTGGTCATTCAATATGGAACAGCTTTGTTCTAACCGCTTAAAAATTGGACTTGCAAGAGCGACCATAACGTGGCTATCTCTTTAGTCATGACAATAAAACACCTTCTCGACATCGAAACACTGGAAAAGCATGACATTGAAATGCTCCTTGAAAAGGGTCTCAAAATGGATGCTGATTTGCAGGCAGGTCAACATGATAAGGCGCGGTTGAAGGGGCGTATTATCCTTAATATGTTTTTCGAAAATTCGACTCGCACACGTATATCGTTTGAGATGGCAGCCCTACGCCTTGGGGCCTCTGTGATTAACTGGGATAACAGTTCTTCATCAACTAAAAAAGGCGAATCTTTAACAGATACGTTACGTTGCGTAAACGCATATAGTCCTGATTGTATAATCGTTCGGCACAGTGAGTTTAAAGCACCCTATACAGTCAAACGTCTTGTGGAGACATCTGTGGTTAATGCTGGGGATAGTTATCGCGCTCACCCTTCTCAGGCACTTTTAGATGCCCTTACACTCCTCAAGGAAAAGGGTAAAATTGAAGGATTAACCATTGCTATTTGTGGGGATGTGACTCACAGTCGTGTCGCGTCCGACAATTTTCATCTGCTCCATAAAATGGGTGCAAATGTGCGTGTCATTGCACCCGAATTTCTCATGCCGAAAAAGCGTCCTTATGATAATTTTGAAACCTTTACATCAATGGAAAAAGGCTTGGACGGATGTGACGCGGTCATGATGCTGCGTAATCAGAAGGAACGCATGGAAAAGTCAGACATTCCAGACGATGCAGAGTATTTCAGAACATTTGGCTTGACCCCTGAACGACTTGAGATTGCAAAAAAAGATGCCATCGTCATGCATCCAGGGCCAATGAATCGCGGGGTCGAGATAGCTGACGCAGTCGCCGACGATCCTTATCGATCCGTTATTTTCAAACAAATGGCAAACGGCCTGCCCATGCGCATGGTGATTTTAGACAGTGTAATGGAGTAAACCTCATGATTGACGCATTTATAAATCATATTCAACTCACTGGCTTACTAGGCATTATTGGCGGCTATCTCTTGGGTTCTATACCCTTTGGGTTGGTTCTAGCCCGTATGGCAGGCTATGGAGATATTCGCAAAATCGGGTCAGGTAATATCGGTGCAACCAATGTGTTGCGCACAGGAAATAAGCCGCTTGCCCTTCTCACACTTATTCTTGATAGCTCGAAAGGTGCCATTGCCGTTTTACTGGCCGCTTATTTTGCAGATACCCATGCCATGTATGGCGCAGGACTTGGCGCGGTCTTGGGACATTGCTTCCCTATCTGGCTTAAATTTAAGGGCGGCAAGGGCGTTGCAACAACATTAGGTGCTATTCTGGCGCTCTCTTGGCCTGTAGGCTTGTCTGCTTGCCTTACATGGCTGGCCACAGCAGCCTTCTTCCGCATGTCCTCCTTAGCCGCGCTTGTGGCGCTGGCAGCGTCACCTCTATTTGCCTATCTTTATGGCCTCCACGGCCTTGTTTACTTGCTCTCACTTATCGCGCTTATCATATTCATTCGCCATCACGCCAATATAAGGCGTTTGCTTGCTGGCACAGAGCCGCGCATTGGTGATAAGAAAAAATGAGCGTATCAGACACCCCTTTAACCGAAAATGAGCGCCTCGACTGGTTACGCCTGTCTGGCACATCGGGTATAGGGCCAATTACTTTTCACAAGCTACTTGCACGATATAAAACCATTGAACGGGCGCTCGAAGCCCTTCCCGAGCTACAAAAAAAGGGCGGTGGCAAAGCTCATAGCAAAATCATGTCACGTGAGGCGGCCGCAAAGGAATTTCATGCTCTTGAAAAGCGTGGTGGCAAAATCATTTGTGCCTGCGAGGAGACCTACCCTCTCGTGCTCTCTGCAATTGATGATGCGCCGCCTGTCCTGCGTACCGTGGGGAATATCGACCTCCTTGCCAAGCCGACAATGGGTATTGTTGGCGCACGTAATGCCTCACTCAATGGGCGTAAATTGACACATAAACTGGCACGAGATTTGGGCGAGGCTGGACAAATTGTTGCCTCGGGACTTGCACGCGGCATTGATACGGCCGCCCATGAAGGAAGCCTTGCAACAGGCACAATCGCCGTTGTAGCAGGTGGCGTTGATGTTATTTACCCTAAGGAAAATGAAGGGCTCTATGCACAAATTTTAGAGCAAGGCGGCTTAATACTTGCTGAAAACGCGCTTGGGACTAAGCCAACAGCCCAACATTTTCCTCGCCGCAATCGGATTGTCTCGGGTCTATCTGCTGGTATAGTCGTTGTCGAGGCGACTGTGCGCTCAGGCTCACTTATCACAGCGCGCCTTGCCGCCGAACAAGGGCGCGATGTCTTTGCCGTTCCTGGATTTCCAAGTGACCCGCGCGCCTCTGGCCCTAACAAGCTACTAAAAGATGGCGCGACACTTGTCGAAAATGCACAGGATATTTTATCGCAAATATCCCAGTTCGAGCCCAAAGCAGTGCCAAATGGATTATTTGAAGAAAATCATGGACTTGACTGGACAAAAGCATCCGCAGAACCAGATAATAGTGAGCGTGAAAAGATAACCTCGTTGCTCTCACATCAACCTGTAAGTGTTGACGAAATCGTTCGGACATGTCATGTGAACATATCTGGCGTGCAAACCGTGCTTCTTGAGCTTGAGCTTGCAGGCCGCTTATCCAGACTGCCCGGCAATCGCGTCAGTCTGATTGAATAAAGTGGAGCATTGAGTGTGAGCGCATCAAATCTGGTTATTGTTGAATCCCCGTCAAAGGCCAAGACGATTAATAAATATCTTGGCAATGATTATGAGGTTTTGGCCTCATTCGGGCATGTGCGCGACTTACCGTCCAAAAACGGCTCGGTAGACACGGACAATGATTTCCAAATGGTCTGGGAGCTGTCCGATCGTGGTGATAAAACTATGAAAGACATTAAAAAGGCGCTCAAAGACGCGCAAACGCTTTATCTGGCCACTGACCCTGACCGCGAGGGAGAGGCCATTTCATGGCATGTGAAAGAAATTTTAGAAGATAAAAACCTTCTTAAAGACAAACAAGTTAAACGCGTGACCTTTAACGAGGTGACGAAAAAGGCCGTTCAAAATGCTTTCGACCATGCACGCGATCTGGATGATAGCCTTATTCATGCCTATCTTGCACGCCGCGCCCTTGACTATCTTGTGGGCTTTAACATTTCGCCCGTGTTGTGGCGCAAATTGCCAGGGTCGCGCTCGGCAGGGCGTGTGCAATCGGTTGCACTGCGCCTCATATGCGAGCGTGAATCCGAAATTGAAAAGTTTAAAAGTGACGAATATTGGTCGATTGAAGCGCGCCTACAGACATCCAAAGGTGCCCCTTTCCTCGCACGCCTGACCCATCTGGCTGGAAATCGTCTGGGCAAGCTCGACATTAACAATGAAAGCGCCGCAAGTGCCGCTGTTAAGCGCATCGAGAATAAAAACCTTGTCATTCAGAAGGTTGAAAAGAAAAAGGTCACACGCAATCCTGCGCCGCCTTTTATTACCTCGACGCTCCAGCAAGAGGCCTCGCGCAAGTTGGGCATGTCGGCCAGTCAGACCATGCGCACCGCGCAACAGCTTTATGAAGGAATTACGATTAAAGGTGAAACTGTTGGTCTCATCACCTATATGCGTACGGATGGGATTACACTCTCTCAAGATGCCATTGTTCAGACACGTGCTCTTATCAAATCTGATTTTAAATCCGATTATCTACCTGCCGCACCACGCGAATACAAATCCAAGGCTAAAAACGCACAAGAGGCGCACGAGGCCATTCGCCCAACTAATCTGGAACTGCGCCCAGATGGCGTGCGCAGCATGCTCGATGACCAGCAATTCAAGCTTTATGAACTCATTTGGAAACGCACAGTTGCCTGTCAGATGGAAAGCGCCATCATGGATCAGGTGCGTGCCGATATATCTGATGGCACAGATGATGTCGTTTTGCGTGCCACTGGTTCAACGATTGCCTTTGACGGCTTCTTGACGCTTTATCAGGAAGACAGTGATGACGAGGACACCGATTCAGATGCTGCAACTGAGGGCCTTTTGCCGCCCATGGTCGAGCAGGATAACCTGAAAACTTTAACTGTGACACCGAACCAACATTTCACACAGCCACCGCCACGTTATACAGAGGCGTCACTGGTCAAAATCATGGAAGAAAAGGGCATCGGGCGTCCGTCAACTTATGCCTCAATCCTAAAAGTTTTACGCGACCGTAGCTATGTGCGCATGGATCGCAAGCGTTTTGTCCCCGAAGATCGCGGGCGACTGGTTACTGAATTTTTGAAGAAGTTCTTCACACGCTATGTCGATTATGACTTTACCGCCAATATGGAAGAGCAATTAGATGCCATTACGGCAGGTGAGGTGCGTTGGAAAGATACACTCATGCATTTTTGGGTGGACTTTAAACGCGCCATAGATGACACAAAAGAATTACGTATTACGGATGTTTTGAATCACTTGGATGATGAGCTTGGCCCGCACTTCTTCCCTGTCACTGAAGGCAATCCAAATCCACGTAAATGTCCCTCATGCGATGATGGACGCCTCTCACTTAAACTTGGAAAATTCGGTGCATTTATTGGTTGCTCGAACTATCCTGATTGCAAACATACACAGCCTTTAGTCGTTCCAGACGAGGAAGGTCAAGACGGCGATGGCGAAGGTGGCGTTGCCGCGCACAATGCAAGCTTTGAGCCCAAGGAGCTTGGTACACACCCAAAAACGGGCCGCACCGTATCGTTAAGAAAAGGGCCGTATGGGCCTTATGTTCAGATCGATCCAGCACCTGAAAGTAAGGACAAGCCCAAACGTCAGGGACTTCCTAAAGGCGTGTCAATGAGCGATGTTACTTTAAAGAGCGCACTCGACCTTCTGGCCCTACCACGCGATGTTGGCCCACATCCCGAAACTGGAGACATGATTACGGCTGGTATTGGTCGCTTTGGACCATTCGTCAAGCATCAAAAAACATTCGTGTCACTGCCAAAAGATGACGAGGTTTTGACCGTTGGCTTGAACCGCGCCGTTGACCTGATTGCGCAACACGCCATAAAGAAGGCTGAAAAAGAAGCCGCAAAGGCCGCAAAAGGTGAATCTAAGAGCTCTAGCAAGAAGGCTGCCCCTAAAAAGAAAGCCAAAAAGAAAGCGGCTAAGAAATAGAGCCTAAATAATACTGTATTTATTTGGCATTTAGGTTGCTAGCCCTTTAAATCAGGGGCAAAGCGTACTAGTCTTAATTCATATGAATTTTCCATCCGAAAAAGACGTTCTGTCTTTTATCCAAAAAGCAGACACCCCCGTAAGCAAACGTGAATTAACGCGCGCCTTTCACATTAAAGGCGACGATCGCAGACCCTTTAAGAAGCTGCTCAGTCAACTTGAACGTCAGGGCGTGATGTCACGCTTGCCGGGCGGCAGATATACTGTACCCGAGGGCTTGCCTGCTGTGACCTCTGTCATTATCAATGAAATTACGATAGATGGGGATGTGATAGCACGCCCCATGCCCTGGGATGAAGCCGTTCAAGGCCCGCCACCCACCATTATGATTATGCCCGAGAAGAAAGGCCATGCGAGCCTTGCCAAGGGTGATGAAGCTCTTGTCAGGCTTAAACGTGACGGAGACACAGATATTTATTCTGGGCGTGTTTTAAAACGCATGACACACGAAACCAACCAGTTTCTGGGAATGGTTATCGAGGGCCAAAAAGGGTATCGCATTCAGCCCACAGACCGTAGCTCACGACACGAATATGATATCGCACAATCTGACCTCAATGGCGCAAAGGATGGCGACCTTGTTTTCGCTATTCCCTTATCTGCAAAGGGTCGTCACAAAAAAGAGGCTCGTGTCAGTGAAGTTGTTGGCCATGAAGATGACCCGAAAGTGATTTCCCTTATTGCCATTTATGAGGAAGGGCTTCGTGCAACATTCCCACCGCATGTTGTTAAAGATGCTGAAAAACTGAAAGTCCCTCCTCTGGGCAATCGCACTGATTTACGCTCTGTACCACTTGTGACCATTGATGGCGCAGATGCGCGTGATTTTGATGATGCGGTTTTTGCCGAGCCTGATGCCAGCCCAGATAACATAGGGGGTTTCCATCTCATTGTTGCCATTGCGGATGTCTCACATTACGTGCATTACGGCTCTGAGCTTGATAAAGAGGCCTGGTTGCGCGGAAATTCGACCTATTTTCCAGATCGTGTTGTGCCGATGTTGCCTGAGGGCCTTTCCAATGATGTCTGTTCACTTATGCCCCAAGTTGAACGCGCCTGTTTAGCGGTGCATATGTGGGTCGATAAAGACGGTGGATTATTACGGTATAAGTTTGTGCGTGGATTGATGAAATCAGCAGCTCGATTGACTTACGATCAAGCCCAGGCTGCACATGACGGGCAGCGTGATGATGTCACTGACCCAATCTATGACACAATCATAAAACCGCTTTATGAGGCCTATGCCTGTTTGGAAAAAGCCCGTCAAAAACGCGGGGCGCTCGACCTTGATTTGCCAGAGCGTCAGATCCTGATTGATGAAAATGGTGATATGACAGGTGTTAAAAATCGGGAGCGCCTTGATTCACATAAACTCATCGAAAATTTCATGATCTTGGCCAATGTGGCCGCCGCCAGCGCGTTGGAGGATAAACGTGCGCCTTGTATCTATCGTGTGCATGAGCGCCCTTCAACAGACAGACTTGAAACTGCGCGCGATTTTCTGGAAACCTTCGGGTTTCAACTCCCACAGAATATTTCAGAGCCACGCCAAATCAATCATTTACTTCAACAAGCCAAGGATCACGATTATTCCCAGCTTATCTCTATGATGGTTCTGCGCACACAGGCACAGGCGCGTTATGACCCTAACAATGACGGTCACTTTGGTTTGGCGCTTAAGAAATATGCGCATTTCACCTCGCCTATTCGCCGCTATGCCGACCTATTCGTGCATCGTGCCCTTATAACAGCCTATAATCTGGGCAATGACGGCCTTGGCAAAGGAGAAGCCGAGCGTATTTCAGAAACAGCAGACCATATTTCAACAACTGAACGCGTCTCATCAGGGGCCGAGCGCACCGCGGTAGATCGCTTCACAGCGGCCTATCTCGAATCGCGCGTGAACGCCGAATTTGAGGGTGTCATTAACGGTGTCACCAATTTTGGATTATTTGTGACACTCAATGATATTGGTGCAGATGGGCTTGTTCCAATGCGCTCCCTACCTAATGATTACTATATTCACAACGAAGAACAGCATGCCCTGATTGGACGCAAGACACGCCTTGTCTTTAGACTAGGCGCACGCGTGCGAGTACGTATCAAAGAGGCTGAGAAATTAACAGGCAGTACCGTCTTTGAAATTGTGAATGCGAAAAAAGGTGCGGATATTCCTGGCTTTCAGTTAAAGCCTCACTTGTCAGGTCGGAAAAAATCATCTACGACTAGACATAAGGGCAAAACAAAGACGTCGTTTAAAAACAAAAAGAATAATATAACGTCTAAATATCGCGGTAAAAAGACAAATAAATAACCGCCTTTTGCCCTCTAACTGTTTAACAGGGGGCACTGCGTGGCGGAAAAATCCATTCTGAAGACCAAAACTGGGCGGCGCGCGCTCCGTCTTATTCGCCAGACTCCCTGGGCATTTACACCTGAGGGCTTGCAACGCGGCCTTCACATTCATGCTCCAAGCACCACAGTCAAAATGACTGAGATTAATACTATTATAAAAGAGCTGCTTGCCAACGAGACACTCATTAAATTCAACGGTAACGGCTATCGCCTTGCCAAGCCTGCCCTCACAACTGATATGGTGCGCAAAGCCATTCAACTCAGCCCTACATCCCTTCATGAAAGTGATTTAATCGCTCTTTTTGCAAGCAAAAGTAAAGCCAACACCGAAGAACAGCTCAAAAAGTCTACAGAGCAACGTACGGAGTTAATGGATATTCTGGACACGCTCGTGAACGAAGGCGACATTAAAAAGTCACATAAATCATATATATCTGCTACGCCCATGAGTAACGTTGCTTGGGTCAAAATTGCGCGAACAGGAAAATATGGCTTTCCTGAAAACTGGGAGGACGTCTCTGTTCCGCCATATGTCCAGTTGCATAAGAAATTTATGGACACCCTTGATGCTGAAGCCAGCCGTGCAGACCTTGCGCGTACACAACATCTGATGCGTTTTGACCGCTCTGCGCGCGTCTCTTTGGGTGCAAAGGAATTGTTGCGTTCAGGTCATATTACGGGCGTTTTTAAGACTGCCGCTGATGGGACACAAACCTTTGCTCCAACTGATTACCGCATTAAAGGAGCGTTTGAGCTTCTTGCGAACAAGGCTGCAATCCTGCCCACCGATGGGCAGGTGATTATGGCGCGCCCACCAGTAAAGGGTTCTCTCTCGCCGATGAAGCTAGAGATTGAAACCGTTATACCTGGAGAGGCCGACTATAGAACAATCGACCTTTACAGTAATGGTGTGCGCACTGACATTCCCCTTGACGCCTATCAAGAGGCCAAAGATTTAATTGCTGCCGGTCTTCCAAAGGCTGGCAAACTATTTCAAGGGCGGACTCTACGTGATTTACGTCACAAGTCCTTTTTCAGCATTGACCCCGTTAATCGTCAGGATATTGATGATGCTATGCATTTCGAACGCAATGAGGATGGCTCACTGACCGCATCCATTGCCATTTCCTATGCCAGTGCACTAATTCCGCCAGGTGGGGCATTGGACACTTATCGTCAGCAAAATCCGATGGCCATCTTTTTGCCCGATGGTTCGCGCCATACACTGCCCCATATTCTGCACAATCCAGATAATGGCTTCCTCTCATTGTGCGAAAATGCAGAACGCTTGGCGCTCGTCTATGAATGCCATATTCCCGCAGGATGCAATGACATTGATGATATTGACTATTCTATCTTCCCAGCGCTGATCAAATCGCGTCAGGCCTTTGATTACGATACTTTCATGAATGAATTAATGTCCATTGAACGCGAGTGCCCTGAGGCTGTTTCAAAGGGCGTTGATAATGCATATGATTTTTATCAACGCATGACAGAGATGATGTCAGTACTTCATTTTAAATCGGTTAAACCAAGCTTTTCTTTTAATCACGCAGGGAATGTTACGCAGTTTCAGGCGCGTGATCCCAATGTCGCCGATGATATTGTCGAGTTCGCAATGCGCCTCACCAACCATATTGGTTTTCGTCAGATTCAAGAGGCAGGATATGAAGACAGCCCTGTCATTTACAGGTCACAACAGGCACCCGATAAGGATGAAATTCTAGAAACACTTGCCCATATTGAAGAGATTTTCCCACGTAGTGTGCCTTACCATGCCTATGAACAGCTTCAAGATGCCCATATGGATGACCGCGATTACAGAGATATCGTCCACGAGGCTATTAACCAGACACTCTTTAATGTCCCTCAAGGAGCAAGCTATGCCTATGCCTCCCATCAATTATTAAAGGCGACACGCCCGGGCTATTACACTGATCGCGCGCTTCCGCATTTTGCGCTTGGGAACGCCACATTGCAGCAAACAAGCCCGTTGCGCCGTTGGCATGACGGTATTAACCAACAGGTCGTTGCCCATGCGGCCGGTTTTCACCCCAATTTGCCCAATTTGGATGCGTTAGCCTGCTCAAAAGCAGCCCAAAATATCACGCAAATTGAAGGTATGGCTAAGGATATTGAGCGCACCAGCGCCCAACGTCACCGCATCGCACTTATGGCTGACAAGGGTTATGACACTCCCTTCCAAGGCACAATCATTGAAATAAAGCCTCGCGGTATCGTTATTGAAACAGAAGATAAGGTGCGTGGCCTCCTCCCCTTGTCCATGCTGCCACGCAACTGGAGCGTAGACCATACGAAACAATCTTTGACCGCTGCAGAAGATAAAACACGCATATATGGGCTTGGTGATTACTTGCCTGCGCAATTATGGTTGCATGAAGCCTGCCCTCTCACAAACTCGCTTGTGATGAACGTCAATCCAAACCACTTGGCTCAAGCAAAAAGTTACGAAAAGGCGCGCTCTTTTACTTGACACTGACATCGAAATTCCTATTATGGCGCTCTAATTACATCGATAGCAGGATAAAGAGTTATGGCTAAGAAAAACGCACAGGTTAAAATTCGTCTCGTCAGCACTGGCAAAAACGCCAAGGGCGAAGCGACAGGGTACACATATTACATAAATAAAAACCCACGCAACCAAACTGAAAAAATGAAGTTCCGTAAATATGACCCACGCGCGGTCAATCCTGAAACAGGAAAGCCTGGCATGCACGTTCTTTTCGAAGAAAAGAAAATGCCTCCGCACAAAAAGAACTAATTTTTGAAATTGAATTAAGTAAGAAGCGCCTGTGTAAGGCGCTTTTTTTATGCCTCTTTAATCTTGTGTCTCATTCAAGATTGGACGCGATTGTGGACGGAACACTTCAGGGTCCAGTTTCCCTGAATCCTCAAAAAACACAGAATTACGGCCACCATTTTTGGCCAAATAAAGCTGGTTATCGGCACGTTCAAGCACTTGTGTAATTGTATTGCCCGATTCTGGCTTAATCAAAACACCTCCGATTGAAGTTGTGATATCAAGCGGCTCGGCATGGCTGGTCTTAAAGGGTGCATCCATAATGGAACGGCGCAAACGTTCAGCAATAGTGTGAGCCGTCTTTTCATCCGTATCAGGCAGAACGGCGACAAATTCCTCACCGCCCAAACGCGCCACAAGGTCAAAGCTTCTTAAATTATCCGTGATGCGTTTGCCGAAAATCTTAAGCACCTCGTCACCCACATTATGGCCATGGGTATCGTTAATGGCCTTAAAGAAATCAATATCCAGATATAAAATCCCGATTGTTTTCTGTTCTTGCGCGTTCTTTTCGAGGATTTTTGTCAGGTGAACCTCAAAATAACGGCGGTTATAAAGTCCCGTCAGCGTATCAGTGAGCGCCATATTCAGGCTGAGTTCAAAGCTTGTTCGCAAACCCTCTTGAAAGCGTTTCCGACGCACTTGTGTGCGAATACGCGCCATCAGCTCATTCTTGTCTATAGGGCGCATAATATAATCATGTGCACCCACCTCTAACCCATGCGCAATGCGCGGCAGATCATCTTCACTACCAATCATCAAAATGGGCGTAGACCGTGTCTTTTCATTTGAGCGCAGGTGTGAACAGAGGCGCAGGCCATCCTCATTCTCCAAATTCAGCGAAATAATAATCAGGTCAAAACTGTCTTCACGCGCATACTTTAAAGCTTCAATACCTGTTGTGACCATCGTGGCATGATTTGACTGGCTTTCAATGGTGTTTTTAATCTTCTCAACTTCAAATTCCATGTCCTCAACGGCCAGAATTTTGGCACCTGTGACATCCATATCCATCATGGAGGTGTTTTCATTGACTACGCCTAATTGATTAGCCGTATTTTCACGCACACGCCACTCATCCACGGCCATTTTTAAGCGGACAAGTGACCTTACGCGCGCCATGAGCGCCACATCATTAACAGGCTTGCTCAAGAAATCATCCGCACCGCTTTCAAGTCCTTTCACACGATCCTCGTTATCGGTCAAGGCGGTCACCATCACAACAGGAATATGCGCCAGCTCATGGTTTTCTTTGAGCCTGCGACACACCTCAAACCCGTCCATACCGGGCATCATGACATCCAAGAGAATAATATCAGGGCGTGTTTCATCGGCCTTTTCTAGCGCCTCTTTCCCGCTCATAGCGGTCACCACGTCATAATATTCGCCCAATAGCTTGGCCTCGAGCAATTTGACATTGGGCGCTATATCGTCAACGACAAGAACACGTGCGGACATAAGAGAGTTTTTCCTTGTGAGTTAAGACGCCGCCGCGCCCTTATTAAGATGTTTTTCGACTGTTTCAATGAAACTTGTGACTGAAATGGGTTTGGAGAGGTAATCCTCGCATCCGCCCTCACGGATTTTCTTTTCATCCCCGCGCATGGCAAAGGCAGTCACCGCAATAACCGGAATATGTTTCAAATCGTCCTCAGCCTTTAACCAGGCGGTTACCTCAAGACCTGAAACTTCTGGCAACTGAATATCCATCAGGATAAGGTCTGGCGTTTCCTTGCGGGCCAGATCAATGACCTCATGACCGTTGGAGGTAATAACAGAATCGATATTATGTGCCCCAAGCAGATCACGAAAGAGCTTCATGTTCAGCTCGTTATCTTCAACAATGAGAACCTTTTTATTGGCCATGTGGATTGCACCCCTCTTTTTGTCGTTTCTCTAGTGACTGCAATGTCTGGGTCACCGTAAAATCGCTGTATTCTACAATCATTTCCGAGATAATGCCATTGTCTTCTAGTAAAACTGTCATTTCATATTCGGGGAAAGCTGTTTCATCTTGAACGCCTTCTTCTAAAGGAAAAAAGGCAAGTCGTACTGACCATCCACGTCCAGACAGCAAATCTGCATCAATGGCTGCGCGCGCACTTGGCTGATGGGCAACAGGTGTCAAATCCGAAGTGTTGTTGTTTTGCGCTGTGTGTGTCTTTTTAACTGGGGTAATAAAGGCAGTGACATAGAAGGCTTTGTCTTTCACTGTGCCGTCGAAGACGCGCATATTCACCATTTTTTTACCTGTACGCGCGGCCTCCAAGAGTTTTTTCATGTGGGCTTGCGGAAAAACCATGTCGCCTGAAAGCGTGACAGGCAATTTCACCTGTTGCGCATTATCTATGATTTCACCTAGTAATCTTTCGTCTTTTAAACCGACCTGACCACTATAGTCTTCGGCTAAGTTGCCATCAATAAAGCGGATAGAATGAAAGGCAAACTCGGGACGCAAATCGCTTTCAAATAAGGAAAAGATGCTCTCCACATGACGCGCAGGCCCATCAATATAATCATAGCGTAAGTCAAAGCCATGCTGGCTTTTCCAGCCATCACATGCCTGCACCAAATCAAACTCCATTTGACCAGCCACATCCAGAATTTTAGCACCACGCTTAACGGCTGTAAGCTTTAAATCATAGACGGCATTGTGCCCGACCATTTCAGCCTGACTTTCATTTTTCTGAAAGAAGCTCCCGCCATTTTTTTGTGCGAGCACACGAGTCCCAAGGCCAAAAAGTGCGACCACAACAAAA
This sequence comes from Micavibrio sp. UBA2137, assembly GCA_002328415.1. GTDB lineage: Bacteria > Pseudomonadota > Alphaproteobacteria > Micavibrionales > Micavibrionaceae > UBA2137. The sequence goes on along the minus strand of DCXL01000003.1, from coordinate 23,570 downwards.
ACGATAACAAAAATGCGTGAGAAACGAGAAAGCATAAAATTAATATAGAGCAAGCGCGGACGAACGGCAAAGATTTCCGATAAAGACAAAGATTGCCCTTTGCCGACATCTTAGTCGCATGCGCAAAGGCCACTAAGGGTGCATGCAAATGACTGGAACAGCACAAAAATAAGAGATAATTGTGCCTTGGCACACTTCTCGCATAAGAGATCATGAAGAAAAATAAATTTGCGTTGAGGCTCATGTCTGAAAAACAAAACACATCACAGAGCAATTTGCACCAGATTGACATACTGGCTCAGAAGGAAAGCCAATTGCGTGCGCTTGAAACGCTGTTAACCAAGGATATTGTGACAGGTTTATTGAACATGCAGGGTTTGGAAGAAATGCTGGCGCGTGAATGTGACCGCATGCAACGCGGCGCAAGTCATGGCGGCGTTTGCATTTTAATTGATTTGGATAATTATGAGGCTATTGCAGAACTGGGGAGTACTTGCACAAACAAATCATTGCGCTTACTTGGGTTGGGTATCCATTCCTTTATTCGCGTGTCTGATTTTGCAGGGCGTGTGTGCGAGGATGGCTTTGCTATTATCATGCCTGACACAAGCCTTGCCAGCGTGTCTGAGCGTACACAACGCTTAACCTCCATGCTAAACAACATGGCACTTTATTGGCAGGGTCATGAAATTCATTTGCGTGTCGGGGCAACGCTACGTTCATTTACAAGAGCCGACACGATTGAGAGCATATTCGCCCGTATGACATCTGCTTAGCCTTAAACACCTTTATTTTATTGACATAATACAATTATCGCTCTATTGTCCTTTGCCTATATAAGGATAAAGAAAATGCGTGTCACAACAGCCCCCATTCCTGTTACTGAGGATTTAGACGAGGTCGTCGCTCTATTGCGCGAAACCTCAACTCGTGGCGTGGCCCTGCGCCGTCCGAAATTGCTTGAGGTTTTTGACAGTCATCGCGATACAATTACCGCTAAATTGCGCGTGCCACATGGTGGGGAACAACTCGCCCAGTCTCATGTTCTCTCCGAAACCCATTTTAAGAGTGGCGCAATGATACAGGATTTTGGGAGTGATCTAGGCCTTATTATGCCAACCGACATAGCCGAGGCGATTTACCAAGATACGCATGATACTGGACAAATCTTATCAGAGGTTTTCGCCCGCGTAACAGACAGTGAAGTAGAGGGACGTGCCTTTGCGCGACTTCATATGATGCCAAGAAACGGTTTCGGTCCATTTGCTCCATCTTGGCACGGCGATGGGCCACCCCTAAACGCTCATGTTTCCTATCTTTTTAATGAGTTAGAGGTTGCAGCACTCCCAGAAGGTGACCCGGAAACACAGATGCATTGTCGTGCCATATTGAGCGAAAAAAATGTCACTTTTTACGCAAGAGACGATGTTTTTGACTATTGGAAGCCAGACCCGCTTGATATAGTTTTTATGCGTGGCATTGATGGAAATCCCGCCAATCAGAACACTCCTGAAAAAAGCGTCTCCTTTAACCCCGACCATATTCTTTTTCATCGTTCCCCGCGTGACACCGTTGAAACGGGTGCATTAACATCGGTTTACCGTGTTACCCCATGTCAGGGCATGTTTTAAGTCATGCGCTTAACAACATCCCCCATTGCCACTACATATACGGTCGAAGATGCCATTGATGCCTTGCAGAAACCTGATAGCCGTGGTGCCGTATTAAGACGCCCAACGCTCACTGATTTTTTCAATAAAGCCTCAAAAATCAGTATTGCGCACGAACCTACGCGCACAACAAATTCACACGTGCTTTTTGCGCAAGACCTAGAAACACCAGACAAAATGGCGCACTTAGCAGCTGACATTAATTTGTCCATTCCTGCGCATGTGATTGAGGTTATTCAACAAGACACATTTATGGTGCGTCAGATCCTGTCGGATGTTTATGCAGGGATAACAGGTGAGGCCCATGAATTTCCATCAAATGGCGCATTACATTTAATGGGACTTGGCGCAGATCCTTTCATTCCCAAATGGCATCCTGATGCACCAGCGCTCAATGCACATGTATCTTATCTGTTTAATAGTCTGGAAGTGGCCGATATTGATCTGGCACAGGCGCGCGGCCGTTTGCAATCTCGTGAAATGCTTGATTTCGCCAATAGCCATGTCCGTGATAAGGGGAATTTATTTTCTTACTGGAAACCCGCTCTTGGTGATATTGTCTTTATGAAAGGTATTCGCGGCAATCCAAACAACGAGGGCGTGTCAGAAAAAAGCCCTGACTTTGATACATCACATATTTTATTCCATCGCTCACCGCGCGATACGGCTGAAACTGGTGCTGTAACCTCTATTTTCCGCCTCGGCTAAAATAATTTCGTTTTTTTCATGATTTTGCGCCCAACTTTGTGCGGCCTTACGTGCAAAGGGGTATAGATGGTTAAAAAGATTAGTATTGGTGCTGTCACTCACCCTTATCCCTATCCCTCCAGACAGCATCAGCACTTATAAAAAGAAAACCTGGATGAAGCTTTCCCCTCCTATCCCTCTTAGGAAAGTTTATCCAGGTTTTTTCATGTCTTTAAAGATAAGGGCCTAAGCCGCTTTTTCGTCGTCCAGCTTTTTGGGCAAGTTCAGCTTAATATGCAGATCTTTCAACTGCTCTGGCTTGATGTCAGACGGTGCGTTCATCATGTGATCTTCATATTGACCATTCATTACAAAGGCATAGACCTCGCGCAGGTTCGGCTCATCAGCAAGCAACATCACAATACGGTCAACACCAAAGGCACATCCGCCGTGCGGTGGTGCACCATAACGCATCGCGTTTAACATCCCACCAAATTCTTTCTCAAGGTCGGCCTTGCTATAACCAGCAATTTCAAAAGCCTTCTGCATAATTTCAGGGTGATGGTTACGAATAGCGCCAGAACAAAGCTCAAAGCCGTTACAGACACAGTCATAGAGATAAGCATAAACATCAAGCGGATCTTTATTCTCAAGCGCATCCATGCCCCCTTGTGGCATAGAAAACGGGTTGTGTGAGAAGTCGAGGTCGCCGCGTTCATTGATTTCATACATGGGGAAATCAACAATCCAGCAGAATTTATAGACATCCTTTTCAAGCAGGTCTAAATCTGCGCAAATGCGCGTACGTGCCTTACCTGCTAGGCTTGCGGCTTCTGCTTCCTTGTTACAGACAAAGAATACAGCATCACCTTCATCCAAATCTGCTAGCTTTTTAAGTTCAGCTTGTGCGGCCTCTGGTACAAATTTGGCAATCGGACCTTTACCTTCACCATCGGCAAAGAGAATATAACCAAGACCAGGTGCGCCCTCACCTTGAGCCCAGCTATTCAACTTGTCAAAGAAGGAGCGCGGCTGGTCGGAAACCTGTGGTGCCTTGATTGCGCGGACAACACCGCCATTTTCAATGACGCCTTTAAACGCCTTAAATTCGACGTCTTCGCGCGCAAATACAGATGACACGTCAACAATTTCAAGCGGGTTACGCAAATCAGGCTTATCAGTCCCATATTTCATCATCGCATCTTCATAACGCAAATGTGGCAACCATTCGATTTTACGCTTTGTGCCTGTGAAATCGGCAAATTCTTCAAAAATACCCTTGATAACAGGTGTCATGACTTCAAAGATATCGTCCTGACCCACAAAGGACATCTCCATATCTAATTGATAGAATTCTGCCAAACGGTCAGCGCGGCCATCTTCATCACGGAAACACGGCGCAATTTGGAAATAACGATCAAAACCAGACATCATTAGAAGCTGTTTGAATTGCTGTGGCGCTTGAGGAAGCGCATAAAACTTACCTGGGTGCAAACGTGAGGGCACAAGATAGTCACGTGCTCCTTCTGGAGAAGACGCAGTCAAAAGAGGGGTTTGAAACTCCTGAAAACTCTGCTCCCACATGCGTTTACGCATCGATGCAATGACATCATTACGCAAGCGGATATTTTTCTGCATCTTTTGACGACGTAAATCCAGATAACGGTGGCGCAGGCGGATATCCTCACCCGCACCATCATCTTCAGCCACCTGAAACGGAAGAACATCTGCCGCAGAGAGCAATACAGCCTTTGAGATATAAACTTCAATCTCGCCTGTTGGCAGTTTGTTGTTTTTTGTCTCGCCTGGGCGCTCGCGCACCTCACCTTCAACCATAATCACTGATTCTGGACGCCATTCCTCAACAGTGTCCATCAGGGGTGAGCCCTCATCTATTACACATTGTGTAATGCCAAATGTATCGCGTAAATCGATAAAGAGAACGCCACCATGGTCACGTTTACGATTAATCCAGCCTGACAATTTCACTGTTTGCCCGACATGTTCTGCACGTAATGCGTTACATTTATGTGTTCTATACTCGCTCATAATTTACCAATCCGTTCTTTTAACAATAATTCGTCTGCGCAATTACCTCGTTTCTTGCGCTTTACAGGTGTGTGTTATACCGTTGTTTCCATTGAATTACAAAATGATTATTTATGACCATACTTACAACAGATAAAGCGCTCAAACAATATTGTAAAACACTTGAAAAGGCCGCTTACATCACCGTTGATACAGAATTTCTGCGCGACAAAACTTATTACGCAAAATTATGTCTTATTCAAGTCAGTGACCCAAAGAAAAACGCGGTCGCTATTGATGTGATTGCCAATCCTGATTTGGACCTCACCCCCCTGCTTAAAATCTTTGAAAACCAAAAAATTCCCAAGGTGTTTCATGCAGGGCGACAGGATTTGGAAATTTTTTGGCAACAATACGAAACTTTGCCAACTCCGCTTTATGACACACAAATTGCCGCGATGGTGTGTGGTTATGGCGATCAAATAGGCTTTGATAACCTCTCTCAAAAGGCCATCGGCAAGCGTTTGGACAAAAGCCAGCAATTTACAGACTGGTCTCGCCGTCCACTGTCTGACAAACAACTGTCTTATGCGCTTGATGATGTGCTTTATCTGGTGGATATCTATGAGCATCTGGTCAAGGAACTGGACAAACGCGGTCGCACCAGTTGGGTCTTGGAGGAAACAGAGGCCCTTCTTGAGCCTGACCTTTATGATTTACCCTTGGGTGATATCTGGCAACGCCTTAAGGTGAAATCACCGCGTCCCAAACAATTAGCCGTTTTAAGAGAGCTCGCCGCATGGCGCGAGCAACGCGCCCAAGAGGTTGATATTCCGCGTGGACGTATTTTGCGAGACGATATTTTGGTCGATATCTCCTTTCACCCGCCTGCAAAACCAAAAGATTTACAACGCGTCCGTGGTTTTCCAAAGGGGCAAGAGGACAAAAAACTAGGGCTAGCCATTATTGAAGCCGCGCAAAAGGGAGTGAACTCTCCCAAAGACAGCTGGCCAGAGGTTGAGAAGAAAAAAATTCTTCCGCCACATTGTCAGCCAGCGCTTGAATTGCTGAAAATGCTTTTGAAAATCAAGGCCGCAGAAAACGATGTGGCGGCACGTTTGATTGCATCAAATGAGGATTTGCACGAGCTAGCTGAATTTGGAGAAAACGCCAAGACAACGGCGTTGAAAGGCTGGCGCAAGAAAATCTTTGGTGATGATGCACTTAAGATGCTCTCAGGCAAAATCGTGCTTCAATTACACAAAAATCAGGTCAAATTGAAATCAATATAGAGACTTAATCGTTCCAGAGCCACGCCGCACCGCGTACACCAGAGGAATCACCGTGGGCAGATTTCACAATCGGGGTTTCAACAGTGTCAGAGAAGATATATTGATCCCAGATTTTTGGCACATCCGTATAAAGCGACGTGACATTGCTCATACCTCCGCCCAGCACAACAACATCAGGGTCAAGAATATCAATCACACCTGCAAGGCCACGTGCCAAGCGGTCTGTATAACGGTTAAGCGCATCCAGCGCCTTGGCTTCACCTTGTTTGGCATTGGCAACAATATCATGCGTTGAGAGGCTCTCGCCCGTCACGCGTGCATAGTCACTTTTCAACCCTGTGCCCGAAATCCAAGTTTCAAGACACCCACGTTTGCCGCAATAACATTGAGGCCCAGGAAACTCATTAACGGCCAGATCGTCTACAAAATAATCTGGGCGCTCTTTAAGCGCATAAGTTGGGTTTACCGTTGTCTCAGGATCAATATGCACATCCCAGACATCACAGATTTTTGTTTTATTGTCTGTGAAAAGTTTGGAGTGAGGCAATGGGTTATGCCCCCATTCACCCCCAATTCCGTTTAATCCCGAAATTGGCTTTCCGTGAATGGTAATACCTGCACCGCACCCTGTACCAATAATGACCGCAAAAACGACATCTTTTCCTGCGCCTGCGCCGTCTGAGGCCTCTGATACGGCCAAGCAATTAGCATCATTTTGAACACGCACAGGGCGTTCGAGAATTTTTTCCAAATCCTTATCAAGGGGATGACCATTTAGCCAAACAGAGTTGGCATTTTTAACAAGGCCTGTAACCTTGGATACTGTTCCTGGAATACCAACACCCACAGTCCCCTTTATCCCGAGGGTTTCCTCGGCACGTGCAACAAGCTCGCCAATATTCTTGAGCGTTGCTTTATAGTCATTTTTGGGAGAAGGCACACGTTGACGGTAAATTTCTTTACCGTTTTTGTCATTCAGGCAGATAATTTCTGTCTTGGTGCCACCAAGGTCGATTCCAATGCGCATTGGGCTAGTTTATCTGTAAATCGTTCCCTTGCAAGCGATAACGATTATAAAGATTGCCCTGGAATGTCGTAATATGTTCTCTGGCTTCAACAATATCGCGTGCATGCCGCAAGCAGGCTGGCGCATTATCTGGTAATGGTTCGTCCGTAAAACGGATAACCAGATTATCACCATCGCCAAAAGCACGAACAGCAGAGGCTGTTCCAACTGCGCTGTCTTCAAGCGCAATATGTCCATATTCAGTATCAAGGATTTCAATCTCCGCACAGGCATAAAGATACGGTGTTGGCGCAGGCTTCTTATGTTTAGGATCTGTGATGTCGTCTGAAGTCACAACGGCATCAAAAAAACCATAGCCATCTTTTGCAACGTCAAAAACCAGACTAAAATCCATTTCTGTACTGCGTGTGTCTGAAGATGTGACAAGACTAAGGAGCGTGCCGCCCTGCTTTAACTCTGTTAGAAGCTCAAAAATACCTTCACGTGCTGTGACCTCATTATGACGCGCGTCATAACCTTCTTTGCAAAGCCTTTCAAACTCGGCTGGCGCAATGGTTGTTGAGGGTTTTTCATTAAAAAGAGTCGATAATTTTAGTTCAGGCAAGCTGTCGCGTACAATTTGCAGAATTTTAATTTCTGGTTGGCCTTCGCATATAGGCCACAGATGTTCTAGCCAATAGGCATGACGTTCACTTATGTCCATATCTGTCAGAAAGCCAAGATCGGCACACAGATTCTCAATAACACTTTTATTGCGGTCTTCTGATAACATCAGTGTCCCGTCTTTATCAGCATGCACAGCACGTATAAAATTCACGCAGTCTCTCCACTTAATTTTAATTTACATATTCAATACAGAAGCGCAGCATAAAATGCAAATATTTTTTCTGCCTCTTTCATAAAGACTTGCGCAGAATATGACAACCATCTATGTCCTAATACATATGCATACACCTCAGATCATTCGTACTAACAACTTTGGAACAGACGCAGCCGCTTTCATTACGCGCGCTCTGCAAGAAACTGGCAAGTCCTGTCCTGTTGTTTGCCTTCCTAGCGGAATGACACCTCTTCCCGTTTATAAGGCCATGCGTGAGGCAGATTGTAAGATTGATCTGCATTATGTGGCTTTGGATGAATATATCGGGCTGGAGGCCACTGATGAGCGCTTATTTTCCAATTGGTTGGCACGTGAAATTCTTGATCCCCTCAATATTCCCAAAACACAAAGAACCATTTTTCATTCTATGCATGACGATACAGAAGCCGAATGTACGCGGATGAAAGCTTTTCTCAAAGAAAACCCGCTTGATATTGCTGTCATCGGGATTGGTGTAAACGGTCATATTGGTTTCAATGAGCCGCCCTCTAACCCCACTGATTCTATCCGAATTGTCTCTCTTTGCCCTATTACGCGTCAAAATAACGCAGCCTATTGGGATGGCGGGCGCGTCCCGAAGCAAGCCTTTACGCTAGGTTTAAAGGAAATCCTATCCGCCAAGACGATTATTTTGATGGCCACTGGCGCAAGCAAAGCCGATATCATCCGCAAAACATTCGATAATCCTGTGTCGGAAACATGTCCGGCCTCTTTCCTACAAGAACATCCAAATGTCATTTTAATTGGCGATACAGGCGCGCTTTCTCAGCTGTCATAGTTTTTATTGAAGATAATATGAAAGATAGCTATTTTATGCGCCTATCTGGTTTTCCTTTATAACAACCCTACATAATTTATATGAAAACAATATATCTGTTACGACATGCTGAGGCGGAAGCCAACTTAAGTGACGATGATTTTTGTCGAAATCTTTCGAAATTCGGAACGTCGCAAGCCACCAATTTAGGGGAGACATTGCGTCAGAAGAATATCAAACCTGATAGAGTTTTCTGTTCGCCTTCTTACCGTACATTACAAACTTTTCAGGCTCTTGGGCTGCAACTCGCGCCCGAGACAGTATCCTACACGCGCGAGCTTTATGATGCACCTGAGAGCGTCTATCTGGAACTTCTGGAAACATTGAACGAGACCATCGAATCCGTCATGTTTGTTGGTCACAATCCAGCCATCTTTACGCTCGCGCTTTCCTTAACAGAGTTTTGCGGCACAGAAGATATCTATTCTTACGAGCCATGCACCTTTACCATCTTTGAAAATTCAGAAATTTGCTGGGATAAAATGCGTAAACGCTGTTTCTCTTTGAAAGAAACAATTCATCCTGATATGGATGCCGCCTAACCAATATCTATTCGCTGAGTAAAACTTCCCTTGCAATGGGGATTGTAATGCCGCGCTTTGTCGCCAAGGCACGGTGGTCAGCCGCATCGACAAAGGCACGCGCGGCGCCAAAGGAGCGCTCTATGCGCGGTGTCACATAATTTAAAACATCAGCCCCAATACGCAAATTTCTGTCAGAGAACATCTTTACCAAAATCGCCGCTAATAAGGCATCATCAGGCTGGTCAATATGATAAAGCGGGACAGAGCGCAAACGCGAACCCAAATCAGGTAACACAAAGTCTAATTCCTTTGTCACGGTTTCACTCGCAAGCAACAAATGCCCCCCTGTTTCCTTCATATGATTATAAATGTGAAAAAGCTGCTGCTCAGCCTCGCGTTCACCTATAAGCGCGTCGATCCCGTCAATGGCAAGAACCTTGACCTCAGAGTATGCTGTCCACCCTTGTGCAATGAAGGCCTCTGCAGAAACGAGCTTTGCACCACTGCGCTCGGCCCAGATAGAAAGCAGATGCGATTTACCACAAGCCTCTGCCCCTTGAATAATAATGGAAAAATTGGCCCAACGCGGCCATTGGTCAATTGCTTGTGCCGCTTGTGCATTACAATCGCTCACAAGGAAATCCTCGCGGCCTTGCGATTCAATATGCTTCAAATTCAAAGGAATTTGTTGGATAGCCTTAGACATTTTGCTTACGCCTTTTTAGATTTTTTCTTCGGCTTTGCTTTGCCCTTAGACTTGCTCCCAGAATCGCCTTTAGTCTCGTAAAAATTACTTTTGCGATATTTTTGAATAAAAAAAGCGCTTAAAACACCAATTGTTGCGGCTACTGGCACAGCAATCAACATGCCCAAGATACCAAGAACAGCCCCTCCTGCCATCACAGAGAACAAAACCCAGAGCGGGTGCATGCCAACACTGTTTCCGACAAGTTTGGGGGATATAAAATTCCCCTCAAGAAACTGACCAATGAGAAAGATGGCCGCAATAATCACAACATAGCTGATTTCGCCTGCCTGCACCCACGCCATAATAATGGCGGTTATAAAACCAAAGGCCGATCCCACAAAAGGAATAATCGACAAAAGCCCCGAAAGAAGGCCGATAACAAATCCGTATTTGAGACCTGCAATGGTAAGTGCGATTGCATATCCGACACCCAGTACAACACACACAAGTAATTGCCCGCGAATAAAGCCCGCGATTTTGCGGTCAATTTGACGCCAGAGGGAGTGAAGTTCTTTTTCATGTTCGCGTGGCATAAGGCTTTCAATCCAGTTTGTGATATGTGGCCAGTCTTTCATCAGAAAATAGGCAACAACAGGTGTGATAAAAATAGTCAGCGTTAAATTGATAACCGCCATGCCACCAGAAAAAATCCCCTGAATAACCTGCTTACTGGTGTCTGTTGCCTGACCTATGAAGGGCTCGATTGTATCAGCTAAAGATGACGAGTAACTTACACCAGCCATTGCCTGCAAGCGGTTCACTGTAGGTTGCATTTGCGCCCAGAGCTGTCTGAGCGTTTCAGGCAAAGTATTTGCAAAATCGGCAATTTCACGAATAATGATAGGGGAAATCACCGCAAACACGATAAAAACAGTCACAAAGAAAACCGAGAGCAACCCTAATGTCGCAGCCTTGCGTGATATTTTACCCGCCTGAAGTTTGCGTATAAAAGGATTAAGTAAGTAGGCAACCAGAAAGCCAATAAGAAACGGTGCCAGAACATCTTTAAACAACCAGAAAAACCCAATGAGAATTCCCAGAACGGCGATCCAGAAAGTGGCTTGCGCCATATAGCTTAGGCGATGTGTCGTAACGTCTTTCATATTTTTGTCCTTGGTCCTCTAACGCACTTCTAGAGCAAGCCCCTTGGCGCGCAACTGGCTGGAGATTGCATCAGGTGCGCCCTGATAGGACACCAATATATCTGCCTCGCGCGGGCGCAGTGACAATATTTGAAGCCCTGAAACGCCAGGAATGCTGCGTACTTGTTGCTGCAGGCTCATCCATTGTTGGATGGAATTATACTGCGCGCGTGCACGAAGCGATTGCGTCGCGCCTGTCGTATAGATTTGCGAAGTTGTGGTCGTTGTTGTCTGTGAGGGGAAAGCAACTGATTGTGAAGGCCTCATATTATCTTGTGTGATAACATTTTGTGGCACAAGCTCCCGTTGCGGAAGCGGTTGAAGCCTTGCAAAAAGAGCTACTGTTTCATCCTTTGCGCGTGCCAAAAAATTGTCCAATGATTCATTTTCAATCGGGTTAAGAGTGACCTGATCCACAAATTGAGGCCGTGTTTTAATTGTATCATAGAGGGCCACATTCAAGCGTCCACGGTTCACCTCGGACATACTGGTCGGAAAAGGGGCATTTGTGTAAGAGGCCAGCAATATGACAGCGCGGCCTGCCGCATAACGCGCAACAAGGCGATTGAGTGCCTCCGCATCATAAGTCAGTGCCTGATTATCACGAATATCACGCATATCTGTGAGATCGCCAATTGGAATGACGGTCCGCGCAGATGGTTGGGCACGCCATGTCGTCATCCAAAGATTATCCTCGCCCCATAATTTAAGGGGAGCATTAGCAATTTGCAAAAACGGAAGCACAAGAATATCGCCCTGTGCTCTTTGCAGTGCCTTATTTGGGTTCGCACCTTCAGGGTAAGCAGGGTTCACCATATCTGTGCTATATGTTGTGCCAGAAGGATAAGGCGCATTATCCATAGCATATGCTGCGTTAAGATAGGTATTCAGCTTTTTCTTATTGTAATCAAATGTCAGATTGGCCTTATAACGCACATCTGAAATCTGCTCATTACTGATTTCAAAATCCTGCACCATATTGGCCAGCTGTGTTTTATTAAGACCGCCCAAGCGTTGCACCTCATATCCACTGTCTTTCAATTGCTTCAGCAACACAGGAATAGATTTCATTGTCGCGTCTTTAAAGGCCTTCTCGCGGGCCTTCACGGCGTTCTCAGCAGTCACATCAACGGCGATATCTTCAACACGGAACGGATTGTCCGAGCCCTCCATCGCAAAAACAGGTGCGGAAAGTGCAAAAAAGGCAAGCAGCAACATTGCAAGACATGCTGATACACCATATAAACGATAAGGAAATTGCGTTGGTTTAAACATATGACATATGTAGCGTGATTTGGTCAGAAATTCAAAAAGTATATTTTCAAATTAGAGCAAACACCCATGAAAAATGATGCCTATAAAGATGCGGGAGTTGATATCGAGGCTGGCAACACCCTTGTCGAACGCATTAAGCCCGCCGTAAAAAACACACATCGCTCAGGTGTCATGGGCAGTATCGGTGGATTTGGTGGATTATTTGATTTAAAGGCGGCTGGTTTTAAAGACCCTATTCTTGTTTCTGGCACAGATGGCGTTGGTACAAAGGTCAAAATTGCCATTGATATGAACCGCTTTGACACTATTGGCATTGATTTAGTGGCCATGTGTGTGAACGACCTTCTGGTACAAGGTGCAGAGCCCCTCTTCTTCCTAGATTACTTTGCCACAGGCCATCTTGAAATTGACGGTGCCTCCTCAATTATCAATGGTATTGCAGATGGGTGTCGCGAGGCAGGATGCGCGCTCATTGGCGGGGAAACGGCTGAAATGCCGGGCCTTTATGCTAAGGGGGACTTTGATTTAGCTGGTTTTTGTGTCGGCGCTGTTGAGCGTGACCGGGTCATTACGGGTTCAAAATGCGCCGAAGGTGATGTCATTTTGGGTCTTTCCTCAAGCGGCTTTCACTCAAACGGATTTTCACTAGTCCGCAAGATTATCAAGGATAACGGTTATGCGTACGACAATGCACCGTCCTTTGACACCACACATAAAACACTTGGAGAAGCCTGCCTTGCACCTACACGTATTTACGTGAGACCTGTCTTGAATGCTATTAAACAAGGCCTGCCCATTCATGCGATGTCACATATCACAGGTGGTGGACTGCTTGAAAATATCGCACGTTCCTTACCAGATCACCTGATTGCCTCAATTGATCTTGATAGCTGGGAACTCCCTCCTTTGTTCCAATGGATAATGGAGCAGGGCAAATTGGATACACCCAATATGTTGCGCACATTCAATTGTGGCATAGGCTTCATGTGCGTTGTTCCGCAAGAGACCTGTGACGAAATCATAAAAGCCTTTGAAGCGTCTGGCGAGACTGTCACGCGTCTTGGCACAATGCAAAAACGGAAAGCGGGTGAAGAACGCTCTATATTAACTACGGGTTCACTCATATGAGCGATACGCCACACAAACTCAGAACAGCCATCTTTATTTCAGGTCGCGGCAGCAACATGAAGGCTATTGTGGAGGCAGCGCGTTCACCAGACTTTCCTGCGTCAATTGACCTTATTGTTTCAAATAATCCCGATGCTGAAGGGTTAAAATTTGCAAAACTAAATAATATCCCGACCTATGTCGTGCCACACGGGAATTACGAAACACGCGAAGATTTTGAAACAGCCCTTTTAGGTGTGCTCGCACCCTATGAGATAGAGCTCATATGTTTGGCAGGATTTATGCGCCTGCTTACCCCGCTCTTCATTTCAGCTTATGCAGGGCGCATTATCAACATCCACCCATCGCTCCTCCCGCTTTACAAGGGCACAAACACACATCAACGGGCTTTAGACGCAGGCGAGGCCTATACAGGGTGTAGTGTCCATTATGTCATTCCTGAAATGGATGCAGGAGACGTTATCTTGCAAGAAAAAGTGGTCATTGAGGATAATGATACGGCCGATACTTTGGCCACAAAGACGCTTGCTGTTGAACATAAATTATACCCCGCCGCAATTCGCATTGTCGCAGACCACTTATCACAGTATACTCACGAAGAAACATCAAACGCGGAGACCACTGCGCAACTGAAAAAACATCCCTTTGAAAAGTCACACGGAGGCAGTCATATGGCAAACGCACCAGAAACCAAGTCACACGGAAATATCAAAGACACTGAAATTGTAAATTCGTGGATGATGTGGGTACGCTTTACAACGGTCATGAAATATTCCGTCATCATCATTGCCGCAATTTTAATTTTGATGGCACTTGTTTGGCTGTAAAAAGAAAGTTCACACTAGACTGCCATGCCCTTGAGAATATTTTTCTTCTTTGCTCTCTTTACTGTTTTGACATGCTTTGTTCAAAATGACGCGCAGGCACAAAAAAATAAAATCTTTTTACTTGATGGTACGTCTAAAACGCTTCCTATCGGGCCGAATTTCTATCAGGTCGAGGCCCAAGAAAGCCAAAATTTTACCCTGCCACAAATACTCAAGCTCTTTCGAAGCGCTGGTGTTGTTCAAGACAGTGCCTCAACCCTTATCCTCAAAGACGGCAAAGTTCTCTATCTGGGTAGTGTGGTAAAGAACCTCTCCGATACGCCGCAATGGACGGTTAGCCTTGAACCTACGGTTTTATTCCCGAGGCTTGCCCCTAAATCTTTTGAAGTATACGACGCTAAAACAGCCGAAAAAATTGCGGAAAGCGACCCTTACAGTTGGAGCGCACCAATCAGTATTACACCCAAAACCTCGCGCTTTATTGTGCTTAAGATTACAGGTGGAGAGGCATTAAGCAGCCTGCTTTCGCCTCATTTTTCTAGTACGAATGCACATGACACGCCTCAAATAGAATTCTTTTCAATCCTGATAATGGGCCTTTTGTTTATAGCCTTTGGGTTTGCAATTATTCGTCTAATACTCGATGTTTCCAAATCCAGCGTTTTTTATGTCATAAGCGTTGTTTTTGTTCTGCTCCCTTATCTGGGCCTCTATTTCATGGGTAGCACGCCCTCCACAGCAACATTTGCCGTTATCTGCATAAGTTTGAGCCTGATTGCTTACGCAAAAGGATATGGCTCTGAAACCTCTCAGGAACTTAGCTCCGCACTTGCGACACGTCTTTGCCTCATATCCGCTGTTACAGCAGTATTAGCTCTATTTGCGTTTGTCGTGTCATATTTTATTGTCATTCCGTCTGCAATAATGTTTTTGCAATTATGCTTTGTTGTCCTAACCGTTCTGACTACAGCACTGCTCTGCCTCGCTTCTTTTTTGAATATCCGCATGAACAGCAGGCATTTTGCCATCTTTGTGTCGGCGCTTCTCCTTTTTGGAACAACCTGTGCAGCCGTTGCGGTTCATATTGGGTCAATTGATGTTTACGCCACATATTTAGAACTTCCTCTTGGATCAGGTATTGCTGTCCTTATCAGCACTATTCTCATGTCTTTTGCGACCTTCCGCGTTAATGAGCAAACGGCAATCGAGGAAAGTGGGCAAAAAACAATTCGAAAAAGCGACCCTTTAACTGAAAAGGTCCGCGATATCCGTGAAAATTACGACCATGAACGTCTGCTCAAGGTTCTTGAGCGTGAGCGCGCAGCCATGCAGGCTCTGCAAACGCGCGAAAGCAGTCAGGTTGATGCCATGCGTCAGTCCAAGGCCGAAGCCGAAGAGGCTAATAATGCAAAATCAGCCTTCCTCGCTATGGTTTCCCATGAAATCAGAACACCTATGACAGGTATTCTCGGTATGGTGCGCTTCCTCAAAGGAACATCGCTTGATGCGCAGCAAAAAGACTACGTGGATACGATTGGGGATTCAGGGAGCACCATTATGGATCTGCTTAATGATATTCTTGATTTTGAAAAAATTGAAACAGGTCAGATGTCACTGGAAGAGATTGATTTCTCTGTTGCAGATCTTATGCGTAACATTTTTTCACTTGCTAAGGGATATGCTGGGCACAAGGACCTCGAACTTGTACTGGATTTAGGCGACAAGCTTCCAACAAGTGTCAAAGGTGACCCTACACGTTTGCGACAGGTGGTTTTAAACCTGACGAATAATGCCATTAAATTTACTAATAAGGGGCATGTTCGCCTCCACGCCAAGCTGGTCACTGAAGAAGACAGCAAAAAGAATGACCATAAAGCGCAAATTTATTTTGCTGTTGAGGATACAGGTATAGGCATTAGTCCCGAAGCACAACGCAACCTCTTCACGCCTTTCAAGCAAGCCGATACAAGCACGAGCCGTAAATATGGTGGCACGGGTCTTGGGCTTGCTATCTCGCAGAAGCTGGTCAATTTGATGGGTGGCAATATTGGCATTAACAGTACACTTAATCAGGGAAGCACCTTCTTCTTCATGCTTACCCTCCCAATAGGAGAAAAAATCGACAATGTTGATTTAGAACAGGCTCTTGAGGAGCAAAATGAAGACACTGAGACGGAAGCCCTCTCTTTACAAGCGTCTAATAATAAGAAGAACGAGGCGCTTAAAGAGGCCCCTCCCAAAAAGCAGAAAAAGACGCAATCAGACCATTTCCGTGCCCTTATTGTTGATGATAACGACATCACGAAAAAGGTAATCTCGGGTTTTATAGAGCCTAGTAATTTCTTACCTGTATTGGCGGCTTCTGGACAAGAGGCACTTGACTTATTAAATGCCGATAACGGTTTTGACGTCATTTTCATGGATATCGAAATGCCCAATATGAGCGGTCTTGAGGCCACAGAAAAAATTCGTACGGAATTAGACGCTCCCGCCAAGGATATTCCAATCATAGCGCTTACAGGTAACACGCGCCCAGGTGACATTAATGCCTGTTTGACCGTAGGTATGAATGATTTCCTAGCTAAACCTATTGACGCAGACGCACTTGAAATTGTGCTCCAGAAAATCAAGGATGGCGCCTACAAAGAAGCCCCCAAAACTGAAGATGTACCCACCGCCAAGGCATCATCTGAAACAACAGAAACGCCTGCGTCAAAAATTGAGCCTGATAAATCAGCCATTGAGAACGCAGCCATCTTTGACGAGGCGCAAATTGTCTCCCTGAAAAAGGCGCTTTCTGGTGACGATCTCGATGAAATGATGCAGGATTTACATACTAAAAGCACCGAGATTATTGCCGCACTTGAGGAAGCCCACCAAGCAAGCGATCATGAAAAATTACGCGCCAAGGGGCATGAGCTAAAGGGCATGGCAGGGAATTTTGGCCTCATGCGCCTTTCAAAACTTGCCGCCCTTATTGAAGAAACAATTCGTAATGAGTCTCCTCTCTCTCAGGAAGAGTATGCACACATTATTGAAGACACAAAAATAGCCCTCGAGGAGGGCTATCATACGGCCAAAAATTGGTTGGCCTCTTAATTATTCTTTATTCGGCAGAATTTCGTCTTCATTAAAGAAGTAATTGATTTCAATTTCTGCATTTTCAGAGCTGTCTGATCCATGCACAGAATTGGCCTCAATGCTTTCTGCAAAATCCGCACGGATTGTACCAGGTGAGGCTTCCTCTGGATTTGTTGCGCCCATAATTGAACGGTTACGCGCTACAGCATCTTCACCTTCAAGCACTTGAACCACAACGGGGCCAGATGTCATGAATTTTACCAAATCGCCGAAGAAAGGGCGCTCTTTATGAACAGCATAAAAGCCCTCGGCTTGTTCTTTTGTCAGTTGTACGCGCTTTTGCGCGATGATTGAGAGGTTTTTGTCCTCAAAACGCTGATTGATTGCGCCTGTAAGATTTCTGCGCGTTGCATCAGGTTTAATAATTGAAAGTGTTCTTTCGAGTGCCATAAATATTCGCTCTTTTGTTGTTTCCGTCAAATGAATGCAGTTTTATACCGAAAAACGCAACAGGCGACAAGGGCTTTTCTGTTTTTTTGGATTTAGCGTAGGAAGGGTGTTCCCATGATACGTTCGAGGATTTCATCTTGCCCCTTGCCTTCGTAAGTAAGATCATTTTCTTTTAGTTGATAATGAATAAAACCATCATCACAGAGAGGTGGAATTTTTTCCATGTCAAACGAAGCTGGTACCTGATAGGTTTTTTGCTCTGAGTATTGCCTAAAAAGGGCCCGCGTAAGTGCAATATCATCAACCTTAATAATCACATCCTGTTCCTCTGCATATTCATGGAGCAAACGGAAGCTTTCAACCAGCATGCCTCTATTTTCGTAAAGGCGTGGGCCTGAGGGATGCGTACAAAAGCCAACATCATGGCGCGCGGCAAAATCAATCAATTCAGGGCGAATATCACATGTAGGGACATCAATCGCGGCACAGTTAAATTCAGTTAGAAATTCAGACAAATCTGTAAGGGCTGCTTTATTGTATTGTGCGGTCAGAGGGACACTGTAACCAGGTATCGTAACATCGTTGGCGGCGAAAAGCTGTGTTGTCGCAATCGTTGGCTGAATAATCGCACTTGGCTGGCGCATGCGGACACTGGCAAGCTTGTCACGGTCAAAGGAGCTGTAATGCACCTGATTTGCATCAAATCCATATTCCTCTGCGGCACGCTCAACAGCCTCTAATGTTGGGCGTGTGACACTACGCCCCTTAAGCTCGATATTGATAACAAGTTTGCGGTTAAGGCGTATGCCCAGATCATGAAGAAAGCGCAAGGCCTCATCTAAAGAGGGGTGTAAACCATCTGGCGCAAGGTTATAACCAAGAAGGTTTTCGTAGGAGAGATCGGAGATTTTCATTCCATCAATCTCGTCACGTTCAATGACAATGGGCACGCCATCGGCACTGACAAACACATCAAATTCCACACCATCAGCGTGATTGTCTTCAATGGCCTGCCGAAAGGATTCAAGCGAACTTTGCGGCGCCTTGCCCTCCAAGAAGGGAGTTTCCGTTGTTCGGCCATTACCACGATGACCGATAATTTTAAGTGCCATACCCTGTCCATGTATGTTATTAAAATCAAAACAAATCATGAAGATGAACGTAAGTTACCTCCAAGATTTGATGAATTGATACAGGAGCGCGCACAAAAATGGAACTTTTTTTTCTCGGGACAAGTGCTGCACTTGTGAGTAAAAACAGACATAACACCTCTTTGCTTGTCAAAAAAGAGGCTGATTTACTTCTTATAGATTGTAATGGCGCTTGCCTGCAAATGCTTATGAAGCAAGGGATTGATTACGAAAACTTGTCTCATATCTTCTTCACGCACGAACATATTGACCATATGTGCGCCATCACCAATTTGGTACATCAGATCTGGATGAAAACCTGTTATGCAAAATCTGCAAAGCAAGAAAAACGCACAAAACCTCTTAACATTTACGGTAATAGCGCCGTCATAAAATTGGTTGAAAAACTGCTCAATCTTGTCGATTTACCGCAACATCCCGACATTTTTCCAATTCACTTCCATGATTTAGGGCTAGAGCCAACAAAGGCCAAAATTGGCAGCTTTGATGTCGAGATTTTCCCTGTCGAGCATGGTCATTGCAACTGTTCTGGCGTCAAAATTCATAACCCTAAAGGCAAGGCGCTTGTTTATTCGGCAGATACTGAAATTTGTGATGCGGTTACCTCGCGCACAGATAAACAGGACGTGTTGGTGCATGAATGTTCAGAGCTGGAGGACGCGCATCTTTCTGGGCACACAACCCTGTCCGAGATTGAGGCCAATATTGAGCGCTTAAACGCCAACGAACTCTATATCGTGCATGTGCCTGACGTGACCGAGGATGCGCACGCGCGTGTTAAGGCCTTGGCCCAAACATCAGGCAAAAAAATCACCATCCCCGATGACGGGGACAGTGTTCTCCTTAGATAAACTCTTTTAAATTATTTGGCGTCTTTTGCGCGCTCTACGCCTTCGATAATCAGCTTTTTAGCTTCCTCGGCATTACCCCAACGCACCGTTTTTGACCATTTACCCTTTTCCAAGTCCTTGTAATGGGTAAAGAAATGCTCGATCTGGTCTTTCAGAATCGGGCGTACTTGGTCAATATCACGGACATTATCGTGGTACGGGAATAATTCGTCGCATGGTACAGCCAGAATTTTCTCGTCCATGCCGCTTTCATCCTCCATGATCAGAACACCAACAGGGCGCGAGCGCATGACCGCCCCCGGCATGACCTTTGTTTTACCAAGTACCAAAACGTCCACCGGGTCACCATCATCGGAGAGCGTGTGTGGAATAAAGCCGTAATTGCCAGGATAATACATGACAGTATGCAGGAAACGATCAACAAACATCATGCCTGTTTCCTTATCCATCTCATATTTGACAGGCTCACCACCCACAGGGTTTTCAATGATGACATTCACGTCCTCAGGTATATTTTGTCCGATGGGTAAGTCTTTATAAGACATGTGATTTTCCTCTTTAAATATGGGCTAAAAATTAAACGGTACTTAGGTAACCATGTTGCCACCTAAAATCAAGGTTTCTTTCACTTTTAAGAGTGTGCTATCTTGCAAAAATGATAAAAAATAAACTTTCCGCTTCTTCACGTTTTTTGACAATGTCACTCACCCTGTTCTTGCTCAGCAATTGCGGGAATTTGAAGAAAGAGGACGAGGTCATCGTCTATGACTTTCCTTCTGCCTCGAACACCCAATATTACTGTGACCAGTCACGTCAAATGATTGTCTCTTTAGGTGTGAATGCCGAGGCCGCCAATGTCCGCTATGATGGCAATATCTGGCGTTTGGAACGCGTATCACCAGATCAAAATGCCTACACAGACGGCACACGCACGCTCCTGATTGATGGGGATGGCATCTATGCCCTTGAAACAGGCGGCATCCCTTTCCTAACAGGTTGCACAACCGAGCGTCATTTTTACTAATATGGCCGCCTTTACCATCCGTAAGGCAGATAAAGGTGATATCCCTTCGCTAGCCGCATTAGGTACAGCCCTGAACGCCTATCATGATGATAATATGCAACTGAGCGCAGAGGCACTTGAGGCCGATTGGAACTGGATAGAGGCCTTTGTGGTTGAAACAGATGAACCGCGCATTGTGGGCTTTGCCTCTGGCTTTAACACTTATCAATTTCATGTCACCAAGCGCGGCTATGAAATTCAAAATTTGCATGTGGATGAGGATTATAGACGACAGGGCGCTGCCAAGGCTCTTCTCACCCATATTCTTGAGGTTAAACGTGCGCAAGGCGTGCGCAAATTTGCACTTAGTGTTTCCTCAAAAAACGAGAAGGCACGCGCCTTTTATAAGGCCTTCGGCTTCAAAGAGAACGAAATGAAAGGCTTCTTGCGTTGTAAGATTGAGGAATAATTATCTAAGTATGTAAAGCTGTTCAAGGCCTGCTTCATGCATGGGTTGGTATCCCTCACTCACAGCAATTTTCATCCCATGTTCGGTTACAGGGCGAATAAGGAAGCTGCATTCAAAACGCTGCGCATAATCAGTCATCCTCTGTCCATAATATTGCATTGTTGCACGGCGTGCATCCTTGTCTTCAATGGCACCAATAGCGCCTAAATAGACACAAGCGGGAATTTCATCTGGTCCGACCTGATTTTCACCTGTTAAATCCATCGTTCTTAACGTTTGTGCTTCAAGTTTTTCCAAATCAGACGCTGAAAGAAATGAGAAGCTCAAAAACCCGTACATCTGATTATCACTTAGACGGCGTATGTTATGCGAGACATTTGGGTTTGCACGATGCATGTCAGCATATTGTTCAAAAGTGATGATGTCATCACCCAGAACAGAGCGCACAAAGTCATATACCTCACGCAGTTCATCTGCCGCAGATACAGAGCCACTAAAACTATCTGAAATTTTTATCATGAATTATGTATATATCTGCGGTTTGGAATAAGCAACAAAAAACCCGCTCGAAAGCGGGCTTTAAAAATTCTCTTCGCAATAAGTATGAAATCTTTTAAGATTTTAACACGGTTTTGGAAGACCTGGCAGCGACCTACTCTCCCGTGGCTTAAGCCAGAGTACCATCGGCGCTAAGGTTTTTCACTGTCCTGTTCGAGATGGGAAGGAGTGTTTCACACTTGCTATAACCACCAGGTCATCGAAAACCGCATTAAGATTAATAAAATTCCTCATAACTTCTAGCACAAACCAAAGTTTATACTGGTGTCGCAATCATTCTAGATAACATAATGTCGCATAACATCGTAAACTTGTTACTGCGCGCAACGTAAAATGAATTCAAGCCGATCGAGCAATTAGTACTGGTTAGCTTCATGTGTTACCACACTTCCACATCCAGCCTATCAACGTGGTGGTCTTCCACGGCTCTGATAGGGAATCCTAGTTTTGAAGGAGGCTTCCCGCTTAGATGCTTTCAGCGGTTATCCCGTCCGAACGTAGCTACCCAGCGGTGCTCCTGGCGGAACAACTGGTACACTAGAGGTTCGTCCACCCCGGTCCTCTCGTACTAAGGGCAGCTCTTCTCAAGATTCCAACACCCACGGCAGATAGGG
>DCXL01000003.1:484-958 GCA_002328415.1 Micavibrio sp. UBA2137 | reverse complement strand
ACAGCCATACCCTTGGGACCTGCTACAGCCCCAGGATGAGATGAGCCGACATCGAGGTGCCAAACAGCGCCGTCGCTGTGGACGCTTGGGCGCTATCAGCCTGTTATCCCCGGAGTAACTTTTATCCGTTGAGCTTCCGCCGTCCTATATCGTACGGTCGGATCACTAACTTCTACTTTCGTAACTGCTCGGGCTGTAACCCTTGCAGTAAAGCTGGCTTTTGCGTTTGCACGTCCAGTCCGATTTCCATCCGGACCAAGCCAACCTTTGTAAACGCCTCCGTTACATTTTGGGAGGCAACCGCCCCAGTTAAACTACCCATCAGATACTGTCTCCGCAACCAGATTCATGGTCACAGATTAGGTACACTACAGCATAAGGGTGGTATCTCACTGGTGCCCGAAGGCTCCCACCTATGCTGAACATATGAAGCAATGTACCAATATCAAACTGTAGTAAAGCTTCACGGGGTCT
>DCXL01000003.1:0-166 GCA_002328415.1 Micavibrio sp. UBA2137 | reverse complement strand
CTTCACGGGGTCTTTTCGTCTTGCTGCGGCAATGTCGCATCTTCACGACAATTGCATTTTCGCCGAGTACATGGTCAAGACAGTCTACACATCGTTGTGCCATTCATGCGGGTCGGAACTCACCCGACAAGGAATTTCGCTACCTTAGGACGATTATAGTTATCGC
>DCXL01000005.1 GCA_002328415.1 Micavibrio sp. UBA2137 | reverse complement strand
GGACCTAAAATTGGGGGCTTGACACTTGAAACGCTGGAAACCCGAAACAGCGACAGCCTTGATTTTCACGATGTGGCCGTCTGGGCAATCAAAGATGCTTTGCAAGAAGCGTATGAGGCAGGAAAACAGGGCTAAAAACAATTCTTGCAAATATAAAAGTTTGTTTTATAATTTATGAAAGATAGATTTATACGAACAAATAAAAAAGGTATAACAATGGCGCATATTAACCGGCATATGAGGAGCAAGCTTCTCAAGGCTCTAGAAGTTAGTCCAGTTGTTTTCCTCAATGGACCACGCCAAGCCGGTAAAAGCACGCTGGTTCAAGCGATTGCTCAAAAAGAATACCCTGCCGAATATGTAACATTTGATAGTACAACGCAAATGGCTGCTGCTGCCAATGCACCAGAGAGTTATCTCAGAGAACGTAAGGGCGCATTGATTATCGATGAGGTGCAGCTGGTGCCTGAGATTTTTAGGGCTTTGAAAGTTGTTGTTGATGAGTTGCGCCAAGCGCAAGGTCCCAAACTTAAAGGTCGTTTCTTGCTTACAGGATCAGCCAATATCATGGCTTTGCCAAAACTCTCAGATCCGCTAGTGGGGCGCATGAATGTACTTACGCTCTATCCTGTCTCAGGCGCCGAAGCGCTGGGCGGTAATGGTGATTTTATAGAACGATTATTCAATAAAGACTTTGAAGCAGATAAAAACAAACAAAACCTCTCTGACATTATTCGAACTGCAACATTCCCTGAAATATCGGGGGCAGATATCCACGAGCGCACAACTTGGTTTGATGGCTATCTCACAACGATCTTGCAGAGAGATGTCCGTGCGCTAGCTGAAATTGAGAAACTCAGCACACTTCCTAACTTGCTTCGTATTCTGGCTAATCGTGCAGGTGGCTTGGTCAATGATGCGGATATTGCTCGAGATGCGGGCCTTAACCCTGTGACCTCACGTAATTACAAAACATTGCTTAAAATGCTGTTCCTGACTTTTGAGTTAGCACCATGGTATCGCAACATTGGCAAACGGCTGGTGAAATCTCCCAAAGGGTATATGACGGATACGTTGTTGCTCTGTCACCTAATGCAATATGAATTAAGTGATCTTGAGAAAAACAGACCAGAGCTATTTGGTCATGTACTTGAAAATTTTGTGGCGACAGAACTCCTTAAATTGATGACATTTTGTGATGATAAAATGGACTTATTTCATTTCAGAACAAGCGATAACAAAGAAGTTGATTTTGTTGTAGAAAAGCCAAATGGGCAATTGGTCGCCATTGAGGTGAAACAACGTGATAGTGTTTCGAAATCTGATTTCAAAGGATTAGAAGAACTGCAAAACATTACAAGCGATGATTTCGTTTGTGGTGTTGTGCTGTATCGTGGCAAAGATGTCGTGCCTTTTGGGCAGAATTTATGGGCTATCCCGATAAGCAATTTATGGGGATAATTTCTCTTGTTATTTTTTTGAATCAAAGTTATTATTAAGATAATGAAAAATTTTATGCACATATTTGTACTGGCTACTTTTTTGCTGGGTGGGTTTTTATCCTCCCCGGCTGTGCATGCTTTTGACGACGCTGGATCTTTGAGTTGTGTCACGGCTGATTGTGAACAATCGCAATCAGCTGATAACCAAAGTACAGATGATAGCTTTCCCAATGAAGAATCTGCGGATAACCATTTGTGCGGTCACTGTGGGCATGGTTGTCATCACACTCATTTTTATGGGAACGCATTTGATTTAGGTCATAGCTTAAATGCCAATAAAAACAAGCAATTCAGCCTGAACGCCTCTATGGTTTCTTCCCAACTTATTTACGGCCTTAAGCGCCCCCCACGTATCTTTGCCTAAGGGCAAAGTGCGTCTAGATTTATCCTTATTATCATAGACTTTTGCCCGATCTAGGCCAGCGGCTTTGCTGGTATTAATTCCTATCAATCGAGCAAAAGAGATAAACTATGAATAAAAAAATACTTACTTTATTAACCTGTACGGCGCTGTTTTCTATGCCGTTACAGAGTAACGCGCAGAATTTGGAAACAGATTTGTATCCTGTATTCCAAATTGTTTTAGAAAATAATCCCGATATAAAAATGAACCTTGCTTCTATCATGTCTGCTGAAGGACAAGCTCTTCAGGCAGGTCTTCGCCCCAATCCTCAAGCAATTATGGAGCTTGAAAACTTTGGGGGCGATGATGATTTTTCCGGCGTTGATGGCGCTGAATTAACCTTAGGGGTGGAACAGGAAATCGAAATTGCAGGGAAGCGTACATATAGAAAAGATGTCGCAAACTATGCTCTCGCTGCTGCTAAGCAAGAAGCGGTTTCTCAAATTTTGGCGACATTGGCAAGCACGCATCAATCATATGCAGGTTATGTCATCGCTCAAGAAAGACTGAAGCTCGCCGAAAGACGTCTGGCATTAGCTGATAAAACCGATGAGGCCGTTAAGAAGCGTGTGAGTGCAGCAGCAGCTTCTGATATTCAACACACCAAGGTAGATATCGAGCAAAAAGCTGCTGCGATTGAAAAAGCGCAAGCCATAGAAGAATTAGCCTCTGCCAAAGCGCAGCTAGAGCGTATTTTAGCCAGTGGCGTTGATCAAATCAATGAAGGGATTGGTTTTCTTCAGACGGCTTTTGATGTGCCGGAAAAAGAGCAACTGATTAAGGCGCTTGAAAACTTGCCACAAGCTGAAATGATGAAGCTTAAAGAACTGCAGGCGCAAAGCAATATAGAACTGGCCAAGGCTTATGGTGTGCCAAATCCTACAATAGGCTTAGGTATTCGTCGTTTTAACGAAACCGACAGCAATGCATTTATGGCAACACTTTCTATACCAATTCCTATTTCTGATCGTAATCAGGGAAATATAGCTCAGGCGCGCGCCGAACGGATAGTGGCTGAAAATGAAAACAGGTCAACTTTACTGTCACTCAAAGAGGCTTCTGAAAAAGTGTATCAACAGCTCCTTGCGGCATCTCAGGAAGTTAAATCCTATAAAAATGACATTATTCCAAGTGCTCAGAAAGCTTATGAACAGGCCTCTGAAGGTTATAATTCTGGTCGATTCTCCTTTCTAGAGTTATTGGATGCGCAACGAACACTCTATGAGATGCAGGAAGCTCAGCTTGATAGCCTGTTGAAGTTACATCAGGCAAAAGCACAAGCTGATTTTCTTATGAATGCCCATGCGCATTTAATTCAACAAACAATTTCTCTAAAAACAGGAGACCAAAAATGAAACATTACTTTTTAATAGCAGCTTTGCTGAGCTGGTTTATATCCCCGATTGCAATCATCCCAGCCCACGCTCAGGATGTGGATGGACACGCGCATGAAGAATCCCATGAAACGCATGATGAGGCCGAAGGCCATGCGCATGATGATGGAGATGAGCATAACGACCATGGCGAAGAAGCGGACAATCACGATGACCACGGCCATGAAAGTCATGAGCAAAAAGATGAGCATGATAATCACGGTCACGACACCCAAAAATCTGAGGAAGGTCATGAAGAAGGTGAAGATGGACATGGAGAACATGAGGAAGGTAAAGCTGAGATAGCGCCTGAATCTGTTCAGCGCATGGGCATTGTTATTGACAAAGTTTCTCCAGCAAAAGTGGACCAGACAATTCCTCTTACAGGTCGTATTACAATCAATCAAAATACAAAAGCCGATGTAAGAGCGCGTTTTGAGGGGATTGTACGGAGTGTTAAGGTCAATTTGGGGGAACGTGTTGAAAAAGGGCAGGTTCTGGCAGTTATTGAATCGAATGAAAGTCTCCAAGACTATAATGTAACAGCGCCGATTAACGGTGTTATTCTGGAACGTAATACAAATATCGGAGATGTCGCAAATGGTGACGCACTTTTTGTAATTGCAGACCTTTCAGACGTATGGGCAAAATTTCATGTATTTCCCCGTGATGCTGATTATGTACAAAGCGGACAACGTGTTTCTATCCATGCGCTCGAAGGCGATAAAACCGCAATGGGCAAAATCGACATGTTGTTTCCTACGGCTGATGAATTAACCCAAACGCAAATTGCCATTATTGTCCTGCCTAATCCAGAACGTATATGGAAGCCAGGTATGACCATAGAGGGAGATGTTAGCATTGCTGTGGCCGAAGCACAGCTTGCCGTTAAGGAAAGTGCTTTACAGAAAATGGAAGAACTTGGGGATGTTGTCTTTATTAAGGAAGGGGATTCATACATTCCTCGTCCTGTAAAAACAGGCCGTAAAAGCGATGGTTATGTTGAAATCATTAGAGGGTTAAAAGCTGGAGAAGCTTATGTTTCCGATGGAAGTTTTATTGTCAAATCAGACATCTTAAAAGCCACTGCGGCTCACTCACATTAAAAATATAATAAGTAATGAAAAGAGAATTCTCATGTTAGAAAATATTGTTTCCCTATCTATACGTCACCGCTGGCTGGTGATGATTGTTGTGCTTTGCTTTTGCGCTCTTGGTATCTACAATTTTAATCGTCTTCCGATTGATGCTGTTCCTGATATCACGAACGTGCAAGTTCAAATTAATACTGAGGCCGCAGGATACTCCCCATTAGAGGTTGAGCAACGTATAACATTTCCGATTGAGACAGTATTGGCAGGCATTCCTAATCTTGACCACACACGCTCATTATCCCGCTATGGCCTTTCACAAGTAACGGTTATTTTTGAAGATGGCACAGATATTTATTTTGCCCGCCAGTTAATCAGTGAAAAGCTTCAGCAAATAAAAAGTGAAGTGCCAGAGGGAATAGAGCCAATTATGGGGCCTGTTTCAACAGGACTTGGAGAGATCTTTTTCTATACCGTTGAAGCTGAAGAAGGTGCGAAGAAAGAAGATGGTTCAGCTTACACCCCGATGGATTTATTAACCATACAGGAATGGATCATTGTGCCGCAGCTCCGTAATTTAAAAGGTGTGGTTGAGGTCAATACGATTGGTGGGTATGAGCAACAATTCCACGTCACACCGTATCCAGAACGCCTGCTTAGCTATGATTTGACGATCCATGATGTTTTAGAATCTCTTGAAAAGAATAATGACAATGTCGGTGCGGGTTATATTGAACGTAACGGGGAGCAATATCTTGTTCGTATTCCGGGCCAAGTTGAGAGCATTGAAGATATAAATAATATTATTCTTGCAAAGCGCGATGAGGTCACCATCCGTATTGGTGATGTTGCCGATGTTAAACTAGGTTCACCTTTGCGTACAGGTGCTGCAACTGAGAACGGACGTGAAGTTGTGCTTGGTACGGCCATGATGTTGATGGGAGAAAACTCGCAGGATGTGGCACAGCGTGTTGGGAAAAAACTGGAAGAGATTGCTTCTAGTTTGCCTGAAGGCGTTGTCACGAATGCAGTTTATGACAGAACAACATTGGTAGAGCGTACAATTAAAACAGTCGAGAAGAACCTTGTTGAAGGCGCTTTGCTTGTCATTGTTATTCTTTTCCTGCTTTTAGGTAATCTAAGAGCTGCTTTGATTACAGCGGCTGTTATTCCAATCTCTATGTTGATGACAATTACAGGCATGGTAGAAAACAAGGTGTCTGGTAATTTGATGAGCCTTGGCGCGCTGGATTTCGGCCTGATTGTTGATGGTGCAGTGATTATCATGGAAAACTGTATTCGGCGGTTTGGTATGGCACAGCATCAACTAGGACGCTTGCTTACCAAAGAAGAACGTTTTGATCTGGCTGCAAAAGCTACAGCAGAAGTCATTAAGCCAAGTATTTTCGGGGTGATTATTATTACGGTTGTTTATTTACCAATTTTTGCCCTAACGGGTGTTGAAGGCAAGATGTTCCATCCTATGGCTTTAACGGTTGTGATGGCATTACTTTCTGCTTTGGTGCTATCGCTTACTTTTGTACCCGCCGCAGTTGCAACATTTATCACAGGCAAGGTTGATGAAAAGGAGGGTCGCATTATCGGAGGCGCTAAAAAGGGTTATGAGCCTTTGTTAAGATTTACGCTACGTCGGCCTTTGCCTATTATTAGTTTTGCGATTGTACTAGTTGTCATCAGCTTATTTGGGGCAACAAGGATGGGAGCAGAGTTTATTCCTTCTCTTGATGAAGGAGATATTGCTATACAGGCTCTTCGCGCGCCAGGAACATCATTGACGCAATCTGTGGAAATGCAGTTTAAACTCGAAGAAGAAGTCATGAAATTTCCTGAAGTGCGAACAATTATAGCACGTATCGGTACGGCGGAAGTTGCAACGGATGCGATGCCACCCAATATTGCTGATATATATGTTTTGCTTAAGCCTCGTGATGAATGGCCAAATCCTGATAAGTTAAAAGCCAATTTGATTGAGGAAATGGAAATTGCGCTTGAGAAGGTGCCAGGTAGTGCCTATGAATTTTCTCAACCCATCGAACTCCGCTTTAATGAACTGATTTCCGGCGTACGAAGCGATCTAGCTGTAAAGATTTATGGCGATGATATGGATCAGCTTTTAGCTTCCGCTCAAGAGATTGAAAAAGTCTTACGTTCAGTTTCTGGAGCAGCAGACGTCAAGGTTGAACAAGTTACAGGACTTCCTACGCTCAGTGTAGTTCCAGACCGTAAACGTCTAGAGCGTTATGGATTAAACGTAGCCGATGTCCAAGAGGTGGTGGAAGTTGCCATGGGCGGTCGTGAAGCCGGTGTTCTTTATGAGGGGGATCGACGCTTTGACATTGTAGTGCGCTTGCCAGAACATTTACGCAGCAATATCGAAAGCTTGGAAAGGTTGCCTGTACCGCTACCCCTTGCAGAAATGGAAGGAGCTGATAGCAGGCCTGATTATGTTCCTCTTAAAGAGGTCGCAGATCTTAACATTGCTTTTGGTCCAGCACAGATTAGCCGTGAAAATGCCAAACGTCGTATTACTGTAACAGCTAATGTTAGAGAGCGAGATCTTGGTAGCTTTGTAGCTGAACTTCAAGAGGCGGTAAAAACTCAAGTAAGCCTCCCTTCTGGATATTGGGTTGAATATGGCGGTACGTTTGAGCAACTTATCTCTGCCAAAACAAGACTGATGATTGTTGTTCCTATAGCGCTAGCTCTGATTTTTGGATTGCTATTTATGGCGTTTAATTCTGCCCGTGCCGCTTTGGTTATTTTCTCAGGTGTCCCGCTGGCATTAACGGGAGGAATTGCTGCTTTGATGCTTCGTGATATACCTCTATCTATTTCAGCAGGGGTTGGTTTTATTGCCCTGTCTGGTGTTGCAGTCTTGAACGGTGTTGTGATGATCTCCTTCATTCGTGATTTGCAAGCTAGCGGCAAAGCTCTCGATGA
The DNA here is from genome assembly GCA_002328415.1 of Micavibrio sp. UBA2137. Classification (GTDB taxonomy): domain Bacteria; phylum Pseudomonadota; class Alphaproteobacteria; order Micavibrionales; family Micavibrionaceae; genus UBA2137. The sequence continues at coordinate 2,103 of DCXL01000005.1, read as the reverse complement.
GGCAATTATTGAAGGGGCTTTGACTCGTCTGAGACCTGTTCTGATGACAGCACTTGTGGCCTCTCTTGGATTCGTTCCGATGGCCTTTAATGTGGGCGCTGGGTCTGAAGTGCAAAGGCCATTAGCAACGGTTGTTATTGGTGGAATTATATCCTCTACCATCTTGACGTTGTTAGTTTTGCCAGCTTTATATAAATTCTTTCCTGGTAAGAATTTCTTGAAAAACCGCAGAAGAAGAAAGAGTGTTCAACATGGGGCATAGTCACCACCATGGCGACCCTTCTCAAATAGGCGAACGCCGTCTTTGGTGGGCCGTTTCCGCCAATATATTGCTGACAGTTGCACAGGTGATTGGGGGAATCCTATCCGGTTCCCTCTCACTTGTCGCCGATGCACTGCATAATTTCAGTGATGCTGCTTCACTCCTTATAGCATTGGTGGCAATCCGAATTGGTCGAAAACCACCTGATCAGTTCAAAACATTCGGCTATAAACGCGCGGAAACCGTGGCGGCGCTCATCAATTTGACCACGCTTATCATTATTGGCCTTTATCTGTGTTATGAGGCGATAAAGCGTTTCATTACGCCGGAACCGGTGGCAGGCTGGACGGTGGTTATCGTCGCTGGAATTGCATTAGCCGTTGATGTTTTTACCGCATTGCTTACTTACAGGCAGTCTAAAACCAGCATGAATATTAAGGCTGCTTTTCTTCATAATGTAACGGATGCGATGGCCTCAGTCGGTGTGATTATCACCGGAACGCTTATTTTGCTGTATGGCTGGGTCTGGACTGATGCGGCCATGACGCTCATTATTTCCGGCTATGTGCTGTGGCAGGGTTTTACCCAAATCCCGAAAGTTATTCATCTTTTGATGGAGGGCGCACCCGATGGTTTAAGCCTAGAGGATATAAGATCATCGATGGAAAAAGTTGATGGCGTAAATAATGTTCATCATGTGCATGTTTGGCAACTGGACGAACACCGCAACGCATTAGAGGCTCATGTTGTATTGGAAGAGAGTATTGACATGGATACGCTCAAAATCCGTCTTAAAAAGTTACTACACGATCAATTTGAAATAGAACATTCTACTCTTGAGTTTGAGTATAAAAAGTGTTCGCGAACATTTTAGGAGCGGACAGGACGAACAAAATCGCCTAGTCTAATCAATACAATCGCCGGAATTGTACCGCAAAGCCACGCAACCATTGACCATGGGCGTGGCTTTTGCTTTTTCCCTTCCCTGTTATAGCAAAAAGGTACTTCCGGAGATTGAACCCTATGCGGCGGGCTTAGGCGCAGGAGTTTTTTAGCGCCAGAAGATTTTTTTGGGTACGCGCCCCCACCGCAAATCATCAAAAAACCAGTCAGAGCAACGTGTTCAAGGTGCGTACCTTGGCGCGTACTCATGCGTACCTGACTGCAAAAAGGAATTTGAATTTGTGGATCATCGTTCCCTTAACATTTTGTCCTTGTGCGCTGGTGTCGGAGGACTCGACCTCGGCATCCGAGTGGCGCAGCCAAATGCTCGAGCAGTCTGTTTTGTCGAGATCGAAGCCTTTGCGTGCGAAATCCTGGCAACGCGCATGGAAGACAAAAGCCTGGACGAAGCGCCTGTTTGGACGGATTTACGATCCTTTAACGGCAAGCCATGGCGTGGCATCGTGGATTGCATCACTGCGGGATATCCGTGCCAGCCATTCTCCGTCGCCGGGAAACAAAAAGGCAAAGATGATCCGCGCCACCTCTGGCCAGATGTGTACAGGATTGTGCGGGAGATACGCCCACGGCTCTGCTTCTTCGAAAACGTCCCCGGACATTTGTCCTGCCCCCATATATTGAGNNGCCAGAAGATTTTTTTGGGTACGCACCCCCGCCGCAAATCATCACAAAACCAGTCAGAGTAAGGTATTCAGGGTGCGTACCTGAGTGCGTACTCATGCGTACCTGATTTCAGAAAAAGGAAAATAAAAACCATGACTAATGCAAAATCAAAAGAATTGAAAATCGATCATATATCGGTTGATGAGCTTATCCCTTATGCTAAAAATGCGCGCACACATTCGGAAACACAGGTGGCGCAGATTGCCGCCTCCATG
>DCXL01000004.1:843450-1145363 GCA_002328415.1 Micavibrio sp. UBA2137 | reverse complement strand
AACCATTCAGACAGGGCGTTTACAACAGAAACACCAACCCCGTGCAAACCACCGGAAACTTTATATGAGTTTTGGTCAAATTTACCACCAGCATGAAGTTGGGTCATAATGACTTCAGCCGCTGAGATGCCTTCTTCCTTGTGCATATCAACAGGAATACCGCGTCCATTATCGCGAATTGTCATAGAGCCATCAGGATTGATAATAACATCAATGCGGTCACAGTGCCCCGCCAAAGATTCGTCAATCGCATTATCAACAACCTCATAGACCATGTGGTGAAGACCAGACCCATCATCTGTGTCACCGATATACATGCCCGGACGCTTACGAACAGCCTCCAGACCCTTTAAAACCTTAATCGAATCGGCGCCGTATTCTGCGTTTGGCTGACCTGCAACTGCTTCTGCCATGAGACCTCTTTATTCCCTTATAAGCTCATTAAATTTTGATATATTTTTATAGCATATAGTAGGGCCCTAACCTAGGAAAAACCTGAAGTTTTACCCTGTTTTCCCATCCATGAAAGCGCTCTGGAAATAGCCTTTATTCTGGATAAATCTGGCCCCGCTCAACCTTGAAAAACCGTGTTTGTTTTGGCGTATCCTCAAAGAGGTTTCTGTCTGTACCAGTGAGCCAGACTTGCGCCTCCATATTTTCAAGAACGGCATAAAGACTTTTACGTCTTTGCGGGTCCAAGTGAGCAGCAACCTCATCCAAAAGACAAATAGGAGCAGCATCATTTTCCTGCTTGATGAGCCAGCAATGCGCCAAGACAATCCCAAGCAAAAGGGCTTTTTGCTCGCCTGTTGAACAATTGGCAGCATCCATGTTTTTGGGTACAAATGTCACCTTGAGGTCAGAGCGGTGTGGCCCAAGAGATGCACCCCCTTGAATAGCATCAATATCACGCGCATTTTTGAGATGGTTTTTGAATTTCTTCTCTATCTCAAGGGCTGGGATTTTGCCAAGGCTATCCTCGATGAAACCCGTCATGGTGAGCGCTGCTGTTGGAAATACTGGTGTGATGTTAAGCGTGTTTTCCGAAATGGCATGGCGCAGACGCTCTATATAATCTAAGCGCGAGGCCGCAATCGCAATGCCTGTCTCAGCAATTTGCGCTTCCAAACTATCGAGCCAAACAGGGTCATTGGGAATGTCTTCATTCTTAAGCAATTTTGAGCGCTCATAGATTAGATTTTCATAACGCCTTACGCGTCCCGAATGTGCCGCATCCTTGGCAAAGACAAGGCGATCTAGAAAGCGCCGCCGTTCACTTGCGCCCCCCAAAAAAAGGCCGTCCATTTGCGGAGTGACCCAGATGATATTCAAATAATCTGAAAGGGCTGTTTGCGCCTTAGCAGGCACGCCTTTGATATTAATCTGGCGCTTGTCACGGCCTATGTCATAGGCTGTTCCAATGGGGATGTCGCCATAGGTGCTCGCGCATTGCGCAAACACTGTCCAAGGGCTGTGGCCTTCCTGACGCTGAATTTCTGAGAGCTTGGTATTTCTTAAGCCACGTCCAGGCGAGAGAAGTGAGACAGCCTCAAGTACATTTGTTTTTCCCGCCCCATTAGATCCATAAAGCACAACAAACCCACGCCCCAGATCGTGTAGATCTGCAGCTTCATAATTTCTAAAATCAGAAAGGCGAACTGTCCTTAAAAATGACATGAGAGGGTTTTACGATTCCTTTATAAAAAATGCGCTCTATCTTTTTCAAGATGGAGCGCATGATGTGTTTTCTTAAGTGCTACAAGACTTAAACGCGAAGTGGCATAAGCACGAAAAGCGCTGATGTATCACTGCTGTCTTGGATGATCGTCGGCGAAGCCGCATCTGCTAATGCAATACGGCAGCCTTCACCATCAATCAACTGTGTGATGTCCAGAAGATAACGCGCATTAAAACCAATCTCGATATCAGACACATCTGATGTGACCTCAATATCCTCTGTCGCACTTCCTGATTCAGGTGAATTTGCAGAAAGCGTTACTGTTTTACCATTGAGTGAAATCTTAATCGCACGTGACTTGCCATCAGAAATTGTTGAAACACGGTCAATGGCATTTGACAAAATTGCCGGATCAACATCAACGAACTTGTCATTATTGGCCGGAATGACGCGGTTATAATCAGGGAATGTCCCATCAATCAGCTTTGTAGTTAAGACAACATGATCAAATGAGAATTGGATTTTGTTGTCAGACAAACTGATACGAATGGCGTCACCCGCCTCATCAACCAATTTGCGTAGTTCCTGAACAGCCTTACGTGGAACAATGATACCTGGCATATCAGCGGCACCCTCGGGCAATGGCATATCAAAACGCGCCAAGCGGTGACCGTCTGTGGCAACAGCACGTAAAACTTTCACGCCATCGCTTTCTGCGGCGTGCAGATAAATACCGTTAAGGTAATAACGTGTTTCCTCAGTCGACATGGCAAATTTTGTTCTGTCGATAAGTGTTCTAAGATTTGATGCAGGAATAGAGAAATTTGTGCTTAAATCATCTGCGCCAAGCTGAGGGAAGTCAGCAACAGGCAAGCAAGACAGGCAGAAACGTGACCGCCCGGCCTTGACTGTCATGATGTTGCCCGCATCATCAAGCTCAAGCTCAACGGTTGAACCATCAGGTAACTTTCTAACGATATCATGAAGTGTTTGCGCAGGGGCTGTTGTTGCGCCAGGTGTTTGCACGGTGGCTGCAACAGATTCACTGATTTCCAAATCCATATCGGTTGTTTTGAGGCTTAAAACACCGTCTTCTGCACTCAGATAGACGTTAGCCAAAATTGGAATGGTGTTGCGACGTTCAACAACGTTATAGACGTGACCGAGTGAGCGAAGTAATGCAGCGCGATCAATGGACAATTTCATGAGATTTTCCCGTTTCTGATTCTAATAAAATGCGATGTGTCTCTACTATACATGAGCAACAAAAAGAGCCAAGCAGAATCCCACATTGGCTCTTATGTTTCCCCATATTTTATACGGGTATTTTGTAGTTTGGTAATCAGCCTGTGAGCGCGCGACGCAACACATCGCAATCCTGTGCGATTGCTGGATCCTTATCAATCAGCTCCTCAATTTTGCGCACGGCATGCATCACTGTTGTGTGGTCGCGACCACCAAATTTACGACCGATTTCAGGCAGTGAGCGTGATGTCAGTTGCTTGGCCATATACATGGCGACCTGACGTGGACGCGCAACGTTGCGTGAACGGCGTGGTGAGTGCATGTCAGACAATTTGAGATTGTAATGCTCGGACACACGGCGCTGGATTTCATCGATTGTAATTTTACGATCGTGAGAGCGAAGCAAGTCCTGAAGCACATTCTGTGTTGTCTCAAGCGTAACAGGCTCGCGTGTGACATCAGCATGTGCTGCAATACGGTTAAGTGCACCTTCAAGCTCGCGGATGTTTGATGTGACTTTAAGGGCCAAGAACTCAAGTACTGACTCAGGAATATCACAGCCCAACATTTCACGTTTTGCACGCAAGATGCCTAGGCGCAATTCATAGCTGCTTGGCTGTATATCAGCCACTAGCCCCCATGAGAGGCGCGAACGCAAGCGCTCATCAATGCCTTGTAGGTCAGTTGGTGCACGGTCTGCCGTGATAATGATCTGCTTGTTTAAATCAATCAGCGCATTGAATGTATGGAAGAACTCTTCTTGTGTTGATTCCTTGCCACTGATGAACTGCACATCATCAATCATTAAGACATCAACAGAGCGGAACAATTCTTTAAAGGCGACAATTTCTTGAGAACGCAGGGCCTTTACAAACTGGAACATAAACTTCTCAGCAGAAAGATACATAACCGTTTTTTCTGGGTGCTTTTCACGGTACGCCCATGAAATAGCGTGCATCAAGTGCGTTTTACCAAGACCAACACCACCATAGATAAAGAGTGGGTTAAAGGGCATTGAATCGCTTTCTGCAACACGGAGGGCTGCAGCATGAGCAAGCGCATTTGATTGACCAATGACAAAATTTTCAAACTTGAAACGTGGGTCTAGCGGTGATGAGAGCGCAACTTCCTCGGCCAAGGCATTGGCATTAGCCTTAACCTGCTCAGGGATTGAGGCTGTCTCTTCATCTTGTGCCTCTTCAACGATGGCATTTTGAACAACAACAACTTCAAGGCGCTTAATGTCAGTGTTTTTCTCTTGGCACATTTCAAGAATGCGCGGTGCGTAATTTTGCTGAATCCAATCTTTCATGAAGCGTGTAGGGACAGAAATCTCAAGCGTATTGTGGTAATAGGCCTGCAAAGTCATCGGCTTTAACCAGCTACGGTAAACAGCTTGCCCAAATTCTTTTTGGAAATTTTTATAAATGGCGTTCCACAGTTTTTTAATCTCTGCGCTCGGCTCAAAAGACTCAGGTGTTGCAGCATTTCCTACGACTGTTAAGTATGCTTTTTTATTGTTTTTACTCGATGACATTTATATTTCCCTACTCCAAATCTGTGTTTGTTAAACAAAGTTTTGAGACATTAAACGTGTACAATGCCAAATCTGCACACACGGTCTCCCTCAAAAATCAAGGCGCAGAAAAGAGTCCACACAAGCGCAGCTTGCATGCAACAGCAGGTTGTAAATGACATCTTTTATGGCGCAAGTAATACTTGTTTATGCCTTGACGGAAAAATAGATTTTTATTGCATCACTAAAGTGCACGTTATTTTTCCTTTATCGTCACTTTAGAAAAAGTTCCAATTCAGTGGCGATTTATCCAAGGTAGTGGAAAAAAATATCAGATGCAACAGGACAAAACGGGAACATTCAAAAAAGATTTTTTATTTCAATAAAAAAAACACCCACCAATCAATGACTTAGACTTAAGTCAAAGTGAAGGGGGTGTTGTTAAAATTATAAGTTTTACAGGTGTAAATTCTGTAAGTTTTCTCGTCAAAAAGTCTTATTTAAGAGCTTTGATACGTCCTGAAAGACGAGATAATTTTCGTGAGACAGCCTTTTTTTCAAAGACGCCTTTTGAAACACCGCGCATCATTTCTGGCTTAGCGGCTTTATAGGCAGCTTCTGCTGCTTTTGCATCGTTTTGCTCAATTGCGAGCTCAACCTTTTTAACAAATGTACGAATACGGCTTTTGCGCATGCTATTGATAATAGCGCGCTTGTTATTGCGACGAATTCTTTTTCTAGCTGAGGCGTGATTAGCCATATCTTCTATCTCTCCTAAATATTTTTATTGTGAATATATTGCATATAATTATTCACTTTTAAAAAACCTTGTGTGTTTTACGAATTATGAGGCCGCTTTGTCAAGATTTCTTTTGCCTTGATTTTAAGAAAATTTATCGCGGCAACAATATCACTTTCAGAGTCGTTCCAGATGGACTCTGTGCTTGCGCATTTTCAGAAACAAAAATCAGAATTTCATTTTTTTTAGCAAATTGATTTTTTGAAATTTTCTTCCATCCAAGCTGTGGCAAAGAGGCGGCATAAAAGTCCAAAATATTTTCATAACTTAAGGTTGCGCTCGAAACCTCAACCTCAACAATCTGCCCATCCGGTTTATCAAAGATGAAAGTCGATTCTTTGTGTTCTTTTAAGCCCTCCATGAGGGGAAGCGCTGGCAGAACTTCGAAAAAAGCCTGCTTTTCTGGCAGGGCTTGTGCGAAAACTGGAATTTGCAGGCAAAACAAGAGCGTGAACAGTGCGATAATAATCTTTAAATGCATAGAAACGGGCTCCTATTTCTGTTTATGCGGACAATAAAAGGTTGAGCGCCCTGATTGCGTCACTCGTTTTATGCCACCTGTCTTTTCAATATGGCATGAACAGTTTTCGCACGCTAGCCCTTTGCGTCCGTAAACCTTGAAATTATGCTGAAAGTATCCTGTCTCGCCAGACACCTGCTTATGATCTTTAAGTGTGCTGCCGCCTGCCTTTATGGCTGCCTCAATAACCGCGCTAATTGCATCTGAGAGCCGCGCACAATCTGCTTTGCGCAGTGTGTTTGCGCTACGCAAGGGTGAGATCCGGGCCAGAAAGAGAGCTTCACAGACATAAATATTGCCAAGTCCCGCTATAATATGCTGGTTCAGAAGCGCTGATTTTATTGGCACCTTTCTGTTTTTAAGCTGATGATATAAGTGGTCATGCTGAAGCGCTGCGCTGGTTGGCTCAACCCCCATTTGCGCAAATGCAGGATGCGCCTCAATTGCATCGCTGTCCGTAATAAAAAGCATACCAAAGCGCCGTGGGTCGTTGTAAATCACACGCGCCCCATCGGCAAATTCATAGATAATATGATCATGCTTTTTAAGTGGGTTCATCTCTGGCTCAGTTCGGAAAGAGCCACTCATGCCTAAGTGATGAATTAGTGATTTGCCGTTATCAAGATGCACGCATAAATATTTGCCGCGACGCGTTAGTTCTTTGATGATTGAGCCTGATAATTGTTCTTGGATTTTCGTTGTGACATTACAGAAACGTAATTTTTTATCACTAAGGTGAAAGCCGTGGATTTTCTTGCCTTGCATATGGGGCGCAAGACCGCGACGGACTGTTTCAACTTCGGGTAATTCTGGCATGGCTTATTGGAAACGCTCAAATTGCACAAATTTTGAATCAGCGCCTGCGAAGGCTTCAAAAAGTGCCTTAAAATTTTCAGGTGCAGACGACACAGACAGGGCTAATGTCTCTCCTGACTTTCGCCAGTCAAAAAGACTGTCGCGGACATCTAAATTTCTAAATTTGGTGTACGTATTCGGGCGAATGAGCGGTAGGCGCGTGTCGCGACGCTCGGACATAATCAAATTATAGCGTAGCTTTCCATTTTCATCCGTGATGGGCGCAGGGCCATATTTCCCGTGGGCGGCAAAAACAATAAAAGGAATATCCTCGCGAATAACGCGCATGACAAAAATGTTTGAGCGTGAAAAATCGATGACCATCTCAACACCATCCTGACGCGCAATCCACGTGCCCGTAAAGATGCCTGAAAAATTACGGCGTACCGCATCGGGCGCTTGCTCAACTGTTTTGTTATAAGTGTAGAGGGGCCCTTTATCATCAACATTCAGAGATGCTTGGCGCTTTTCCATTTGAAAAGATGTGAAGGTAATAATGAGGCCCAAAATAAGAGCAACAAGTAAAATGCCCCAAAACGGGGTGGGGACTTTATCTAAGAATGCGCCGAGCTTTTTTTGTGCCATATCTTTATTTTAGTCATATGTCACCCGTTTGAACAGAGCGGGATAGAGATTTATTTAGACAAAAAAAACCACCGGCAAACGATGGTCCGGTGGCTGTCTAGTTTATGTGGGGAAGTTCTGCCAATCAGCAGAACTTACATGTGCTTTATTATACATAACTTTATATTATGTCAAGAAAAACTTGGCAAATTTATTGGTATTTATGGCCATATATTTTAATAGGCAATAAAAAAGGCCAGATTGCTCTGGCCTTTAAAGTATTTATCTAAAGCGTAAGTGGCATTACATCATGCCCATGCCACCCATACCGCCCATGCCACCCATGTCAGGTGCGCCCATTGGAGCGTCCTTCTCATCAGATGGCGCATCTGAAACTGTGGCCTCTGTTGTAATGAGAAGGCCAGCGACAGAGGCTGCGTTTTGAAGTGCTGAACGCACAACCTTTACAGGGTCAATGATACCCGCCTTCACAAGGTCCGTATATTCATCCTTTTGTGCATCATAGCCAAATGTATTGGATTTTTGCTCAAGCAGTTTTCCAACAACAATTGAACCTTCAACACCTGCGTTTTCGGCAATCTGACGAATAGGTGCCTGAAGAGCGCGACGGATGATGTTCATACCAACTGTCTGGTCTTCATTATCCCCTTTTAGGCCATCAAGAACGCGTGTTGCGTAAAGAAGGGCTGTTCCACCACCAGCAACAATGCCTTCCTCAACAGCGGCACGAGTCGCATGCATTGCATCATCAACACGGTCTTTCTTTTCTTTCACTTCGACCTCTGTTGACCCACCAACGCGGATAACGGCAACACCACCAGAGAGTTTTGCAAGGCGTTCCTGCAACTTCTCTTTGTCGTAGTCAGATGTTGATTCCTCTGCCTGTGTACGGATTTGCTTGCAACGTTGTTCAATCTGTTTTTTGTCGCCAGCACCATCAACGATTGTTGTTTCGTCTTTTGTGATGCGAACCTTCTTAGCTGTACCAAGCATATCAATTGATACGTTTTCAAGCTTGATTCCAATGTCTTCGGAAATAACTTGACCACCAGTTAGAATAGCCATGTCTTCCATCATTGATTTACGGCGGTCACCAAAGCCTGGTGCTTTCACTGCCGCAACCTTCAGGCCACCACGCAGCTTGTTCACAACCAATGTTGCCAAGGCCTCGCCCTCAACATCTTCTGCAATAATCAAAAGCGGACGGCTTGATTGCACAACATTTTCCAGGATTGGAAGAAGGGCTTGTAGATTGGACAGTTTGGCTTCGTGGAAAAGAATGTAAGGATTTTCTAGCTCACACACCATCTTGTCTGAATTTGTGATGAAGTAAGGTGAAAGGTAACCACGATCAAATTGCATACCTTCAACAACTTCAAGTTCTGTTTCCAAAGACTTGGCTTCTTCAACAGTAATCACACCTTCATTACCAACCTTTTCCATTGCCTTGGCAAGATAGTCACCAATTTCAGTGTCACCATTTGCAGAAATTGTTCCCACTTGGGCAATCTCATCATTTGATTTCACTTTCTTGGCTGTTTTCTTCAGCTCTTCTACTATGCGTGAAACAGCTGAATCCATGCCACGCTTAAGATCCATCGGGTTCATACCCGCTTCAACGGAACGCAAGCCTTCACGAACAATGCTTTGAGCCAAAACTGTTGCTGTTGTTGTGCCGTCACCTGCCAAGTCATTGGCCTTGCTGGCAACTTCACGCAGCATTTGTGCGCCCATATTCTCGACCTTATCGGTCAGTTCGATTTCTTTTGCTACGCTCACGCCATCTTTTGTAATGCGTGGTGCGCCAAATGATTTTTCAATAACAACATTACGACCTTTTGGTCCCAATGTAACTTTTACAGCATTCGCAAGTGTATCAACGCCCTTCAGCATTTTACGACGTGCGCTTGACTGAAAATTAACTTCTTTTGCAGACATTTATATATCTCCTTTGATTTTTTCTATGTGTTTATCTGATACAATTACGCGGCTAAAATGCCCATAATGTCAGATTCTTTCATGACCAGTAGCTCTTCGCCATCAATGGTGACTTCTGTGCCAGACCATTTTGTAAAGAGAACGCGGTCCCCTTCTTTGACAGCCAAAGGCGTGACCTGACCATTGTCATTCATGTGACCAGTGCCAATAGAGATAATTTCGCCTTGTTGTGGTTTTTCTTTTGCAGTTTCAGGAATGATGATTCCTCCTGCTGTTTTTTCGTCTTGTTCTAAACGACGAACAAGAACGCGATCATGTAATGGACGGAATTTCATATGTTTATCCTTTCCTCCAAATAGGGTTAATAAGCAGGCTCTTTTCGAACGCCTTATCGGCCGCTCAGTGAAGAACCCCTGACCTAATACGTGGCAGGCCTTGCATCAGATGACGTTATGCCCACCAAGTGCTAATGGATATAGCAGTCTGATGATAATTTTCAAGTAAAATTTATGAGAATCCTGGTGATTGCGGGGCAGGATTTGCGCCTGCTTCGAGCTGTCTGTAAGCATCAATAATGACGCGTGAGGCATCATCCTGAATAATGGGCGTTTTTGCATGTGTATCAACGGGTGTATAATTACTCATGTAATCTGGCACATCCATAAGCTGGATACCGAGCGCGTTATATTCTTTGATTTTCTCAAGACAATCCCCCGTTGTATCCAGTGCATTGGCCATGAAGGGAAACATGCCAAGGATTTGTGTTGAATTATCAATATGCAGAGCGGCGGCATCCATTGTGCCATAACCTTCGGCATTTGAAATGAAGGCACGTGATAAGCCACTGGCCTTTGCCAGATACATCGCGCCATAAACAGCATTATAAGGCAGGTCTTTCTCATAACGTTCGTAAACAAGCTTTGGAGCTGTTTCGTTGTTTCCGTTGGCCTCATAATAACCTGCCAAAAAATGTAGGCCTGTTTGTTGACTTTCGGCAATATCACGCAGGTTACGCGGACCACCATCGGCCAGAATGAGATTGGTGTTTTTAGGCATCATGCCGCCTAAGATTCTTCCATGCTCATATGCCTCTTCTTCCGAATAAGGGACATATACGCTTTCGCCCAAATCATTTTCAACATCAAACCCAGCGTTAAGCACAGCAATTGCAAATTCTTCACGTAGGTTAATCATATCTGCGATGCGCTCATCGCCATGTTTTAGCATTTCTGCGGCATGATGCATTAAAATAGGAGTTGTCGCTGTATGGGGAACGGCACTAATGCGCACATGTGAAATATCATGGCGTTTGATATCTGACGGGGTAAAGGCAGTGATTTCACGCGCCCTTAAAACCTCGCGTTGTGAAGGTTCAAGAATATGTGAGACAAAGGCAAAGTGATGAGGACTGCCTTCAAGGCGATCATAAATATCACAGATAGCGTCAATTGTATTTTCGCCCAAACCAATAAAGACGCATGTTTCATCCTCAGGAAACTCTCTGAGAATCTTTTCCCCATCATAGAGTGGCAGTATTGCGTAATACTTGTTGTCGGAAATGAAATCTTTCAAACCACGCTGTGTGTGTTGCGTATTCCCAATTTTGCACGCAAGTGCAGGAGGGAGTCCTTGCGCCTGAAGTTCGTGGGCCATGCTCATTGCATAATCTCTTGCCCCGGCATTTTTGCTCTCATCGGAACAAATAAATATAAAACGCATAACACAGTCCTTTTCTGCGCGCTTTTTTACATATTATTAAAAAGAAGTCAATAAAAAAGCCACCTGATAACAGGTGGCTTCCTTATAAATATTTTATCTAGGACTTACTTATCGTCTTTCTTCGTGTCCTTTTTCTTAGGAGCAGCTTTTTTGGCTTTTGGCTTGTCTTCAGCCTTATCATCGCCTTTTTCTTTCAATGCTGCGCCAAGAATGTCACCAAGAGACGCACCTGATTCAGTTGAACCAAATTCTTCCAAAGCCTTCTTGTCTTCATCAATTTCACGCGCCTTGATGGAGAGATCCACTGTGCGTTTCTTTGAATCAACAGAGATGATTTTGGCGTCAACCTTTTCGCCAACGGCGAAGCGGTCTGTGCGTTGCTCTGAACGTTCACGTGACAATTCAGTCTTTTTGATACGACCAGTAACATTTTCATTGATTTCAACTTCAACGAATGTCGCCTTGATATCCGTCACTGTTCCAGTTACAACAGCGCCTTTTGCAATACCGCTCATAGCGCCTTTCAAAGGATCATCTGTTAGCTGTTTGATACCCAATGCAACACGTTCCTTTTCAGGATCAATGTCAAGAACCTTGACTTTGACTTTGTCGCCTTGGCTATATGCTTTCAGAACATCTTCTGATTGGTCTTCCCAAGAAACATCTGACAAGTGAACCATGCCATCAATGTCATCGCCCAAGCCGACAAACATGCCGAATTCAGTGATGTTATTGACTGGACCTTCGATTACATCGCCAACCTTGAACTTTTGGGAAATTTCTTCCCAAGGATTAGGTTGTGTCTGTTTCATACCAAGAGAGATACGGCGTTTTTCGGAATCAATTTCCAAAACCTGCACATCAACCTCTTCGGATGTCGATACAATCTTGTTCGGGTGAACGTTTTTCTTTGTCCATGACATTTCTGTAACGTGAACAAGACCTTCAATACCAGCTTCTAGTTCAATAAAAGCACCGTAATCTGTTACATTTGTAACGCGGCCCTTGAACTGGTTGCCAACTTGATAAGTCTTTTCAAATTCATCCCATGGATCATGCTCAAGCTGCTTCATACCCAATGAGATACGGCCTGTATCTTCATTGAAACGAATGACCTGAACTTCAATGTTTTGACCAACAGACAAAACATCTTCTGGGTGATTGATACGCTTCCACGAAATATCTGTGACATGAAGCAAACCATCAACGCCACCAAGATCAACGAACGCACCATAATCTGTGATGTTTTTAACAACACCCTCAACAACAGACCCTTCTGAAATATTCTCAAGAAGCTCGGAGCGGACTTCCGCGCGGCTTTCTTCAAGAATGGCACGACGAGAAACAACAATGTTTCCACGGGCGCGGTCCATTTTCAGAATTTGGAATGGTTGTGGTGTGTCCATCAATGGTGAGATGTCTTTAATAGGACGAATATCGACTTGTGAACCAGGCAAGAATGCCACAGCACCACCAAGGTCAACAGTGAAACCACCTTTAACACGGTTAAAGATAACACCTGTGACGCGGTCGTTTTTCTCCATAGATTTTTCAAGTGATGCCCAGACCTCTTCACGGCGCGCCTTCTCGCGTGAGAGAATTGTCAAGCCGCCACGGCCTTCAATTCTTTCAACAAAGACTTCAACTGTGTCACCAACTGCAACTTCAGCAGGTTGGCCTGGTGTTGAAAATTCACGCAAAGGCACACGGCCTTCGGATTTCAATCCAACATCAATTGTTGCAAAACCGTCATCAATGGCAATGACTTGCCCATTCACAACGTTTTTCTCAATTGATTTATTATCTCCAAAGTTTTCGTTTAATAGTTTCGCAAAGTCGGAGTCTGCTTCGCGATCCTCTAGGTTTTTAGCTACACTAGCCATAATAGTAATTTCCCTTCAGGAATAAATTCAATGCATGCGCCCGGGTGACCTGGATTTCTCCAACCGTAAGCATGATTGTTCCCTGAGGGTTTAGTAAGAATCTTCTAAGAAATCAAGTAAAAAGCCACATTGAATAATGAAGATCAAAAATAGCTAACTTTTATGCATCAGTTTTTGCTTTTGCCGCAGCACGCGCTCCGACTAAATAACCACGCACAATGTCAAGTGCACGCGCTAGAACTTCGTTAGAATCTAATGAGGACGTATCAATGATAAAGGCGTCTTCGGCGGGAAGGGTTGGGGCAACATTTCGTGAGGTGTCGCGCCCATCACGAATTTGAAGATCTTTCATAATTTGCGCGCGATCAACTTTTTGCCCCTTTTGCTCAAGTTGGCTAGCGCGACGCTCGGCTCGCACCTCGGCCTTGGCATCTATAAAAAATTTGATATGCGCATCAGGGCAAATGACTGTTCCAATATCGCGCCCATCTAAAACCACGCCATTTAGGCGCGCCTCATGCTTTACACCAGAGCCCTCTTTTGCAAATTTAACTTGAATATCGTGTAAAATGTTACGCACCTCTGGAACAGCTGCGACTTCGGACGCCCCGCGTGAAACAGCTTCGCTGCGAATGGCAGGGTCGTCCTGAATGGCAGGCGTGTATTTTTCAAGCAAGATTTTAGCAGCTTTAACCGCATCTTGTTTTTTGGAAGGGTCTAATCCTGCGTCAAGGGCTGTTTTGGCAACGCCGCGATAAAGTGCGCCTGTATCCATATATCCAAAATCAAGACGTTTAGCCAAACGCGCTGCAAGCGTACCTTTACCGCTTGCTGTAGGGCCATCAATAGCAATCACCATCGGTGTTTTGAACATTGTCTGAAGTGTTTTGGATGAAAAAAGGTCTGCGGAACGAAACATGGATGTCTGACCAATATTTAAGTGTGTGACAAATGACAGGCTTGTTTTATGACTTTCACATCAGAGATGTCAAGCTGTTGCCTTATCAAAGTAAGAAAAATCATTCGTGTAATTATTGAGAAATTTCAGGAACTCCTCTTCCGGTACAGGGCGTGAGTAACGGAAACCCTGAACCTCATCACAATCTTGTTCAATGAGGAAGATTTCGTGGTCTTTAGTCTCAACGCCCTCTGCAATAACTTTCAAATTAAGTGAGCGCCCTAGCGCAATGATCGTCTTGGTAATGGATGCATCATTCGGATCGTTTAGAGCATCGCGGATAAAGGACTGGTCAATTTTGAGGCGGTCGATTGGGAATTGACGAAGATAGGACAGGGATGAGTAGCCTGTTCCAAAATCATCAATGGCAAGTTCTACACCAAGTTCATGCAGGCGTTTTAGAACGTCAACGGCATGATTTAAGTCATCCATGAACACGCTTTCTGTAACTTCTAGCTCAATATGATGGGGTGGAAGTTGTGTTTCAGTGAGAAGCTTGCTGGTGTAAGCCACAATATCGCTTTGGTGGAATTGTGCTCCAGAGACATTAATCGCAATGCGAATATTTTCGTGCCCCATATCAAGGCATTGCTTGGCTAAGCGGAAGCTCTCTCGCATGACCCAATCGCCTATGGGAACAATAAGACCTGATTGTTCGGCAACGGGAATAAATTCAGCGGGTGATATGAATTGCCCATCGTCTGTAAACCAACGTAATAATGCTTCAGCGCCAATAATACGCCCTGTTTTCAAATCAAATTGGGGTTGAAAATGCAAAAGAAGCTCTTCGTTATCCAGTGCGTTTCTCAGATCGCGCAACATCTGGAAACGCGCCTGCACAACGCGTTCGTAATCTTTGGAATATTCCTGTAGATTGTCGCGGCCTTCTTCCTTGGCGCGGTTAAGAGCCACATCGGCGTTTTTCAGAACTTGTGACGGCTCTTGAGAATCATCAGGAAAGGTTGATACACCTAGGGATGACCTGACCTGAAAATTTTCATTGAAAACAGTAATAGGCATAGAACGAATAACAGACTGCACCTTTTCACCAACTTGGCGGGCGGTTTTCATATTGCCAACCAAAGGCATCGCCACAGAAAATTCATCCTCACCGCTTCGCGCAACAACGGCTGTTTCAGGAAGAGTTGAGCGCAAGCGCTGGCCCACAGCTTTTAGAATGGCATCACCAACGGAGTGTCCCATGGAATCATTGATATCTTTAAAATGATCCAAATCTAGCGAGATGACAGCATAACGGATATTTTGTTTGTAGGGGCTGAGCTCTGTGCGCTGCGTAAATTGCGTCAATTTTTCCAGAAAATTAACACGATTTGGAAGACCTGTAAGGGAATCAAAATAGGCCATTTTGTGAATTTGATCTTCGGCACGCCCCTTGACCTCGCGAATATTTTTCGCGTTTTGCTTAATAAGGCGTTGTGCCATGGACATTACACTTCCGATTTCATCTTTTCGAGCCAGAAAAGGTGATGATAGTGGCGGCGGTGTTTCGGGGTTGGCAAGGGCGCGGTGTAGGCCTGTATTGAGGTAAAGCAAAGGCTCGATAAGCCACACACCAAGAGCAAGCATCAAAACAACCGTTACAAAGGCTGATACCATGAGAAGGGCAACTATATTTTGCATAATGTGGCGTACAACGCCTTTTTCAATAAATTCTGAATTTGTGCGAACAACAACAAAATAGGGAAGATTATTCAATTGTGCTGGTGTATAAATTGCCTCGAAAAACTTTCCTGATGCGGCCTTGTGCCTCTGCGCGTAAGATGCGTTTGGCGTAGGGGTCAGAATTGTGGACTCCCCATAAGCCTTAAGGCGCTGCAGATTGTTGTTATAAATCGCAATCCCCTGAACCAGCGTATTATCAACGATATTTTTTGCCGAGACTTCCGAGATTGGCACAGCGCCATCTGTTGCTTGTGTATCAAGGGCGGACATGATTGTCGCACGCGTTGATTCATGCAGTTCGTTATAGCGTGTTTTTTCAATGTTGAGCGCTGTAATGACAAGAACAGCGGCCTGTAAAATCGCAATTGTCGAGAAAACAGTAATTGCAATGCGCCAACTGATTTTACTTTTCCAAATAGGAGGTGTTCGTTGCGCGGCAGAAAAATTAAATTTTTTACGTGATTTTTTAATTGTGGCCTGTGTGCCAGAGCTATTTGACCCAAGTGACGACGGCGCCCGTTTTGGAACGGATGCTTTAAGGTGCTCAAATAATGTTTTTAGACTAATTTTTTTCATATTGTTCTAGTCATAAAAAATGAACACACAGAATCACATAAAAACCCAGTTCTGAACAGTCTATAATTCACTTTTTTTAAAATAGCATATCACCTTTTAAAAAGCATGGGCTAAACCCACGATGGAATGTCTTCCCCTTCAATAAGGTCTTCGAATGATTGTCTCTTCTTAATAAGTGAGTGCTCTTCACCTTGAACCATAACTTGAGCAGGGAGACCGCGTGTATTGTAATTAGAGGCCATGACAAAGCCATAAGCCCCTGCCGACATGATGGCAACAAGCTCACCTTCAGCACAGGGTTGAATATTGCGGTCCTTGGCAAAGGTGTCACCTGTTTCACAAACCGGGCCAACGATATGATGTGGAGTTGCTTGTTTCTCTTTATCCTGTTGAATAGGAGCAATTTCGTGATAGGCCTCGTAAAGTGTGGGGCGAATTAAATCATTCATGGCCGCGTCTACAACCAAAAAGTCAACTTCAGGCGTTTTCTTCACCATGATTGTCTTCGTTAAAAGAATGCCGCCATTTCCAACAAAAAAGCGACCAGGCTCCATAACAATATCAACGCCAAGGGGGCTAATGATCTCATGCACCCAGCGCGCATAGCTGTCCAAATCAAGTGCGCCATCATCCTCTTCATAGGCAATGGGAAAGCCACCCCCAATATCAAGTGTTGTAACAGGTAGTCCTTCACTTCGCAGCTCAGTCACCAGCTCTGCAATTTTTTTGAAGGCTTTTTCAAAGGCACCTACTTCAAAAATTTGTGAGCCCACATGCATGGACAGGCCTTTAATATTGAGCGTGTTATAATGTTGCGCTTGTTTATATGCCTCGCGAATGCGGTCAATTGAAATACCAAATTTATCACGTTTGCGCCCCGTTGAAATTTTTTCATGACCACCGCCAGAGACGTCAGGATTTACACGGAATAAAATATTCACGGGTTTTTGCAAATCTTGTGAGATTATCCCGACATGTCTAATTTCTTCTATGGATTCTATATTGAGAGAGCCGATACCGACCTCAATGGCGCGCGCAATCTCGTGTGCTTGTTTACCAACCCCTGTCATCACAATTTTTTCAGGGGTAAACCCAGCCTTAAGGCCACGTTCTAACTCTCCTCCAGAGACAACTTCAAGTCCAGCGCCCAGATTTTTCAAAAGCTTGAGAACAGCCAGATGCGAATTGGCCTTACAGGCATAGCATAGAAGCGGAAGTGCCTTATCACCCATTTCTTTAGAAAGTGCACCTTCTAGTTTTTTATATTGCCCCGCAATATGTGAGGCAGAATAAACGTAAGTGGGTGTGCCATATTCTTTAGCGATGTCATTCAAATCAACATCATCGCAAAAAAGCGTACCTTTTTCATCTCTGTTAAAGCCAATCATGAGCGCTTCCTTTTAGGTTCGAAAAGAGGACATTAGCGATTTATAAAACCGTGAACAAATCTTTTTTGAGGGCTGCAAGGTTATAGTGCTTCTGCGTATGCACCCTGATTAACGCCAACTCGGTTGCAAGAAAGGCGTTATTAATGAATTTATCCCGCCTTTTTCGGTCGGGTCGATCGTGACTTCTGTCGTCCAGCTCAATACAGGCAAGAATTTGCGTTGTGTGAATATCATAAAGTGTGAAGTCGATATGCTTGGCGGAAATGTGACGCCCATACCCTCGCCCCCAGTTTTTATCGTCACATGATATAAGGTCAGCAAGCCGTACTTTGAAGGCAATACCAACATTGCTAGGAGTGACTTGTTTCAGGCTTTCATAAAAATGAAGTTCCGATTTAGTCAAAAGTGTGTCTTTTGCAAAATAAGGATATTTCTGGCGAAAGAAGAGATAGGCTACTCCGCCGAAAATAAGTGCCGCAATACAGGATATAAAAATCAGGTAAATCTGATCCTGTGTCATGATTGAATGTCCGTGATACTCCACGCCAATTCTGGGCGCTCTAGTCCCACGGGTAAAGGCGTTACGGTCTCGCCATTATCCATTTTGAGAGGTTTGGCAACGTCTGGTGTTTTTGACAGCATGAACGTTTTTTCAGATGGCTTAAATCCGTAAAAATTTGGCCCATTGGTGCATAAAAAACGTTTGAAGATTTCTTGATTTTCGGGTGCGCCTAAATCACATCCGTCCTCCTCAAAGGCCTCAGCATAAAGTTGGGGCGCAACGCCACCTGTGAAACACCCAGCGGCACACCCGCACTCAGTTGCCTTTTTGGTATGGGGCGCACTGTCTGTGCCTGCAAAGAATTTTGTATTTTTGGGGTCAGTGACGGCCTGTCTTAGTGCTTCCAAATCGGCATTAAATTTAACAAGGGGCAGGCAATAAAGATGATAGCGCAAGCCCTGCACAAGATTACCCACCGTATACAACAAATGTTGGGGCGTGATGCTGCCCGCTATATTGTTGCCACCCTTTTTGACAAAGGCGACAGCCTCTTTCGTTGTCATGTGCTCAGCAACAATTTTAAGCTTTGGAAAACGCACAGCCAGCTTGACCATATCTTCTTCGTAGAAACTCCGTTCGGCATTGATCTCGGAGTCAAAATAATCCGGACCTTTTAGGCCATGCTTTTCGCCGTGAATACATAAAACAATCCCATATTCCTCCATTGCTTGAAATACACCATTTTCCATGAAGTTTGCCAAAGGTCGCCCATGATCAGAGTTGGTGGTCCCGTGCGGCGGGTAGTATTTACAAGCCTGCAATAAACCCGATTGCGCGCCCTGTTCAATCATGTTTGGTGTTGTGTCCTTTGTTAAATAAAGGGGCACAATTAATTGTTCAAAGGCATCCGCACCTGCGTCTAAAAGCATCTGGCGATATTCTTCCAAGCTCCAATAAGGCAAATCATCTTGTTGCAAAATCTTGGCAGTTGGCGGGAGCGTATTTGGCATGGCGAGAACACCAGCACAGGCCATCTCAATTTGTGCTTGAACGTAATGTACCATATTACTTCCCTGGCGGAGATGCACATGCAAATCAAACCATTTGGGAAGTAAAAATTGGACAGTCATAATTATTCTGAGGTTTCTGTATCAGTTGTGTCTGAGTTCGATGTTTCTTCAGAGTTTTCTTCACCTTCACCTTCAGTTTCTGGTGGCGCAAGCTTTGCTTCTTCAGCTGCAATTTGTGCATCCGTAGGCAGAGGAACAGGTGAATCGGAAAGTGATCTAAGGTAAGCGACAATCGCGGCACGGTCTTCTGGTTTTTTCAAACCGATAAAGTTCATATTTGTGCCAGGCGCATATTTTTTCGGTTTATAGAGATATTCGTTCAGGTCAATATACTCCCACTTGGGGTTCCCGTGCGCAATAAGTGCCCCTGAGTAATTATATCCGGATTGTCCCTGTTTTGCTTTTCCAACGATATCCCACAAATTAGGTCCAACACCATTTGCTCCGCCTTTGTCAAAGCTGTGACAGGCAGCACACGCTTTTGAAATTTTTTGACCACGTGCAATTTCGGCCTCGGCAATCATAGCCAGAATGGGTTCAGCCAAAACTTCTTTTGCTGAAGCGCCACCGGCACTCTCAATACCTTCAATCGCAACAGCGTCTTTTTCCAAATCATGGTCTGGGATAAACAGCTCGGAAATAAAGCCAGAGAACATTGCGATAATCCCCGCAAGCAGAATGGCAGCAAAAATTTTATTAAACTCGAGATCTTTCATTGCGCGTTACAATCCTTTATTACAAATAAAACGACATGAGGTCGCCCTGTTTTAAATAAGTTTTTCAGGTCGATGTCAAGATATCGAAATATACGGGGCTTGTCGATAACAGGCTATATATAATTTTGAAAAAAGGTTTCCCTATCCATGGACAAGGTCGAAGAACACAGCGAAATGATAATTTCTTTTCAAGGAGCGCCTGGGGCTTATTCTGATCTGGCCTGTCAGGAAATGTGCCCTAGTGCAAAAACACTGGCCTGTCATTCGTTCGAGGAAGCCTTCTTGGCTGCAGAAAATGGCAAAGCAACCCACGCTATGATCCCCGTTGATAACACTTTGGCGGGGCGTGTTGCGGATGTGCATCGCCTACTTCCACAGAGTGCATTGAGCATCATTGGCGAACATTATTTGAAAATCAGGCACTGTCTGCTTGGGGTAAAAGGCGCAAGCCTTGAGGATATCGAGCAGGTTTATTCCCACGTGCATGCGCTTCCCCAATGCCGTAAATTCATCGAGCGCTACAACTGGAAGAAAATCGTGCGCGCCGACACGGCAGGTGCTGCGCAAGAAGTTGCCGAAAAGGGTGATAAAGCCATTGCTGCCATTGCGTCCTCACGTACCGCCGAGATTTATGGGCTAGAGATTTTGAAAGATGATATTCAAGATGAGTCACATAACACGACACGCTTTATCCTTTTATCAAAAGAGGCGCAGGACGTTGATGCGAAATCCGAAGCGTGTAAAACGGCTTTTTTCTTTCGCGTGCGCGACGTGCCAGCGGCGCTTTATAAGGCGTTGGGGTGTTTTGCTGTCAATGGCGTGCAATTCACAAAACTGGAAAGCTATGTCGACCCTGATTTCAATGCGGCCTTTTTCTTTGCAGAAATTCGCGGCAATTTGCTTGATTTAAGTGTGCAGACAGCCTTTTCCGAACTCGAAACTTACACAGAAGAAATTAAAATTTGTGGGTGCTATCTGGCACAGCGCTAGGCGCATTTAAATTAGAAACTTCCGCCTTGCTTCATATCGAGGAGCGCCGCTGGTCTGATTTTTGGTGACTTGCTTGTCCCGCTTCCACGACGTCCGCCAAAGCGTTCATCTTCTTTGAAGTGTTCTTTCATTAATTCGTCAAAATCAGGAATTTTTTCAGCAATAAGGTCTTTCACACACATGCTGAAAAGTTTGCAGGATTTGCCTTCCCAATCATAAATTTCGCCGTTTTTACTCTGGTTATAAATACGCAGATTGGAAACGTCCCATCGCCCGTCAACGTGTTTGGTGGCGATAATCCAGATCAATTGCTCAACAGGCGGCTTTCCAACGGGCGGGGTGTCATACATCATTTGAATTTCGGCCTCGAGCTCTTCACCATCGGGCCCCATGCGTACTTCGGCTGAACAAGTTTGGCCCTTCTCGATATCCATATAGGACCAAGGCTGTGTTTGATACGGACCCATTTCGTATGGGACGTTCAAATCCATCAAGAATTCTTTCAAAACTTTGCGCATAACCCCCTCATTATACACTATTTTTCTTTAAAAACAGCTTTTTAACCGTCCTTTTGAACCAAAATACGCTTTTCGTCTTTAAATTCAAGGGTATAGGGGGTGTCCGAGACCACTGAATCTGCCTCTGTGACAGGCGTACCCGAGGCATCGCGCATAACGATAAAGCCACGTTTTAAGGTTGATTTGAAGGAGAGTGTTTCCAAAAGCCGTCCCGCATTTTGAAGCCTATTTTCCTCTTTTTCGGTGAGCTGACCTGAAAGGCGAATAAGTCTGTCATTGAGGGCTTTAACATTTTGAACACCATAGGCCAGCCGCTCTCTAGGGTGCATCAATTTCCCAGCACTTTCGACAAGCTGAATACGTCTTTTTTGTATGAGAGCCGATAGCGCATTGTTTGTCTTATCAGCCAGATAATCAAGCTTTTGCCCCTGTGCATCAAGCAAAGATTGTGGCGAGCCTAATTTCGCAATATTAGCATTAAAACGATTTTTTAAATCGGCGAGGGTGCGGCGCAGGGCAGTCAGTAATCTTTGCTCCAAATCCTGTGTTGTTTGAAGAAGTCCCATCCGTTCTGGTACAGCCATTTCAGCCGCACCCGTCGGTGTGGGGGCACGTCTGTCGGCGACATAGTCAATTAGGGTTGTGTCCGTCTCGTGCCCTACTGAGGAGATAACAGGAATACGTGATTGAGCCACAGCACGCACAACATCCTCCTCATTAAAGGCCATTAAATCCTCTAAAGAGCCTCCGCCACGTCCAACAATCAGAACATCTGGGCGCGTTCCATCTGGCATCGCGTTAAATCCGTGAATAGCCTTTGCAATTTGCTCGTTTGCGCCCTTGCCCTGAACGGGAACGGGCCAGAGAATAACACGCATGGGGAAACGTTCGCGAATGCGGTGTAGAATATCATGAAAAACAGCGCCTGTTTCCGACGTTACGACACCAATTGTTTGTGGCAGAAAAGGAAGGGGCCTCTTTTTGTCGCTATCAAAAAGACCTTCTGCAGCAAGTTTCTTTTTGCGTTCTTCAAGTAATTTGAGTAGCGCGCCTTCGCCAGCAAGCTCCATACTCTCAACAATAAGTTGGTAATTTGAACGTGCAGGAAAACTGCTGACTTTCCCTGTGCAAATGACCTCAAGGCCCTCCTCGGGCTTGATAGATAATTTTGCCAACTGTCCACGCCAACAGACAATATTGATGACGGCATTATCATCCTTCAGATCGGAATACATGTGACCAGAGGTATGGATTTTAACGCGCGAAAGCTCACCACGAATCCGAACACGTCCATATGTATCTTCCAAAGTTCGTTTAAGTGAAAAGGCTAATTCGGACACGCTCATTTCAGGCGCATTTGTTTTTTGTGGTGCCTTCTCTTCCTTATCTGCAATGGAAAATAAATCGTCTGTCATGATGTCAAAATTCTTTCGCGTTTGCTTGTGGCAAGTTGCGTTAAAAATGTTATGTTCATAGTCATGTCATATTCTTTTGCCCAATACAAACATCAAGATGAAGCAGACGCTGTTAACCTGGTTTTGAACCAACTTAACTGGACTGACGTACAGGCGCAGGAAACAACGCAACGCGGAGCTGAACTTATTCAATCTGCACGTAATAAGCGTAGGCGCGCTGGTGAGATCGAAACATTTTTACGTGAATATGGCCTTACAACTGATGAGGGGCGCGCATTGATGACATTGGCAGAGGCGCTTTTGCGTATTCCAGATGCGGAAAACGCCAATGACCTTATTAAGGATAAGCTTGATGACGCGGCTTGGCCACGTATCCAAACAGATGATTGGATGCTCAAGGCAACAGCTTTGGGCCTTAATATTACAAAGAAAACACTCAATAGTATTTTTAAAAAACTAGGCGAACCTGTTGTGCGCGTTGCTGTTGCCCAAGCCATGAAAATTATGGGCAAGCAATTTGTTGTCGGACAGACTATTAAAGAAGCGGTTAAAAATGGCCGTACTTTTGAAAAAGAAGGTTACGCGCTCTCCTTTGACATGTTGGGTGAGGGCGCCCGCACTGTAAAAGACGCCGAGCGTTATTATCAGGCATATGTTGACGCATTAGAGGCGCTAGGTGGCATGGATGTTGCCCCTAAAACGGGTATTTCTGTTAAACTCTCTGCGCTTCATCCACGCTATGAGTTTGCGCATAGGGATATTTGTGTGCCTGTTCTTACAGATAAACTTGTAACACTTTGCCAAATTGCTAAGGCGCATGATTTAAGGTTGACCGTTGATGCTGAAGAGGCTGATCGCCTTGAAATTTCACTTGATATTTTTAAGGCGGCTGCGGTTCATCCTTCCCTTCAGGGATGGTCAGGGATGGGCCTGGCTGTTCAGGCCTATCAAAAACGTGCCTTGCATGTTGTTGACCATGTAAGTGTCTTTGCGCGTGAGAAAAATTTAAAATTACATATCAGACTTGTTAAGGGCGCTTATTGGGATAGTGAGATTAAACATGCACAGGCACATGGATTTGCTGATTATCCTGTTTATACACGTAAGGCTAATACGGATGCATCCTTTCTTGCCTGCGCACATAAAATGCTTCAAAACCGTGATGTGCTGACATGTTTATTCGGGACGCATAACGCCCATACGATTGCCGCAATTATCGAGCTTGCTAAAAATGAGACACATAATCTGGAATTGCAACGCTTACACGGTATGGGTGAAAATCTCTATGCGGCTGTCAAAGCCTCATATGATATTCCGTGTACAATTTATGCGCCTGTAGGTCCCCATCAGGATTTATTGCCGTATCTGGTACGACGCTTGTTGGAAAATGGGGCTAATTCATCCTTTGTCCACCGCATATTTGATGAAAATTATGCGCCCGTTGATTTGGCACAAGATGTTATTGAAGGCGTGGCCTTACACCCAACCAAACGTCACCCCAAAATTCCATTGCCAGCAAATATCTTTTACGACAGGGAAAATTCGCGCGGTCTGGATTTTGCTGATGGTGATAATGTGGCACTGTTTCAGACAGAAATTGAAAAGACCGTCGTGCCAACGACCTTTGAGCAACCATATGTCGAGAAAGCCTTTGCTGCTGCTGGGCAAGCATATAAGACATGGTCGAAAAAAACAGCTGAGGAACGCGCCAGAATTTTGGAAAAAGCAGCAGACTTGCTTGAACGTGACCGGGATGTGCTGTGCGGCTTATGTGTGAAAGAGGCAGGTAAAACGCTGCCTGACTCGATTGATGAGGTACGCGAGGCCATTGATTTTTGCCGTTATTATGCCTTACGTGGACGCATTGATTTTAATTCATCAGGACAGGTGATGCCAAGTATCACAGGTGAAGAAAACCGCCTTACGCTGGAACCGCGCGGCACTTTTGTATGTATTTCTCCATGGAATTTCCCCCTCGCCATTTTTACAGGACAAGTTATGGCGGCGCTTATGGCGGGAAATACTGTGATTGCAAAGCCAGCTGAACAAACGCCTGCTATTGCTGCGCGCGCTGTTAAGATTTTTTATGAGGCTGGCGTGCCCAAAGACGCACTTCACTTACTGATAGGTGACGGAAAAACAGGCGCACAATGTGTGGCACACTCGGATACAGCGGGCGTTGTTTTTACAGGCTCATCAGAGGTGGCAAAACTTATTCAACGCGCATTGGCAGATAAAGAAGGCCCTATCGTCCCTCTGATTGCAGAAACAGGTGGCCTTAATGCCATGATTGTGGACTCCTCGGC
The DNA here is from genome assembly GCA_002328415.1 of Micavibrio sp. UBA2137. Taxonomy (GTDB): domain Bacteria; phylum Pseudomonadota; class Alphaproteobacteria; order Micavibrionales; family Micavibrionaceae; genus UBA2137. Next base: position 1,120,503 of record DCXL01000004.1, on the reverse strand, counting down.
CTTGATTGAACAGGTTGTTGATGATGCATTGCAAAGTGCTTTTGGCTCAGCGGGGCAACGCTGTTCCGCGCTTCGCCTTTTATGTGTTCAGGATGAAATCGCAGACAAAACAATCGAAATGCTCATAGGCGCCATTGCAGAGCTTCATGTGGGTGATCCGTTTGAACTGCGCACTGATGTTGGTCCTATCATTGACCAAGAGGCACTTCATAACCTGCACGAGGCCAAATCAAGGCTTGAGGGAACGGCTACTAAAATTGCAGAGGCCAATATCAGTAATCCGCAAGACAATAGCTTTGCGCCTGTGGCCTTTGAGATTAAATCTTTGGATGATATTACACAGGAAATTTTCGGCCCTGTGCTTCATGTTTATCGCTACAAATTAAAAGATTTGGATCAGGTGATAGAGACAATTAACGGGAAGGGTTATGGCCTGACATTTGGTATCCAAAGTCGTATCAGCGACCGTATTGAAATGCTCTCTGATAAATTGAAGGTTGGTAATGTGTATGTGAACCGCACAACAATCGGTGCGATTGTTCAGTCCCAACCTTTCGGTGGACGTGGCCTCTCAGGCACAGGACCCAAGGCAGGTGGCCCACATTATCTTCACGCCTTTGCTACTGAAAAAACAGTGACAATCAATACAACGGCCTCAGGCGGTAATGCTCATCTTGTTTCCCTAGAAGAAAGCCCCTATAACGAGACACCATGAATATATTACTTATCGGATCTGGCGGACGAGAGCACGCCTTGGCATGGAAAATTGCCCAATCAGAAAAATGTGACACGCTTTATGTTGCTCCTGGAAGTGATGCCATCGCACAAGAGCCCAATACCCAATGCGTTGCAATAAGTGTTGAGGATATTGATGCGCTCGTCTCCTTTGCCGAGGACAACAAAATTGAATTAGTTGTTATTGGACCAGAGACCCCGCTTGTGCTTGGGCTTGCCAATCGTCTACGCGACAAAAATATCCCTGTTTTGGGACCCGAGAAGGATGGTGCACAGATTGAAGGCTCGAAGGGTTTTATGAAAGATTTGTGTGCTGAATTTGATATTCCAACGGCACGTTATGCGCGTTTCACAAATTTGAATGAGGCGCTTCCCTATATTGAAGAGCAAAATTTCCCTCTCGTGATCAAGGCCGATGGTTTGGCTGCTGGCAAGGGGGTTATCATTGCGCAAAATTTATCCGAGGCAACGGATGCGGCAACGGAGATGCTGACAGGTGAAAGCTTTGGCGCGGCTGGAACGTCTATTGTTGTTGAAGAATTTCTGGAGGGCGAAGAGGTCAGCTTCTTTGCAATTACAGATGGCCAAACAGTCATTTCTTTCAATTCCGCGCAAGACCATAAGCGTGCCTTTGATAATGATGAAGGCCCTAATACAGGGGGTATGGGTGCGTTTTCACCTGCACGTCAAGGAGTGTGGAATAAAGAGCTTGAGCAAGTGACGCTGGATACAATCGTTGCGCCAACACTTAAGGGGCTACAGGCGCGTGGTATCTCTTATTGTGGCGTGCTTTATGCGGGGCTGATGCTTGTAGATACAGATGAGGGAAAGAAGCCTTACTTAATTGAATATAACGCACGTTTTGGCGACCCAGAATGTCAGGCACTTATGATGCGTTTGCGTTCTGACATTGTTGACCTGCTTTATGCGGCGGCAACTTCGCAACTCTCTGAATGGTCGGGTAAGGTGCGTTGGCATGATAAAACAGCACTCAATATCGTGTATGCCGCACAAGGCTATCCAGGTGCTTACCAAAAGGGCACACCCATTTTGAATCTTGAACAACTTCCCGAAGAAGATGGGTTCAAGGTGTTTCATGCTGGTACCAAACGTAGCGAGGTCGGCACTTGGGAGGCGCATGGGGGACGCGTTTTGGGTGTGACGGCCATGGCCGATTCACCCGCTGAGGCGCGCACGCGTGCTTATACTGCTCTTAAAAACATTGAATGGGATGCTGGTTTTTATCGTACTGATATCTGCAAAAATATCGCGTGAATTGAGCGCGTATTTATTTTCTCTTACTTTGAAAAAAACGCTGTATTAATGCGCGACAATCCTCTTCCATAACGCCTGATATGACATTTGGCTTATGATGGATTTGATCTTTCTCATAGAGTTTTGGTGCGGCTGTAATGCCACCGCTTTTGGGATCAGTTGCTCCAAAAACAACCCTATCAATTCGCGCATATGAAATAAGCGCAGCACACATGGGGCATGGCTCAATCGTGACATAAAGCGTTGTGTTCGGAATACGCTGACTTTCTCGTAAAGTACATGCCTCACGAATGGCTAAGGACTCTGCGTGGGCTGATGGGTCATGACGCGTGCGTGTGAGATTATGTGCTTTGGAAAGAACCTCACCACTCTCATTATCGATAAGGACTGCGCCAATAGGAACCTCATCTTTGCCTTGCGCAATTTTAGCCTCTTCCATTGCGAGGCGCATATAGCTATTGTCGTCATTCATAGAAAAAGATGTTAGATGATAAACACATGAAAAACGAGACCCAAAATCCCAACGGTGAAAAAATTGCAAAGGTAATGGCTCATGCGGGCCTGTGTTCGCGCCGTGATGCCGAACAATGGATTACTGATGGGCGTGTTGTTTTAAACGGAACGGTGCTGACCAATCCAGCAGAACGTGTGAGCGACAACGATACAATTAAAGTTGACGGAAAAATTATCGGGCAGAAGGTGCCAACCCGATTGTTTCTTTATCATAAACCTGTTGGTCTTTTGACAACACACAAGGATGAGCACGGCCGCCCAACAGTCTTTGATAATTTACCTAAAAACTTGCCGCGCCTCATTAGTGTTGGGCGACTGGACTTGAATTCAGAAGGGTTATTGTTGTTGACCACGGATGGAGAATTATCACGCTATCTGGAATTGCCAGCAACAGGTTGGACGCGCCGTTATCGTGTACGTGTTTTTGGGAATTTGGATGAACAAGCGCTCAAAGACCTTGAAAAGGGCATCACAGTTGAGGGTATTCATTACGGGTCTATCAAGGTCAATATTGAAAGTCGCAAAGGGCAGAATAGTTGGCTGTCAGTCTCGTTGAAAGAGGGCAAAAACCGTGAAATCAGACGGGTCATGGCCGCGCTCAATCTGGATGTGAACCGCCTTGTTCGCCAATCTTATGGCCCGTTTCAGTTGGGAACGCTCGCGCGTGGTAATGTGAAAGAAGTCTATGGCGAGGTCTTGCGTCAACAAATTCCAGGATATTTCAAGTAAATGCGCATTACTGGTGGAACACATCGTGGGCGGTCAATAAAAGCACCAACTGGTCAGGATGTCAGGCCGACTTCTGATAAAATCAGGCAGGCCATTTTCAACATGCTCGACTCTCGTGGTGGTGTTGCAGACGATGTTATTATAGATAGTTTTTGCGGTACAGGAGCGCTGGGACTTGAAGCGCTTTCGCGCGGAGCTACTTTTTCGCTTTTTGTCGATAAAAGTGGAAAGTCACTTCAACTTGCCAAGGACAACGTGCGCACGCTAGGGGTTGAATCTCAAAGTGATTTTTTAAAAGCCGATAGCACGCAACTAAAGGCTAATGATGTCAAAAGTTTTCAGGCGTCGCTGGTTTTTTGTGATCCACCCTATCGCAAAAACATGATAAGCCCATGTTTGAAAAGTCTCTCCGAAGGCGGATGGTTTGCGCCGATCACAACATTCGTTTTGGAATCCGAAAAAGATTGGCGTAGCGATATTTCTTTTGCGGACTTGGAATGGTCGGTTGAAAAGATTTATGGAGATACAAAAATCACACTCTGTCGCGGGACACTTGCATGAATGAAATAAGTGAAAATTTAGAAACACTCAAAAAGACAATCAGGCGTTTATCAAAGCGCTGGGATGTTAATAATGAAAATTTGGAAATCGTCGCCGTTTCAAAACAGCAATCACTTGAGAAAATAAAACAGGCTCTTGAGGCGGGCCATCGCCATTTTGGCGAAAACCGCGTGCAAGATGCTTACCAAAAATGGAATGAGAAGGATGGCCTTAAAAAGGATTTTCCTGAAACGTGCTTGCATTTGATTGGCCCGCTACAGTCCAATAAGGCAAGCGAAGCCGTTGCGCTTTTTGATGTGATTGAAACAATTGATCGCCCTAAAATTGTAAAATCCGTGTCTGAAGAAATAAAGAAGGAAGGCCGCAATGTGACCTGTTTCATTCAAGTCAATGTTGGTGAAGAGCCGCAAAAATCAGGTGTTTTGCCACAGGATTTGGAAGCGTTGCTTGAAACCTGCCATGCGCATTCTTTGAGTATTGAAGGGTTGATGTGTATTCCTCCTCAGGGCGAACCTGCGGGGCTTTATTTTTCATTTTTGAAAACGCTCGCTGATAAGCATGGATTGAAGAACGTTTCTATGGGTATGAGCAACGATTATGAGAAAGCCGTGCCGCTTGCACCGCGTTTTGTACGGATTGGATCTGCCATATTTGGACAAAGAGAGTAGAGTTAGTCGTTGTAGCGCGGGGTATGGCTTGACCTTAAATCAGCGTGTGCAATGGTTGCCCCTAAATCTTGATTGTGACTTGCACGCTCCCCGCGAAAGGCGGCCATCGCATGACCACCAACTGTATTGCCCGTTTCTTCTGCGATAATTGTATCGGCAATCGCAACACCCGCACCAATAAATCCACCATAAAGACCACCGCCAATAATATTGGCCGCAGGTTTAATCTGGTCACCTGTGATTTCACGGTAGGCGATATTAACAAGAGGAATATGTTGCAAAGGATTCACAATATCCAAAACATCACCGAACGTGAACTCATCTGAATTGCTTTCCGTGGGTGCACCCGGAGCATAAGCCTGTCCAGGCACAAAAGAAGAGGTTTTTTCAGGGCGATTTAGGGCGCTTTGCATATTTTTAGCAACGGCATCCTCTGCAGAGCGCGGTACTTCCCAGACAGGAACAGACCCCCCCATGCGGCTATTGGCCGAGGCTTTCTGATAAAAAACCTTTTGTTTTTGGGGGGTTAGTCCCAAAACATGCTTATTTCCGTTTGCTTGTCCAATTCCCTGCATGATCTTTTTGCTCTATTTTTATTTTTATCAGAGAATAAATATGCAAAAGGCGTGCCACTTTGCTAAATAGACGTGGAAATCTGTGGTTTTAAGGCTTACTCTTACGTGTATGACAAAAAACATAGCAATTCAGAGCGAACATAAAAGTTTTGTTGAGAGCCTTATTGAAAATAAGGATCTCTTTGAAAATAAAGGGATAAACCTGCATGTTTCAAGCGAAGGCGCGCTTGAAACTGAGTGTAATATCCTTTTGATTGATACAAGTGTGTCATTTGAGGCGGCAAAACGAGGGACAAACGCGCTTATTTGTCTTGTTGGCGACCGCGAGCCTAAAAGTCTAAAGCCGGATCTTTTCCTAAAAACGCCTGTGCGCATAGGAAAAATTGTCGATTCATTAGAGGCGTTGACCAATCAGTCGACTTATTTCAAGAATTTACCCGAAAAAATTATTCTTTTTGAGGGTGGTGTGTTGACCCCGAAAACAGGACGCTGTGCCAATAAAGATGGCGATACTATAATTTTGACGGAAAAGGAGTGTCGTTTTATCGGCGCGCTCTATCATAAAGAGCAGGCAGGCGAGACGCGTAACAATTTACTCCGCGATGTGTGGGAATATTCAGAAGGTGTGGAAACTCACACACTGGAAACGCATGTTTACCGTATGCGTAAAAAGCTTGAAACGCTAGGCTTGGGCCAGGCTATTGAAACAATAGAAAATGGCTATCGCCTCAAAGCGTCTTAAGAGAGCATCTTAATATAATCCGCCCGTTCCAGAAGACGGCGTATAAGTATCATTCTGTGGGGCTTGTGGGTTATAAATGGGCGCTTCTTGAAACGGATTATCTGGGTTAACCTGCAATTCATCCTCGTACATAAAAGGAGGGCTTGTTTGTGCCGCATTTTTATCTGTTATGATGGTGCGGTCATCTGGATCTGTGCCCTCCACAAAAGCCTCCCAAATCGCATTTTCATCCAAGGGTGAAACGCGTAATCCTGTCTTCGGGTCTACACGAATAAGGTTGATATTTTCTGGAATACGGAAGGGTGTAGCTGGTTTATCTTTTAAGGCTTCGGCCATAAAATCTTTGAATATAGGCAGTGCAAGTGAAGAGCCTGTTGCGGATTTGCCCAGAGGTTTAGGCGTGTCCATCCCGACATAGACACCCACAACCAAATCAGGCGAGAAACCAATGAACCACGTATCTTTAGATTCGTTTGTTGTCCCTGTTTTACCTGCTAGGGGTCGATTAAGCTCTTTTAGGCGTCGTCCTGTGCCGCGTTCGACGACGCCCTCCATAATAGACACAATTTGATAGATGTTTTGCGGGTTGCCGACCTGTTCTCTGACGTCGGGTATATTGGGCACACCCTGATCCTGCCAGCGGATTTTATCGCCGCAATTCATACATTTGCGATTATCAAATTTGTATACGGTTTCGCCATATCTGTTTTGTATACGGTCGATGAAAACAGGCGTGAGCTTTTTACCGCCATTCACCAACATGCCATATGCATTTGTTAAGCGTAGAAGTGTGGTTTCCCCAGCACCAAGTGCATTGGCAAGATGGGGCTCTAAATTATCATAAATACCAAAGGCCTCGGCTGTGTCTGCGACTTTATCCATTCCAATATATTCTGCTAAACGCACAGTCATCAGGTTTCTGGATTTTTCAACGCCAACGCGAATGGGTGTTGGTCCATAAAACTGATTAGAGTAGTTTTTGGGCTCCCAGACATTACCAGCTGTGTCCACATATCTAAAAGGTGCATCCTCAACAAGTGTTGATGGGGTTAAGCCTTCTTGAAGTGCCGTCAAATAAACAAAGGGCTTAAAGGCAGAGCCAGGTTGTCTTTTTGCCTGCGTTACGCGGTTATATTGGCTGTTGCCATATTTCCAGCCCCCTTGCATGGCCAATACCCGCCCCGTTTGTGGGTCGATGGCTACAATCCCGCCTTGAATTTGTGGGACTTGCTTAACGCTATATGTATCGTCTTTGACGTTTTTGACCATGATAATCTGGCCAGATTTTAGCGGGTTAGAGGCTGTCCATTTCATATCAGCTTGCGTCAATGTGCCGTTTTTTCCATTAGAAAGAGCAATCGTGCCGCTACTATCCATGACCATGGCCAATGACCAATCCTCTAGCATACCTTCGGGAAGAGCTATTTCCTGTAACTCCTCTTGCACATTATTAATATTACCTTCTTTCTTTACGGGGCCGCGCCACCCGCGTGCACGGTCATAATCTTCCAGCCCCTTTCGCAACGCCTCTGCGGCAATTTTTTGATAGGGCGGAGAAAGGGTGGAGCGAATGGAAAGACCGTCTTCATAAATACTTTTAGAGCCAAATTTATCAACCATTTCGCGGCGGATCTCCTCGGCAAAATAGGGCGCATTAACCACACCTTCCTCGTCCATTTTTTCAACGCCAAGGGGCTGTTTTTCAGCTAGTTCGGCTTCGCCTTTAGTCACAAAATTCTCATCTAACATGCGCTCAATGACCCAATTACGCCGTGCGATGGCTGCGTCATATTTGCGTACAGGGTGATAGTTGTTAGGCGCCTTTGGCAAGGCCGCAAGGTAGGCAACTTCAGATACGGTTAACTCATCCAAAGACTTATCGAAGTAATTAAGCGCGGCTGAGGCCACGCCATGAGAGCCATATCCTAGATAAATTTGATTGAGATAAAGTTCTAAAATGCGGTCTTTGCTTAAATTGTTTTCAATGCGGTAAGCAATGAGAGCTTCCTTAATTTTACGCTCGTAACGCACTTCATTGGATAAGAGAAAGTTCTTAATCACTTGTTGCGTGATGGTTGATGCTCCTACAGGACGGCTGTCTTTGCCTCTATTTTTAATATTTGTAATAAGCGCGCGGACAATGGCCATTGGGTCAACGCCTTTATGCGTATAGAAATTTTTGTCCTCTGCTGCAATGAAGGCATTTTTAACAAGATCTGGAATTTCCTCAACAGGCACGAAAATGCGGTTTTCCTGTGCAAATTCGGCGAGCAGTCTACCGTCTCCGGTATGCACACGTGTCACAACAGGTGGCTCATAATCCTTGAGCTTGGAATAATCTGGCAAATCCTTGCTGTAGTAAACAAAAACACCTGCAACGGCAATAAAGCCCAAAACCATCCCGATGAGACCGAGAGAGATAAGCCAAAGAAAAAATTTTCCAACGTAATGCATATAAGAGTGATATAAAGGTTTGGGACGTAAAAACAAATCACATCATAAAGTCTTTATCATGAAAAAACTACTTCCTTCTGATTTTGTTTGTATGAATGATTATGAAGTGTCACACGCCTTGCGTGTTGATCTTGTTTATGCGCAGGAACACCATCCTGAAAATATTTTTAAAACACAGCTTTATCGCACAGATGCAAAATTATGGCTGCATAAGTTGCTGGCTGAAATTGTCTTGGATGCGGCTAATCAAGCCGAGAAAATGGATTTAAGATTTGTGTTGAAGGATGGCTATCGCCCCGTTGAGGCGCAGGCCCTTATGGCGGAAACTGATATTGTAAAACAAAACCCACAATGGCTTATCCCGCCGCGCATGCTCTCCCCTGCGGGCATGGGTGGTCACCCCAGGGGTATGGCGATTGATTTAGAATTGGAAACGGCAAGTGGTAAAAAAATAGATTATGGAACGGTCTTTGATGAATTAAACGCCGAAGGTGCGCCAAATAAATCCGCCCGCGACTATATGGATTTTGTGCCACAAATTTTAGAAAACAGAAAAACGCTTGAAGGCATCATGGTGCGGGCAGGTGATAATTGCGGCCGCGAACTTGTGCCGCTTCCCAATGAATGGTGGGATTTTCGCCTGAATTCGGATTTCAGCAATCTCTACGAAACAGAATCCGATAGGGATCTTGGCTTGGGAGTCGCGCTTTAAGCTAGGATTGAAAAATAATCCATAAACCTGAAAGAACTGCAAAGATAACAAAGAAATTTTTCACTAATCTTAGTTGCATGACAAGCATCGCTTTAGAGCCAAAATTGGAACCTACCGCCATACTCGTAGCAAGTGTGATGGCGTAAAATATATTGTCCAGATTAAGATATCCGTTTAGGGCGTAGATAAATGTACTTACACCTGCAATAAAGACCCATATGAAACCGCCTGTTGCAGCAGACTGAATAATTGTGAAGCCAAAAAAAACAAGATTAATCGTGCGTAGTATAATGCCAGGGCCGCCAGCGAAAAACCCCGCGTAAAGTGTTGCCCCAAAGTTTAAGAATAATCCTATGATGTGGGATTTTTTAGACTTAACTTTTTCCTCTGTTCCAACTTTGCGCGCAAAAATCAGTAAAGTAGATGCAAAAATAATAAATACGCCAACGATATTTTTGAGTGCGTCACTTGGCGTTTGTACGGCTAGAAATGTGCCTACTGCCGACCCAGTAACCGCTAGAATTAAAAAAGCGGGCACAAATTCCCAGCGAATATGTTTTGCCTTAAGCATGTGTTTCGTCACAACAAGCCAGGCAATAAAAGAGGCAAATATTTGAATGGCGAGCGCGTGCTTTACGTCAAAACCAAGCAAGATAAGACAGGGAATTGTAAACAGGCTTGAGGCAGCCGTGATGGGTCCAGTCATGCCCGCAAGAAGCCCTATAGGAATAAGCCAAAGCAGGGTCGAGAGTTCAAACATTTGGTGTGTTATTTCTTATGCTCTGTATGCTTAGCAATTGGGCCGTTGGCGCGTCCATTGATAAATTGATCAACATACTCGTTACCTGAATTATCAAGTTTCTCAATTGGTCCAGTCCAGATAATTTCGCCTTGATAGAGCATGGCAACCTTGTCAGCAATTTTACGTGCCGAGGCCATGTCATGTGTAATAGAGAGGGCTGTTGCCCCCAAATCGGTCACGCATTTTTTAATAAGGTCGTTAATGACGTCTGCCATAATGGGGTCAAGGCCCGTTGTCGGTTCGTCAAAGAAAATGATTTCTGGGTTTGTTGCAATGGCGCGCGCAAGACTGATGCGTTTTTGCATCCCCCCCGAGAGTTCTGCCGGATAAAGATCGGCAACAGATGCGCCCATGCCAACGGCATCAATTTTTTCCAAAGCAATTTTACGGGCTTGCCTGCGGTCCATCTTGCGTCCGTGGATAAGACCAAAGGCAACATTTTCCCAAACGGGAAGAGAGTCAAAAAGGGCACCGCCTTGAAAGAGCATGCCAAATTTATTCATAAGTGCATGACGTTCATCAGAATCCATCTCTGCAATATCACGTCCATCAACTTTAATGACACCGCTGTCATTTTCCATGAGGCCCAGAATGCATTTAAGCGTCACGGATTTTCCTGACCCAGAGCCTCCAATGATAACCATCGACTCGCCCTTATTTATCGTCAGATTGATATCTTTAAGAACGGTTTTTGTTCCAAAGCTTTTGGAAACATGATCCATTTCAATCATGGGCTTTGTGGCTGTCTTTTTTGTACTGGTTTTGCTCATGAGAAAAATACCTGAGTGAGCAAATAGTTGAAAATAAGGATAAGAATGGAGGAGGAGACAACCGCGTTTGTTGTTGCAATCCCAACGCCTTGTGCGCCACGTCCTGAATTATAGCCGTGATAACATCCCATAAGTGTGACGATAAAGCCAAAGAAGGCCGCCTTCACAACCCCTGAAAACACATCCATGAATTGTAAGATATCCCAGCTTTGTGAGAGATAGTTCGAAGGGGAAAAACCAAGCACATGGATGGAGACGACATAGCCGCCTAAAATCCCGATGATGTCACCAATAAGCACCAAAATAGGAAGCATGAGCGTTCCAGCAATAATGCGTGGGGCGACCAGATATTTGTAAGGGCTAACAGAGAGTGTTGAGAGCGCATCAATTTGTTCTGTGACACGCATTGTTCCAATTTCCGCGGCAATAGATGCCCCAACGCGCCCTGCCACCATAAGACCAGCAAGAACGGGTGCAAGTTCACGTGTAATGGAAAGCGTGACGACCGCTGATATGGCGCTTTCAGCGTTAAAGCGCGTAAAGCCTGTATAGGATTGAAGTGCAAGCACCATCCCTGTGAAAAATGTTGTTAAGCCAACAACAGGGAGAGAGTAATACCCAATAGAGAGAAACTGCTGCAGCGTGTTTTTATAAAAGAAGGGCGGCGTAAAAATATGTTTCAGGGTGCATCCAAGAAATGCAAATAAACGCCCAGCTTTGGCAAAAACAGCTAGAACAGCGGCGCCTGAGTTTTGACAGAGATCTACAAAAGCAATTTTCTTAAATAACATGGCTTCAAATTTTTTTTGTTTCTAGATGTTTATCACGACATGTCACATATGAAAAGACCGCACAAGCTTTTGTACGGTCTTTAAAATGATTTATGAGATGAGAGGCTAGTGAATGGTTACAGTGTGTAAATCATTTTCAATAACTCTTCCCACAAGCGCTTGCTTGCTAGCATTCGTCATAAGCTCTGTCCCATCAGCGGCATGGAGCGCATATTCTAGGTGGCCGTCACGCTGGATTTCACGAATGTAGGCAACCTCGTTGACGCCCATAACTTTAAAAGCACTGGAGTCCATTGATTTGAGATAGCTGATAATATCTTTTGGTCTGCTATTCATCTATGCCCCTTACTTCTTGCTCTTGCTAACGCCAGACTTTTTGTTGCCTTCATCTGAATCAGTCGAATCTATATCTATAGCTGCCAACGCCTTGGGAGATTTTCCGTTCCCTTGGGTGTCACTGCTTTTGATATCAATCTTACGTGCAGATGATTGTGGGATGACGCGCTCCATATCAATGTGAAGCAATCCTTTATCCAAAGATGCATTACGCACTTCTATACCATCAGCCAAAACAAAGCTGCGCTGGAATTGACGTGTTGCAATCCCGCGATGAATATAGGTGCGGTCGTCCTGTTCCTCAGATATGCGTCCGCGGATGGTCAGCTGATTATTCTCAACCTGAACATCCAAATCATCCATTGAGAATCCAGCAACGGCTAAAGTGATCCGCAATCCTTGTTCGCTAATTTGTTCGATATTGTAGGGGGGATAGCCTTCATTGGCTGATTTTTTAAGACGATCAAATGTTTGTTCAAAATGATCAAATCCCAAAAACAGGGGGCTATCAAATAATGATAAACGTGTAGACATTGTGTCAACTCCTCTTCTTTTATGAGCAAGTAAACTATTTCATGAGCAACCTCACCATGAGCATTGCTACATCTCTTTATATAACTTTATACGGATAAAAATCAAATATAGATGATAAATTTTGTCATCTTAAGATTTAACGAATTGACGGTCACAATAGCCACATTCGACCATTGGCTTGCCGTCAAAGCTATAATAGACAACAGGGTGCCCTAAAGGGCCCAAACCACCATCACAGGATACACCGTCTGCGTGGCGGTCAACCTTGATAATTTCGGGTTTTTGAAAGTCGGGCTTCATCTATTTTCACATGGTTTTTAAAATGTTACTGTTCTTAACGATTTATACAGAAACATCTGTAAAAGTCTAGTGGAGTTCTGACGCCATTTTCTTATTTACGGGAATTAAAACACATGGAATGGATGCTTTCGGCAACAGTTTCAGCCAAGCCAGATAAATTTGTAAGCCATGATATCGACATGCAAAAATTGCTTGAGGCTTGGCGGCACTCTATTGTCTCTTTTGAATGGCTGAAGGATGGCCAGCCCAAGCCAGAAGAGGCGCTGAATGACACAGTAAAAGACCGTGTTGTCGAGATGAAAAAGTCCCTGAAAGATAACGTTGCTCAGGAACAACCCATGCTTGGCATTGGCATTTTTGATGGGATTGAAATTGGAACAGGACGCGCACTGGTTTATGTGCTTGCCCAACAAGGCGTGGAAAGCGTGAAATGCTCACTGCCGACATCCATGGAAAAAGATATCCTTAAAATAATTGGCTTATAATCTTTCCCACGTTGTACCCTCAGGGCCATCCTTAAGCGCTATACCCATGTCCTTAAGCTCGTCACGGAGAGCATCTGCGCGCGCATAATCTTTATTTTGCTTTGCAGCATCACGCTCTGTGATTAATTTTTGAACTAGTGCTTTATCAAGAGTTGAGGCGTCTGCTTTATTAAGATAGTTTTCAGCATTTTCAGGTTTCAAACCCAATGTATCACATAGCAAGAGAAGCTCGGAGCGAAGCACTTCTTTATCTTCTGACGACACATCGCCCCGCTCCAAATCACTAAGAAGTCTGTGAATGTCGGCAAAGGCTTGTGGCGTGTTCAGGTCGTTATAAAGAGCTGCCAAAACATCGTTTTTGTGTGTTTCGCTTAAATCAATAGTCCCAATTTCTGCTGTATCCAAAATGACAGTGTAAATGCGTTTCAGCATTTTTTCCATGCGGCTGATAAGCTCTTTTGACCAGTCGAGTGGTTTTTTGTAGCTTGCCGAAAGAAGCGCTAAACGAATAACAATGCCGTCAACTCCTTCATCCAGCACATCTCTAATCAGCGTAAAATTACCAAGCGACTTGGACATTTTCTCGCCTTCAACAGTTAGAAACCCATTGTGAATCCATGTTTTGGCAAAGGCAGAAAGATCGCCTTCATTGCCATGCGCGCAGCAAGATTGCGCAATCTCATTTTCATGGTGCGGAAATTTGAGGTCTGCCCCACCGCCATGAATATCAAAGGGCAGGCCTAAATGTTTTTCCGACATGACAGAGCATTCAATATGCCAGCCTGGACGACCGCGCCCCCAAGGGGAAGGCCAGCCTGGCTCATCCTCACTACTTGGCTTCCAAAGGACAAAGTCGGCCGCATCTTTCTTGTAAGAGGCGACCTCAACACGCGCCCCTGCAATTTGTTCATCGCGTGAGCGACCGCTTAAGCCTCCATATTTTGGAAAGGAAGGGACATGAAAAAGAACATGCCCATCAGATTCATAAGCATGCCCTGCATCAATTAATTGTTCAATTTGTGCAATCATCTCTGCAACATGGTCAGTTGCATGTGGCTGAATGGTTGGCGCGCGATTACCAAGTGCAGCCATATCTTCGTTATAGATTGCGGTGTAAAGCTTTGTGATATCGCTGATATCTTTCCCAGTTTCTTTGGCACGTGTCATAATCTTGTCATCAATATCGGTGATATTGGACACGTAAGTGACCTTCTCGTAACGCGTTTCGAGGACATTGCGCAAAAGGTCAAAGATAACTGCCATACGGGCATTCCCCAGATGGGCATAATCATAAACTGTAGGCCCACAGGCATAGAGGCGAATATGCGTAGGGTCGAGAGGTTCAAAAACCTCTTTTTTGCGTGTAAGTGAATTTGTGAATTGAATTTGGGCCATAGTTTTTTGTAGCAGAACACGCACTTATGGCAAGATGAAAGCTCGGCTTTATTTATTTTTTCTCAAATAAACGTAAAAGGCGCCCGCTCCGCCGTGACGCGGGCGTGCCTGATGATGTTGTAAAACCATTTCATTCAAAGGAGCGAGACTTAACCATTGCGGAAGCTTTTCTTTAAGAATTCCGCGCTTATCTTCCATCCAGTGTTCAGGATTAATGGACGTTGCGCCCTTACCCGTAATAACGAGAAGCATGCGGATATTCTGTTGAAAGGCATTACTTATGAATTGCGTGAGAGCGTCCTGCGCCTCATCTCTGTTTAGGCCGTGCAAGTCGATTTGACGCTCAATTTTAATTTTACCCTGAACAAGCTTTTGCTGCGTGTTCTTATCCATTTGGTTGGAGGTTCGCTTTTTCTTGAGCGCTGCTTTTTTTTCAACAATCACGACATCCTGAGGTTCGGGTAGGATTTCAGCGCCTCCATCTTTTGGGGGTGTTTCTTCCTTAGCCTTTTTTTCTTCAACCTCTTTAGCGCTCAAAGGTTTTACATCGGATGTAAACATCGACCATAAATCGTCATCATTTTCATGCATGCTATGTCCTTTCCGCCCTTCTCTTTTGGTTGAAGTTACCTTAAACTAAATTTTCAAATTAAATACTATGTTGGAAAAATGGTTTTGCGAAGTAAAATAGTCTTTTTAAGTGCCTTGTTTGCCATGATGTTTGCATTTACGTCACACGCGCAACAGGACTTAATAAAGCGCTCCAGCCCCGATCGCGATGTGGCTATTGCTTTTTATAAGCTGAGCAAAACATTTCCTAACTTTGAAAAATGGGCGTCTTTTTCCCAAGATGCAGTGACTGCGCCTGAAGATGAAAAGGAAGAAGTGATAGAGGAGCAAGTTCTTTCCCAAGAGCTTGCCTTTTCACAATATGATTATTTAACACAGCCAATTACAATTCGTGCGGTGGTTACCGTTTCAGTGGCTGATCAAGAAGATGGCCCACCTCTTCTTTCAATCGCATTTGATAATCAAAAGACGGCCTTCTTCCCGTTCTCTTATGGTGATGAGGAGTTTGCGGTTATCGTTGAAAATCTCGATGTGCTTTCTTCTATTCCGATTTCTCTGGTCGAGGCACGCTACATTGCCGAACGTTTACCACTTGATGGTCAAATCTTACTTGTGATGGATGTTATGCCTTACAAAACGTCACGAAAGAAAGAATTGCAACAAGAGGGACAGAGCTACAATGTGTTATTTTCCAAGCTCGGCGCTATGTCCCTTTATAATAGTGAATTGGCGCTTGTCTGGAACTGGCAAGCCATTTGGTTACAAAGATTAAAAAGCTTTGCTGCTGAAGCGAGGCCGCGCTGATGCTATGGAATATTCAGCCTTTCGTGAAAACATTATTCAGGCGCTCTGAAAAAACAGATACACGTCAGGCCATTCGACGTGAGGAAAATGTGCCTCAACGTAGACGCGGGGAAACAGATGATAATCGCAGGCCGCGCGAACGTTTGGTGGATGACCAAGCTGATGTTAGCGTTGAGGCCTTAATTTCATTCCTTTCAGATATGGTTGAAAGTAACGCACCTGACTCACAAGAGAAAAGCTTTAGCTCAATGGCCGAGGACATGACTTCACCTTATGAGGATGACATGTTTGAGGGGGGTGCAAAAGATAATGCCCCTAAGGGGGTTGAACAACAAGGGCGCGTTGCTCAAGCGGCAAGTGCTTATGAAAGAACGGCAACAGACATAGAGGCGCGCAGCTATGCTGAACAAGAGGACCGTCCTGCCCAACCCGCTGATAGCGCCCATGTTGTTGATTTGGAAAAAGGGGATCGTCTTTTCCTGACACAAAAACTAGCCGAGTTAAGAGAGCTTTCAAATCGTGGTGTTGAAACGATGAATATTTCTCGTGGAGGCACATTTTATGATGCGCTTGATGCGGCGATACGCTTCCAACAAGAAAGATTGGGTTTATGAGGCTTTGTTAAGGCCATAGAGAATATGGTCCTGGCGAACGCCATTTATCTCGACATATTTTTCGGCCACACCTTCTTTCTTAAACCCACACGCCTCAAGCACATGTTGGCTTCGCGTATTATTGAGAAGTGTTGCGGCATTCATGCGATGCAATTTTAAGATTGAAAAACTGAAGCGCAAAGTTGCGTCTAACGCCTCATGCATCAATCCTTGTCCCTCAAAGTCTTTATCTATCCAATATCCTAACCACGCATATTGTGCGGCGCCGCGACAAACATGATTAATATTGACCGCGCCAATCAGTTGCGCAGAAGGGCGTAGAAAAAGATGGAAACCGTAACCGGCATCATTCTTCCAGTAATCTTCGTGTCGCGCGATGCGTTTGGAAAACATGCCTTTCGTGTGCCACTCGTGCCCCCAAGCGGGCTCGAAGGGTTTAAGATATTCTTCATTGCGTTCGCGCAGTGCAACCCAATCCTCACGGTCGCTTTTTTGAGGCGCTTTCAATATTAAACGCGGTGTTTTTATGCGTGTATATTTGTAAGATGGAAAGCCCTCAATTGTTATTTTTTTTTGATGTGTCTCGACCATAATCAATCTGTAAGATAGCGTTGTTCAAGATGTGAGAGAAGAAAGTCAGGTGATGGCGCACTGCCTGTGGCTTTTTTCAGAAGTGTTTCTGTGTCATACAGGCTACCGCTTTTGTGAATATTGTTTGTGAGCCATGATGAAATAGAGTGAAAATCACCATCTTGGATTTCCCCTTGAAGACGCGGAATGTCCTCACCCATCTTATCGTAAAGCTGGGCGGCAATCATGTGGCCAAGCGAGTAAGATTGAAAATAGCCAAACTTGCCCACGAACCAATGTACGTCCTGTAGCACACCCTCGGCATGATTTTGCGGCATAATGCCTAGTTTTTTATGCATCCATTCTGTCCAGTAAGCAGGAATATCAGCGACCTTTATTTTATCTTCAATCAAATCGCACTCAATTTGGAAGCGCAAGAAGACGTGGAAGAAATAGGTGACTTCATCTGCAGATCGGCGATGAAGCGTTGGTTTAACCTCTGTTTTAATGCGGTAGAGATTTTCTGCGGTGAGTGCTGGATCATTGAATTTATGAAAGAGGCCCTCAAGGCGGGGCGCTAAAAATTCAAAGAAGGCGGGCGTGCGTCCGATAATCATCTCGATGAACAGGGCCTGGCTTTCATGAATGGTTGTGCCCAAATCAAGTGCTACAGGTTGATAGGCCCATTTCTTTTTCGCGGGCAAGTTTTGCAGATAAAGGCCATGCCCACCCTCATGTAGGGCAGATTTCATCGAATCCATGAAATTACGGTCATCGACATTTTTAATGACGAGGCGTGCATCATCTGGCGTGCCGCCTTCGACAGGTGAGTGGCCTGTTTCGTACAATGCACCACGTTTAAAATCGAAACCAAACAATCCAATAAGCGAGCGATTGAGTAGCATCTGTGCCTCTTTGTCGAAAGGCCCATTGAGTGGAATAATATCAGGCCGCCTTTTCTGGCGCTCCATAATTTTGGGGTAGAGCTTGGAGAGTTCGCGGTCCAGATGATTGAACCACTCCCAAATTGTTTTCAAGTCAAAACCCGGTGAGTGGTCTTGAATAAGGGCCTCGTACAATGTGGCACTATTGCGCCATTTGGCCTTGCGTTCGGCCAGTCGTTTTGTGTGATCGACAACGCGCGTTAAATGTTTTTCGGCCTCTGACCAATCCCCGCTATTTAAAATATCTTGATGAAGTTTACGCCCTTCATTGGCAATAAGCGCCGATGTTTCCATTAAATCGGTGCTTAAAATCGCCTGCTTTTTATAGACATTTTCCATACCGCTTAAGTTAGCGACATGCCATTTGCCCCACATTTGCGGATGAGCGGCGAAGTGTTCTTGTGCTTCTTCAAGTTGTGCTTGTGCTTGCTTGCTTATTAAGTCCTCATGGATACGACGCTGGAGATAGGAGATTTGGTCAACGCGATTGCTATAGGCGCCCTCTGGCATGGCCGTTAAAAAATCACGCGAAATAATCTCGGCAATTGCCTCCAGACGCCCTGTGTTTTTGTGCAGTTGCATCAAATTCTGATAAGCGGGAGAAGAGGGTATTTTTTCTTTAATAGTAGTCATGCAGAACGCCCGATGAGCTGAGAAAGAGAGTGTATCTTTCTTACTATGCGCAAAGACGTCACGCTTGTCCAGAAGCTCTATTTAAGTCTTAATACCCCAGAAGGCAGATGATGGTCTGTTTTTGACTTTATCGCCCAGAATATCCCAGATATTTTGTAGGGGTTTCTCGTGCAATTTTTGTTGGCAAATCCAGTAATTTGAAAATTGCATGTCAAAGTAATCGGGGTTGGCAAGCAAGTAGCTGGCGAGCAGATATTGTTCATTATAGCCACGTTCCGACCATGTGTCGAAATAATCAAAAGGCAGGAAGATATCATGGATTCCGACCAGTACGCCTTTCTTCAGGCGTGGCAGAATATCAAGCATACACACGGTTACATCCGAGTTCATGAAAGAGCGGTGCGAGTTATCAATAAAGAGCACATCGCCTTTCTTGAGGGTGTCGAACATGGATAAATCAACCGTTTCAACACCTGAACGAATAACCTTGTCGCAAAGCGTATCAATATCGGCGCGCGGGCAGGGGTCAATCGAGATAATTTTGGTCTTTGATTTACGTGTTTTGAGCGCTGCCTTTACGAAACGTGTCGAATTTCCAGAGCCAATTTCCATGTAAGTTGATGTTGCATTCACCGCTGCATCCATGAGGGTCAATGCATCAAGTGCGGGCATCATCACATTATGCCAATCGATATCGAATTTGAATTTCCCTTTTTGGATGTCCTGAACGACATCTTCATATGTGCTAAGCCTTTTAAGATTGCTTTGGAAGGTCTTTTTATTCTTAGAGATGATTTTAGCCAGATGCGGATTACCCGTTTTGTCGCCTGTCCAGCGCGGTGTAAAATCAATATCATATTCGATAAAGACAGGCTTTTGCCCGTGGCGCAATCGATTGATGCTTGAGAGGTATTTGTTCTTTCTTAAAAGCGCTTTCATTACTCATCCCCTGAAAAAGGCTATATTTCGCCTGCGACAATACTTAAAGGTTAACAGAGTGTAAAGCCTTTGGTCGAAATAGCCCGATCACACCCCCCAAACACAAAACCCATTAATATTATGTAAACTATTTGCTTTGCGTAAAGAGCTGGTCAAAAACAGGCTCAAGAAGTTGTGCACCTGTGAGGGTCAGGTGATTGGTATCGAAATAAAGTAAATTGCCATTGCCATCCACGCGGATGCACTCAGGGCGGCAGAATTGACTGCCGACCTCATAGCGCTGGAAATGCGGAGAATTAATGCTGTCGAGTGATGTATAAGCCGCGATATCGCGGTCATAGCCCTCAAATGTCTTGGGTTCCTCAATTTGTGATTGTGCCTGTGTATCGCCCTTGGCGGCCTTAAAATAGGTTTCAGGAATGTGATAGCTGTAGACTGGTACAGGATCAACCCAGGCCACAGTTAAAGGATTATCTTGTTTGGCATTGAGCGTTAGCAGGTCACGCACAGGGTTCACTAAATCAACACTGTCATGATAAATTGCAGGTGGCGGATTTTGGATGATGATAAGTGATACGCCATATTTTTTGGCCTCATTCAAAACATCTTGTGCATTGTATCCTTGGCCAAGCGAGGTATTCAGTTTCATAAGGCGCAATGCGTAATTATGGCTTGCGGCAACTTCAGATAGTTTTTGCTTAATCGCATCAGCATGACTGCTCCCAACCAGAAGCGCGACTTTATCGGTTTGTGTGTCTGGCTCTGCAATCAGACAGGAATCAGAAAGCGGGGTCATGAGGCGCTTGATCTTCCCGCAACGATAAGCGTCCCGATCGAACCACGCGCTTAATATTTGTCGTTCACCTTCTGAAAATTTGGCAACGTTCAGCGGCTTCAACCCAAAGATAAGCGCAATAATGAAAATCACAGTGACCGCATAAATCTTGTTACGGCGCATGCCGTTTTCGCGATCGCGGTGACGCAAGGGTTGCTCAATAAGATGATAGGAGGCGACAGAAAGTACAGCGGTTACAAGCGTTATGAGCGCAATATCGATTACATCTGGCACGCCCTTAATACCGTTAAAGGGTGTATAGATGAAAAAGGCAATAACAGGAAAATGCACCAGATAAATCGAGTACGAGTATTTCCCTAATACCTCAAGTCCGCGTGCAGGGAGCGACTGTATAAGCGTGTCTGGCAATCCTGCAACAATCACAATGGCGGTTAAGACGCTAAGCAAGCCTGCCCAAAGCGGAAGCCCTACGTTCACATTTGGGACAGTTCCCATAAGGGCGAGCATTGCAACCAATGCAATAAGGCCAATAACAGGGTGACGCAAGGGGCGCGTCAGCATCAGGCGCGCCGCATAAAATCCAAGCACAAATTGCCATAGGCGTAAGGGCGTCATGAAAAAGGACGTCTTAGGCGAAATAATATCCATGCCGACATAGCCAACAAATGACCCAAGTGCGATAAGGTAAAAGAGTGGCTTGACCTTGTTATAAATCCAGATGAGAAGGGGAAAGAGCAGATAGAACTGAATTTCCACGCCCAGTGACCAGAAATTCAGGAAAGGCTTGAATTGTTGCTCGTTAAAATAGGAATTATCCGTCCAGAACCCAATATTAGGGGCAAGCACATCACTCCATATCCCGTGACGCATAATATCGCGATATTCGTACGGAAGCGTAATGACGGCGCTCACTAAGATGGTGAGCGCAAGCACTGCAAAATAGGCAGGAAGCAAGCGGTCAAGGCGGCGCTTGTAAAAGCGCAAAACTTTCTCCTTTGTACTCATGTCGAAATAGATAAGCGCCATCAGAAACCCGCTAATCACAAAGAAAATATCAACCCCAAGGAAACCATTGCGGAATAAATCCATCTTTAAATGAAAGAAAAACACAACGAGAATGGATATTCCGCGCAAAATTTCAATCTGATGATTTTTCTGGAGTGTCGACATGGTGCATATAGTCTAGCGCATGCGACCTAATTTACAACGGGCAACATATGCCCCCTAAAACAAATATGAGAAACGTCATTGCGAGGACTGAAAGGACAAAGCAATCTATGGATTGCCACGCGCACTTCGTTTGCTCGCAATGACAATCTTTTGTCGAGAGGTAAATCACCCAATAACCACCAAAATATTGCATTATGTAAATAAATAAGGTATAAAGATGCATTATTTTAAGGAAAAATTGTCAATGACACAGATGAATGAAGCCTGGAGAGATGTAGTTACGCCCCAAAATGTTGGGCGTATGATGCATGTTGCCACCGATATGCAGGTGAAATTCTGTCGCGAGATGGAGGGTGATTTTGGAACGCCAGAGACCGAGGTTGTGACAGGCACGGTTGCTGATGTGGCGCAGGCCTTTTCCCAAGCAAGCGTGCCGACCTGTTGGGTTTACTTTAATCACGAAAATGTTGCGCCACACGATCTATATAAAATGACACCACAGCCCGGTGATTTACCTCTACGCAAGGCACAGGAAAGCGCCATTGGCTATACGCCTGAGCATGGTATCTATCGCGATTTAAATGATGTGTTGATGTCCAATATGAAAGACATTGTTCTGATTTCAGGCGTGAATTTTAGCCGTTGTGTCAAGGAAACAGCCCTTGGCGCGGTCAATGATATGCGCACCGTGATTGTGCTTGAGGATGCCACAGCGGATGGTTTGGATTCGGCAGGTGATGCAATCTCAGAGCACGAGGCCGAGGATGCGCGCATGCAACTTGCTAATGCGGGTGTGTTTGTGGTGCAGTCAGATGAGGTGCTTCAGGCGCTTGCGCCTTCAATGGGCTAATCGCCCTAAGCCTCTGTTGCCTTTTGTTCAAGCAGAGATTTATAGAAAAAGACAAGCATATCCGAACGTGGCAAAAGGTTGGTTTGAAAACTTGCCGTCAATTCACGCAACGTCACTGCATCAAATTTCTGCTCACTATTGAGGTGGAAATGATCCATATTCCATTGCTGAAAGCCCCGCATTTCAACAGGGGTATCAATTAGGACATCAACATTTTTATGGCGCGGGTCGGCACTGATATTTTGCATCAATTGTGTAATATGCTCTTTCGGGCCTTCAATGACCTGCAGGAACTTGCCTTCTAAATAGAAAAGCACACCTGTGATATCAAATTCGGGATTTTTGCGTTTTGCCACACCAACGATATCGGTGAGCTTGGCGCTCTCTTCGGCGGGTGCGAAATTGATATCGCTGATATAGGTGACTAACTGCATGCCCCGACCTTAGAGTATTCTCAAATTTTAGCAATCACTAATATTTGTTAGAGTTCAAGTTTTTGATTTGCGCTTTCTATAACTTAAGAAAGACAAATAAAACAATAATAGCCCTATATATTTAGCGCTACTTACAAAAAAGTTCTTCATATAGATGGGGTCGGGAATCTTGTTTTCGACAACTGACCAAGATGGGAAAAGAGGAAAGTAGTATGCTTTATCTACAGAATCATCACATCTGAAATATGCATCGATATAAGATCTTTTACGACGTGTGTTCTGGTGTAGTTTTCCATTTACATCATATTCAAATGCAATATATGCGATCGAGCCACCACGCAAAATGTATTCATTTCTGTCTAAAAAACTATCAGAACGCACAATGTTTACTGTAATACAGTTAAAGTTGTTCCTTATCGGGTTTTCTATGCGTTTTGCTTGGGTTTCAACATAGAAGTAATGTGCAAATAATTGTTGAAAAACGCGTAAATTATAATGCAAATAAAAGACGCTGAATAAGAAGAAAATGACAGAAATTAAAATACTTAATTTTTTCATTGGAACCCTACTCCCACTCGATTGTCCCGGGGGGTTTGGACGTGATGTCATAGACAACGCGGTTGATGCCACGGACCTCGTTAATGATGCGGGTGGAGACGCGGCTGAGGAAGTCGTGGTCAAAATGATAATAGTCGGCTGTCATACCATCCGTTGAGGTGACAGCACGCAGGGCGCACACATGGTCGTAAGTACGGTCATCGCCCATCACGCCCACAGTTTTCACAGGCAGGAGGACTGCAAAGGCCTGCCAGATGGCATCATAAAGCCCAGCACTCTGAATTTCCTCAAGATAGATTGTGTCGGCCTTGCGCAGGATATCCAGTTTTTCGGCTGTAATCTCGCCGGGTAAGCGAATGGCAAGTCCAGGCCCTGGGAAGGGGTGACGTCGAATAAAATCTTCGGGCATGCCGAGGGCGCGTCCTAAATCGCGGACCTCGTCCTTGAAAAGCTCGCGCAAGGGTTCAACCAGTTGCAAATCCATACGTTCGGGCAGGCCACCGACATTATGGTGTGATTTAATGGTGACCGAGGGCCCGCCAGTGAAGGAGACGCTTTCAATCACATCAGGGTAAAGTGTGCCTTGGGCGAGATAATCGACCTTGCCAATGCGTCCTGCGATATCCTCGAACACGTCAATGAAGGTTGCGCCAATAATTTTGCGCTTCATCTCGGGGTCTTTCACGCCCTGCAAAAGCCCCAAGAATTTATCGCTCGCATTTTCGTGAATAAGAGGGATGTTGTAGTGATTGCGGAAAAGCGAGACGACCTGCTGACTTTCCCCTGCGCGCATCATGCCTGTATCGACATAAATACAGGTGAGTTGTTCGCCAATCGCCTCGTGAAGAAGGACAGCCGTAACCGAGCTATCCACGCCACCTGAGAGCCCGCAAATGACCTTGCCAGAGCCAACTTGTTTGCGGATTTTGGCAATCGCCTCGTCCTTAAAGGCGGCCATTGTCCAGTCGCCCGCACATCCACAGACATTATGAGTGAAGTTTTTGAGCAAATCACCGCCATGGGGTGTGTGCACAACCTCGGGGTGGAATTGTACGGCATAGAATTTGCGTGTCTCGTCAGCAATAAAGGCAAAGGGGGCACCATCACTTGTGCCAATCACCTCAAACCCCTCGGGCAGGGCGGTCACGCGGTCGCCGTGGCTCATCCAGACTTGTTCATGTGCGCCACTTTCCCAGACATTTTCGGTAATGGCCGTGTTGGCCTTTACATCCACATAGGCGCGTCCAAATTCGCGGTGATCAGAGCTTTCGACCTTGCCGCCCAATTGTTCCACCATTGTTTGTTGCCCGTAACATATGCCAAAAAGGGGAAGACCCATCTCGAACAAGCCCTCGGGCGCACGTGGAGAATCCTCCCATGTCACACTTTGTGGGCCACCAGAGAGAATAACGCCCTTGGGATTATAGGCCTTTATGCGTTCTGCTGTGGCCTGATTAAAAGGCCAGATTTCACAATAAACACCAGATTCGCGGACGCGCCGAGCAATCAATTGTGTGACTTGTGACCCGAAATCCAGTATCAGGATGCGGTCGTGATGTTGGGGGATATTGACGATATCATTTGTTTTTGGATGTGCGCTCATACCCCATTCTTTTACCCCAAAGTCGGGGTCTTTAAAAGGTTTCTTGTTCTGACTTGCAAAAGATGTGCAGTTAAGTCCTAATATGGGATATGAGTGATGCACAATATAAAGTCGATTGGGACGCATTTCACGTACATTGTGCGCGCCTGTGCGACAAGATACATCAGAGCGGACGTACGTTTACCAAGATACTGGCCGTGACGCGCGGTGGTGCTGTGCCTGCTGGGATTATCGCCTATCAGCTTGGTATCAAACATATCGAGACAATCTCGCTGGAAACCTATGGCGGAGAAGGCGAGCGTCAGGTCGGGGATGTCAAATTGCTGAAAGCCCCGCGTGTTGATTATCTGGCTGATACGCTCATCATTGATGATTTGGTCGATACAGGAACTACCTTTTCCTATCTCAAGCCGCGCACGAAAAACTGTCTCTTTGTCAGCGTTTTTGCAAAGCCCAAGGGCGCACCTTTTACTGATTTATATGAGAAGGATATACCCCAAGATGAATGGGTTGTTTTCCCATGGGATGAGACGCCCGCGTGAGGGGCGCGTTCGTACTTGCGCCTCGGGGCTAAATACCGCATTCTATCTCAATGACAACGGTTTCATTTGAATTTTTCCCGCCTAAAAGCGACACAGCAAAAGATGCTCTGTGTGAGGTTGCACAATCTTATAAAGTGCTTGATCCCAAATTTATGACGGTGACCTATGGCGCGGGTGGTTCAACACGCGACGGCACATTGGAAATGGTAACGCGCCTTGGGGAGCAGACTAATGTACCTATGGCCGCACATTTGACCTTTATCAATACGGAAAAACAGGCGCTCAAAGATTACACAGATATGCTGTGGGAGAAGAATATTCGTCATCTGGTCGCGCTCCGCGGTGATATGCCCGATGATTTGCAATGGCCGCTGGATGATGATGCCAATTATTTCCAATATACCTCTGACTTTGTCGAGGCGCTTTTGCGTTGGCACGATTTTGACATTTCGGTTGGGGCATATCCTGAAAAGCACCCTGATGCGCCCTCCATGAAAGATGACTTAATAGCGTTAAAGAAGAAATGCGATGCGGGGGCAACGCGTGCCATCACACAGTTTTTCTTTGTCAATGATGTGTATTATAAATTTGTCGAGCGTCTGCGTGCCATGCAAATACATACGCCCATTGTACCGGGTATCCTACCCATTCATGATTACGAGAAGATGTTGGGATTTGCTGAACGTTGTGGGGCAAATGTGCCGCTCTGGCTGCGTGAGAAATTTGACCGTGCCGAGACAGGCGATTATGGACGTATCGCGCAAGAGCTTTTGAATGAACAGGTTGCGGATTTGGTGGAACAGCGTGTACCCCACATTCATTTCTATACGCTCAACAAAAACGAGATGGTGATTGAAGCTTGCCAGAATGCGGGTCTTCCGATTTAATTAAGCAGATTTAAAACTCAAAGGATAAAAGATGGTTACGACAACAAATTTAGGGTTTCCCCGTATTGGCGCAAAGCGTGAATTGAAGAAGGCAGTGGAGGCCTATTGGAAGGGCGACCTGTCGCGCGAGGAACTACTAGCAACAGGCAAAAATATCCGCCTAAATAACTGGAAGCTGCAAAAAAGCGCAGGTCTCGACCATATTCCATCAAATGATTTTTCCTTTTACGACACGGTTCTGGATATGTCAGCTACATTAGGTTGTGTGCCCGAGCGCTATGGCTGGACAGGCGGCGATATTGATTTAGACCTTTATTTTGCTATGGCACGTGGTGCGCAAAAAGATGGGCGCGATGTGATTGCCTGCGAAATGACCAAATGGTTTGATACCAATTACCATTATCTTGTGCCTGAATTTTCAAAACATCAGGTCTTTACGCTCTCCTCAACCAAAGTTTTTGATCACTATCAAGAGGCCAAAGACAATGGCGTTGAAACGCGTCCCGTTCTGATTGGGCCAGTAACTTATCTATTGCTTGGTAAGAGCGATGATGAGAGTAATCCGCTGGATTTATTGCCCAGATTATTGCCAGTTTATGAACAGATTTTGAAGCGCCTCGATAATATGGGCGTGGGCTGGGTACAAATTGATGAGCCGTTCTTGGCGCTTGATTTAAATGCCGCCCATGCAAAAGCCTACAAGCAAGCCTATAGCGCATTAAATGCTGCACGTGGGGATATTAAATTATTGCTTACAACATATTTCGAAGGGTTGAAGGATAATACAGACCTTGCCTGCGAGTTACCTGTGCAAGGACTTCATATTGATTTGGCACGCGCGCCTAACCAGCTGGATGATGTTTTAGCGGCGTTGAGTGATGATTGCGTGCTTTCACTTGGCTTAGTTGATGGGCGGTCCATTTGGAAAAACAATCTATCACGTTCTGTGGCACAGCTTGAAACGGCGATTGCGAAAATAGGCCCAGACCGCGTGATGGTTGGCCCAAGCTGTTCGCTTCTTCATGTGCCTGTTGACCTTGATTTAGAGGTTAAGATGGACGCAGAAATCAAAAACTGGATGGCCTTTGCAACACAAAAGCTCTCTGAAATCGCGCTTCTTGGGAAAGAGGCCTCTGACCTTAAGCATGAAATTGCGCAAAGTGATAAGATTGTGGCTGAGCGTCAATCCTCCTCCCGTATTCATAACAAGCAAGTGCAGGAACGTGTGTCATCGCTGACTTCCGATATGCGTGAACGCAAAAGTCCCTATGAAGCACGAGCCAAGGTTCAGCAGGAACATTTGCAATTGCCAATGTATCCAACAACAACAATCGGATCATTTCCACAAACACAAGAGATACGCAAAAGTCGTGCCGCCTTCAAAAAAGGCACATTGTCCGAGGAAGAATATCTGGAGGATATGAAAGCCGAGATTGCCAATTGTGTCTCTTACCAAGAACATATTGATATGGATGTGCTTGTGCATGGCGAGGCCGAGCGCAATGACATGGTCGAATATTTCGGAGAGCAACTTGAGGGTTATATTTTCTCAAAATTTGGTTGGGTACAATCTTATGGCTCGCGCTGTGTTAAACCGCCCATTATTTTTGGTGATGTGTCGCGCTCACAACCCATGACCGTGTTTTGGAGCCAGTATGCACAATCACTGACCGATAGACCTTTGAAGGCAATGCTGACAGGGCCTATTACAATGCTAATGTGGTCGTTCAAGCGTGATGATGTCACATGGGAGGAGTCTGCACGCCAAATTGCGCTCGCCATTCGTGATGAGGTGGCTGATTTGGAGCAGGCAGGTATTAGCGTCATTCAGGTTGACGAGGCCGCCATTCGTGAAGGCTTGCCATTGCGTGAAGAGGATAGAGAAAACTATCTCAATTGGGCGGTTGATTGCTTTAAGCTCTCAACATGTTGTGTTGAGGATAAGACACAAATTCACACCCATATGTGTTACTCGGAATTTAACGACATTATTAAGCCCATTGCTGACTTGGATGCGGATGTGATTTCAATTGAAACCTCACGTTCACAAATGGAATTGCTGGATGCCTTTGTGGCCTTTAAATACCCTAATGAAATTGGCCCAGGTGTTTATGATATTCACTCACCGCGTATTCCAACAGAGGATGAAATGGTTGCCCTTCTTGAAAAGGCCGCCAAGGTCATTCCAGAAGAACGCCTTTGGGTTAACCCTGATTGTGGCTTGAAAACACGTGGCTGGGCAGAGGTCAAGCCCGCGCTTGAGCATATGATCAAGGCCGCAAAAGAGATGCGCGCAAAAACGTCCAAGAAAAAAGTGGCTTAATTAAGAGCAGGTGTTTCAGGCCCGCCAGCGGCACTTGCAATCACGATTTCGTCATTGTCATTCGCTGTTTCGTCTTCAACTGGTGTATCTTGTACAACCTCTGCAGACAGGTAAGTCACATTTTGCGTGTCAGGGCCCTGGGCCAACTGTGCGCGATAGTCTGCAACTGCAACGCGGTAATCAGAACGAATAACAGTTCTGAAATAATCACCAAACGTCATGTTATTAACTGCAACGCGGTAATTTGCTGTGTAATTTAATTCTGGATTTGTGAAAGACAGTTCATCGCCCATAAAGACGGCCTGTTGAATGTCAACGGCATTGCCCCATTCGTCTGTGCATGTCCATGGCACGGAATTTGTACGTTGAATATTAAGGGCTTCTTCACCTTCAACGCATGAAATACGCTGTGTGAGGTCAACCATTTCAATCTGAATATCTTCAGGTGCAACGGCAAAAGTAAGAGGCTCATATTCAAATGACTCTATGGCAAGAGCATAATCTTCGAGATGTCCCAAATCAGAGGCCTCTGGTAAATCAGGTGTGTATGTAGGAGTCGCCATTTCTTCTTCTGGAACTGACATATCAATGCCTTCAAGAAGGTCAAGAGGCGCGGTTGTGGCAACCGCTATTTCTTCAGAGATAGTTTCTTCAACTGCGAATGTCTCTGTTCCGTCCAAAAGATTGATTGGAAGCTCTGTATCACCTGTTTCATCTAGCGTGTTATCTGACACTGATGTTTCAACTAGTGCGGATTCAAGTTCTACAGTTGCATTTTCTTCTACGCGCGCAAGAATTTCATAGAAAATATCTGGTGCGCCAGTAGCGATGTTATCAAGGCTACGCTGGACAGAAGGCGAGATATTGCCTGAGGCAAGCTCAACCAAGCCTTCTTCACTTAATGCCCATCTTTTGAAAGATTCACATTGTTCTAACCAAGCACATTTTTCAGCCACATAAGTGGCCATACCTGGCATTTGCATCGCGCGATTGTAATCTTCAGCATAGACACTGTTTTCCAAAGGAATATCATTGCGCGCCAAAAACTGGGTATATCCAACGGCCCAATCAGCAAGCTGATCATTGTAGCTTAATGAACGTGAACTTTCCGCATCTGCAATGACAGAGCCTGTTGCAAAGGCAGCCAGAGCATCTTGTGGTGTTGTTCTGTGGTTAAATGTTTCGCCTGAAACTTCAGTTGCAGCACTGGGTGTTGTTTCTGTTGCAATTGGCTCTTGTGCATGAACAGCTCTACCGCCAATAGTAGCTTCTGGAGTTACATCAGCTGTGCCAAAGGCTTGCGTAAATGCATCGGACGCACCTTCTGTCGCAGGTAAAACTGTTTCACTCTCTGCGGTTTCTGTTGTGGTAGTAGGTGCAGCAGAGGCTGGTGTTTCAGCTTCTCTTTGATAAAGCCCGCGTTCTGATAGCCACGCCAAGTCATCGATTGCCTGCTGATAACCATGTGCGGCTGCATATTCGTAACGTGCAATCGCAGCTTCTCTTTGCCCATCCCAAAACAGCTCAACAGCCTCATCCTTAATTTTCCAAAGGGGGTCGCGCTGCCAGCTTGTGTCATCCAAATCAACCGTTGCAACAGTATCTGTGGCTTCAGTTTCATCATTTGTTTCTGCAAGGTCTTCGGCTGTTAGGCCTTCTTCAGCGGTGTCATCCTCTTCAACAAGAGCTGCCTCAGCAGCTTCGGCAGAGGCCGCGGCCACTTCTGTTGTTTCCTCAGTAGTTGGAATAGTTTCAAGTGGAGTATCCAAGGTTGGATCAATGCAAATCACTGAACCATCATTTAATTGTATTTCAACACAATTTTCGTTTTGGGCTGTTTCTGGGGCTTCGGCTGTGGCTACAGGAGCATCGTCAGAATTAAAGCCATCAGTTGCCAAGTAGGCCGTGCCACCCAGGCCAGCAAGTGCAGTCGTTGCAATAGCAGCGATCGCAAGAGTACCTCTTGTGGTGAAAGTTTTTAATTTTCTATTGCGTGAACCAAGCGTCATCTCTAAATGCCTTTAAAACGTCCTCATTTCAGAATGTCATCTGTTATACGCGCGTTTTTGTCATATTGCAAGTTATTTTTCATAATAAATAAGATAATAGTTTCTTGCATCTGTATTCATGAAGAGCTAGGAAGAAGTATTAAGTAAAAAGATGTGAAAAATCGAGTCTTATATATAGGGAAAAATTATTTGAATTATTTTTCATAATTTTCTTGACATAAGGTTAAGAAAAGATTAAAACTCCAACATCGAATTTTACATAGAAACTTTTGAAAGGTTTTAGCCATGTTAAGAAAAATGTTTTTTGCCGGTGCAGCAATAGTATCAATGAATGCAATGGCACCAGAGACAGCCGAGGCGCAACAGCTTCCTCCTCCTCCAGCTCCTATTGATTGTCCACAAGGTGGCTCAACAACAGGTGGATGTGTAACACCTGGTACGCCAGTTTCGCCTCCTAATGGATGTCCTGATTTGTCAGGATGTGACCCTACACTTCCAGAGCCTCCTGGGCCTGTAGACCCAACACTTCCTCCAGGCACGCCAGGTGGTGGCGACGGCGGTGACGCTGATGCAGATGCGCGCGCTAGAGCCGAAGCTGATGCCCGTGCTCGTGCACAAGCAAATGCTGAAGGTGGTGATGCGACTGCGACATCTAGTAGTGGCGGCAACGTGTTGAGCACAAACAATCGCTGGGAAGCGGCAGCAAATACAGCATCTGCTATTGCAACAGGCAACCCTGGCGAATGTAGCCGTGGTGGTATTGCGCTACAGGCTGGTACAGTTGGTGCAACTGGTGGTATTGGCCTTAATTTCGGTACAAATAAAGATTGTGTCGCTGAGGGTCGTGCAAGCCGTGAGCGTATTGCGCTTGGTGTTGCTGAAAGAGCTGCGCAAGCTGACGAACGTATTGCTGGTATGAACAGTGATTATTGCACAGTTGCGGTTGGTACAAGCGTACAAACTAATGGCTTGCTTGAAGGCGATGACCCACTTTTCTCGCGTGATGAGTACAGAGGTGAGTGCATTTCAACATATTCAGCGCCAGTTGAGCCACGTAGCTTGCCTGTAGCTCCAGTGTCTGAATACAGAACTGGCGAGTTGTCTCTTGTTCAGCAATGCGCGGCAAGAACAGGTGAAGTTGTTGATCGCGGTGGCAGAGAATATGTCTTGAATGGTGCTGTTGCTCCTGCAACACTTTCATCAAGCATGGCAAGTATTGGCGGATGCCTTGCTATCAACCAGCCTGGTTAAGCACATAAATTAATGTTAGAAAAAGCCAGTCATGCGCACTGGCTTTTTTAATCTTAAAAGTAAATTATTATGTTAAATAAAATAACAAAATCATTTCTATTATCTTCTGCGCTTATTATGGGCGCTGGTTCCGCGCTTGCACAAGATGAGGTTGCAAATGAGAATGAGGCAGTTGCGGCCTCATTTGTTGACGCACCAGAAAACACGATTGAGATTTCGCCACGTGGACAGTTGATTGTTGATTATATGATGAAGGATATGGGAACGGATACTTTTGGTTTCCTTGACCGTGATTTTGGTAATTTTGTTCTTTTTCAGGACGGCGTTCCTATCCATTCTTTTCGCGCGCAATGGGGACGCGAGCAAGGGAATATGCCAGCGCCCAACGTTACACATGCGGTTCTGACAACGCCTAACCCTATCCGCTTACGCGGAAGCGAGCTTTATGGTGAATATACCATTCAGGTGGGCTGTAAAACGGCCAATGATGGCTGTTTCTTTATTCATCGCTTGCTCGATGTGCGTGGTCAAAACCGTCAGGAGGCCGCATTGAGTGATAACATCACCGCGCGTTTTACCTCAGCGGCCTGTGTCAATATTGGGACCGAATATTTTTCAGACGCAGATATGCGCGTTATCTATAATTTCTTTGAGAATCAAGCTTCTGGAGTTATTCCGCCTGTAATGACAGGGAATATCCCAGTTGCTAATGATCCTGATTTTCAAGAAACAATTAATTTCTGGGGTATTTCTGATCAGACAGTCTCCGAATATCGTTTGGAAAACAGCCCTTTATAACTATTTATTTGACATAATATTTACATTCTGTTAATCTTTTGGGACTTGAACAGAACGAAGGGGTTTGCCCATGTCAATTAAAGGTCAACAATCGAAGCCACTAACTGGTAAAATGATGGGTCTTGTATTTGCCGCGTCAACTGTGGGCGCATGTACGACAATCCAGCCAGAAATTCCAACAATGAATTGTGGTGGGATTACTTACGAATATAATGCATTTAATTCAGATTCGTGTAATCGCGTACGCCAAATTGATGCCATGTTTACCTCATTTAATGAGCGGGGTTATCACATTGGTGGCAACTCCTTTAACTTAGTTCTTCTTGCCGAACAGGCGCTTCCTGATGTGGAAAACGAACAAATGCGCCAGAGTTTCCGCGTGAATATGGCCAATAAAATTGAGCCAGATGGCATGCAAAAATTTGAGCTCGCGCGTCGTATGCTGGACGCCCGTCAGAATAATGAGACAATTATTCTTAACCGCAATGAAATGCGCCTTATGGGCCTCGAGGGAAGTTTCTTGGAAGTATCGCCCCAAGATACAAGCCGTATGCTGGATGAAGCGGAATCTGGTGAAGGTGCTCCACAAATTTCATCTCTTTTACTACAGGGTAATGCCCCTGCATAAAATAAATATCTAAGATTATTTCAAAAAGTGCGTGTCAGTTGACGCGCATTTTTTTTGCCCCATACTTATTACTATGTTGAGCAAACAATGAAAGGAGGTGATCAGATGAGTGATCCAGAACAGAATTTTAAGGCCGGAGCTAATGACGTTTTAACACTGGCGAGGATCGGCATTTGGTCCTCCCACATGGGAGCGGCAAACTAGCCTGAATATATTTCAGGCTTTATCCGGCCTGAAATCGTTTAAGATCAAAGTATCTACGGAAACCCTGCTGAGGAAATGCCCCTTGCAGGGTTTCTTGATTCTGCATCCTTTAAATAGTTACGAATAGTGCGACCGTCTCCGACAAAGGTGGTGTCCAGAAAGTTGTTGTAAAATTCTGCTCCTAAATCCTGAAATGTCTTTAGGCATGCATTTAGATAATACTCAGATGGCTCAAGATCATAACGCCAGATAGGTCCGTCGTAATTTTTGCAAAATTCTTTCCATCTCAACTTACGTACAGGGTCCGCATGAATGATATCCAGACATGTTTTTTCATCTGTATAGTCACCTAGGCAAGCAATGGCATGACCTGTGCCTCCACCATCAAGCTCCTCATAGGGGATTTCGACTAGCCGGTACTCAAATTCACGTTCAACGAGCGCTGGCCAATCTTCAATAGCGATATCGAAAATTGACACATACATCTTTAGTATTGATTTGTCAGGGACAGCGCTTAGACACGCATATTTTTTGTCATCAGGCAGTTTATCCATGCGAATAAGATAGGAGTCGGCCTTATTAAAGATGCGCTTATGCCCATGCGTGAACCCAAGGCGGAAATTGGATAAATTAGGGCAGGTGCGTCGTGCGGATTGTTCGCTAATAAGAGAGCCAAGTCCGATAATAGAGAGTTTTTCTGAGGGCATAATGATACGAAGTGTTTGTTTTCTTTTAATTATTAACAAGCCTAGCTTAACAAGCTATTAAAATCACCCAACAAGTTTTTGAATGGCTTCAAGTGTATCGGCCTCTTGCGCTGGTTTATCCCAACGAATGCGATGAATGCGGGGGAAGCGCAAGGCAATGCCCGATTTATGGCGTGGGCTTTCGTGGGCACTGTCAAAGGCCACCTCAAAAACGAGTTCCTTTTTAACCTCACGTACAGGCCCATAGCGCGCAACAGTATTGGCCCGCACCCATTTATCAATCTCTTTAAGCTCCGCATCGGTAAATCCGAAATAGGCCTTTCCGATGGGTACAATTTCATTGCCTTTCCAAACGCCAAAGGTGTAGTCGGAATAAAAAGAGGAACGTTTCCCGTGCCCCCGCTGGGCGTACATGAGAACAGCATCAGCTAGCTTTGCGTCGCGTTTCCACTTAAACCATGGGCCTTTGGGACGACCAGGTAGGTACGGGGATGTTTTATCCTTTAGCATGATACCTTCATGTCCATGCGTTTCGGCGCCTTCAGTACGAATACCGCCCAGTTCTTTCCAGTCCTTGAATTCAATGAGCTGGGAGAGACTGAGGCGTTCATTCTTATTGACCTTAAGCCAGTTTTCGAGCGCGTGACGACGTTCAGTCCAGGTTTTACTGCGCATATCCTCCTCACCATCAAACAAAATATCATAGACGCGTACAAAAGCGGGATAGTCTTCAAGATGTTTCTTTACAACGGTCTTACGATTGAGGCGCTGTTGGAGGGCATTAAAATCAAGTGGTTCAAAATCATGGCCGACAAGAAGCTCGCCATCAAGGACGGCACTTCCTTTCAAGCTATCTCCCAAATCTGGAAAAGTGTGAGAGATATCATCACCCGTGCGCGAAAAAATACGCTGTTTGTTCTCGTTAAAAACAAGCTGTACGCGTATACCATCCCACTTCCATTCAGCTGCAAAGTTATGAGGGTTAAGGCGTTCAAAATCTTTCTCCTCATCAATGGGATTGGATAACATCATCGGGTGAAAGGTTTCTGTATGATGGATAACAGGCTTGTCAGTTTTTCCATCCAGCCATCTAAACAACTTTGTGTAAGGAATTTCTAGCCCATGCCAAATTTCTTCAATATCCCGCAAGTCCACATTGCCGTATTGTGCAAGGGCTGTTTTTGCAAGACGTGCTGAGACGCCAACACGTAACCCCCCCGTTATCATCTTTATCATGGCCCAACGCTGTGTCGCGTCGGCCATGTCCATCAAGTCTGCAAAAAGGTTTGGTAACTCTTTTGTTGGTGTTTCTTCCAAAAAATTAAAAAATTGACTGACAGAGGGAATTTCACCTTTCTTCTCATCAGGCCAAATGAGTGCCACAGTTTCACCCAAATCACCTACATAATCATAGGAGAGCTGAAATAAAACGGGATCAACACGCTCTAACACAGCCTTTTTCACAAAAGATGATTTGACCTGTTTGAAGGAGAGGTCGCGTGTGATTGCCGCAAGGGCGTATCCACGATCAGGGTCTGACGTCGTTTGAAAGTAATTAACCAGATATGCGATTTTCTTATTTCGTGAGGGTGTTAAAATAAGCTGTGAGAGAAGCTTGGCAAAATCATCCATAATTTACCCCTCATCCTCGTCTTCACGGCCCTGTAAATAAAGGGGTTCAGCATTAAGTCCCTGAGAGCGACAATAATGGACTAGAGCCTCTTCACGCCCGTGGGTAACCCATATGGTCTGCGCACCTGTGGCGTGAATTGTTTCTGTTAACTCATTCCAATCAGCATGATCTGAAATAACGAGGGGCAATTCGACACCAGATTGTTTGGCGCGCTGCTTGATATGCATCCACCCAGAAGCAAAGCAAACAACAGGATCGGGAAAGCGTCTTGCCCATTGCGCTTTAAGCGCAGAAGGCGGCCCCATAATAATTTCACCGCGAAAGGTTTCCTTGTCCATATGTGCGGGTGATTTAAGGTCGCCCAAATCGATGCCGCGACTTTTATAATAATCACAGAGCTTCTTGTATGAGCCATGTACGTAAATAGGTTTTTCGTAGCCTGCTTCGCGCAATAATTTGATAACGCGCTGCGCCTTTCCAAGCGCGTACGCCCCCACAAGATGAGAGCGTTCTGGCTGGCTCTTTACTGAGTGAAGTAGCTTTTCTATTTCATGTTTAGGGTGAGGGTGTTGAAAAACTGGCAACCCAAAAGTGGCCTCGGTCACGAATAAATCACAGGGCACGACCTCAAAAGGCGTACATGTTGAATCGGGCACCGTTTTAAAGTCGCCTGTCATAACGGCGCGCTGTCCCCGCCATTGCAATAAAACTTGCGCACTTCCCAGAACATGTCCTGCGGGATGCAGTGAAATTGCCACGTCCTTTATTTTAAGCTCCTCGCCATAATCAAGCACTGTAAATTTCTTGGCGCAATTCTCCCCATAACGACGCTTCATAATTTCAATCGTATCAGCTGTGGCAATGACGTGATCGTTGCCACCACGTGCATGATCGGCATGCCCATGAGTTACGATTGCAGTTTTTACTGGCGACAAAGGGTCGATATAGGCATCAATTGGCTCTATATATAATTTATGGTTCAGCAATTGCATGAAAAACAAAATAGGGCAGAGACATCCGCACTTCCAGAAGTGTTGGAAAATAATCCGTTGACGGGTTGGCTGAGGGATAAAGGGTGGGCCTGGCACGAACATCAATTAGAGGTGTTGGAGTCAGCAAAGTCAGGCAAAGACACACTTCTGATTGCCCCGACGGGCGGGGGTAAAACATTGGCAGGTTTTTTACCGTCTTTTGTTGATCTGTGCGCGCATTCCCATCCAGAACATACACTTCATACGCTATATATTTCGCCACTTAAGGCGTTAGCTGTTGATGTGCACAGGAATGTTGGCACCCCTATCAAAGAATTATCACTCCCGATTACGTACGAAACACGTACAGGTGACACGCCAGCCTCGAAACGGCAACGCCAAAAGACCAAGCCACCGCATATGTTGATGACAACGCCAGAAAGTTTGGCGCTTCTCTTATCGTATGAGGAGTCTGACAAATATTTTAAACATCTTAAATATATTGTGCTCGATGAAATTCACGCGCTGATGCACTCAAAGCGCGGTGACTTGCTTTCACTTAACATGGCGCGATTGGCTGAACTTGCACCCGAGGCACAGCGTATAGGATTATCCGCAACTGTTGCCGAGCCAGAACTTGCCCTGAATTGGCTAGCACGGAAGAACCACGGAAATATTATAAATGTAAGACATGAGGTTAAACCCAAAATAGATATTCTGGTTGGCAAAAACCGTATGCCGTGGTCAGGCCACATGGCAACCTATGCTGTCCCTGAGATTTACCAAGCAGTTGCGAAGGCGGACATGTCGGTTGTGTTTGTGAATACACGTGCGCAAGCCGAGCTGATTTTTCAGGAATTGTGGAAAGTGAACGATAAAAATTTGCGCATTGCCATGCACCACGGCTCACTTGATCGCAGCCTGCGTCGTAAGGTCGAGGAAATGATGTCTGGCGGAGAGTTGGACTGTGTTGTGGCAACATCCTCACTTGATTTGGGACTAGATTGGGCCGCTGTTGATCTGGTAGTCCAAATTGGCGCGCCAAAGGGCGTCTCAAGGCTTTTACAGCGCATAGGGCGTTCTAACCACCGTATGGATGAACCATCGCGTGCGCTTCTTGTCCCTGCCTCCCGCTTTGAATATCTGGAATGTTTGGCGGCTAAATCAGCCATTGAGGATGGTATCTATGATGGCGGCATTCCGCGTGATGGGGGCTTGGATGTTCTTGCACAGCACATCTTTGCATGCGCCTGTGTCGGGCCATTTGACGCAGATGATTTTTATGAGGAAGTTGTACAGGCTTGGCCTTATCGTGATCTGGATAAGCAAACATTCGATAAAACACTTTCCTTTGTGAAAGATGGGGGATATGCCCTCAAATCTTACGAACGTTTTGGGCGTCTTATACAAGATGGAAATGGTTGTTACATGCTGTCCGATAAACGCTATCGCCAACAATATCGCATGAATATCGGGACCATTGTTGAGGCACCCGCGCTCAAGGTCAAATTGCGTCATAAGACATTAGGGACAATTGAGGAGTGGTTTATCAACAAATTGTCGCCCGGAGATACATTTTATTTTGGCGGACAGGTTTTGCGCTTTGAGGGTTTGCGCGATATGCAGGTGATGGTTTCAAAGACCAAGCAAGGGACGCCATCCATACCATCGTATGCAGGCGGACGCATGCCATTTTCCTCGCATCTGGCGGAACAGGTGCGTCATCTTGTCCATGACGAAACACTCTGGGGGCGCTTACCAACCCCTGTAAAAGACTGGCTTTTAATACAAAAAGAGCGCTCTGTCTTACCCTCTGAAACCAATCTGGTTGTCGAAACTTTTGCCCGCCAAGGCAAGTTTTACACGGTTGCCTATCCCTTTGAAGGATGGAACGCGCATCAAACACTTGGCTTTCTGATGATGCGCCGCATGCAACGCTTTGGCTATAAGCCGTTAGGATTTGTGGCTAGTGATTACGGGATTGCAGTGTGGTCGCTTAAAAAACCTGAGGATATAGAAGGGCTTTTTTCACAAGATATGTTGGCCGATGATTTGGAAGAATGGCTATCTGAAACGCCCTTGATGAAGCGTAATTTCCGAACAGCCGCGGTGATTGCAGGGTTAATTGAGCGGCGTCACCCTGGGCAACAGAAAACGGGTCGCCAAATGACTTTTAGCTCTGACCTCATCTATGATGTGTTGCGCAAATATGAGCCCGACCATATTTTATTGCGCGCAGCGTATGAGGATGCCGCTGAAGGGCTAATTGATTTGAAAAGATTGTCATCATTATTGCATCGTGTGGAGGGGCAAATTATACATCATGATTTGGAGAGGGTCTCTCCATTGGCTGTCCCCCTTATTTTGGAGATTTCACGCGAATCTATGAACCGTGAAACGGTGAGTGATTACTTGTTTGAGGATATGGAAGAAGAGCTTCTTAAGGAAGCTGGATTAGAAAAAAATGAATAAATACGCCTTTGAATTTGCCGGACAAAATCTTGTCTCTCTTGTCTCTGGTTGCCTTTATTGGCCAGATGAGAAAGTCATGGTTGTTTCAGATTTACATCTGGAGAAGGGATCTGATTTTTTAAAAGTTGGTCGATTTGTACCGCCTTATGATTCCTGTGAAACGCTAACACGTCTCAGACATGACCTTGATAATAACGAGGTCGAAACGCTTATTCTGTTGGGCGACACAGTCCACGATCCCCAAGGATTTGCACGTCTTGATAGGAACTGTATCGATATGTTTGAAGAGATTTGCAAACGCTATCGCGTTATCTGGATTATTGGAAACCACGAAAAGGGCTTTGTGCCTGAGGGCGTCGAAGCACATATCGAGTTTCCTTCTAAGACTCTTATTTTTCGACATGAGGCCTTGAGTGTTGCCCAATTAGGTGAGGTGAGTGGGCATTACCACCCCTGTATTACTTTGAGGCATAAGGGCAAATCGGTACGCAGGCGCTGTTTTATAGAAGATGGTAAACGTCTTATTCTGCCAGCCTTTGGCAGTTACACAGGCAGTCTTGATATTGAAGATAGTGCAATCGCGCAGTTTTTTCCCGATGGCTACAACGCGCATGCGCTGGGTCAAAATATTATGCGTATTGTTGAAAATCAGGATGTGGCCTAAACAACGGCGTCCAGATTACCACTTGCCTCTAGTGAAGCAATGTCTAGACTTGCGCCGTTGACGATAAAGACTGCTGCTTGGAAGTTTACGCCATTGGCCAAACCGTCTACATCGATTTCCAGAGTTGTGTCTGACCCACTATCCACAAAGCGGGCAAAGTCCAAAATGTCGTCTGTCATTTCGTCATAACCGACCAAAACGTCGCTGATGTCAATGATATCGCCCCCTAAGAACAGGCTAAAGCTTTCGATTGTATCAACGGCATCAAAAACGCTCGCCGCCTCAAAGACAAAACGGTCATTTCCACTACCGCCTTGCAAACTATCGGCACCTAGACCACCGTAAAGTATATCGTCCCCGTTACCACCGTTAAGGGTGTCATTGCCACTACCACCATAAAGGATATCATTGTTGTTACCACCATCTATGATGTCATCGCCATTTTCGCCATAGAGAATGTCGTTTCCGTTACCACCTTGTAGCTCGTCAGAACCGTCATCTCCGCTGACTGTATCATTCCCGTTACCACCATTAAGATAGTCACTACTGGCCGTTCCTGTAACTGTTGCATCGCCACTAGCAAACGGAACAACATCCCCTGTAAAGAGCGAGAATGTTTGTACACCAGATGATAAAGACCCATCAGAAACTGTGAAATCAAAGCTGTCAATGACATCAGACGCACCTGTATGAACATAGACGAGATCACCATTATCAATATCGGCTTGAGTAAATGTGCCGACCGCGACACCAGGGTTGGTCGTCAGCTCTAATTGTCCTTCAACAGGGGCGCTCATGATTGTAAACACCAGAAGGTTTGGATCTGCCGTTTCTTCATCCGTTGCCTGTAAATCGGCACTTGTAATGACCGTTGTCATTGCCGCATCCACATGCGCGCGCGCACCTGTAATCTCTGGTGCATCATTAATAGGGTTTACCGTAATATTGAACGTATCAGCGGCAAGCGTTGTCGTGCCGTCTGATACTGTAAAATCAAAGGAATCCGATAATGTGGGTGACCCATCATGAATAAAGACAACATCCCCATCATTAATATCTTGTTGTGTGAATGAGCCACTTGGAAAGCCATTTACCCTAATTTGCCCATTGGCAGGGGCAGATGTGACCGTATAGACAAGCGCATTATTAGCCGTATCAACATCGGTTGTAGAAAGCATAGCATTTGTAATGACAACACTTAAACCTTCATCTGTTGTCGCCCCTGTATTATTACCGGCAACAGGTGGATCATCAACTGCATTAACTGTGATGTTAAACGTATCAGCGGCAAGTGTTGTTGTACCATCCGATACGGTAAAATTAAAACTATCCGTTGCATCTGCTGGACCTCCATGAACGTACACAACACGGTTATTTGCCAAATCATCCTGTGTGAATGATGTGATGACAACACCAGGATTTGTTGTGAGCTCAAGTTGCCCGTCCAAGGGAGAAGAAGTAATAGTGTAATCAATATTGGGATCTGTTGTGTCGACATCGCTACTGTCGAGCATTGCTGTTGTAATTGTTTCTGTATTACCTTCATCGATGGTGAGTCCAACATTGGTATTCAATATCGGCGCATCATCTACTGCTGAAATCGAAATGCTAAACGTTGTTCCGCCGGAAGTTGTTGTTCCATCAGAAATTGTAAAATCAAAACTACCTGAAGTGTTCTCAGAGCCATCATGAACAAATATTACGCGGTTATTAACAAGATCATCTTGCGTAAAAGAAAAAATAGCCACGCCTGGATTGGTAGTTAATTCTAATTGCCCGCCACCATTTATTAAGGTTGTTAGCGAATATGTTATTCCGCTATCGGCTGTATCTGAATCGGAAGTCGAAAGCGTGGCCGTTGTTAAAGTTGTCGTGGCGCCTTCGTTAATATTAAATGTGTTATTTGTATCAAGTATCGGTGCATCATCGACTGCGGAAATCGAAATACTAAATGTTGTTCCGCCAGAAGTTGTTGTCCCATCAGATATTGTAAAATCAAAACCACCTGTCGTATTTTCAGAGCCATCATGAGCAAATACAACCCGGTTATTGACAAGATCATCTTGCGTGAAGGTTGTAATGGCAATACCAGGATTGGTGATTAATTCTAGTTGCCCACCACCGCTAATAGGCGTCGTCAAGGTATAGATAATTGCAGTATCGGCTGTATCTGAATCAGAAGACGAAAGCGTGGTCGTTGTTAAAGTTGTCGTGGCACCTTCATTAATATTAAACGTGTTATTTGTATCCAGTGTTGGCGCATCGTCAACTGGCGAGACTGTAATGCTGAATGTATCTGCAGGTAGTGTTGTAGTCCCATCAGAGACTGTGAAGTCAAAGCTATCAGAGAGTGTTTCCGAGCCATCATGGACATAAACGACACGGTTATTGTTAAGGTCATCTTGGGTGAAGGTTGTAATGGCAACACCAGGATTGGCCGTTAACTCTAATTGACCATTGGTGAGCGCGCCAGTCACCGTGTAATCGATATTCGGGTCAGTTGTATCAACATCACTACTATCAAGCATGGCTGTAGTGATTGTTGATGTCGTGCCTTCAATGAATGTCGCACCAATATTCGTATCGAGTATTGGTGCATCGTCAACGGCAGTTATGCCGATTGTAACTGTTCCTAAAGCGGGTGTTGCACCATCTTCTCCACCGTCTGCTAATGAAACATTAAAACCTGAGGTCACTGTCTCAGAGCCATCATGGACAAAAATAACGTTATTGCTGTTTACATCATCTTGCGTGAAAGAGGTAATAGCCACACCCGGGTTAGTCCCAAGTTCTATCTGACCGTTTGTAATGGAAGAGGCTGTGTAGGTAATGTCTGTATCAGCGTCATCTGCGTCCGAACCGTTTAAAATAGTATTTGTAATCGTTAGTGCACTTCCCTCGGGAATGCTTGGTGCTACACCCACAGATAAGTTGGGTGCATCATTAACAGGCGACACAGTTATGCTGAATGTATCTGTTGGAAGTGTTGTTGTGCCGTCAGAGACTGTAAAGTCGAAGCTGTCAGCAACTGTCTCAGAGCCATCATGCACATAGACCACGCGGTTATTAACAAGATCGTCTTGCGTAAAGGTTGTAATGCCAACGCCAGGATTTGTGGTGAGCTCTAG
Source organism: Micavibrio sp. UBA2137 (assembly GCA_002328415.1). Taxonomy (GTDB): domain Bacteria; phylum Pseudomonadota; class Alphaproteobacteria; order Micavibrionales; family Micavibrionaceae; genus UBA2137. The sequence continues at coordinate 1,077,424 of DCXL01000004.1, read as the reverse complement.
CTGCCCATTGGTGAGCGCGCCAGTCACCGTGTAATCGATATTCGGGTCAGTTGTATCAACGTCTGAACTGTCAAGCATGGCCGCTGTTATTGTAGTGGTTGAGCCTTCGGCAACTGTGGTGCCCGTATTTATATCTTGCGTAGGCGCATCATCAACTGGCGAGACTGTAATATTAAACGTGCTTGCGGGTAATGTTGTCGTGCCGTCCGAGACTGTAAAGTTAAAGCTATCTGTAGGAGCTTCGCCGCCGCTATGGACATATGTCACTAGGTTGCTGTTAATATCTGCCTGGGTAAAACTTGTAATGGCAATGCCTGGCGCGCTTGTAAGCTCTAGCTGTCCACCCGAAGGTAGGCCAGTTACGCTGTAGACAAGATTAATATCACTTGTGTCTGCATCGCTTGTGTCAAGCATGGCACTTGTAATAGTTGTGTTTCCATCTTCGATTAGTGTTGCACCCGTATTGGCCTGAGAAACAGGAGCACTATTAGTAGGAGTTGTCGGTGTGGTAGCTGTGTCCTCTACTGCTTGTAAAATAACAGGACGAGAATCTAGTGTTCTAAGCGATGTACTCGAACGTAAAATACTATTTTCATCGCCTTCAAAACGCTTGATAAAACTGTCAAAAATATAAACACCAAAATCTTCAATTGATTTGGTATTCATGGCTTGCATGTAACGTGAGGATTCAAGATTTGAAAGCTGTGATCTCTGGCTAATGTCAAGCTCATTATTGCCAAGTGCACCAATGCTAAGCGTAGGAATATCAGAAATTGAAAAGGGGTCGTTGCTAGGCGTATTTGCCTTGGTTGCAACAAAGTCAGAATCAGGAACGGGGGTATCCTGAGGTGTGTTAATCTGTTCTGTGAGTTGTGTGATGTCAGGTTGAGGCAGATCAATTTTAGGCGCTTCACCTGCAGAGGCCTCAATATCCTTCAAATTCTCGTAAATATCTTTAAGCGGGTTTTCAAGATTAAGCAGACCATCATCAAGTGTAATGCCGAGTTTATCCTCGGCAGGAGCGTTTTCTTCGCCTTGCACGGAATCTTGGACCGCATTACGATCGAGCTTAAGCTCTAGATTGTCTTCATTTTCCCCGTCCACATGCTCCTCCAGCATTAACCTTTAAATTATAGCAAAATTAGGTTAAACGGATATTAAGGTGAATTAGAGAGGTCTAATGAAAAAAACTTAATAAAAACAATAGGTTGTTTTATTTTATTATTGTGTATAAGTGGTCAGAGCTTTAGTTTATAGAAAACAGTAAGAAGGCCCTGAAAAATGGCGGTGTCGGTGGGATTCGAACCCACGATACGGGATTACCGTATACACGCTTTCCAAGCGTGCGCCTTCAGCCACTCGGCCACGACACCTTATAATATCTTTGATGTCGTGTCCTCTTGGACTTGTTTGACCGCTTGCGCTCGGGCGGCCACGACACCGTATAATTTCATAGTCCTACAGATTTTTAGTTAAAAAAACAAGAGGTGGATATGACTTACGCCTTTGCTGTGTTCTCCTCTTCCATGACTTCGGAATAATCGACCAAGACACCGTAATGTGGGTCTTCTATCAGATTAACCTCAACCATGTCGCGTGCATTTTTAAGCAACATGTGACAATCAGGGCTGAGGTGGACAAGATGCAGTGTTTTTCCCGCTTCCTTGTACTTCACAGCCATGGCATCAATGGCCTCAAGCGCGGAATGATCCCAAACGCGTGCACGGCTGAAATCAATGACGATATCGTCTTCCTCATCATTGGCAGGGTCGACTTCTTCTCTAAAATTGGCGATCGAACCAAAGAAAAGAGGGCCATGTAGTTTGTAAACTTTGTTGCCGTCCTCTTTGTTTCTCCAGACAGTGACCCAGAATTTATTGGCGGATTTCCAAGCATAAACAAGCGCAGATACGATAACACCAATGATAACGGCAACGGCCAGATCATGCCAGACGGTGACGGCTGTCACTAAGAAAATAACAAAGGCATCCTCTTTTGGAATTTTGTTGAGAATACGAATTGAGGTCCATGCAAAGGTCGAAATAACAACCATCATCATCAACCCGGTCAGAGCAGCCAGTGGGATCATTTCAATCCATTGAGAGGCAAAGAGAATAAAGCAAAGAAGTGCAACGGCCGCAGTAATGCCCGATAGGCGCCCACGTCCTCCAGAGTTGATGTTAATGATGGATTGTCCGATCATGGCACATCCACCCATCGCACCAAAAACGCCACAGGTCGCATTGGCAACGCCTTGTCCGACGCATTCCTTGGAGGTACGCCCGCGCGTATTTGTCATTTCGTCAATTAGGGTCAGCGTCAGCAAGCTTTCAATCAAACCAATCGCCGCCAGTGTAAAAGAAACAGGCAGGATAATCCAAAGCGTTTCTAGTGTGAAAGGCACCATAGGAATATGGAATTCTGGCCAACCACCCGCAACACTTGCCATGTCACCAACCGTTTTCGTATCCAATCCCATGAAGATAACAAGGCAAGACACGACCAAAATCGAGACCAAGGAAGGGGGGAGTAATTTCCCAAGTTTAGGTACTTTGGGGAACACCCATATGATAAACATGGTCAGAAATGTAAGGCCGACCATCAGGTTTAATTGTGTGCCCTGAAGCCAGCCCCCGTTAAAGACAACATCAAGCGCACTATGGGGCGCGACAACGGCTTCACCTTCGACGGCATGTGGCTCGCTTGTGCCTTTAAATTGTCCTAACTGTGCCAGAAAAATGACGATGGCCAATCCGTTTACAAAGCCCAGCATTACAGGATAGGGCACCAAACGAATAAATTTACCAAGATGTAAAACGCCTGCGCCTATTTGAATGAGTCCTGTCAGAAAAACAGCGGCAAATAGATATTCAGGCCCATAAATCGTTACAATACCAACCATGGCAACGGCCATCGCGCCTGTGGCACCAGAAATCATACCGCTACGTCCGCCAAGAATGGACGTAATAAACCCGACAAAAAAGGCTGCATAGAGCCCGACAAGAGGATCTAGTTTTGCAACAAAGGCAAAGGCGATCGCCTCAGGAACAAGCGCTAGGGCAACAGTCAGGCCAGAAAGCACATCGGCGCGTGGATTTTCTGTCAGGTTAAAGCGGCGGACAAGGCGAAGCATAAGATGTCGTCTTTCTATGATGCAAAAAATTTTCGAAATTTATATGGGTGTTTTCTCTACGGCGTCATCAATACAGGTGCGCGGAGGCTTTGTCCAGAAGACGAGCACAAAAAACCCCCTTCAATTGCGATTTGAGGAGGGGGTATTTCGAACCTAGCAGTAAAGTGTCGGTTTAAATCTTTTATTGTGCGGCTGAGGCCAATACTGTGCCACCAGTTGGCGCTTTCTCGTGCAACCACCAGCCAGTGCGATTGATTGAGAAAATTGGCTTATATGTTTTCACATCGCGGGCAAATTTCATGGCCTGTGACTGGTTGTCCAAAATATAGGCGCCATCATCGCCGTAAACGACCAAAATAGCGTGTGGTATGTTTTTAACCATGTCTTGTACAATGGCGATGCGCATGCGATTCTCAGGGACGCCTAATGCACGTAGTGAGGCATATTTGGCAATGGCAAAATCTTCACAATCACCACCCTTATTGAAAAATTCAACAGGTGTGGCCCAGTAATCTGATTTGCCCCAATTTCGGTCATCAGTGATGTAGCGCGTTTTATTGACCATTGTATTCACGCTCGCTGCCATCTGTTTGAGAGACTGACCACGCAAAGTAGTTAGATCTGATTTCCATTTGGCTAAAACTTTATTTCCCTCAGGTGATTTGATATCGCGCTCGAAATTGTTGAACATAGCAGTCCATTTTGTAAAAGCTGAAATGTCTGATGAGCGTTTCTCAGCGGAACCAAACAAATTACGCTTGGGCGCAACACGTGAAATCGTATCCGCACCAACTGTGGCGCTTGCCAGAATCAGATTGGCTGGTACGTCCTTAATAGAACCAGCTGAGGCTGTTTTTGGCGCAAAGGCGGAAAGTGATGTGAAAACGGCCAATGTTGCGGCTGTACTACGTACACTGGATTGTGCAACAAGTGAAAGGACGAGCTGTTTACGCGAAATAATATTTTGTTGAATGAGGTATTGACCAAAACGCAAATTTTGCTGTTTATGTGCTTTAAGGTGCTTGCGCAAGTCATCTGATGTCAAAATTCCACGCAAAACAAGGATATCACCCAGTTTGTTGCGGTTCATGTAAGCCCTTAAAAGTCCTAAAAATCCTAATTTTTTACTCATGGTCGCCCTCTACAGCCGCTTTTTTGTCTTTTTTGTATTCCCCTATTAAACAGTAGAAAAGTTGACGATTTCTAAAGATTGTGTAAAAAGTCATCTTTATTTTCAAATAAAGCGCACATGGGTATGCTTAAGTCATATTCGCGCGGACACCAAGATATGGCTCAAACGGCAAATGTAATCTGTATAAAATGGGGTAATAAATATGACGCAAGTGAGGTTAACCGCTTGTTTCGTATGGTGAACGCCCATATCAAAAAGCATAATTTGGCTTTTTATTGCTTTACGGATGATACGCAGGGCTTAGATAAGTCTATTATCACCAAAGATTTACCTGTTTTGAATGTCGCACCAGAAGATAATCGCTATTTTTATAAAAAAGAGGCCGCCCTTTGCGATGACAATCTTGGAGGCTTAAAAGGGCAGCGTGTCCTTTTCTTAGACATTGATGTCGTTATAACAGGCTCTTTGGATGACTTCTTTGAGTATCCAAAGGGAGATGAATTTATCACGACAAATGACTGGAACACACGTGATGATTCTGTTGGACAAGCCTCTTGTTACTCTTGGGTTGTAGGGACGATAGGCTTTGTGAAGTCTGATTTTGAAGCCGAACCAAAGCGTTGGATTAAGAAATACAGAACAGCCAGCCAAGAATATCTTTCTTACAAAATTATTGAGCGTTTTGGTAAGCTCAATTTCTGGCCTGAGAGCTGGGTGCGCAGCTTTAAGTTTCATAGTTTGCCTGTTTGGTATATGCGTCCCTATGTCACGCCTGTTTTACCAGAGGATACGCGCGTTTTGTGTTTTCATGGTGATCCAAAAGTGAGTGATGCGATGATGGGGCGTTGGTCTGAAAAGAAAATCCCACCTCTAAAGCGACTTTATAAAACTATTCGCCCCTCTCCGTGGTTGAAGAAATATCTCAGCGTATAGATTGTTGTTTAAAAGCCTGATAGTCTTGTTTGCACAAAATGCATTATCTTTATGAGGTTGCTTCGAAACATGCCTAAAAAAACTTCATTTCCTCTTTTCGCGTCAGCTTGCTTGGTTGTTCCAGTGCTCTTATCTGGATGTGCGCAAGTCTCTCCAAACTGGATGCCTAATGGTTATACCTATCATCATCAGAGCCAGATAACCGATCCGCCGAAAACGGCTGATTGGTATGAAACTGCTTACGCTGAAGCACCTGAATCTGCACGTTATGCATTGAGTGCAACATTGCGTGGTATGGCAAAGGATATGGTTGCCACCTATGCGCAAACAAACAGTGCCTATGGTGTACCTGTTTATGTCCGCTCACGCTATGACATAGATGCATTAAATGGGGCTTATGATGACGCTTTGCGCACCGCGTTTAAGGATTTTGGATTTGTGCTTGCCAATACCCCAGAAGGCGCACAAGAAATTGTTTATCACGCAAGTCTAGCGCATGAGATTGGGGAGCATCGTTTGCTTCGTCCGCGGACAACAACCCAGGCCCTTGGTATTGATCAGGGCATAGATAAAGACATGCAGGGTTATCTTTTCTCGCTAGTCCAGCTTAACGCAGAGGGTGATGTAGCATGGCAGGAAGCCCGTCTTCAGCCGCTTCCGCTAGACGAAACGCAACATTACGGCTCTGTTGATTATCAACGTCCGCCCGGCCCTTTTGAGCGTAAAGACGTTATCAATCGCGATTAAGTTCTAGATTATTTTTCAGGAGCAATTGCTAGGCAATCACGAAAGTGTTTGCACGCACGTTCTGCATCTGTGCGGGAATACCCATTGATTCGTGCGCGATAGACCCACTGTGCATTGGATGTTTTCAGAGGGGATACAATTGTACGTCCATAGCGTAAATCAGAAGGGAGTAATGATTGCGCAGTTTTAAGTGCAGCATCTGTAGCTACGCGACTCTGAAACGCACCGATTTGAATGGACCAGTTCCGTGAAACGCCCTGATCTTGCGTTAAGGATGCGACATCAAAGCTATCATCACTTGTATGGGCTTGTTGTGCTATATAGGCAGCTTCTAAGCGGCGCATTGTGGCCTCGTCTGCATCACCTTGGGCTAATATTTTTTGTCCAATTGCGTCATTTGACGCGGGCAGCATATTATCTGTTTGGGCAAAATAAAGGTCATCACGCAAGTGATTAGGTTTTGTTACTGGTTTGGGTGGATTGGCAAGAACATAACGTGTGTTTCTTAATTTACCAAAACCATCATCCAGTATTTCGACCATGTGATTGTTACGCGTTGTGGCAGTTCGCCCACCAAAAACAACTCCAATGATGCGTTTGTTGCCGCGTTCAGCACTGGCAACAAGATTAAAACCAGAGGCATTAATATAGCCAGTTTTTAAACCATCCATTCCCTTATATTTACCGAGCAATCTATTGTGGTTGTTGTACGTTTTACCTTGATAAGTGAAGGAACGGGTTGAGAAGAGTTTATAATATTGTGGATAGCGAAAATACATATATTGCGCAAGCTTCGCCATATCGCGTGCTGTTGTTACTTGTCTGGAGTTGTGCAAGCCATGTGCATTTTTAAAGGTCGTGTTACTCATTCCAATTTGTCTGGCACGGCGTGTCATAAGGCGCGCAAAGTTATCTTCTGAACCTGCAACATGCTCGGCAACGGCCACGGCAATGTCGTTAGCTGATTTTGTCACAAGTGCAAGAATGGCATCTTTCAATTTAATTGTTGAGCCAGGTCTTAAGCCTAATTTGCTAGGAACAGCATTTGCGGCTCGTTGAGAAATTTTGACATGGGAATTCATAGTTGTCTGACCATTCTCAATCGCCTCAAAGGCCATCATTAAGGTCATAATCTTTGTGAGTGATGCTGGGTAACGCTTAAGCGAGGCATTTTCCTCGCGCAGAATGGTTCCCGTTTCTGCATCAATCACAATAGAGGCATATTTGGGATTCGCCTGTGCGGAAGGCAAGGACACGCAAAAAGATGCGAAAAGAATGATAAAAAATGAGAACCAGATGTGTAGGCGCATGAAGTTACTTTGAGAAGTTACAGATTTGAGGGTGGGTAAGGAAAAATACCACATATATATAAGGATATGGTGAAGCAGAATAAAAGTCCAATAAAACTATTTTGACCGAAAATCTCAATGACACTACGTCACATCTTGGAAAAAAGCGGATTTTGGCCTATATTTGAAAAGAGAGTTGAATAAACAATTACAAGATATTTGAAAACGGGCATGACAGATAATAATCACGACACTCCTGATCACAACGGCAATAACATAGAGGAAGAAGACACAGGTCTCCTTCTTAAAGAACGCACGCAAACAAAAAAGCCCGCTATGTATAAAGTCCTTTTATTAAATGACGATTATACACCTATGGAATTTGTGATTCATGTGCTTGAGCGTTTTTTTCAAAAATCACGACAGGATGCAACAGATATTATGATGCATGTACATCGCCGTGGTGTTGGCCTATGCGGTGTCTACACTTATGAAATTGCCGAAACCAAGGTCAATCAGGTTATGGAATTTGCCCGTGCCAATGAACAACCCTTGCAATGTATCTCCGAAAAAGACTAATGAAAGAAGGCGCATCTCATGCTCTCACGAAATCTTGAACAATCTCTGCACCGTGCCCTCTCAACGGCTAATGCCCGCTCTCACGAATATGCAACGCTTGAACATTTGCTCTTCTCATTAACAGAGGATCAGGATGCTATGGCGGTATTGCGCTCATGCGGTGTGTCTATGACAGATTTGCGTGATCAGTTAGAACATTATTTGGATAACGAGCTGACATATTTGGTGCAGGAAAGTGACAATGAGGCCAAGCCAACAACTGCGTTTCAGCGTGTTTTGCAACGCGCTGCCATTCATGTGCAATCCTCTGGGCGTGAGGAAGTTACAGGTGCAAACGTGCTTGTCGCTCTTTTCTCAGAGCGTGAAAGCCATGCTGTTTACTTCTTACAAGAACAGGATATGACGCGTTTTGATGCGGTGAATTATATTTCACACGGTATCGCCAAGGTTTCTGGAGTGACGCCAGTTCCTAAAACACCAGAAGGTGTAGATAATGATGGGCGCCCGCAGGGTGATTCTATGGGCGATGGTAATGTGCTCCATACCTATTGTGTCAACTTAAATGAACGTGCGAAATCCGGTAAAATTGACCCGCTTATTGGACGTGAGGACGAGGTTAACCGAACAATTCAAATTCTCTGTCGTCGTTCAAAAAACAATCCATTGTATGTAGGCGACCCGGGCGTCGGGAAAACGGCCATCGCCGAGGGTCTGGCCAAGCGCATATATGAAGGTGATGTCCCAGAGGTTTTGCAGGGAACGACAATTTACTCACTTGATATGGGTGTTTTGCTTGCTGGAACACGCTACCGCGGTGATTTTGAAGAGCGCTTAAAAGGTGTTATTCAGGAGCTTCAGGGCATGGATGATGCTGTCCTCTTTATTGATGAGATACATACAATTATTGGTGCAGGGGCAACAAGCAGTGGCTCAATGGATGCCTCAAACTTACTCAAACCTGCCCTTGCCAATGGCAGCATCCGCTGTATTGGCTCAACGACCTACAAAGAATATCGCAATTATTTTGAAAAGGATCGTGCGCTTGTCCGTCGCTTCCAGAAAATCGATATTAAAGAGCCAAGCGTTGAAGACACAATTAAAATCCTTGAAGGCTTAAAACCTTATTTTGAGAAACATCATAAAGTAACTTACGAGCCAGAGGCTCTGCGTGCCGCTGTTGAACTCTCTGACCGTTATATTGGGGACAGACAACTTCCTGATAAGGCGATTGATATTATTGATGAGGTTGGCGCGGCCCAAATGCTCGTCCCTGCAGATAAGCGCAAAAAAGTTATCAAAGAAGAAGACATCGAAGGCGTGGTGGCCGCAATTGCGCGCATGCCAGCCAAGACGGTGACTAAGGATGATAAAGCGCTTTTGGCTAACCTTGAGCGCGACCTTAAAACACTTGTCTTTGACCAGAATGATGCAATCGACATGTTGTCTGACTCAATTAAAATGGCGCGCGCTGGATTGCGTGATCACGACAAGCCGATTGGTTCATATTTATTCTCTGGTCCAACAGGTGTTGGTAAAACAGAGGTCGCGCGTCAATTATCAAAAACGCTGGGCGTTGAGCTTATTCGTTTTGATATGTCTGAATATATGGAGCGCCATGCTGTTTCACGTCTTATCGGGACACCACCAGGATATGTTGGTTTTGACCAGGGAGGCTTGCTCACTGATAAAGTCGATCAGAACCCACATTGTGTTCTTCTGCTTGATGAAATTGAGAAGGCGCATCCCGATATTTACAATATTTTGTTGCAAGTTATGGATTACGGGAAGTTAACCGATAATAACGGTAAAACAATCGACTTCCGCAATGTCATCCTCATCATGACGACCAATGCGGGCGCCACACAACTTGCTAAAGCTCCTGTCGGATTTGAGAGAAGTGCGCGCACGGATGATGACAGCGAAGAAATCAATCGCGTATTCTCACCTGAATTTAGAAACAGGCTTGATGCGATTGTACCGTTCAACGCCTTGTCCAAAGATACTGTTGCCAAGGTCGTTGACAAATTTGTGATGGAGCTTGAAGCACAATTATCCGAGAAAAATGTTATCATCACGTTGCATGACCGTGCCCGTGATTACTTGGCTGATAAGGGGTATGACCCTGCTATGGGTGCACGCCCGCTTTCGCGTGTGATACAGAAAGAGATTAAACGCCCACTAGCTGAGGAAATCCTTTTTGGGAAACTCTCAAACAAAGGCGGTGCCGTTACAATTGACTATAAGGACGATGAATTGGTTTTTGTTTACGAGGACAATGCCCCACAAAAATCCAAGTCCGAAAAGAAAAAGAAGCCCGCGAAAAAGAAGGCCTCAAAAAAATCCGAGAAAGAGAAATAAAGCCTGTCTAAATCTTGAGTCGTAAAGCCTCAAGGCTTGCTTTTTCATCAAATATGCGCCATCACTATGGGAAGAAAATTTAACGAAGAGTTTTAGTTATGGGTCTGTTTTCATTCTTTGGAACGATGTCAACATTACAGATAAATGTCACAACGCTTTTTTCCTCAGCGAAAAAGGTCGGCACAGACTCTTTTGGTAATCGCTATTATGAGGCCAAGGCCCGCAAAGGATATAATCATCCAAGGCGCTGGGTTCTTTATAAAGGCGATGTCGAGGCGACACGTATTCCACCTGAATGGCATGGTTGGATTCACTATCAAACAGATGATATTCCAAACGACAATCAAAAAAGCTTTCGCCGTAAATGGCAAAAGCCCTATACACCTAATATGACAGGAACAGACAAAGCATACCGCCCGCAAGGTCACTTGCTTGAAAAGGGTGTACGTCCCTCTGCAACAGGTGATTACGAGGCTTGGTCGCCTGAGCCAGCCAAACCAAAGACATCAAAAAAGACAAAAAAATCATTAGCGAAAAAGAAAAAGAAGTAAGAGCATGAAGAGAGATACATTTGAAACAATTTTGGGTGCAGTGGTTATTGGCATTGCAGTTGCCTTTTTAATCTTCAGTCTGCGTGTTGGAAACGTGTCCTCACACACGGGCGGCTATGCAATCATGGCTGATTTTTCTGGAACAGGTGGCCTTCAACGCGGCGATGATGTTGTGATAAGCGGTGTCAAGGTAGGTGCCGTGTCGGATATTGAATTGCAAAAAGATACATATCTTGCGCGTGTGACAATGGATATTGATGATGGTGTTATTATCCCTGATGATACAGCGGCACTTATTTCATCCGAAAGCCTTTTAGGTGGAAAATATATGCAGCTCGAACCTGGCGCATCTGATGTTGCAATGAAGGAGGGCGATCGTATTCAATATACACAAGCTCCTCAGAACTTAGAGCAGCTTCTCGGGCAATTTATCTTCAGTGTCCAAAATGACAAATCAGAATAAAACGCCTCTCTTACTATTATGCGCCCTGCTTGTATTTTCGAGCATTCCTGTGATTGCCCAAGAGCAAGCCCCTGAAGTTACTTGGTATGATTACGAATCTGTTGATTTGCGTGCCTTAAATAAGGTCACGGCGCAAACCACAAATTTCAAGGCCAAGATTGGACAAACCGTTAAATTTGGTGAAATATTTATTAAGGTACAGGCTTGTCGCAAGCCCCCTGCGATTGAAAAACAGGAATCAGCAAGCTTTCTTCAAATATGGGAAAAAGATAAGGCGCTTGATAAATCAAAATGGATTTTCTCAGGCTGGATGTTTGCCTCATCTCCTGCTTTATCAGCCATGGATCACCCCATTTATGATGTTTGGGTAACAGGATGTTCAGGTAAAAGTGAGGCGCCAGTTGATGCCCCATCAACAGAAATAAGCGAATCAGATGGTGATAATGCGACACTTGATGAAGATCGCACTGTGTCCGAACTGATTTCTGATTTGGTTGGCGAGGATATAACCCCTGACACTCCCGTCACTGAGACCGTTCCACAAACAGAAACAATAGAAGGGGAGAGCCCTTCGCTTCAAACAACACCAGTAGAGGGCGGTACTGTTCAGGAAATACTGGATGAGTTGGAATAGGCGCTTGATTGTCCTCCCAAGAATCCCATATTATTAAGTGCATTTAAATTTTAGAAAAGGAATTAAACCAACATGGCGTTGAATGTATCGGACACAGAATTTGAAAACGAAGTTTTAAAATCAGACACACCCGTTGTTGTTGATTTTTGGGCCGAATGGTGTGGTCCTTGTAAGGCAATGTCCCCTCTTGTCGACGAGCTTTCCAATGAAATGGGGAGTAAGGTTAAGGTTGTCAAAGTCAATATTGACGAAAATCCAGAGGCCCCAACAAAGTATGGCGTTCGCGGTATTCCGACTTTCATGGTTTTTCAAAATGGAGAAGTCAAAAGCACGCATACCGGCGGCATGAGTAAATCTCAGCTTAATGAGTGGGTAGAAAAGGCAACGTCATAACTACGTCTCTTATTCAAATTTCACGAAACTTAAATTTTGCCAAAGCCATGCAATTGACTTGCGTGGCTTTTAGCTTTGCCATTCTTTTATTTTCTGCAAATGTGCTGGCGCAGGATGAAGAAAGTAAAAATGCCGGAAGTACGACACCTGTTGTGATTGAACTATTTACGGCACAATCTTGTGTCTTTTGCAGGGATGCAGATGAAATTCTGGATTCACTCAATAATATTCAAAACGTTGTCGTTTTATCCTGCCACGTTGATTATTACCCTGCAGATAGCGACCCACTTGCACGTAGTTTTTGTACAGATAGACAAAAAACATATTTAAAAGCCAAGGATATTGCACATATCTACACGCCTCATTTTGTTATTAATGGTCAGGAATTTTCTGCCGCGCAACGTTCAGAGTTGGAAAAGCATGTTCAAAAGCGCCTCGATGAGGTTTCAAATATACCTCAGCGTTTGAAAATAACAGAAATCAATGCGCCAACTTACGGCCTGTCGTTGCCAGATATGACGGCGTCCATAGATGAGGATACGTCCGCAACGGTGTATCTTTTTGGCGGTGCGCTGCCTGTAGAAGTTTCAAAGTCAGGTAACCCCTTTGAAATGAAGAACGCCGTTACTGAATATGGTGTAGTAACTAAATGGGACGGTGAGCCAAAAGAGCTTCAATTTGATCTGATTAAAAAAGAGGGTCTTGAGCGTGTTCTGATTATCGTACAATCAGCGAACCTTAAAATTCTAGCCGCTGGTGAAAAGTCACTTGTTGAAGAAGAGCCCGCGCTTGAGAATCCCTTTGAAGAATTGTCAGAAGGTGAAGGTACAATAGATGGGGAAGCGGTTCGATCCGAAGGTACGCCTCTTCCCAAAGCAGGCGAATAGCCCTAGTGAGCCTCTGCCCAGGAATGTGCAGTGCCCGCCTCTGCAATTAAAGGAATATCAAATCTTACAACTGATTCCATGATGTCTTTGACAAGAGCTGTCACTGTATCGACTTCTTCCTCTGGCACTTCCAAAATAAGCTCATCATGCACCTGAAGCAGTAATTTCGTATCCAACTTTTTCTCTTTGAGGGCTTTGAAAATTTTATGCATGGCAAGCTTCATGATATCAGCGGCAGTACCCTGTAGTGGCGCATTAATGGCTGCGCGCTCGGCAAAGCTGCGTCGTGCCTGATTTTTATCATGGATGCCATCGGCAAAACATTTGCGCCCAAAATAAGTCTGTACGTACCCTTTGTCGCGCGCCTCTTGCTTCTTTTCTTCCATGTAATTTGCCAGTTCTGGGAAACGTGCAAAATACGCCTTGATATACTCACTGGCCTCGGAAGCTTCAATGTCCAATTGTCGTGCAAGTCCCCATGCGCTAATACCATAGATGATGCCGAAATTAATCGCCTTGGCCTTGCGTCTGATGTCAGATGTCATTTCACTCATGGGAACATCAAAAACCTCAGAGGCTGTTGCCGCATGAATATCATCACCATTCTGAAAGGCCTGTTTCAGTTTCTTAATGTCGGCAAGAATAGCAGCAAGTCTGAGCTCGATTTGAGAATAATCAATAGAGAGCAAAACACATCCGTCTTCAGCGACAAAGGCTGTACGTATTTCCCGTCCCTCTTGGGTGCGAATGGGAATATTTTGAATGTTGGGGTCACTTGATGATAGCCGCCCTGTGCTTGTCCCCGTCATATGAAATGATGTGTGTACGCGTCCCGTTGTGTGATTGATTTGGTCTTGTAGCGCATCAGTGTAAGTGGATTTAAGCTTAGAAAGTTGGCGGTATTCCAGAATTTTCTCGGCAAATTCATTTTTGTTGCTGGCGAGCTTTTCAAGAATATCGGCCGATGTCGACCAATCACCAGACTTTGTTTTCTTGCCACCCTCTAGTCCCATTTCTTCAAACAGGACAACGCCTAATTGTTTGGGAGAGGCGACATTAAACTCGTGACCTGCAAGCTTATGAATCTCGCCTTCAAGTTCAACAAGCCGTTTCCCAAAACGCGTACTCATTTCTTTAAGGATGGCACGGTCAATCTTAATCCCGTTTAATTCCATCTCTGCAATGACAGGAATGAGCGGGCGTTCGATGTCTTCATAAACACGGACCATTTTCTCCTGTGCCAGACGCGGCTTCAAAATATGCCATAGGCGTAGTGTTATATCCGCGTCCTCTGCAGCATATGCGGTTGCCTTCTCAATGGGCACAGCGTCAAACCCAATCTGGGACTTTCCTGTACCAACCACGTCCTTGTACGGAATGGGTGTATGGTCAAGATACATTTTCGACAGATTATCCATCCCGTGGCTATGTGAACTTCCATCTAACACATAGGATAAGAGCATTGTGTCATCCATATTTTTGACCGCAATGCCGTGCTTCATGAAAAGCTGGAGGTCATATTTGATGTTTTGCCCAATTTTGAGAATGCTTTCATCTTCCAACAGAGGTTTAAGCAGAGCGAGGGCTTTATCCTTTGCAATTTGCTTGATATCAGAATCACCACCATTGCCGAACAAATCTGTTTCGCCCTGACCATGGCCAAGCGGGATATAAATGGCCTCGCCAGGTGTGATGGCCGCCGATATCCCAATCAGGTCCGCCTTTGCAGGCGTAAGGGATGTTGTTTCTGTATCAATTGCAATCTGTGGTGATTGATTGGCGCGCTCAATCCACTCAATGAGGGCCTCTTCCGTGTCGATACAGATATATTTATTGTCTGAAATGGATGGAAACTCAAGCGGTGCAGGAGCATCTCCAGTGCTTTCATCTGTATTGTCGCTTTTAGAGACTTCTTGTCCTAAACGTGCGATAACTGATTTAAAGCCCTGCTCCTCAAGAAAGGCGGTCAACTTCTCTGTAAAAGGATTTTCAAGGCTGAGCCCTTCTATCGTAATGGGGAGAACAACGTTTGCGTCCAATGTGACAAGCTTTTTGGATATACGTGCTTGATCGGCATATTCAATTAGGCTTTCACGGCGCTTATTTTGTTTAATTTCCTCTGCACGCTCAAGAAGCGTTTCCAAATCTCCATATTCATTGATGAGAAGTGCCGCGGTTTTAACGCCAATACCGGGCACGCCAGGCACGTTATCAATAGAGTCGCCCGTTAGCGCCTGTACGTCTATAACCTTATCTGGGGTAACACCAAATTTTTTCATGACATCGTCCTCGCCCATAAGGGTCCCCTTCATGGGGTCAAGCATGCAAACGCCCGGGCGAATAAGTTGCATCAGATCCTTATCAGAGGAAACAATCACAACCTCGCGTCCTTCTTTTTCAGCAAGCTTGGTATAGGTCGCGATCAAATCATCTGCCTCATATCCTTCAAGCTCAAGCGCAGGAAGTCCAAAAGCCTCTGTTGCCTCGCGTATCAATGGAAATTGTGGGATAAGGTCTTCTGGCGGGTCGTCGCGATTGGCCTTATAGTCTTCGTAGATCTCATTTCTGAAATTTTTGCGCGCTGCATCAAAGATAACGGCAACAGCCCCTGCATCAAATTCCTTGAGGAGCTTGACGAACATATTTGTAAAGCCCAACACCGCGCCAATAGGTGTACCATCCTTGCGCGTCATTGGAGGCAAGGCATGATAGGCGCGGAAAATGTAGGCAGAGCCGTCAACAAGATAAAGAGCGTCTTTTGAAACTTTGTGCGTCATGGGCGTTACTATAAGGCCTGCTGGTGCAAACGCAATATTAAGTGCTAGTTGCTGCGTAAAAAGAAATTGCCGCTGCGTTGGACACATTGATGGATGGTAAGGCACCATGCATCTCCAGACGTGCGATCTGGCTACAAGCATCGCGCACAGAGGGGCGGAGACCAGGGCCTTCCGCACCCATAACAAGTACTGTTTTCTTACTGTCTTTGACGGCCTGTGCGATTGTTTCTTCTCCACGCTCATCAAGGGCGACACAGCGATAGCCATGCTCTTTAAAGGTCTCAATCGCACGTGATAAATTAACCTCTGTGGCCACAGGCAGATGTTCAACCGCACCACAGGCAACTTTGGCAAGCACACCAGAAATATCAGGTGCAAATCTGTTTTGTAAAACCATTCCCGCCAATCCAAAGGCCGCAGCAGAGCGTATTATGGCGCCCACATTATGCGGGTCGGTGACCTGATCGAGAATAACAAAGGTTGAGCGTTCATTTTTCTTCTCAGAAATGATGAGATCCATGGCATTGCGCTCGGGCAATTCCTCGGCGTTGATGGCGATGTTTTGGTGAACTGTGTCTTGCCCCAAGGTCTTGTCCAACTCACGGCGGGATACAATTGTTGGTGCGGGTCGCTTCAAGCCAAGTGAGGCATGCTTTTCAATAAAGCTTTGAAAATTTTCAGCCGACTTTTCAGTGACGTAAAGTGTCTTGATTATACGTTTAGGGTTAATCCAAGCTGCTTCAACAGCGTGATAGCCAAAAAGATTGATTTTTAGCTTTTTGACTTTGGGCTGTTTGTCTTTTTTCGGCCATTTTTTAAATTTTTTTGCGTTTTCCATGAAATTAGTGATACGCGTACTTGACATGAAAAGCAAAAACCTTTTTTGTACGGTTTAAATATGTGATATGCGTATCGCAGTGGAGGAATGGCAGAGCGGTCAAATGCACCTGACTGTAAATCAGGCGACTTAGTCTACGTTGGTTCGAATCCAGCTTCCTCCACCATTTTTTTACAAAACAGCCCGCGAACATGCGGGCTTTTTTATTTGATAATTAATCTTATCAGTGCAGTTTAGCTTAGACCAAGGCGTGCTCCGCCGTTGAAGCCATTACTTGCTACGCTTGTTCCATACGAAGCAGCAGTTTCACCAATTAACTGTGCGCGTTCAGCAAAGTCATTAATCCCTTGTCCAGCGCGGAAAGCATCTTCAGGGTCAATAATCTTCCAAGCACCATTTCCGTCTCGAACCCCAACTTCAAAGTGAAGGTGTGGTCCTGTAGAACCACCCGTAGAACCAACCTCGGCAATAACCGTATCTGTTGACACTTGATCTCCAACGCCAACATTTATGCTGCCATCTTTTAGATGCGCGTAACGCGTTACAATGCCATTGGGATGCTGAATTACAATTTGGTTTCCGTAGCCTGAGTCTGTTCCAGCGGGCACACGAATAACATCAATGACCTGACCCTCTGCTGCGGCATAAATATCAGTACCTTCGGAAATTGCGTAATCACGCCCTTCATGAACGCGACCACGTCTTGCAACATAACCTACATCATGTCCAATACCACCCCTGTAATCGCGTAAAGGATGCTCAATTGCAACGCGTCTTCCGCCCTCTACGAAAGACGCGCTTCCCGTAATAGCAGGACGATCGCCATGATCGTGTTCTTCTGATGAGCCGAAAAGGCCACCAAAGAGGTTTCCAAAATCAAGGCCTTCCATGCTTCCATCATTACCCATGATTGCCCCAAAAAATTGTTGGAAGATACCCATAAAGAAATCCATGCCCCACACAGCCTTTTGTTCGCCTGCTGTTTCAACGGCTTGGTCAAAGGCCGCGCCTATAATAGCATTATCGCGAGCTGTTGCTTCTCGGCCTTGTGTATCTGCAATAACTTGAGCGCCGCGCTCAAAGGCTGCTTGACGGGCAGCTTCCACATCATGTGGGTCATCAAGATTAAGTTGTTCATCGGGTGTGACTGAAGGATCAGCTTGTTCTTCTGGAGAAGCGTCTTCTACAACAGGTGCATCATTAACCTGCGCCGTCGTTTCCTCTTCGCCCACGACAGGATCAGTTGCAGCAAATTCATCCGTTAAACTTGTCATAACGCAATTATGCGTTTTAAAGCTTAGGATTTGGTTAATTTCTCAGACTTAGCATTGAAAAACTGTGAGGTGAAAATGATACCTATACAACGACGAATACTGCGTTACTATGTAACATCTATGTCCGAATCCGATAAAATAATTAAAACAGCATTTCTACCCTATGCCCTATGCGTCTTGGCTTTGTCTTTTTGTGCATTCCTTCTTACAGAGGATATGTTACTTCAAACATCACAAGAAGGTGCTTTTCTAGAAAATCTAACGGCCTTCAAGTTTTTAGGAGCCTCTGTTCTCGGCGCACTCATCGTTTACAAAACAAAAATACAAGGCTGGACACTTTTTGCCATTTTTATGGCCTTTGCCTTTGCGCGCGAATTAGATTGGCATAAGGCCTTCACAAGCGATTCAATTTTGAAAATCAAATTTTATACCAATCCAGAATATGCTCTTCCTGAAAAGGTGATTGGTATTGCCTTTGTTTTGTTGCTCATCACATCAACTCTCCTGCTATTCAAATATATACCACGTTGGATAAAGGAGATGAAAGAACTGAATATTTTTGCAATTGGCATTTTCTTAGGGCTTGGCTCAATAGTTGCTGGAAAAATGCTGGATGCAAAATCACGGCTCATTCCACAAATGGCGGATTTTTTCGAACGCCATGATGCTGAATTGCGCTTTTTCGAAGAAAGTATGGAACTTCTCGGGGCCGCAGTCTTTCTCATTATAGCAATCATAAAGCTTAAACAGATAAGACAAGAAAACTAATGCCTGCCACCAACAAAAATGCGCCTCAGAAAATAATGCGTTTTCTGGAGCTTCTCTTTCTTTTTGTTGCCATACCAATCGCAATAGCCTTTCTACAGAATAGGGTGCTTATGCTCGGCATTCTGTGGGCCACGGCTGTAATCGTTATCGTCTGGCTCAAGCTTTCTATAAAACGTGGGTTTTGGGAAGAGCTGAACTGGGCAGGAGTTAAATCTGGCTATAAATGGGTCTTGCTCAGATTTGCAGTGATTGGCCCGGCACTCTTTGCATTTATGGCACTGGTTAATCCAGAGGAGCTCCTCTCTTTTCCAAGGGAGCGACCTCTTATCTACCTCTATGTCATGATTTGGTATCCGTTGTTATCTGTCGTGCCACAGGAATTGCTTTATAAAACACTCTTCTTCGAACGTTACAAAATATTGTTCCATTCGCCATGGGCAATGGTTATCGCCTCGGCCCTATTCTTCGGCTTCATGCATATTATTTTGGTGCCGAACATTTTTGTACTCGGGGCGTGGTTGCCAGTATTCATGACAACAATCGCAGGATTGCTCATGGCACATACCTATTTCACAACACGATCACTTGCGCTTGTCTCACTCGAACACGCGCTTTATGGATGCTGGGCGTACACCATTGGCATGGGAATGTACCTGCACACGGGAAGTGTGTGGGCAGGATAAAAAAAGCCCTCTCAGAAGGCTTTTTGTTCGAAGTATATTGTAAAAAAATTAACGAAATAATTTCTCAACAGCGGCGCGTTCTTCGCAGAGTTCAGCCTCGGTTGCGTCGATACGCTCTTGAGAGAATACGTTAATGTCCAAGCCCTTTACAATAGTGTATTTGCCGTCTTTACATGTGACGGGGTAACCAAAGATAACGCCTTCTTTAACGCCATATGATCCGTCAGAGGGAATAGCCATTGAGACCCAATCGCCATCTTCTGTTCCCAATGCCCATGAACGCATGTGGTCGATGGCCGCAGAAGCAGCCGAGGCCGCAGAAGAGGCGCCACGGGCCTTAATAATGGCCGCACCACGTTGCTGTACGTCTGGAATAAATGTGTTTTCGTACCAGTCCTGCTCAACCAGAGACAACGCATCCTTACCATCCACGGTGGCGTGATGGATATCAGGATATTGTGTGGAGGAATGATTGCCCCAGATAATCATATTTTTCACATCATTGGCATGTTTCCCTGTTTTATCGGCCAACTGACTTTTTGCGCGGTTATGGTCAAGGCGCACCATTGCCGTGAAGCATTTAGGGTCAAGGTCAGGGGCGTTTTGTTGCGCAATAAGTGCATTTGTATTTGCGGGGTTCCCAACGACAAGGACCTTCACATCACGGCTTGCATGATCGTTGAGGGCCTTGCCTTGTGGGCCGAAAATAGCACCATTGGCTTCAAGCAAGTCTTTACGCTCCATACCTGGACCGCGCGGACGTGCACCAACAAGAAGCGCATAATCACAATCTTTAAAGGCCACATTTGCATCATCTGTTGCAATCACATCATGCAGAAGCGGAAAAGCGCAGTCATTGAGTTCCATCACAACACCCTTGAGTGCCTCAAGTGCAGGTGTAATCTCAAGCAAGTGCAGGCATACAGGCTGGTCCTTACCGAGCATATCACCAGAGGCGATGCGAAAGAGAAGCGCATAGCCAATTTGGCCTGCAGCACCAGTAACTGTAACGTGGACGGGTTTTTTCATGGGGTATATCCTTTCGCCTGAATTCAAGGCTCTAAACAAAAATTTGCCTTTAACATGATATGAGTAGGCCCATCTTTCAAGTGGAAAATAAGTTTCATTAGAGGTTCAGTCTTTCAAATTGCGCAACATTCCTATAAAAGAAGAGGCCATGGGACATTCGCACCATCACGATCATGATGCATTGCTTGGTCAGGATCATAATCCTGAAAAGGCCGTTTTTGCAGGCTGGGCTGCCATTGGCATTGTCGCTATTCTCATCTTTACAAAAGTCATTGCTTATTGGATGAGTGGCTCCGTGAGTATTCTCTCCTCTCTCATTGATTCCTTTGCAGATATTATGATGTCGGTTATGGCGCTTATCTCAATCAAGATGTCGTTGAAGCCTGCTGATAAATGTCATCGTTTTGGTCATGGTAAAATAGAAGGGCTTTTTGCACTTGTTCAGGTGGCCTTTATCTTTTTTGCAGGTGTAGCTGTTATTCATGAGGCTATTGGCAATGCGCTCAATCATACACCTATTACAGATCAGTATCTGGCCAGTAGCATTATTATTTTATCTCTTATTTTAACTTATATCCTGACGCGGATACAAAAGCGCGCGATTGCTGAAACGCAATCCATGGCCATTGAGGCAGACCATGCCCATTACCATAGCGATATTGCAATGAATTTGGGTGTATTGGCCGTCTTGGTGCTTACTGCTATAGGCTTTCCGACATGGATTGACTCGCTTTATGCGGTGGGGATAGCCCTTTATATCTGGTACGTGGCCTATGGGGTTGGCAAAAACGCCGTTGATATGCTGCTCGACAGGGAAATTGAAGGTGATGTCCGCCAGCAGGTGATTGATATTGTGCTAAGCAACTCAGAGGTCAGGGATATGCATGACTTGCGTATTATTCGCTCTGGTATGAAGATGCTTGTGTCCTTTGATATTGAGGTTGATGCCAATATATTGCTGTGGAATGCACACGAGATAGCACTTGAAGTTGAACGTGATCTTTTGAAAAGCTTTAAGAACAGTGAAGTTATGATCCATGTAGACCCCGCAGGTAGCCCAGATGATGCCCGCCACAAAAAGGATGTTCATATATGAGTAAAGATTATTTGTTGGCTGACATTGGTGGAACACACGCCCGCATAGGACATTTTGATGGTCAGTTTATTAGTACGCCTGTTGTACTCAAAATTGATGATTTTGATGATCCTGTTGCTTTGTTTGAAGAGGCAGCCAAAGAGTTGAACCTAAAGACTTTTGAGATTGCGATTGCTGCAGCAGGTCAAGAACTTGAAAAAGGAAAAATTCAAATTCCAAATAATCCGAATTGGTCGCTGGATAAGGCACATTTTAAAAAAGCAGGCCGTCCGATTGAGTTCTGGACGAATGATTTTTTCGCAACGGCTTATGGTGCACTGACGCTTGGCCATGATGATTTGGAAACACTCATTCCAGGGGAGGCTATTCCGCAGGCCTCAAAGGTTATATGTGGGCCTGGCACAGGAATTGGCTTGGCTTATGCGGATTATATCAAGGAATTAAAAAGCTATCGGGTGCGCGAGACCTTTGGTGGATGGTTTCCTATTGCAGCGATGACGCAAGAGCAGGCGCTGGTTTTAAGAACAGTGCGTGCCGTTAAAAATGACCCAGATCAAAAATCTATGGGATTTGAAGACGTGATTGCAGGGCGCGGCATGCCAGACCTTTATCGTGCACTGTGCCGCATTCATGGTGCGTCTTGCGCAGATGAGATTGTAACCTCAATTTTATCCCATCCTGAGGCGGATTTGTTTGAAGAAACGCTCCGCCTTTTCCATGAATTTTTGGGTATCTTTTTACAAACTGTTGTTATCGCAGGGCACGGGTTGGGCGGTGTCTATCTTGATGGTGGCGTTATTCAAAAAGTATGTGATAAGGGTCTTTTCGATCCGCATGCAGTGACATCAACATTTCATGCAAATGTGCATACAAAACATCAGAGTACGACCCCTATTTATGACGCACTTTTACAAGTTCCTGTAAAACGCATTGATAGTCCTTATGTAGCGCTTTCAGGCCTTAAATTTATTATTGATAACGGCATAGAAATTTAGACATCAATCTCCATCAATGTGGCTGTATTGGTCCAGAGCAAACCACAACGTACAGTACGGTTTGGATAAATTTTTTCAATAATGGTTTTATAAGCTTTCAGCTGATCGCGATAGAGCTTATCAACATCTTCGACCTTTGAAGGTGGTGGTCTGTTTGTTTTAAAATCAACAATGATAATGTCTGTATCAGTTACAAGAAGTCGGTCAATTTGCCCTGTAATTTTTGTGCCGTCTTCTAATATGCCAGTGACAGGAATTTCTGCACGTGCATCAGGTCCAAAGACGTCCTTAAATTTCGGCGTATTAAGTAAGTCGATAACTTCGTTATGGATTTCCTTTTGCTCTGCTTTGCTTAAGTCCAAATGCTTTTGTGCAAGGTAGTTAGATAATTTTGTACTTCTGTCATCATGAGTAACATTAGGCAGAAATTCCAAAAGGGCATGGATAATGTTACCGCGATGAAAGCGCGGGTCATGTTTGGGTCTGGCAAAATTTGAAAGTGGTGAGGTGACGGTTTCATTGCCGGCAATAACCTCACCCAAAGATGGTTTAAGAATTTTCGAAATTTCTCTCTCTTCTTTTGCGCTTTCATGGATCCAGCTTGGCTTTTCTTCCATACTGGGTGATTTTACTTTTTTATCCTCATCTTCAAAAATATTGTTTTCGTAAAGCCCGTAATGAATACCGCTCTCGTTCTCGTCATAAGTAACGTGAGGTTGGTTTTTTTGAGACGCGAGCGTTTCCATTGTTTGTTCGGCATAGGCGTACCATGATTCTGCATTGACCTCTTTTGCAGTTGATACACCTGTAATATACAGCTCATCCGCCGCGCGTGTCATGGCGACATAGAAAAGGCGTTTATGTTCTTCCTTGGTCTTTTCCTTTGCGCGTGCCTTAAAAGCGTCTGTCTTTTCGTTACTCAACTTTCCGCTTGGTAGCCAAATCGGCAAGTCATGGTTTGTAACATCTTTCCAGAAAACACTATCTGAAACACGGTTGCCGCGCCCAGTTGGAGGTTTCGTAGCGTCAGCCAAAAAGACGATAGGGGATTGTAGGCCTTTACTCCCATGCACAGTCATGATGCGAACGCGGTTGCTGCTTTCCTCCATTTCACGCTTTACTTCATTTTTGTTTTTCTCAACATCTTGTAAAAAGCCTTGAAGACTTGTGCGTCCTTTTGTGTTTTTCCAACTTAAAGCATAGTTCAAAAACGATTCCAGAGGGTCTGTGGCTTCTTGTGCAAAGCGTTTATAAAAGGCTGTCCACCCATTGACCTGTGAGGCAGGACAAGACGTGGCAAGGAGTGCGGAAAAGAAGGTGTAAGGTGTCTGGCTCGCGTAAGATAAATGAAGATTTTGAAGCCATGCGAAGATGTTTGCATGGTCATCACTTTTTCTTTTTTGAAGGGTCTCATAAAGGGATTGCTTGTTTTCTCGTTGAAAGGCAAGCTCCATAAGCTGTGTATCATCCCACCCAATTAAGGGCGATTTAAGAAGGCAAGACAACGTAAAATCATCTTGCGGAAGACATGCAAATTTGGCAACCGCAATTAGATCCTGGACGGCGATATGATCGGTAATCACCATGCGGTCAATCCCCTCAACAGGGATATTATGTGCCTTGAGCGCACGTACAATCTCGTTCTGAAGCGCGCCACGTTCCTGAAGCAAGATAAGAATATCACCTGGCTGTACGTCTTTACCAGTCGCACCGATTTTACGCTTACTTGCAAGCCAATTTGAAATGGTTCCTGCTATTTTTTTCGCGTGGAGAGCGTTTCCTGCTGTTTCACCCTGTTCGGCTTCTTCTGGCAAGGGTGGTAATTCCCATGGTCCGCACTCTTGCTTTTCAGGTTTGGGTATAGCATTCCACAGTTCAACACAACCAGGGCTTTGCAGACGATATGCCGCGTGTTGAATGTTTTGATTTGATAGGCTTAATCCACGGGCGGCCTCTTGATTTTTAAATGTTTCATCAACAAAAGATAGGACAGCAGGAACAGAGCGAAAGGAAACATTCAAGGATACTTTTTCGAAATCCTTTTGCACTTCCAAAAACTTATTCTCGTAATGCGCTCTCTTATCATTGAAGATTTGAGGGTCGGCACGTTGGAATGAATAGATGGATTGTTTTTCATCACCCACAACAAAAAGACTACGGTGAATATTCTCACGTGCGGCATCTCCACTTAAAAAGCTATCTGTTAGAGACTTAATAACCGACCATTGGTCAGGATTGGTGTCTTGTGCCTCGTCGACTAGAATATGGTCAATTCCGCGGTCAAGCTTGAATAAAATCCATTCAAAGGCGCTTTTATACTGCCCATTGATTAGGCGTCCAGCCAACAAGTCGGACGTACGCTCAATCAAATCATCAAAATCAAGCACCCCTCTTTTTTCTTTAAGCGTTCTATAAGTGTCAAGAACACGATGGGCAATGACCAGAATATCTTGCGAGGCTTTTGCGACTTTGAGGCGGTTGGTTTCCTCAAAATAGTCTTTAAGTGTGTCGTACAGGCGATCGTATTGTGTTTGGTGATCAACTGCCTTCTTTGTCAATTTCCTTTTCGAACCTTGTGTGGCAACAATCTCAAAAAGCTTTTCCAAGTCTTTATGTGTCCAGCTTGTCGATTGCGCCAAAAAGATATCCAAAGCCTCTGATATATTCCGTTCAAACTTACCCGCATCTTCGAATGCATTCATAATCTGCTTTATGTCAGGACGAATTTTCTCAAGAGAGGCTCTGACGTTCTCAAGAGAATCTTGCTCGCTTATTTGAGGATCAAGATTAAGAATATCCAAATATTCAGGAAGCAGGCTCTCTTCTGTACGTGTCTCAAAAAGGGCCTCGACTGAACGCCTTTCTCCAATGTAGGTATTTAACAGTTCCAAAAAGCGATCATCATTTATGCTTGTTGAGAGGTTGACTATCTTTTGTGCAACGGCCCCTTCAAGATTTTTAAGCTGTGTTTCAAAGAAAAGCGTTTGGGCTTCTTCCAGTAATGCTTTGGATTGATCTGGTTCTATCACTTCAAAGCCTGGGGTTAGCCCCGCCTCGACGGCAAAACGGCGCAATATTGACTCACAGAAAGAGTGAATGGTCATGATATTGAGGCTATGTGCGGAATCAATGAGTGTCGCAAATAATGAGCGCGCCTTTGCAAGTTGTACCTCACTTGGCTCTTTTTCCAACAGTTTGGCAAGCTCATCCTTTAATTCATCATCTGGAAGGATTGCCCATTTGCTTAGAATTTTATTAAGACGAAGTGCCATTTCAGCGGCAGCAGCTTTGGTAAAGGTAATACATAGAATTTGGTGCGGAGGCGTACCGTCTTCAGAGAAATCATTGGGTAAAAGAAGGCGGAGCAATCTGTCTGTGAGAACCTTTGTTTTTCCTGTTCCCGCAGACGCTCCCACCCAAACAGAGTGAAGTGGATTTGATGCCGCAGATTGGCGTTGTGTTGCTTCTAAAGAAACATCCTTTTGTGCCTCTTTTATTTGTTCGATTAGAGCGCCTTGTGATGTCATGCGGCATCTCCTATATCATCGGAATCAGAGTTGCCCCATTCCTGTTCACGGGAGAGATGGTCGTAGTCATTATATTTAGGAGCGTATTTCGCAAAAGGTTTAACAGGATAACCGCGCTCAGGATCCTCATAGGCGCTCAATATTTTTTGTAGCCCATCAATCGTATCATTGATAAGTGAGTTAATATTTTGTGCATCCGTAAGATAATCATCTTCTCGTCCTGCAACGCTTCCACCATTAAGCATCCAATAACCCATATAAGATGATTGATTTGGCATGAGATCTCCAAAGAGTGGGGCTTCTCCATTTCGCAATATGAGAGCCTCGACCGGCAATTGCGGTAGGAAACCTAGCGCAATTTGGTTTTGTGAAAGTTTTGAGCTTCCTGTTTTATAGTCAATAATGGCGTAGTGTCCGTCCGTATGTTGGTCAATGCGATCGGCACGTGCAAATAGGGTGTATGTGTTCTTTTCTGTCTTGAATGAGAGCGTTCCGTCCTTTTCACCTGCGGCAAAGCAATACCCAGAATTGCGCCACTCTTTCTCATGGCCTACGAACCAGTCGGCTAAATTTTCATAGCGCGGCCACCAACTTACCCATAGAGCAGGATCTTCTAGGACCTCCCCGAACGTGTCTTTTCCTATTTGAAGTAAGCGCGCATAGGCATCCTCTGGCAAGTCATTTGGGTAAGTCGTTGAAAATGTATGCAAGGCATCATGAATAAAACTACCTCTGTGTTTAGCCCCCATTGTTTCCTCATAGGGGTCTAGTGGAGATATGTTTAAGATTTTTCGGGCATAAAGTGCATAGGGATCGCGCGTCAATTTTTCAAGAGAGCTGACACTTAAAAAAGTTGGGCGTTTATCAACAGGTGGGCAGGGGTAGGGCCTTTCGAGTATAACTTGTTCTTCAGGAGACACATGGTGAAGTCCCTCAGCCCAAGACATATACTTACTTTTATCATCCCAAAAATGTGTCATGCCAGAGGCTGTGCAATAGGCCTGTAACCTCAGGAGCCAACGCGCGGGTACGGTTGGAACACCGTCGTTCTTTGTTGAGCGTGTTAGGAAAACCTCCTTAGCACACGCGCCTTGGACAAAATCATGCGCACTTAAGGTAATAGAGCGCTCGGGTGAGGGAAGCCCCATATCGGCGCGCATCTGCCTAGACATCCAAGGGTCTTGTTGAGGAAGTGCAGGCCATGTGTTTTCGTTTAATCCTGAGAGAATAAGGTGGTCTGCCTGAATAAGGCGCGCCTCTAATTGCCCCAGAATAGCAAGTCGTGGATGAGTTCCAAATTTAGGGCGGACTGACTGACTGGCCAACATGTGTTCGAAAACGGTTATATAAATATGCGATGCTGATTGCGCATAAAAGCTTTGTGAAAGTGCGGTTTCCGAAAAACAGGAGAGAATTTCTTGAAAGACTTGTGACAGCTTGTCTCCATCTTCTCCGCGCCAAAGATTGGCCTCACCCGTACTTTCATCTGTACGTGCTAATGTCTCACAAATTTGAATATGAAGCGTTGCAATCTCAAAGGCAGATGAGTCCGTCTTTGTTATAAGCATACGCAAAGGTGTGATTGTTTCATGTATATATTGGAGAATTTTTAAATCCTCTTTTGTGAAAGATTTATCTCCATTTTCTAAAATATTTTCAAATTTATGCGCTGTCCAAAGCCCTCTTAAAACATTCGTTCGGTCAATTTTGAGTGCTAAATTTTTGAGTGTTCCTATTTTCAAACCACATTGCATAAGTGGATGTTTCATGAGGTCGAGCAAGGAAACGGGGTTAAAGTTTTCTTGAGCCAACTGAAGCACAAACTTTGCAAATTGGCCCCGCATAGTGTCTTTGAGAGAAATGCCAGCACTGTCATCAATAGTGACATGCCATTTTTTTAGATATGATTTTACGCGTCCCGCCAGTGCACGGTCTGGTGTTACAAGGGCACAGGTCTTGTTTGTCTCCTCTAGTGTTTCACGCATAACAAGGGCAATTGCATGTGCTTCTTCTTCATCAGAATTACATTGCAAAAGATGCAGATTCTCAAAAGCATCTTGTGGTACATGTGTGTCTTTATCTTGCCATCTGAACAGCATTTCAGGTGGGCGCAAAACTTCGCGCCATAGATTTTCACGTTCCTTTTGTGCCTCTGGCAAGTGCTTTAAATGAGGCAAGAGGGCTATTTTCTCACGAATAAGGCCCATACGCTCAATTAGACTTTTGAGTGTTGCTTGCGGATGACCTTCTGTTATTTCTGACCAGCTTTCAGCATCAATTTCGAGGTCAACACCAGGCAGGACGATACATCCCTCTGGTAGTTTTGAAATTGTGGCAAGTAAATCTGCTGTAAAGGGAATGGAGCCTGTCGACCCTGCCGCAATCACAGGTGTTTCTGGCGGATGATTTTCAAAAAAAGAAATCATTGCGCGGACAAGACGCTTGCGTCTGTCAGCAGAATCTATCATGCCCAATTCTGAAAGTTTTTCAGGCCAAGTTGTACGGATGATATTTAGAAATTTTAAGCTGAGCGCCCATTGATCTGAAAACATGTCTTCAACAATGTCATCCAGACGTTCAAAACTGCTTTCTTCTGTATGAATTTGGTCAATGAGAACGCCTAGATTGCCGGCAAGTGCAAAGGCCTGCTTTTGATCGAGGGCGAGCGGCGCAACCTGTTCAATGAGCTGACATAGTAATATTTGTCGCCTAAGCGATGAAATGGCAGGTGGAATATTTTGAATGGAATCATCCGAAGAGATCAGTGCAATTTCGTCCACATTAACATCTCCAAGAGACAGTAATTGTGGGAGAATGAGAGGCTGCCCCTTTGTTTCTTTTAGAAAAATATCCTGTAATTCTCGAGCCGCACGTCTTGTTGGTAATAGGATGCGAATATCGGAAAGAAAATCCTCATGCCCATACTCTTTAAGAACGAACTTTGCGAGTGTTTCCAAAAAAGGATAGGCGGAGGGTATGTTATAGACAGTCTGAGAAACTTTAGAGTTCATGTGTTAACAAAAGGCCTCCTCGACTGCGTGCAGCTCTTCTGGTGAAGAAATGTGATGCCAGCTTCCTTTATGCTCAAGTCCATAAAGACGGCCTTTTTCTTCGGCGCCATCCATGAGCAACAGGAAGGAAAAAGCATCATCAGGCGCATCTTTAAAAATCCTTGGATGGCAGAGACGTACACCAGCAAACATATAGGCACCATCTTGCGCTTTAAGGCGTGCAGCCTTTCCGTCTTTTTCTATATTATAATCACCAACTGGCTTTGTCAGAGTCATGCGTTCTACAGGCTCAAGAAGTAGGATCATATCCATGTCCTTATCTTTCCACATATTCGCTAGTCTTTCGAAGGCATTTGTATCTGGCCCATCAATCCAGAAGGCGTCTCCATTGATAACAAAGAATGGCTCTGCACCAACGTGATGAAGCGCATGTTTCACACCGCCGCCTGTGTTTAGAATTTCTTCTTCTTCGGAAAAGATAATTTCGACATCTGTTCTTTGCGTCAGATGCGTGTGCAGCACATCTCCCATGTGATGTAAGTTGATAATCACGCGCTTTACGCCGCATTGCACAAGTTTATCAATGATATAGTCAATAACGGGTTTTCCGCATACAGGCACCATAGGTTTTGGCACTGTATCTGTGTAGGGACGCAACCGCTTCCCAAACCCAGCGGCAAGAATAAAAGCGGTTTCAGGTATGTGTGTTGTCATGAAGCGTTTCTCTTGAATGTAATTATGCGTTCATTCTCAGTATCACCCTTTTCAAAGCAAATCCATGTTACAGGGCGTTTAATTGGGATCTGTTCAATTTTTTCTGGCCATTCTGCGAGTATGACACCATGCTCAAGTGCCAAATCCCAATCAAGATCGTAAATTTCTTCGGCGTCTTCAAGGCGGTAAAAATCATAATGATAAATATCAAAATCATGGGCCTTTGGGGTATATGTTTGAAGGAGCGTAAAAGTCGGGCTAGGCACGGTAAGATCTGTGTCGTCCATAAGTGAGCGAATGAAGGCACGTGCGAATACGCTTTTTCCCATTCCCAAATTGCCCATCAGAAAAAAAATGTCGCCTTTTTCGACATTAGTAGAAAGCTTTTCCGCCAGCGCAAAGGTTTCTTTTTCGTCTTTAATTTTGAAGGTTTTTTCCATGTCATTTAGACTATGTTTTTGTATCTTATCTGGCAATTGTTTTTCAGACTTGCGAGAGGTCGTGAGTCTCCGTACACTTTTCAATCTATGATGACGAATTTCAAAAACTTGTTTGGACGTGGCGATAATGCAAATACGCAGGACAGTGAGTCTTTGCCGCGTAACATAGAAGCGGTTTTACGTGCTACGCCCTTGGCTTATATATGTTGGCAATCCTACGACAAAATTTTTGTTTCTGAGGCGCTGCAATTTCAGCTTCGTGTGCCTTCGCCATTATCTTTTCTGACTCTTAAGAACAATCTTGCTTCAACATTTGCAGAAGAGGAGTTGAGGCCGCTATTAAGACTATTTGAAACAGTTCACTCTGAGCCGATTCAGTTCTGCGTCGCTGAAAAAGAATGTTATCGTTTGGAGCGTACATCGTTGTCGTCGGAAACTGGTGCATATAATATTATATGGTTCCAAAAAGAGTCTCTAGCCAATCAACTCTCTGATGAAAAAATAGGGTATCTTGATGCGACATTGGATAATATTCGTGTCCCCGTTTGTGTGCACGATAAATCAGGAAATATGGTTTGGTCCAACGCATCCTATGCTTACTTTTTTTCCAAATCTGCCGAAGACATTATTAAAGAAAAAACATTGCCGCTTTTGCGTTTGGTTGACACAAAGAAGAAGGTCGACTTAGCAGAGGAAGTGCAGGCGGTTTTAGGGTCCCAAAAAGTAAAAGTTTTAGAATGTCATACTACAAGTGGGGGGAATAGGCTTCGCGTGGATGTTGTTTTGACACCTACGTCTGATAAAGATTTTGTTATTGTGCGTTACGAGGATCGCACAAGCGAGGAAAGTGCTGTCAGTGAAGGAAAGCGTACTGTTGATGCTTACCATACGCTTTTGGAGAATATTGCTTCGGGTGTTGCGCTTTTTGACCGTGAACAAGCTCTTGTGTTTTACAATTCATCCTATGCGAAAATTTGGGGACTTGAAGAAAGCTGGTTAAATAAAAAGCCTAAATTGGGCGATGTTCTTGAAGAACTCAGAAAAAACAGACGGCTTCCCGAACAAGCTGACTTCCGAAGATACAAAGAGGAATGGCTTAGTCTTTTTACTAACCTTATTGTACCTAAGTCCGATGTGCTTGTTCAACCAGATGGCACAGTTTTGCGTCGCCAAATTGTGCCAAGCGCCAGCGGTGGCCTCATGTTTATTTATGAGGATATTACAACCAACCTTGAGCTTGAATCCTCATACAACACCATGGTGCAGGTTCAGGGCGAAACGCTTAACAATTTGAAAGACGGTGTGGTTGTGTTTGGAAGCGATGGGATGCTGAAGCTCTGGAATCCCTCTTATGCTAAGATTTGGGGGTTTAATCCCGAGGATCTGGATAAACAGGTCCACATTTCCAAGCTTTTAGAAAATGGTCGAAAATATTATGATGAGGACACATTTCACGAGCGTAAAAACCTTGTTATGAGTGTTTTCGACACACGTGAAGCTGTTTCCGGCACAACACGTCGCAATGATGGTGTTAGCCTTGCTTATTCAGTTGTGCCCTTGCCTGATGGGGGATGTTTATTTGCCTATTCCGATATTACGGACTCAGTCAATGTCGAAAAGGCATTGCGTGAGAAAAATGCAGCCCTTGAAACAGCAGAAAAGCTTAAGGGTGAATTTCTAACAAACATGTCTTATCAATTGCGTACACCGCTAAATGCTATTATTGGCTTTAATGAAATTTTGGCTCAGGAATTTTTTGGCACTCTCAACGAAAAACAAAAAGAATATACAGATGATATTCAAGAGGCAGGGCAACGGCTGAAAGAGCTCATTGATGATATCTTGGATCTCTCCAGTATTGAGGCAGGGATATTGGATCTTGATATTCAGGAAACAGATATTTGTATGCTCATCAGCTCAATTACAACTATTGGGTCCGAATGGGCGCTGAGTAAACAAATCACGCTTGCGTCAGACTGTAAGCCCAAAGAAATTACAGCAGAAGTTGATCCGCAAAGATTGCGTCAGGTTCTTATGAATCTTTTGCGCAATGCGATTTCATTTACGCCAGAAAAAGGTGAGATAGCCCTTCATACATGTACAGAAGAAAGCAATCTTAAAATCGTTATTACTGATAATGGCACTGGAATTGAAAAAGGTGATATTGAAAAATTATTTATGCCATTTGAAACGGGTACGCAAAAATCTTCTGATGTCCAAGATGATCGTGGGGCAGGCCTTGGTCTAACGCTGGTTAAGAATATTATTGAATTACATGACGGTACAATTGATATCAAAAGCCAACCTAAAAAGGGAACGTCGATTACATTGACATTGCCATTAACCGCGAAAAAGACTTGATTTCACTTTTTGAACCGCGTAGAAAATCAAAATCAGTTGAGCGGGTGTAGCTTAATGGTAAAGCCCTAGCCTTCCAAGCTAGTCACGAGGGTTCGATTCCCTTCACCCGCTCCATTTATTTCTTATATTTTCCCATGTAAACTTTCTGCGAAAATCGCTTGCTAACTGTTGACATACAGTGGATTTCCCCTTAAATCATGCACTGTACTTTCTCACGAGGTGTGAGGGAGTGCACTTTATTGTCATCCCCGTAGACAGGATTATCATAACGGGGATCTACAAAAACTTTGTAAAAATGGGAAACCAGATCCCTGCGTTGTTTGCAGGAATGACATGAAAAGGAGTTATAAAAATGTCTAAGGAAAAGTTTGAGCGTAATAAGCCACACGTGAACATTGGAACGATTGGTCACGTTGACCATGGTAAAACAACACTAACGGCAGCGATTGCGTTGCAGTTTGGTAACGGTGAGTCAGTTGACAAGATTGACAAGGCGCCTGAAGAGAAGGCCCGTGGTATCACAATTTCTACAGCGCACGTTGAATATGAAACAGATAACCGTCACTACGCACACGTAGACTGCCCAGGACACGCTGACTATGTGAAAAACATGATCACAGGTGCAGCGCAAATGGATGGTGCTATTCTTGTTGTGAATGCAGCTGATGGTCCAATGCCACAAACACGTGAACACATCCTACTTGCCCGTCAGGTTGGTGTGCCATCATTGGTTGTCTTCTTGAACAAAGTTGACCAGGTTGATGATGAAGAGCTATTGGAATTGGTTGAAATGGAAGTACGTGAGCTTCTTTCATCTTACGAATTCCCAGGCGATGATATTCCTATTATTAAAGGCTCAGCTTTGGCTGCTGTTGAAGGTCGTGATGATGCGATTGGTAAAGACGCAATTGCTGCACTTATGGCTGCTGTTGATGAATACATCCCAACACCAGACCGTCCAGTTGACCAGCCATTCTTGATGCCTGTTGAGGACGTGTTCTCAATTTCAGGTCGTGGTACAGTATGTACAGGCCGTATCGAGACAGGGATCATCAAAGTTGGTGATGAGATTGAAGTTGTTGGTATCAAAGATACACAAAAAACAACAATCACAGGTGTTGAGATGTTCAGAAAGCTTTTGGACTCAGGTCAGGCTGGAGACAATGTTGGTGCACTTCTTCGTGGTTTGAAGCGTGAAGATGTTGAGCGTGGTCAGGTTCTATGTAAGCCAGGGAGCATTACACCGCACACAAAGTTCACAGCAGAAGCTTACATCTTGTCAAAAGATGAAGGTGGACGTCACACACCATTCTTCAACAACTACCGTCCACAGTTCTACTTCAGAACAACGGATGTTACAGGTGAAGTCTCACTTCCATCAGGAACAGAGATGGTGATGCCAGGTGATAACGCAAATCTAGAAGTAACATTGATCGCTCCGATTGCGATGAACGAAGGTCTTCGCTTTGCTATCCGTGAAGGCGGACGCACAGTGGGTGCCGGTGTTGTTGCCAAGATTATTGAGTAATCACAATTAGAATATTATAGAGATTCAAGAAGCCGCTCATTTCGAGCGGCTTTTTTATTTGCATAAAGCACTTCTATCATTTATACCATTTTACAGAATATAAAGATTTGGAGGGGTGCTGTGCCGATTTTTGATTTGAGACAACCTACGGAAAGTCTTATTGCCTCTTGCTTGAGAGCGCGTGATGAAGGCTTAGGCTACGCAGTTATCATTGAAACACATTGTGATGATACAATAGACACTGCGAGCATTTATAATTCCGTGATTGGATTTAATACGATTGAAGAATTATGTTTAGGTTCTTTTTCGAATGAGATGAGAAGTTCAAGCTATAAGCATGGTTTTATTAAAAATGTCATTGACCTCAATGCGGATATTGCCGAACAATTTGCAGCAAGAGAGTATGCATCTGATTCTGTTGCTCAAATACGCGAAGAAATAGATACATATACTGATACTTTGCAGTCCGTTTCACGAGCTGAAATGCGCATTGGAGGCCTAAGTTATGCATTTAGAAAGCTTATCAACAAACCCCCAAAGGATGAGGCAGATCTACAAGACTTAACGTCTCGTTTCCAGCCATCCGCAAATGGTTTTGAAGATACACAAACGGGTGTCAATTACCCCTATCCTCATAAAGCAATGGCCGTTGCCGAGGCGAGGGGCCTTTTAACTTTTGGTCAAAAAGCACCAGTATAGAGCAAAGAGGACCATTATGAATTTATGTCGATTTTTTGCCGAGTTGTTTAATCCTGAAGCAGCGTACCAATCAGAAAAGAAAATTACGCCAAAAATTGAAGATAAGCTGGACGGAGCTGATTGCTCGGAATTCACTACTCTTGTTATTGATGGTGAATATTTTGTGGTGCCCCATTTTTATACTGAAGAACGCTTGGTGGAAGAGGCCAAACTTTTTGGTGGATCACTTGCAATTGCTGCTGAAGAAGCATTTTACTATCATGAGAACCATCTAGCCCTTGAAAAGAGAATGACTAAACTAGGTCTGTCTTAATTTCAAACTTTACTTTTGACCTAAATCCACTATAACTCTAATGCAAATTCACGATTTAAACGTAAGGAATTTGCGTCATGGCTCTTCTCCAGAAAAATATCAGACAAGGTCTCACATTTGACGATGTGCTATTGCTGCCTGCGGCTTCCTCCATCCATCCTAATGATGCTGATACAAGTACACAACTGACGAAATCCATCCGTTTAAACATCCCTGTTCTTTCTTCTGCTATGGATACGGTCACAGAAGCAAAGATGGCTATTGCCATGGCACAAAATGGCGGACTTGGTATTCTGCACCGTAATATGAGCCCCGAGGAACAGGCCGCACAGGTCAAGCGTGTAAAGCGCTTTGAATCTGGCATGGTGCTCAATCCCATTACAATACATCCTGAAAATACACTTGAAGAGGCACTCAAGTTGATGGCGCAGAATAATATTTCTGGTGTGCCTGTGAAAGAAGAAAATGGAAGGCTTGTTGGGATATTAACGCACAGAGACGTACGTTTTGCAGACAATAAGGCAACGCCCGTCAAAGAGCTTATGACGTCAGAAAACCTTATTACTGTCACGCGCGATGTGACTAAGGACGAGGCGAAGAAATTGCTTCACAGACATCGCATTGAAAAGCTTTTGATTGTTGATGAAGATTATAAATGCATTGGTTTGATGACGGTTAAGGATATTGAAAAATCAAGACTTTTCCCACATGCGAGTAAAGACAAAGACGGACGTTTGCTTGTAGGGGCAGCCGTGGGCACTGGCACAAGTGCGGTTGAGCGCGCAGAGATAATGTTTGATGCGGGACTGGATGTTTTGGTTGTTGATACGGCGCATGGGCATTCACAAAACGTGCTAGAGACAGTCAAGCACTGCCGTAAACTAGCGCCTTCGCATGTGCAGATAATTGGCGGAAATATCGCAACCGCAAAGGCGGCTAAGGCCTTGATTGACCATGGTGTTGATGCGGTTAAGGTTGGTATTGGGCCTGGTTCTATTTGCACAACGCGTGTTGTGGCAGGTGTAGGTGTACCTCAATTAACGGCCATCATGGATGTGAAGGAAGCTTGTCTTAAACATAAAGTCCCTGTGATTGCCGATGGCGGTATTAAGTTTTCAGGCGATTTGGCAAAGGCCATGGCAGCAGGTGCAGATTGCGCCATGTTAGGATCCATGTTTGCAGGAACGGATGAAGCGCCAGGTGAGGTTATCCTCTATCAAGGGCGCTCATATAAAAGTTATCGTGGGATGGGATCTGTTGGGGCGATGACACGCGGGTCTGCCGATCGTTATTTTCAAGGTAATGTGACCGAGGAGCGTAAGCTCGTTCCTGAGGGGATTGAAGGTCGTGTTCCTTATAAAGGCCCAATTGGAAGCGTCTTACACCAACTTGTTGGTGGATTGCGTGCTTCTATGGGCTACACAGGGTGTGCCACAATTGAAGACCTGCAGAAAAAAGCCGAATTCATGCAGATGAGCGCCGCAGGTTACAGGGAAAGCCACGTCCATGATGTCACTATCACGGCCGAGGCGCCCAATTATAGAACGGAAAATAAGAACTAGTTTTTAAATGGAACTTTAGCGTCGCTAAGCGCGATTTCCTGATCCTGAAAGGCAATCGTGTCGCATGCTTGTTCTTCAGACGCTGCATATTCATGGTCAACCATAGCAACGTCGATTTTTTCGCCCTCATCTGGACGATCTCGTGTATGTATTTTTATATCAGTCATTATTTATGTTCCCCCACATGAACATTTACTACTAAATTACAATTTTATAATATGAAAAATAAATATATCGTTAAGAAAGAAGTATCATGAGCCTAGAAATCTACCCCGTAAGAAAAGAAGATATTGATATTATTGGACTTTTGCATGTGGAAGGACTGAAATCATCCTATGCGGGCATCGTCGATAAAACTTATATTGAAAGCCTTGATAAGGAAGAACAGTCAGGAAAATGGCGTAAATGGCTGGACAATCCAGAGATAGACGTGGCGATTGCCTATATGAATGATCATCCTGTCGGTTTTGTGGCCTATGGGCAGATACAAACCGCGCCGCCTGGACAGTCTGCTATAAGGCCCCTTTATAGCGCTGAGATTATGGGATTATACGTGTTAGAAGCCTATTGGGAACAAGGAATTGGCCGCGCACTTGTTCAGTATGCTGCAAAAGAATTAAAAGAGAAGAAGCATACAAGCTTGTGTTTATGGGTTATGGCTGACAATAAACGAGCGTGCAGCTTTTATGAACGCTTGGGCGGACAACGCATCGGCAAGCAGAAAACCGAAATTGCAGGGCGCCTTTACAAGGAAGCGTGCTATGGCTGGCGTCATACAAGTGCGCTTATCGTTTAAGAAAATATTCGCGACCTCACGGAACATCTTTCCTTCTGATATGTTATTGAGGTATAATAGCACTTAGGAGAAAAGCAATGACGGAAGACTATAACAATTATGGCTTCCCTAAATTGCCAGAAAAGCCGAACAGAGACGCAGCGAATTTCAGATTACGCGCACGCGATGGTAAAATGGAAATTCCTGCTCACTCTAAAATGCAGGCACTGGCAGGCAAGGGAATGGCACAAGATGAGCATATAACATGAAGTGAAGCTCTGTTCAGTATGAACAGGGCTTGATTTTTATGGGGATTGCTTCTAAAACCGATTTTGGGAAGTCGGCGCGGGCGGATCCTTCGCCAATCTGGTCAGGTCCGAGAGGAAGCAGCCACAACGAATTCTCCGGGTCGTGTCCGGCTTCCTTTTTCTTCTTTTCCAAACAATATATCCAGAATCTCTAGAATTAGTTGCTTATATCGATGTACTGACGCTTGTCAGTCCATGGGCAATCGTACTAAGTTAGAGTCATGGAATCACCCGCTGAAACAAAAGAACCCTACCGCGTCTTAGCACGTAAATATCGCCCTTCAAATTTTGATGAACTGATTGGACAAGATGCTCTTGTCAGAACGCTCAAAAATGCAATTGAATCCGGGCGCATCGCTCATTCCTTCATGCTCACAGGTATTCGTGGAACGGGTAAAACAACAACGGCGCGTATTATTGCAAAGGCCATTAATTATGTTGGCCCAAACGGCGATGCAGGCCCAACAGTTGGCCCAACTGATGATTGCACGTTATGTCAGGCCATTGCCGAGGACAGACACCCAGATGTTATTGAAATGGATGCGGCCTCACGCACGGGCGTAGATGATATTCGTGATATTATCGAGGGTGTGCGTTATGCCCCAACCGAGGCTCGATACAAAGTTTACATCATTGATGAAGTTCACATGCTGTCAAAAAATGCATTCAATGCACTTTTGAAAACATTGGAAGAACCACCCGAATACGTCAAATTTATCTTTGCGACAACAGAAATTCGCAAAGTGCCCATCACGGTTCTTTCACGTTGTCAGCGTTTTGATCTGGCGCGTGTGTCACTGGAGGATTTAGAGGCACATTACGCCAATATTGCAAAGCTTGAGAACACAAAGGCTGATGATGAGGCCATTGCGCTTATTGCGCGTGCGGCGGATGGGTCAGTGCGTGATGGCTTAAGTTTACTTGACCGCGCTATTTCGCTTTCAGAGGGACATATTACCGCTGAACGCGTCCATGACATGTTGGGTCTGAGTGATAAGACCCAGACACTTTCACTTTTAAGCGCGGCTTTGTCAGGAAAGGCTGATGAGGCGCTGAATATTGTTTCTGATTTCTATGAAAAGGGTCAGGACCCGATTGCGCTCATTCAGGACTTAACAGAAATGACACATATTCTGACAAAGGTTAAGGCTGCGCCCGAGGCACGCCGTACCGTTGCGCCGAACATGAGCACGGAGGAATTTGAAAAAACCAAAGAGCTTGCGCAAAAGTTGTCAATTCCAGCACTGGGTAAGGCGTGGCAAATCTTTTTAAATGGTACTTCGGAAACTGTGTCCTCATCCAACCCGCAATCAGTTTTGGAGATGGTCGTATTACGTCTATGTTACACGGCTGTACTTCCCGACCCACATGACTTGGTGAAAAAGCTCAAGGCACAAAATGACTCTGGGGTGATAGGTTCGGGTGGTAGCGCAGCGCAATCTGCTTCACCCGCAAGTGGTGCAACAGGTCATGCCGCACACCGCACATCAACGCGCGCCCTTGATGGAGGTACACGTGCAACGTCTGCTGCCACGGTTCAGGCAACTGAAACAGTTGCAACTTCTCAAACGCAAACAGAATCGGTTGCCAATGCCAATTTACAAAGTTTGAGCGATATTATGAATTACTTGGAACAACACGGTGTTATGGTTTTAGCGTCGGAATTGGAACGTTATGTTCAATTTATCAGCCTTAAAGATCGCCATTTAAATGTTGCCCTCAAAGAAGGGGGCGCGCGTGAGCTTCCAGCTAAAATCGGGAAGGCGCTCACGGATTTAACAGGTAATCGCTGGGTTGTGTCTCTTGGCAAGGGGGATGCGCAACCTACATTACATGAACAACGTCTGGAAAGAGATCGACAGGCACGCGCAGAGATTGAGGCACATCCAATGGTGAAGACAACATTGGAAACATTTCCAGGCTCCAAGATAGTCGAAATAAAGAATAAAGAGGAGACAACATCATGATGAATATGCAGGGATTGATGCAAAAGGCGCAAGCGATGCAGAAAAAGATGCAAGAGCTTCAGGAAGAAATGGGTGAAAAAGAAGTTGAAGGCACTGCAGGCGGCGGCATGATTAAGGCCATTATGACCTGCAAGGGTCAAATGAAATCACTTAAAATCGATCCTTCTCTTATTAATGCTGAGGATACCGAAATGATGGAAGATTTGATTGTGGCCTGCATCAATGATGCGCGTCAGAAAGCCGATGAAAAAATGGCACAGGAAACACAAAAGGCAATGTCAGATATGGGTCTTCCACCTGGCGCAATGGGCGGATTGCCATTTTAAAATTTCACTCATGAACGGTGCAACTCAACATCAAAACGACCTCAAAAAAAGGTCGTTTTTTACAAGTGAAATCGGCAAGGTTATTTTCCTTGGCATTATTTTCTATCTGTCTTTTTTTGGCGATGTAGAGCGTATCCAGCTTGTACGTGAAACATTGTCAGACGCCTTTTTATCCGTATCTGCGTTTGTGGCGATGACCCTCTTCATTTTCTATGGTCTTGAACATCTCTTTAGGTTAGACACGGCCGTTTTCTTGAAAAAATCAAAGCGCTGGCATATCCCTCTTGCTGCGCTCATGGGCGCGTTGCCTGGGTGTGGAGGCGCGATTATGGTCATCACGCAATATGTTGGTGGACACCTTGGCTTTGCATCTGTCGTGACTGCGCTAACAACAACAATGGGGGATGCGGCCTTTTTGCTATTGGCGCGAGAGCCCAAAACCGCATTGCTTGTATATGGAATATGTATCGTAGCGGGTGTTACAACTGGGTATGTTGTGCGCTTCATGCATGGCAAAGACTTTATGCGTAAAAAAATCAGCGTCAAAAAAACCTATTTGAAAAAGCTTATTTACTCAAATTTTTTAAGCGCGTTTCACCCTGTTTGGCTGTTATTTATTATTCCAGGAATGGTTTTAGCCTTTGGTGAGGCTTTTCAAGTTGATACCAATCTGTGGTTTGGATCAACACTAGCCCCTTACCAACCAACAGTCCTAATTGGATTTTTAGGCGCGCTTTTAAGCTGTTTTTTATGGGTCATCACAAAAAATAGTGGGATGACCATGAATAACCTCTCTGGTGAAATGTCTTATTTTCACAATGTACGCAGCCTTGTTCAGCGGACAATGATTGACACAAATTTTATAACCGTTTGGGTTGTGATTGCCTTTTTGCTCTTTGAGTTGAACGCCTATTATCACGGTTTCAATGTGAATGACTTTTTCAACGTGATAACGCCGCTCATGCCACTCATTGGTGTTTTGGTTGGGTTTATTCCTGGATGTGCACCCCAAATTATTGTGACAACGCTTTATTTACAAGGTGTCATACCGCTTTCGGCGCAAATTGGAAACGCCATCAGTAATGATGGGGACGCACTTTTCCCGGCAATTGCCCTCACACCCAAGGTGGCTATGCTAGCCTCCCTTTACACCTCTGTCCCAGCCCTTATCGTTGGCTACGCTTGGTATTTCTTTGTGGAGTAAGAAGAGATGAAAATTGTATCATGGAACATTAATTCGGTCAGATTGCGCGCACAAACAGTTGTGCGCATGATGGATATCCTTAATCCTGATATCGTTTGTTTGCAGGAAACCAAAACACCTGATGAGTTTTTCCCGCATGAGATTTTTTCTGATGCAGGATATGCCCACCAACATATCCAAGGCATGAAAAGCTATAATGGTTTGGCTATTATTTCCAAACACCCTTTCATAAAAACAGAAATTCATCATAGATGCGGTAAGGAAGATTGCCGTCATATTGCTGCTCACTTTGAAGGCTTTGACCTCCATAATCTTTATATTCCCGCTGGTGGTGATGAGCCTGACCCAGATATAAACGATAAATTTGCGCATAAGCTAAACTTTGTCGAGGAAATGACAGAGTGGTTTGCAGACAAATACAAATCCTCAGACAGGGTCGTGACAGTCGGTGATTTTAATATCGCACCTTACGAGCATGATGTGTGGTCACATAAGCAGCTGCTTAATGTTGTTTCGCATACACCGCCAGAGACAAAGCGTCTTGAGGCAATGCGTCAAAGTTTGGATTTTGTCGATAGTGCACGTAAATTCGTGCCGATGGATGAGAAAAGCTATAGTTGGTGGTCCTATCGTAATCGCGATTGGCGAAAATCAAATCGCGGAAGACGTCTTGACCATATTTGGGTTTCAAAACCCCTTGAGAATGCCTTAAAAAAATACGCAATCCATGAAGATGCACGCGATTGGGACAAACCCTCGGACCATATTCCAATTATGATTGAGTTGGACCTTTCGTCCAGCTGACATCAAGTTCTGGCAAATTTTGAGGGGATGTCATCAAATAATTGTGCGTGTCTAAATATTTGCCATCACTGTGGCGCGCATGTGATTTTTCTTCTGTATCAGTATAATCAAATCCTAGCTTTTCAATAACGCGCTTACTCGCATCATTACCTTCATAATGACAAATATGCATCTTCTTGACATCGTCATGCGCAAAGGCAAAACGAATGATGGCGTTAGTGGCCTCAGTGGCAAAGCCCTTATTTAAAAAATTTGGATTTGCCCAATAACCTGTTGAGTAAAGTCCAGCATTAGGGTCTTGTAGCCCAATTCCGGTTGCAATAAGAAACGCGCCTGAAACACGGTGAAAGGCACAA
Organism: Micavibrio sp. UBA2137; assembly: GCA_002328415.1. Lineage (GTDB taxonomy): Bacteria > Pseudomonadota > Alphaproteobacteria > Micavibrionales > Micavibrionaceae > UBA2137. The sequence continues at coordinate 1,034,970 of DCXL01000004.1, read as the reverse complement.
TACTGAATATATTGACCATCATCAGCATTGATAAATTCAAGCGTTGCGCTTAGCGGTTTTCGCTCATCCGATGACCAACTCATCCATTTCTGAAGTTCTGGCCAACACGCCTCCTTTGCGGACTGCATGGCATGTGCATCCTCAACTGTCGGCTTTCGAAGAAGAAGCCGAGGTGTTGTGATGATTGCATCTGCGCAGATCATCACTCCCTCAATGTTTGGAAGCGTGGATTCCAAGCTTCGAAGAGAAGCTGGTCATCTTCAAGCTTATCGTTAAACACGAAACCTGTTCTTTGCAAAATATACTGGTCTGCAAGATTATTTTCGGCGGCCACACCAGAAAGTGAGACAAGTCCCAAATCTGAGTAAGCATAAGCAATAACCGCACGTAATAGTTCGGTTGCAAAGCCGTTACCCGCGCGTGTTAAGGCAACATCATATGCGACCCGCCCTGTTTTGCCATAGAATCGTGTATCAAGCTCAAGCTCGGCCTTTGCGGCATATTCGCCAGTGTCCTTGAGATAGGCAAAGAATTGAATTTTATCCTCGCTCTCATTTTGAATTTCAATGCGCAAACGCAATGTCTTTAATATAGCAACAAGTGTTCCCGCGTCATTGATCTCATCTGGCTCTTCTTTTTTCTGGTCCTGCATTGGTCTTTCCTTTCTTAAACACGCAGTTTTAATAAAAAGTAACTCACGTGCCTTTGGAGAAAGACAGGGGACCGGCGAATAAATTTTGGAGATTTGTTGAACGGCCCTGTTTTTTCTCTAAAGGCCGATCGTTTTATATATCAGCCGTAAAAGCGTGTCTGGCGCACATGTTTTTGTGTATTCACAATATAGACATACGAACACGCGTTATTATTTCCCTGCCACATCAGTGCCAGAGAGGTCATAAAGCGGTCTACGATGTTTACAATTTGTGTCATTGCCAGCTCGTTTTACGTTTCAATATAGTTAAGGAAAACATATTTTATCGAAAATGTGCAAGCTTTATTTTTTAAAAGATCGAATATGACTGATTTTGAAGTGAGATTTTCTTCAATTTTAAAAAAGTTTTGCATGTGGAAAAAATCGTGATAAGCTGTTAATAGATTTCAAACGAGGGGCTTCTTCTCTCGCATCTCAAAGTATTTATATATGATTTTATACGGCCCACCGCCGATCATTTTCAGAATTTTGCCGCCCTTTCGAGCACCAAGCGGTCGCCCAGTTTTTTTACCCTCTCTCTCCCTTATACGCAGCCATATGGCTGCGTTTTTTTTGTTTCCATTTTTCACCACCACGTCAAAACCATAAGGAGGTTTTATGCCGAAGAAAAAACGCAATACCAAACAAGAACAAGGTCAGGCTAAAGGGCATCTAAAATCAATTCAGGGCTATGGACGTGGCGGGAACGTGCATGATTGGCATCCTCTCGATGACCATATCGACAGCACACGCGACAAAAAATTTGTTAAAAACGTAAAGCCACGTTCCGAGGGACAGGCCAAATTGATGCAGTCCATTAAGGAAAAATCTTTAACTTTTGCAATTGGTCCTGCAGGAACAGGTAAAACATATCTAGCCATTTGTGCGGCGGTTGAGGCCTTTGAAAAGGGTGAGGTTGACCGCATTATTCTCTCGCGTCCTGCCATGGAAGCAGGAGAATCATTAGGTTACCTTCCAGGTGACATGCATGAAAAAATGGCACCTTATTTGCGCCCGCTTTACGATGCGCTCGGTGATCGCATGGGTGGTAAGACAGTCCGTCAATATATTGAGGACGGTACAATTGAAATTGCGCCTATTGGCTTTATGCGGGGAAGAACTCTCAATAATGCCTTTGTGGTTATTGATGAGGCGCAAAACTGTACCTACACACAGCTTAAGATGTTGCTTTCGCGTTTAGGATGGCATTCGACTATGGTGATTACGGGCGACCCGCGCCAATCTGACTTGTTGGATGGCATGTCTGGATTGGCAGATATTTGTGACAGGCTGGAGCCAGTTGAGGGGATTGCCATTGAGCGTTTGAAGCAGGTGGATATTGTACGTCATCCATTGGTCGCCAGTATGTTGGATGTTCTGGAATAAAAGAAACGAATATTAAATCTAATTTGGAGAAGCGCCTTGTCATTGCAAGGCGTTTTTTCTATATAAATAGATATGAATGATCCAAAAAAATTAAGCGCTATTATCCTCTGTCTTATCGTTGTGGGGTTGGGATTTTATCTTATTCCAGCTGGCACAGATAAATTCGATAAAAACGCTGTTGCTCCTGATTTCGTACCGCAATATAGCCTGATCAATCAGGATGGTGAGCCTGTGAGTGAGAAAACGTATGCAGATACATATCAACTTGTTTATTTCGGCTTCACATTTTGCCCTGAAATCTGTCCGACAGAACTGCAAAAAATGACAGTTGCACTGAATGAACTTGAACCAAGCGTTTTGGAAAAAATACAACCTATCTTTATTACCGTTGATCCAGCACGAGACACTCCTGAGGTCATGAAAGAGTATTTGAAAAGTTTCCATCCACGCTTTGTTGGGTTTACAGGCACAGAAGACACGGTTGATGTGGCTATTGATGGTTTTAAGATTTATGCCGCGAAAGTTGATGACCCAAGCCTGTCTGATTATACAATCAATCATTCATCTTATATCTATCTGATTGCGCCGAGTGGCGATCTTATCGCGCTTTATAAAAAAGAAGATAGCGCAGATGATATTGCACAAGGTATTCGTCAAGCCGTTGGACAATAATAAAGATTAGCGATTATCTAAATACAATTTAAGTAGGTCTTCTTCATCTACATTTAAATGTGAAACTGTGAAATCAGCAGGCTGATCTTTAAACTGTCCAAGTTGTAAAAGATATTTTTCTTGCGGAATTTCAAAAGCGCCAAATTGTTCAAGATGCGGGTTCATAAACTGAACATCCCAAAGTTGAAATCCTGCCTTCCACAATCGCGCCGCCATGTGAATAAGGGCAATTTTACTAGCGTTCGAAACATCCGAATACATGCTTTCTGCGCAGAATATTTGACCGACAGCAAGGCCATAAACGCCACCCTTTAAAATACCCTTTTCACGATACTCGACCGAGTGGGCGTGACCTTGCGCATGGAGCATATTAAACAGGTTTTCAATAGGATGATTAATCCATGTGCTTTCGCGCGTTTTTTTGGACTTTGCGCAATTGGCAATCACACTTGCAAAATCCTGATTAATAGTAATCTCGTAATGACGCGCGCGCAGTGTTTCTTTCAGACGCCTTGAAACATGAAAATCAGCTATGGGTAGAAGCGCGCGGTGCTTTGGCTCGACCAGATAGACATTATCGTCCTCTCGGCCATCTGACATAGGAAAAAGGCCTTTACGGTAACAAACGAGGATTTCAGTCACAATATCACGTGTCATGAGACTATTATAGCCGCATCATAAAACAATGAAAGGAGTAGGGTTTGGGTAAGTGCGACTTAAGAGGCTTTTTTCTTTTCTTCAGCCTTTTCAGCCAGCTTTTTCTCTAGCCAGTGAATGTTATAGTCACCTGTTTTGAAGTCAGGGCTATCAATAATCCAAAGGTGTAATGGCAAAGTTGTTTTTACACCATCAACGATTGTTTCTTGAATAGCGCGGCGCAGGCGAGCGATTGCTTCGTCTCTGTCGCGTCCATGCACAATCAGTTTTCCAACCATGGAATCATAGTAAGGTGGAATTTTATAACCATTATAAACCGCGCTATCAAAGCGCACGCCCAAACCACCTGCGGCGTGGAATTGTTTTATTTCCCCAGGGGATGGCGCAAAAGTTTCTGGATCCTCGGCATTAATACGTACTTCAATCGCATGCCCACGCAAGCGAATATTCTCTTTATTGAGTGTTAGTTTTTCACCTGCAGCCACACGAATTTGTTCAACAATCAGGTCAATCCCTGTAATCATCTCTGTGACAGGATGTTCCACCTGAATACGTGTGTTCATTTCCATGAAATAGAATTTACCATCTTCAAATAGATATTCGATTGTTCCCGCACCAACGTAGCCAAGCTTCTTAATTGCGTCCGCTGATAGTCCACCAATGAAGGTGCGTTCTTCTTCTGTCAAAGTTGGAGAAGGAGCCTCCTCAACAACTTTCTGATGACGACGCTGAATTGAACAGTCACGCTCACCCAAATGGATAGCGTTGCCGTGCTTATCGCCAAAGATTTGTATTTCAATATGGCGCGGTTTGAGGAGGAATTTCTCCATATAAACTGTATCATCACCAAAGTTTGCTTTGGCCTCTGAGCGTGCAGTTGTATAAGCCTCCTTCAGAGCCTTTTCTTCGCGGACAACCTGCATACCCTTACCACCACCGCCAGAGGCTGCTTTGATAAGGACAGGATAGCCCATTTCGTTTGCTGTCTTTAATGCTTCTTCGTAAGTCTCAAGCGCGCCATCGGAACCTGGCACAACAGGAAGGCCAAGCTCGACGGCTGTCTTCTTCGCCATGACCTTGTCACCCATACGGTCAATATGATCAGCAGAAGGGCCAATAAAGGTAAAGCCATGTTCCTCCACCATACGCACAAATTCTGCATTTTCAGACAAGAAACCATATCCAGGATGGATGGCATCAGCATTCGTAATGGACGCTGCTGTTAAAATGGCGTGTGTGTTGAGATAACTATCACGTGAACGTGGTCCCCCAATGCACACAGATTCATCGGCCATACGCACAGCCATGGAATTGGCGTCTGCAGTAGAGTGAACAACAACAGTTTGAATACCCATTTCCTTACAGGCGCGATGGATACGCAAGGCAATTTCACCACGGTTGGCAATCAGAACTTTTTTGAACATATTTTTTTCTCTATCTCAAAGAGCGGATTTCTTATTCGATAACCATTAGAACATCACCAAACTCAATAGGCTGTTCATTTTGCACTAGAATTTGAGAGATTGTTCCAGATTTAGGTGCTTTAATCGGGTTCATGACCTTCATTGCTTCAATAATAAGCAGTGTATCGCCTTCTAAAACGCTATCACCTTTTTTCACAAAATCAGCAGCACCTGGCTCGGCGGCCATGTAAATTGTCCCCACCATTGGTGAAGTTACTGCGCCAGGATGGCTTGCAGCGACTGATTCACTGGGTTGGTCTGTGTTGGCAACACGTGGTGTTGCAGGGTCAGCCCCCATATTGTTAGGTTGTGCGGGTGCAGGTCCTGCAGCGGCAACGACAGTGCCCCCTTTGCTGACGCGAATGATGCTATCGCCCTCGCCAACTTCAATTTCTGTAAGGCCTGTGTCATTCAGGAGATCTGCAAGCTTCTTAATTGCGTCCGTATCAATTTTCATGTGTTTTCTTTCACCACTTATTAAAATTTAGAACTTCTTTATAATGGCATTTTTGCCAAAACGTCATACTTTTATAGCGATTATGCACAAATGTCAAAATGCCGAGCTAAAAAAGTCAGGCCCGGCATTTTTAATTAATTTTATCAAGGGGTTATATTAACCCTTTTTCTTCTTTTCAGCTTGAATAACACTATTCATTTGCTCATATGGGATATACCCACGAATAATTTCGCTCTCAATAATAATGCCTGGTGTGCCTGTGATACCCAGTTCCTCTGCGATTTTCATGTTAGCATCAATGGCTTCTTGAACAGCGTCACTTTTGGCGTCTTTTTCAAGGCGAGCAATATCAAGGCCAACTTTTTTGCCAATCTCTTTCATGGCGGCTGCATCTTTTTGACCTTTGTGATTCATGACAGCAGTATGAAATTCAAGATATTTTCCTTGTTTTTCAGCAGCCAACGAATATTGAGAAGCAATTTTGGATGTTGGTCCAAGAATTGGCATTTCAATAAGCGCAAATGTTACATCCTTGTTTTTATCGAGCGCCTCTTGGATGGTTTCAAAGGCCTTTTTACAATAGCCACAATTATAATCAAAGAATTCTACAACAATGACTTCGCCGTTTTTTGCTCCAATTGTTGGAAATTTATTTGGATTTTCACGCACATCTTCGATAAGAGCGGCTGCCTTTGCACCAGCTTCTTCCTCAACTTGGCGAATTTGCTCAAGGCGGTAATTTTCAAGCGCATCGAGAATAACTTTTGGGTTTTCTTCAATGTAATTTTGAATGAGAGTGTTAATTTCCTGTTTTTGGGCATCGTCAAAAGACTCTGCTGAGGCTTGTGAGATTGCAAATCCAGAAGTCATTAATGCTGCACAGGTTAGTGCTGTTGCAAAAAATTTCACGTTTTTCTCCTTTATCCGTGTGGTTTTAAACCAGAGTGTCCTATTTCAAAAAGTATATTACGCACTTTCATGAGGCGTGACTAGCCCTGTTCTAAGTAATTTAGAATGTCTTGAGCGCGAAACCAGTCTGCGGACCCGTTTGGTAATTTTTGTTTCGCGAGTGTCGCGCGGGATTGTGCAAAATCTTTTCGTCCTTGAAGCAGGGCTTCCTCTGCTAAATGAAGGCTGGCCCGCCCTTCATCATTCATGCGCCCATAGGCTGTTGCCATCAGGCGGTGCAAACGCGTCGAACGTTTTTCACGAATGTTGGCTTTCTTAAGTTGGTCAATAGCTTCATTCAGGCGTGTAGCGTCCCCACGTGACGTTTCAATAAGCGCATGTGCGTATGCTATGCGGATTAGGGCAGCATCAGGATTAAGTGAGAGTGCAGTGCGATATGAAGGTAAGGCATCGTTTACACGCCCAAAATCAACCAACATTTGTCCTTTAAGCTCATGAAAGTAGGGGTTTTGTGGATATTCATTTAGCAGTGCATTTATTTTGGACACCGCGTCATCAACCTTGTTTTGACGGTAGCTTGCAATCGCGCGTGCATAGCGTGCAGGTAGAGATGTATCGCGGTCGCCATATTCCCAGATAACCCGTTCAGGCGAAATAAAACCTAATAATTTTGCCTTGATTAGATAGTATTCAGCTTCCCAATTTTGCGGTACTCCTTGTCCAAAATAGCGAGATTCTTGAGCGCGCCGAATAACGGCACTCATGCGATTACGATTAAGGGGGTGTGTTCTCACATATTCTAGTTGTTGTGTTTGGGGAAGGAGGTCTTCATCCTCCATTTTTTCAAAAAAGGTCAGAAGGCCTTTGGGGTCGATGCCTGCCTGATTGAGGAATGTCAGTCCAGCTTGATCAGCGGCTGATTCCTGAACACGGCTATGCGCAAAAAAGGAGCGTTGTCCAACAGAACTTGCCGCGGCCCCTGCCGCGCTTGCCGCACCCGCATTCCCTGCTGCAAGAGCGGCACCTATACCAACCAATGTCCCAATAATTGTTTCATAGGAGGCGTTTTCCACCGCCTCACGTGTGCGAATAAGGTGTCCCCCACTAATGTGCCCAACCTCGTGCGCGACAACGCCTAAAAGCTCTTCAAGGCGTTCTGTGCGATCAATGAGGCCTGTATAGAGAAACACATTTTGACCGCCCGCAACAAAGGCATTGATTTGGCGGTCATCGATAAAGATAAAGTTAACTGATTGAGGGGATAATCCAGCAGCACGAATGATATCGGATGACCATTTTGTCATGGCCTCCTCCAACTCTGTATCCCGAATTATAGATTGGGCATGTGCGGGTGCTGATAAAAGCGATATTGTGCTTATCAGAAGCGTGATAATAAATATTTGAAAGTTTTTGATAATACACACCTCACATGTCAATAATAATGACATAGTCTTTATAGACGTCAATATAAGTGAGAGCAGCTTAATTTTAGAGTTTATATCATGCAGGATGTTATCAATCAGATTTTAGAATATAAGGAATGGTTTGATGCGGCCCTGATTCCCCTTGCCTTAATTATTGCGCGTAAGGGGCAAAAGATAAAAGCTGGTGCCTTTGTTGTGGCCTGCATGATCACACTCCGCTTGCAGGCGGATATTATTATTGGCACCGGTCATCCTTTTGGATTTACCAGTTTCATGAAAAGCTACGTCCTTTATCGTGGCATGTGTGTTTATACTTTCTTTGTGCTTGTTTTTCTGGGGCTTTCCTATATTTCACCGCGCACAACGGGGGTGATTTATCTGGCTGCGGCCTTATCCATTTTCTTTATGGCTTTTGTCTCTTCTTTCCTTATGATGCTGTTATGAGTAAAGACAAGAAACCGACAGGGCGCGAGCCGACTAAGCGCGTAAAAACAGCCAAGGGACGAAAACTCTCTTCCACACGCTGGTTGCAAAGGCAATTGAACGACCCTTATGTGCAAAAAGCACAAATGGAGGGGTATCGTTCGCGTGCAGCTTACAAACTTAAAGAAATTGATGAAAAACTTGAACTTGTTCAAAAGGGTATGACAGTTGTTGATTTGGGCGCGGCCCCTGGCGGTTGGTGTCAGGTTGCACTAGAACGCGGGGCATCACACGTTGTTGCGCTTGATTTGCTACCCGTCGATGAAATTGAAAATTTGACCTTTTTGCAGATGGATTTTATGGACGATGATGCACCTCAAGCGCTGGTTGATGTAATAGGGGACGGTGTTGATCTCGTACTCAGCGACATGGCGCCAAACACAGTCGGTCATAAACAAACGGACCATTTGCGCATTATGGTGTTGGTTGAAGCTGCCTATGAGTTTGCATGCGAGATTTTAAAGCCACAAGGCGCTTTTTTGGCCAAAGTCTGGCAGGGCGGAGCACAGCATGAGCTTCTGGCGCAAATGAAAAAGGATTTCACCACAGTTAAGCACATTAAGCCGCCCTCAAGCCGTCAGGATTCGTCAGAGAGCTTTGTTGTCTGCCAAGGATTCCGTAAAAATAGCTAAAAAATCATAAAAATCAGGAATATTTTCCGCCTTTACAGATACTATATATGGTGTAAGTATATAGACATCAGCACAACATGTGCGAAATACAGCTTTCATATTTCTTTTCTGCGAATCTGTGGACAGAGTCAGAATAAGACTCACATCAGAGCCAGAAATTTCCCAATATAGAAGCTGAAATCACGAAATGAACTGTATAACTCAAGGAGAATGTCTCATGACACAGGCTGCAACAGCACCTCAAACCCAATCGACAGAAACAAAATCACCTCTCTTGCAGGAAAGACATGTTTATAAACCGTTTCTTTATCCATGGTGCTATGAGGCATGGTTGACACAACAGCGTATTCACTGGTTGCCTGAGGAAGTGCCATTGGCTGAAGACGTTCGTGATTGGAAAAAGTCACTGACACCGTCTGAAAAGAATTTGATGACACAAATTTTCCGTTTCTTCACGCAAGCCGACGTTGAGGTGAATAACTGCTACATGAAGCATTACTCACAGGTTTTTGGCCCTGTTGAGGTTCAAATGATGCTCTCAGCCTTCTCAAACATTGAGACAGTCCACATTGCCGCTTACTCCCACTTGCTTGATACAATCGGCATGCCTGAAACTGAATATCAGGCCTTCACAAAATATAAGGAAATGAAGGACAAATATGATTACATGCAAAATGTCAGCATGGAATCGCGCCGTGATATTGCCAAAACAATGGCGATGTTCGGTGCCTTTACAGAAGGGCTACAGCTTTTTGCATCATTTGCTATTTTGATGAACTTCCCGCGCTTCAATAAAATGAAGGGGATGGGCCAGATTGTGACATGGTCAGTGCGTGATGAAACATTGCACTGCTTGTCTATGATTCGCCTGTTCAAGAGCTTTGTAGCTGAAAACAAAGATATCTGGGATGATGAATTAAAGGCTGAGATTACAGAATGCTGTCAGACAATTGTGGGTCACGAAGATGCCTTTATTGATCTTGCCTTTGAAATGGGGGGCGTTGAAGGTCTGGAAGCTGAAGAGGTTAAGCAATATATTCGCTATATCGCTGACCGTCGTTTGCAGCAGCTTGACCTTGAACCAATTTATGGTCTTGAGAAAAACCCGCTTCCATGGATGGACGAGATGCTGAACGGTGCCGAGCACACAAACTTCTTTGAAAACCGTGCAACCGAATATTCTAAGGCGTCAACTGGCGGATCTTGGGAAGATGTTTTCTCTGATGATGTGTTTGATGGTAAATATGCCAAGCCTGGCGAGGCGAGCATTGCCAGTGTTGATGAGGCCGCTGAATAAGCTCTATAAAAAACAAAAAAGAAACCCGCCAGTTGGCGGGTTTTTTATTACACAGTATTTTTTAAGTATTTAGTCTACTCTGCAAACTTGAACGCACTCTCTTAATGTTTGGTTTGCTGTTGCGCGATCAACATCACCACCAACATGGGCAACGATACGCTCACCTTCATCCATTTTAAGTCCTGTGATTTGAGCACCATTTGTCATTTCAGCAAATGTTTTGGAAATTGTTGCTCTGGCGGTGCGGCCAAAATTTGATATGGATAATCCTGAGTCACGTGCGATTGCTAGCATAGTATAAGCCCCTTCTGTTACGCATCTATTTTTTTTATATAAAGATTACAGCTTTGAGACATTAAAAACATTTCAAAACTAATAAAAAGATAAGCGTAAATTAAATTAAATGTAAATTATAAAATAAAAAAAGAAATAAAATTACAAAAGAATTTATTAAAAAAGCACCTATTTTAGGCGCTCATTTTATTCTTTTGATATTTAAAAGGGGGTTATTGATTGCCGCCAGAGCCTGCCGCACCTGCACCAGCATTACGGGAGTTCCTAGCTGTTTCTTCGGCAGCTGCTAATTGTCTCTGCGCCATACCCGCTTGGTTGGCACCACGGAAACCACCCTCGATACCACCAAGGCCTTGTTGGAAGATCATACCACCACCAATGGCTGCATATTGTGTGAGGTTCCCTGCTACGTCTTGGTTCGTATCTCCAAAACTCGAAGCGTTTGAGCCCATCCAACGCAAGATACCATTAGGTACAAGGTCAATGAGTTTAAATGACGAGAGAGCAACCATATATATGATAATGGCATAAAGAATGGTGAAGAAGAGCCTGTCTACAGCTCCACGCGCAACCTCAAGATAATCGCTTAAGCCTTGCGCATCGTCAAAGCTAAGCGGATCACCACCGCTCACATTTTCAACAACAGTTGTCCATATATCATTTAATACAGCCGCCATCGCACCAAAGATAAGCACACCACCTAAAAATCCAAACAGGATCAAAATAGGCCTAATAAAGACTTCAAACACAAGATAGTAACCATTAATCGCGCCTTCGCCAGGTAAACCATTTCCATCAATACGCAGATGTCCAAGGGCCCAGAGCGGCGCACCCACCATGGCCTCAAAGATACCCTTGACCCAGCCGCCAACAGCAAAGAAGAAGTACACGAAAGGTAAGAACGGAATAACATAGAAAAGAACAAAGCCAACGGTTAGGCCAAGACCGGCAATGCCATATCCAATGCCCATGACCTGACATCCTGTGTTTCCGCCAGCACCCAATGCACAAGCACCACCACCGATGGTTCCAAAGCCAAGCATGAAGACGCTACTTTCGATCAAACCTTTTCCAAGTCCTGCTAAAAGAGATAATGGATGTACATCCCTGTTCTCTGGATTGGTCATGCTGAAAAGACCCTCTGTTCCGAGCAAGAAATTAATTGCCGCAACAATCGGGTTTGTTTCCTGTGCTGTCACATTTATGTTCTGTGTGTCGGTAATCGTATGATTAAAAATTTGATTATAAACACGCGCCGCATTTTCCTGCTCACCGTAATCTTCAAAGAAAGAATCGCTATCCCTAATTTTTGACGGATCGTACAATTCTTTGGGTTCAACTCTTTCAAGTGTTTGTCTATTAGCAATACCTACCATCTCCATGATCGTTGGCTTGTAAGCAGGGTTGGGTAGATTTCGGGACGCACCTACGAAGGCTCCGGTTACGTCGGCAATCCTGTTGTACCAAATACCAGCACCACCCCAACCTCGCGCAAGTAGCTGACCAGGCATCTCCCAACTACCGTTTTCAGCTGCTTCTCGACCTCTCTCTATAATATCATTTTGGAAATTTATTGGTGTCGAACCGCCATCAACGGTTTCGCCAGTTTTATATTTCTGAACAAGAGCAGCCATTTTCAGCTTTTCGCTATCGCTTTGTGCATCAGAAAAAGAACCGTCGTCAGGAAAGTAAGTTTCAATAAATGGTCTCACGCCTTCTGCAAGCTTATCATCACTCCACATTTCTTTGGCAAGCTCGTAATAGCCCTCTTGAACTGTCTGCGCGCCAGGTTCAGCGAGTGCTTTTGCTTCAAAAATCAGGTCGCCACAAGTTGCATTCACGTTGCCAGGAAGAGATGTGTACTTACACTCATTCCTGTCGCCAAAGCGTATAAGAATGTCACCGTTATTACTGAACTCAAGCGCTTGCTGGTAGGTTGTTCCATCCCAGGGTAAGAAATTTTCCTCTTCAAGGGCTGAGCGAACAATGTAAGGCTTTACTGCACGCTTTTTATCATCAACACAATCACCTTGTCCGTTATTGCGACCATCGTCTGTAAGAGGTGCTTCATCATTATATCTAATTTTTTCGTTTTCGATTATTTCACAGGACTTTGCTAGCGCCATGAAAGAGACGAGTTCAGTTAGGTTTGGCGCGTTGGGCGTCCCAACAGCTTTTGATCCAGCAAGAAGACCCTTTTGTTCATCACCCATTGTACGATTAAATATAAGCCAGCCATTCGTCGCCATGTTTGAGCCAAACTTGGCCGCATATAAAATAATATATTGTGAACTACTTAACCCTGTACTCAAGGGAACAAGAAGACCAATGGCAACAACAAGGCGAATGGGTGCCCAGACGGTGTTAAAGCGTTTGCCAAACGGTGTCCCTGTCTGTGCTGTTTCAGCGGCGATAACAATCGCATAGTAAATCAGTACGAATACAGCGATAACAAGCAAACCCATATTATAAAAACGGAATAACTGATGTAGTGCCAAATGGAATGGCCATGGTGCTTGAGGCGTATTTAAGGGATCCCCAAATTGATTCTGTTCATTAAGGCGATAACACGGTTCCGATGTAGTGACACAAGAATCGAAGATACCCGGAACACCAAAGACACGATCAAGCATAATAAAGGCAATGTCTTGTGATTCTTGTCCTTGGAATGGTACTCCAAAATAAGCCGAAAGCGGTGCAGCCAAGGCATCAGGCGCAATAAGTGCCAACATAACTCCAAAAAGCTGAAGCACGAGAAGAACCAACCCAATTAAAATCATAAAGAAGAAAAGGATTTGGTCAGATTTTTCGCGTTTAAACTCAAGGTTCGATGTGGCCGCTGCAATAACATGGCGTATGCCAAAGCGACCGATATTTTCTGATTGTAAATAGGGATGCGTATCCGGCAAAAGGCCAGGCATAGCGTAAATTTGCGCCATGAGATAAGCAAAATATGAAAAACCCGAGCCAAAAAGCTCTCTAAACCTAGGCAATACCTGAGGCAGTAAAGAATATTTTAAGACCGACGATGTTTTGGATGCCGCACTCATATAGCTAAAACGTCTCCCCCACACACTATCATAGGCAAACTTCGTAAAGTTTTCTTTAACACTGAATCATAACATGTTTTAGCGTTGCAAACGTAGTTTAGAAAAATTGTTATATATTTTTCAATCATTTAACCGCTTCCTTGCTGTCCGTTATTTTTAGCCGCACTAACAGCACGCCCGAGGGTATTGCTTGAGGCCATATATGACCCCTCTTTCAGAATATCGGTCATTTCCCCACCAAGTTTACCACCACCCATAGCGGAATAACGGATCAATGTATCCGTATTGTCTTGAATACCTTCTGCAAATGTTTTGGCGGATGAGTTGATCCAACGCAAGATACTATTGGGTATCTGGTCGACCAACTTAAAGGATGACATCGCCATCATATAAACAACTACTGTATATATCAGCGTATAGAAGAACACATCAACGCCTTCTCTGTAATACGCAATATCAGTTAAATCTGTAATATTTGTACTGTCATCAGAAAATCCTGAAAAGTCATGCCCTGTAAGATTGGACGCAACCAAATCCCATAAATCGTTCATAATAATGACTATAGCTGTAAAGACTGATATACCTGCAATCATTCCAAAAATAACCAAAATAGGACGCACAAAAATCTCAAGTAGCAAGAAATATCCTTGAGCGGCGGCAGGGCCAGAAAGCCCGTCACCATCAATTTTCAGGTGTGCAAGCGCCCACAAGGGCATGGCCACAATGGCCTCAAAAATGGTCATGACCCATTTTCCAACCGCAAAAAAGAAATACATGAAAGGAAGCATCGGAATAACGTAATAGAGTAAGAACCCGATAGTCATTGTAATCGACCCAAGCGTATAGAATGTACCCGCAACGCCTTGTACGCCAGAACCAAGATCTCCGCTCCTGCCAGATAAAGCTCCCGCACCTAGTGATATAGATGTACCAATAGCAAGGTTACGCACCGTGCTTTCCATGATGCTTTTACCCATTGCAGTCATCTGTGCAAGTGGATGAATATCCTCATTTTCACGAATACTGAAAAGGCCTTCAGCACCAAATATAAGAGAAAGAACACGCCCAATTGCCCCTGGATCATGCGCCCGCGGTGCACGTTCTGGATTGATAACCAGATCACGATTAAAAGTTTTGTCTGCATGATATAAGATATTGGCAATATATCTATCATATTCCATGCGGTCGCCACCGTTCCATTGAATGCAATCTTGGCGCGGTTGTCCCGAATTTGTTTCACCACACCCGCCCTCAACAACAGGATTGTACATGTCATTAGAAAAGAGAGTGGTTAGAAATTGAGACTTGGAAGAGGCAACAAACTCCATAATCTCGGGCTGTTGTGAAGGTGTAGGCATATCATAAGCAGCTTCAATCACTGCACCATTTACATCAGCCAAGCGGTTATACCATAAACCTGCGCCTCCCCAGCCCTGCTGCACATCCTCCTCAGAAAAATCAAAGCCGTAGTAGGAAGACAGATTTCGTGCCTGCATAGTGTCTCTGATAAGTGTATCAAATGTACTTTGTTGATATCCTAAATAAGCGGAGAGAAACTCTATGGAAGGTTCTTGGTCCGTGTCTGCGCCCCAATTATATTCTCCTATTGATACAGGATAACTGGCAGGGTCACCTAATAGATCGGAGCCAGGGTAAAAGACAGCCCCAAACTTCTTCCCGTAATTCGTAAGTACAGGTGATTCCCATAGATATTTAGTCAGCTCAAAATAACTTTCGTAAATATCTTGTGCGAAAGACTGATTAATTGACCCCGTTTCAATAGTTGCGGCGCCACAATAGGGGCGTACGTTACCAGGGTAACTTGTGTGTAGCTCGTCATTTTTCTCGCCATAAACAACCGTCACGCTGCGGTAATCATAATATTGCAACGCTGTTTGGTAATCTGGGCCAGAAAGGTTAACGGCGATAGAAGAGGGATCCTTTGTATTATTAACAAGATAGGGACTAATTTCTATATCGCGTGTACGATTTTCACCGTCATAAAAACCTTCGTAAGCGGCCTCGCAAACCTTGGCTGTACTAAAGAAACGAATTGTCGGTTTTAAATCAGGTGGATTGGGCGTTACAATCAAGCTTTCTGGATTGGCGTCCAAAATGTTATCGACTGATCGAATAAATTGCTGCCAACCATTTGTGGCCATGCTGGAGCCCCACTTGGCGATATAAAGTGTACCGTACTGTCCTAGATTAAATCCGTATGCCAGAGGAATAAGCAGTAAAATGGCTAAAACGAGCCTGATCGGTGCATAGATTTTTGCAAAGCGCTCTCCGAAAGGAATACCTGTTTGTACGCTTTCCGCAACAACGGCAAAGGCATAATAAAAAACGATAACCATACCAACTAGCAACATTGAGCGGCTATAAAAAGCTAAAAGAGCATGAAAGCCTGCATGAAATGGTGAAATGGCACCTAACTCATTGGGAGAAAATTTTGACATGAACACATTTGGCACACCAAATACTTTGTCCAGCATCATAAAGGCAATGTCGTTTGTTGGCGGATTTGTAATAAAGAAACCTAGAAATTGTCCTGCAGCATATGCTGAACTCGTGGTGAAAAAGAAAATCATCGCCACAAACTGGAGTAGTAAGATACCGATGGTCAGCAAAACAAGGCCAAAGAAAATAATCTGGTCGGAATTATCCCAGTTGAATTTCAAGCGGGAAGCCGCTAAAGCAAGCACATCACGAATGCCGAAACGATTAAGATTGTTACTGTTGAGGTAGGGATGGGCCTTTGGGATCAGGCGTACAGTTGATAATATTTGTCCCATTAAAAAAGCAAGATAGGAGAAATTAAAGCCGAAAGTACGCAGACGCTCACCAACTTGTGGCAACAGCATATAGGCAAATATTTTTTTCTTATTCATCTCCATATCATTTACCTTGTTCTTCCAGAACCGCCTGACCCACCGCCAAGGATGTTTCTAATCCAATCAGGTGTTCCTTCCGGAAGGAATCTGCTTAATCCTGACGATGATTGAAGTTGTGCTTCCCCCTCGCTCTCAGTGGTTGTACCTTCTTCGCCTTCAGCTCTGCGTCTTGCACTATCATCGCCACCGCGTGTGCGTCTGTTATCTCTTGGCGCATCATCTGTCTCGGTTTCGGTTGTCGTGCGCTGTTGATCTGTTCCTTGCGGCTGGTCACCACTTGGTTGCGGCGTATTTCCTGTTGTTGTGGCCTCTGCAGCGGCTGTTCCAGCAGCAGGCGCAGGATTTATACCAACCATACGTTTAATTGTGTTTTCTCCCATCGCGTCTCCTGCCATGCCACCTAAACCTTCACCCATGGATGAAACGGCCTCACCTATTTGTGGTGCAAATCGATAACCTGCAATAGAAGCATATGTTGTGAGTTGTTCGGCAGAATCGCCTGCTGTATCACCAAATGATTTCACGCCACCATTGATCCATCGAATAATGTTATTAGGAATGTCATCCGTCAGCTTGAATGCAGACGTCCCCATGAGATAAACCAGAATAACATACATCACTGTAAAGAAAAGCTGATCAACTGCACTTCTATAATAGGCAATATCAGTAGGGCTCAAATTACGCCCTGCATCAAGTTGTGTACTTGGCAGGTTAGTTGTTACAAGTTCAAAAATCAGGTCAAGAACAGTGACCGCTGCTCCAAAAATAGCCGTTGAAGCGATGAGACCTGCTAGCGCCATGATTGGACGCACCATGACCTCAAGAAGCAAGAAGTATCCCCCTTGTGCTTGTTTAGTAATCAGGGAGTCCCCTTCAAATTGGAAATGCGCTAATGCCCAAAGTGGTGCCCCAACCATTGCCTCAAAGATAGATTTCACCCAGCCGCCAACAGCAAAGAAGAAATAAAGAAAGGGCAAAAATGGCACAATATAATAAAGCAAAAATCCAGCTGTTAATCCCGCAAAGGCAATGGATTTTGAAAGCGCCGCACCACCACTGAATGTGCCGCCAAGACCGCTCTGCGCGGAATTTAGAACACCTGCGATAAAAGATTGTGCACCTGCGGCACCAAGTTGCAAAATAGCGTTTTCGATCAGGCCTTTCCCCACGGCTGAAAGCTTGGCAAAGGGGTGCACATTTTCATTCTCACGAATGTTTAAAATAGGGTTCGCGCCAAAGACAAGTGCAATTGCGCGTACTAAGAAATTATGTTGATTGCGTCTTGGAGAATCCGCGGTTGTATCGTCAATGTTCCAATAAGAAAACGCATTATCCAGAATTGTCGCGATTTCTTGGTTTTTTGGGTTATTAAAGCGGCTGTTAGTTTCCGCGAGTCCGCTTGGGTCAAATTGTTCGCCTGCGGGCGTTTCTTCATCAAAAAGCAGGCGTTGACCCTTTACATACTCCATAATTTCAGGGTAGCGATTTACTTTTGGAATGGCTGTGAATGCAGCCAATACATCCGCATTCATATCGGCAATACGATTGTACCAAATCCCTGCACCGGCCCAACCATACAACGCAATTTCATCTGGTGAACTAATGCCAGTTTCACCAGCCAAAAAGCGACGCATTTCAGGGTAGGCCTTTTCATCAAAAACCTTTCGAATTTCGGATTCCATGTAAACGCGGTGAAGTGCGGCAGGTGGGCCGTTACAATCGCCAAGAGGTGGATAGGTTGATTTATCTGGAATATTGTATTCAGCGGGCTTTGCGGCACAGGAATCAAAATCACCTGTGAAATCTGTTCCTTGACCAGAAATCATTCGTTCAGCGAACAACCTTGAAGGGCCATATATACGTGAGCTATTTGGGTTAAAGGCCTCCTCAACAATTAAATCATAGAAAAGCTTTTTAAAGGCAAGTATGTCTGTGCGCCCGCCTTGTGTCGCTGGAACAGTAAAGCTTCCGCAATAGGGGCGTACGTATCCAGCACGCCCTTCATGTTTTTGTTCATCATATTCACCAAAATGAATGACAATATCTCGCATGCCGCTGAATGCGTGTGCTTCATCAAATGATGGTTGCGTGGATAGGTCGATAGACTCCTTTGGGTCTGATTTAACCAAATAAGGTTTAATTTCAATATCGTGATAAAGTTGGTAGGCAACCATACAGGTGTGAACAATATCGATATTTTTAGCCAGCTCAGATACTGACGGTACTTCAGGAACAGAAACAAGCCCGCGTGTTTGATACGTGCCATAATCCCGCTCAACTACTTGGCCATCTAGTGTTGCGTAATATTGCGGCGGAAAATTTGATTCATATGGGCGCCCATAGCCAAAGGGCTGCGTTGCACGCTGATTAAATGCAATCCAGGCATTTGTGGCCATGCCCGAGCTGAATTTAGCAGTATAAAGAACAATATATTGCGCAGTGTTAAAGCCAAAGGCACCAAAGGGTACAAGAAGACCAACAGCAACGATAAGCCTGAGAGGTCCCCATATTTTATGAAAACGCTTGCCAAAAGGTGTTCCTGCAATCGCTGTTTCGGCAACAACTGCAAACATATAATACAGGAAATAGGCGAGCGCGATAAAGAACAAGCACTGGCTGTAGAAGCTAAACATGGCATGCAAGCCTGCATGAAAGGGCGAACGCTGCGTAAAGCTAGGATCATAAATGCCAACTGTCCCAAATACACGGCTAAGAAGCTCAAAGGCTATATCGGTCTCTGGATAAGGCGTAATAAAAATTGTGCTCATTATCCCGCTGGCCCACACAGGATTTACAACAGCAAATAAGATACTGCTTGCCAGCATCAGCGCAAAAAGCAGAAAACTTGCTAGCGATGCGTAGAAAAGTAATATTTTATCAATGTGATAGCGGTCGTATGTGAGTCTGCGTCCTGCTTCTGCAAAAATGCTTACTATGCCATAACGACCGATATTAGCATTTTGGAGATAAGGATGTGTATGCGGTAAAAGACCGAAATTTTTGTAAAGTTGCGCAACAAGAAACGGCAGGTAATCAAACCCCCCGAATAACGCTTTTAATCGTGGAAAAATCCCTGGTAAAACAGCAACTTTAGCCACATTTTTTGGTTTTAAATAAACCGAGCTCACACATTCGACCTTTCATCTTTTTCCATTATATTTGGAAATAGATAAAATTTTATTTAATTTCTCTTCAGATTCTAGCATGGCATCGACAAAAGTTGCCAATTTAAGAATGGGTTATAAGGAATGGCAAGGGGTTAGGTAGGTTTATCAAACCCCAAGATTTTTAAGCAGCATGCAGTTTTTTGTACTTAATCCGAGTTGGAGTATCCGCATCTTGGCCTAAACGGCGCTTACGATCGGCCTCGTAATCTTCATAATTACCTTCAAACCATACCACTTCTGAATTCCCTTCAAAAGCAAGAATGTGTGTTGCTAGACGGTCAAGAAAGGCCCGATCGTGAGAAATGATCACAGCACAGCCTGGGAAACGCTCAATCGCCTCTTCCAACGCGGATAAAGTTTCAGTATCCAAATCATTTGTCGGTTCATCAAGAAGGAGAACATTTGCTTGTTCTTTCAACATCTTGGCAAGGTGTACGCGGTTACGCTCACCCCCTGATAGCTGACCAACTTTTTTCTGTTGGTCTGGTCCTTTAAAGTTGAAAGACGAAACATAGGCACGGCTTGGCTTTTCAATTTTACCAAGTTTTAAAATATCGTGCCCACCTGAAATTTCTTCCCAAACATTATTTGTATCGGTCAAGGCATCCCGTGATTGGTCAACATAGCCTAACTCTACCGTATCTCCGATATTAAATGTTCCGGAGTCTGGTTGTTCGTTGCCAGTTATCATACGGAACAAAGTTGTTTTACCAGCGCCGTTGGCACCAATAATGCCAACGATGCCACCGGGTGGCAGAGCAAAGCTTAAATCCGTGAATAATGTTTTGTCACCGAACGACTTTGAAATGTTTTTGGCTTCAATAACTGTATTTCCAAGGCGTGGCGGCGTTGGAATAATAATTTGGGCATTTCCAACTGTTTGGGCTTCGGCCTCTTGCAACATGTTTTCATAGGCTGCAATACGTGCCTTTGATTTGGCGCGTCGTGCGGCAGGAGACTGCCCCATCCACTCAGCTTCACGTTCAAGTGTTTTCTTTTTACTGGCCTCTTCACGTGCTTCTTGGGACATACGCTTCTGCTTTTTGTCCAGATAATCAGAATAATTGCCCTCATAGGGAATGCCTTGGCCTCTATCTAACTCCAAAATCCAGCCAGTTACGTTATCTAGGAAGTAGCGATCGTGGGTGACCATGACAACTGTACCCTCATATTCAGAAAGGTGGCGTTGAAGCCATGCGTTGCTTTCGGCATCCAAATGGTTTGTCGGTTCATCAAGCAACAATAAGTCAGGTTTTTGTAAGAGAAGACGCGCAAGGGCCACACGGCGTTTTTCACCCCCAGAGAGATTTTTAACGTCTGAATCAGCAGGCGGGCAACGCAGCGCGTCCATGGCCACTTCAATAAAACGGTCAAGCTCCCATCCATCGGCGGCATCAATTTTTTCCTGTAATTCGCCCATTTCGGCCATGAGTGCATCAAAATCTGCATCAGGTTCAGCCATGAGTTGGCCTATTTCGTTATAGCGATCGACCATTGCCTTAATTTCGCCTAGTCCTTCGGTTACGTTTTCTTGCACTGTTTTATTAGGGTCAAGTTCAGGCTCTTGAGGTAAATAGCCGACTTTCGCACCTTCTGCAGCCCAAGCCTCGCCAGAAAATTCTTTTTCAAGGCCAGCCATAATTTTGAGCAAAGTTGATTTACCAGCACCGTTTGGACCTAGAATCCCGATTTTAGCGCCTGGAAAAAAGCTAAGTGTAACACCGTTTAGAACGGTTTTACCCCCTGGATAGGTCTTGGTAAGTCCGTTCATAACGTAAACATATTGGTAAGAGGCCATCAGTAATCTCCACTCTTTCTAAAAATTCCTTTAGTTCTATGGCATGAGTTGGCTAATTTTACAAGATAAGAGCATAGAGAAAATAAGGTCTTCCCCTATACAAGTCTTTGCCCTATTTTGATTAGAAGAAAAATTTTTACAAGGTTGTAAGAAATGTCAGATATAAAATCTTCAGAATCGATGCGAAAGGCAACCGAAAGCCGTGCAGATTTCTCTGGTCGCGGAAATGCCTTGGGTGCGGCGGGATACATCAATCCAGATGATGTGTCTGGTAAATATGACTTTATCAAGCGTGCTGGTGAAACAATGTCCTTTAGCCCACCAGAAGGCGGTTTCAAGAATATTAAAATCGCAGCGGCCTGGGATGTGCAGAAAATAAAAAAATCCTCTCTCTTTGGTTTAATTAAAACAACACATACTGCTGAAGTGGACCTTGATTTAGGGTGTCTTTATGAAATGCAGGATGGTCGTCGAGGCGCTATTCAGGCCTTTGGCGACATGTTTGGAGATTTAAAAGAACATCCCTTCATCAGGCTATCGGGTGATGAACGTACAGGGGCGGCTGAGGGCGATGATGAATATATTGTTGTGAATGGACAAAAATGGCCTGAAATCAAAAGGTTATTGGTGTACGTCTATATCTATAAAGGCGCAATGGATTGGTCGCAGGTGCGACCTCAAATACAAGTGCGTATTCCAGGTGAACAGCCGTTGGTTGTAACTCTCTCATCACATATGAAGAATTTGGGACTTTGTGTACTTACTGAAATTAAGAACGTTCGCAATGGCATGATGGTTGAAAATTATACAGAATATTTTCCAGGACATAATGAAATGGACCGTGCCTATGGATTTGGGCTAGAATGGGCAGATGGAGCAAAAACATAATGATCGATAGTTCTTTTGAAAAACAACAAGACGATCCGCAGGCTAAGTTCAATCGTGTGCATCAAGGTGAAACACTTGATTTTAGTGAGCTTTCGCCAGGTTTAAACAAAATCATGATTGGCTTGGGTTGGGATATGATCGGCTTTGAAGCTGATGCACCTGATTTAGACGCAAGTGTGTTCCTTCTGAATAAAGAGGGTTTAACGCGTCAGAATGAAGACTTTATATATTATAACAATATGATTGCCCTAGATGGTGCAATTGAGCATAAGGGCGATAATCGCACAGGCGCGGGTGATGGTGATGATGAAAATATTGTCATTGATCTTGATAAAATTCCGTTTGATATCATGAAAATCCAGTTTGTTGTCTCAATTTACGATGCACAAACACGTGGCCACAGTTTTTTAGATGTCCGCAATGTTTTCTTTAGAGTTGTTGACTCAGAGAATAAGCGAGAGCTTTTCCGTTATTTCCTTGATGGTGAGTTGAAAGCCAATGAAAGAGGCACGGCCTTAAAGGTTGGTTATATCTTCAGAGATGGTGATAAATGGATGTTTACAGCCGAGGGTGAGTTAATTGAAGACGGTCTTAACCGTGTTGCAACAACGTACGGTATGATTATTGCTGGTTAATCTATGGGATTTGCCTTTTCCTATCTTGATAAAATTGTGTAATAACCTTATTTATAAGGCTATACAAAGAAATCTATAAGATTTATATTTGAAAAAACATTAAAGGAGACTTGTTATTAGTAGACCATATCGCGGCATGCCCCCAAAGGACAAAGGCCCAAAAATAAATGACGCAATTTCTGCCACCTCAGTCAGGCTTATCGATGCCGATGGTGAGATGGTGGGCGTGACCTCTCTGGACGAGGCAATTCGAAAAGCAGAAGAGGCTGGTCTTGACCTTGTTGAGGTCTCTCCAGAAGCCAATCCTCCCGTTTGTAAAATTCTTGATTACGGCAAATTTAAATATGAACAGCAAAAGAAAGCTGCTGAAGCACGTAAGAAACAAAAAACTGTTGATGTGAAAGAAGTCAAAATCAGACCAACAACAGAAGATCACGACTATCAGGTCAAACTCAAAAATGCACGCCGCTTTCTTGAAAAAGGCGATAAAGTTAAAGTTTCTATGCGTTTTCGCGGGCGTGAAATGGCCCACCAAGATGTGGGTATGGAAATGATGCTACGATTGAAGGCTGATTTAGCCGATTTAGGTGGACCAGAGATGGAGCCTAAAATGGAAGGCCGTCAGATGCTGATGATTATCTCCGCGGATGCAAAGGCAAAAGACTAGTTTTTAGCTGATATTCAGGAAAGCCGTTTCTTGAAAAAGAAGCGGCTTTTTTACTTGCAATTTCTTACTTCATGCTTATAAATGCTCAAACTTATAGTCTACTGGCGACAAAACGGCATGCCTCGTAGACGTTGTTTATAACCCTTTTAAGTTTAAGGAGATGAAAATGCCGAAGCTAAAAACCAAGTCCAGCGTTAAAAAACGCTTTAAAGTGACGAAAAACGGTAAGGTAAAATCTGCCGGCGCCTTTACATCACATATGATGCAAAATAAGCCAAAATCTATGAAGCGTAAATCACGCAACACACAGGTTTTGTCAAAAGAAAATGCACGTACAATTTTGAAAAACTGGATGCCTTACGCACGTAAGAAGCTCAGCAAACTTTCAAAAACATCAGGTAAAGGAGAGGCATAATGTCACGTTCTAAAAAAGGTACACCACGCGCCCATGCGCGTCACCGTAAGGTAATTAAGGCAGCAAAAGGCTATTGGGGTCGTCGTAAGAATACGTTCCGTACCGCTATACAAGCTGTTGAAAAAGCAGGTCAGTATGCTTACCGCGACCGTCGCAACAAAAAGCGTGATTTCCGCAAATTGTGGATTCAACGCATCAACGCAGGTTGCCGTTTGCACGGTATGCCATATTCACAATTCATGCACGGTATCAAACTTGCTGAAATTGAGCTGGACCGTAAAGTTCTTGCCGATTTGGCAGTGAATGATGCAAAGGCATTTGAGGCGATTGCTAAACAAGCAAAAGACGCTTTAGAAAAAGCTAAAAAAGCAGCCTAAGCTCAAATAATATTGATTTTTGAAAAAGCCCCTTGAAAGAGGGGTTTTTTATTTGGCTCAAGGTGTTTTTTTACTTATGTTATAAAAACGCTAAAGACATAAAGAAAAGACATGTATGGACACTGCAAAAATTAAAGATGAATTGATTGAAATGATTGAAACAGCCAAGGACAGTGCGTCTTTGGAAACCGTCCGTGTTTCAGCATTGGGTAAAAAGGGTCGTATTACCGATCTTATGAAATCTCTTGGAGGGATGTCGCATGAAGAGCGCATTGCAGCTGGTCAAGAATTTAACAAGTTAAAGCAGGAAATTGCAGATCTCATTGATAGACAAGCTCGTCAGCTTAAGAAGCAAGAGCTGGATGAGCGCATTGCAAATGAGACGCTCGATATCACACTCTCACCGCGTCCGCGCCCTAAGGGTGCTGTGCATCCTATCTCACAGACAATGGAAGAGTTAATGGTGATTTTTGCCTCGATGGGTTTTACCTTAACGGAAGGTCCAGATATTGAGGATGACTGGCATAATTTTACGGCTCTTAATTTTCCACCTGGACACCCTGCGCGCGAAATGCAAGATACCTTCTTTTTGCCTGATGATAAGGATGCCAAGGAAGGCATGCAGAAAAAGCTTCTGCGCACACATACATCATCTGTCCAAATTCGTCATATGATGGCTAACAAACCGCCACATCGCATTATTTGCATGGGACGTACATATCGTTCGGACTATGATATGACGCACACACCCATGTTCCATCAGTGCGAGGGTCTGGTTATTGATAAGAATATTAATATGGGCCATTTGAAAGGCTGCTTACAAGACTTTCTTAAGGCTTATTTTGAGTTGGATGATGTGCCTATGCGCTTTCGTCCGTCTTTCTTCCCATTTACAGAGCCCTCTGCTGAGGTCGATATAGGGTGTACGCGCGCCCAAGGTGAGTTCAAAATAGGCGAAGGCGATGACTGGATGGAGATTTTAGGCTGCGGTATGGTGCATCCAAATGTACTTAAAAATTGCGGGATTGACCCAGATGAATATCAGGGGTTTGCCTTTGGTATGGGAATAGAGCGCTTAACCATGCTGAAATATGGAATCCCAGATTTGCGTACGTTCTTTGAAAGTGACCCACGCTGGCTTGCACATTATGGATTTGATCCATTACAGCGCCCAAACGCGGCTCATAAATAAAATTTTATTTTGGATTTCCGTCTTTGTCGATTGCAACAGGGCAATCTACGCGTGTCGTAAGTTCTGCAGCAATGGGCTCATCATCCATCATTTCAATCATACCTGTTGGGTGCACAGCGAAATTGGCAATGAAAAGCGCATTTGAATAGAAGACAACTGCATCGCATAGCCAATGACCCTGATCATTTTTGCCCTCGTAAGATGCTGGACGAATAGCACCGCCGATAACAGTGCGCATCTTATCATCCATGTCTTGTGGCATGTTAGGATCGTTTAAATCTTCTGAAATAAGAAAGGGTCCTTCTTCGCCACGTACAAAAAAGCAGAAAAAGCGCAGATATTCGAGCACATTGTCATCTGTAATTTTAATAGGCGCTTTCTTATTAATGTCGTGAATTGGAGGGGATGTCCCATTGAGGCGATAAAGTGTGCCCTGGTCTGTTAAATAATAAACTGTCAAGTTACGTGGTGACCAGTTTTCATCACGCACACGGATCATGGCAACTGAATCATACCATGGCAATTGACGCCATTCGACAGTAGTTGTTTGTGATGAAACAGAAAGTTTCTGGTCTACGGGATTGATTTGCGAGAGAAAGCCTTCGAGTTCTGCCCCAGTGACAGGATTCCAATTATTATCTTCGTACATCTCTTCTTTTTCCTGTGTTTTATAAAAACTTTTAACGAGCATGCCAGAAAACAACGCTTTTCGAAAGAGAGTTTCTTGACAATGGTTCTTTTAGCCACTATATCTTCTGGCTTCAAGAGAAAATAGTATGAAAACTTTAAGAAATACTTACCTCTTGGCTTAAAGAATTTAAATATAAGGACGGTATAACATGTCAACAAAGAGAACTTTTCAGCCATCACGCCTTGTTCGTGCCCGTCGTCACGGTTTCCGTGCGCGCATGGCCACACGTGCTGGACGCGCTATCCTATCTGCTCGTCGTGCAAAGGGACGCAAGAAACTGTCTGCTTAAGCGCAGGCTTTCTTTCTTTCGTTATGCCCTGATTTATGGTGCATGGGGATATTAAAAAGAATAAGACAATCGGCCGTTTGAAAAAGCGCGCCGATTTTTTACGCCTTAACCGAACGCAAACAAAATGGATAACGCCGTCCTTTGTTTTGCAGGTTGATAAAAGTGCGTCCGAAAATAAACAGAATTTTGGCGTGACTGTTACAAAAAAAACAGCACCTAAGGCCGTTTCTCGCAACAGAATTAAACGCCGTTTGCGTCATTTGGCGTCGCAATATCTGCCTGAATTTGGTAAGGATTCCTGTGATTATGTATTCATCGGACGTGAAGCTGCGCTTGAGCTTGGCTTTCAACAGATGGCTAAGGATTTAAAATGGGCGCTGAAGCGTCTTGAGTGCCTTGCAGATCAATCTTGATCAGGTAAAGGGCGTCCCAAAAGTCCATCAATACTTTCCTGAACACTTTTCTTTCCTGTGACACAATCAAATACTGCCTCTGAAATGGGCATATCAATGGCATTATTATGTGCAAGTGTCATAAGTGCCTTAGCTGTATGAATGCCTTCAGTTACCGAATTGCGCTCGGAGAGAATATCTTCGAGTGTTTGCCCACTGCCTAGGGCATATCCAAGTGAAAAATTACGGGACTGCATAGAATTACAAGTCAGCATGAGGTCGCCAAGCCCACACATACCATTTAATGTTTCCTTACGCGCCCCAATAGCGGACGCTAAACGCGACATCTCGACAAGACCGCGTGTAACAAGGGCTGCGCGCGCGCTTTCTCCCATATCACGGCCTTGCAAAATACCACAACCAATCGCAATTACGTTTTTAACGGCCCCACCAATTTGAGTGCCAAGCACATCATCAGTGACATAAAGCCTTAAATTCTTACTGTTTAAATGCGAGCGGAGATCGCGTGCAATATCTTTTGTTTCTGCGGCCAATGTCATGGCACTTGGAAGGCCGCGTGATATCTCGGAGGCAAAGGTTGGGCCAGTTAAAATAGCAACGACATTATTTGGCAACTCTTCATGAGCAACCGCAGAAAGCAATTTACCGGTGTCAAGTTCAATACCCTTGGCACAAATCACAATGGATTTATCCTTTGCATCAATTTGGGCAATGTTTTTAAGTGTTGCACGTACATGTTGGGCTGGTGTTACAATAAGAAGGATATTACTGAAGGCAACGGCCTCTGACAGATCGGATGTTGCTTTAATTAAAGAGCTGAGTTCAACAGCAGGCAAAAAAGTTGAATTGACATGTTCATCATTGATGGCGGAGACAACTTCGTCCTCACGTGCCCAGAGGCAAACGTGTTTATCGTTACTTGCAAATGATTGTGCAAGAGCCGTTCCCCAGGCGCCAGCACCAATAACAGTTACATTTGAGTTATTCATAAAATACACCCTTCTTTTGCTTCTCTTTTATCGGGTTTTAAAGGTGGTGACAAAACATTTTTGTGAGTATTACACACGTGTCCCTACAGGCCAGCGGGGGCGTGTACGGAATGAAATATCATCGATTAGATTGGCTTTATAACGTTCTAACCCCGCCCACGCAATCATCGCGCCGTTATCTGTACATAGTGAAAGTGGTGCAGCGTGAAAGGTAACATCTTGAGATTGTAAAAAAGTGCTCAAGGCTTCTCTCAGACGTTTATTAGCAGAAACACCACCAACAATGGCAAAGCACTGCGCAGCGAGGTTATCATCTTTTAGCATCGAAAGCGCATTAGAGGTACGATCAAAAACCGTTTCAACAATGGCCTCTTGAAAAGAAAAGGCTAAATCCTGAACTTTATTGCGCGCAATTTCTGTATTTTTATCTTGCTCAATATAATTACGAACAGCGGTTTTGAGACCAGAAAATGAAAAGTCACACCCCTCGGTTTGCATGAGAGGTCTTGGTAAAGGGTAATTTTCAAGTGCATTTTTCGTGTCAGTACATTCTGTTGCCAATTTTTCAATGGCAGGACCGCCTGGATAGGGAAGCCCAATCATTTTTGCAAATTTATCGTATGCTTCGCCAATAGCATCATCACGTGTTTGTCCCAAAAGCGTTATTTCAGTTAAACTCTGAACATGCAGAAATTGTGTATGTCCGCCAGAGACAAGTAGGCAAAGATAGGGAAAGTCGAGATTGTCGGTCAGTCGTGGGGTCAGGACGTGCCCCTCTAGATGATTGACCGCGATAAAAGGTTTGTTCTGGCCCGCGGCAAGGGCCTTGGCATAAACAGAGCCAACCATAACGCCACCAATGAGCCCCGGGCCACATGTTGCGGCAACTGCGTCGATCTCCTTTAGTGATAAATTTGCATCCTTGAGGCATTGCTTAACAACGCTATCGATTTTCTCAACATGTGCACGTGCGCCGATTTCAGGAACAACACCACCGTGTTTCAGATGTTCAGTGGCTTGAGTGTAGACAACATGGCCGAGAATATCTTTTTTTTCATTAACAATCGCAACTGCTGTTTCATCACAGCTAGTTTCAATGCCTAAAACGCGTATATCAGTCATAGCCATGAGAGATAATCCCTAAAAGCAACATAAGCAAGCTTTTTGGCGTGATTATGCTTAAGTGAATTGCAATCTGTATGGATATGCGATAGTCCTTTTGACTTGGAATTTTACAGTTGCTTTTAGAATTAAGAATATGAGCTTAAAAATACGCATAGGAACACGCGGAAGCCGAATGGCGCTTATTCAGGCGCGCCATGTTGAGGATGAGATTAAGGCTGCGCGTCCCGATATCGAGACTGAAATTGTTGTGATAAAAACAACAGGTGATTGGCGCCCCGGACAGGGCGAAACAAGATTAAATGCTATTGACGGCGGTAAAGGTCTTTTTGCCAAGGAAATTGAAAGCGCACTATTTGCTGATAAAATTGATATTGGTGTGCACTCAGTCAAGGATATGCCCTCTTTCCTACCAGAGGGGCTGGTTATGGAACATTATATTGAACGCGAAGACAGTCGCGACGCTTTTTTATCTGAAAAATATGAGTCCTTTAATGATTTGCCTGCAGGCGCCACTGTTGGGACATCCTCAGTCAGACGCAAGGCTTTCTTGTTGCTTAAGCGTCCTGATATCAAGGTTGTTCCCTTGCGCGGAAATGTGCCAACTCGCATCGAAAAAATGCGCTCGGGTCAGGTTGATGCCTGTATCTTGAGTTACGCTGGACTTTGCCGTATTGGCTTTGAAGATAAGGTTAAACAAGTCTTTCAGCCCCACGAGCTGGTTCCTGCCTGTGGCCAGGGCACTATCGGTATTGAATACAAAGAAGGGTGTGCGGAGGTCAAGGAGGTGCTTGACCAAATTCATCACGCAGAAACTGGCCTTCTTATTGAGGCCGAACGTGCCGTTCTCCAAAGCCTTGATGGGTCATGCGAATCTCCTATTGGCGTTCACGCTAGCCGCTCTTCACAAGACTTGTTTTTGGTACAATGTGTTGTCTCTCGCCTTGATGGTTCTGAGTTCTGGCATGCCAAAGAAGGCGGTAGGATTGAGACTGTTGCGCAGGCTATCGAATTGGGTGGGCATGTGGCTGATTTAATTAAAAAGGACGCTGATCCACGCATATTTGAAGGAGATTAAAGATGGCGGATCTTCTCTTGATACGTGCAAAAGAAGATAATGAAACCCTTCTGTCTCACCTTCGTCCTCTACCTCAGAGCACAAAAATTTTGCATGTTCCACTTGTTTCTTATGACATTTTACCTCTCAAGAAAGAGGAATTTAAAAGCCAACCAGATTCTAAATTTATTGTGACCTCTCCGCGTGCAGCTGATTATGTGATCAAAAACTATTTAGATTTTGTAGGTACAACATTTTATGTCGTAGGAAGAACATCTGCAGAAAAGCTTTGTAATTCAGGACTTTCAGTTGCACATACAGCACATACGGCTTCCGAATTATTGTCTAGCATGAAAGAAAATAAACGTGAGCACCCATATCATTATGTTTACTTGCGTGGTGAAATTGTACGTACTGAAATAGCGTCTTTTTTAGAAGAGGTTGGAATATCGTGCAATGAGATAATTGTTTATAGGGCACACTATACGATCTCGCAAAACCCACAAGATATTAAAAACTCAAACGAGGAAATCGTATTGCCCCTTTATTCTGAGGCGCTTGCAAAGACATACATTGCTTTTTTGGAAAAAAATGATTTGACACAAACATGTATGCGTACGCATATTATAGCCATATCTGAAACAGTTTTATCCGCTGTCAGTAAGTATAAATGGAGAAGTACATCCATAAGCGTTAACCCAGAATCAGCAGAAATGGTTTCTGCTATATCGAAAAAAATCAGAGAAATTGTACCTAGGTAAAAATATGAGTGAGCCAGAATCTTTAGAAAACGCCCGTGAAATCATTGAAAGATTTGGAGGTATACGCCCCATGTCGACAAAAACAGATATTCCTGTGACAACCATTCAGGGGTGGAAAAAAAGAGATACTATTCCTGGATCTCGTGTTGATGCGGTTCTAGCGGCTGCTTCTGAAAATAATATTAATCTTGATGATTTGATGTCAGAGCAGAAGGCTAGCACAAGTCAAACTGACTTGGATGCAGCAAAAGAAACGGCAGGTGATACTGCTCAAGTGGGTACTCATACTGATGAATATGATGATGGCAGTAGCGAGGCACGTTTTGTGCCACCTCCTGTGAGTGAGAGACAAGCCACCCCTTATGGTCAAGGTCAATCACAGAATTCTGGGAAACTTGTTTTTGTCGGTTTAATTGTTCTGATTGCTTTTCTCGTTGCAGGTCTTATGACACTTGCACCAAAGGTTAAAGTTGTGACAGAACAGGCCGATCGTATTGTGTCTCTTGAACGTAAACTTGAGACCGTTGAGGCAGAACAAGCTGAAATTTCAGAAACAGTTCCTACAAACCTCCAAGTGAAGCTTGCCGACATTCAGCAACAGGCCAATCAGGCCGTTCAAAAGGCACAATCTGTGGCTTCTCAAGCCTCAGGTTCTTTCAATACAGCTATTGATACGTCCTCGCTTGAAAATCGCTTGGGCACTTTGGAAACATCACTGGAAACATTTTTGGAGCAAAAAGGCTCGCTTGATTTGGCAGGTCTTTGGACAAACTTCTTGGGTTTGCGCGCAACAACACAAGGGCGC
This sequence comes from Micavibrio sp. UBA2137, assembly GCA_002328415.1. Lineage (GTDB taxonomy): Bacteria > Pseudomonadota > Alphaproteobacteria > Micavibrionales > Micavibrionaceae > UBA2137. The sequence continues at coordinate 1,003,395 of DCXL01000004.1, read as the reverse complement.
ACACAACTAGATAGCGCTTCAACAGAGCTTCTCTCATGGATAAACAGACTTCAAAGCGATGAAGTGACTTTGGATGAAGCATTACCCGTTATTCGCGAGGAAAGCGACACGGTTGGAAAAACATTTGATGGGGTCGAAGATCAAGATTTGAAGGCTGCTGCAATGTTGCTTGCTATGTCACAAATGCGTGACACATTAAGACGCGACCGTGAATCCTTTGATACAGACTTAAACCTTCTAAGAAAATTAGTTGGCTCTGAAAATCCAGCCCTTATGGCCTCCATTGATAAGCTTGCACCACATGCAGATGAAGGTGTTTTGTCGCCCACTGGACTTAAGAACGAGTTTCGTGGTCTTGCTGGGGACGTGGTTTCTGCCTCTTTAGAAGGCGAGGATGTTTCCATCACAGATAAGGCCAAAGCGCGCTTTGGTGACATTTTGAAAGTTGAAAAAGACGGCGAGCAACTGACAGGAACACCGACACAAATCACGGTTGCAAAGGCACAAAAGAAACTGGACGAAGGCGATATTCAAGGCGCAATCGGTTTGTTGCAAGGACTTGATGGCAAGGCTGGAGCAACGGCCAAGCCATTTATTGAGGAGGCTCAGTTAACTCTTCTGGCAAAGCAAATTCAGGATTTGCTAGGTCAAAGCATTGAGACGCAATTGCGTGTTTCGAATGACAAGATGCCTTCCGTTTCTGAAATTCTGGAAGGGCGTAGTCTGCCAAATTTACCAAAGTCCATTGATCCCAAAGAGGTTCTTGATGGAATAAAAGAGGCCGTGCCGTTAAAAGGTGAAGTCAAAGAAGAACCAAATTCAGGCTTTAAAATCTATAAGAAAAACGCGCTCGAAAATTAGGCGACGAAGACGGAACTGAAAAGACAGATATATTATGCTCAAAGCACTTTGGATACTCATACAGGTTCTTTTTGTCTGTTTTACCTTTTTATCGCTAACGCAAATTGATGGTCAGGTTGATTTAAGCTGGAAGAACTATGTGATGGAGGTGCATTTAGGTGCAGCTCTTGCAGCTTTTTTTGGCTTTTTGTTTGTCATTTTACTTGTTCATAAATTGCTTATTCATTTTTTTGATATTCCTAAAGTTGTTGCGCGCAAATGGGAAGATCGTTCAATGAAAAAAAGCCATCTCTCTTTGACACGTGCCTTAACGTTGATGTCAGCTGGTGATTATAAGCATGCAGCCTATCATGCTTACCGCGCTCAAAAACTTTTACCAGAACGCTATGAAAAAGGGGCCGGTACTTTTATTGAGGCCATATCAGCTCAAAAGATGGGGCAAGATTCTCGTGCACGTGATCTTTATAAAAAGCTCCTTGATAATAAAGAGGGCGCGTTCTTAGGTATACAGGGGTTAATGCAGGATGACATTCAGTCCCAAAAATTTGACCATGCCCTACTTAAAGCCAATAGAGCGCGTACGCTTTATCCGAAGCAACCGTGGATATTGAAAACAGTTTATGATCTGCAAATCAGAACGGGACAGTTTGAGGAGGCCTTGAGCACGCTTAAGACGCTTCTGAAAGCGGATAAGAAGAATGCAGCCACACTTGCAAAAGATGAAGTCGCCTTACTTGTAGCCTTGTCTGATAAGGTCAGTAGCGATGATCCCAAACAAGGTATTGCTTTGCTTAAACGCGCTGTACGCCTTGAGCAGGATTTTGTGCCAGCTGTTAAGCGCCTTGCACTACTTTATATTGATATGGGTAAATCCCGCGCGGCCCAGAAAGTCATCTCAGCATGCTGGAAGTCAAACCCACATCCAGAGCTTGCTGATATTTGGGCAAGCCTTGCGCCCGAAAATACTGCGCGTAAGCCCCAACAAAGGCTGCGCTGGTTTGAAAAGCTTGTGGCCCTCAACCCTCAAAATATCGAAAGTCAAATTGCTGCAGCACGTGCGGCCATTGATGATGGTCTCTGGGGCGAGGCACGTACATATTTGATGGCTGCGGAAAAGATTGAGGAACGCGAAGATGTCTATCAGCTATGGGCGGAGCTTGAGCGTCTTTCAACACGCAATGAGGAGGCCGAGGCCGCTTGGTTGCGTAAGGCGCACACAGCTTTACCAAAACCAGAATGGATATGCCGCTTAACGCATAAGCGATATAATCAATGGTACGCCATTGCACAGCCGCATGGTGCATTTAACAAGATTGTCTGGCAGCGTCCTTTTGCCGAAACATCCTCTGGGCGTACAGAGACAATCAGTGCCTTTCAGCATGGTCTAATTGCCTCCAATTAAAGGCATAAGCAGCTTAAGAAGAAAAGTCCGCCGAAAAGCGCATTTGCCTTAAACATGGCAAGTGATGAAGGCTTGCTATCCAAATTCCATGAGAAAAGCTGATAAAGAAGAATTGAAAAGGCGGGCATTGCAATGAGCCCAGAATAGATTTGCCCTGTTGCAAGTATAACGGCACTTAGAAGTAATAGCGTGCAAAGTGCGTAAAAGCCTGCCACCCATATTTTACTTTTTTCTTGAAAGATACGCGCCGTTGATTTAACGCCAGCCATGACATCATCTTCAACATCCTGATGAGCGTAAATCGTGTCGTACCCAAGCGTCCAGAAGAAGCCACCGCTATAAAGTAAAACCGGGATAATAGAAAGTTCTCCAGTAACGGCTGTCCATCCCATAAGTGCCCCAAAATTAAAGGTGAGACCTAAAAAGGCCTGTGGCCACCATGTAATGCGCTTCATGGCAGGGTAGGCAATGACAAAGACAAGTGATAAGAACCCAAGTACAATCGTTAGGGCATTTAATTGGAACAAAATAAGAGCGCCAAGGCACAAAAGTATGGTCAGAAATCCAACGGCCTGTTTAAGTGAAATCACACCTGAGGCCAGAGGACGTTCACGTGTACGCTCCACTTTTTGGTCAAGATTTCTATCCCATATATCATTGATGATACATCCTGCGCTGCGCATGATGAGCGCGCCTACTGAAAAAAGAATAATGAGTGCGATGAAGCCTAAACCAGAAAGGCTACTTTCTGTTGTTAAGTAGGAAAGTGAGATCGACCAAAGCGCGGGAAAAAGAAGCAAATAGGTGCCGATGGGCCGGTCCAAACGCATGAGATAAGCATAGGGTCTTATTTTTGAAGGCAGGGATTCAATTACCTTCCATTTTCTGATATCTGTAAACATATATGAATTCTCAACTAGCTAAATCACCGCGTCTTTATGTTTCAGGCTCATTGCACTCTGAACATGATGTAACATTGGCGCGCGATCAAGTCCATTATCTTTCAAACGTAATGCGGTTGGAAGAGGGCGCATTTATCCGTGTTTTTAATGGCAAGGATGGTGAATGGTCTGGGGTTTTCAATAAAACAAGTAAGAAAGAAGGATATGTTGCGCTACAAGACTGTCTCAGAGCGCAGCCTGAGCAAGAGCCAACGAAACATCTTTATTTCACACCCTTAAAGAAAAACAGACTGGATTTTCTTATTGAAAAATCTGTGGAATTGGGTGTAACCGCGCTCACCCCTGTTCTGACACAAAATACGGATATCAGAAAAATAAATGCGGAACGTATAAGGGCGCAAATTATTGAGGCGTGTGAGCAATGCGAAAGATTGACCATCCCGCTATTGAATAAGATGGTTAGTTTTAGCGATTTGCTAGTACTTAAAAACCCGCTTGCGGTGGCGCTAGAGCGCTGTGAAGAGGCAAAAGAAATACCAGGAACAGAATTTGGTTCTATCCTGATAGGACCGGAGGGTGGTTTTTCCGAGGAAGAGCGCGTCCTCATTTTAAAAGAGGAGCATTTCACACCTGTCAGTCTGGGCACACGCATTTTTAGAGCAGAAACAGCCGCACTTTCTGCCCTTATTCAAATGGATAGCTAAGTCAGATAAATGTAAATACAGGCTAAACCGCCAACAAAAAGAAGACCAAGGGCAAGAATTGTACCTAGAAAACGTCCTGCTGATGTTTCATGGCTTTTTGTTAATCCCCAAAAGTGTAAAATACGAGATAGAATTATTAGGCATCCAAAAATATGCAGATATAACGGAGAAATATTTGCGCTTTCCATTATGAACATAAGAATGAGCAACATCGGAACCATTTCCATGAAATTGCCATGGACACGCACAGCTTGCTCTAGCTCGCGTACGTTACCTGTGCCAAGACCCACACCATGTTTCATGCGCATTCTGGCAATGCGAAAAATAAGAATAATGATAAATAAAGCCGCAAGTCCGGCATACAGGGCAGTAATCATGGAGCACTCCTTTGCGCGTCTGTTGATGTCGCAACAGTATTCCATGAGAGGTCTAGAAAAAGAAGCACTAATTCAGTAATCGATACGCGCCAGAGAAAGACCACAAGACGGCGCTGTTGGCCCACCTTGTGCTCGATCTTTGCTTTCAAGTGCACGCTTCACATTTGCGGGGGTCCATTTCCCAAGCCCAACATATGCAAGTGTTCCCGCAAAATTTCTGATTTGATGATGCAGGAAGGATTGTGCTTCGACATGAATTTGAATTTCTTTGCCACCAAAGGTGTCATAGTTTTGCTCTGTAATTTTGAGAGAGTTGATAGTCCGTATCGGGCTATTAGCCTGACAGGTCGTTGCACGGAATGTTGTGAAATCGTGTTGTCCTATTAAATGCTGCGCCCCTTCGCGCATATTTTCTACATCAAGGGAGCGCTTAACATGCCACATGCGTTGTGCGTCAAGCGCACTTGGCGAACGGCGATTTAGTATACGATAAATGTAAAGTTTATTTTGGGCTGAAAAGCGGGCGTGAAAGTCCTCAGTGACGGCTTCTGTATGGACAACAGAAATGGTGTCCTCAAGCAAATAGGCATTAATGGCTTTGCTAATTTCCGAGCCTGACATTTTTTGTAAACGAGCAGGCAAATCAAAGTGAATTGTCTGTCCATGCGCATGTACGCCTGTATCAGTACGTCCTGCGGCGTGAATTCGAATTTGCTCTTGGGAGAAGCTAGCAATAGCCTTTTCTACCTGACCTTGAACGGTAATCACGTTATCTTGTATTTGCCAGCCATGGTAAGCCGAACCATCATATTCGATAATGGATTTCCATCTTTGCGTTGGCAAATCTGTTTCGCTCATGTGAATACATCCCCAACTTTCAAATAGCTGCCATTGATAGCAGAGCTGACATCCATGGGCGCTTTGCCTTCTGGTTGGAGAGAGGTAATACGCAACACGCTTCCACTTTCGCAGGCAACATCACCATCGCGGTTTAAAACTGTGCCATTTTGGCTCTCATGTCTCTCACTTTCTAAAGTCGCAGCCTTTATTTTAAAGATTTTACCATTAAGGCGCGTATGTGTGCCTGGCCAAGGATTAAGCGCGCGTATCTGACAATCAATCTCGTGTGCATCTTGCGTCCAATTAATAATACCATCTTCTTTGGATAGCATGGAGGCATAGGTTGAAAGGGTGTCATCTTGGGCTTGCGCCTCAGGCGCTCCTTTTTTCTGAATGTCATCAAGGACTGTAACGATTTCGTCAGCCCCAATCATTGAGAGCCTGTCGTGCAACTCCTGCGCAGTTGTTGTGTCTGTAATATCTGTTTTTATTTTGGATATCATTGGCCCTGTATCAAGACCTTGTTCCATTTGCATGATTGTAACGCCTGTCTCACTATCACCTTTCCAGATGGCATATTGTATAGGCGCCGCACCGCGCCAGCGCGGTAAAAGAGAGGCGTGGATATTCAGACAGCCATATTTTGGTGCCTCTAAAACATCTTTTGGTAAGATTAGCCCGTAAGCCGCAACGACTGCTATATCTGCGTTTAAGCCAATAAAGTCGTTTATAGCGACATTATTTTTCTTTAATTTTTTAGGTGTTATAACAGGGATATCGCTCTTCTCGGCCAGTATATGGATAGGTGACATTTGTAGATTATGACCTCGCCCCTTGGGACGTGGCGGCTGCGAATAAACGGCAATCACATTGTGATGTGAATCGATTAAAGACTGGAGTGCAGGCACTGCAAAATCGGGCGTACCCATAAAGATAATGTTTAAGGGAGCCGTGCTCATAAGGATAAACTAGAGAAGGGGCTGATTTTTTGTGATTTTTTGAACTTTTCTAATCATCATATTGCGTTTTAGACGCGATAGATAATCAATAAACAAGACACCGTTCAAATGATCAATTTCGTGCTGTACGCAATGCGATGCCAGATCAGAGAACTGCTCTTCCTGTTCATTGCCATCATAATCAAGATACTTCACACGGACTTCTTTGGGACGCTCAACTTCTGCAAATTGTTCTGGTATAGACAGACAACCTTCGTCCATAACAGAAGGCTCTTCGCTACGCCAGATGATCTCTGGATTGACCATGAAGACAGGTTCTCCTTCTTCCCTATTCATGCGTGCACTGAGATCCATCACAAAGACTCGGTTCAAGATATTGACCTGATTAGCAGCCAATCCAATCCCATTGGCTTGATACATGGTTTCAACCATGCGGTCCATTTGGGTGCGCAGCGTGTCATCAACGCGCGAAACTGGTGAGGCGGTTTCTTTCAAAACACCCGCAGGCACAGTAATAATTTTGTATGGTTCGCTCATGAGGCTTTCCTTCTCATGGTTAATATTTGGTGCCGACTTTATCCCGAAGCCTTCTTTTTGTCAAAGTTTTCAGTGGCTTCCTTATCATCCCCGTGCTCTGTTAGCTCGGGCGCAGAAAGAGAGCGTGTGGCACTCTCAACCGCAGTTAGATCAGGCAAGTCTTGTGATTGGCCAATGTGAAAATCATTAAAACGCCGCGCCTGAGGTAAGACGTTACTTTCTAATGATCCAACGGCCTTATTATAACTAGACAAGGCACGCTCTAGCCCTTTACCCATATCCTGCATATGGCGTCCAAAAACACTCACGCGTTTGTACAGTTCTGAACCAAGCTCGGATACTTCTCGTGCACTTTCTGCCAATTTTTCCTGTGACCATCCATACATAACGGCCTTACAAAGCGAGATGAGCGTTGTGGGCGAGGCAGGGATGACGCGCTCATTGACACCTGCTTCAATCAGGCCTGGGTCGCGCTCAAGCGCAGCAGAGAAATAGCTTTCACCTGGCAAAAACATAATCACGAATTCAGGTGATTCAAATTGCGACCAATAAGATTTTTGGCCCAGACTTTTCATGTGGGCTTTAACATGCTTTGCATGTGCATCAAGGGCAGACATGCGTGCCTCTTCGCTAATATCTTCCTTGAAAGCATTCAAGTAAGCATCAATGGGGGCCTTGGCATCAATGATAACCTGTTTGTTGCCGGGTAAATTAATAATTGCATCAGGACGCATGCCTTCACCTGTGACTTGTGTCTCAAAATGAACGCCCTCGACCATGCCAGCCATTTCTAAACAGCGTTTCAGCTGCATTTCTCCCCATTGTCCACGTGCAGAGGGGGAGCGTAGGGCTTGGACAAGTGAGGATGTTTCCTGTCGCAACGTGGCCTGATCACGGGTCATGCCTTCCATCTGAGTACGTAATTCCGCGTAGGCATTAAGACGTACCTTTTCCAGATCCTTGAGCTTTTCATCCATGTTTGTGAGCGTTTGTGTCACGGGCTCAATCAGTTTGGAAATAGCTTCTTTCCGCTTTTCCAGTTCATGTGCGCCTTCATCATGCACATTTTTAAGGCGCAACTCTGCAAGCTGCATGAATTGTTCTGTACTTTTCTTGAGTGATTCTTGGGCAAGAGAATCAAAGGTTTGTGCCATATTTTCAAGGCGCGCCTTTTCACGTTCTGCACGGATAAGACGACCGATGAAAAACAGACTTGCAATGACGATACCGGCAAAGACGCCAATCAAAAGCGAAGTGCCATCAATATTTAAATTTTGCAAGAAAGAGCTCATGCCCCACTGTGTCATAAAGCCAGTATGGGCACAAGTTTCTTTAGGACTGGCAAACTATATGTACTGCGCTTTTTACGTCATCAAGACCTGTTTTTTTAACAGCACTTGTAAAAAGAACTTCAGGAAAGGCTGCGGCATGATTTTTGAGAATAGTTTTTGTCTTTTCCTCTAATTTTTCAGCATGCTCATTTTTAATTTTGTCACGCTTGGTAAATGTAACCCGATAAGGAACGGCGGCCTCATCCAGCATTTTCATCATCTCAATGTCAGAAGGCTTCAGTCCGTGCCGCGCATCCACAAGGACAAGAACAAGGCGCAAAGAGGGACGTCCACGCAAATACGCTTTCATTAATTTTGTCCAGTTAGCCACTTGCGATTTAGACACTTTGGCATATCCGTAGCCAGGCAAGTCCACAATATAAAGGTCACCGCTTAAATCAAAGAAGTTCAGCTCTTGCGTACGCCCGGGTGTATTGGACGTACGTGCAAGATCGCGGCGTCCTAAGAAGGCATTGATAAGAGAGGATTTTCCGACGTTCGAACGTCCGATAAAGGCAATTTCTGGGCGGTCTCCTTCGGGTAGAGCGTCAAGAGAGACAACACCTTTAACGAAGTCGCACGGGCGTGCAAAAAACTTATGAAGTACTTCTGCATTATCCTCTGCCATAATATCCTCTATTTCTTGTCTTTTGGCGGAAGATTATCGTCATCGCCAAAGAGAGCCTCTTCCACATCTTCCTTAATCATCTGGGCGCGTGGGTGAACGGCTGGGCCATGTTCAATGGCCTCTTCTAGTTCTTCCTCGTCCTTTGATTTGTCGAAAAGATGAATAGGAACGCCCATCGATTTCATGATGAAGGCCTGTTGCAGGACAGACAGCGCATTAGAGAATGCCCAGTAAACAACAAGTCCAGCAGCAAATCCCGATAAGATAAAGGTGATGAAAAAGGGGAAATATTTCATAATTGTTTTTTGCATTGGGTCTTGTGGCGGTGGATTTAGTTTCTGCTGAATAATCATGAACACCATCATGATAATCGGCCACGCACCAATGGTCAGGAAGGATGGCAAGTCTATTGGAATTAAACCAAACAGGTTAAAGATAGATGTTGGGTCAGGGGCTGACAAATCCTGAATCCAGCCAAAGAAAGGCGCATGACGCATTTCAAGTGTGATGTAAATCACCTTATACATGGCAAAGAAAATTGGAATCTGAAGCAAGATAGGTAAACATCCCGCCATTGGATTTACATTTTCCTTCTGATAAAGTTTGACCAGTTCCTTTTGCATCTGCCCTTTGTCATCGCCATATTTTTCGCGTAGAGCCTTCATTTCCGGCGCGACCTTTTTCAGCTTGGCAAAGGAGCGGTAAGACGTGTTTGCCAATGGAAAAACTGCAAGTCTCAGTAATACAGTCAGCAGAATAATCGCCACTCCAAAATTGCCAGTGAAATCATAGAATGTCGTTAATAGGAAATGGAATGGTCGTGTCAGAAAGTACAAAATTCCAAAATCAATCGCCAAGTCAAAATGATCGACATTATATTTGCTCTCATATGCATCAAGCAGGTCTAACTTCTTTGCGCCGACATAAAAATGCATTGTTTCAGTTGCGGTTTGCCCACTGGCAATGGTTGTAGCAGTTCCTGTGATATCGCTTTGATAAAGTGGGCGAATATTTTTAAGGCGCTCATTCGTTGCCAAAAAGCGGAATGTTTTGTCATTGGCCTGTTCTGGCAACATCGCAGATAACCAGTATTTTTGAGAAAAGCCGGCCCATCCTTTTGAACTTGTAAAGCTTTTGGCGGGTGCACCTTCCAGATCATCATAATCAAGCTCGTTCAAGTCACCATTGACGTATCCAACGAGACCATCATGCGCAATCGCACGATTATCAAAGCGCTCTGGTGTGCCACGTCGCGCAATCGCGCTGTAAGGGAAAAGTGTAACATCTTGCCCAGATTGGTTTACAACTTCATCCTTAATTGTGAAAAGCGCGTGTTCATCAAGATTGATTGTCTTTTTAAAAGTAAGGCCTGCACCATTATTCCATTGAAGGACAACTGGATTTGCCTCAGAAAAATCGCCATTTTGAACCACTGTCCATTGTGTATCTTTATCAGGAACGGCGAAGGTTGCATTAGCCCCTCTTATCCAACCTGATTCTGCGTAATAAGGAAACTTTGACCCTGCAGGAGAAAACATCTCAACCTTTTCCTGTTTGGCCAATGTTTTGAAGTAATTATCAAGTGTAACATCATCCAAGCGTGCCCCTTTTGTCGAAAGAGAGCCGCTAAGCTCGCCATTATCGAAAGACAGGCGCGCCCCCGCTTGTTGAAGAACTTGGCTACGATCAAGCTTTAAATCTTTTTGTAAGGCAGGGTCAGCTGTTCTTTCGGCCTCGATTTGTGCCATTTGCGTCTGTTGCTGCGATTGACGCAAAGCGTCTTTTTGCGGATCGAGAATAAAGGTGTCAAAAATTGCCCAAATCGCCACTGAGAGCACAACGAAGATAATGAGGTTTCTGATATCGCTGGGATGCATTTCGCCAGGTTTGTTGCTAGACATTTAAACTTCTCTTTCCGTCAAAAAATAAAACTTAGGTTTAGTCCTCGTCTTTATAATGCAACGCATCACGCCACGCAAACCGTTTTGGGACATTGTCCTCAAAGGGTCTTTTGGAAAAAGAATGACAGTTGCATATCCGTGTAAACCCAAGGTATACACCTTTTAGCGCCCCATGTTTGTCGATGGCTTCACTGGCATAATGTGAGCATGTTGGCGTAAAGCGGCACTGGTTGCCCATGAAAGGGGACAAGAAAAATTGATAAAATTTGATAAATGCCTGCAGAATAGTCTTCATGACGCACGCGGTCTTATTTTTTCATAGAGTGCGTCATAGGCAGCAAGGGTGCTTTGTTCACTAAATTCTGCCTGAAAACGTTCATAGCCTTTTTGGGCAAGTTGTTTTGCTAGATCTGGATTGTCTCTGAGTTTCACAATCGCCTTGCGTGTGGCCTCGACATCATTGATAGGTATCATGAGCGCGTCTTCGCCATCTTTCACAAATTGCTTCGGACCGTCTGCATCTGAGACAATAAGCGGTGTTTTATTCTGCCAGGCCTGACAGAACACTGTGCCAAAAGGCTCTTCACGCGAGATAAAGAGGCACATGTCTGCGGCCTTGAACAGTGCGGCACGGTCACTGCGCCAGCCAAGGAAATGAACGCGGTTGGAAACGCCTTCGGATTCTGCCAAAGCCTTTAAATTCTCTTCTTCTGGGCCTTGCCCAGCACACCAGAAATGAGCGTTTGGAATATCTTTGATGGCTTTGATACCGATATCAAGTGCCTTGACAGTGTGATAACGTGAGAGTGTTAGTAACACAAGCGCATCTTCGGGCGTATTCAAATCACTGCGCTTAACAGGGGGATCATTTTCCAGATTTGTAGCTGAAAAATTAGTAATTAAATGTACGCGATCGGCTGAAATGCCATTCTCGCGGATATAGTCACAAATATAAGGGGTGTTGCCAATGAAATGATCGGCTTGCCCATAATATTTAAGTTTATAATAGCCACCAAGACGGGCAACCACGGTATAGTTACGACCCTTTTTCTTAGGCAGCTTGGCTGTGGCGCGGGACATCCACGTTTGCACAATATCGGGCTTGAATTTACTGATTTGGCGGCTGATTTGCCACTTGGTGTAGACATCGAAAAATCCTCCAAAAGGAAGTTCGATAACTGTCATACCTGCCTTGCGAAGAAGAGCATTTCGTGCAGCGGCCTTGCGTGTGATTATAAGCTGTTCGTATCCATGAGTGTGGAGAGCAATACAGGCATCGGAAAAGGCTGTTTCAGCGCCACCAAACTCGGCACCAGCCATAATTTGGATAAGACGTGGTTTCTGATTATCTTTTGACGCCATAATCTTCGTTCAGGACAGCAATCAATTTATTGATCGTGACATTATCCTTCATCTTTTTTGTCAGTTTACGGCAGTCATTAAGGCTCGTAACAGGCACCCAATTCATTTCCCTATCTTTTTCAACCGCGACTTTATTTGTTAAATCAATGTAATTGCGCATGCGTGTTGTTGAGGTTAAAGATTGGGTACGGACCATCATATTTAGATTTTGAGCGGCTTTTTGAAGCGGTTTATTTAGGGCGTCTTCAAAATGCGTGTAAGCCTTTTTGACTTCTACCTGAAGCTCTGGGTTGTTTTGTGCACATGAGAGTGTGCCATTAAAAAGAGTCTTTTGCACATGCTGAATGGAGTTGATTGCCCCATTGGTGGTCATCATGATTTCAAACTCACGACGCTGTGTGTCATTCGCTTGGTCGAGAAGAAGGGATGTTTCTTTCTCCCACAAACCCAACATGGATTTTGTTTGAGCGGGCGCATTTTGCACAAACGTTATGAGCAGGAAAAATGTTAGACAGGATATCGTGACAAGGTGATTCACCTTATTTACTCCACCAGCCTTTTTTCTTCTTTTTAGGGGCTTCATTAACAACTTCATAGTCTTTGTTTTGTGGCGCTTCATTATCATCATTTTTACGTGATTTTTTAGCACTTTCCTTCTTTGAAGACTTTTTTGAATCTGTGTCATCTGACGCTTTTAGCTGAGCAACATTGTCTTGTGCTTCCTCAGGTGCGCTGGAATCATTTGAGGCCTCCTTCACATTATCCTTATCAGTCTTGCCGTCTGATTTGGAGGATTTTGATTTACGGCTACGTGTTGATTTTTTGCAGCCAGATGCTTTTTCGTCCTTTTTGTCATCTTGGGTGTCGCTGCTATCAGATTTTGAAGAGTTATCGCCTTCATCATTTTGATTTTTATCTGATTTCTTACTATTTTTACGACCACGATTAGACTTTTTCTGTTGAGCCGCATTATCATCGCTACCATCCTCATCATCAGAAGAATTATCATCAGAGTTATTGTTCTTCTGGTTTCTGTTATTTGAGTTGCGATCATTGCGCTTGCGACCACCACGCTTCCCGCGTTTTGTCTTTTTCTGGTTGTCGTTGTTATTTGGATTTTCAAAATGAACAGGATCTGATGAAGCAATATCATTTCCATCAACGACCATTTCAAATGTGCCAGCTGTTAAATCATTGTTCACTTCAATAGTAATGGTAATACCATTGCGTTCTTCAATGTTGCTAATCATGTTGCGTTTATTATTTAAAATATAAAGTGCAACCTCGTTGGGCACGCGAAGCGTAACCTCGTTAAAATTCTTATCAAGAACATGTTCTTCAATGGCGCGTAATCCCATCATTGCAGAGGATTCAGTCGTGCGTGTGTATCCAAAGCCACCACAGTCACCGCAGACCTTGAACTGTGCTTCTGTCATACTTGGGTTTAAACGCTGACGTGAAAGCTCTAAAAGTCCGAAATTAGAAATGCGACCAATTTGTATACGGGCGCGGTCAGAGGACAAGGCTTCCTTCAAGGCGCGTTCAACCTTGGCGTTATTGCGGCTGTTTTCCATGTCGATGAAGTCAATGACAATCAAGCCGCCTAGATCTCGTAGCTTTAACTGACGCGCAACTTCCGTAGCGGTTTCCAAATTAGTGCGAAGGGCCGTTTCCTCAATGTGGCGTTCCTTGGTCGCTTTACCGGAGTTCACATCAATAGCAACAAGTGCTTCTGTCGGGTTAATAACAATGTATCCCCCAGATTTAAGTGGTGCGACAGGCTCGCTTAATTGCGCGATTTGTGTTTCGACCTGATATTTCTGAAAAATAGGACGTGTTTCATCTTCATATTTTTGAACACGCTTAACATGAGATGGAATAAGCATCTTCATAATTTTGCGTGCTTCTTTGTAAGCGTCTTCCCCCGCAACTAGAACCTCATCAATATCGTTTGAGTAAAGGTCACGCAAGGCGCGCATGACAAGCGACCCTTCTTCGTACACGCAAGACGGTGCGATTGACTTAAGGGTCAGGTCACGAATATCATCCCACAGACGCATGAGATAATCCAAGTCGCGTTTGATTTCAGTCTTTGTTTTTTCAACACCAGCGGTTCTTAAAATGACTGACATGCCATCTGGCACGTTTAGCTCTTTCAGGATATCGCGCATGCGACGACGCTCTTTGAAGCTTGCAATTTTGCGTGATACGCCGCCACCGCGTGGGCTATTGGGCATTAAAACACAATAGCGACCCGGCAATGAGAGGTAAGTTGTAACCGCAGCACCCTTATTACCGCGTTCTTCTTTTTGAACCTGAACAAGGACAATCTGTCCGCGCTTCACAACTTCTTGGATTTTGTAATTTTTCTTAAGCTTCGGACGCTGTGGACGTTCACCTTCGGCAACATCTCCGCCAACCATTTCAACATCACGTGAGCGAGAAGACTTACGACCTTTGCGTTTGCTCTTGCCGGCATCATCCTCGTCACCATCATCCTCAGCATCATTATCGTGCGCTTCGGTCTCATCCTCATCTTCACTGTCTTCGGCCTCTTCCTGTGCGGCCAAAGCCTCCATTTCAGATTTTTGGTCTTCAATGAGCGCCTCACGGTCAGCAATCGGGATACGGAAGTAATCAGGATGAATTTCAGAGAAAGGCAAGAAGCCATGGCGGTTACCACCATAGTTAACGAAAGCAGCCTGTAAGGATGGTTCTACACGGGTAACTTTTGCAAGAAAAATACTGCCTTTAAGTTGTTTTCTGACTGTGCTTTCATAGTCGAAATCATTCAGGTATTTTTCATCGCAAACGGCGACGCGTACTTCTTCTCTTTGGGTGGCATCCACCAGTAATCTTTTTGTCATAACGAACTCCTTTGTCGGTGCTGCCAGAAGCAGGTCCACACGACATGGGAGAGATGCTTCGGCGCAAGCCGTTGTTAAATTCTATAATGTTCGAAGGTTTCCGCGCAGGCGAGATGCCTTTACGAAGTCTAGTAACCCTCGCGGAAAAGATGTCTTTTCCTGTTTTACCAGACTAGCGAAACCCTAAAAAATATCCTGCTAAAATCTGGTAATGTCGTTATTTATGGACATTAAACCTATTGTTATGAAAGCACAATCGTTAAAACACCTTTTGGATAAAAAAATACACCAACCTTTTGAAACCGCGCTTTTCACTCTTCTCAGATTGATTTATGCAAAAATAATATGTTATTGTAATTTAGAAATTCATCTCAGGACAATCCCTGAAAGACCTCACACTATGACTTGGCTGAGCCACAAAAAATTTCTTGTGATCCTTTTGGTTCTTTGCAGCTTTTTAGCTGTGACAGGCGTGCCACAAGCTGCACATGCTGCTGAGTTGCAAAAATTGCGCTATGGGCCTCATCCTGGAAAAGACAGGCTCGTTTTTGACATGGATAGCCAAACAGATGTGGATGCGCGTTTGGATGGACGGGATCTTGTTATTTCTTTTGCTAATCTAGAGCGACCTGATTTTATTGAAACGCTTAAGAATATGGGGCCTGTAGAGTCTGTGTCTATTCAAAGCACCACAGATAAGGAAACCAAGCTGCTTTTAACCCTTGAGCGCGATATGCACTTGGCAAAGGATTTTTGGCTCTTAGATGAAAAAACACAAAAATCACCGCGTTACATTGTAGATTTAAGCTTTGTTCCGCAAAAAGAAACGCATATTGAAATGGCAACGTCTGATAATCAGCGTTTGGATGCACTGTTAAATGATATTGCTGGCGAGAGTGAAAAAAAAGCGGCTTTGGCGAATGTGGCTAAAGATTTTCCACCGCTTCCACTGCGCAAACCAAATCCTGAAAATCTAGAAACAGCCTTTATAGAGAATTGGAAGCCTTTGATTGTTATTGATGCCGGGCATGGCGGAAAAGATCCAGGAGCTATCGCCCATAATGGTCAAAGAGAAAAAGATATCGTGCTTAAACTTGCCCGCGAGCTTAAAAATAAACTTGATGCTACAGGGCGTTACCGGACAAGGCTTACGCGCAAAGACGATATATTTATAAAATTGCGCGAGCGTGTTAATTTTGCCCGCCGTGAAAAGGGGGATCTTTTTATATCACTCCATGCAGACTCAATACCTGATAGGGATGTAACGGGGGCCTCTGTCTATACACTTTCAGACAAGGCCTCGGACGCGCAAACAGCTAAGCTTGCTGCACGTGAAAACAAGGCAGATTTAATTGGTGGCGTAGATTTATCACATGAAGATAAGGATGTGGCGAACATTTTACTTGATCTTGTTACCCGCGATACGACGAACCAGTCAAAGTTTTTTGCCAACGTCGTGGTCGAGCAATTTAGAATGCAGGGGGTCAAGACCTTAAAGACACCTCATCGTCATGCGGGATTTGCTGTGCTTAAAGCGCCTGATATTCCAGCAATTCTTGTAGAAAATGGGTTTATCTCAAGCCCTTCTGAGGTTGAAAAGCTTAATAATGCACAGCACCGAGAGAAAATCACAAGCGCCTTACTTAATAGTGTAGACAGCTATTTCTCGCGAATGATTGCCTTGCGTGCGCAGTAAAATAATAAATTTCTTTAATTTTTTCGGAACTTTTTACTATCTGTGTCGTCCTTAACACAGATTCATTAATTTGAAAAAAATTCTTAAAAAACAGTGTTCAAGACACTAAAGCTGTTGTATAACAGTCAGGAATTTTCTCAGACATGAGTCTATTCGTAACTAAAAACCTAAGATAAAAGGGGACTAAAAATGAAAAAACTTTTCGCATTGTCAGGTCTTGTTCTTGCTTCTGCTGCTTTGACAGCATGTGGTAACACAGGTACTGGATACGTAGATACACAAGCACCATACGCTGAAGAGCGTACAGCTGGTGGTACAGATACTCCTGTTGCAAGACAGAACGTAGAAGTACGTACAGCTGAGCCTGTATTCGAAAGACGCGTAACGAAGTAATTCTTACAAAGATTTCAAAGAAAAAGCTGCCAAATTAGGCAGCTTTTTTTTGTTTAAAATAATTCGATTCTCTAATCGGCTCTGTAGAAATTCTCAGTTGTTTCATTTTGAGGTTGTGAAGAGGCTTGTTCTTCTTCGGCGGCATCCTGTTCGTCGGCCTTGGCTTCCTTCTCTACTTCCATTACATCCTCCAGTTGACCTGGTTTAGAAGTGTCGGACATTTTTCCAACTGCAATGGGATAGCCAAGACGAGAATTTATGACATCACGAACAAGATCCCAGTTTAGCTTATCTGCGGATATGCCTGCTTTTGCACGAATATAGGCAATATCATCTTGTGAGATCGAGCGGGAACCATAAGACATGCTTTGTTCAAATTTGTCGGCGTCAGCAATGCTTGGTGTGGCTTCAATGTAAAATGTATCATCAATCCATGCTGCCTTAATTGGCTGGTCGATAACGTTTACTTGCGTTCCGTTTTCTGTAGCTGCGTAAAAATCTATTACGCCCTCAGGATACATACGAATGCACCCGCTAGAGACACGACGTCCAATTCCATAAGGCTTGTTTGTACCGTGTATGCGATAGAGTGGCCAATCCAGATAAAGCGCGTGTGTGCCGAGTGGGTTTTCAGGTCCTGGAGGATAAAAAGGTTTTAATTCTGGGTCTTCTTCGAGCATGCGCTGTGTTGGTGTCCAAGTAGGCCCTTCTTTTTTGCGCACAATCTTTGTCTTGCCTAATGGTGTTTCAAGTCCATCACGCCCGATACCAATTGGATAAGTTTTAGGTGCTTCACCTTCCTTTTCGTAATGATAGAGGCGCATTTCGGGTAGATTGATAACGACTCCCACCTGGTCCGCATCTGGTAGAAGATGCATTGTTGGTAGAACAACTTCTGCGCCATCGCCTGGTATCCAGGGGTCAAGGGAAGGATTTGCGGCACGAATATCTATGTAACCAAGATTATTGTCGCGTGCGATGTGGACGAGTGTGTCTTCATAAACAGTTGTCATGTGTTTTATTTCCCCGACATGGGTCAACTCAGCATGTGCTGTTTGCCCCAATGAAACAACTGCAACTGCTGCAAGAATGAGTGCTTTTTTAAACATCGCGTTACTTTCTCTTAAAGTGCCTTGAAATCAGCCTCAAAGCGTTGCGAGACCTTATCCATAAATTGCTTTGTCGTCAAATATTTCTGTGATTTCCCAATAAGGATTGCAAGGTCCTTAGTCATCTCTCCAGCTTCAACTGTTTCGACCACAGCCCTCTCAAGCGCATCGCAAAATGCCGATAATTTCTCGTTTTTATCAAAGGAGGCACGATAACGTAGGCCTGTTGTCCAAGCATAGATCGATGCAATCGGGTTAGTCGAGGTTTCCTGTCCTTCTTGATATAACCTGTAATGGCGTGTGACTGTGCCGTGTGCGGCCTCGGCCTCGACTGTTTTGCCATCAGGCGTTAACAAAACAGAGGTCATCAGGCCAAGAGAGCCAAATCCTTGTGCGACAATATCAGACTGTACGTCACCATCATAATTTTTACATGCCCACACAAAGCCTCCCTTATTCTTAACAGCAAATGCAACCATGTCATCAATAAGACGATGCTCGTACCATAAATCCTTTGCTTCAAATTCTTTTTTAAATTCAGCATCGTAAACAGACTGAAAAATCTGCATGAATTGACCATCATAGGCCTTCAGAATTGTGTTTTTTGTTGAAAGATAGACGGGACAGTTGCGTGCCAACCCGTAATTAAAACAGGCGCGGGCAAAGCCAGTGATTGACTCGTCCAGATTATACATCCCCATGGCAACACCACTTGAAGGAAAATCGAAAATTTCCCATTCTTTTGCCTCATCCCCATTTTGAGGCGTATAAGTGAGGGTTAACTTACCTGCACCAGGAATTTTTATGTCCGTTGCTTTATATTGGTCACCAAAGGCATGGCGACCGATAATGATTGGCTTTTCCCATCCTTGCACATAGCGCGGAATATTGGAGCAGATAATAGGCTCGCGAAAAACAGTCCCGCCCAAGATATTGCGGATGGTGCCATTGGGCGACTTCCACATTTTCTTAAGACCAAATTCTTCAACACGACCCTCGTCAGGCGTAATTGTGGCGCACTTAATCCCTACACCATATTTCTTTATCGCCTCTGCAGCCTCTACAGTTACCTTATCGTCTGTGTCATCTCTGTTCGTGACAGATAAATCGTAATATTTGAGATCAACATCAAGATACGGATGGATAAACATCTCTTTTATCCATTGCCAGATAATGCGTGTCATTTCATCGCCATCAATTTCGACAACGGGATTATCAACTTTTATTTTTGCGGACATGGGTCTTCCTTCGCGTGAACATGTTTTCAACTTTTATTTGAGACAAGAAAAGCGTTTTACTTTTTATCAGAGCTCAATTTAGCGCCTTTTTTAGAGGCTTCAATTGATAAAATAACATTTTCAAGCTGTTCGGCAAAAGATTCAATTTTTTCACTGCGTGCAACAGTTAGAACAGCGCCTCTTGGGCCTGCTTGTGTTGCAATAAAGAGCGATGCTTTTGGACCAAGTTTGCGCTTTTCAATTGTAATAAGGGGTTTTTTGCCCGCTTCCTCGCGAAAGGAAATAAAGAACTGATTGTTTAACTCAGTAAATGAAAAGTCTTTGAAAATATTTTTGTAAACAGCACGCGAATAGACCTGAAAAATAATGCCAAACTCTTTGCGGGTGTAACCCGTTTTCTCTCTAAAATACGCCATCTGTATATTATAGCATAAGGACTGTAGACAAACCCATATGTAAGGCACTAAACTACCCCCAATTTAATTACCTAGACGCTGGGAGCGCACCTATGTCAGATATGATGAGAGATGTTGATGAGTCTCTTAAAAAAGAAAAATTGGAAAAGCTATGGAAAGAGTATGGCCCAACACTTATTGTGAGTGCTGTGGCGCTTGTAATCCTCACGGGTGTTTTTTCTGCCTATGAAGCGTGGCAGCACAAAAAACAGACGTCTATAACGCAAGATTATATTAATGCCCTCAGCGATCCAAACGCTTATGAAGAAGTAGGGAGCTTTACCGAAGATAAAGGCGGTAAGCTTGGCGGCTTGTCCTATCTGCAAAAAGCAGCCCTTGCAAAAGCAGAAGATAAAAACGATGCAGTTGCGCTTTATTATAAAGAATTATCAGAAAGCAAATCAGCAACCCCTATCTTACGTGACTTGGGTACAATTCTTTACACGGCGCAAAATTTGACATTAAGCGCAAAAGAAATGACTGGTCTTGATGAGGCTATGACAGACAAACTTTCAGATATTGCAGAAGATAATGACAATCCATGGCAGGCCTATGCCGTTCTTTTCCAAGGTTTAATGCGCAAGCATTTAGAAGGCGACACACAAGGGGCTATTGCCATCCTGTCTGATTTCGACGTCAATGAGGATAATCCTGATTTATTGTCGTCTCAAATCATCGCGCTTTCTGATTTTTATGCCCAAAGCGCTCCGCAATAAAGAAAGTTTTTACAAAATGCATTTTTTAAAAATTATAGCCCTCACTTTTCTTTCATGTCTTGTGGTGACATCTTGTTCGTCTCTTAATCCCTTTTCCAGTGATGATGAGAAGGCACCGCTTCCTGGTGAGCGAATTTCAGTCATGGATTTTCAAAAAGACCTTGAGCCTGATGACGTTGCTATTGAGGCCGAAGGTTTTATTGCGCCAGAGCAATGGCGTAATGAGTATTGGCCACAAGCTGGTGGATATCCAAACCACGCAATGCAAAATCTGGCGCTTTCCTCTGGCGCGCTTACTAAAATTTGGTCGGCTGATATTGGGCAAGGGTCAAAGGATGCCCTTCCTCTTACGGCACAACCAATCGTATTTGACGGACGTGTTTTTACGATGAACACAAATTCTGAAATTTACGCCCTAGATATGAAATCTGGTAAACGCCTCTGGAAGCGTGTTCTGCGTCCAAAAGGTGAGGATGAGGCTGTGATTACAGGCGGTATTGCTTATTCATCTGGCAAGCTCTATGCAACATCAGGTTATAATGATGTGTTTGCGATTAACCCTGAAAATGGGGAAGTCTTGTGGCGTGTTGGTTTGACGTCGCCATCACGTGCCGCGCCTACCATTTTAAAAGAGCGTGTTTATGTTGTCACAGTTGATAATAAAATCTTGGCTCTTAACGAAACGGATGGCTCGGTACTTTGGGAATACCAAGGCTTGAGTGAACAAGCAGGTCTTGTTGGTATGGCATCGCCCGCGGCAGATAATGAAATCGTTGTGCCTGTGTTTAGCTCGGGTGAGCTTTACGCTTTACGCGTTGAAAACGGCTCTGTTGCTTGGTCAGAAAGCCTCTCTCCAATTAGAAGACTTGGCGGTGTCCAATCGATTGCAGATATTCGTGCACTCCCCATTTTAGATAAGGGACGGGTTTATGCCATTAGCTTTAATGGACGTATGGTTGCACTTGAAGAGCGTACAGGAAACCGTATATGGCAACGTGAGATTGGCTCTGCTAATACGCCTTGGATTGCGGGGAACCATATCTTTGTCATTAACAATAATAATGAGGTGGCCGCCCTTTCAAGTGATAGTGGTGCCGTAATTTGGGTTAAGAAACTGCCGCGTTACTTCGATGAGTCTGAACGAGAAGACGCGATTGTTCTGAAAGGCCCAGTCTTGGCAGGTGGACGATTGATTATTGCAGGAACTAACGGTTTAGTTTATGAAATCAACCCTGTTACGGGAGAGGTTGTGCGCCAATGGTCTTTAAAGAAAACAATTGTGACCGCGCCTATTGTGGCGTCTGGAGTTGCCTTCTTCCTGACAGAGGATGGGCGTTTGCACGCATATCAATAAGTAATAATAAAACTTTAGGATAATCATGCCGTTTACATTGGCCATTTGCGGACGCCCGAATGTCGGGAAATCAACGCTTTTTAATCGTTTGGCAGGTAAAAAGCTTGCTATTGTGCACGACCAACCGGGTGTTACACGTGATTGGCGTGAGGCCGATGGCGGGATTGCAGATAAAACCTTTAAAATCATTGATACTGCAGGTCTGGAAGATATTCTGGATCAGTCTCTGGAGGCGCGCATGCGCGGCAAGACAGAGGACGCGCTTGAGAAAGCCGATGCGATATTGTTTGTCATTGATGCACGTGAAGGTGTCACCACACTGGATAAACATTTTGCCAAATGGCTACGCAAACAGGATAAGCCTGTTATTCTTGCGGCTAATAAATGTGAAAGCGATAAGTTGATCGAAGCAGAGCTTGCGGATGCTTACAGACTTGGTTTGGGAGCGCCTATTCCAATGTCTGCGGAACACGGGCAGGGGTTGGGGCTTCTTTATGATGCGCTTGAACCTCACTGGTATGAGGATGAAGAAGAGGAAGTCCTTGAGGAGCGCGATGATGATTTGCCAGACGATATTGATCATCTGGAAGGTAATGAAGATTTCGACTTTGCCGCACTTCCTGTTGATGAAGAGGAAGCCAAAAAGCCGATTAAAATTGCTATTGTTGGTCGTCCTAACGCAGGTAAATCAACACTCTTTAATGCGCTCATTGGTGAGGAGCGGATGCTAACTGGCCCTGAGGCCGGCATCACACGTGATGCGATTACTGAAAATTTGAATATCGAGGGGCGTGATATCAGGCTTGTTGATACGGCAGGTATGCGCAAACGTGCAAAAGTTGTCGATAATCTTGAAAAGATGTCCGTGGATGAAAGCTTGCGTGCCATTCGTTTGGCGCAAATTGTTGTTCTAATGGTTGATGCGCAAACCCCTCTCGAGCGTCAGGATCTCTCTATTGGGCAAATGGTCACACGCGAGGGACGTGGGCTTGTTGTTGCCGTCAATAAATGGGATTTGATTGAGGATAAGGCAGAATTACTGGACGAAATAAAATACCGTCTGGCGAAAGGATTATCTCAAGTTGAGAATGTACGCGTGGTCACACTGTCTGCACTTACGGGCAAGAACCTTAATCGTTTGATTGAAAATATTTTTCTAACCTATGACCTGTGGAATAAACGTGTTCCAACTGGAAAGATGAATAGATGGCTGGCTGGCATGGAACAAAGCCATCCCGCACCCATGGTCAATGGTCGTTCAAACCGCTTGCGCTATATTACACAGATTAAGGCACGCCCACCAACCTTTGCACTCTGGGCGGCGCGTCCTGATGATTTGCCAGAAAACTACAAACGCTATCTGGTCAATGGTATCCGCAAAACATTTGACCTTCCCTCGGTTCCTATTAGATTATTGGTGAGAACGTCTAAAAACCCATATAAAAACTAAGTTTGAGAAAATAAAATATGCCTGAGATCGAAACACTTTACACAGAGTATCTTCCTTACATGACTGAAATTGGCCTGAGACTGATTAGCGCCATATTTATTTTAATTGGGGGATGGCTTCTGGGTAACTGGTTGCGCCGTATCATAAGAAAATCAAATAAACTTGATCCTACACTTCAAACGTTTTTGGGTGCTTTCATTAAATATGTTGTCTTGATTGTAGCGTTTGTCACTGTCCTTGCACAATTTGGTATCCAGACAGCTTCTCTTTTGGCAGTTCTTGGTGCGGCAGGTTTGGCTATTGGTTTGGCCTTGCAAGGCACGCTTTCTAATGTGGCCGCTGGTGTCATGATGTTGATATTGCGTCCTTTTAATGTCGGCGATTACATTGATTCAGGGGGGATTGCGGGCACGGTCACTAATCTTGGATTGTTTACAACAGAACTTGCCACGCCTGATAATGTCTATATTCAGGCCCCCAATTCAAAACTTTGGAGCTCGGAAGTTTATAACTATTCACGCAATTTACACCGCCGAATGGATATTGTCTGTGGTATTGGATATGCCGAGAACATTGATAAGGCCTTCAAGATTTATCAAAAGGTTTTGGATGCTGATGACAGACTTATTCTGACTGAAGGGAAAGAGCCGATGGTCATGGTATCGTCCTTGGGTGATTCCTCAGTCAATGTCACAGCGCGCGTCTGGTGTAAGACAAGTGAGTACTGGCAGGTCAAATTTGATTTGACGAAAAATATCAAAGAGGCGCTTGATAAGGCAGGGATTAATATTCCGTTCCCAACGCGCACTATTGCTTTCGCTGAGGGAGCACCACCAAAGCCGGCTTCTAAAACTAAGAAGAAATAGATTGTGTCTCAACAATCTCGCCATGCTTTGTGCAGGCGGGATTGGCTAGCTCCAAAAAGAGTGGATTCAGAATATCAGCTGTTGGCAGTTTTTCTGGATCTTCACCTGGATAAGCCGAGGCACGCATCGCTGTGCGTACACGGCCTGGGTCAATGATGTTGACGCGCACATTTGTCTTCTTCGTTTCTGCCGCATAGGAATGCGCAAGTGCCTCAAGCGCAGCCTTGCTTACTTTGTATGCGCCCCAATAGGCACGATCATCTTTACGCGCAACGCCCGAGGTTACGAAAATGGCACGTCCGGCATCAGATGTGCGCAGAAGCGGGTCAAGGGAGCGCAACATTTGAAAATTAGCGGTCACATTAACATCCATCACACTCTGCCATTCTTTAAGTTTGTTATGCGCCAAGGGCTTTAACGTGCCAAGCGCACCCGCATTTGCGACAAAGATATCCAGTTTTCCAAACCGTTCATGCAATGTTGGCCCCAATCGCTCCAGATCATCCAGCTTAGAGAGATCAAGAGGCATTAATGTTGCTTCCCCGCCTTCTGCACGGATGGCATCATCAGTTTCTTCCAACCCGCCAACTGTACGTGCAAGCAGGACGACATGAGCACCAGCTTTGGCATAAGCCTTGGCAACTTCTGCGCCGATACCACGAGAGGCACCTGTTATAAGGGCAACACGGTTTTCAAGAATTTTTGAGTTTGTCATGAGAGCGTTTTTCTAGTTTTTAGCACGTTCGCGTAATTGCGTGACTTTCGCGCCTGTTTTCTTGTTTTCGTAATCTGTGAGGGGAATCATATACTCACCTGTAAAACAGGCATCACAATATTGAGGTGCCTTATTATTTCGGTTCTGTGCCTTGGTCGCGCGGTAAAGACCATCAACAGAGATATAAGCCAGTGAATCAACACCAATTTGTTTAGCAATTTCATCGACTGAATATTTATGCGCCATCAGCTCCTCTGTCGAGGGCGTGTTGATGCCGTAAAAGCAACTATGTTTTGTTGGGGGTGAGGAAATGCGCATATGCACTTCTGCGGCTCCTGCCTCGCGCACCATTTCGACAATCTTTTTAGATGTTGTACCACGCACAATTGAATCATCGACCAAAACGACCTTTTTGCCTTCAAGGATATGACGGTTAGCGTTGTGTTTGAGGCGTACACCTAAGTGCCTGATTTGATCGGTTGGCTCAATAAAGGTGCGCCCGACATAGTGATTACGAATGATACCAAGTTCGAACGGTACACCGCTTTCTTGTGCATATCCGATGGCTGAGGGCACGCCGCTATCTGGAACAGGCACAACAACATCAGCCCCTTCTACATGGGATTCTTTGGCCAGTTCCTCGCCGATTTTCTTGCGTGTTTCATAAACGGAATTGCCTTCAATGACACTGTCTGGTCGTGCAAAATAGACATACTCGAAAATGCAAAAGCGGGAGTCTTTTTTCGCCAAATCATGGCGGGAGACAAGCCCTTTTTCTGTCAGTATAACCATCTCACCAGGGGCAACTTCACGGATAAATTCGGCGTCGATGATATCAAGGGCCACAGTTTCAGAAGCCAGAATATAGGCTCCTTTCAGTTTTCCAATCACAAGCGGGCGCAGCCCATGTGGGTCGCGTACACCGATGATTTTATTCTCACACATGGCAACAAGGGAATAAGCCCCTTCAACCTGTTTCAAACCATCTATCAGCTTGTCCTCAACGCTCTCTTTTTTGGAGAGTGCCGTTAGATGGATGAATATCTCCGTATCGCTTGTTGATTGAAACAGAGAACCCCCCTTAACGAGTTTGTCACGAATTTGGATGGAGTTTGTCAGATTGCCGTTATGTGCTACTGAATACCCACCAAAGGAGAGGTCGGCATAAAGTGGCTGAACGTTTCTAATATGGCCTTCGCCACTCGTTGCATAACGGTTGTGACCAATTGCCATTGACCCGCTTAAATAATCAATAACTGATTTTTGGCCAAATGTATCGTCGACCAAGCCAATGGCGCGTTTGGCATAGAACATTTTTTGATCGTAGCTGACAATACCGCATGCCTCTTGTCCCCGATGTTGCAGGGCGTGAAGACCAAGTGCTGTGATAGATGAGGCATCCTCATGTCCGAAAACAGCAAAGACACCACATTCGTCACGAAACTTATCATTCTCACTCTGTGTCATATGTAACCCGCTTTCAAAAATTTTTATTCCGTTGCCTCGGTTTCATCAGTTTGAGGTGTCTCCACATCCTCAATCGTGACCGCGTCATTTTGACGTTCTTGCAATAAATTATCGAGTTTTTCACGGATGTCGCGCCCATAACCTTCTAATTGATCAGGTGCTTGATCCTGACTATCGAGTGCCTCGGGGGCATCCGCTTTTTTATCTGGATCAAGCGATTTTAGGATGTCAAACTTCTCCATGATGTCTTGTGTTTTTTGCGAAGCTTCGTCCTCATCCTTAGGGAAGAAACCGGAAATCCATTCAGATGTGGCTTGCACATAAACAATTAATTTGGATTCCCCAAACCAGTCTTTTTTATCCTCATCAGAAAAGGTCAGATAAAACGGCATGTAAAGAATGGCCAGAAGTAAAAGCCCGCGCGCAAGTCCAAAAAGAACACCAAGTGTTCTATCAACGGGGCCAAGCCCGATAGCAGCAGCGGCTTTTGACAGAAAATGGCTTAAAACTGACAGCCCTATGACAAAGCCCAAGAAGACCGCCCCATAGGCGAGCGCATAGGCCAGAAATTCATACGGAATAAGCCCAAAAAGTTCTTTATTCTCACCGTCTTTGGTAACCCCAAGAATGTTCTCCATGAGTGGTACAAAATTATCACCGAACAAGGCGGCGGCAACAATTCCTCCTGCCACACCTGCAATTGTTAGAACTTCGCGGATAAGTCCACGGAAAAAAGAAACTCCAGCCGAAATCAGAAGCACAGCGATAATAATAACATCTGTAATCAGAGAGATATTGAAATCAGTCGCAACGCTCGTGGGATCCATAAATTTTAATTCTAGGCTGTTATTTTGAAAACATTTGCAAC
The DNA here is from genome assembly GCA_002328415.1 of Micavibrio sp. UBA2137. Lineage (GTDB taxonomy): Bacteria > Pseudomonadota > Alphaproteobacteria > Micavibrionales > Micavibrionaceae > UBA2137. Next base: position 976,397 of record DCXL01000004.1, on the reverse strand, counting down.
AATGCCTTGAACGCTCTTAAAAATCAAGCTGTTCGGCGCTCCTTTTTTTGCTATAAGCCAAGAGTGGCTTGCATCTTGATATTGTCCCCGTTATTCACAGGGGAAGGATAAAATTAAGCATCTTTTTTGAAGATTATCACATAGAGTGGGATTCATGAGTAATACCGTTATCAAAGCTAAAAATCTAAATGCGCAATCTGGGTCATCTGCCGAGTCTGATGTCACCATGCAAAATGCAATTCGTCCTCCGTTTAATTTGGAGGCAGAGCAAGGCCTGTTGGGTGCGCTTCTTGTTGAAAATAAAAGAATTGAAGATATTTCGGATTTCCTCAAACCGGATCATTTTTATGCTGGCGCACACGCGCGCATCTATGAGGCTATTATTACAATAAATACCCGTGGACAGGCTGCCACGCCCGTCACACTGAAAACATATTTCGAGCAGGATAAAGAACTTGAGGCCGTTGGTGGTGCTGAATATTTGGTCGACCTAGCGGCAACGGTTATTTCGCTTTCCAACGTGCGTGACTATGCGCAAACGATCTATGATTTACATTTGCGCCGCGAGGTTATTCGTCTGGCCAGTGACATGATTGATAAATCGCAAACCTTCTCACTTGATGAAATGGCCGAGCATGTCATTGAAAACGCCGAGGCGCAGCTTTTTAAAATCGCCGAAAGTGGCTCGGGTGGACCTGGATGGGTTACATTACGTGATTCCATCTTTAAGGCCATTGAGATTGCTGAAAAGGCTTATAATTCCCAAGGTCAGGTTACTGGTGTAACAACAGGTCTGTCTGATTTAAACAAGAAACTTGGTGGGTTGCACAATTCTGACTTGCTTATTTTGGCGGCCCGTCCGTCAATGGGAAAAACGGCTTTGGCTGTCAATATTTCTTTTAATGCGGCCAAGGCCTTTGCTGATACAGGTGGAAAAGAAGGCGCCATTACAGCCTTTTTCTCGTTAGAGATGTCACATGATCAGCTTACCACACGTATTCTGGCTGACCAGTCCAATATTTCGGGTGATGTCATCCGTAAAGGGCAGGTCACACAGGAGCAATTCCGTGATTTTGCACAGGCCGCGCATACGCTGACAAGTGTGCCACTATATATTGATGACACGCCTGCCCTCTCAATTAGTGCTGTGCGCACACGCGCCCGCCGTTTGCAACGCCAGCACGGCCTTGGCCTAATTGTGGTTGACTATCTGCAGCTTTTGCGCGGGACAGGAAGCCGTCAATCCGAGACTTCGCGTGTGAATGAGGTTTCTGAAATTACACGTGGCTTGAAGGCACTTGCCAAGGAATTGCAAGTTCCTGTTTTGGCGCTTTCACAGCTCTCTCGTGGTGTGGAATCGCGTGACGATAAACGTCCTATGCTTTCTGATTTGCGTGAATCAGGTTCGATTGAACAGGATGCTGATGTGGTTATGTTCATTTATCGTGAGGAATATTACCTCTCACGTGAGGAACCAAGCCAGAAGGTAAGCGAAAATGTCGAGAAATTTAACGAGCGCTATGAAAGCTGGTCAAATCGTTTGCAGGAAACGGCAAATGTGGCAGAGGTTATCGTTGCCAAGCAACGTCATGGTCCAATTGGCCCTGTTAAGCTTTTCTTCGATGCGAACTACACCCGCTTCACAGATTTGGAACAACACCATTCCTAAAGTGATTTTTGGTTTAGGCGGCTTCAGACCTGTCAAATTGACTGCTTTCGACCGCGTGTCCTTCCAGAATATCGTTAAGCACCTCTTCTGAGCTTGCCTTAGCAAGTTTCTGTGCAATCGTCTTATCTTTAAACAAACGGGAAAGACGTGCCATAGTTTGGAGATGTGATTTTCCAGAAGAGACAGGTGAAATAAGCACACCAATGTTATGGCAGGGTGTTTCGTCAGGCGCGCGTAACATCAATGGCTTTTCAAGTTTGATAAACCCCATAATTGCATCTGAAACATATTCTGATTTCATGTTGATAATGGCAACGCCATCACCAATCCCAAATCCACGTTCAATATGTGTGCTTACTAGGTTCTCAGCAAATTTAGATGCATCAGATATAGTGAATTTGTCATTTACAATTTGTGCAAGCGCAAGGAAGAGCTCTTGAGATGAACCATAAGAAGGCGCAAATTTTATGAAATCAAACTCTGGTAGGCCATGTGTTGAAACTGACATATAATCCCCCATCAATCGTTTCGTTTATAAACACCCTCTGATAGAATCTTTGAGATGGAAATGCCAGTGCTTTTTTGACAAAAAACATAAAAAAACTGCCGCTTTCACGGCAGTTTTGGAATTCACAACTTTTACTTAAAAATATCAAAATTATTCGGCGGCTTCCATCTCTGCTGCCTGTGGATCAACCCAACCGATATTTCCGTCAGAGCGTTTGTAAACCATATTTAGCCCATCTGTTTTTGAATTTTTGAACAGCATGGCTGATTCGCCTGCAAGGTCCATACGCATAACGGCTTCAGACACTGTCATTTTTTGGATCTTGTGCGTCATCTCAGCAATGATTGCGGGTTCTTTTGGAAATTCAGGTTCTTTGCTTGTTTCATCTTCGTCATTGGCAATCAATGTTTCAATGATGTTTTCCTTAATCAGAATAGGGGCGATGTCACCTGGTAACTGTTCTAGGCGCTCGTGATGGTCACGCAAACGACGCTTGTAACGACGCAATTGCTTGGCGATTTTTTCAGCCGCACCATCAAAGGCTGCATAAGGATCACCTGCAGTTTCGGTTGCCTGCACGTGAATATCTTTACCCATTGTCAGGGAAATATGTGTTTTAAAGAAATTGTGGGGCTCAGAGCCGATTGTGACAACAGGTGCAATAGCACGCCCGAAGTATTTTTCGTTAATGTCTTCTAGCTTCTGCTGCATATGGGTTTTCAAAGAGTCCCCAACATCCATATGTTTTCCATGAACAGTAAGTTCCATGTTATTTATCCTTTATCTAAATTGAAATTTTCTCCATGAGTGCCTTTTCGTTGTACGAACGAGTGCATATTGGTGAGAGTTCCTCTCCAGTAATGACCAGTAAAAAGGCATATATTTAGTATAGTGCGTTTTGAGAAAATTGTTAAGTCAAACCGTACAAAAAGAACACTTAAAAGTCTCTAAAGTTCGGTTTTAATGAATGGAATGGTTTGTCCTGCAATCTCTTGCGCCGCATTTTGATAGGCTTGCGTTAAATCGGTAACATAATAGGAACGTCTGCCACCTTTTTTAAGTTTTTTATCGATTTCAGGATGGCGTTGCAGATATTCGTAAAGCTTTTCATCGATAATTTCATCCTGTGAAATAAGCTCGGCTTTGCTCCCGAGGTGGGCAAGTGTTTGCGTAATCTCTGCCTTTAAAAAAGGGTAATGCGTGCATCCGAGTATGACCGATTGTACATCCTGTTTTACAAGAGGTTTTAAGTAACTTTCCAAAACAGGGCCAACCCATTGACGCCCGTCATTTTCAATCATGGGGACAAGAAGGGGGCAGGGTTGCGATGTAAGTTTTATATCAGGGTTAAGTTTACGGAGCTCTTGTCCATACACATCTGATGTTGCGGTTGCAGATGTTGCCATTAATCCGATGCGGGTATGCTCTTTGGTAAGCGCAACCTCTAGGGTTGGCACGATAACGCCCAAAATGCGGCGGTCGGGATAATTCTCCATAAGCCAGTTTTGTTGTAGTTTGCGTAAGGCGATGGCGCACGCCGTGTTACAGGCAATTATAACAAGTGCACAATCCTGTTTAAATAGAAACTCAACGGCCTTTTGTGTTGCCTGATACACAAACTCAGGACTGCGATTGCCATATGGTACATTCAACGTGTCACTTAAAAAAACCATGTCGTGGTCAGGCAGGGCACGGGAGGCCGCATTCATGATAATCAGACCACCAAGACCAGAATCGAAAAAACCTATTCTCATAAGCCTTGCCTGTTCTTCAAAATACGGCGGCGTTGTGTGGAGGAGGGAATATGGAGTGTGTCCCTGTATTTGGCAACAGTACGGCGGGCAATGTCCACGCCTTGTTTTTGTAGCTCCTTAACAAGCGCATCATCCGAATAGACGTTTTTGACGGTTTCATCGGCGATAAGAGCTTCAATCTTAGCTTTTACTGCCTCTGATGAAATGTCAGAGCCACCGCTTCCTGTTGAGGAAACGGACGAGGTAAAGAAATATTTTAGCTCGAAAATACCGCGTGGTGTCCCAATGTATTTATTTGTAGTGACACGTGAAACCGTACTTTCATGCATTTCTATTTTTTCGGCAATGTCTTTCAAAGTCAAAGGCTGCAGGAATTCTACACCATAGAGAAAAAATCCGTTTTGCTCCTCAACAATTTCGGCGGCAACTTTCAGGATTGTTTGCGCGCGTTGGTCCATGGCGCGGACAAGCCAGTTCGCCGTTTGATACTGATCGCGCAAATATTGCTTATCCTCCTTTTTGGAGGTCTTGCTTAGGACGGTTGTGTAATATTCATTATTGACCAACACACGCGGCAGAGTTTCATTATTCAGGGCCACTTTCCAGCCGCCGCCCGCTTCGCGTTTTTGTTTTTGCATTAACACATCTGGGATAGCTGTTTGGGCAACAAACCCATCGTAATTGGCAGTCGGTCGCGGTTGAAGCGTGCGTATCACCAGCGCCATCTCCTGAACGCTTTCCTCATTTGTGCCACATAATTTTGAAAGCGTTTTCATATCATGCTCAGCTAGCAAATTCAGGTTATCCAGTAAAACTTCGAAGGCAGGGGTTAGTGCGCCGCGTTCTTCAAGTTGAAGGGCCAGACATTCGGATAAGTTTTTCGCAAAAATACCCGTGGGCTCAAATTCTTTTAACTGAGGGAGAAGGGCTTCAAGTCGCTCTGGCTTACACCCAATTTTCTCAGATAGTGTTGGAATGTCATCACGCAGATAACCAGTACTGTCCAATTCATCTATTAAAAGTGTTGCAACCATGCGGTCTCTTGCATCATCCAGATTGGTTTGGATTTGTTCGACCAGGACATCCCGCAGAGATTTTTCCTCCGAAGCTGTATTTTCGAAAACATCATTTGGGTTATGAGGGGAAAAGGACGTGTCACCTCCACCGCTATCGGCCATCATGGAACTGCCTGCATCAAAATCCGTCTGCTCTTCGCGGACGGCATCCTCAAAGCTTTCCTCTATATCTCCATTCTCGGACGCAGGCGCGCTTTCGTCTTTTTCAAGTAAAGGATTATCCGCCAAAATATCATCGAGAAACTCTGATAACTCGATATTAGAGAGCTGCAGAAGCTTGACTGCCTGCTGCATCTGTTGGTTCATCACAAGATTTTGTGAGAGGGCTTGTTTTAAATCGAGATATGGACCTTTAGGTGTGCTCATAAAGGTCAGTTTATCATGGCAATTTCAAAATTTCTTGCGCTTTTTGAAAAGAAATCAAAGGGAGAATTTTTCACCCAGATAAACGCGTCTAACATCAGCGTTTTTGACAATATCCTCTGGTGTTCCTTCCATCAGCAATTCACCGTCATGCAGGATATAGGCGCGGTCAACGATACCAAGCGTGTCACGCACATTGTGGTCAGTGATAAGCACGCCAATGCCACGGTTTTTAAGCTGTCCTATCAGATCACGGATATCGGCCACGGCAATGGGGTCAATCCCGGCTAATGGCTCATCAAGCAGGATAAAGCGTGGACGTGCAGCCAAGGCACGCGCAATTTCACAGCGGCGGCGTTCTCCACCTGAAAGGGCAACGGCGGGTGTTTTTCTTAGATGCCCGATGGAAAATTCAGCCAGAAGTTCCTCTAGTAGGATTTCAGAACGCTTTTGAGGCAGGTTCTGACCCTGTAACACAAGACGAATATTATCCTCGACATTTAGCCCTCGGAAAATAGAGGCTTCTTGAGGAAGATAGCCAATCCCCAGGCGAGCACGCTGATACATGGGCAGGTCGGTAATGTCATGCCCATCGAGTAAAATGGATCCGCTATCAGGCTTAATCAGGCCAGAGATAATATAAAATGAGGTTGTTTTACCTGCACCATTGGGACCAAGAAGGGCCACGGCTTCCTTCGCATGCACCTGAAGCGAGAAATCCCGCAAAACAGGCTTTTTCTTATAGCTTTTGGAAAGATGCTCGACGGAAAGACCCTTTTCGACTTTACGCAAATGAGAAACTTTTTTTGAAGATGTTTTGTTGTCTTTGCCCAAGGGTAATGCCTAGTTTCAAAAATTAAGTGTGCTTAGTAAACATTTTTGCGAAATAGTGGTCAATAAAAAACCGAGCACGCGGCCCGGTTTTTCAATGTCTTATAAGTTTTAATAAACTTAAGCGTCTTCAGGCTTTTCATCTGTTTCAGCTGATGTTTCTTCAATTTCAGCTTCTTCAGCTTTAGCTTCTGCTTCCGCAGCAGCCTTTTTGTCTGCTTTTGCTTTTGCTTTTGCGGCTTCTTCTTCGGCCAGGCGTTTGGCTTCTTCTTCAGCTTTCAAGGCTGAGTCTTCAAGAAGCTCGCTCTTCATGTCATCTGTGCGCTCGGCAACTTTTTCGCCTTGCTCTTCCTTGATATCCATGGCGTCATCTTCAGTACCAGCAATCAATGCGCGGCCAGTTTTGGCCTGTGTTGCGGCCTCTTCTGGTGAACGAGCGATGTTGATTGTGACTGAGACTTTAACTTCTGGATGCAAAACAACTGGTACTTCGAAAAGACCAATCATTTTGTAGTTTTGAAGCATTGTGACCTGTGAACGGTTAAGGTCAAACTTGCCTTTTTCGTTCAAAGCGTCCGCAATATCACGTGAAGAAACTGAACCGTAAAGCTGTCCAGCTTCAGAAGCTTGACGAATAATGTCGACTTGTGTGCCGTCAACTTTCTTACCAAGGGCTTCTGCTTCTTTCTTCTGTTTTGCGTTATCTTCAACAATTGCCTTTTTCTGTGTTTCAAAATAGGCAATGTTGTCTTTTGTTGCGCGAAGGGCTTTGCCTTGTGGCAACAGATAGTTACGCGCAAAACCAGGCTTAACAGTGACAACATCACCGATATCACCAAGGTTATCGACACGCTCTAATAAAATAATTTGTGACATTTTATTTTCCTTTATCTTCTGTCAGGTGCGCTTAACGGCGTCCTGTATATTCTGATTCAGTACGAAGGTACGGCATAAGAGCCATGTAACGTGCACGTTTAATCGCGCGAGCCAATTCACGTTGCTTCTTTTGTGAAACGTTTGTGATACGGCTTGGCATGATTTTGCCACGCTCTGAAATGTAACCTTCGAGAAGTTTGACGTCTTTCCAGTCAATGGCTGGTGCGCCTTCACCTGAAAACGGGCAAGATCTGCTGCGTTTTGAGAATGATTTTTTCTTATGATCGGCCATTATGCTGCCTCCTTCTTACCGGCATCGCTGCCGCCTAAAATTGCGGATTGGTCTTCTGATGCTGCATCCAGCTTGATTGTCATGTAGCGCATCACATCATCATGCAAACGCATTTGACGTTCCGCTTCAATAAGCGTTTCACCATCAGTTTCGCTCTCGATAAGAACGTAGTGACCTTTTTTACTTTTGTTGATTTTGTAGGCAAGTGTACGAAGACCCCAATTTTCAGTCTTCAGGATTTTACCTTTATTTGCTGTCAAAAGATCTGAGAATGATTTCGTCATTTCTTCGACTTGTTTCGCGCTTAAGTCACCGCGCGCGATAAACACGGTTTCATATATTGCCATCGATGTCTCCTCTTGGGTTAACGGCTTTTTTCATTAAAGGGCCAAGCTGTATAAATATGATTGACCCTGTAAAAGCCCAAGCCTGTGAACCAGTCACAAGCGAGGTTATGTGGTGTTATAAGCATTTTATAAGGGAGTGCAAGGAAAAAATAGCTTATTTTGTATGGGTTATGCAGGCATTTGGGTCACGGATGCGCGGCGTTCCATCTGCAGGCGCTGCACGAGTTGGTCAATATGGGTGAGAGGCGTGCCTTTTTGCAGGCTGGCCACATCGCTATCTTTTGATTTGCGTGTTGCCTGTTTGGGGCAGATTGCTTCTTTAAAGCCCAACTTTTTAGCCTCTTTATAACGTAAATCCATTTGAAGCACAGGACGAATCTCACCAGCCAGACCAATTTCACCGTAAAAAACTGTGTCTTGTGGAATAACCGCATTGGTGAGTGCTGAAATGAGGGCCGCGGCAACAGCCAAATCAGCGCCAGGTTCCTGAATGCGCAAGCCCCCTGCGATATTGAGGTAAACATCATTGTCACCAAAGACGAGACCACATCGAGCCTCAAGCACGGCCAATATCATCGACAGGCGTGCACTGTCCCATCCGACAACGGCACGCCTTGGTGTTGCAAAGGTGGTTGGGGCAACAAGCGCCTGCACCTCAACTAAGACTGGGCGCGTTCCCTCAATGGCTGCTAAAACAGCGCTACCTGAGATATTTTCTTGCCGCTGGGAGAGGAAGATTTCAGAAGGGTTTTCGACTTCCTGTAAACCACCCTCGACCATTTCAAAAACGCCAATTTCATCTGTTGGACCGAAACGGTTTTTAACAGCACGTAAGATGCGGAAAGGGTGGCCACGCTCACCTTCAAAATAAAGAACGGTATCCACCATATGTTCAAGCACGCGCGGGCCAGCCAACTGTCCTTCCTTTGTGACATGCCCAACAAGAACAACGCAGATGCCTTTGGCTTTACCCAGACGGATAAGTTCTTGGGCTGAGGTGCGCACCTGAGTAACAGTCCCTGGCGCACTTTCAATGGAATCCACATACATGGTTTGAATGGAATCAATCACAATCAAATCAATATCCTCGCTCTCCATTGTGGCGAGAATGTTAGAGATATTCCCTGCGGCAGCCAGTTTTACAGGCGACTTTTCAAGACCTAATCTTTTGGCGCGCAGTCGAATTTGGTCAACAGCCTCTTCGCCCGAAACATAAGCACATTTCACTCCTTTTTCAGCGAGTGCTCCAACTACTTGTAATAAGATTGTTGATTTACCAATGCCTGGATCCCCCCCAATAAGGAGTGCCATGCCGTCAACAAAGCCCCCCCCCGTGACACGGTCAAGCTCGCCAATACCAGAGATAATACGTTCGGGCTTCGTGCGATTGGGATCGGTTTGTAAATCATCAAAGCGAAGAGCCTTACCACGCTGGCGTGAGGCGGCGCTCACACCTTTAGGGACGCTCGCCTCGACAATTTCTTCTTGAATGCAATTCCATGAATTGCAGGCCTCGCACTTCCCAGCCCATTTGGTTGTGACATTCCCGCAATTCTGACAGACATAATTTGACTTTGATTTACTCATGCCCTTAATTTACATGAGAACGTATCAAGAACAAAGACTTTTTTTGAGAAGGGATGAAATTTATAAACCTTCGCGTTGAAATGCCCATTTGAGAAGGGTAACAGCGGAAAGTGTTTGGCCTGTCATTACGATTTGTTGGGTTTTAACAGGACTTGTGCCCTCACCAAAATAGATACTGTCTTGCAATGACAGCGCCCCGCCTTCTTGTTGGAATCGCCAACCTGTACCACTGGGCAACCTTAAGAGTGCTTCGGTTTCATCCTTAACGAGTGAAACTTTAACACGTGGGTGTAAGTGGAAACGAAGTGCATAATCATGATGTTTTTCAGGGGCAACACCGGCGCTTAGAATATCCTCGCCACGCAGGTCCTGCCCGCGTTCGCACAGATATAAACGTCGCGTGTGTGCCAGCCCATTTAAAGGGACATAACCATCATGCTGTGCCTCGACAAGCAAACTTGTTTTCTTCTCCGTGCGTTCAGATTTGATGGTGCTTGGTTTACGACCAATATGTCCATCTTCTTTAATTTCGCAGGCATTACGATTGTCAATATCAAGCGTTGTATGTGCGGCTGTTCCGCGCAACGCCTCCTGCCATTCAGGGCTAAAGGGATGTGCGCCACAATTGACTATCATCCTTTCTTTCCCGTACGTCATTTCAAAGGCAAGTGGTGCTGCACTCGCGCGGGTATCATATGGCCATTGCGGTGGTGTGCCTATATCCATCAACACGGTTGTACGTCCTTGTGTGAGGCGTTCAAATTTTGTTGTGGGAAGGCTTTTGGGTGTTTTTAGGCGCCCGCCAATCTGATGGGAGATTAAATCAAGGATTGTGGCAGAGTGTTCCTGAGAGCTATGAAAAAGCGCGAGTTTTTTATCCATATATCGGAAAAACTGCAGAGCCTCTCCCATTAATTCTATTGTTTTTTGCAAGGTTTCTACTGGCTTTTGATTGGCTTCCTGATAGAAGCGTTTTAAGTCTAAACACAGACGCAACACATCCGCCAATTTTTGTGGTGCGCGCGAAATATGTCCCCCATCTGAGAGAATTTGCGCGCTGAGATTTCTTGTAAAATGTGCCTCTCCAATATCGCGCCACTGCTTCTTATCTTCCATGGAAAGTGCGGCTAGGATAAGCGCTGCTGAAGCTTCAAGTGTATCCTGGCTTTTGCGTGTGGTCGGAAGCGTTTTTAGAAGAAAATCCGCATGACGCGTAATCATGCCCCCTACAAGTGCTTGATAAGCATCATGGGCACTACTGCCATGAAAATCATAAAGCAAGATGAGTGTTGTCAGACGCCTCCCGACATAATCGAGTGTCCAAACAGATTTTGTTTTTTGGTTGCCATGTTGTTCAATCCAACTTGCAACCAGATAGCGCGCCGTTTGGCGGGCCTGGTCGCCGCCGCATGCGCGCAAATCAGAAAGCCATGTAAAACAATGACGTCCAGGGGCGTCCGTTGTGTTCCAGAACGCGTTTATGGCGGACTCAAAACCGCCAGGATATTGCGCAAGACCGCTAACGAGCCATGCACCATTTTCTGATGCGCCTGGCCAAGGATAACCTGTCCAGACCTGAACGCGATCATGTGCTACTTCATCGAGGGAGGAGGGCACTTTTTGGAGTGAAGGGAATTTAAGGCGCGTTAAAACCGTTGACGCTGTCCATGCTGCAAAAGCGGATATAGCGCCTTTGGCAGATAAAAAGAGTACTTTTGGGGCAAACGCTTTTGGCATGTTGCTTTATTCTCCGCGCAACATTTTGATGTTTTGAGCGTAAGAATCTGGCCCGCCCTTAAAGGTGGCTGTTCCTGCGACAAGGACATCGGCACCAGCTTCGCGCACTTGCTTGGATGTTTCTGGGTTAATACCGCCGTCAGCTTCCAAATCTATTGGGCGCCCTGTTGCATCAATCATGGCACGAGCCTGCGCAATCTTGTCTAAAAGGGGAATAAAACTTTGCCCGCCAAAACCCGGATTAACGGTCATAATTAAAATGAGATCAATCAAATCCATGCAGTTTTCAATGACTGATAATGGTGTTGCAGGGTTGAGTGAAACACCAGCTTTCTTGCCAAGAGCTCTTATTGTTTGAAGTGAGCGGTGGAGATGAGGGCCTGCTTCAGGATGAATTGTAATAATATCGGCACCTGCCTGTGCAAACGCCTCCAGATAAGGGTCGGCAGGGGCAATCATCAGATGACAATCAAAGGTCTTTTTTGAGTGTGGGCGCAAGGCCTTCACGACATCTGGTCCGATTGTAATGTTAGGAACAAAATGACCATCCATGACATCAATATGGATGTAATCTGCGCCGGCTTCGTCTACGGCGCGGACTTCCTCACCAAGCTTTGCAAAATCAGCGGACAAAATAGAGGGGGCAATGCGAATGCTCATGAATTGAAATCTTTCGAAAGATGAATGTCAGACTTATTTATAAAGGTGCGAACCACCTTGTTTATTTATAACAGAGAAACGTTCGACACGTCAAAAGATGAATAGAGAATTTAATTGACATAATATAATTTGAGACTATGATATGCGCCATGGAAAATGCGTCAGTAAAACCCAAAACAATGGCCTCTGCATTCACTGAAACAGTGCAGGATGTGGGTGTGCAGTTTGCTGCAGGAAACTTACCACTCTTTTGGAGCGCGGGAACAGGTCCTCAAATTATAGCGACTGCTGGGTTTGTAGGATCCGCAACGGTGAAATTCTGTTCAGAATTGGTTGACGAACCAAAGGCGCTTTTGGCAGTTGAAAATATTGGTCTTAAAATTACAACGACTTCACTCGCTGCAATCACGGCCTATACAGGTTTGCAAATTCCAGGAGCGGAAGATTCAATTCCGCTCTTGGCAACAACTGCTTCGGGTGCCTTTGTTGTGGCTAATTCATCAATTGCAGGATGGCTTGACGGAGCACGTGAAAAATTAAGCTCTGTGTTTAACAAGGCAATGGGACACATCACAACACAGGCTGAAACCTATGCGACAATTGGACTAGCGGTTGCCGCCTATATGGTTAAGGATTCAGCTGCCGTTGATGTTCCTTTCCTCATAAATGATGTGCCACAGTCTTTGCTTACATTTTTACCGACACTGGCAGGGGGTGCGATTGCCACGAAAAATGCACTTGATGGCGCAGACCCCAATCGTCTAAAGCCAATGGCGTGGATTGCCGGTGGTCTGGCACTTACGGCTGGAACGGGTTTTGCTGGCGGTGAATATGCTGGAGCAACCGCCAATGCCATTTTCTCATCAGCCTATTTCAAAATTCAAGCAGAGCGCGAAGGCGGTTACCGTCAAATGACAACCAATATCAGCGAAAACGTAAAAGATTTGGTGGCTAGAATTTTTTAAATATCTTTGTGGAAGTTTAAGTACAATTTAAAAACGATACCCAATAGTCACAGTTGTGACGAGTGCATCTGCGCCTGCAATATTTGAACCTGAAAGCGTTTTTGCGGGCAGCCATAATTCACGTAAGCCAATCTCTGTCTTATTATTCATTTGATAAGCAACGCCAAGATATGGCGCGATTGCAGGTTGAAGAACGGCACTTTCATATCCAGTAATAGCTCCAAAATACCCGCCTGCTTTAAAGGATATTTTGTCTAAAGGTTGTGTATCTATTTCAGCCATCCCGCCAGCAAAGACAGATGTACGGAATATAGAATTATCAAAAATACCTGCCGTAAACCCTGCGCGTACATCCGTATAGGAGTTTATCTGATGGATGGGCCAGCTTATATCGCCGAAAATTCCTGCATTTTGCAAAACACCATCATTCCATTTCTCATTATTTGCACGTGAATCTGTATGAGCAACATAAAGAGGGAGACCAATCGTGATTTTTGCACCATCCAGTAAAGATTTATCGTCTGCGGAAAAGCTGCTAAAGGCTGTAAGCACGATAGAACAAAAGACAGATAGAGATAAAATTACTCTCAACATTTTACGCTCTCCTCACCAATCTGGAAATATAAAAGCCATCCATGCCACCAAGTGTCTGCAGGTGAAAGGGCAAGGCGCGTACATCACCTGTTTTTGTTATCATTTCACTCATACCACCAAGCTCCTCTTTTGCAATCGGGGCACGGTCAAAATTTTTATGTTCGGCGAGAAACGCATCAATCTGATCTTCCCCTTCAGCTTTGAAAAGTGAACACGTACAGTAAATAAGTACGCCCCCAATTTTTATATGTTGCGCCATATTTTGAAGGATTTGGCGTTGATGTGAAACAAGCGTTTTTAAATCGGATATGTCTTTAATCCAGGGCATATCAGGATGTTTGCGAATGGTACCGCTTGCTGTGCATGGGGCATCCAAAAGGACGCCATCAAGTTCGGCTTTTGGTGACCAGACGCTTGCATCTGCGGCCTCAGTTTGCACATGTGTAAGCAGGTTAAGTCGCTCCAGATTTTCACGAAAACGCACCAAGCGACGTGCAGAGCGGTCGAGTGCAGTAACGTGCGCCCCTTGTGCGGCCAACTGCGCTGTCTTACCCCCTGGGGCGGCGCAAACATCGGCTATGTGTTTATGTGCAAGGTCTCCGAACAATGTCGCTGGTAGAGACGCAGCAATGTCCTGTACCCACCACGCCCCTGCATTATAGCCCTGCAAGTCCTCAATACGGCCAGCCTTGGCAATACGGAGTGATCCATTGGGCAAGACCTCGCCTTGTAAGTGCGATTTCCAATAATCGACATTTTCGCGGTCTTGTGTTTTAAGTGTGAGGTCGAGTGCAGGTTCAATAATATGGGCCTCGCCAATTTTAATGGCTGTCGCCAAATCATAATCCTTTACCCATTCTTGCAATATCCATTCAGGCGTATTGAGGCGGGGAATATCTTGCTGCGTGGTCCAATTTTTCCCCTGACGCGCAATATTCCTTAGAACAGCATTCACAAACCCCTTGGTTTTTCCAAGCTTGTTTTCAATCGCTATTTCGACAGAGGTATTGACCGCGGCATAGTCGGGCACGTCCATAAAGACAAGCTGGGTAATGCCAAGGCGTAAAATATGTTTGAGGAGGGGTGGTTTGATATCTTTTGACGGGTCGCTGGCGGCGCGTTTGATTAAATCATCGACTTGTCCTAAGCGACGCAGAAGTGTTGTCACCATCATGCGCACAAAGGCACGATCACGTGTATCCCCTAAATCGCGCAAGCCCTGAGATTTATCAAGCGCCTGATCAAGGGGCTGTTTTTTATCCAAAACAGTGCCTAAAATTTGTAAGGCAACGCGGCGTGTTTCAAGCGCGTCTGTCGTTTCAAAATGTGCTTCCATAAAAAAAGGTTTAAATGGGAAAGAGACGTCTGGCAAATCTTTTTCATGCAGGTGATTGAATTATTCTGCGGCTGCTATAAATTTTTTATATGGATAAAAAAGAAGACAAAAAAGAAAAACCTAAAGAGCCAGTCTCACCAAAGAAAGAAATTGGTGGCCGTGATGGGCCAGACCCAGTGCGCTATGGCGACTGGGAAAATAACGGTAAGTGCGTTGATTTTTAAAGGCGCTAGCTGAGCTCTTTCAGATTTTCTATCGCGACATAGAACATAGACAAACTCATGCTCTGCTCCATTTTCATAGAATCTATGCGTTCACGTGCGCGGTTTGATGCCTTGCAATGATCTTTGGACGTACACCACTCATTAAGGGTTTCTTCACTAATCGCGGGCCCTTTGCCTTTTTTATCTGTAGGGCGTTGGTCCAGATAAGCACGTGAAATTGACGATTGGAGCGCATAAAGTTGGTCTTTGACGCTGGTAAGCGCCTCCTCCTGCCACATATTGGATGAGGTCATGTCATTGGCTCGCGCACGCAACCAATACAAATCATAATGTTCGCCTATCATATAATAGATATGGGCGGCATCCATAACGCTCACATTTGCGTTTTTCGCCATGAAGGCAATATCAAAAACAGCCCCCATGGGTGAAAGGATTGCCAAGTCATCAGCTAAATCTTCAGGAATGCTGCGGGCAATATAGTTAGCACGTTTGTTTTTGATGCTCTCCTTACGGTGTGGAGGTAGAACACTCATCAGACAGGATTTCAGATCTTGTGTTGCCTTGTCTAAACTTGCGACATCGTCTTTTGAAAGCGTTGTATTGGAGAGATTTTTCACAAGCCATCCAACCATACGCTTTATTGTATCTGATACAGAAAGTAGCATTTGAGTTTGAGTTTCTGCACTAAAAGATTTGTTCAATCCCTCAATGCGTTCCCAATAATTTGGCAAATCAAAAACGTCGTGCACAAGCAAATACGAGCGCGCAATATCAAAGGCACTATAGCCTTTGTCTTGCAATGACCGCACATAAGTAGGGCCAAAGCGATTGACCATACTCGATGCAAGCATTGTTGCTATTATTTCTTTGCTTAGTTGGTGGGTTGGAATTTCCTTCCCGAATTTTTTTTGTAGAGCTTTAGGGAAATAGGATTTTAACCATCTATGTGTCGACGGCGTTTCATCAATATTGGTATTGACTAAATCTTTTGTCAGCACAATTTTGGCGTAGCAAGACAAAATTGCTAGTTCAGGTCGGGTGAGGCCCTGGTTTTGAGATAGGCGTGTCTTGATTTCTTTACTGTCTGGTAAGTTCTCTACCTGTCTGTTTAATTGGCCCTTTTCCTCTAGGCTTGTCATGAAACTATCATGATCAGAAATACTTTCCAGGGCTCTGTACTCCATCATACTCAGGGCTTGAGCCTGCTGATAGTTATGACCTAAAACCAAATCAATAACATCGTCTTCCATGCTCTCAAGTAACTTATTACGCTCTTTGAGAGAGAATTTTGACTTTGGACTATCGACAATCTTGTTCAGCAGAATTTTGATATTGACCTCATGGTCAGATGAATCCACGCCACCTGAATTATCAATAAAGTCAGCGTTAATACGCCCTCCATTTTGCGCAAATTCAACACGTGCATCTTGTGTGACGGCAAGGTTTGCCCCCTCACCAATGACCTTCGCTTGAAGTTCTGTGGCGTTGACACGAATTGCATCATTTGATTTATCGCCAACCTGGCTGTTGGCCTCGTGTGTAGCCTTGACGTATGTCCCAATGCCACCAAACCATAGTAAATCTGTTTCTGCCTTCAGCATGGCATTCATCAATTCATTGGGTGAAACTTCCTCGGCCTTAATTCCAAAGCAGTCGCGTATTTCCTTGGTCAGTTTCAATGATTTCTCGCTGCGATCAAATATACGTCCACCCTTTGACAGTAGCTTGGTGTCGTAGGCATCCCAGCCTTTGACATTTTTGAACAGACGCTCGCGTTCCTTCCATGTTTTTTCCGGATCTGGATTTGGATCACAGAAAATATGCAGGTGGTTGAAGGCCCCAATCAGTTTAATATGTTTGGAAAGAAGCATGCCGTTCCCGAAAACATCGCCTCCCATGTCGCCAATGCCAATAACCGTAAAATCCTGCTTTTGTGTATTGAAGTCCATTTCCGCGAAGTGGCGCTTAACGGATTCCCATGCGCCACGTGCTGTAATGCCCATAACCTTGTGGTCATAGCCCTCGGATCCGCCCGAGGCAAAGGCATCTTTCAGCCAGAAATCATAATTTTTGGAAATGGCGTTGGCGGTATCAGAAAAGCTTGCTGTCCCTTTATCAGCGGCCACCACAAGATAAGGGTCATCCCCGTCATGGCAAACAACGTGCTTGGGCTTAATAACCTTATCGTTTTTGTAATTATCAGTAATGTCGAGCAGACCAGAGATAAAGATTTTATAGCACTCAATGCCTTCTTTCTGAAGTGCCTGCCTGTCACCTTTGGGCGGGTTCTTGACGACAAAGCCACCTTTTGCACCCATGGGAACAATAATTGCGTTTTTTACCTGTTGGGCTTTCATGAGACCAAGAACCTCTGTTCTGAAATCCTCATGGCGGTCGGACCAACGAATACCTCCACGCGCAATGACGTCACCACGTAAATGAATACCTTCAACACGTCTGGAGTAAACAAAAATTTCTCGATAAGGCTTGGGTGCTGGAAGTGTTGGTATTTTGGATGAGTCTAATTTGAAGCTGAAATAAGATTTGCGCGTGCCATCTTCATCTTTTTGGTAATAATTTGTGCGCAGGGTGTTTGTGATACAGCTATAAAATGTCTTAATGATTTGGTCATGGTCGTATGAGGTGACCTTCTCCATCTTACGTGTGAAGGTCTTTCTCAAGGCTTCCATATTTTCGCTTCTACCTTTTGATTGTGCAGGGTCAAAACGTGCATGGAAGATATCAATTAAGCATTGGGCAATCTCTGGATAGGTTGCAAGCGTGTCCTCAGTATAAGTTTTGGAGAATGTAAAGTTTGTTTGGCGGATATAGCGCAAATAACCACGCAAAATCAGAATATCCTCACCTGTCATGCCAGCCTTCAAGACAAGCTGGTTAAATCGGTCATCCTCATAAGCCCCTTCCAATATTTCGACCAGTGACTTTTCAAAGACGTCACGAATGTCCTTGTAATTCTCAAGCGCGAAATTTTCATCCTCAGGCACCATATCGAAGTCGTGAATCCAATATGTGTTTCCATTATCTAAAACAACCTTTGACGGAAGTTCGCTTTCAACCTTCAGCCCTATATTCTCAAGGACTGGGAATACATGCGATAGAGGAAGAGGGGTGTTTGTGTGATAAGCCTTCAAGCGAATGCGGCCATCTTTTTCCTTTGTATTAAAGAGGGAAAAGCTTAATGGTTTTTTGTCCGAAAGTTTTTCCAAACGTCTGATGTCGGCATAGGTTTGTTTTGGTGTGTAGGCGTTTCTGTAATCTGTGCTAAAGGCGTTCCCATATTTTTGGCGCATTTTAAGCGCAAGCGTGTCATCGCCTGTTTTACCAAGGATATGATGGAATAGCTGCATTTCCCAGCTTTGTGCTGCTTCAACAATTTGCTTTTCAATTTTGGCATGGTTATAACGCAGGGCCTTAAAAGGCTCGACATCAATGACATATAAAACGCGTGCGAGTGTTGAATCATCAATGGACACATAAAAATTAAGGACTTCGCCTTTGAAGGCCTCTTCCAAAATATCCTTAAACTTGAGGCGCAAACGCGTTTCAAAACGTTCGCGCGGAACATACACAAGACAGGATACTGTGCGGCCAAAGGTGTCTTTACGAACATATAGCGCTGCCTTGCGCTTCTCATAAAGCTTCATAATGGAGCGCGCAAACTTCAGCAGCTCTTTTTCCTCAATTTGAAAAAACTCATCGCGAGGATACTTTTCAAGAATATGACGTAAAGATCGATAGTCGTGTGTTCCAACCTTAAATTCTGATTTTTCTAGAACATTCTGTGCTTTTTTTCTAAAGAGCGGAATAGCATCCAGACTTCGACTGTAGGTGACAGATGTAAAGAGCCCGATAAAAATACCTTCTCCCTTTAGGTCGCCGTTTTCATCAAAGAGCTTAACCGAAACGCAATCTAGGGGCACCTTGCGGTGAACGGTTGAGGTTCGATTAACCTTGGATACAAAAATAATAGGTAATTTAGAGCGTTTTTCTTGCAAATGTTGGGGGAGCGAGATTTCCTTTTTATTTAAGAAAATGGGTTGCCGTTCGTTACGCAACAAACCAAGAGATGAGCTTTTGATCGTTCTGGAAATCGTTTTGCCGTCTTTTTTATAAAGCGAAAATTCGCGATAGCCAAGAAGGGTAAAGTTGTCATCAAAAAGATAGTCTAGAAATGCCAAGCCCTCCTGCACATCCTCTTGGTCCTTTTGCTTGCAATGGCTTAGCGCGATTTGACATTCGCGAATTTTATCCTTCATTGGCATGAAATCTGTGTTGGCCAGATGAACGTCATGAATGACGATATTAAGGCGATCTTTCAGATTCTTCTGCTCGGACTTGGCAAGTGTGTTACCAAGACGGATATGAATGTGGGAGGTGTCTGTTGTTGTAAGAGGGTGATAGAGCGTCTCTATAGTATAGCCCTGTTCAGCCAGTTCGGCAGTCACTGAATCAACAATAAAGGACATATCTTTCGAAACGATATCGATGATTGTTTCGTGTCTGTCTGTTTCTTCGTTCTGAATCGCTGTGATTTCAATAAGAGGCGTTTTCTTATGTTTTTTAAACAATTTGTAATGAGCCTCAACGGCCTCTGATAGAGTTCCTATATTAACCTCACTAAAATCCTGTTCGCGCAGACCAACTATGAAATCTTCTGCGAATTTGCCCAATGGGCTGGTTTTTTTCTTGTTAAGTTTAGTGAGAACGGATTTGAGTGTATCTTTGTGTGGCATAAATGTCTTTTTCGTTTTTTATCTTGGCATGAAAATAAATGCATTTCAGTAAAACGGCAAGTCGCGTTTTTTGCATATTTAACACTTGATTTATACAGTGCTGAGGGTTTATAAGCTTAAAGTTCATAAAGACAAAGACAAGATTTAAAGGATAA
This sequence comes from Micavibrio sp. UBA2137, assembly GCA_002328415.1. Taxonomy (GTDB): domain Bacteria; phylum Pseudomonadota; class Alphaproteobacteria; order Micavibrionales; family Micavibrionaceae; genus UBA2137. The sequence continues at coordinate 956,669 of DCXL01000004.1, read as the reverse complement.
AATATGGCACGCGTTACCGTAGAAGACTGCATTGAAGAGATTCCAAATCGCTTTGAATTAGTGATGTTGACATCACAACGTGCTCGTAAAATTGGCTCAGGAAGCCCGCTTACAATTGACCGCGATAATGACAAGAACACTGTTGTTGCTTTGCGTGAAATTGCTGATAAGACAATTGATCAAGAAGAGTTGAAAGAAGACCTTATTCGCTCGCATCAAAGAATTCTGTTTGCGCAGGATGAAGAAGATGAACCAGTAATTGACTTGATGGATGGTGAAGCTGAATGGAGCACAATGAGCTCTAAGGATGCAAGTGACGCAACAGACAGCGCAGACACACCTTCTTTGGAAGACTTGGCTGGTTTCAGCGAATAAATTTTCCTTTAATCATGATAATAATGAATAAGGCATGATGAATTTCATGCCTTTTTTATTGTTTTTGCATTAAAATCAAACCCTAGGCTTGTGTTAAGGCGCGACCTATATCATTTTATTGACGATAGTTTTTTATTTAAAAGAAAGTTTCAATTCAAATCATGCATCCTGAGTGTCAAGTTCTTGCCGATAAGGTCCTCGCTTACAATCCTTCTGCTGATGTCTCGCAGATTGAAAAGGCCTATGAGTTTGCCAAGAAAATGCATGAGGGCCAGATGCGCTCATCAGGCGAACCATATTATACCCATCCTATGCAGGTTGCCGAAATTCTGGCTGATATGCGCATGGACCCATCAACGGTGATTACCGCTATTTTGCATGATACGGTCGAGGATACAGAGGCTACGCTTGAAGGCGTTGAACGCGAATTCAGCAAAGAGGTGGCGCAACTTGTTAATGGTGTGAGTAAGCTAACCCGTATTGAGAGCCAAACGGTTGAAGGCAAGCAGGCTGAGAATTTCCGTAAACTTGTGTTGGCGATGTCTGAGGATATTCGCGTGCTTCTGGTGAAACTCGCTGACCGCACGCACAATATGCAAACCCTGCATCACATTTCGAAAATTGAGAAGCGCAAGCGTATTGCGCGTGAAACGCTGGATATCTTTGTGCCACTTGCAGAGCGTATTGGTATTCACCAGCTCAAAAGTCAGCTTGAGGATATGGCGTTCATGCATTTGAACCCTGAGGCCCGTGAAAGTATTGCCAATCGCTTGTCCTTCCTGCGCGAGGAGGGAACAGATATTGTTGAGAAGGTTATTTCCGAGCTTGAGAAGCAAATGAAAGAAGCCAAAATCAATTGTAAAATTACAGGACGTGAAAAGACGAATTACTCTGTCTGGCGCAAAATGCAGAAGAAGAATGTGTCTTTTGAACAACTTTCAGACATTATGGCGTTCCGTATTGTGGTTGATGACGTGGCTGAATGTTACCACGCGCTTGGGATTATTCATGCCAAGTACCCAACTGTACCCGGGCGCTTTAAGGATTATATTTCAACGCCCAAATCAAATGGCTATCGCTCGCTTCATACAACGGTTATTGGCCCCATGTCACAGCGTATTGAGGTGCAAATCAGAACAATTGAAATGCATGAAGAGGCTGATTTGGGTGTGGCTGCGCACTGGGCCTATAAACAAAAGGATATGGATGCAACGCTCAAAGATGCCAAGAAGTACCGCTGGATGCGCGAGCTTCTTGATATTATTGAACAAAATGAACATCCAGAAGACTTTCTTGAAAATACAAAACTTGAGCTTTATCAGGACCGTGTTTATGCCTTTACGCCAAAGGGTGATTTAATTGAGTTACCCCAAGGCGCAACGCCTGTTGACTTTGCATATGCTATCCACTCTGGCGTTGGCTCGCGCTGTACAGGAGCAAAGGTCAATGGGCGCATTGTGCCTCTGTCAACAAAGCTCTCAAACGGGGATCAGGTCGATATTATCACCTCCAAAACGCAAAACCCATCACCTGCATGGGAACGCTTTGTCGTTACAGGTAAGGCCAAATCTCATATCCGCCGTTATGTCCGTCAACAACAACGTGATGAATATATGGCGTTGGGTAAGGCGATGCTGCAAAAGGTCTATAAAATGGAAGGCTATGAATTTGCAGAAAAAGGCGTTAAAGGCGTTGTCGGTCAGTTTAAAGGTGCTGTTGCTGTAGAAGATGTTTATGCAGGAATTGGATCGGGCAATATTGTCGCACGTGACGTTTTCCGTGCTATCTTCCCGGGGCACACAAGTGAGAACTTGCCCGAACGCCCGCTTGAAAATAGTGACGAATTCAAGTCAGCGAAAAAAGATAATGGCAAGCCTGTTCCCATCCGTGGTCTTATTCCAGGTATGGCGATGCATTTTGCACGCTGTTGTCACCCTATTCCCGGGGACAGGATTGTCGGGATTGTGACCACAGGTAAGGGTGTGACCATTCATACGCTTGATTGTGAAACGCTGGAACAATTTGCAGATACACCAGAGCGTTGGTTGGATGTTTCATGGGGGAATGAGGACGATGGAGCGGACGGCCATATTGGGCGCCTGAGCATGACCATTACAAACCAGACAGGCACGTTAGGAACGCTATCTACGGTGATAGGGCGTAATGGTGGGGACATTAATAACTTGAAGATTACAAACAGAACATTAGATTTTTGGGACATGTTGGTTGATGTGAAGGTTAGTGATACAAAACATCTCAGCAATATCATCGCGGCGCTTCGTGCAACGCCACAAGTTGTCGAAGTTGAGCGCGCACGCGGTCGATGAATTAACACGTAATAGAAAGGTCTTGCGCAACTATGTTCAAGCGTCGCCTGCCAAAACCTTTGCTTCACAAGGTCCAGGATTCAATGTGGCCACGTATGGGGTGGCGGCGTACGTGGGTCTATGCCAATTATCGTCTTGGACGGATGACAGCAAGCGTACATTCACTGGCTGCTGGCTTTGCAACAGGCGCAACAATATCGTTCCTCCCACTTCCTGGGTTGCACATGGTTCATGTCATTATTATTTGCCTCATTTTTGGTTTTAACAAAACCGCAGGCATTATCGGTACAGTCTTTGGTAACCCATGGACCTTCCCTATCATCTGGTATATGGCCTATGAATTCGGTCAGGTTATTTTTCAATTTGCGGGCATTAGTCAGGTTCATGGGATGCCCTCATTCATTGATTTAAAAGCCATTTGGGGATTGCTTCTTGATCACCCTTTTGAGTTGATGGTGCCGTGGGCCATTGGCGGCTATGTGTGCGCACTATTATTTTGGACACCTTTTTATTGGCTCTTTTATGGCATGATTGAAAACGCCAGAAATGCACGCCGCAAGTTGCGCATGTCGCGTGTGCGTAAAACAGCGCTTGATATCACAATGCCTAAGGACGACAGTCTGATAGAAGAGGATGAACAATCATGATTTTAGGTATTGGAAAAGATATTGTTGATATAAGCCGTATTGAAAAGGCACTTGAAACCCATGGTGAACGATTTGTCCAAAGATGCTTTACAGCAGAAGAGCAAGCCGAAGCAGGCAGCAAGACGGACGACAAATCCAGAGTTGAAAGTTTTGCCAAGCGCTATGCAGCTAAAGAGGCATTGTCTAAAGCATTAGGTTCGGGCATTGCGCATGGTGTGTTTATGAAGGACCTCATGGTATCCAAGGACCAATATGGACGCCCTATTATGACAGTTGCAGGCGGTGCCAAAGATTGGCTGGATAAAATCACGCCTGCTGGTCATGTTGCAAAAATTCATACAACACTTACTGATGAACCACCCTATGCTGAGGCTTTGGTGATTATTGAAGCCTTGCCAGAATAGAGACAATTCGATAAGAGAGACCCATGACAAAAAAGACAGACACATCAGCAGATGAAACAACCCTAGACACTAAAAAGAAAAGTGAGGATTGGAGTGAGCTGATGCGCACCGCGGGCCTTGCTATTTTGTTGGCCCTGATAATCAGAACCTTTTTGTTTGAACCTTTCAATATCCCCTCGGGGTCGATGCTGCCAACCTTGAAGGTCGGGGATTACCTTTTTGTGTCTAAATATTCATATGGATATAGCAAATATTCATTTCCTTTTGGATTGGGTGGATTTGAGGGGCGCATCTGGTCTGATGCGCCAGAACGCGGGGATGTCGTCGTCTTTAAGCTGCCTACGAATACGAGCATTGATTATATCAAACGTGTTGTTGGGCTACCTGGTGATGTTATTCAAGTCAAAGCCGGTCGTCTTTACATCAATGACGAACGTCTTGACCGAGAAGAGATGGGTCAGGAAGATATTATGACTGAATATGGTTACACCTCTCGTATCATTGAATATGTCGAAACCCTGCCAGAGGGTAAGGTTCACCTTATTTATGAGGAGGGTGATAATAATCCCCTCGATGATACGCTGAAGTTCCGTGTACCTGAAGGTCATTATTTTATGATGGGTGATAATCGTGACAATTCTCGCGATAGCCGTGTTTCGGATGCGGTGGGTTTTGTACCTTTTGAAAATTTTGTCGGACGTGCGGAATTTATCTTTTTCTCAACCAATGGGTCGGCGCATTTCTATGAGGTCTGGAAATGGCCTACAACTATTCGCTGGAACAGATTATTCAATAAGATATCGTGATGGCAGACGCACAATTAGATAAATTACAGGCGCTCATCGGCTACTCTTTTAAAGATGGTGGTCTTTTGGAACGTGCAATTACCCATGCCAGTGCGTCTTCCCCCAATTACGAAAGACTTGAATTTTTAGGCGACCGTGTTTTGGGCCTCATCATTGCCAATGATATTTTTCAGCGTTTTCCAAATGAAAAAGAAGGAATGTTGGCACGTCGTTTATCCGCGCTTGTGTGTCGTCCTATGTTGGCTTCCGTGGGCGTAGAGATGGGCTTAGGGGATTTCATTCGTACCCAAGAACATGACTTTACACAGTCAAATCCAGATGGCTCACTTCTCTCTGAGAATGAAAAGGTGCTTTCTGATGTAATTGAAGCGTTGCTTGGAGCTATTTTTCTGGATGGTGGTCTTGCGTCCTGTGCTACATTTGTAAAAACGCATTGGGGTGATCGCCTCAATAAAATCAATCGTCCGGCTCAAGACCCCAAAACGGCCCTACAGGAATTTTTGCAGGCTGATGGGCACCCTGTACCCGATTACGTGCTTGTTGGACAAAGCGGGCCTGACCATGCACCTCTTTTTGAAATTGCAGTTCAGGTCGAGGGATTGCCTCCTGCAACAGCAAGCGGGACGTCCAAGCGCGCAGCTGAAAAGGCGGCCGCAAAGAAAATGTTGGATATACTCCAAGGTAAGAGCAAAAAGTGATGAGTAACGAGACACAAACACACTGCGGAATTGTTGCGCTCATCGGTGCGCCTAATGCAGGCAAGTCGACATTAACGAATGCTCTTGTTGGCGAGCATGTGTCCATTGTTACGGCGAAGGTGCAAACGACGCGCTTTCCTGTTCGTGGTATTTATATTCACAAGAATGCTCAGGCCATTTTGACCGATACGCCAGGTCTCTTTAAACCAAAGGAAGATATGCTGGAGCAGAAAATGGTCGCCTCGGCGCTGGCCGCGGCTGATGATGCCGATATCATTCTTTATATGGTTGATGCGGCGAAGGCGCTTCGCGCTTTAGAAAAAAACAAGATGCCAGAATTTCCTGAGCTTCATGCCAGTGTGGACGTCTTCTTGGTCTTTAACAAGGTGGATTTGATTGAGAAGGAAAAACTGCTGCGTCTCGCGCAGGTTTATAATGACCAATTTAGATTTGCAGAAACATTTATGATTTGTGCTAAATCTGGTCAAGGCACTGATACGCTTAAAGACAAAATTGCAGAGCGCTTGCCTGTCTCGCCCTATCTGTTTCCTGAGGATGAGGTGAGTGATTTGCCGCTAAAAATCTATTTAGCTGAGTTAACCCGAGAGGCCGCTTTTAACAGGCTTCATCAGGAATTGCCGTATCATCTGGCGGTTGTAACAGAAAAGCTAGAGGAAAAGGGCGACGTTTTACATGTTTCCCAGCTTATTTTGATAAAGGAAGAACGTCATAAGCCTATTATATTGGGTAAGGGCGGACAGACCCTCAAACAAATTTCCAGCACATCACGTCATGCGATGGAAAAAGAATTAGAACAAAAAATATTTTTGAGAACCTTCGTTAAGGTTCAGAAAAACTGGGATAATGACTTGGCTCTTTTGTCGAGTTGGCAACTTTCTTAGCCAGTTTCTGTGATTCGTAAAATAAAAAAATCAGTATTCGTGTGGATAAGGATAAGGCGATTCTTTTTCTGATTCGATGCTTTTGTTAAAGTCAAAATTATTCAGACAAATTCAATAGTCACTTTTAGCAGGAGCGAGAGCAAACGATGAGTAAATGGACCGATGATAGAGTTGATCTTTTGAAACAACTCTGGGGTGAAGGAAAAACCGCTAAAGAAATTGCTCAGCTTTTAGGTGGTGGTTTGACTCGTAATGCTGTTATTGGCAAAGCCCACCGTATGAAGCTCTCTGGTCGCGTGTCGCCAATTCAGCAGAATAAATCTACACAACAAAAACGTGTTGAAAATGAAGCGCGTTCTCAAGGTAAGCTTGTAGATGCTAAAAAGTCAGCAACAAAAGCCCCTATGAAGCCCAAAGAAAAAGTTGCCAAAGTAGCGCCTCAACCTGTGCGCCGTCGTGATGTGCCTGCAGCTGCCAGTGAAGCACTTGGCACACCAGTTGAACTTTCACAGATTAATGAAAGAACATGCCGTTGGCCAATTGGTGACCCCAAAGAAGATGATTTTCATTTTTGTGGTGCAGAGAGCAATCCATCACTTCCTTATTGTGATGTTCATGCTTCGATCGCCTATAACGTCAATGTGCGTAATAAGAAAATCACAGTTAAAGAGACATCTGGTAAAAACCGTCGCGATGAAGCAGATGAGATTCTCTCTTCTATGGCCAACGCCTCATAAGATTTTTTAAAAGTTTCTCCTAAGCCGACTTTCCCTTCCGCTTTTACTGCGGAAGGGTTTTTTTATTGGGAAAACGTGTTATTTTACATGCCAGATATGCGTTTTTGAAAAGCATATTACTGAGAGGCTTCCTTGAACAAAAAATCATTATTCCTATCACTGGCCGTTGTAATCTTATGTGCCCTTTGGCTTTTTTCGGGCGTTTTCAAGGATGATTCATTGGGTGAGAAAGACCTTAATGTCGCCCAAAAAGAAGCCTTGCACGACCAGGAAAGTAAGGCGTTTAAGGTTTCCGTCATGGAAAGTGCCGCTCAAAATTTTGCACCAGATATTACAATCACTGGACAGTCCAAGGCCTCGCGAACCGTTGATATCAAATCAGAAATTTCTGCGAGCGTGGTAGATCTTGCCTTCGAAAAAGGTGCGCGCGTGAAAAAAGGTGATGTTTTGGTACGATTGGATGTTGATGAACGTCAGGCCAGATTGGCGGAGGCTGAACAGCTGCTACGCCAAAAACAGATTGAATATAACGCGGCTGTCGAACTTGAGAAAAAGGGTTTTTCACCACGTGTTTTATCGGCCCAGCGCCGTTCAGAATTGGAAGGTGCGCGCGCAAGTGTTAAGACAGCGAAATTGGCGCTGGAAAATGTTGCCATAGTCGCGCCCTTTGATGGCGTGATTGACCGTCAGTTTGTTGAGGTCGGCGACTTTCTTTCAGTAGGACAGAATATTTTTACACTTGTTGATATGAACCCTCTGGAATTTACAGTTTTTGCGAGTGAGGCTGTTATTGATGCTATTGAAATGGGTGATAGTGCCAAGGTTACTCTGACCACTGGGCAGACACTTGAGGGAACAGTTTCTTATGTTGCGGTCACAGCTGAACCTGCTAGTCGCACTTTTCCTGTTGAGGTGCAAATGCCTAATCCTGATTTAGCTTATCGCGAGGGTTTAACGGCCTCCATCACCCTCAAAGGCCGCCCCATTCAGGCGCATCAAATTCCAACATCCGCGCTGGTACTTAATACTGAGGGCGATATTGGCGTGCGTACAGTTGATGCTGCAAATATGGTTGTCTTTACCCCTGTTACGATTGCACAGAACATGAATGAAACCGTTTGGGTTTCTGGGTTAGCGGAGAGCGCAACTATCATCGTTCGTGGACAGGACTTCGTTACAAATGGTGACCGTGTCGACCCACAAATGATGCCGCAGGAAGAGACACAGGCTCAGTAATGGTCGAGGGAACAATCAACGCAGCCTTTATCAGACGCCGAACAGTCCTCTCGGTTCTGATCATGATTATTGTTGCGGGATTTTACGCCTATAAAATTATTCCGAAAGAGTCTTCACCTGATATCGATATTCCGCTCATTTACATCTCGATGAGCATTGAAGGTATTTCGCCTGATGATGGCGAGCGTTTGCTTCTGCGCCCGATGGAGCAGGAGATGACCGATATTGAAGGGGTCAAGGAAATCACCTCCAGCGCCTATCAGGGGGGTGGCTATGTTCTGCTCGAATTTCAGGCAGGCTTTGACAAGGATAAGGCAATTGAAGATGTGCAGCGCTCTGTTGATCAAGCGCGCCCCAAACTGCCTGACAGTATGGATACAGAACCCAAGGTTACCGAGGTCAATTTCTCACTCTTTCCTGTTGTGGCTGTCATGCTTTACGGCGAAATACCACAACGCACGCTTGTGGAGGTTGGGCGCAGATTACAAGACGAAATTGAGGGCATTCCAAGTGTTTTAGAAGTTAACATTGCAGGTGATCGCGAAGACCTCGTCGAGATTATTCTCGAGCCTGAAAAAATTGAAAGCTATGGCCTGAAAGGTGATGAGATTCTCTCATTCTTCAGTGCCTCTAACCGTCTTGTGGCCGCAGGCGCGCTTCAGAATGAAACGGGTAAGTTTGCTGTTGAAGTGCCGGGACTTTTTGAAACTGTTGATGACATTCTGGCGATGCCTGTTTTAAGTGTTGATGATTCAACAATTAAACTCTCTGATATTGCGACTATAAAGAAAACTTACAAAGACGTAGAATCTTACGCGCGTATTAATGGTAAGCCAGCAGTGGGCTTGAATGTCGTTAAGCGTACTGGTGAAAATGTGATTGATACAATTGATGCGGTGAAGCAGGTTGTATCCGAAGAGGCGCAAAACTGGCCAGATGGCTTGGAATACAGTTTTATTTTGGATAATTCCGACACAATTAAAAGCCGTCTGATTGATCTGCAGAATAATTTAATCTCGGCCATCCTGTTGGTTATGATTGTGTTGGTCGCCTTCTTGGGGTGGCGCGCCGCACTTCTAGTTGGGATTGCTGTTCCTGGTGCGTTTCTCAGTGGTGTCCTTTTTCTTTATGTTACTGGCCTAACGGTTAATGTCGTTGTGCTGTTTGCGCTTATCATGTCAATTGGTTTGCTTGTTGATGGTGCTGTTGTTGTTGTTGAGTATGCCGACCGTAAAATGATTGAGGGCAAGACGCGTATTGAAGCCTATTCAGAGGCTTCACGCCGTATGGCTTGGCCAATCATCTCCTCGACCTTTACAACACTTGCCGCCTTCAGTCCGCTTCTTTTTTGGCCTGATACTGTAGGTGAGTTTATGAAATTTATGCCGTTAACCTTAATAGCGGTTCTGGCTTCATCACTCTTTATGGCGCTTATTTTTGTGCCTGTCTGTGGCTCGCTTTTGGGGCGTCCAAATGCGGATAAAGAAAGCCCACAATATAAGGCGCTTGTCGCCTCGGAAACGGGTAATCTGGATGAGCTAGATGGATTTACAGGGGGCTATGTTCATTTTCTTAAATTTTGTCTGAAACGTGCAGGTCTTATTATAGCCGGTACGATTGCGCTTCTTATTGCAGTATTTGTGCTCTACGCCTTCAAGGGGAATGGTGTAGAGTTTTTTCCAGATATTGAGCCAGAAGTTGCCAGTGTGCTTGTACATGCACGTGGCAATCTCTCAATCGAAGAGAAATCAAAGATTATCTCGGAAATTGAGGCGCGGATTCTTGATGAAGATGGCGTTGATGTGTTTTACAGCTCTATCGGTAAAGTCGGTAATAATAATCAAGATGTTGCCGAGGATGTCATTGGCCAAATTCAGATGGAATTTAAGGAATGGGATGAGCGCGACGCGGCAAGAGTTATCCTTGAGCGTGTACGTGAAAAGACAAAAGATATCCCAGGCGTTAAGATTGAAACGCGTGAGGATGAGGCAGGCCCTGCGTCTGGCAAAGCTGTTGAGATTGAGGTGTCATCCTTTACACCTGCGGCTATTCCCCCAGTTATTGAATCCTTGAGGGGCGGACTAGATGAGATTGGCGGTTTTGTGGACGTGGAGGACTCGCGCCCTCTACCAGGGATTACATGGAAGCTAGATGTTGATCGTGCCCAAGCTGCTAAATTTGGTCTTAACCTAAGTCTTGTTGGGCAATATGTGCGTTTAGTGACCAACGGTTTAGAGGTTTCAGAATATCGACCTGATGGGAGTGATGATGAAATTGATATCGTGTTGCGTTATCCGCAGGACGAACGCACACTCGATAATCTGGATGCACTACGCATTGAAACTAATCAGGGCCCTGTGCCGATTGGTAACTTTGTATCCCGCCGCGCAGAACAATCAGTCGGCACAATTAACAGGTCAAAGCAACGACGTGTGCTTACCATTAAGGCCGATGTTGAAGAGGGGCTGAATGCCGCTGCGCAGATTACCAAGATCAAAGAGTGGCTTGCACAAAACCAATCAGCCATACCCGATAATGTACGCATTGAATTTCGTGGTGAGGATGAGGACCAGCGCGAGGCCCAGTCCTTTTTAATCAAGGCATTTATAATCGCGTTATTTTTAATGGCCATCATTTTGGTCACACAATTTAATAGTTTCTATCATGCCTTCCTTATTCTATTTGCAGTTATCATGTCGACCATCGGCGTAATGCTTGGACTTATCCTTTTGGGACAACCTTTTGGCATTATCATGTCGGGCGTTGGTGTGATTGCGCTGGCGGGTATTGTAGTCAATAACAATATTGTGCTGATTGATACCTACCAAATTCTGGAAAAAGAGGCACCCAATCGTTTTGAAGCCGTTTTACGAACAGGTGCGCAACGTTTGCGTCCCGTATTGCTGACAACAGCCACAACAATTCTCGGGCTTATTCCGATGGTCCTGCAACTCAATATTGATTTCATAGCGCGTGAGATTTCTGTGGGCGCACCTTCAACACAATGGTGGGTTCAGCTTTCCACCGCAATTGTATTTGGTTTGAGTTTTGCAACGCTTCTAACGCTTATTGTTACCCCATGCGCGCTTCTTTTGCCTGAAACGATCAGAAAGTATTTTACAAACAAGAAAAAAGATAAGAGCGAAAAAGAAGCGTTTTAAGGGTTCTGTAAAACTTTAACACTTAATGCCTCGCGACCCTTGGGTACAGTTTTATAGGAGACTTCAACGCTCTGTCCTGGAATAAGCTCCTCAAGGCCAGAATTCTCAACACAGCTCTTATGGACAAAAATGTCTTTTACACCATCATCAGGAATAATGAAGCCAAATTCTGAAGTCGTGCTGTAGCGTTTGACGATGCCCTTGGTCGTAATAATGAGTTGCTGAGTTTCGTCTTCTGCCTTTTGAAAGGGCGTGTCGCCAGTCTCAATTACGGTAAGCACCTTTTCGACACTGTAGCCATTATCCGTTTTGCGGATATCGCACTTCATTGTGGCGCCTTCACCGACAAGAGGATGATTGTCACATTGTAAAAGACTGGCATGGAGGAAAATATCCGCCGTTAGACCGTTCGTGCGCACGAAACCATAACCTTTAGCGGTGTTAAACCACTTAAGTTCGCAAAATACGTCTTGAAGGGCGTTTTCGTCGGTTTTTTGTGTTTGGGTCGGCACGGTCTTGGGCGTCTTTTCGTCAAATAATAATGCTGCAATATGCAACACAACTTTAAGTATAGACCTAACTTGGCTTTATCACAAGTATGCAATGGCTGATTTTATGATATTGGTTGGCACGGGTCGAAACTTTAGCTACCATATATTTGCAAAATTCAAGCTAAGAGGTGCTCAATGCAAGAGTGGATCAAGTCTTATCCCGATTATATGGACTGGAATGCAGAGATTAACCCAGCCCCAATTTACGACATTCTGGATGAAACGGCGAAAAATTTCCCTACTGCCCCTGCCTTTAATTTTTTAGGAAAAAAATGGAATTGGCAGGAAATGCAATCGCTTTCAATTCATATGGCAAAAGGTTTACAAAGATTAGGCGCAGGATCAGGCATGAAAATAGGCCTTTTTCTTCCCAATACACCCTATTACCTGATTGCTTATCATGCGGTTGCACGCACTGGGGCCACAATTGTTAACTTCAATCCACTTTACAGTGAAAGAGAGCTTACACATCAGATTGAAGACAGTGAAACCGATCTTATGGTCACGCTAGATTTAAAAATGTTGCATGACAAGATGCTGAAAATGCTGTCAAACACACGTCTTAATCAGTTAGTCATTTGTCCATTTGTTGACATTGTTCCTTTTCCCAAGAACCTGCTCTTTAAGTTGGTTAAAGGTAAAGAATTAGCTTCGATCCCAAATGATGACCGTCACATCTCTTACGATACGCTTATCGATAATAATGGTAAGATTGACCCTGTTGAGATTGACCCTGTGAACGATACCGCGCTTTTGCAATATACTGGTGGAACAACGGGTGTACCAAAGGGGGCAATGCTGACTCACCAGAATATCTATGCCAACACACTTCAATGCGCGATGTGTATGCCACATGCGGAATTGGGTAACGAAAAGATGTTGGCAGTTATTCCGTTCTTCCACGTATTTTCGATGACAGCGGCTATGAATCTTGGTATTAAATTTGCCGCTGAAATTATTGCGACACCGCGCTTTGAATTGGAAGACACAATCAAAATCATCAATAAGAATAAGCCGACACTTTTCCCTGCAGTGCCCGCTATTTATACGGCCATTAATAATTATGAAGGAATTGAAAAGTTTGATTTGTCATCCCTGCGTGTGTGTATTTCAGGCGGAGCGCCATTACCCGTTGAGGTGAAAAAGTCATTCGAGGAAAAAACAGGATGCTCACTTGTCGAGGGCTATGGTCTTACAGAATCCTCACCTGTTTTGTGTGTAAATCCTGTTCAGGGTGACAACCGTGCCGGGTCAATTGGATTGCCTGTAGCCCAAACCGATATTCAATTACGTGATCCTGATACGGGCAAAGTTGTCGCCCAAGGTGAACGCGGTGAACTTTGCGCAATAGGCCCGCAAGTTATGAAAGGCTATTGGGCCAATGAAGAGGCAACAAAAGAGACATTCTATGAAGGAAAGTGGTTGCGCACGGGTGATGTGGCAACAATGGACGAGGATGGCTATTTCTATATCGTTGACCGCATCAAGGACATGATTATCACCAATGGGTATAATGTTTATCCGCGCAATGTTGAAGAAGCTATCTACATGCACCCTAATGTTGAGGAGTGTATTGTCGCTGGTCTTCCAGATGATAAGCGTGGTGAGGTTGTGAAGGCATGGATTAAGCTGAAAAATAACCGTGAGCTTACAGAAAAAGACTTGATAGCCTTTTTGGAAGATAAGATTTCACCGATTGAAATTCCTAAACTTGTTGAGTTTAGAGAGTCGCCCTTACCAAAAACAATGATTGGTAAATTATCACGCAAGGATATTGTTGCCGAGGAAATGGCGAAGTAAGGCCTATTGTCTAACCGCGCAATGTTGCATTCGTCTTTTCTTTGACTTGGCTCACGATTTTCTCGGAGATTGCGTCGATTTCTTTGTCTGTCAAAGTGGCTTGCTGTGGTTGAAGCGTCACAGTTACTGCCAGTGACTTCTGTCCCTCGGCAATCCCTTTACCAGCATAAACATCAAAAATATCGACATGCGTAATCATGTTTTTATCGGCGCCATATGCGGCGCGTATAACATCATTCGCTGTTACATCTTGATCGACAACAAATGCAAAGTCACGATTAACAGGCTGAAGTGAGGACAGTGTCAGCGCTTTTTTCGTTGTGCCTTTTTTACGCTGTGGTGGAAGCGCGTCAAAGAAAAACTCAAATCCCATAATAGGAAAATCAATGTCCATATCTTGCAAAATTGCGGGATGTATTTCACCAAAATAACCAATGACGTTTTTACCAAGTCGCAGGCAACCTGAACGTCCTGGGTGATAATAATCAGGTGTGTTTGCCTCAATCTGAAGATTGCCAACGGGGCAGCCACAAGCTTCGAGCGCGTTTATGCAATCGGCCTTTGCATCATACATATCAACATCGCGTGTGACCTGATCACTGGCCCAGTGGCGGTCCTGTGATTTCCCATAGAGAAGGCCAGAGGCCGCAATTTGATAGCCATCTGCTTTCCCCGATTTGAAAATTGGACCGATTTCAAAGAAGCGTCCATTTTCATTTGAGCGCGCTGTTGCATTGCTTGCGGCTTCAATCAGATTAGGAAGCGCAGAGGGGCGCATGGTCGCCATTTCCTGACTGATAGGATTGAGTAATTTAAGGTCTTTTTTCGGGCTGTTATTGTTTGCACCAAACATTTGCGCCAAGTTATCGCTTACGAAAGACCAGGTTACACATTCGTTATATCCCATCGTCGTAAGTGCAGCGCGCGCAAGACGTCCCATTTTGAAATTAACTGTTTCAAGTGCTGTATCGTAAGAGAGAGTAAGGGGCGGCAAAGAATGTGGCGCGATAGAATCGTACCCGTGAATACGACCGACCTCTTCAACAAGGTCAGCTGCGCCATCGATATCATCGCGCCATGATGGGGGTGTTACCTCCCATGACTTTGAATTGCGTGATACTTCAAACCCAAGATCGGTGAGAATTTTTTCTTGTGTTTTGTCATCAATCTCTATGCCTAGCAAGCGCGTTGTACGTTCAGGGTTGAATGAGATTGTACGTGTATGGTCAGGGGTTTGTCCTGCAACGACAACTTCACTTGCCTCGCCACCGCAGATGTCAAGAATAAGCTGTGTTGCGATATCCATGCCTTCTGCTGTAAAGGCAGGGTCAATACCGCGTTCAAAGCGATAGCGCGCATCTGAATTTATGCCAAGCGCGCGACCCGTACGTGCTGTGCGCATGGGATCAAAATAGGCACATTCAAGTGTGACTGATGTTGTTTCTTCTGTGCAGCCAGTTGCCTCGCCGCCCATAACACCGCCCAAACCGATAATGCCGCTCTCATCACAAACAACGGTCATGCCATCGTCTAGCGTGTATGTCTTTTCATCCAATGCTTCGAGTTTTTCGCCTAACTTCGAAAGACGTACTGTGATATCTCCGGATAATTTATCTGTGTCAAATACGTGTAAAGGGCGACATAGATCATATGACAGGTAATTGGTCACATCAACGAGTGCAGAAATGGGGCGTAAGCCAATTGCCTTCAAACGCTTTTGCATCCATGCAGGTGAGTTGCCATTTTTAACATTACGAATAGTACGTCCCAAGAAATGAGGGCAGGCATCCTTTGTTTCTTTATCAAAATCCAAGCTGATTTTTAAATCAGATTTGAACGCGGATTTTATGTCAGGTGCTTTAAGTGGTTTAAGTTTACCCAGACCTGCAACGGCTAAATCACGGGCAATACCTCGCACACCGGTGCAATCAGCGCGGTTAGGCGTAATGGCAATATCAATCACAGGGTCATCAAGACCAAAAATAGTTGCCATGGGCGTCCCAATATCCCATTTATCATCAAGATCTATAATGCCTTCATGTGCGTCAGAGAGGCACATTTCACGTTCGGAGACAAGCATGCCTTCAGAGGCTTCCCCACGAATAACACCTTTTTTAAGCTCGACATCAAGTCCTGGGATGTAAGATCCTACAGGCGCAAAAATCGCCTTCATGCCTGTGCGGGCATTGGGTGCACCACATACAACCTGCACAGTGCCTTCTCCTGTATCGACCTTGCAGACCTTCAAGCGATCAGCATCGGGATGTTTTTCAGCGGATATGACATGTGCCACTTTGAAAGGTGCAAATTGTGCGCTCAAATCTTCAACGCCCTCAACCTCGAGGCCGATTGCTGTCAGTGTAGTTGTAATTTCCTCAAGATTGGCATTTGTATCCAGATGATCTTTGAGCCAGGACAATGTAAATTTCATGATGTTTTCTTCAATTTGCTTTTTTAAGTAACTGTTATAAGTTGTTTTACGCAATCTTTGACAATTTTTAAAGGGGTTATTTACATGCCAGTCTCACTTATCGCCTATCTTTCA
Source organism: Micavibrio sp. UBA2137 (assembly GCA_002328415.1). Lineage (GTDB taxonomy): Bacteria > Pseudomonadota > Alphaproteobacteria > Micavibrionales > Micavibrionaceae > UBA2137. The sequence continues at coordinate 940,480 of DCXL01000004.1, read as the reverse complement.
ACTGTCGTTGTTTTCTTTGCTATTGATTTTGTGTGGCTTAATTTTGTGGCACAGAAATTCTACAACGCGCAAATGGGCGATTTGCTGAAGGAGAGTTTTAATATGCCTGTGGCCGCAGGTTTTTACCTTGTCTATATCGTGGGGATTGTCATTTTTGCAATTAATCCCGCTTTGAAATCTGGAGCGTGGACAACGGCACTTCTTTACGGGGCGCTTTTTGGCTTTTTCTGTTATGCGACCTATGACCTGACAAACCTATCTACAATGAAGGGTTTTCCTCCACTTGTTGCAGTTGTTGATATTGCATGGGGTGCATTTATTACGGGCGTGTCAGCTACTTTTGGCTTTTACCTGACGCAATTATTTACGAAGTAGCATCAGATTCCGAGAGCAGAGTTTTGTCCTTATTGTCCTTCTTGGGCGTATAAGTTTCGGGGTCATCATAACTCATTTCAAAAGCAGGGGGCGTTTTTCCAGCGACTGGTTTTGTAAGAGATTGCTTCTTTTTGCTCTCTTTTCTTTTTTCAAGCTCAGAAGGCCCTTCTGGGTCATCTGGTGAGTAAGCCTCGCGTGTATAAACAAGCGAGGGGTCAGTTGGATCAATATCGTTGGCTTCAAACGCAAGTTTGATTGCTTCAACGGCGCGGGCACGTGAGATAATTTCTTGTGAGCGCTCTGAACTGATCCACCACCTTAGTTTTAATCCTAGTGACGTTGCACCAAGTTCCCAGCAAAGCACTTGAGGGGCAGGTTCTTTTTTAATTTCATCAATCTGGGTGAGGGCGCCTAATAGGATTTCCCGTATAAATGACACGCCATATTCGTAGCCGACCGTAATATCCATCTCTACGCGTCGGACGTCCTGTGATGTTTGGATAGAAACATGGTTCGTGTAAATTGTTGTGTTGGGAACGACAATATCCTTGCCATCATAGGTGCGTATAATGGTTGCACGCGGCTCTATGCGCACCACCGTTCCCTCAACATCATTTACTTTAATTTGATCGCCGCGCCGAAAGGGCAGTTTAAGCAAAATAAGTAATCCTGAAAGCCAGTTCTGCAAAATATCCTTAAACGCAAATCCAACCGCAAGCGATCCAAGCCCAAGACCTGAAATAAGGTCAACGGGACGGATGGAGGGGGTAATAATTGTAAGGGCAACGAGGCAGCCAAGAACGATGAACATCCAAAAGGCAAAATCCGAGAGTATTTGTCCCAGATCAATGCGATCACGCATCTTGAAATAACCACCAACGCCGCGTTTGAGGCTAAAGGCAATGATTGTAAAGAGAAGCAGAATGACAAATCCTGCCAGAATATTGGGCAGGAGCGTATAGAACTCAGCCGTCCATTCCTGCACCTTATTTAATGCAAGGCCAAAGCCAGACGTTAATGTATTGGGTGTTTCATCCATATTTCTAACATAGACGAGTTTTCGCTACGTGCAAGATAGTGATGATTTAGGCTTTTGTTTTTAATGGAAGTACTTGCCTGGCATGTGTGACTGACGTCTTTATACGTTTGTCTAAACCAAAGAGAAGACGAAACTTGGCACGTAAATGGCCTGGCTCCTCAAAGCGAATATAGTTGTTATAGACAATCAAACCAAAGGTGATGTAGATAAACAAAGCTCCCAAGGCACTTGTCAGGATGAACATTAAATCTTCAAGTACATAAACCCCGTATCCAAGGGAAAGTGTGCCAGAGACAAGCCACAATGCCCACGATGAAAGGGAGACATTCTGCGCACGACGTGTGGCAAACATTAATTTTTGTATTTGGGGAAGATAGCCAATAATTGATATGACCACAACCAATGGATAGAGCGCCTTCATTAATTCAGCCATGATAGTATTCCCCTCAAAAATAAACGATAAGCAAAGAATATATGTAAACTATTAACAAATGGTTGCTTTTTTAAAATAGAACTGGAAATCTACGTTTTAGTCGTGTAAAACCACGATATCTATAAGGAATAGGGGTATAGCTCAGCTGGTAGAGCGACGGTCTCCAAAACCGTAGGTCCCGGGTTCGAGTCCTGGTGCCCCTGCCATTCAGTCATCCAATCCATCCGATTTAGAGAATTTTCCCTGTAAAGGCCGGCTTTCCGCGCACCTTTCCGCATTATGGTTTTCCGACACGCGCGGAGAATCCAGATTTTGGGCTTTTTCTCATCATTTTCTCAAAGCGTAAATTTTCCGCGTGTCGGATTAGAAATTCCCTGTTTATCAGGGAATTAACAGGGAATTTTTCGTTTTTGCGCCCTAGGAAATTTTAACAACGCCAGAGAATAAATGACGTTACGTGCGTTCTTACTAAAAATAACAGGGAATTTAACTGGTCATAACAGGGATTATGAAGCGTTTTGTAGTATCTTAAAGCTCTTGAATATCGCTGAACTAACATAATCATGAGAACAGCTTTCTCGCCGTGCAATAGCTTTGATAGCTATGCCATCGAAGTGCTCATCTCGCCAGATAACACCTTGCACAAGCTTCTTTAACAGTCTTGGTGGTAGGTCAAACATATCTCTATTCTTTGAATTTATAACGATAGCCCCATCATCGGATCGCTCTGATTTGAATGGCTCTTCTATGACAAGTTCATCTTCGGAGCATTCCAGTGAAATATCCAAATATGTACAGGCGAGTTTTTCTAATTTCTCTGGTTTAATATGCAGTTCAAGACTATTCTCTTGAACAATAATCTTACTAATGAGACTACGTACAAGTTCATAAACAGGAAGGGCTGTTTGGTTTTCGGTGAAATATGTGAAGCAGGAGTTATCTTTGTTCAACGCAAATTCATGAAGGTGATTGCGAAGCGTATCTTCAACAACCTTTTCTATCTCATGAGCAGGAAAACGGGCTCTTTTAAAACGTGGGTGTGACTTATCTTTAGAAAGCTCCTTGTTGAGGTAATATCGGTATTTCTGCTTATTCTTATGGTTCGTGTAAACGGGGGTATATCTATTGCCGTGTTCATCAAACAGGCGTCCGGTTAATAGATTACGGTGCCTTGTTCCAATTTGACCCTTAGGGCATTGTGCTTGTACTTTGAGTTTGTTCTGAACAGCATCCCATAGCTCTTGAGTAATAATGGCATCATGCAATCCTTCATGGATTGTTCCTTTGTGGGATATTTTGCCAATATAAACAGGGTTCTGCAGAAGGCTATAGAGTGCACCTCGACTGAAATACGTGCCACCATAAGTAAAGCCTTTGTCGGACTTGCGCTGCCGGCTTTTTATTCCCAGTCTTTTAAGTTCTATTTCAATATCACTTACGCTGTTTAGTTCAAGATATAGTTCAAAGATGCGCCGCGCCTTTGGTGCGTCTTCGTTATTTATAACTAAACGTCTATCACCAACATCAAAACCAAATGGTGGTCGTCCTCCCTGCCACATACCTTTAGCTTTTGAAGCGGCTATCTTATCTCGTATCCGCTCGCTTGTTACTTCACGCTCAAACTGCGCGAAAGAGAGCAAGACATTTAGTGTCAATCGTCCCATGCTTGTTGTTGTATTGAAGCTTTGTGTAATACTGACAAAAGTTACCCCATGCTCATCAAAGATATCAACCAGCTTTGCAAAGTCTGAGAGGGAGCGTGTGAGGCGGTCAATCTTGTAAACGACAATGATATCAACTTTTCCAGCCTTTATATCTTCAAGAAGCTGTGTAAGGGCAGGACGCTCTATATTGCCTCCGGAAAAGCCACCGTCGTTATAAAGTGTCTCCGATAATGCCCAACCCTCAGAACGCTGGCTAGCAATGTACGCCTCGCACGCTTCACGCTGTGCATCAAGCGTGTTGAACTCCATGTCTAATCGTTCATCTGTTGATTTTCGCGTGTAGATTGCACAGGTTTTTGCTATGTTCTTCATAGCAACCATAAACGCTTCCTTTGCGGAAGAAGTCGAGGGGAAGTTCATATTATGACTGATTTAGACAAATCTAATGTACGTTTTCAGAAAAAAGCTTTAAGTGATGGGCACATTGAGAAACAAATTTTATTATTGAAACTTACAAATGAGCTGGAAAATATACCAGACTTTGGAGATGGAGCAGGTTTTGATGTCGGAACACCGATAAGAAACTGGGTTTCTGTTACAGGCGCCTTATTGTCCAGAATAAGCATCGAAAAAAAGATAGACTTTAAAACAGCAAAAATGACTTTGGCGAGCTATCCTCTGCCCACAATTAAGCAAATTATTGGACAAGTAGCAGATGCTATTGAAGACATAAAATTAGAGCTTGAGTTGGAAGGGCGAGCAGATATTGGAAATGCTTATCCTTCGGGTGATGTTTATAATTTCTTTTCTGATTTAAAGGAAATTATAAATAGTGCAGAAAAACAAATTTTGGTCATAGATCCCTACTTTGATGGTAAATCATTTGATGCTTATTTATCATCAGTAGCACGAAAAGTTGAAGTTAAAATACTCGCCAGTCGTTATACTGACGATATAAAAACTTACGTTGACAAATATATTGCACAATATGGAGGTACAGTAGAATTACGTCATAGTTTGGAACTTCATGATAGAATCGTTTTTATTGATAGATCACAAGCATGGATAATGGGAGGATCTATTAAAGACGCAGCGAATAAAAAACCTACCTACTTAATTCCTTTAGCGTCACAGATAATGGGAGCAAAATATAACATTTACAGTCAAATTTGGGATAGATCTGATGAAACCTAGCTTTACTTCAAACCAAAAAATAGCCATCCATTCCATTTTGACCCTGTAATTTCGTTGGCGATTTTTGAAAGGCTATTGTAAACCGTGCCATAATACTCATAGCCATTTGATTTAACGAGTACGCAGTATTTCTTGCCTTTCCAAACACGTACAAGGCGTGTACCAGGCTTTAAGTGTTTGTGAGCATCAAAATGGTTGTTATTTCTTTTGTATTGAGAAACCAAGTTTTTCAGTTGTTCACGTTGCTTATTATTTAAACCGCCCGTACGCTCTTCCCACTCTTTATAGCGAATGCTTGCAATCATCATGTTACGCCCCATCGTGCCATGGGGTTTATGCTTCCATAATTTGCCCCAGCGCTCTCTTAAGGCTTGTAAAGTGTAGTATTCGTAGTTTTTTGAATGCATGATGCATTACTGCTTCACGCGGTGAGATAGTCCAGATATTTTTTAAGTTTTAAGTTAATTATTTTCGAGACATTAATTTTCTCTAAAGCTTTTAACAGCTTTGTAAACTTCTCTAAACTCTTCGTCATTAAGTTGATCTATAATTTCATTTTGAAACCTCTTTGCTTTAACTCTCAATTTTCGTCTATCATAGGCTTCTTTTAATTGAGCAGATCGAGATAGCATCGTCGATACAAATTCAATTGATCTCATATCTCCTTTTGCTGCTTTAGCTAAAGCTTGTTTAAAAACAGCATTAATAACTGTAATGCTTCTGTTCTCACCGCGTTCGTTAATTAAAATTTCTTGTTCACATTCCTTAAGGAAAAGAATAGCTATGTCATAAATATTATCTATCGACTTCGAAGTGTCTTTTGGTCTGCCTTTAGGGTTTCCGGATTGACCCTTTTTAAATTGTGATGCTTTTGGAGGAGAGCAATAGCCAACTTTGTTTTTATCTTTCATTACTATTCTCCATTTCATTAAATGATAATTCCGTATTTAGGTTTAGTGCGTCTAAGCCCGTTAAATTTTGCCAGCGTCTTAAAATTACATCACAATATTTGGGATCTATCTCAATTAGACGCGCTTTACGCTCAGACTTTTCAGCAGCAATTATCGTTGTTCCGGACCCTCCGAAAGGATCTAAGATTATATCTCCTCTGTTAGAGCAATCTAAAATTGCATCTTGAACCAAATTCGTCGGCTTTACAGTGGGATGAAGAGCAAGATCTTTCATCTGCCCTTTGAAACTATTTACACCTGGATACTCCCAAACATTCGTTCTGTTCCTGCCATGTTTTCCTAATTGAACATTGTTGATGTGTGATTTGTTACCATTCTTGAAAACGAAAATGAGCTCGTGTCTTGACCTATACAATGAGCCCATGCCCCCGTTGTCTTTAACCCATACGCACATATTTTTGAGTTCGTAATTTGCAAGCGATGCAGCGGTTTGTAATTCCTCAATATGACGCCAATCCATGCATATATAATGAATTGACCCTTCTTCTGAAAATTCAATCATTCTCTCAGAAGCTGTTTTGAGAAAGTTAGTAAATTCCTCTTTTGACATTTCCCCGGATGCCATAACAAACTCTTCGTGCTTAACGTGCCCCTTGCCACAAACATGCCCATCAATAACGACATTATATGGGGGGTCAGTAAATACCAATCCTGCTCTTTCATTGCCAAGTAGGCTTTCGTATGTTTCTGACTTTAGACTATCACCACAGATCACTTTGTGCTTGCCAAGCAGCCAAACATCGCCAGTAGAAGTTATTGCATGGCCTGTCTCATCCACATCTGGAATATTGTCATCGTCTTTGTTTTCCTTTTCATCAGATAACAAAATATCTATCTCAGCAGTCTCAAACCCAGTGATACTTAAATCAAAATCTAGATCTAGAGATTCCAAATATTGAAATTCTTCTATTAGGAGCTCATTATCCCAGCCCCCATTCTCTGTCAGCTTATTGTCAGCAATTATATATGCCCTTTTTTGAGCTTCAGACATGCTTGTTGCCCGTAGGCAAGGAACTGATTCAAGGTCCATCTGCCTTGCTGCGAGAAGGCGTCCGTGCCCCGCAAGTATCATGTCTTTCTCATCAATGAGAATAGGGATAGTAAATCCAAACTGTTTGATTGAGTTTACAATCTGTTCAATTTGCTTGGTGCTGTGTGTTCGTGGGTTATTATCGTATGGTGAAAGCTTATCTAACTTTATATTTTCGATCTTTGTAGTCATGTATATTTCCTCTCCAAAAAGGCAGCAGTTTGTGCGCTGTAAAAGCGGTGTTTTTCGATTAGCGGTATGTTGAAAACTCTTTATTCCTTTATTCGGAAATAAACACTACCAATGCTTGTTTCCGAGCAAGAATCTGTATCTGAACGTTGTCAGACAATCCTAACTAATTAAATAATATCGTATGAATACTAGTCTGTCGAATCGACTTGCAAATCAGGTTCTATAAGGTTCCAAGCATTTAAATATTGAGACCATTTTGTAGTGTAGTCACTTTCGTCGGGGCGATTCTTATTATAATGAAAGTATATATGGGCGGGAAACTTTTCTGATCTCACTTTTCCATCTAATTTAGGTCTTTCTAACCAAAGATCGTAGCAACGTTTTATTTCCTTTTCGGCAACTTCAATAGGAACAATGTAAACATCATAATTTTTTGGGTTTTCAAATCTAACCATTATCAAGAAATCCGCTTTAGGTCCCACTTTCGCGTTTAAATACTGTTTCTTTTTACCATGGCCAACACGAACATCAGGTTGTGATAATTTTGCGGTTTTGATCTGGAAATTAATTTTTGTTGTGTCTTTAATGGCAACAATGTCCACGTTCGGAGAGTTATCTACGATAGAGTTTAGATTTTGAGGAATCCAACCTCGATATAATAATTCACTTATAATTATATTTTCGCCTAAGGCACCTAGAATTTTATTGTCCATTTCTACTCCTAACTCAAAAGTCACCAAGATTTCTCTTGGTGACCGGGAGTTTAGAAGTTGCACTAAGACAACCGCGACGATCTTTGGCCGCGAGGCTTGGACATACATCGCCGCCTCCCGGTCATAAGAGGACCGAAAGGCGACATCGTAACGGCGATATCAGCCGCTTAGTGCAGGGTTCTAAAGCCCCGGAGAATGCAAAATTGCATTCACATCAAAATGTTAGCTCTTTAGTGATTTGGTATCAAGTTTAATAACAATGGGAAGTGAGTTGGTGCTAAATTAAATGTAGCTGAGAATTTAAGTAAATTCTTAATTGCAAAAACATGGTTTGAGCTATTAAGCTATATCAATGCAGTTAATTAATTAATTAATATTATTTTTGCCCGACAGGCAAACTATGAGGGGAAATTCAAAGTGGTCAACCGACTTCAGCCACAGTTAAAAAATGCCGAAGAAATTAAAGGTGTATTGAAAGAAATTTCAATGCCTTTTCAGCTACATGACGGTCGTGTGGTTAGAACTCTTATAGTGTATTTACCTATAGAAGACGGCAAAAGTTCTCACAGTAAATTTTTTGAAGTAGTTAGAGATGGTCTGATTGCCAATTTTGTATTTAGCTGCTCAGAAGTTGAAAAAAAATTAGGAGTTAAGAATTCGAATTCTGCTGAAGAATTATTCAAAAAGGCTATCAGAAAATTAAGTAAACACACTGCGAAAGGTGAACTAGGAGAATTAATACTTTTTGCTCTTTTAGATGTTTATTTTCAGGCGCCCAAGATACTGAGTAAAGTTTCCCTGAAAACCTCTCCTAAAATGCCTGTATATGGTGCAGATGCAGTACACGGTCAATTTGAAAATGGAAAATTTAAATTGTACTTAGGCGAAGCCAAACTTCATAAAAAATTTAAACCAGCCGCAAAAGATGCGGCTGATTCCATGAAAAAAGCTAAAGATGCATATGCTAAGGAATTTGATTTATTAGACAGTTATATGGATTTCCCAGATATTGATGACGAACTTGAAACGGAGCTTCTTGCTCTATTAAACCCTTTTTCAAACAAAAATGTTTCAGAGCTAATTCACTCTCCCTGTTTTATTGGATTCACTGAGGCTGAACTTATATCTCAGGCGACATCTGAACAAGAATTTATGAATAATTATATTTTATTAGCCGGTGATTACATTGCAGATTTTTTCTCAAAAACTGAGAGTATTCAACTTAGCATTGATGAAGTATCGCTTCTAATGTTGCCTTTTTCTTGCATAGATGAATTAGAAAAAGAATTTATCGAGTATATGGGAATAGAAGAATGACTAAATTCTCAGAGAAACTTGCAAAACAAATTGTGAGCAGTGAAGGTTATAAGACAACTAGCAATTCTCTTTTTAGTGCCTATGTGTCAGATCTAATCTCTTCAGGTAGAGAGCTTAGTAGAACAGAAGTTAAAAAACTTCTAACTTCAGCTCAAGTATTATACTCATCTGAAGACAAAGAATTCCAAAACGAAGGAAGGATATTACTTTCCATGTTATTGGATGTGTGCGCAAAGAACTATCCAGACATCGTCCCTGTTGCACGTAGTATGTTTATAGATACTGGGAATTTTCCAAATATTTATTTACTAAATAAGCGATATCCCAATATTAACTTTCAGTACAATATACATTTAGAAGCACAGGCAGAATTTAGAGAGACTCTAAATACAATCGACGAACTTGACTTTCCTCTAACGGATTTTCAACTTTCTTTATGGACAGATTTAATCTCAGATAGAGATGTTGTAACAGCCGCTCCCACTTCAGCTGGTAAAACACACATAATTCTTAACTATTTGATACATAAAGTCACAAGAAGTGATGGAGCTTTTGCTGCTATTATTGTTCCTACCAGAGCTTTGATTTCTGAAGTAGCCGGAAAAATTTATGAACTTATAAAAGAGAGAGATTATCAGAGTGAAATAGAAATTTGTACAGTACCTAAAGAGGGGAAATTCCGAGATAAAACGCTTTTTGTTATGACACAAGAAAGGCTTCACGAAGTACTTCTTAGGGGTGACATTTATTTTGATTATTTATTTATCGATGAAGCACAAAATATTTCAGATAAAAGTAGAGGAACCTTACTTCATCTTACTATAGAAAAAATTATGGAGGGAAGTTTACCTCAGATTATCGTAAGCATGCCTTCTCCAAGCTATCAGGATTCATTTTCCTCTATATTTTCTGGCACAGAATTTGAGAAAGAAATCACAAGTAATTCCCCAGTGGCTAAAATAGTCATGTCTGTAGTTGCTAAAAATAGAGAGTTGATTATTTCAAGATATAATTCAACAAATACTATAAATGTGGCAAAAGACTTTACTGGATCAAAAGCAAAACTTGCAAAGATTGTTTATAGATTGGGTAAAAATGAAACTAATATCATTTACCGAAATAAAACCAACCATTGTGAAGACTTTGCTGATCAAATTTCTGCTCTAATCACTGATAGCAAAGAAATTGATGATCGTTTGGAGGAAGCTGCTAGCTATATTGAGGAATTTATCCATAAAGATTTTTCCTTAGCAAAAAATCTAAGAAAGGAGGTAGCTTTTCATTATGGTCCTCTTCCTAGTTCTGTTCGAGTAATGATCGAAAATCTTGTAAAAGATAACCGCATTAAGTTCATCGCATGCACGAGCACACTTGCAGAAGGTGTCAATCTACCTGCAAAAAACTTATTTCTGAGCAACCCTATACAGCCGGTACAATACGCCAGCCCTGAGCGTTTAGAGGATGTAAAAATCAACAATATTACAGGTCGAGCAGGTAGAATGCTTAGTCATTTTTCCGGAAATATTTTCCTGATTGATCCTGATAATTGGCATTTCCAAGATTACTTTGAAGACAATAGTAACGAGGAAGAAAAAATCCCCACTTATTATAAAACTATAAACGAGGAGTTCAAACTTGTTTTAGACGCACTAGGAGGAACCTATAATCATAATGAAAGAGACCAGTATCGACTATACACAATAGCTAACAAATTAATTAAAGAATTTGGAAATGATAGGTTTGAAAATACGATCAATGCGCCTGAGCTAACTATTAATAACAGTGAGAAAAACTTGCTTGCGAGGAGCGTTCAAGTTGCTCATGAGAACCTAAAAGTTGCCACGTTCACCTTAGAGGCAAATCCCACAGTGGGTTATATACAGCAAAATAAATTATTTTTGTTTCTCAGTAGTCAACCAAATATAGAAGAGTGGACTTTACCTCACCCACAATCTGCCAATTTATATGAGAAGTTACTTAAAGTGTGTACTAAACTCCAAGAAGCTGGTGTCTATGTTCCCACAAAAGAATATTCATCAAAATATATATGCTCTGTCACAAAAAAATGGATAAAAGGTGAGAGCCTAAAAGATATTATTGTCACACAAATTCAATGGGATCGTCAGTATGCTAAAGAATCAGGTATAAATCCAAATAGTATTAATAAATCTGTAAGAAATGTTATGGAGGTAATTAATAATGACATTAGATTTCGTTTATCTAATGCCTTAAAGTGTTATCAAACCCTATTAAATAGCGTATTGAGCTCTAAAAAATTAGATGTATCTAATGTCAAATTACATTCGTATATTGAAGTTGGCGCTTGTGATGATCGCATGATCAACTTAATAAATTTAGGGCTGTCGAGAGAAGCTGCAAAAGAAATTCATGAAAAGTTAGTACACAGTGAAAATATTACAACTTCAAGTAATCTGCTTCAATTATACAATTCTGGAAAATTAGAAAACATACACCCTATTACTAAAAAAGAGGTAATCGAATTGTTAACTTAATTCTAATTATCTAAATATGTCGCAAACGCCTCTTTTAAAATTTCTACAGAGACGCTTTCTTCAATAAACGTGTGCCTTGTGGTGATTTCAGTTCTATAATTAAAAAAGGCGTTTACGAAGTCTAATTGGTTAGCGTTACCTTCTTCGTCATGCCACTTAACCCGCAACATTTCACACCCTTCATGATCTGACAGATAATCTATTATCTCCATGATATGATCTCTCGATAAAAGTTGATCAGCTGCATCTTCAAAATCTAAATTTAAGGTCAATTTTTGCGCACTATTCTCTATGTAGGGGTTAGAGCTTAAATCTCTGATTAACTGAGGTGCATCTGAAGATATGTCTGAAAAAGATGAAGGGTTAATTTTAAAATTAAGGCTTCCCTTCTCAGATAATTTTTCAAGAGAGACAAAGTCTTGCTCTTTAGGTATCAAGCTTAGCCTGATCTTTTCTGATCTACTACTCTGTAATTGCTCCAACATAGACTTTCCAACACTTCTTAAAGTTTGGATGGGACCAGATGTAAGAGCTAAAAGTATTTTCTTATCAGGAACTACAAAGAAATAATAAGGATCACCAATTATACCTTGGTTTAAAGAAATTCCGGTTATCTGCCCATCACTAGTAGCTTTAGTCTGCCAAGTATTTCTTTCCCTAACAACGCTAACCGAATATGCTTTATTCTCTTTAAGAATATGTTCTTCACCAAGCTTTATTAGATGTTTTTTAGTTTTTAAATTAAATATTCTAGAGCTATTAGAGTTATCCCTATTAGCTAGAAAATTTATAATAAAGTCATCAAAAAAACTTTCACTAGCTTCAATAGAAAAAAAACGAACAGTAATGCTTTTTCTTATTCTATTCATATCTAAAAAATTATAAAGTTTGAGAAATTATTATCTTAACTAAGAAATTAATATAGATTACTGCTAGGTTTATCAACTGGTACTTGATTGTAGCCTTTAAAAGCATGTATTTATTAGGGTTTATGAAAATTAAAACGAAATATTTATATTTAGTATTCAGTAGTTTTCAATATGCTGAGCGATAACCTCTATTATTGAAATTTACACATTATGATAAAACGTTAACCATATTGCCACGAAAGGCTTTATTGTTATACTCTTTCTGACGTTTTAAAAGAAAGAGATGCGATGTTTGAGCAAATATTTAAGAATATTGACGATGTTCTTAGGAAAGAGGCGGGTTGCGCCAGCGAGCTTGATTACACGGAACAGACATCCTGGCTACTTTTTCTGAAATATCTGGACGACCTTGAGCAAGAGCGCAGTATTGAGGCGCAGCTTACTGGCAAGCCTTACGACTTCATCATAGAGGAAAAATTCCGCTGGTCGGCATGGGCCGCGCCTAAAAACGTTGATGGCTCACCCGACAGGGATGCGGCACTGATTGGTGATGACCTGATTGAATTTGTTGATAATCAGCTCTTCCCGTATTTAAGAGGCTTTAAACAACGTGCCGCAAATCCCGACACAATTGAATATAAAATCGGGGAGATTTTTGGCGAGATTAAAAACAAGTTTCAAAGCGGCTATTCCTTGCGGGATGCTTTGGATTTCTTGGATGAATTGCGCTTTAAATCGCAAAAGGAAAAGCATGAGCTGTCCCACCTTTATGAGGTCAAAATCAAAAATATGGGCAATGCGGGGCGTAATGGCGGGGAATATTACACACCGCGCCCCCTTGTCCGTGCGATGATTGACGTGCTTGCCCCGAAAATCGGAGAACGTATTTATGATGGCGCGGTCGGCTCTGCAGGGTTCCTGTGTGAGGCCTATGACTACATGCGGCAGAAGGATCTCACAACAAGCGAGCTTGAAACCCTGCAAACCAAAACCTTCTATGGGAAGGAAAAGAAAAGCCTCGCCTATGTCATTGCAATTATGAACATGATTTTGCACGGTATTGATACGCCCAATATTGTGCATACCAATACACTGGCGGAAAATATCAATGACATCCAAGAAAAGGATCGTTTTGACATTATCCTTGCCAATCCCCCCTTCGGTGGGAAGGAACGTGCGGAGGTGCAGCAAAACTTCCCGATTAAAACCAGTGAAACCGCATTTCTGTTCCTGCAACATTTTATCAAAAGCCTTAAGGCTGGTGGTCGCGCGGCGATTGTTATTAAAAACACGTTTCTGTCCAATTCCGATAACGCGTCCAAGGCCCTACGTCAGGAATTGCTAGAAAGCTGCAACCTTCATACGGTACTGGACTGCCCCAGCGGGACATTTATTGGCGCGGGGGTTAAAACCGTGGTGCTGTTTTTTGAAAAGGGATCCGCAACACGCAATATCTGGTACTACCAGCTTGACCCGGGCCGCAATATGGGCAAAACCAACCCGCTGAATGATAGGGATTTGGAAGAGTTCGTTGGGCTACAAAAGGATTTCAAAGACAGTGAAAAATCATGGGGCGTGAGCGTTAAGGACATTGACCAAGACAGCTTCGACCTCTCGGTTAAAAACCCGAACGCGCCCGAAGAAGCGCCACTGCGTGATCCCGAGGATATTATTGCAGAAATCGTGGCACTCGACTCCGAAAGTGCAGACATCCTAGAGAATATTCGGGGGATGCTGTGATTTGGGAAAACGCTACTATAGAGCAAACGTGTGATATTCTTGATAAGCTACGTAAGCCCATCACTAAAAGTAAACGTGTTGCTGGTCCATATCCTTATTATGGGGCCACTGGAGTTTTAGATCATGTTGAAGGATATCTTTTCAACGAACCGTTAGTGTTAGTCGGCGAGGACGGTGCAAAATGGGGTGTTGGTGATAAAACAGCTTTTCCAATTGAAGGGAAGACATGGGTGAACAACCATGCTCATGTCTTGCGTCCTAAGCGAAACATGCTGATAGATAAATGGTTGTTGTATTATATTGAGGCAACGGATCTCTCTCCTTTCATAACTGGCCTAACTGTTCCGAAGCTCAATCAGCAAAAACTAAAAACAATTAGTTTCCCATTACCTTCACTCCCCGAACAAAAGCGGATTGTGGCGATATTGGATGAGGCGTTTGCGGGGATTGACAAAGCCATCGGCAATACGGAAAAGAACCTCGCCTTTGCCCGCGAACTCTTCGAAAGCTATCTCAATACTATCTTTACCCGAAAAGGTGAAGGGTGGGATAGCGACGAATTGGTTAATTTGGTAAAAGATGATTGCTCGCTCTCATATGGTATTGTTCAGCCAGGACAAGAATATACTGGAGGCTTGCCTGTTGTTAGGCCTACTGATTTAGGCAAGAGAGTTATCACAACAGAAGGGTTAAAGTTAATTGATCCTTTAAAAGCCCAATCATACCAAAGAACTACTTTGCATGGTAATGACCTACTCTTATGTGTTCGAGGCAGTACAGGTGATGTATCTTTTGCAGCAAATGAATTAAAAGGTGCTAATGTTACTCGCGGTATTGTGCCAATTCGATTTGATGATAAGAAAATTCTTCAGGAATTTGGATATTACGCATTTATAGCCAAGCCTGTGCGAGATCAAATCGAAGCAGGTACATACGGCGCCGCTCTAATGCAAATTAATATTCGAGATGTAAAAAAGATAAAATTCAATTATCCTTCTTTAAATGAGCAAAAAGTTTTTCTTGAAAAATTAAGACAAGGACAGCTTTGGTCAGAAAAGCTTTCATTGGTGTATAAACAAAAACTCACTTCTCTCAACGAACTCAAACAATCACTTCTTCAAAAAGCGTTTAGTGGTGAATTGACCGCTGAGACGGCGGATGAGGTTCAGACGGAGGCCGTTGCATGAACGAGGCAGAAACCCGCGCAGAGCTGATTGACCCCGCCATTAAGGCTGCGGGCTGGGGCGTGGTAGAGAACAGCCGTGTCGGGCGCGAGGTGATTACGCTGGGACGTTTGCAGGGGGCGGGACAACGGGCCAAACAGGATATTGCCGATTATGTACTGATTTATAAAGGGCACAAGCTGGGTGTTGTTGAGGCCAAGGCTCGTGATAAGAGCGATACAGAAGGCGTGCAGCAGGCCAAACGCTATGCCACTATGCTCTCGGCACGTTATGCATTTTCCACCAATGGGTTGCGTATTTATCAAATTGATATGCAAACGGGGGAGGAAACATATATTGATCGTTACCCCACACCAGAGGAGCTTTGGAACCTCACCTTTGGCGATGTGAATGAATGGCGGGAGCGTTTTGGAGCCATCCCCTTTGAAACAGGCGGCGGGAAGTGGCAACCACGCTATTACCAACATAATGCAATTACGAAAACGCTGGAGGCGGTAGCGCATGGTAAGGACCGTATCCTTCTGACACTTGCCACAGGAACAGGGAAGACAGGGATTGCCTTTCAACTGGCATGGAAATTATTCCACTCCAAATGGAATATCAGCCGCGCGCCGTCGCGCCGTCCACGGATTTTGTTTTTGGCTGACCGCAATATTTTGGCCAATCAGGCCTATAATTCATTTGCCGCCTTTAGCGAGGATGCGCGTGCACGGATCAAACCCAGCGAAATTAAAAAAACAGGTCGCGTGCCAAAAAATGCGAGTATTTTCTTTACCATCTTCCAAACATTTATGAGTGGCACGGATGAGAACGGCGATCCAGCACCCTATTTTGGGGAATATCCATCAGACTTTTTTGATTTCATTATCATTGATGAATGTCATCGCGGCGGCGCAAATGATGAAAGTAACTGGCGTCAGATTTTGGAACATTTTGCACCAGCGGTACAGCTCGGTCTGACCGCAACTCCAAAGCGTAAGGACAATGTAGATACCTACGCCTATTTTGGAAATCCTGTGTACAGCTATTCCCTTAAAGAGGGAATTAATGATGGGTTTTTGACACCATTTAAGGTGCGCCAGATTGCCTCGACCATTGATGAATATGTTTATACCAGTGATGATGATGTCGAGCGCGGTGAGATTGAGGAAGGCAAGCGTTACACAGAGGGTGATTTCAATAAGAAAATCGTGATTGATGAACGCGAAAAATTTCGTGTTAAAACCTTTATGTCAGCGATTAACCAGAATGAAAAAACGATTGTGTTTTGTGCTACGCAGGACCATGCCGCTGCTGTGCGTAATTACATTAACCAGATAAAGAAAAGTACGCATCCTGATTATTGCGTTCGCGTGACAGCCAATGACGGTTCAGAGGGCGAACGCTTCCTCGAGCTCTTTCAGGATAATGAAAAGACAATTCCAACAATTCTAACAACATCACAAAAACTCTCTACAGGTGTTGATGCGCCAGAGGTGCGTAATATTGTTTTAATGCGTCCCGTGAATTCCATGATTGAATTCAAGCAAATTGTTGGGCGGGGAACGCGGCTTTTTGAAAATAAGGATTATTTTACCATCTTCGATTTTGTGAAGGCCTATGAGCATTTTAATGATCCCGAATGGGATGGCGAGCCGGTAGATCCGACCCCCGTTCAAACAAAACCACCCAAGGGTGATGACGATGAAGAAGGTGAGGGTGAAAATGGGGGGGATACGACAGGTGGTCCCGAGCCAGAACCTAGACCAGAAAAAATTGTGGTAAAGCTTGCCGATGGGAAAGAGCGCACCATACAGCATATGTCTGCAACAATGTTTTATAGCCCCGATGGTAAACCAATGTCCGCAGCGGAATTTGTGCAGAGACTGTTTGGTGAATTGCCTGTCTTTTTTAATGATGAGGATGAGTTGCGCAAGATTTGGGGCGTGCCAGAAACAAGGAAAGCGTTGCTGGAAAGCCTCAGTGAGAAAGGGTATGGCTCAGAGCAACTTGCCGAAATTGGTATGATGATTAATGCCGAACAAAGCGATCTTTATGATGTGCTTGCCTATATCGCATTCAAGCTGGGGCCGATTTCGCGCCGAGAACGCGTGGAGGCGCGCAAGGATATAATTCTATCGCATTATGATGATCGTTTGCAGGGTTTTATAGAATTTGTTCTAACCCAATATGTACAAGAGGGTGTGGGAGAACTTGATCGTGATAAGCTGCCGCATTTATTAGAGCTCAAATATCAGGCGGTTGCGGATGCCGCAAAAGAGCTCGGAGGTGTCACCAAAATCAGCGATGCTTTTGTCGGATTTCAAAAGGATTTGTATTAGATGGTAAGTTTATTAATTGGAATAGGTGTATTGCTTTTTGGTCTTGTGGTCGGAGGCGCAGGGCTTGCAACCACTGGCGTCGGAATTGCTATCCCCATGATACCTCTAGGTATTTATCTAACTTATAGAGGATGGCGTATTTATAAGCATGAAAAGATGGAGGCACTTAATCCATCAAATGCTCACCCTCTTAAACCTCTAGAGAAGACAAAAATTGGTAAAATTGGGCTTGGGGTGCTTTTTATACTCGTAGGTATAGGGACATCGGCCATGATTATAGGCGTTCCAATTTTATTAGTGGGTATATGGTTTATTTGCGAAGCTTTTAAAAAAAGAAATACATAAAAAAATTAAAGATAAAAGGAAAGTTAAATAATGGCCATATCTAAAATTAAATGTTGGTATACGCCAGGAGCAGTTTTTGATGTTGAAGAGTTGTCCCGAACGCCAGTTACTCTTGAGCTTGTAAAAAAAAGTATGTTGAAAGCTGGTTATAGAGCTTATTGTTTAACGGATAGAGAATTGATTGAGAAATCGAGCTGGTACAAAGACTATCAATTAAATGATAAGATATTTTTTTATATTGAAGGGTCAGGTCTTTTTAAATTAGTAAACATTGATTTAGTAGAAAATGAATTTTATTTTGAAAAATCAAATTTGCCTTCTGGTTATAAACCTTGGATCTTTTATAGTTGGCAAAGTGATTACAACCCTTCTAGGAGTCATATTAAAGAAGGTATAGAAGAGGCTGTAGTTGAAATTAATAGCAGGAGTCCTCGCTATGAGATTGAAATAGTGGAATCCACCCGTGTTTCTGATGGGTCGGCAAATATAGTGGAAAGCATTCAGAAAAACATAGATAGAAGTTTGTACTGTGTATTCGATATCACCAATGTTTGCAATTCAGGTTCTGAGTCTGAATCTAAATCGTATCCTAATAGCAATGTTTCATTCGAGCTAGGTTACGCACAGAATAGAAAAAAGGATGACCAGGTTTTACTTGTTAAAAGAGATAGAAGTGATGACTTTTCTAATGATTCAACGCCATTTGATTTTGATCAAAGACGACGAGAAGAATATACTGCTCCTGCAAGGCTAAAAGCTAATATAAAGACTATTTTGATCGCTTACTTTGAAGGGATTGGCTTTATTGATTAGAGCATTTAATGATTCTTCTCAAACCTTCTAGATCACTTACATCATCCATACGGTGGATCATGCGATGGCAATTGGCACACAAAACTACAAAATCTTGTTCGATATTGATTTCTCGTTCTTGGCCTTCTTTTAATTGTGAATAAGGAACTAAATGGTGTGCTTCAATAAAGTTTTCACCTAGCTCACCATAAATATCTGTAAACTTTAAATTACAAGCGGTGCATGAGTGCCCTAATTTATCTTTTACTTTTTGAGTGTTTATTCTCCCTTCATATATCTTGTGCAGCCTATACTGCTTTTTCTCAACATATGAAAGCCGCTTGCCCCTTTCATTTTCCAAATCAATATCACTATCTCTTATATTTGGATTAAAGCCATTTACGTGACTTAGTAAAAATACGCCTGCTGTATTATCGAGGTGGTAAAGATAGTTCTCCGTTATTTTGCCATTTGAGTTAAATAGCTTAGGACTCGTATGGCTGTTATAAAGCTCAATGAATTCTTCTGAAAGTTTAGTTGCAGGTGTTGGGGTGGCAAGATTTGTAATAGATACTTCTATTTTGTAACCCTCATCCTTCCATTCATCATATTCTCTGTTTGTGGGTCTTGTGCAGGGGTAGGCATCTTTGTTTGCTTCAGCGATATATTGGATATTATTTCCTAGATTGCAGAATATAATATCCCCCTTTTTAACTTCGGGAACGTGCTTCCATCCTGCAGGAAGTGTTTTATTGCCTTTTTTATTTATATTATATGCGGGGGCCCACAAAAATCCGTGCTTCTCGACCTCTTTGTATGTTTTGCCAATATTGACCCAATAAAATGCCATACTATTTATTTTTCATATCTTGTGTTTACTGCGTGTATACCGTTATTTATTACAAGATATGGTATAGCATGGAAAATGCCCGCACGAGAATTCAAAATATTGAAATTCACAGAGGCCCCGTTCGTCGGTGTTTTTGAGTGTATTGAAGTGTTTTTTGATGCAGTTTGGTGTATCTACATCTTGCGGATAGTTTTCGGCTGAAGTTCGTAGGTTCAAATCTTACCCCAGTCTCAATTTCCTTATTCAATATTTTATTCATGAGATAAATGAGTTTGCTATTTAACAACTATAACTTTAATACAAGAACACTTTTTTCAAAAAAATAAATATTTCCGTAATGCACGTTATCATTCGTGTTGTGCATAGCTTTGGCGCTATGATTCGACTCTTTCTCAGAAGTGTGGTGTAACTAATGTAATCAAATTTACATTGTGGGGAGTTCCATGAAAAAGCTTCTGATATTCATTGCGGTCATTGCGATGTCAGCAACGGCATTTGCGATGAGTGATTTATATGTGTCAGGTGACTGGCATTATAAAATGACTGTGACTGTTGACACGCCAGAAGGTATAAAAACTGGTGAAGTTGTTCGTGAAATAACTGACTCAGACAGCAAAATAAAAATTGATTTACCAAACGCTACTAGCCCTGCGAAAGTGCGCGGGGAGGCAGTCGTTATAGATTTAGGTAATAACCAATATCTATTTGGGCTTGTAAGTTGGGATGCGTTTAGAGAGCTGTATAAAAGTTTTCCGTATGCTGGCCCTGAAAGCACAATTGAAGGTGTTAATTTTTACAACAGCCTTCCTATTGGCTCAAAGGCTGAATTACCACGTGAGGCTTATCCGCGGTTTGTAACATTTAAGGATATAGATAACCCGACATCTGTTGAGGCTGTAGATATTGACAATCTTTCGGAGAAGTTCGGCGAAAGCGTCAAAATTCAAACTATAACAATTGAACTTGTAGATGAGCCTGTAACTCAAACAATTAAAGAACTGCTACCTTGGTTGAATGATTATTACAATCAGAGGTTAGATGGTCAAAGGTTTGGTACAAGTAAAGCTGAAAACAGAACTGCTAATAGCCTTAGCTCCGGCGCATTTTCAACGGAAGGCCCTAATAATGCCAATCAATAATACGTTAATGAACGCTATTTTATCGATGGATTCTTATAACCGAGGTTATGGTGCAGGAATTCAACTTGATGTTGATGCTAATGGAGAAAGTATAAATCAATCTCTTGGTAAGGCTATCATAACTTTTGAAAGTGATATTCAAGAAGGATCTGAGGGTTTTAACGCAGGATTTTATGGGATTGCATACGATATCAAAGACAATCAAGGGAATGTAATCGATACTGTCATATCTTATCGTGGAACTAGTTTTGATGATGGCGGTAGCGATGTCTTAAATGGCTGGCCTTTGGGCGGAGGCTTTACAAACACTTCACAGGGTGAAATGGCCATTGAGTTTTTTCAAAGCGTTGCAGGCGCAGGTAGCTATTTCAATGCTGATATATCTTTAACAGGTCATTCTTTAGGGGGTGGCCTAGCAGGTTATGTTGGACAAATCTATCATCAAAATGCTCTTGTTTTTGATAGCATGGATTTTGAGGCGGCAGCGGAAAATACTTATCAAGAGTCTATTGACTATAAAATTGATTTAAGAAATTTAATTACTCTACAAGACTCATTAGGGGTTCGCGTTACTCAGGCGCAATTAGATAGCTATCTTTCTGATCCCAACTATGATGTTCTCTCTCAAGAAGTTTATAACAGCAATCTGAAAAATTTGATTTATGGCAACGACACACCTCAAGAATTAAGTGATTTGGCCAATATTTCTGGTCATCGTATATCAGGAGAATTCTTGGGCCTAACACCTTGGTCTCCTTCTTCAGGTGTGGAAAATCATGGTTTAGGGCTAAATGTTAGTATCATATCTGACGTTGGCACTCTAGAGCGTCACGATATGGCACTTATGACAATGCGTTATTTTGCAGAGGTAGGTGGCAATAATAATACTTCTTTGGCAACAGATTGGGAGCATTCAGCTCAGTATTTTTGGCCAGTCACATTTGATGATAGTTTTGCGAGTCAAATCGGCTTTGCAACAAACAGCGACGTTGCAGGACAATATCAAACAGATGGTAAATACTCGCAAATACTTAGGCAGACATTAGCTTACTCTGCTATTGACGATGGCGTGACACCCTTCGGTGATACGGGTATTCGTGCCTTCTATCACGATGCAAATGTGCTTGGAGAGGCCTTGCAGGCGCAGAATGTGTCGTCTGTTTTGCTTGACGATAAAAACATAGAAAATATCTCAAAATCTTTTATTCAGTTTGCGGGTACACTTGCGCTAAATAAGGTTGAGCAAGATGATTTTGGCACAGCTATAAATGGTATTTTCGATTATTTAGATACAGATAATATTCTTTCCATTAACTTTTCTGATGCACGTTGGCAAGAGGCGGGCATTAACTCATTGCCCCCAATGATTGCGCGTGCTTCTTTGGTTGGTGATCTACTTGAAGAAACTGGTATCGAAAATGATATACGCGATAGTATGGAGAACCTTTGGGGCGATCGTTCTACGAATGTTATTCAACGCGCGGCCTTTGTTGTATCAGACAATGTCGGGTCAAGTCATGTTGCCGATGCAACATATGCTGGTCCAACCCTTGTCATTGCTAAGCAGACAGGTGGCAATATTTCAACAGGTGATAATGATTACTTTCTATTAGGGCAAGATGGGACGGATTCACTGACTGGGGGAGCGGGTGATGATATCCTTTTTGGCGGAAACGGAAATGATATTCTGCAAGGTAAGGGCGGCAAGGATGTTCTTTATGGCGGAAACAATGATGACACATTCTTTGGCTTTGGTACGGCCAGTGGCTTAGAAGGTGATAAGTTCTATGGTGGTAAAGCCGATGTTTACGGAAATGACTATCAAGATGGCTACGATACACTCAATTATTCAACTCTCAACTTTACTTATGGGCTTTCAGTTCGCAATCTCTCTAGCTTTACCGTAAGAGGATGGGATGATTCTTCTTCTCAATATATAGGCTTAGAAGAAGAATTAGGCCTAATAGAGCATTTGATATTGAGCAATCAAAATGACAGGGTGACATTTTACTCACCACTTAGCCCAAATTCTATTTTTCCTATAGATAGAGTTAATGCTCTGAATGGTAATGATAACGTCCATTTTGCAGACAAAAGTTTTCTCAAAACAGACGGTACTTCAGACCACGCATGGATAGAGAATGCACCTGACTTTGTTACCTTAGAAAATTTCGAAACTTATTCTGGAAAGGTGACCTTACTGACATCTGAGTCAAGTGCAGGCAATGTTAATTTTGGGAGTATTGATACAAATGGCAATGCCGTTGACTTCAATGGCATTGTGAAATTCGATCACAGCAGTGCAGCAAACGCGGCTACCTTTGACTTTGTAACGAGTGATGGTGACGTTGTCTCCATTTCAACGAACGGCGTTATGCAATCAGTTTATCATGACAATGATGGTAATAGAGAATTCTGGGGTTCGCATCAAGGCGACACAGTTTACGATTTAGACGGAACCAAGTTCATTTCAGGAACTGGAAATGATTTTATCCATGTGCTTTCAAGTGGTTCGGGTTACGCCCATCAAAATGCAAGTAGTATCAATTACATCTATACGGGTGGGAATGACACAATTTATTCTGGTAGATATGGCGGCGTGACTATCTGGGAAGGTCTGACACGCGATGATCTTTCAGGTTACACATACAGTATTGTTGACACTTATGGCGTTGATAATAACAATGATGGCATTGATGATGTCTTTTATGAATATGTTGACCTTGTTCTAAATTTTGGAAGTCATGGTTCACTGACATTAGATAATTTCGTCACAAATAATGGTATAACAGTCGCCTTCAGCAATGATCGCGAACATGTTGTCTATACAGATACTGCTGTAACCTCAACAGCTTACACCACATTCTATGAAACTACTGTCGGTAATAGCTGGTACAGCCCAAATCCCTATTTTGAGGACGAGACTGTTGTAACTTTGTATGGAGGAAACAACAACTATGCGGGGACAATTGGTGATGACACAATTTATGGTGGTGCGGGGGACGATATCATAAGCGGCGGCACTGGCCTTGATGAAATCTATGGAGGGGCAGGTGATGACACTATCTACGGTGAAACTGTTTATGGAGGCGCTGGCAGTGACACGATTGAAGGTGAGGGCGCAATTAATAGACTCTATGGTGGAAGTGGAGACGATACTTTAACAGGTGGAGCTGATTTAGGGCAGACAACCAATGAAACCATAGATGGTGAATATTACACATACTCTAATCGATTAGACGGCGGCACAGGGAACGATAATTTCATAGGATCCAACGGTCGGGACCTGTTCATAGGGCGTGTCGGCAATAACACATATGCAGGCGGTCAGGGTGATGATAGCTATATCACAGGTGTGAATTCAGACCACATCACGGACTATGATGGGTTAAGTAAAATTGTCGATAATGGCGGTGATGACACTTATAATGTTGCATTTATAGATGCTGTTGATACCAAAGGTGACGATGCCTATAACATCGATATCGTAAATCCTTTTGTTCTTGACCCACAAAACTATTCCGCGCCGACAAGTGACAATATCTATGTACACATAGAGGATGCTTCAGGCACAAATACGCTTAATTTTACAAATTTTGATGGCACATCGTTGACTTATGGCTTGTATGAAAATGCAGAAGGTAATCTTGTTTTGGCTGGAGGTTATCCTTCTCAAAACCCGAATATTATTTACAATGATCTATTTCAAATAGTTGGTGTAGATAGTTTCAGCGGTATTAGCTTTGATGGAAACTTTTATCTGATTGAAGAGTTGTCAGCTGCTCGTACAGCATATACGCCAATTAACACGCTAGGAAATGATACTTATGACGTGTCACAACATCACATCCGTGTAAGAGCAGATCTTTTAAGCGGGGATGATGTCGCTTTTGGCTCGGCCTTTGATGATGAAATTCATGGCGATGAAGGTAATGACACACTCTACGGTAATGCGGGCAACGATACTTTGTTTGGGGGTGCTGGCGACGATACACTTATTGGTGGGATAGGGAGTAACAATCTACGTGGAGAAGATGGGAATGATACCTATATTATAGCTCCTAATGAGTATAGTTACATTTATGATGATCTTGGAATTAACTCTATTCAGGTAAACAACCTTCAAGTTGCCGACCTTACTTATAGTTTGTCGGGCACAAATTTTACAATATTTGACTTAAGCTCAAATATTTTAGCTAAAACCGTTACACAATCTTATTTTGATGGAGTAACGTTTTCTGATGGCAGGTTTTATACGTTTGACCAGCTACATCAATATACTATCGATCCTAATTCACTACCCTCTTTTATCCAAGGTACTGTTGAGGATGATACGGAGTATTTCTTCTCGAATACAAGTGGCGTTTCATATGAAGGAGGAGATGGTTCAGATACCGTACTTGGCTCCAATTATGGCGACCTCTTTTATGGAGGCAATGATGACGATGTTCTTTATGGAAGAGCTGGAGACGACCGCCTTTATGGGGGTGCAGGTGATGATTACTTAAGTGCAAGCCATGATAACGATGTTGCTTTTGGCGATGAAGGTAATGATGTGCTTTATGGAGGAATGGGCAATGATCGTCTTTATGGTGGCGTAGGGGCTGATGTTCTTATTGGAAGCGATGATGATGATAACCTTTATGGCGGCAAAGACAATGAACGCGATTACTATAATTTTGGGCCTGGTGTTCTCTCAAATGACTTTGGGCATGACATTGTCCATGACTTTAATATTTCTGATGGCGAGCGCCTCAATTTTGCAAGTGTGAGTGCAGTAACCGATATTAATGATTTAACAATTGCGGACGCTGGAGATGATGCCTTAATAACGGTCGATGCCAATAACTCTGTTCTTGTTAAAGGCATTCACTATTCAAACCTAACCACAAGTCAGTTTAATTTTGCTCTATTAGGCACTGCTGGCGTTGACTCCATTTATGGATCTGATGAGTGGGATTATATCTACGGCAATGACCAAGAAGATTTCCTTTACGGTTATGGTGGCTCAGATACCATTTATGGTGGTGCTATGAAGGATAGAATTTATGGCGGCCTTGGAAAGGATAGTCTCTATGGGGAAGATGGTAACGATTACATTTATGGCGAAGAAGGGGGCGACTCTATCTATGGCGGTAACTTATCGGACGTTCTAAGAGGTGACCAAGGCGATGACTTTATTTATGGCGGAACAGGTGACGACTACATTTACGGCGATGATGCAAATAGTCTAGCGGGATTTATTGGGGCTGGTAATGACTATCTTTACGGTGAAGATGGTAATGATGACATCTACGGCGGCGATGGTGATGATTGGATTGAGGGTGGTGAAGGCGTAGACACTATAGAAGGTAATTCGGGGGTCGATATTATATACGGCGGCACAGGATATGACTGGCTTTACGGTGGTGACGGTAATGATAATCTTTATGGGGAAGATGGGGAAGACCAACTCAGAGGTAATAATGGTGATGATTACCTTGATGGCGGAGACGACAAAGACACACTCTATGGCGATGATGGCAATGATATTTTAGATGGAGGAATAGGAGACTTCCGAGATAATCTAGCAGGCGGAAACGGTGACGATATTCTTTATGGTCGGGATGGGGATGATTACCTTTATGGCGACAATGATAACGATACTCTCTATGGCGGAACAGGCGTAGATAACCTAAAAGGTAATTATGGCGATGACGTAGTTTATGGGGAAGATGGTTGGGACTTCTTAGAGGGTAACCAAGGCAATGACGAGCTCTATGGCGGTGAAGGCAATGATAAGCTCTATGGTGGTGACGGTAATGATCTGCTGAATGGTGGAACAGACTTGGATAATCTCTATGGTCATAGCGGCAATGACACTTTCGCATTCTATGCGGGTGATCTTGATGGTAGCCGTGACTACATCATGGATTGGAGCAACGGTAATAACATCATCGACATCTCAGATGTCATTAACTACAGTTCTGCAAACGGCGACAATATCCTCGACTTTGTACAGTTCAATGCAGGTAGTAGTTATACGCGTATTAATGTAGATGAAGATGGCTCTGGAACATCAAGTTCATGGACAGCGGTGACGCAAATTCAAAATACCACAGGTCTTGATATTCAGACAATGATTGCCAATGGAAGCCTTATTGTTGAATAATTAATTCAGTTATCGGTGATAATGTGTGTTATCGAAATTATACTCAATTTTGGGACTTTATCTGAAATAAATCAGCACAACTTTTCACTTAGTAAATTTAAGATAAACTTTACCTTTCTCTGATATTCTTGAAGAAGAGGAGAACATGGCACAATTTACTCTTAATTTTGACATCACAGGGCAGTTTGTTGCGGAGGCGCCCAAAATTATCGTTTACTATGGTGGTTCGAAAATCCATCAGGGTTACGTGTCTCTAGGCAGTAGTACGCTTTCATTTACACTTGAAACAGATGATTTTAATCATAGCGCTTTACGTTTTTACTTTCCAAATAGCGGTGTAGAGCTTGGTCGTAGTGTCGAAATTTCCAACGTGGCTCTGAATGATACGCCTGTTGATTTAACAAGCTTTGGGACTAACAAAGGTGCCGATGTTACAGCATCAAAAATTATACTTGATCAAGGCGAATACTCGGACACAGATATTTCTGATGAGCTTGGCATTGCCCCTCCTGTCATCGAAGGAACGACTGGTGATAACAAAATGTTTGCTAATTCTTTGGGAAATGAAATTCACGGCCTTGCAGGCAACGATAAAATATACGGTAACACTGGAAATGACACCCTGCGCGGTGGTGAAGGCAACGACAATTTGCTAGGCAAATTTGGTGATGACGAGCTTCATGGTGATTTTGGCGACGATAATCTATGGGGTGGCTACGGAAACGATATCCTTTATGGGGGCGATGGTAATGACCGCCTTCGTGGTGATTTCGGTGATGATGTGCTTCATGGCGATGCCGGTAATGATTACCTTTATGGAGGTGATGGCGCAGACACGATCTATGGCGGTGAAGGTAACGATCGCATTTATGGCGAGGCCGGCGCAGACAGCCTTTACGGTGATGCGGGTAACGACCGTATTTATGGCGGAGCAGAAAATGATTTTGCCGATGGTGGTGATGACCAAGACGTTATTTATGGCTGGGGAGGTGAAGATACGCTACGTGGGGGTAACGGCAATGATATCCTTAACGGTGGCGAAGGCAACGATACGCTTTACGGTGATGAGGGTAGTGACCGCTTCTATGGTGAAGAAGGCGATGATGCCATATTTGGTGGCAATGGTACTGACAGACTAATTGGAGGTGCAGGTAATGACACACTTCATGGCGAAGCTGATGATGATATTCTTGAAGGCCAAGATGGCGATGATGTTTTAAACGGTGACGCAGGGAACGATCGCTTATATGGTGGGGATGGCGGTGATACGCTTAATGGGGGTGATGGTGATGATTTCCTTTACGCCTATAATACAATTATCCCAACGGCTGAAACATTTGAAGGCCGTATTTTAACGGATGATCCTGTTCTCTATCTTAAACTCAACGAGCTTTCTGGGACGACATCCACCAACCTTGGAAATACATCGGGGCTGAATAGCACGTATATTGGGGGCGTAGCACTTGGACAGGACGCTTTATTTAGTGGTGGCTCATTCTCAGCTGAATTTGACGGTGTCAATGACTACATTTCTGTTCCAAACAGCGCGGCAATTAATCTAAGCGATGTGACCGAGCGCACAATCGAGATGGTCTTTAATGCCGATACAACCGCAGGACGTCAGGTTCTATTTGAAGAAGGTGGCGGCACAAATGCCATGGTTATTTATATTGATGAAGGCCAGCTTCATGTGAATGTGCGTGATGGTTCTGGTACAACATGGGGACCGTTTGACATCAGTACAGCCATAAACTCAGGTGAGACATATCACATCGCGCTTGTTATGAACACGGACACAGGCTATGTCGGCGGGTATCTTAATGGTTCGGAATTTGGCAGTGGTTCAGCTCTTACAATTCTAAGTTCACACAGTGGGCAAATTGGCATTGGTGGTATGAATAATGCCACATACTTTCATGACGGTGCAGCCACTGGCTATGGGCACTACTTTGACGGTCGTATCTCTGACGTTGCCATTCACAATAATGCATTGGATGCGGCAACACTTGAGACACGCTATAACACTCTTGTCAGCGGAGGAAGTAATACATCTTATAATGACGGTGACGATGTTCTGAATGGTGGTGCAGGTAACGATGAGCTTCATCTTTCCTCAGGGAATGATGAAGGACACGGCGGCGAAGGCAATGATGTCATTTATGGTGGTATTGGGAACAACACACTCACAGGTGGTGATGGAAACGATATTCTTTATGCCGATGGACAGCAAATTGCGGCTGCATCGGGTAATGCAGGTACATTAAGTAGTGCAATTTTGAGCGCGGGGCCTGTCGCCTATTGGCAGTTTGACGAAACATCTGGCACGGTTCTGGATAATAAGGGGTCTATTGGTAACCCTGTCGACGGCACGTATGAAAATGGTGTCGTACTTCAGGCTGGTGGACTCTACACAACAGATGATAATGCAGCCTATTTTGACGGCGTAAATGACCGCGTACAAGTTGCAGATAATACACAAATTAATACTTCAGCCGTTTCCCAACGCACAATAGAGATCGTATTTAACGCTGCAGATACTACTGGACGCAGTGTCATCTATGAAGAAGGCGGAACGGTTAATGCGATTGCTATTTACATTGAGGATGGTGATTTGTACTTCAACGCACGCGATGGTAATGGCGCAATTTGGGGACCATTTACAATTAATACGACGATTGATGTTGGCACAACCTACCACGCAGCCTTTGTTTTGGATGCAACAGGGGGCACAATTTCAGGATATCTTGATGGCGCGTTGGTTGGCATTGGTATCATTGATGGCCCGTTAAACAGCCATGGTGGCGATATCGGGATCGGCTTTTCAGATGGTGGTGCGTATTACCATGATGGTGCTGATGGCACGACTGGGCATTATTTTAACGGCACAATCTCTGATGTGGCCGTTTATAATGCGGCGTTAACGCAAGGTGAAATTCAAGATCATGTGGCTATTATGAATGGTGGTTTGACCTTTACAGACCCGTTCGACGATGTCCTGTCTGGTGGCGCAGGCCTTGACCAGCTCTATGGCGGCACTGGGCGTGACCTTTTTGTCATTGATTCAGCGGATGCGACCGTTAATGTTGATGAAATTATCGATTTATCATCCATTGAGGGCGACAGCATTGATATAAGTGGATTGCTGTCTGGATTTACAGGTGTCATTGGAGACTTTGTCCAGATTACAGATGATGGCACAGATTCCTTTATTCAGGTAGATACAGATGGCCTTGCAAATGGAGTAAATTTTGAAACAGTTGCTCAAGTTTCTGATGTGACTAATCTGGATGCAGCCACACTTTTGGCAACTGGTCAGCTTATCGCCGTATAAAAAATGTTTTCTAAAGTAAAATAACAGGAGTAGAGTTTATTTTCTTAACTCTACTGCCAGTATGGCGGTGGCAACTTACCCGACAGAGATTTTTCAACTGTTAGTTTTAAAGTGTTAATAGCGGTTGTTATAAGCTCTATCTTAATTTGATCTCTCCATACAACGTGAACGGGTAGGCTAAATTGTGGGAAATCTTTAACTAAATACACATGACCAGCATCCAAAAGAGGGTCTACTAGTCTTTTAGGAAGAAATGCACTGCCTCCCTTATTAAGTAAATAATTAACAGTGATGGGCCCAATATCGAATGTAGTTCGAGGGTGTTTATATTCTGGGAAATGTGTAGCATGAAATGCCCCAAACTCTTCACCCCAATCCACATAAATGTAACTTTGATCCAGACCATTATTGTTCGGATCTGTGGTCACCAAAACTATTTCATCTTCAAACAATTTTTCAACGTGAAGATTGGGACGAATTTGAGGCGTGTAAAGCACAGCAATATCAACAGAACCCTCAACCATTTGCCTAGTTAATCTGTCTGGACGTGCAACCTCAGCACGAAAAGCAACATCATGCATCTCTTCTTCCATAAGTGGTAGCCATCGTATCAATAGCCTACTCCACAAGCCATATTCGCCAGCTACAACCAAAATGTCCTTATATCCTTCAGGAACGGCAACTTGTTGTTTTGCCTCTTCCCAAAGCTGCAGAAGTGTTTGTGCGTATCTCAAAAACTGTGTGCCAGCAGGAGTAAGGGTAACACCAGATTTATTTCTTATAAAAACTGGTAGTCCAAGATTTTCTTCTAATGACTTGATGCGCAGGCTGACCGCTGATTGCGACACAAAAAGCCTTTCTGATGCCGTCACAAAATTACCTGTATTTACTACTTCCAAGAAGGTTTTTATGAGTGTTATATCCATAATGTAGATAATAAAGCATGAGTAAAACTCAATCAAACCATTAATATTATTCGTTTGTCTTACCTATCCATTATTAATAACCTAAAGCTAACTTCAAAGGAGATAGAGATGAAAAAATTATTTTTAACTTTAATGGCAACAACTATTACGTTTTATGGAAGCATTGCTGTTGCCCAAGAGCAAAATTATCCTTCAGGAGACGATTTACAGTTTCGCGCTGAAAAGTTGTTGGAGAGTGAAGATGGAGCTAGCAAAGCTACAGTTAGATTCGAGGTCTCACCGCAAGAAAAGCCGAATAAGACAGTGATTAATTTTATGGAGTTCGACTTAAATGGTGACGGCTCTTTGACACACGCAGAGGTAGGAGAGCGTTTATTCAAAATGTTTGATACTGATGGAAATCAGGTTATTGATAACATTGAAATGAAGCGTGTTGGTATATTAGCGTTTACGCCTATGACAAGAAAGACAATTGAAATTGTCGAATATGCTGCAGATGGAACACCCAAAAAGACAAATGTTTCTGAAGAACAGTTTTTGAAAACCTCAAACTTGAGCAAATTTGATAAAGATGCAGATGGTTTGACGCCTCTAGACTTTTTGGGACAGCCTTTTAATAAGGTTAATGTTAAAAGAGATGGTGTTATTGATTTGTATGAATGGAAGCGTGCTTATGCTGATTCTGTGAAGCCAAAACACCAAGAACAATTTAACTATAACGGATAATGGAGATTATTATGAAACTTAAATACTTTATGATTTTAACGCTTTCCACTTTTATGCTGACAGCTTGTGGAACCTCGCAAGATCAGTCATTTGGTGAACGTTTAGAAGGTCAAGGCTCGGAAGTTCAAAAATTAGGCGAACAATGGTCTGATGGCGAAAAGCTGATCGTTAAAGGCAAGAAAATTATCAAAGACGGCAATGAGGATATTGATGACGGTGAAGACTTAATTTCAAAAGGAAAGTCTAAAGTTAAAAAAGGTGAAAATTTAGTTAGAAAAGGTGAACGTATGAAAACTGAAGCCGAAAATACCTATAACTTGCGTCAATCTGCATATTAGAGCTCCCTAACTAAAGCCGTGCTAAAAGCACGGCTTTTTTTGATTTTGAAACTAACAATATGGCTAGGCAATTTAATTCACTAGTATTTAAATATACGTAATGATGTGACTCATAAAATTGCTCTAAATTCTTTCTCAAAGAATTAGCGAAACTCTACTGGACTTATACTCTGTAAAGAGCGTGTATGCTTCTATGAACGATAAGAAGCAATCACAGCTAAGGTGCGCAATTTATACGAGGAAATCTACCAACCACGGCTTGGAGCAAGATTTTAATAGTCTCGATGCGCAATTGGAAGCATGCAAAGCCTATATAGAGAGTCAAAAAACGCTTGGCTGGACACTAAACGAGAAAAGTTACAGCGACGGCGGATATAGCGGTGGAAACTTAAACAGGCCAAGCCTTCAAGAGCTGCTTCAGGATTGTAAAGATGGCCTTGTAGATACTATCGTTGTATACAAGATCGATCGTCTAACTAGATCATTAATCGATTTTTCCAAACTCATAAAAATTTTAGATGATCATAGTGTGACGTTTATCAGCGTAACACAGAATTTTAACACAACGACATCTATGGGCCGCTTAACACTCAACGTTTTACTGTCTTTTGCGCAGTTTGAGCGTGAGTTATCGAGCGAGAGGGTTAGAGACAAAATTGCCGCCAGTAAGAAAAAAGGGCTCTGGACAGGAGGAGGCGTTCCATTTGGATATAATGTTGAAAATAAGACTTTAGTTATCAATCCTCAGGAAGCAAATGTCGTCAAGTTCATATTTAAGAAATACTTAGAGCTTAGAAGTGTAGATATCTTGCGAAATCATTTAAAGAAATTAGACATACAACGTCGACCAATTAAGAGACGCCCCAACGCAAAAAATTTCTTTTCAAGAAATTCGCTATATACGATGTTGAGAAACCCAATTTACGTAGGAAAAACGAAACATAAAGGGAAGCTATATAAGGGAGCGCACAAAAGTATAGTTTCGCAAGAAGTTTGGAATTCAGTCCAGGCTGTCTTGGAAGGAAATAGGGTGCATCAAACATCTGATGTAGATCGTGTTTTCCTGCTTAAGGGTCTCATATTCGACTCAGATGGAACAGCTTTTTCACCGAGTTTTAGCAAAAAAAGTAAAAAGGAATATCGCTACTATATTTCCCAAAATATTTTGCAAAATAAAGAAGGAAGTACAAAATTTCTACAGCGTGTGCCCGCCGATGAAATAGAAAGGCTGGTGGAGGGAATTTTAAGAGCAGAAATAGTTAAAATGTTTAGAGGAAGAGCTAAGCTTGAAAGTGAGATGGTCATAAAACATCAAGAAATCGTTCCCATTAAGGAATTAATCTCTGCAGGAGTTGAGAAAATCATTATAAATGCCAAAAATATAAACATACTGATTAATATGGGGTTAGTTTCAAAAATTTTAAGAAATCGGTTAAACATAGCTTTTAGCCTAGTAGATAAGAGGCTCGATGTTAAAAAACCCTATATTGTTACAAGGGGCCCAAGAGGGGCTATTTTACTCACGTTGAAATAGCTAAAATTTGATAATTTGAGGGTTGCTTTTCTATTATAATTTGTCTAGTTTTCAAATCTCTATCGGTATTGGGGTGTAGCCAAGCGGTAAGGCAGCGGTTTTTGGTATCGCCATGCGCAGGTTCGAATCCTGCCACCCCAGCCATTTCCATAATACCTTTAAATTTTTCATTTGAGAGTAGTTAGCGACAGACTGCAAGCACTGCCATTCAGTCTTTAATCCACCCTATGTAACGTTTATATTGAAATTCAAAGTTTAAGGTTTCATATATCTTTTTGTAAACAACTGCATTCGTATTTTTAGTAGTTGACTGGTCGGTCAAATATTGTTACTTAGCAGAAGAAAGGTAGCGATATGGGACGAAAACCAACCAATAATCGTGAGAAATTGATTGAAACAGCTCTCGAGCTGATATGGCTGGAGAGCTATAACGCTGTCAGTGTCGATGATATCTGTAAGAAAGCAGGTGTCCAGAAAGGCAGTTTTTATCACTATTTTCCATCCAAGGCACACTTAGCACTGGAAACTATGGATGATTGCGTGCAGCAGCACATTGCCGAGTATGAAGAAATGTTTTCGGCTGATACGCCGCCACTTGAGCGTTTCAGAAAGATGGTAAAATTCATCACGCAGCAGCAAAAGGAAGTGTCCGCGCAACTGGGCCGTGTATGTGGATGTCCATTTGCAACTCTGGGCTCTGAATTGGCTGCACAGGATGAGGGTATAGCCCATAAGGTCACTGATATATGTTCTCAGAAAACTGTTTATTACCAGAGAACACTGCAAGACCTTGTTGAGGCGGGTATTATTGACAAAAATACAGACACACAAGCCAAAGCCGATGAAATTTTTGCTTTTATTGTCGGGCAACTCATCATGGCGCGTATAAAGAACGACCTTAAATATCTTGAGGAAAATCTGGAAAAGGCCCTGTTTGATTTAATCGGGGTCAGTCAACAACATTACGGCTCAGAAAAATTAAGAGCTTAGGAACAACGTGGGGGTACGATTATGAGATCAGTCGCCAAGCCGACAATTTTTATTCTTTTGGCCGTTATTCTTTTAGTCACGGTATTTTATTTTATGAGTAACGATAATGGGGAAGCTTCCGCATCGGGGGCTCAGTCTGCGGGGCAGGCTATGCCTGTTGAAACTGTTGTCATGAATAAATCTGATGTAGAAATCTGGAAAAACTTTTCAGGAATGGTTGTTGCGGTGGACCGAGCCGAAATCCGACCACAGGTTAGCGGGGTTATCACGGAAATACGATTCAAAGACGGACAGCAGGTTGAAAGGGGTGATGTGTTAATGGTCATTGATCCACGTCCGTATGAAGCCAATCTTAATGAGGCAAAAGCTGCTCTGAACACGGCCGCTGCAAACGCGAATTTGGCAGAAAAAGAGTATCAAAGGGCAAGAAAACTTATTGAAACAGATGCTATTGCTAGAAGTATGCTTGATGAAAGAGTGAGTAACCGTGAAGCAGCGGCGGCCCTGGTTAAAGGCGCAAAGGCAGCGGTGGCAAACGCAGAAATTGATTTGGATTATGCTTATGTGAAAGCCCCTATATCTGGAAAAATCAGCCGGGCTGAAATCACGGAAGGTAATCTTGTTGAAAGTGGATCTTCTGCACCCTTGCTGACATCAATTGTTGCGAATGATCAACTCTATGTTGATTTTGAAATTGATGAAAACACCTACCTGTCAACTGTACAAACCACAGGTGCTGAAGCTGGGCAGGTTCCTGTCCTTGTAGAAATCTCTGGAAGTGAAAAAGACTATCAGGGTTATGTCGATAGCTTTGATAACCGTATTGATCCGGGTTCGGGCACGGTGCGCGCGCGTGCTTTATTTAATAATAATGAGCAAATACTTTTACCCGGTATGTCTGTTCAGGTCCTGATGGGCAGTCCGTCAAGAAAGGAAAGTATTCTTGTTTCCGAACGTGCTATTGGGACGGATCAGGACAGGAAGTTTGTTTATATTATAGAAGATGGTAAAGCTACTTACCGCGAGATTAAAGTAGGAGAAAGTGTTGATGGTCAACGTGTGGTTCTTTCAGGCCTTAATATAGGCGATGAAGTGATTACTGAGGGCGTAGTGCGTATACGTCCGGGAATGCCCGTTACTCCTAAAAGGGCCATGGATAATTCTGAAGTAGAAGGCGGGTAATATATGCTGCTTTCCAACCAGTTTATTGACCGGCCTATTTTCGCGGGAGTTTTATCTTTCGTCATTTTCCTGCTTGGGGCGATCGCCATGTTCCAGCTTCCGATCTCTGAATATCCGGAAGTTACGCCACCGTCTATCCAGGTCAGCGCAAGCTTTCCCGGGGCGAACCCTGCGACCATTGCCGAAACGGTGGCAACCCCTCTGGAAGAACAAATCAGTGGGGTAGAAAATCTTTTGTATATTAACTCACTGGCTTCTGCTGATGGACGCCTGTCGATGACCATTACTTTTGCTATTGGTACGGATGTAGACCTTGCGCAGCAGCTGGTTCAGAACAGAGTTTCCCAGGCTTTACCAAGATTGCCGGAAGTGACAAGAAACCTTGGTGTAACAGTTGTAAAAAGTTCACCTGACCTGACAATGGTTGTGCACCTGACATCGCCTAACTCACGCTATGACATGCTTTATCTGCGTAATTACGGGACCCTGAATATTAAGGATGAATTGGCAAAAATTCCCGGAGTGGGCCAAGTCAGATTATTTGGTTCAGGAGATTATGCCATGCGTATCTGGCTTAATCCTGATCGTATTGCCGAAAGAAATATGACGGCAAGCGAAGTTGTTAATGCTATCAGAAGCCAGAATATACAAGTTGCCGCAGGTGTGATTGGTGGCCCTCCATATGATGATGGAACGGAACTCCAGTTGCCTGTGAATACACAAGGCCGGCTTTCGACTCCTGAGGAATTTGAAGATATAATTATCAAGCGGGATAAGGCCAATGTTATTACACGCCTCAGTGACGTTGCCCACGCAGAACTCGATGCAGAATCCTATTCGTTGCGCTCTATGCTGAATAATGAACAGGCGGTTGCTATTCCTATATTTGCCGCACCGGATGCAAATGCCCTTGAGCTTTCGTCCAATGTGCGCAAGAAAATGGCCGAGCTAAAAAAGAATTTTCCCGAAGATGTAGATTACACAATTGTTTATGATCCGACTGTTTTCGTACGTCACTCCATAGATGCGGTTATTCATACACTAATTGAGGCCGTGCTGCTTGTTGTACTTGTTGTTATTGTGTTCCTACAAACATGGCGTGCCTCAATTATCCCGCTGCTGGCTGTGCCTGTTTCTATCATCGGAACGTTTGCAATTATGTTGCTTCTTGGGTTTTCGATTAACGTTCTTTCCCTTTTCGGTCTTATTCTGGCGGTTGGTATCGTTGTTGATGATGCCATTGTTGTGGTTGAGAATGTCGAGAGGAATATTGAGGAAGGAAAACCCCCTCGTGCTGCAACCATTCAGGCCATGCGCGAGGTGATCGGTCCTATTATTGCGACATCACTTGTGATTGCAGGTGTGTTTATTCCCATTGCATTTATTAGTGGCCTGACGGGCATGTTTTATAAACAGTTTGCCCTGACCATTGTGATCGCCACGTTTATTTCAACAATAAACTCCCTGACACTGAGTCCGGCTATGTCTGCTTTGCTATTGAAACCACGCGAGGCGCAAAGCGATAAACTGACAAAATTTATGGATTTTGCGTTTGGCTGGTTCTTTAGAATCTTTAACAAAGGCTTTCACAAAGGGCAGCATAGTTACTCCCGTTCCGTAGGTGGATTTGCCAAAAGAAAAATCTTTATGTTCCTGGTCTTCCTTATTCTGGTAGTAGGGACCTATTTTAGCTTTAAACTTGTCCCACCCGGATTTGTTCCGGCACAGGACAAACAATATCTTATCAGTTTTGCCGTCTTGCCACCGGGCGCCACTTTGGAACGCACCGAAGAGGTTATAAGAGAAATGGGTGAGATTGCCATTAATGAAGAGGGTGTATCTAACACCGTACAATTCCCGGGACTTTCCATTAACGGTTTCGTAAACTCAAGCAGTGCCGGAATCGTATTCGTGCCGCTTGATGATTTTGAAGAACGTACGGATGAGAATTTAAGTGCGGCGGCCATTGCCGGACGTTTGCAACAAAAATTTGCAGGTATTGATAAGGCTTTTATAGCAATTTTCCCTCCTCCTCCTGTTCAAGGTTTGGGAACAACGGGCGGATTTAAGCTACAAGTGGAAGACAGGGCTGACCTTGGATATGGAGCCTTGGATAATATCATGAAAGAAGTGGTCGGAAAGGCCAACCAGCATCCGGCATTATCAAATGTCTATACAAACTATAATGTAAATGTCCCTCAACTCTATGCAAATCTGGACAGAACCCGTGCTCGCCAATTGGGTATTCCTGTAGATGAAGTATTCAGGACCATGCAGGTCTATCTGGGATCACTCTACGTGAACGATTTCAATCAGTTTGGACGTACCTATCAGGTGGTGGCACAGGCGGATAAGGAATTCAGGTCAAAACCACAGGATATTTTGCGCCTGAAAACACGTAATGAAGACGGTCAGATGATACCTTTGGGTTCTGTGATTCAGGTGGAAGAGACATTTGGCCCCGAGGTTGCCGCAAGATATAATTCATATCGTGCCGCTGACCTTAACGGTAGTCCTGCACCTGGCTATTCATCAGGTGAGGCACAAAACGCCATTACCGAGGTTCTGGAAGAGACTCTGCCTCAGGGAGTCGATTTTGAATGGACGGAATTGACTTACCAGCAAATTCTGGCGGGTAACACGGCTATCTATATTTTCCCTTTATGTATCTTTTTTGTGTTCCTTGTATTGGCCGCGCAGTATGAAAGTCTGACTTTGCCGCTGGCCGTTATCATGATTGTTCCGATGAGTATTCTTTCGGCCATGATCGGCATTTATCTTTGGGGAGGGGATAATAATATCTTTACGCAGATTAGTCTGTTTGTTCTGGCAGGTCTGGCCTGTAAGAACGCTATTCTGATTGTAGAATTTGCAAGGGAACTGGAGCATCAGGGGCATAGCCTTATAGATGCAGCTGTTGAAGCCTCGAAATTGCGTTTACGCCCCATTCTTATGACCTCATTCGCATTTATTATGGGTGTGCTCCCTCTTGCCTTAAGTGAAGGTGCGGGCGCAGAGATGCGTCAGGCTATTGGTGTTGCTGTTTTCTCAGGGATGCTGGGTGTGACGTTCTTTGGTCTTATATTCACTCCTGTATTTTATGTTCTGCTACGTGGACTTGAACTTAAAATTACAGGTAACAGAAAACATGCAGAGGCAGTGCAAGAGAGCTAGGACATCATGTTGAAAAAGATATTCATCATTACAGCTTTGTTTTTAACTGCCTGCTCCGGAGACGGCCTTACTTCTGACGAGGTTAGCCTGCCGTCTTATTGGACTGTAGAGAATGGAGAGGCAGAAACCATTACCAACCTTGCCGATTTGAAAGGTTGGTGGCGTCATTTTAATGATCCCACTCTCAACGCACTTGTTGATTTAACATTGCAAGGCAGCCCTGACCGACTGGCGGCCGAAGCAAGAATAGAAGAAGCGCGTGGTATAAAGCGTTCTGCGAGATCATCCCTGTTTCCTCAACTGAATGCATCGGGTGAGTATGGCAGACAGGAAACGGGCTTTGACGGACCTGATCATATTGATGAATTTTATGATGCTGGCTTTGATGCGTCTTATGAGATAGATATTTTTGGTAAGAACAGAAATAATTTTGAAGCGTCAAGAGCTGGATTGGCCGAGGCAGAAGCATATTATCATGATGTCAGTCTCAGCCTGATTGCGGAAGTTGCGCGTACCTATATAGATTTCAGGGAAGCACAAAGCCAATACCGCATAGCAGAGAAAAATACTGTCTCACAGCAAAAGACACTGGAACTGGTTACAAATTTGTATGAGCTGGGCGCCTCGCCAAAGCTTGATGTAGAACGGTCACGTGCGCTGGTCAGTAGCACAAAAGCCTCTTTGTCGGAATTTGAACGCCAACAGGAAAATGCCCGGCTAAGGCTGACAATATTAACTGGGGTATTGCCTGAGGAGTTGCATCCTTTGTTACAAAACGAAGCCGGCATACCGGGAGTCGATTTAAAGCCTGTTTTATTAGCCCCTGCAAAAGTCATTACTTTGAGACCTGATATTCGTGCAGCTTCTGCAAATCTTGCTGAAAATACGAATTTGGCAGAGTCCGTTACGGCAGAACTTTTCCCTACCTTTACCCTTAGTGGATTTTACGGGGTAAGCGACGGCAGCTTTGTAACAAATGCAACTGTTTGGAATGTTGCCCTTGGTGCTGCGGTTGCTTTATTGGATTTTGGTAGAATTGAGGGGCGGATTGATGCTGCCCGGGCAAGAGAAAGACAAGCCTTTGAGCTCTACAGAAAAACAGTATTGGAAGCCGTGGTCGATGTTGAAACGGCATTGAATGACCATGCTAAACTCAGGGATCAGCGGATAGAACTGGAAAATGCATATATTGCCTCCGAAAACTCGACAGATATTTCACAGACTTTATTTAAGGAGGGGGAGATATCCTTTATCGACCTTCTGGATACACAAAGGAACCTGAATTCTGCGGAATCTACCCTTCTTTCAGCAGAGGTCAATCAGGCAGAAAGCATTGTACGCATTTATAAATCATTGGGTGTTTATTAGGGAGAACAGTTAGCGACTGACTGCAAGCACTGCCATTAAATCGTGTTAGTGCGCAGTTTTGAAGAAAGCGGATTGTTAAAAAATTCTTGTGTTTGCTCTTTGCTAGCAGATTAGTTTTTGATGAGAATAAAATTTATATTGAGACTTGATATTGTCTAAACCTTTATGTATTTTCTGTTTTCAAATTTGACACTATATTGGGGTGTAGCCAAGCGGTAAGGCAGCGGTTTTTGGTATCGCCATGCGCAGGTTCGAATCCTGCCACCGTTATGACTGGTAAAATGTAAATATGGCTATTTAGTTTTTTAGTTTCAAAAAAAAATGTTAAAAGACACTTATGGATCCATTAACGCAGGCCACCTTTGGAGCAATTTTTGCTCAAACGCAAGGTCATAAGAAAGATTTGGCCAAGGCTGCTCTTTTTGGAGCACTTGCCGGAATGGCGCCTGATCTGGATGTTCTTATTCACTCTTCTGAGGACTCGTTACGCGCAATCGAATATCACCGCCATTTTACCCATTCACTTTTTTTCATCCCATTGGGTGCTTTAATTTGTAGCGGTTTTTTGCATCCTCTATTAGGGCGCGCCTTAAATGTTACTTTTAAACAAAGTTTTTTGTGGTGCTTGCTAGGTATTGCGACACATGGTTTGCTCGATAGTTTAACCAGTTACGGCACTTTGCTATTTTGGCATTTTCAAATCAACGCGTTGCTTGGGGTATCATTTCTATCATCGATCCATTGATAACAGTGCCTCTTATTGGATTGATCTTCGCTGCTATATTAACAAAACAGCGTAAATATATCATTCTAGGTATTACATGGGCATTTTTATATTTTGGTGTTTCTTACACACAACAACAAAAGGCCATAAGTGAAGTCCTAAAGCTTTCAGAGAAACGCAATGTGGAAGTGCTTTATATTGAAGCCAAACCCAGCTTAGCAAATATATTTATTTGGAAAATCATCACAACGACAGAGGATAAATATTACGTAGATGCCGTGAAAATAGGGCCTGGAAAATCAATCGTTTGGGAGGGAGAAAACATAAATAAGCTTTCAATTGAAAGGGATTTGCCTTGGCTCAAAGAAGGCTCTCAGCAGAGAAAAGACATTGAAAGATTTCGTTGGTTTTCAAATGGATATATTGCACTTGATAGGAACAACCCTTATCAGATTACGGATATTCGGTACTCATTTTTACCTCAAAAGATCAATCCTTTATGGGGTATTGAATTGAAGCCAGAAGCGGATAAAGACGCGCACGCAAAATTTTATAACGCAAGACATAATCGTGAAGGAGCGGTGAAGACTTTGTGGGGGATGTTGTTGGAGTAAGTTGCCTTCTTGCAATAAACATAAAGCACTGAGTTTGAGCAACGATAGATGATATGAAAGTTAGAGCCAAACTGTAACCGTTGTCGCTTTCAATACGACTGTCTTATTTAAATTCATTAGTTGAATTGACAAAGCGCAAAAGCTTCTTTTAGCTTGGAGCTTAAAAATTAAACAAGGTTTGAAAGATGTTGTGGGGTTTATTTGCGCTGATAGCAGGCCTAGCTTATTGCGTTCAATCGGAGATTAACAAAACGTATAAAGTGAAAGGTTTTACTTTAAATACCTTTCGCTCTCTTTATGCGGCTATTTTAATGCTACCACTTCTGCCTTTTATGGAGTGGCCTGCCATTCCTGAATATTATCTCGTTGTTATATTGGAAGCAGCAATCAGCGTTGTTTGCATGATGGCTCAATATAATCTAGCTGCAAAAAATCAGGGCGTGTTGCGTGCCTCCATCAACCAATAGCAATCCTGCTTACGTTTGGATTCTGGCTTATGCTGGACGCAGGACAAAGGCAATATTTAATAGATAATCCAATAAACGCATTTGGCGTTTTGGTTTCTTTTATAATTTTTATGTTCAGCATTCAGTTTATTAGAAAGAATGATGCAGGCTGGGCGGCATTGCTGGCGGTTATACCCATTGCTGTTTTGTATTCAGTTATGTCAGTCATAAGTAAAATTGCGCTTGAACAGGGGAGCTCGCTGTTAGATATATCCTTGAATTTTGTGTTTTTATGTAATGTGTTCATGTTCTTGATTTCGTTGCCCTTGTACTACTCACAAAATAGATCTCAATTTATTCCTGATAAGATTCTTATCAGCGCAGGAAGTGTTGCATTCTTCCATACAGTTTCATGGGTCTTTGCGTGCGTGGCCATTATTTTAACGCCTAACCCGGCTTATGTATCTGTTGTGACTGGCTTGGCACCAATTTGGTTTATGATTTATTATAAGCTCAGAAATATAGAAGATGATGCAAGTCCTCTTGCGGGGCTAATGATGGCCTTTGCTGCGCTGCTTATTTTAGTCTGTGCTCAGTAAAAATATTTTTTATTTAGTTACGAGATTGGTTTCGGCTCGCTTTGGCGTAAGTGTCACTTTATAGTGACTTTGAATAATTCTGATCAGGGTGTATCAACAGTGCGTAATAAAATCACAATTATGGATGGCGGGTTGGGCGCCGAGCTCAAGGCTATGGGGGCGCCATTTCGGAAGCCTGAATGGTCAGCGCTTGCCCTAATGGGGTCACCTGAGAGTGTGCGAACAGCACATCAAAATTTTGTAGATGCTGGTGCAGAGGTTCTTATTACAAATACTTATGCTATATGCCCTTTTCATATCGGGCGTGACGTATTCGATAAAAGAGCGCTGGAGTTGACAGAGCTGGCGACAAACATCGCACGTGAGGTCGCAGATAATGCGCCTCATTCTGTGGCGGTCGCTGGATGTTTGCCACCCGTTTTTGGGTCTTATCGCCCTGATTTATTTGATGCCGCTACAGCAAAAGACTTATACGCGCCCCTTATCGCAGGACAAAAAGATAAAGTGGATTTTTGGATAGCGGAAACAATGGCCAGCACACAAGAGGCCAGTTTCGTTTGTGAAATGTTAAAGACTACAGATCTCCCAATCTGGTTGGCCTATACATTGTCAGATGAGCTGCATGATGGTGAAGCATGTCTCAGGTCAGGGGAAACAGTGCAAAACGCGGTCAAGGAAGCCCTTGCGTCTAATGTAAATGCCTTACTGTTTAATTGTTCACAGCCAGAGGTGATGGAGGCGGCTCTTAAAGTGATTAGCGATATGAATATATCTATCCCATTTGGTGTCTATGCAAATACCTTTCCGAAAAAGCCAAAGCAATATCTGGCCAACGATAGCTCAAGAAAAGTCGAAATGAGGGAAGAAATTACGCCAGAGGTTTATTTGCGTTTTGCAAAAAAGTGGGCAGCTTGTGGTGCAACAATTATTGGCGGATGTTGTGGTATAGGGCCTGAGCATATCAAGCTTTTGCATGCACTCAATGACTAGT
The DNA here is from genome assembly GCA_002328415.1 of Micavibrio sp. UBA2137. GTDB lineage: Bacteria > Pseudomonadota > Alphaproteobacteria > Micavibrionales > Micavibrionaceae > UBA2137. Next base: position 896,705 of record DCXL01000004.1, on the reverse strand, counting down.
GTTGCTGTAAGAAATGAAATATTTCTCTTTTACGCATGCTACAGACTGGCTTTTAGGCTTTGGCAGTATATGTTATTAAGATAAAAATCTTAAATTATGTTCGGGGAATGTCATGGGCTTCATAAAACTAACGTTAACGCTGTGTTTCTCCTCTTTAATTCTCTGCTCGTCTTTTGCATTTGCACAACAAAAACGTGGAGGTGGCGCTCCCTTACAAGTTATTACAACGCCTGTTGTTGAGGCCGCATTTGCTGACCGTGTTGAGGCGCTGGGAACAGCTCTTGCCAATGAAACAGTGGTTGTCACCGCCGATACAACTGAAAAAGTCAGCGCTATCCATTTTGAAGATGGCCAGATTGTCGAAAAAGGCCAGCTCCTGATTACGCTTGATAAAAGTGAGGAGCAAGCGAATTTGAATGCTGCCAAGGCCAGATTAAGCGAGGCGCGCTCCTCTTATAACCGTGCGCGTGATTTGCAACAAACAAATGCGCTTTCCAAGGCGACCTTACAGCAAAGGCTGGCTGTTCTAAAGGAGGCGGAATCAGAAGTTGAGGCGATAGAATCACGAATTGAAGAATTAACAATCATGGCGCCTTTTGCAGGAATATTGGGCTTAAGAGAAGTGAGCGTTGGTGCACTTGTTCAACCTGGTGACACCATTACAACTGTAGACGATTTGAGCCGCATAAAGGTTGATTTTGATGTGCCGTCAATTTATTTGCCCGCGCTCAAACCCGGCCTTCCTATCATCGGAAAGGTCGATGCTTATAAGGATAAAGAGTTTATGGGAGAGGTCCAGACGGTTAATGCGCGCGTTGATCCAGTCACCAGAACAGTTCGCGTGCGCGCGATTTTGCCCAATCCAGATACGTTGCTCAAGCCAGGGCTTCTTATGACCATCACGCTTTTAAAAGACCAAAGAGATGCGCTTCTTATTCCCGAGGAGGCCATTTTGAAGCGTGAAGAGAAAAACTTTGTGTTTGTTGTTGGAGATAAAGACGGAAAAACGATTGCCATGGAACGCGAGGTCAAAATAGGAGCACGTCAGCCTGGTGAGGTTGAGATCTTATCCGGGTTGGAATCAGGTGAGATGGTTATGACGCACGGTATGATCAAAGCACGCGATAATATGGAGGTTCAAATCCGTGCAAGCGAGGAAAATGATGAAACTCTTCAAGAGCTTTTGAAAGAAAAAGAAGCTATGACTGAGGATGCCGAGTAATGTTCCTATCGGATACCTCTGTAACGCGTCCAGTTTTTGCTTCGGTTCTCTCGCTTCTGCTCATTGTTGTGGGTGTCGTTTCTTTTGAGCGGCTCTCTTTAAGGGAATACCCGGATATTGATCCGCCTGTTGTATCCGTTGACACGGTGTACCCAGGGGCTTCATCTAATATTGTTGAAACCCGGATTACAGAGGTGATTGAGGATAGGATATCGGGCGTTGAAGGTATTAAATTTATCTCCTCAACATCAGAGGATGGTCGCTCACGTATTAACATTGAATTTGATGTGAGTAGAGATATTGAAGCCGCTGCAAATGATGTGCGTGACCGTGTTTCGGGGATTGCAGATGACTTGCCAGAAGAGGCCGATCCCCCTGATATTCAAAAAGCTGATTCCAGTGATGATGTTATTTTGTGGCTTAATCTTGTGAGTGACCGCATGGATACGCTTGAACTCACTGATTATGCGCGTCGCTATCTGGAGGACCGCTTCTCTGTACTGCCAGGTGTGGCCCGTGTACGTATTGGTGGTGGATTGGAATATAGCATGCGTGTCTGGCTTGACCGCAACCAAATGGCTGCACGCGGGTTGACAGTTGCAGATATTGAAGCGGCACTTAGACGTGAGAATATTGAGTTGCCAGCAGGAAGTCTGGAATCTCAAGAGACACAATTCACGGCGCGTATGGCGCGCATCTATCAAAGCCCAGAGGATTTCCAAAAACTCGTTATTTCAAGGGAAGGGGATTATTTGGTGCGCTTGGGGGATGTTGCGCGCATTGAAAAGGCCGCCGTTGAAAACCGCACTTTCTTCCGTGGGAATGGTGTGCCTATGATTGGAATAGGGATTATTAAACAATCAAAGGCCAATACGATTGCTGTTGCGCAAGCTGCAGGTGATATGGCTGACCGTCTTCAGCCTAACTTGCCTGAAGGCATGGAGATTATTAATTCCTATGACACATCTGTGTTTATCAGTAGCGCCATCAAAGAAGTTTATAAAACGCTCGCCATTGCAATTTTCTTGGTTATTATCGTTATCTACACTTTCCTTGGTAGCGTGCGAGCTATGCTTATTCCTGCGGTAACTGTCCCTGTGTCACTTATCGCGACATTTTCTGTGCTTTATTTTTTAGGCTTTTCAATCAACCTCTTAACACTTCTCGCGCTTGTATTGGCGATTGGTTTGGTGGTGGATGATGCCATTGTTGTTTTGGAAAATATTTACAGACGCATCGAGGAGGGAGAGCCTCCTCTACGTGCTGCTTATTACGGGACGAGACAAGTTGGCTTTGCTGTAATCGCGACAACAGTTGTGCTCGTTTCCGTATTCTTACCAATTACATTTTTGACAGGTGATTTGGGTCGTCTCTTTTCTGAGTTTGCCATCACAATGGCGGCTGCTGTTGTTTTTTCAACATTTGTTGCGGTCACACTCTGTCCAATGCTTGCTTCAAAGCTTTTAAAGAAAACAGAAAAAGGAGCATTTCATCAAAAAGTGGATGATTTCTTTGATCGTTTCCGCCGGATATACGACCGCTTGCTGAAAAAGGCATTGGCTTTACGCATTGTGGTGCTCATTATATTTGTTGGCTTTGCAGCACTCAGTGTTGTGCTCTTTAAACTCATTCCCTCTGAATACGCCCCCAAGGAAGATAGAGGAGCATTTTTCTTACTTGTAAATGGTCCAGAAGGCGCCTCCTATCAATATATGAAGGAATATATGGAGGAGATAGAAGAACGTCTCATGCCGTATGTTGAAAGTGGGGAGATCACGCGCCTTCTTGTCCGTGCACCGCGATCCTTTGGTAATATCGCAAGCTTTAATGACGGCATTGTCATTTCGGTTCTGAGTGATTGGGCTGAGCGCCGCTCTGGCTTTACTATTATGGGTGAAATTGCAGGCAAGATGTCAGATTTGCCTGGTGTACGTGCCTTCCCTGTGATGCGTCAAGGCTTTGGCGGGGGCATTGGCAAACCCGTGCAGTTTGTTATAGGCGGTGGCACTTATGCGCAACTTGCAGATTGGCGCGATATCCTGTTGGAAAAGATAAATGAAAATAATCCGGGCCTTACCGATATCGATAGTGACTATAAAGAAACAAAGCCACAGCTCAGGCTTATTATTGATAAAAACCGTGCGGGTGATTTAGGGGTCAGTGTCGAGACAGTTGGACGGACATTGGAGACAATGATGGGGTCGCGTCGCATTACAACCTATATCGAGGATGGTGAAGAATATGATGTCATCTTGGAAGGGGAGCGGAGCGAGCAACGTACGCCCACCGACATGCAAAATATCTATGTACGTTCTGAAACAACTGGCCGTCTTGTGCCTTTGGCAAGCCTTGTAACAATTGAAGAATACGCGGATTCAGGAACGCTTAACCGTTATAACCGCGTCCGTTCAATAACAATCGAGGCTAGCCTTGCAGATGATTATACACTTGGTGAAGCCTTGAGCTTTTTGCGTGAATTGGTGCGTGAGCATTTACCAGAAAATGTTCAAATTGATTACAAGGGTGAGTCCTTGGATTACCAAAGCTCGACGTCATCGCTTATGTTTATCTTTGCTCTTGGACTCATCATGGTCTTTCTTGTTCTTGCAGCACAATTTGAAAGCTACATTCATCCCTTTGTTATTATTCTGACTGTTCCACTCGCAATCTCAGGCGCGTTGCTAGGTCTTTATCTGACAGACAATACATTGAATGTCTATACACAAATCGGTTTAATTATGTTGATTGGTCTAGCGGCTAAAAACGGGATTTTGATTGTCGAATTTGTAAACCAACTTAGAGATGAGGGTGTGGAATTTTCTAAGGCCCTGCGTGAGGCATCTCATACGCGTTTACGTCCTATCATTATGACGGGAATTACAACAGTTGCTGGGTCAATCCCACTGATATTGTCTTTCGGAGCGGGTGCCGAGACACGTATTGCAATCGGGATTGTTATTCTTTTCGGTGTGACTGCAGCAACGTTCTTTACGTTATTTGTTGTGCCTGTGGCTTATGATCTTCTTGCTAGGAATACAGGCTCGCCAGGAGATGTACGTCGTAAGTTGGAACAGCAAGATAAACAAATTGAGGAGGCAAGCTCATGAGACGTACGCTTGCCCTTTGCTCTGTCCTGATATTATCTGCATGCTCTGTTGGACCTGATTACGAGCAACCGCGCATGTCGCTTTTCGATGGATGGTTTTCGTTTGGGCAAGATGTAAGCGCGTCGAGCCCTATTAATCTTCGATGGTGGGAGATGTTCGAAGATCCGCTTCTCAACCAGTATATTCAACAAGCAGCCATTACTAATAAAGATATCGAGATTGCGCAAAGTAATCTTCTTGCCGCACGTGCAGCGCGCAGGGAAACGACCTCGCCTTTCTTTCCAGAAGTTTCTGGTACGGCAGATGGGAGTCGTTCAAGACAAGGCAGTGGTTCTTTCAATAACGGTGGTGGCCAAATTCGTAACCTCTATCAGGCGGGGTTTGATGCCTCTTGGGAATTGGATATCTTCGGTGGAAATAGGCGTGCTTATGAGGCTGCGGATGCGCGGGTAGGACGTGCGATAGCAAATTATCAGGATGTTTTGCTCTCAACCTTGTCAGAGGTGACACGTACATATTACGAAGCCCGCGGCCTGCAAAAGCGCATAGCCATTACAGAACAAAATGCCGATCTTCAAAAACAGACATTTGACTTGATAGAGACACGCGCACAAGTCGGTGAGGCTAGCGAATTTGACGTCTCACGTGCAAAGAGTGAATACCAGTTGACCTTGGCGCGTGTGCCGAACTTAAAAGCTGACCTTGAAACGTCCATTTACGCACTGTCGGTTTTGCTTGGTAAACCTCCCGAAGCCTTGTTGGAAGACATGATGATTGTGAAGCCGCTTCCAACACCCCCTGATTTGGTTCCAGTGGGATTACGTTCAGAGTTGTTGCAACGTCGCCCAGATATACGCATGGCCGAACGTGAACTTGCGGCATCTGTTGCCGATATAGGTGTTCAGACATCTGAGCTTTTCCCTAAATTTTTCCTCACAGGGGATATCGGGACACAAGCGCGCAGCTTTGGTGACTTGTTTACAAGTGCGGCTGAGTTTTGGTCGTTTGGTGGGTTTCTTGACTGGTCGGTATTCGAAGGCGGGGCTATTCGTGCACGCATTGACATTGAAAAGGCAGAAAATAAAGCTGCACTCGCGCAGTATGAGAAAACAGTACTGGAGGCATTAGCGGATGCTGAGGGAACACTTTCGCAATATGGGCAGGAATTGGAAACACGTCAACGCCTGGAAGAGGCAGTCAATAGCCGACGCAAGTCAGTTTCTCTTGCGCGCGAATTGCTTTCCGTGGGTGAGGCAGATTATCTAGCGGTATTAGATGCCGAACGCGAGTTGAGTTCGTCTGAAGACGAGCTTGTGCTTTCAGAGACACGATCGCTTATCAAGCTTGTTTCTCTTTACACTGCCCTGGGCGGTGGATGGGAACTTTTCCCAGCTGACGCACAATAGGTACAGGAGATTTTATTCGCGTGGAAAATCTACTATTAGTGTAGTGCGTGTTATAGGCATTTAAAACGCAGTTTTCGCCCTTTAAAACTTATGGTAAGCTTACAGTTCTAAAACGCTGAGTTCTAACCTTTTTGGCCTTTCCTTTTTCACGTTATGTGCATGCGTCGTAATAAAATCATCACCTTTTTATTGTTGTATTTTTATACAACCTCAACGTGTGTGTCCGCGCAAACCTTGCCGGGTTCGGCCGACCCATCCAGATTTGACGAACGTTTCAACATTGTTGCTCCTGAAAATGACGAAACGATTGTTGCTCCTGAAATGCTAATAATAGACGAAACTATTCCAAAGGCACAGCAAACAGGATTTGTTCTTAAGGATGTCACAATTTCGGGTGTAACGGTTTTTAACAAAAGTGACATGAATGTCATTATTGATGAATATATTGGCCGTGAAGTCGATTTTACGGTTTTGAATCATCTGACATCCCGTATTACTAATTTTTACCGCCAAAATGGATATTTTCTCTCTAAAGCCGTTATTCCAGCGCAAACGATCTCAGATGGAAATGTGCGCATTCATGTGATTGAAGGCCATGTGTCTCAAGTTATTATTGAATCGAATGAACCAAAAATTAAAAAATCACGCTTGATTGCTGAAACTGTCGCAAGACTTGAAAAAGATCAAGCGTTGCACGGTCCAACATTAGAACGTCATATTTTGCTTTTGAATGAAGGAGCGGGCGTGTCGATGCAAAGTGTGCTCGCCCCTGCAAGTGACCAAACGCGACCAGGGCAGGTTGATATCATCCTCAAACCCGAGCGTAAAAAGCCATGGGGGGCATTGAGTTATAATAACCATGGGTCAAAATTCGTTGGCCCACACCAATTGATTGCAAGTTATGGGATTGGCGGTATTTTAAACCCTTTTGATAGCTTGATTGTACAGGGTACAACATCGCTACCCCTACAAGAGGTACAATATGGTGCGCTTTCATATGCAGTCCCAATAAATGCATCAGGATTAACGAGTACGACAAGCTTTTCCTATTCAAATTCCGATCCAGGCTATACGCTTGCACCACTTGAGGTTGAAAGCGATAGTTACACGTTTGAAACTGGCTTGAGTTATCCGATTGTGCGTTCCCGCAAAGAAAATTTAAAAATTGGTGTTGATTTTAGCTTGCGTAACAATGCGACAGAGTTTCTCGATGAGGAACTCATAGATGACAAAACCCGCACGATTAAATTAAACGCAAGTTATGATGTGAAGGATGACGAAGGCCATGTAACGGCGGCAACAATCGGTTTTCATAAGGGTTTAGAGATATTTGGTAGTAGTGAAAACGGTGCACCGACATTATCCCGTGCTCAGGGGCGGGTTGATTATTTTAAGGCGGAAATGACGGCCGCACGTCTACAACGTCTCTCCTCTTATTTTGATTTTCTGGGGCAAGTAAATGCGCAATATGCACCACACCCGTTGCTTTCGGTTGCTGAATTTGGCTATGGCGGTGCGACTATGGGGCGTGCTTATGATCCTTCGGAGATTACTGGAGATAGTGGTGTCTCAGCCTCGGCCGAGATACGTTTTCATCGCAAGGATGTGAAAGAAAATGTTATTCATACAACGCCCTTTGTGTTTTACGATATTGGGAAGGTGTGGAACCATGATCGTGGTGAAAAACCGATTTCGGCTTCATCTACGGGTGTGGGGACCTATTTTCAGTTCTATGACATTCCTGTCAGTGGTTCTCTGCAAGCGGCCCTTCCTCTCACGAAGGACGTTGATAACCCTATTATGGGCGGGGTGGATGGTCCACGGGTGTTATTTGAGATTAATGTAAGTTTTTAGATTAAATATAGCTAGTCTTATATAACCTTTTCATAATGTTCAAACCCTTATAATTTAAGGTTTTTTTCACTCTTTTTACCTATAATTAAAGGCATGAAGGGGTATCAAAAATTATTATGTTCTTCTGCTGCTGTCATGGTTCTTATGACGGCAGGCCCTGCTTTGGCTGGTCCGCAGGGCGGTGTGGTCAGTGCTGGAAACGCTACAATTCAAACAATTAATAAAAAAACAAACATACATCAGTCTAGCAATAAGGCTATTATTGACTGGCGTAGTTTTGATATTGCCCCAGACGAGCATACGCAGTTTTATCAACCTTCAAAAACATCCGTTACGCTTAACCGCATCAATGACGTTAAGCCGTCCCAGATTGACGGTCGGATTTCAGCCAACGGGCATGTCGTGCTCGTTAACCCAAATGGTGTTGTCTTTGGTGCAGGCTCACAAGTTGACGTTGGTGCACTCACGGCAACATCAGCTGATATTGATAATGATGCGTTCATGAACGGACGCATGGATTTTGATAAGGCAGGCAATCTTGATGCCAAAATTATCAATGAAGGGACAATTACCGCCAAAGAGGCAGGGCTCGTTTCGCTTGTGGCGCCTCATGTCGAAAACCATGGTGTAATTGAGGCTAAGCTTGGCAAGATTCAATTGGCTGCTGCTGATACGTTCACGCTCGACTTGGCGGGTGATGGGTTAATTAACATTGCTGTGACTGAGGATGAGGCCAAAAAACTGGTCAGGAATTCTGGTCGTATTACAGCCGAAGGTGGAACAATTGCACTAACGGCTGGTCGTGCACGCACACTTGTTGACTCACTTGTCGATAATTCAGGCGTTATTGAGGCACACTCGATGACAAATGTCGGCGGAAAGATTGTGCTCTCTGCCCACCAGGGGACAACACACGTTTCAGGCACAATTGATGCGTCGGGTAAGCTTGGTGGTGGTCAGGTTTTGATTGGTGGCGGCAAGCAAGGACAAGATGCAACAATTGCTCATAATGCAAAAACTGTTATTGAGGAAAGTGCAGTTATCAAGGCCAATGCTACAGATATTGGTGATGGTGGTCAGGTTATTCTTTGGGCCGATGACCAAACCGTCTTTGCAGGGAGTATTGAGGCTAAAGGCGGGCAAAATGGTGGTCATGGTGGTTTTGTCGAAACATCAGGTAAGTTACGCCTGAATGTTCGTGAAACAGCGCAAGTTGATGCGGCCTCTCTTGTCGATGGATATCTCTATGGAAGTTGGTTACTTGATCCGTCTAATGTCTTCTTAACAAATGGCGGTGCAAATTCAGTTCCTGGGGGTGGAGGTACAGTTAATCCAAGCAGTGATGATTTCTATGTTGATATTGGAACGTTGGAAACGGCCCTTAATGGTAATAATAATGTAATTATCACAACCGCCAATGGCGGTGGCACACAAGATGGAAACATCACGGTTCAGGATGCTATTTCATGGACAGGTGCATCCAGCCTGACACTCGATGCGGATAATGATATCTATGTGAATAATACAATTGATAGCACAAATGCGGCAGGCGACCTTATTTTGAATGCGGGTGGCGATGGCGCGGGTAACATAGATATAACAGCACCTATCACACTCGGAGGTAGTTTTGATGCAACTGCCACAGGCGGTACAATTACGGTGAATAAAGAGATTACCGCAGTCGGTATAAACTTTAACAACTATGTTGATTTTGATGACGCCGATAATGACTTGGACATTGACGCAGGTACAGGAACCATCAGCATTAGTAGTGAAGGCGGCATTGTTACACGCAATACTGATTTCCTTGCAGACGATTTTGTGATAGATGGGAATATTACTGGACCTGGGTACAGAAGGCTTGATTTCTTTTTAAACAATGCAGGACGCACATTTGGCCTTGGTGATGGCGCGTCGGGGGATGTCGTTCTTTCTGATGCAGAACTTGCGCGCATGGATAATGCACAATATGCGTTCTATTCAAATGGTGACATGGATATTCACAATACGGTTGGGCCAGATGCCTTAAGTGTTTTCTTTTACACGCCAAATGGAAATGCCCTTACAATTGATCAGGCTGGCATCGATTTTGGCAATGCGAATGTCTTTTTCTACACGGATGATTTTACCTTTGAAGGCACATCTGCCAATGGCGATATTCGTTCAACTGGAAACCTTAACCTTGGACCTCGAAATTCAAACATAACTGTTGGTGTTGGTGATGGCACAACGGGCACACGCTTTTTCTCAAATGACACAATATCTCGGTTTGTTAATTTTGACACAATAACATTTGCTGGATTAGGTGGCGCAAACATGGAGGTTGCTACAAATACTTGGGATAGTAATATTGTTTTCGGGTCAAATGGCGGCACACTCACAATTTTAGGTGATCAAAATTTACAAGGGAATAACTTAACTCTTGCAACAAGTAATGATTTAAATCTTCTGGGCACAATTGAAAGTGCAGGTGGCGATCTGATAATTTCAGCAAATTATGATGGCAGCTTTTCACTTGGAAATGATGCTGGCAATGTTCCAGGCCAGCTTTATATGAGTGATAGTTCTCTTGGAAATATTGCCGAAGGCTGGTCATCCATTACATTCCAAAGACAAGGTACTCTCGGTAATATTAACTTTGATACTGCGGCAGCTAGCTTCACATTTTTAGATCCTGTTATTTTCGATGCCAGAGAAGATTTGACCATTAATAGCAACCTTCTTGGAGCAGACGATGCCACTTTCACATTTAACAGCTTTGCTGGTGATACATTTATTAATGCAAATATTGATACGTCAGGAGGGCTTGGCGGAAACTTTATCGATTTCACAACGACAAATAACATTACAACCGATGGCAACTTAATTACAAATAATGGAGACATTTCATTTGATGGCGCGCTTACAACATCAAGTATCAACGGATATAGTTTTGATGCGGGCACATCGAATATCAATTTCAATGATAGTGTTTTCTTTAGCAATGACATCAATCTTTTTGCTGATAACTATACTGTTGGCAACATGATGTCGGGAACGACATTTGCTGATATTCGCTTTGGTCTGACAACAGCTGGACGTACGATGGGTGTTGGAACGGGCGCAACAGGCGATTTTGTCTTTAGTGATACTGAACTTGGATTTATGGATAACGCTAAATTCCATTTCGTTTCGAACGGGGATCTGGATGTCCACAGCACTACAGGATCAAGTACTAATTCAGTGCTCTATGGTTCTGCTGCAGGATCCACACTCAATGTAGATCAAGCAGGTCTCAATCTTGGAGCTATAGATGTCATATTTGAAACAGATAACTTTAACTTCGAAGGCACAACTGCGAATGGTGATATTACCGGGACAGGTAATTTATGGTTCAGAACTGTTTCTAGCGGAATTACGACAGGTATAGGCGATGGTACTGTAGGTGCAAGATTCTTTTCTGATGATGATTTATCTCGCTTTATCGGGTTCGATACATGGCAGTTTGCAGGAGGTTCGGATTACGACATCGCCTCACGCAATTGGATGCAACACCTAACATTAGGTGGACAAGCTATGAACTTCCAAGGGAATCATGATTTCAATGGAAATGACCTATATATCGCAAACAGAGATAATATTTTCTTTAACGGCTCAATGCAAAGCCTTGGTGGTGACCTGATCATCGAGAGTTCTTTTAATAGAACGACGCAAATCGGAGACGATGCAATCACAGTGGCTTTGGATGGCGCAAAGCTGAGAGACAGTGACATTGCTAATATTGCCGATGGATGGAACAGTATTCTCTTTACGCATTCGGGGCCTAATGGAGAGGTTATCATTGATGCGGGTGGTGCGAGCCTAACTTTTTCTGATGCGGTAACTTTTAATGCTACTGACGGCATAACGCTTAATTCTGATTTGATTGGAACAGATAATGCCTCCTTCACATTCACAGGCGGCACAGATTTGGTCGATATCAATGCTGATATTGATACATCAGGTGGTGTGGGCGGAAACTTTATTGACTTTAATACAGTTGATGCAATTGAACTTGATGCGGACCTGACCACAAACAATGGTGACATTGACTTTGGCGCGGCGGTGAATGTGACAACTGCAGCTGCGCGTACTATTGACGCGCAAACGGGAACAATCAGTTTTGCAGATACTTTCTTTGGGAGCGCATTTGGCACAACATTTGTAGCTGATGATTATGCGTTCACAGGAGATGTTTCAACATTAGGAAATGGAAACCTTTCATTCGGTTTGGTATCAAGCGGACGCACATTTGGACTTGGGACAGGCGCAACAGGGGATGTTGTTTTTAATGACGCAACGCTTGCCCTTCTGAAGGCAGGTCCGGGACCTCAATCAGCTCTGACGTTCCGCACAACAGATGGTGATATGGATGTACGCACAATTTCAGGTGCGGCAGAAACCGATGCTAAGGCTGTCTATTTTAATGCAGGCACAGGAACAATATCTATTGATGCTATCGGTGCACCAACTGAAACTCGAAATGTATTTTTTACTGCTGACAATTTCATTATCAATAATCTGATTGATGGAATTGGCACCCTCCAATTCAGGAACGCTACGCGATTTAGATCAATGGGTATTGGAGATGGCACTATAGGTGACAACTTTATTTCAACGGCTATGCTAGACAATATTGGAAGTGACTGGAGTAAGATTTCTTTCTTTTCTGCCGACGGTGAATTGGAACTAGCGGACTATGCTTGGAATAGTGACCTTCAGTTTGACTCAGGCTTGTACGAATTTGATATTATTGAGGCCTTAGATTTTGGAGCAAACAATGTCACTCTAGGAAGTCGCAATTACATTAATATTGATTACACAATTTCTGGGACAGGAAACCTAGAGTTTTTCGAGGTAGGTAACTCAGCAGAATCTATTATGTTGGGAGATGATGCTATAGCTGCTTGGGCTGCGCCAACAACAATGAAAATTTCAGATAATAGTTTGTCCAATATTGCTGATGGTTGGAATAGCATTCTGTTCAGAGCAGGTGGTAATGTCGGTTCACAATTAAATATAGATACAGCATTAGCTTCATTTGAATTTAAAGATGATGTCACCTTCCGCAATTCCAGAGATCTTTCACTAAACAGTGACATAGGGGTTGCCTTGGGCAGTGATGCATCCATCACGTTTGACGGGAATGGCATTGTGGCAAACACCTTTAATCTAAATGGTAATATTGATCTCTCAAATGGGGATGGCACAGGAACTATCAACTTCATGGATATTGATACGCTGAACTATGCAGGAAGTATCATTACAAATGGAACAGACATCGTTATTGATAACACAATTAATAACTTTAATTTGATTGGCAATACGACTTTTAATGCGGGCGCGAGCCTCATTGATATAGGCCCAACAGGCATTGCTGGCGGGGCATTCGATCTTGCGCTTATCGCCGATGATGTTGATTTGGCAGGAACACTTGTCACAACGGGTGATGTTACCTTACGTGCTGCAACGGCTGGTACAAATATGCTTCTGGGTACAGTTACAGCACCTTCTGGCGTTTTTCATATGACAGATGCTGAGCTTGCCCTTCTTAATGCAAACAAACTGATACTAGGAAATGATGCAACGCCTTCTGGAACAGTAACGTTGAATTCAGTTGATGTGAGTGCAAACACGACTGACTTAGAAGTCTATGGAAATAATATTGTTTCAAACCTTCTTACGGCCAATAACAGTGTCTTTATGCAGGCAAATAATAATATTGAAGTAAGACGTCCTCTCAATGTAAGTGGCGCTGGAAATTCAGTCGTTATGGTCGCAAATAGCTTTGATAATACGCATGGTGTCGGCGCGATTAATCCAGGAACAGGACGCTATCTTATCTATCTTGATAATACTGCGAATGTGAATAAAGGCGGACTGACAGGCGGAAATCTTTATAACAGAACATATGCTGGTGACCCGCCTGCCTCCATTGCGATGGGCTTCGGTGACAGCTTTATCTATGCAAATCGGCCAACTTTGACCTTCAAGGCAAATAGTTTTGTTCAAACAAATCCAAATGTACCGATAAATTACAGCTACACAGTCACGGGATTTGTTCCTGGCGATCCGCTGGGTGGCGTTGTTTCTGGAACACCAACATTTAACAAGATTTTTACAGATACAAATTCTGGAATTATCAAGATTTCACAAGGGTCACTGACAAGCCCACTTGGCTACTTCTTTAACTTTATCAATGGGGCGTTTTCTGTGAATGGCAAGGAACAACTGCCACCAAGTGTAGAATATCAGATGCGTACGCCTGTGATGGTTGCTGACGCCAGTACAAATAGCGAAAGTGAGATGGAGCAGCAACAAATTATGCCGCAAGCGCAACGCATTTTATCCGATAGTGCTGAGCGTGACGCCGCGGTCAGATTAACAGAAGCTAAGCAGCTAAAAATCACCAAACCTGTCGTTGATTTCTATAATTTGTGTTCTTATAACGAGCGTTTGTGTAGTCAGTAAGTTCAAGAATTTATATAACAGTCACGCGCCAGCCAAGTACACCTGTTTCTTTTTCTTTTTCGGATGTCCACCATTGTCTCAAATCCTGAATAACACTGCCTTTATTCGCCCCGTGTGCGAAGTCCTCTGGAAGATTTTCCATTAGTTCTGAAAAAGATGCTGCACGAAAAATATCAGTAATTCTTACAGTGACGCGTCGCGCATTTGACGCGGGTTTTTTGTCCCATCCTGACAAATCTTCCCAAAACTGGATGATGTCACCATTATGGATATCCTGCCACGCAGGTTCATCAAGGCGGAAATCAATGCCATGACCATTTTCAATGAGCGCCTCTAGCGGCTCTGTTGTCAGCTGAACGTATTTTTTGATATGCGGCTCGGCGGTCATGCGATTATCCGAAATATTTTAGAATTTTTACTATGCGCCTTGTCTTGTCACTAAATAGGTTAGGCGTATACCACGCACCAGCTGCACGTTTATTGATTTCACTAAAGGTCGGATAGGGTGAAATTATGCCAGCCACAGCGCTTATCTTCAGTCCTGCTGAAATGGCAAGGCCCCATAATTGAATAAGCTCACCTGCTTGCGCCCCGACCATGGACGCACCCAATACAGTACCCTTTTTATCTGTGATGACGCGCAATTGCCCCTTTGTCTGGCTTTCGGTAATAGCGCGATCATTCTCAACAAAGGATGCGGTCGCAACTTTTACATCCTGTCCATATGTATCACGTGCTTGGGCTTCTGTTAGGCCAACTTGCGCCAATTCTGGGTCGGTGTAAGTCACCCAGGGCAGTGCCTTGTAATCAACCTTTGTCCAGAACAGCCCAAAGCAGGCCTGACGGATAATCAGTCCAGCATGATAGCCTGCAACATGTGTAAATTGTGGCCCACCAATGACATCACCAATGGCAAAAATATGTCGGTTTGAGGTTTTTAAGTGCGCGTCAACCTCAATGCCTTTATTCGTGTAATCAACGCCAGCCTTGTCAAGTCCCAAACCCTGCACATTGACTTGACGTCCCGCGGCCATCAGAAGATGCGAACCCGTTATTTCATGGTTCTTACCTTTATGTTTGTAGGTCACGTTCACGCGCTTGTTGGTGTGTTTAATTTCCTTTACCTGCGCCTTCTCGATAATATTAACGCCTTCTTCAGTCAGGATATCGCGCAGAATTTTGACATTTTCCGTGTCATCGCGTGGTAGTATTGTCGCGGCCTCGAATAAACTAACTTTACATCCCAAACGTGCATGGGCCTGAGCCATTTCGATGCCGATCGCCCCGCCTCCAATAATCAGCAGATGCTCTGGTTTTTCTTTTAAGTCAAAAATGCTCTCATTCGTGAACGCCTTCTCTTTATTCAAACTCTCAATAGGGGGAAGTGCCGCACGCCCACCTGTGGCAATCACAAATTTGCGAGCCTTAATGATATGGTTCTCTGTTTCAACGATGTTCTTGTTGGCAAAGCGCGCTTCTTCTAAAATGACATTGGCGCCGAGCTTGCGAAAACGCCCTGGTGAGTCGTGAGGTTCAATGACCTTTATTTTGCTGGCGACATAGTCTTTCACTTTCGCGTAATCAATTTTTGGTGCAGCGGTTTTGATACCTGCAATATCATTTTTTTGCGCGATATGCGCACGTTTGGCTGCGGCTAATAATGCTTTTGATGGGACGCATCCTGTGTTTAAACAATCACCGCCCATTTTATCGCGTTCAATCAGAACAGTTTTTAGTCCCAACTGCGCTGCGCCTGCCGCAACGGATAATCCTGCAGAGCCCGCACCTATAATACAAATATCGGCCTTAATTTTAGTTTTGCTCATGATGTGGCTACCCGCGCTTTGCGATTTCTAAGTTGTTTATAGAGTGTTGGGATGAGTGCAAAGAGACCCAACAATGCAAACGCTAATAGCATAGATGGCGAGATAATATCACCAAGTGAGTCAATGGCACCAAGCTGCTGTCCGAAATAAACATAAACGGCACTGCCTGGAATAATCCCAAAGAAGGTTGTAAAGAAGAAAACGGACAACGACACGTTAAAAAGTGCTGGCACGACATTCACGGCCACAAAGGGGAAAAGCGGTACAAGGCGCATGAATAAAAGATAGCCAATGGCATTGTCTTTCATGTTGGATTCAATCTTCTTATAAAAAGGGCCTGCCTTTTCGCGCAATGTTTCGCCAAGGGCTGTTTTGGCTATCAGGAAAACGATCGTTGCTCCAAGTGTTGCGCCTATGACCACAAGAAGTGTGCCTGCCGCCAATCCAAATAAAAATCCACCAAGCAGCGTCAGTAAGGTCGCAATAGGCAAGGAAAGTGCAACGCACGCCGTATATAGCGCAACGAAGATAATGGGAGCAAGAATAGGATGCGTTTCTGTAAGTGCTTGAAACTTGTCTTTTTGTGCGTTCAAACTTTCAAGGCTCAGCGCATGATGCAAATCAAAGGCGTAAGCCACAGCAATGGCAATGACAAGGATGATAAGCGGCAAAAATCGAAATAGAGGCTTTTTCATGGGCGACCTTTTTACGGCATACTACGCCAAAGCCTTCGCCCACACTATAAAAAAAGCCCAATGTAATTACATCGGGCTTTTTTAAATTCTCAAATTTTAGAAAACTTATGAGGGTGTAGCTTCTGCATTTCCACGATTGCGATAGACTTCTAAAAGTTGCTCTTCAAGTTCGATGTCTCCATTTGCTTCACTTTTCAATCTGTCCTCATAGCAGCTATCTTTGGCTGTTTGCTCAGCTTCAGCGGCACGCGCATCTCTTGCTGTGTTGAAATCCTGACGGGCAAAATAGTTTTCGCGGGCACTGAGCGACGCTTTGTCGGAATATTCTTCAGCGCGGATTACGTCTCCTGCGCCTTCAGCAAGGTAATTGCAACGCCTTGAATAGATGCCGCTACTTACAATGCTCTCAACGCGCTCTTCCGGCGTGCGTGTGTCCACTACTTCTTCAACTAGTGCTGTTTCTTCAGGGGTCTCACCACATGATGCAATCAAGGGTGATGCTGCAAGGGCAAGTGCCATTCCAATTCTACGCATAGATTTATCCTCTCCGATAATTTAAAATGATATATCCTATTTAAACAATTTACACTTTTGGTCAAGCTTTTATGTTAATTGACCCGTGCTTATTGATAATTGCCTTACTCTTTTTTTTCTGCTAATGCGTCATCTATGCTTAAGCGTAAATCCATCTTATTGGCTTTAATTGTTGCACTTGTGTCTGCCCAAATTTTTGCGGGCTTTCACAATGCTGTGCATGCCATGTCGGATTTACAGTCGATAGAGGTCTCCCATGATAACCATGATAAAGACCGCAACGAACAAAAAACGTCTCTAAATCATGAGTGCCAAATATGCGTCAATACGCATCAGTTGCTCTCTGCATTAAATGCCTCCCCTGTTTTATTAAATCAGACAATAGCGATCTCTTTTGCTTATCACTGGCGGAATGCTGCAGTGCATAAAAGAACAGCCCACGCGTCCTATCGCACACGTGCACCCCCGCATCTTTCTTAATCCCAATTTTTTTATTTAAATTTTCAGATTAAGAAAGGACATATCCCATGTCTAAAAAACTTTTACTGGCGGCCGTTAGTGTTGCCGCACTTAATGTCTCACCTGCGTTCGCAGCGTCTGACGAAGAACTCAAACTACTGCGTGCTGAAATTGCAAAAATGCAAGCGACTTATGAAGCAAAAATAAACGAGCTTGAAGGTAAGTTGGAAGCAATAGAAACGCGCCAAAGTACAGCAAATACAATGCAGGCAAATACTGTTGCCGTGACATCTGTACAGCCATCAGCGCGTCCAGCGACAGCACAACGTCCCATCAATAACAGCAGTTTCAATCCAGAAATTGGTGTGATTTTGCAAGGGCAATATCAATCATTTTCAAATGATTCAGGTGAGTTTGCTGGTTTTGCCATTGGCGAGGAGGGCGAGCGCGGTGAAGAAGGTCTGGGCATTGATGAAACAGAACTTAATTTTTCAGCGAGCGTTGATAATCTTTTCCGTGCATCGTCAACTGTTGCTCTTCATGAACATGAAGGTGATTTGGAGGTTGAGCTTGAGGAGGCTTATGTTGAAACGCTTGCACTTCCCTATGGGATGCAGGCTAAGGCAGGACGTTTTTTCTCAGAGCTTGGATATTTGAATTCTCATCACGCGCATTCAGATGACTTTGCTGATCGACCACTGCCAAACCGTGCGTTTTTGGATAGCAACTATAATGATGACGGTGTCCAAATAAGCATGATTTTACCAACCGACCTTTACACCGAAATAGGTGCGGGTGCCTTTAGAGGGAGTGATTTTCCCGGAGGCGGTGCCGAGGGAAGTGATATTGGCGCGTGGACGGCCTATGGTCGTGTCGGTGGTGATATTGGTAATAATACAAGCTGGCGTATTGGTGCCTCAACGCTTCAGGCGAATGATGTGAGTCGTGAGGCCAATGAAGATACTGTTACCTTTGAAGGTGATAGTGATTTATATATTCTTGATGGACGCGCTGTTATAGCTCCGACTGGAAATAGCGCCGAGCAGGAAATTATTCTGCAAGGTGAATATTTCTATCGCGATGAAAACGGGACTTATGAGGATACTGATTTTGGTACAGGCGTTGTTGATTATGATGACGCTCAAAGCGGTTGGTACGCACAAACTGTATACAAGTTTCTTCCAAAATGGCGCGTTGGCGCACGCTATGCGCAGCTTTATGCGGGCGATACGCCAGCAGGTCTGGCGGGTAGCGCACTTGATAGTGAGGGCCACGACCCATGGAGTGGAACGGCTATGATTGACTGGACAAATAGTGAATTTTCGCGTGCACGTCTGCAGTATAATCACGAGGAGTTGGCAGATGGTCAGAATGATAATCAAATCATGCTGCAATATATCATGAGCATTGGTGCGCATGGCGCGCATGCCTTTTAAAGAAAGGACAGTTTAAATATGAAAAATTTTATTCTTTTATTTGTTCTGGCCTTTAGTGTTTGTTGGTCGTCCCAAGCCTTTGCCAAGGTTAATGTTTTTGCGTGTGCCCCAGAATGGGGCGCACTTGCCGAGGAAATTGGCGGCGACAATGTCTCTATTACTGTTGCAACAGCGGCCTCGCAAGATGTGCATTTTGTGCGGGCCAAGCCGAGCCTGCTTACAGCCATGCGCAAGGCAGACCTTGTCTTTTGTTCTGGTGCCTCACTTGAACAAGGATGGCTTCCCCTTCTGGTGCGTAAGGCAGGGGATAGAGATGTGCAGCAAGAATCAATTGGATGGTTGATGGCCTCAGATTATGTTGAGAAACTGGATGTGATGGCAAATGCCGACCGCTCACAAGGCCATGTCCATCCGGAAGGTAATCCGCACGTCCATCTTGACCCGCGTAATATTGATATTATTGCAGAGATGTTAGCTGAACGTCTCCTTCTTATCGATAGAGAGAACATGGCTGTTTATCAGTCTAATCTTGCGCGTTTTAAAGAGAAATGGGCAAACTTATCGCAAAAATGGGTAGGTGATACGTCCTCATTAAAAGGTAAGCAAGTTGTCGTGTATCATAATGCTTGGTCATACCTTTTGAATTGGTTGGGTATGGATGTCATTGCAACGCTTGAACCAAAGCCAGGTGTTCCACCAACAGCGGCGCATTTGGAGGCTGTCTTAGCCCGTGTTGATAATGCGTCTGTCCAAGCCATTCTAGTCGCGCCATATGAGGATGGTGATGCAGCACAATGGCTTTCTGATAAAACGAGTATCCCTGTTGTGCAACTTCCTTTTACGGTGGGGGGTGATGCAAAGGCAACTAACCTTGAAATGCTTTTTGAACAAACGATTACGAAATTGAAGGGGGCATAATGGGCGCTGATGCAGGTATTCTGATCTTACTTCTTCCTGCGTTCGTCGTTGGGGCAATTATCTCAATTCTTCATGTGCCGCTTGGGCAAGAGGTTTTGAAGCGTGGCATTATTTTTTTAGATTTGGCTGTCGCACAATTTGCAGCGTTGGGCATGATTTTCTTTAAAGAATTCATCGCGCGTGAGGAGTATTACTATATAAGCCTTTACGGTGAAATTGCCACCGGGCTTGCACTCGCCTTTATGTGTGCCTTGTTTTTTCAATATCTTGAGAAACGCTCAGGACGTTATCAGGAACCGCTTATTGGATGTGCATTCGTATTGGCTGCAAGTTTGGCTCTTCTCATTGTCAGTAGTAGCCCAACAGGTGGGGAAAGTGTAAAGGACATCCTTGAAGGGCAAATCCTTTGGGTGTCTTGGAAAGATGCGCTAATGATAGGGCCGCTTTTTTTAATTATGTTTTTTATTTGGACATTTTTCCAAGCGCATCGTGCAAGACTTTTTTATCCGCTTTTCGCGCTAGCCATTCCCTTTTCAGTGAATTTGATTGGTATTTACCTTGTTTTTGCAAGCCTCATTTTTCCTGCTCTGGGCATTGTCAGTATGCAGACAAATAAATTGATTTGGGGTTATGTTATTTCCCTCTCTGCATTTATCTCGGGGCTTGCAATGTCCTATTTGTTTGATTTATCGGCTGGTCCTGCAATTGTATTATGTTTCGCAATTTGCAGTACAATTCCTTACCTTCATAAATCAAACAAAAGCGCTTTTAAGTGTTCCGATTAACAACATCACCGCGGTCTGGGTCGGGGATGGTCTCGGCGTTATCATTTTTAACAGCATCGTGATTGTGAAGCGTGCTCATATCAATCACGTGTCTGAAATGTCCCTCTGCGTTTCCGTTTTCTAACGTGTCAAAAACATCATTGATGTCGTCAATTGAAATCATTTTTACGCTCGGTGTGATGTCATGCTCGGCACAGAGATCGATTATTTCTTGTGTTTCCTTGATACCACCAATGAGAGAGCCACCAAGTGTAATGCGGTTAAACACAAGTGGGCCAGGTGAAAACTCAGGAAAGCTGACCATATTTCCAACAATAATAATGTTTGAATCTGTTTTCATAAGGTCAATATAAGGGGCAATATCATGGGGAACTGGGATTGTATTGATCAACATGTCGAGACTTTGTGCCGCTTCTTTCATCTGGTCATCATCTGTTGAAATAACAACTTTATCGGCGCCCATCTCCAATATTTCGTCTTTTTTGTCTTCACTACGTGTGAAGGCGACGACTTCAGCACCTAATGCCTTTCCAATTTGGATGGCCATGTGACCTAGTCCACCGATACCCGCTACCCCAAGTGTTTGACCTTCTTTTAGATTCCAGTGGCGCATTGGTGAATATACTGTGATGCCTGCACACATGATTGGTCCTACATATTTCGGGTCGAGGTTATCTGGAATCTTTAAGATAAATTCTTCACGTGCAATAAGGTGTGTTGTGTAACCGCCATATGTGTTTGTGCCGTCTGGCTTTTTAGGCCCGTTGTAAGTGAGTGTGCAACTCTTAGGACCTGAGCAGTAATTTTCCTCATCATTTTCACAATGATCACATGTCTGACAGCTATTGACCATGCACCCAACACCAACAACATCACCGACTTTGACTTTCGTGACCCCTTCACCAATTTTTGTTACCTCGCCAACGACTTCGTGACCCGGGACGCATGGATATTGCGAGTTCTGCCAATCATTACGTGCCTGATGCACATCGGAATGACACACACCACAATAGGTCACTTTAAAGGCAACTTCGCCAGCGCGCACGTCTTGGCGGTCAAATACCACGGGCTCTAATTTTTTATCTTTTGCCTGAGTTCCAAATCCAAATGCGCGCATAATATTCTCCTTTTTTATTTGCATGGTGACAACAAGGGAGAAGGGCTCAGAGTTCCAAGAAAATTTTATCTTGCAGAGAAACACAATCACCGCTCTAATTTAAAGAGGTAAGCAGAGAAAAGTGTGGGGTTACAATGATATTCAAAGAGAAGTCGATTTTTATAACAGGCGGCAGTCGCGGGATTGGGCTGGCTATTGCTAAACGTCTGGCGAAAGACGGCGCACATATTACAATCGCCTCTAAGACAGATAAGCCACACCCTACACTTGAGGGGACTATTCACACAGCCGTTGCAGAGATTGAAGAAGCAGGTGGCAAAGGCCTTGCCGTCCAAATGGATATTCGTGATGAAACTCAGGTTGAGGCCGCCATTGACCAAACAGTCAAAACATTTGGCGGTATTGATATCTTGATTAACAATGCCAGCGCCATCTTTTTAGCGGGCGTGTGTGAAACGCCAATGAAGCGCTTTGATTTGATGAATCAGGTGAATATGCGTGGTTCATACATGACAGCACAAAAGGCACTTCCCTATCTTGCGAAAGCGGATAATCCACAAATCCTGACCTTGTCGCCTCCAATTGATTTATCGCCGCGCTGGTTTGAAAATCATACGGCTTACACGTTATCTAAATATGGGATGAGCATGTGTACGATTGGACTGGCTGCAGAATTTAAAGATAAAGGCATTGCCGCCAATTCGTTATGGCCGCAAACCCTTATCTTTACGGCGGCCATGAAAATGATAGGCAATATAAAGCCTGAAAATTGTCGCAGTGAAGAGATTGTTGCAGATGCAGCCTATGCAATTTTGAAGCGTAACAGCAGTGAACCTGCAAATACAGGCAACTTCTATATTGATGAAGACGTTCTAAAGGAAGAAGGTATCAAAGATTTTAGCGGCTATGCCATCGACCCAGAAAAACCTCTTATTCGGGATCTTTATTTAAGCGATTAACTTAAGATAAAAATTCTTTAAAGCGTTTTTCTGACATTTTGTCGTAAATGTCAGCCTCGGCGTTCAAAATGAGGCAAAGCCTGTTTTTAATTTTGAAATAAAACGCACGTAACATGAGCTGAGCCCGCCATTGTTCACAGGTCTGAATATTGGCGTAAGTCGTCTTATAGACTTTAATGATGTCCTGAACATATTTTTTATCTTCTGTGTTTTTGACACGTTGCAAAAGCGTTTTGTCCTGATGTGCTTCTATATCAATGAAGCCAGATTCAATGTCGACCTTTCCAGCATAGCTCATAAATTCTTCCAAAGATTGTTCAAACCAGAGGTAACGCTGCTTCTCTATGATTTTGAGCCATTTTTTGCCGCACAGATAATCAGCATAAAAATACATGACAATTGAAGCGGATGTGGCCTTAATCAGCACCGTTTGAATGTCAGGCAGTAAGTCATCTAGCATTTCTTTGATTTCTTTTGATGTGCGAATGTCTAAACGCGACTTTAGACGGGCAATATCGCCATAGGCATCCACAATCATGAAGGACAGATCTGGCCCCAAATCACCAATCTGGTCAAGTAAGCGCTCATAGGCCGATAGGCTAAGCTTTTTGTAATTAACGGTGATATTCTTTTTAGACAGATTTTGTAGCTGAAAATACAAATCCATCAAATTATGAGAGTTATCGATCAGCTCGGAGGCAAGTGCAGAGCTAAAGCTTGAGCTTTTGCGCAAAAGTGCCTTTTGATTTGTCTTCTTTGTATTGCGATAATTCAGCAGCACAGCAAGAAGCGTTGCTGAGGCAATAGAAAAGGCTCCCCAAAAGGGCATGCTACCTGCAAAAAATTCGACAAATGTTGAGCTCATATTTTGTGATCCGTTATGTAAGAAAAACCAGCAGTTTTACTGGCGTTTTGATTATGCGGCACTCTATATCTGAAAGTGATTCTCACGTAAATAGAATAATTACAGTTTTTTAAAAAATATATGGCACTGTTCGTGGTTGTCAGTTAAGAACTTTTCGCTAAACTGGGAAGCTATGGTCAAAGCGCATCTTAAAATATTTTATATCGGGTCGTGCCAAGGGTTCCATAATGCGGATCGCTATTATCTTATCCCACAACGCATGTTGAACGGCTTTACAAGGTTGGGCCATGTTTTCTATGCCTTTAATGACCGCGATGTGGCGCGTGCCTCAACTATTTTCAATTCTAGCAAGCTTGGGCGCAAATCCATGAACCAAAAATTGGTAAAGGATTGTGTCGCCTATCGCCCTGATTTGATTATTTTGGGACATTGCACATTGGTCACTAATGACACGTTGGGCATATTGCGTGAGAAACTACCTGATACGCCAATAATTTACCGCAATGTTGACCCACTGAATTATCAGCAAAATAGAGATGATCTCAGCAATCGCATTGATCATGTGGATTGGACTTTCATTACAACAGCGGGCAAGTCCCTCGAGTCCTTTTCCAGTAAGAAGACGAAGGTCACACATATTCCTAATCCAGTTGACAAGGCCATAGACGTGCATCGCAATTTTGGGCAAGACACTTTACCAATCGACCTCTTTTTCGCAGGCAGCGTTCTGCATAATAGGGAGGACCACCGCCAGGCACTTATATCCGATTTATTGCCGAAAATCTCAAACGTGACGACCCGTATTATTGGTGCAGGGCAAGAGGACCGTGTGTTTGGTGCTGATTATTATGACCTGCTTGCGCAATCCAAAATGGGGCTTTGTTTGAATAAAACCAATAACGAATATTTATACGCCTCGGACCGTTTTTCGCAATATTTGGGAAATGGACTTTTGACATTTATTCATGAGGGTCCACGTTTTCAGGAGTTGTTTGGGGATGCGATTGTCACCTACCGCTCTGTCGAAGACCTGACTGAAAAGCTTTTGAAGTTTCACGGTGATGACGCATTGCGCAAGCAAACGGCTGAACGTGCGCACACATTAGCCCATGATATGTTTGATGTCGAAAAGATTTGCCAATATATGATTGATTGCGCCTTTTCTGTAAAGCCAACACAAGATTACGCTTGGGATACAACTGTCTATGGTGGCTAAACAAAAACGTATCCTCTTTATAGACGGGAATTTCAGTGATTTTGATGCCGACACGCCCAAGACAAAGCCTATCGGTGGAATTGAATCTGTTACCATCCACTTAAGTACGCATTTGGCGAACAAGGCATGCGATGTCACAGTTTGGAACGGGACACATAAGCCTTCAAAAATAAGAGGGGTCAACTGGGTTAATTCTTTGGAGGGTGAAAGCGCACCTTTCACCCATATCATTTCCAACAATGATCCAACCTGTTTTATGCGTGTGCCGAAAATGCTTTTGACCAAGAACACACAAACCTATCTCTGGCTACATAATCCAATATCTTTTGCAAAAGTGATAAAGAAACGCCGCCTTTGGGCGTTCTTGAAATTTCGTCCACATGGTGTCTTTGTCAGTCATCAACAGAAATCTGTGACATCGAAATATTTGCCTTTTTCTGGGACAAGCGTTGTACCGCACGGGCTTGACCCAGTGTTCATGTCTTTGCCAGAAAAACGCAATGTGCCAGGGGCCAAAAAGGCTGTCTTTTTCTCACAGCCTTATCGCCATTTGAAAGAATTAATTACCTGCTGGATTAAATATGTACATCCCAAATGTCCGCAAGCGGCGCTTGAAATTTTAGCAAAACGCGATGATCCAGCCCTTTCTGACTTTTCAAATGCGACACTTGATCAAAATAATATTTTTATCCTGCCGAAAAAGACGCGCCGCGGGGTCATTGATTTATTGTCCGAGGCGCGTGCGCTGTTTTATTTTGGGCATAAAGACGAGACATTCTGTCTCGTTGCAGCCGAGGCACAAGCGGCGGGCACACCTGTTGTAACCCAAGGTATTGGTGCTTTGCAGGACCGTGTCATTCATAATGAGACTGGGTTTATTGAGAAGGATGAGGAAAAGTTAGCCAACTATCTCATCACGCTTATGCATGATGATGCTTTGTGGGCATGCTTTTCGGCTAATGCCATTCAAACACGCAAGGATTATGCATGGGATAAAATTGCCGATATCTGGCTCAATCAGGTTTTGATTGACGCCAAAACGTGATAGACACTTTTTGCTATGTCATTTGCAGCAAAATTAAAAACAAAATTGGCGCCTTCGCTTTTTACGGAGATGGACTTTTTCTATGAAAAAGTGCTCTTTGTTCTTTTTGCAGTTATCTGTGGCGGTTTTTTCATCTTTGACACCAGCCTACATCGTTTATTCATGTATTTGGCCTTGCCGATTTGTTTGGGACACCTCATTCATCAAAGGGCATGGAGCCAAATAACATTCAAATATCTCTTTTGGGCAATGTTCACTTATCTTGGCTTTTCTGTGCTATCACTTGCATGGTCAGCAGACCTTGATGCAGAGCGCATTTTTCAAAAATCAAAGCTATTGGTTTTCATTCCCGTTTTCACATTGTCTTTTGGGCTCATGTGTAAAAAATATGATAGCTGTTTCAAACACTTGATGTCGTTTATGTGCGCGGTGGCATCTGTCTCGGCGCTGTTCATTCTTTTTCAATATGTAAGGGAATATGCAGATACTGAGAAATTATCTCGCATGGTGGGCTTTAACCGCACATCTAATGAAGTGCAACTGGGCATGTATTTCTCTATAGCCACTTTGGCAGCGCTCCTTTTGCCAAAGGATATTATGCTATTTCGGGATAAGGTTTGGGTGAAATACAGCTTCGTCTTTTTGTTTGTTTTGACCGTTTTTCTTTCAGGCTCGCGCGGGCCGTTACTGGCTTTGTCAGCAACAATCTTCTTGCTGATGCTTCTCAAAAAGCGTTTCAAAACAATGTTTACAGTTTTGATGTGCGTGACAGTGTTAGGAACAACAATTTGGCTCTCATCCAGTGACACACTCTCTATGCAGAATAGGCTTGATAATGGTCGCTTGCAAATTTGGACACAGGCGATTGAAGACGTAAAAGAAAAACTCTTTTTGGGTTATGGCGTAGGAGCAAAGCTCAAATATCACGTAGAAACGAAGCGAAAATTTTACGATACGGTTTTAAAATGGGATGTTGGGCATCCGCATAATCTTTATTTAAGCACATTGGTTACTGTTGGGTTTGCTGGTTATGTATTCTTTCTTGTGTTGGCAATGACATCCGCCCTTCAAGGTGCCTTTCACGCAGTTGTTCGCGCCAAGTTTATTCCTTTGGCCTTTGTCTTATTTGGCGGCCTTGTCGGCTTCACAGATATGGGGGGCTATATAATTAATTTAAGCATTGAATGGCTCTTTTTCTGGATACCTATTGGGCTTTATATCTTCACAAAACCACTCTCATTTACTGATTTCAAGAAAGCCTATGTGAAGCAGTAGCACTCTTTTTCGGAACTATTATGCTATGGTCCTGTTATAAATAAGAGATTCATAAAAAAGGAGTGACGCATGGATTTGGGATTTTTAGAGCCGTTAACTGAACAAACAACAGAAATGTGGGTGGCCTTTGTCAAAATGCTGCCACTTTTTGGGATAGCGCTTGTTGTTCTGTTTATGACATCTGTCGTTAATAAAGTTGCTAAATTCTTACTCGGTAAAATCCTTGATAAATCACAATTACGTGCCTCACTCAAAAGTCTTTTTAGCACTTTAATAGGCATTGCAATTTGGGTCTTGGGTGTGTTGATTGCTATGGCCGTCATCATGCCAAGCTTGACGCCTGCTAAAATTCTGGCTGGTCTTGGTCTTGGGTCAATTGCCATTGGTTTTGCCTTTCAGGATATTTTTGAAAACTTCCTAGCTGGTATTATGATTATGCTGCGCCGTAATATGCGTATTGGTGATTTCATTGAATGCGAAGGCATGCTTGGTAAAATTGAAAAAATCAATATCCGTGATACGCAACTGCGCCAATCCGACAACCAACTCATTATGGTGCCCAATAGCATCCTCTTTAAAAATCCTGTTTACATTCTGACAGAGAGCAAAAAGCGTCGTTTCGACCTTGTCTGTGGCGTATCTTATGACACTGATTTAGAAAAGGCCGAGAAGGTTATTCTAAAGGCATTGGAAGGGCTTGATTTGCTCGATAAAAAGCAAGAGGTTCAAGTCTTTGCTAGCGAGTTTAATTCATCAAGTGTTGATTTCACCATTCGCTGGTGGGCAGAGTCCAAACCTGTTGATTTGTTTAAATCACGTGCGCAAGTTATCAAATCTGTGAAGGCGGCGCTTGATAAGGCAGGTATTGAAATTCCATTCCCCTATGTCACGCATACTTACAAGGAAGAAATGCCAGTTGCGCCCATCCGTTTTAAAGAGGCAAAAGCACGGCAAGTGAAGAAAAAAGCTTAAGCGTTTGTGAGGTCTTTTTTACGTCGGCATCGTTCTGAACAATAGACAACATTGTCCCAGTCGCGCTCCCATTTTTTGCGCCATGAAAAGGGGCGCTTGCAAACAGGACATGTTTTTTCGGGTAAATTTGATTTATTGGGCATCAGCAATGGCGCGGGAAAGATTTTCTAGCTTTTCCTCTGTCGCATCACCGCTAGTGCGCCATAAAATCTGCCCTTCTCCATTGAGAAGAAGTGTATAGATGTTACCTTCTTGCATATCCATGGTGTCATAAAACTTGGCACGATCTGTGTAAACGGTAATGGTGCGCTTGCGTGCAGCCTCGTCAGGAATGCCAGAGCGCATCCCATTATTGATCCATGTACGGAAAAGCGGGTTCATTTTGTAGATGACGGGCAACTCATAAAAACGCAGGTTCTCGTTTTCGCCCAGCATTGGCTCAAGTGCATTAATCCATGTATTCACATTTTCCTGTTGGCGTTGCTGGAAAGCAACGGTCACAATATTAAAGTCACCCTCGAAATAGGCGGGCAACTCTTTTTCATCACCCAGCAAATCTATGCCAGTAATGGTTGGAAATGTTTCTGCATCAACAACCTTAATATCAGTATTTTTCCCCGAGCCAATGCAGGCGCTCAAAAGAAATGTCGCAGCCCCTAATGTAAGAAGTTTCTTCATGGTTGAATTTCATCTCCTGCGTAATCAAAGATTTTGCCAGTATCACTGGCCTGTGTTTTTTCAATAACATCTTTCATCTTGGATGTTGCATGTTCAACAGTAAAAAGATGCCCTTCCTTCACGTAATTCTGAAATGGCTTTGAAAGTTGTGTATCAACGGTACCGGGATGAAGCGCAATAATCGCAGCGTTGTCATTTTTACGCTTGAGCTCAATCGAGGCTGTTTTAATCAACATATTGAGTGCGGCCTTTGAAGCGCGGTAAGCATACCATCCCCCGATATGATTGTCAGAGATGCTTCCCACACGCGCAGAGAGAGCCGCAAAAACACTAGGATTTTCTTTATCCAGCTTTGGCAACAAATATTTCATCAAAAGGGCAACGGCATGTGTGTTGACAGCAAAAATTTTCTCGAAATTTTCCTTATCAATATCACTTAAACTTTTTTCGGGGTCGACCTTATCTGTGTGCAGGATACCCGTTGCAACAATTACGCGATGGAGCGGGGCCGTTATATTTGCAACCGCATCTGCAATTGATTTTTCATTCTCGATATTACATTCAAGCGTGGTCAGGCGTTCGCTCTCCTGAAATTCATCATCCAGCTTGCTGCGCGAAAGTGTGAAAATATGACCAACAGATTGATCTTCTAAATAGCGCGACAGAAAGCCCGAGCCTATTCCTCCGCTTGCGCCAACAATAACAACATTCTTCTTTTGATTTTCCATGACTTTCATATAGTTTAGTTTTTCAAACAGCAAAGGGCTAAGCGTTGAAAGTTGCAATTATTGGGTCGGGGATTTCGGGTTTAGGATGTGCTTATTTATTATCCAAGGCGCATGATGTTACTCTTTTTGAGAAAAATAAATCCTGTGGCGGACACAGCCGAACAATTCATGTCTCTATTGAAAGGGAAACTCAAACAGTTACCCAGCCCGTTGACACTGGGTTCATTGTTTTCAACAAACGCAACTATCCTCATCTTACTGGGCTTTTTGACTATCTGAATATTCCCTATGAAAAAAGCGATATGTCTTTCGGGGTCAGTATCAAGGATGCCTGGCTTGAATATACATCGCGGAATATTTTTGCTAATTGGACGAATTTTCTGAAACCCCAATTTCTGCGCATGCTTTTTGAAATTATTCGCTTTAACAGGCTTGGCTCCCGGTTTCTAAAGAATCCGACAGAGGAAAGTCTTTCTGAGTTTTTGACGCGATATGGTTTTTCAGAGTGGTTTCGTGATTATTATATTTTGCCAATGGGGGGCGCTATTTGGAGCTGCTCAACAGAAACAATGTTGGGTTTTCCCGCACGAAGTTTCTTACGCTTTTTTTCAAATCATGGGCTTCTCACAATTAATGACCAGCCACAATGGTATACAGTTTCGGGTGGCTCGCGTACCTATATTCAAAAATTGCTTGATACGATGCCTATCAGAGTAAAAACGAGCGCAGCAGTAACTGAGGTCAGCAAAAAGGATGCTCAATTTGAAGTGTTGGTGAATGGCAAGGCAGAGCTATTTGATCAGGTTGTTTTTGCCTGTCACGCGGATCAGGCTGTTAAGATTATTCAGGATAAAATGAGTGATGAAGAGAATATTTTAAGCGCCTTTTCATATCAAAAAAACAAAGTTATCGTGCATCAAGATAAAACTTTTATGCCAAAGCGCACATCTTGTTGGGCGAGTTGGGTGTATCTCTCTCGCACCGAGAAAGACAAGCGCGAGGCAATGTCGCTCTCCTACTGGATGAATAATTTGCAGAATTTTGAAAGTGATGCGCCTGTAATTGTGACACTTAATCCAGACACGCAACCTGACCCAGCAACTATTCTGGATGCGCATGAGTTTGCGCATCCTATATTTGATGAAGCTGCCGTGACGGCACAGGCACAGATTGATACCATTCAAGGCACACGTGGCTTATGGTTTTGTGGCGCCTATCAGCGCTATGGCTTTCACGAGGATGGTTTGCTCTCGGCCGTCAATGTTGCACGCAAGATAGGGGTTGATATTCCATGGGAATAGAGTTCTCGCTTTTTACGGGTAAGGTTATGCATAAGCGTCTTGCGCCAAAGGAAAATGGCTTTGTGTATGATGCTTTCTTTGTCGCAATCCCCTTAAAGAAATTAGATGAACTCCCTATTGCTTATAATCGTTTTGGTGTGACCTCATTTTATGATGCTGACCATGGGCCGCGTGATGGCAGCACTCTTTACGAGTGGGCGCAAGATATTCTCAAATCGCATAAGGTGAAAAACGTCAAAGATATCACGCTGATAACAACACCGCGCTATTTGGGATATGGGTTTAATCCGATTAGCTATTGGCTCTGCTATGACACGGAAGATAACATCCGTGCAATTTTGTGTGAGGTGCATAATACCTTTGGCGAGGACCATACCTATATTTGCGTTCCTCAAGAGGGGAACGTGATTGATGACACCACACTGACAACAACTGAAAAGGTGTTTCACGTCTCACCTTTTATGCATCGTCATGGCCGATATGATTTCCGCTTTAAGATAAGTGACACCTATTTTGCGAGCTGGATTGACTACTTTGCCGAGGATAACACAAAGTTACTCGCAACATCCCTTATGGGTCAGTTGCGCCCTTGGACGCGTGTCAGCTATCACAAGTTTTTATGGGCTTATCCATTTAATAGCTTAAAAACCATTGGATTGATTCACTGGCAGGCGTTGAAACTGGCGTTAAAAGGTTTAAAATACATATCTAAACCAACACAAAAAGAAACCCGTGTGAGCGTCGCAAAACAAAGACGTAAGTAAACAGGAAGAGGCACTCTATACATGTTCGAAAAATTTACCGCTCAGAAAATTCTGAAGCTTCTTGAAAAGGTCGAGCACGGGACACTCTTACTAACAACCCCTGATGGGGAAAAGCATTATTTCGCAGGCCAGCTTAAAGGGCCAAAAGCTGATATTACGATTGATAAATGGTCTGTCATTACGCGTCTCCCTTACAAGGGCGATATAGGCTTTGCCGAAGATTACAAAAACGGGCACTGGGAAACAGATGATATTCGGGCGCTGATGGATTTTGCCGTTATGAATGCCAAGCGCCTTGAGGGTATTTTCTTTTCTGGAAAATTGATGAGCGCGCTGACACGGTTTCTTTATGCTCTGCGTCCAAACTCTGTCTCAGGCAGTCGCAAAAATATTCATGCGCATTATGATTTGGGTAACGCCTTCTACGAACTCTGGCTTGACCCCAGCATGACCTATTCTTCAGCTTTGTTTGAAACGGATAAGCAGAATTTGCTTGTCGCTCAGAATAATAAATATGACCGCATTGCCTCGCTTCTGTCTGAAAAATCAGGACGCCTGCTCGAAATTGGATGTGGTTGGGGCGGCTTTGCCGAACGTGCCAGCACACAAGGTGATTTTGAAATAAAGGGTCTCACCATTTCAGATGAGCAATATAAATATGCCGTTGCAAGGAACGTAGAACACAAGAATGTGACCATCGTACATCAGGATTATCGTCACGAGGCAGGCCAGTATGACCACATTGTGTCTATTGAAATGTTCGAGGCGGTTGGCCAAAAATACTGGAAAACATATTTTGATCAGGTCGCCCATAATTTGAAGTCAAAGGGTAAGGCCGTTATCCAGACAATTACAATCGGTGATACGGATTTTGAAAAATATAAAAATAGTGGCGATTTTATCAGAAGCTTTATTTTCCCAGGTGGGCTTCTGCCCAGTCCTGAGCTGTTCCGAAAATATGCGGAGCATGCAGGTTTGCGCGTTGGTGGAGTGTTCCCCTTTGGACAAGATTATGCGCGCACGCTTGATCGGTGGCTGTCCAACTTTGATGCTCAAATTGATAAGATAAAAGAACTGGGTTTTGATGAACCTTTTATCCGCATCTGGCGTATGTACCTTGCGTCATGCATGGCTGAATTTAAATCTGGACGCACAGATGTCATGCAATTTGAGTTAAGTCATGCAAGGTAAACACACAAGAAAAAACTGGAAAACCGCACTCACTCTTACAGTAACAGGCTTTGTTCTTACGGCTTGCTCAGAGGTCTCTTTGGCGGTTGCAAATTTCCCGACACATTTCTCAGACGTCGAGATTAAGCGCGATATTGCCTTTGGCGACAAGCCCACTGACAAGCTTGATATTTATATCCCTGCACGTCAAAATAGCCAAAATAAGGCTTATCCTGTTATAGTATTTTTCTATGGCGGGCGCTGGAGCTATGGCGAACGCGGTGATTATGCCTTTGTCGGAACAACACTTGCCAAGCAAGGATATCTCACGGTTATCCCAGATTACTCCAAATATCCGCAAGTCAAATTCCCAACCTTTGTTGAGGATGGGGCGCGGGCCGTGCAATGGGTTGCGGAAAATATTGAAAATTATAGCGGTAATGCCAATGACATCTTTGTTGCGGGTCATTCAGCAGGTGCGCATATCGGGGCGCTCCTTGCGGCTGATGAACACTACATGAAAGAGGCAGGCGGAAGTGCAAAACTTATCAAAGGATTTGCAGGTCTGGCTGGGCCCTATGATTTTGAACCAGAAGAGCCTGATTTGCAGGATATGTTCGGACCGCCTGAAAATTATCCGCAAATGCAGGTCACAACCTTTATTGACGGGAATGAAGCGCCTATGTTCCTGCAATATGGTGGACAAGATGATACTGTCCATATCCGTAATCTCAATTTACTGCGCGATAAAATCAATGCAGAAGGCGGGCAGGTGGAGACCAAAATCTATCCCGAGTTGGATCATGTCGGCATAGTGGGCGCTTTTTCGTGGGTCTTGAAATCCAAATCAAGCGTCGTTGCGGATATGACCGCATTTTTTAATGATATAAGAGAGGGGAACGCCAATGAGTAAGATGACGGGGAAGGTTGTCTGGATTGTGGGCGCGAGTTCAGGCATTGGACGTGCGCTTGCACATGAATTATCCAAGCGCGGTGCAAAGCTGATTGTGTCGGCCCGCTCAAAAGATAAGCTCAAGTCGCTTGTAAAAGAATTGGAAGGCGAGGCCTTGGCCGCTCCTTGTGATGTTGTTGACATTAAATCCCTTGAAAAGGCGATGAAGGCGGGGCGTGAGGCCTTCGCAACGATCGACTCAGTTGTGCATCTGGCGGCTATTTATGACCCGATGGCACTCCGCGCACTGGATATTGAAAAAACACACGCCATCACAAACGTCAATTTGAACGGTGTCTTTAACTTGCTTCATGTGATTTTGCCTTATTACAGAAAACGTCATAAGGGGCAGATTGCCCTATGTGGCAGTGTTGCTGGCTATTGCGGATTGCCTCAGGGGCAACCCTATAGTGCAACCAAGGCCGCCGTTATGAATATCGCTCAAAGCCTGAAGTCCGAGGAGGAAAAGTTGAACATTAAACTGATATCACCAGGCTTTGTTGATACGGATTTGACCGCCAAAAATGATTTTGAGATGCCGATGATTATCTCAGTTGAAAAGGCGGCAAAGGCGCTAGCTAACGGACTAGAATCATCTGGCTTTGAAATCCGCTTCCCCTTCATTTTTACCTCTATCATGAAGCTGCTCGCTGGATTGCCTTACAGGCTTTATTTTTTCCTCACACAAAAATTGGAGCGCTAGAGCATGGGGGGCGTGCTTCGTTTTATTCTTGGTGATCAACTGACCCATGATTTGGCCAGTCTTCAGGATTGCGATAAGGATGCTGACACGCTTTGGATGTGCGAGGTGCGCGAGGAGGCGACCTACGTCAAACATCATAAAAAGAAAATTGCCTTTCTCTTTTCCGCGATGCGTCACTTCGCAAAGGAGTTAGAGGAGAAGGGGTATAATATTCACTACACCCATTATGAAGATAAGGATAATGCCGGTTCGTTTACAAATGAGGTGAAGCGCGCCGTTGATAAGGTGAAGCCCGATAAAATTATTGTGACCTTTCCAGGCGAATATCGTGTTTTGCAGGAGATGAAGTCGTGGGAGGATAGCTTTGGCATTCCTGTTGAAATTAAAGAGGATGATAGATTCTTAAGCCAACCCGAGGAATTTGAGGATTGGAAAAAAGACTATAAAGAAGCGCGGATGGAGTATTTCTATCGCATGATGCGCAAAAAGCATGATGTGTTGATGAAGGGAAAAGATCCTGAGGGCGGGCAATGGAATTATGACTCCGAAAATCGCAAACCACCCAAAGAAGGTCTGGATATTCCCAAACCCTATATGGGGCAAAATGACGATATTACGGATAAGGTGCTTAGGCTTTTCGCAGACAAATTTGATGATCATTTTGGCGACTTAGAACCTTTTTATTTTGCCGTCACACGCGATCAGGCGCTCTACGCATTGGACAAATTTATTGAGGAGCGGCTGCCAACCTTTGGTGACTATCAAGATGCGATGGTTGAAGGGGAACCCTGGATGTATCACGCCCATATCGGATTTTATATGAATTGCGGGTTGCTTAAACCCTTGGAGATTATTCGTAAGGCTGAAGCATCCTATGAGGCGGGGGATGCCCCAGTGAATGCCGTTGAGGGATTTATCCGCCAGATTTTGGGGTGGCGTGAATATATGCGCGGTATGTACTGGACCCGCATGCCAGAATTCAGCCAAGAGAATTTTTTAGAAGCTGACCGCAAATTGCCAGAATTTTTTTGGACAGGACAGACAAAAATGAATTGCCTGCGCCAATGTGTTTTAGATACGAAGAAATATGCGTATGCCCACCACATTCAACGTTTAATGGTGTTGGGTAATTTTGCGCTTCTGGCAGGTATTCATCCTGATGAGATTAATGAGTGGTTTTTAATAGTCTATGCAGATGCCTTTGAATGGGTGGAGCTTCCAAACGTGTCGGGTATGTCGCAATTTGCAGATGGGGGCGTGATTGCGAGCAAGCCCTATATCTCTAGCGGGACTTACATCAATAAAATGTCTGACTACTGCAAAAACTGTTCTTATAGTGTGAGTAAGAAGAACGGAGATAAGGCGTGTCCATTTAATTATCTCTATTGGGATTTCCTCTCGCGTCATAAGGGCAAGCTAGAAAACAATCAGCGTCTAGGGCTTGTTTACAATAACCTCTCTAAAATGGATGAGGAGAAGCTTAAGGCCATCCATGATGATGCAAAGCGTTTCTTGTCATCTATATAAGTAGCGATAATTTTTTAGCCCTTCTTTAAAAAAGCACTGGATATTGACTGGTTTTTGATTTAAAGACATGTGTATTCCCAATAGAGTATGAACTTACCCCGCCTGAAAAGGTTACAGGGTTCATGGGAAAAGATGAAAAAGAAGGACAAATAAAATGGCAAAATTTAAGCCTGTTGAATATAGCAAGGAAGTCAAAGCCGAAGGTAAGAAGGTCACATGGCCGTCAAAGGACGAGACTGTTAAGTCGACAATTGCTGTATTTATCATGGTTGCAATTGTTGCATTGTTTCTGTTTTTAGCGGATCAGGTTATGTCCTTTTTCATTAAACTGATACTTGGATTGTAAATTATAAAGTAAGGATTATTTCACCATGGCACAGCGTTGGTACGTCATTCACGTTTATTCAGGTTTTGAGAACAAGATTGCAGATCAAATCCGCGAGAAAGCTGAGAAAAAAGGTCTTGAGGGCCATATCGGTGACATTATGGTTCCAACCGAAGAGGTTGTTGAAATGCGTCGCGGTCAAAAGGTTCAAGCCGAACGCAAATTCTACCCTGGTTATGTGCTGGCCAAACTGGATATGACTGATGATGTTTGGCACTTGGTTAAAGATTTGCCAAAGGTCACAGGTTTCCTAGGGGCTAACAACAAGCCATCACCTATCAGTCAGAAAGAAGCAGAGCGCATCATCCAACAAGTACAAGAGGGTGTGGACAGACCACGTCCATCTGTCATGTTTGATGTTGGTGAGGACGTGAAGGTAACGGACGGCCCATTTGCATCGTTCAGTGGGGTCGTTGAAGAGATTGATGAAGATAAACAGAAGCTGAAAGTCTCTGTTTCTATCTTTGGTCGTGCAACACCTGTTGAACTGGACTACACACAGGTTGAAAAGGCCTAAAGGCTCACACGCTTACTTTTTCAAAAAAACTAAGACAAAATTCTTGCAATTGCGTTACCGCATGGATATGGTGACGCGATTTTGTGGAAGGTTTTCCTCGTAAAGGCTTGTCTCAAGCCGCCATCAGGAACCGCACCACGAAACCGAAACGTTGATTTTTTAGCCAACGGAGGAAAAAATGGCCAAAAAGGAAAAAAAGATCGCAGGTCTTATTAACCTGCAAGTACCTGCCGGCGGTGCAAA
Source organism: Micavibrio sp. UBA2137 (assembly GCA_002328415.1). Lineage (GTDB taxonomy): Bacteria > Pseudomonadota > Alphaproteobacteria > Micavibrionales > Micavibrionaceae > UBA2137. The sequence goes on along the minus strand of DCXL01000004.1, from coordinate 859,557 downwards.
CCCTGCACCACCACTCGGACCCGCATTGGGTCAGCAGGGTGTGAACATCATGGAATTCTGTAAGGCATTCAATGATGACACAGCGAAAATGGAAAAAGGTATGCCTATTCCTGTGAAGATCACAGTGTATGCAGACCGCTCTTTCAGCTACATCATGAAATCGCCACCAGCGACTTATTTGATTTTGAAAGCTGCCAAACTCCAAAAAGGTGCGAATAACCCTTCACAAGAAGTTGTTGGTCAAGTGACTGTTAAACAATTGAAGGAAATCGCAGAAGTGAAAAAAGCTGACTTGAACGCCAATGACGTAGAGGCTGCTGTGAAAATTCTCGCAGGCTCATGCCGTTCAATGGGTATCGAAGTGGTTGGAGGTTAATCATGGCAAAGCAAAATAAAAACATGCAAAAAGCATATGAAGGTCTGGACCGCGAAAAGCTCTACACAGTGTCAGAAGCTCTTAAGCATCTTCAAACTGCAGCAAAAAATCGTAAATTCGATGAGACATTGGAAATTGCGATGAATTTGGGTGTCGACCCACGTCATGCTGACCAGTCAGTCCGTGGTGTGATTGTTCTTCCAAATGGAACAGGGCAAACAATCCGCGTTGCTGTGATGGCTAAAGATGCCAAGGCTGATGAAGCGAAAAAAGCTGGTGCTGACATTGTTGGTGCTGAAGACTTGGCAGAAAAAATTAAAGGCGGCGAAATGGACTTTGACCGTCTGATTGCAACACCTGACATGATGCCTTTAATCGGTCAGCTTGGTAAGGTGCTTGGGCCAAAGGGTCTGATGCCAAACCCAAAACTTGGGACTGTAACAATGGATGTTGCCAAGGCTGTTGAAGAGGCCAAAGGCGGTGCTGTCGAATTCCGTGCTGAAAAAGCTGGTATCGTGAACGCTGGTCTTGGAAAGGTATCTTTCAAGGAAAAAGAACTGGATGAAAACATCCGTGCTTTTGTTGACGCGATTATGAAAGCAAAGCCTTCAGGTGCTAAAGGAACATATGTGCGTAAAGTAACACTTACGTCGACTATGGGCCCGGGTATCAAGATTGACCCATCTGAATTTGGATTGGGTAATCAAAAGAAAGCGGCCTAATTTAGGCAAATACGCTTTTATCTAAATTAAGCAGATAAAAGGGTTGACAAGCAGACGTTATCCCTTTTATATGCGACCAAACTTTGTCCGTGACTGTAGGCGTTTATAAGTCCTGCATAGATTAAGAGAGTAAATTACAAAAAACCATCTTCTATAGATGCTCTTGTAAAACACTTATCTTTTTTGAACATGGATAGAGGCTGTTGAGCCTCTTTTTTATTGGATTATTTTTTATTAGGAGAAATGCCATGAGTATGACTCGTGAAGCAAAGCAGGAACAAATCGAATTTTTGAATGATAAATTCAAAAACAGCGGTATTGTTGTTGTGACACAAAATACAGGTTTGACAGTGACTCAGATGACTCAGTTGCGTTCAAGCCTTCGTTCAGAAGACGCTGGTATGAAAGTTGTTAAAAACACACTGGCGAAACTTGCAGCTAAAGGCACAGATTATGAAGGTCTGATTGACCTCTTTACAGGTCCTGTTGCGATTACATATTCGCAAGACCCTGTTGCTGCTGCAAAAATCACACAGGAATTTGCCTCTGACAACGAACGTCTTGTTATTGTTGGTGGCTCAATGGGCTCAAAGGTTTTGGACGCTGCTGGCGTTGAGGCCTTGTCGAAATTGCCATCGCTCGATCAATTGCGTGGCAAACTTATTGGACTTGTTCAGGCACCGGCTACGAAGATTGCTGGCGTTTTGCAAGCACCTGCTGGTCAGTTGGCGCGCGTTGTTGGCGCTTATGCTGCTAAGGGTGAATAAGAGAGCGTATTAAAGTTTATTTAAAAAGTTTTTAAAATTTAGAAGCACTAAAAGGAGAAATATCATGGCTGCTAATTTGGAAAAAATCGTAGATGATCTATCTGCACTAACTGTAATGGAAGCTGCTGAGCTTGCAACAATGTTGGAAGAGAAGTGGGGCGTTTCTGCTGCTGCTCCTGTTGCTGTTGCTGCTGCTGGGGCTGCTGCTGGCGCTGAAGCTGCTGAAGAAAAAGACGAATTCGATGTTGTCTTGGCTGAAGCTGGCGGAAACAAAATCGCAGTTATTAAAGAAGTTCGCGGTATCACAGGCCTCGGTCTGAAAGAAGCCAAAGACTTGGTAGAAGGCGCTCCTAAACCTTTGAAAGAAGGCGTGAAGAAGGAAGAAGCCGAAGAAATGAAGCAGAAAATCGAAGCTGCTGGTGGTAAGGTAGAGCTGAAGTAATTCCGTTTTTTGGATCTGATTCAAAAAAAGGTTAATTTATCAGTGGACAAACCTATCCATTTTCGCTAATTATCCAAGCCAAGAAGGCGAAGGGCTGTATAGTCCCTCGCCGCTTTGCGTTGAAATTGTACTTTTGGGGCTGTGCAATTTATCAACATTAAAAGCAGGATGCCCCTATTGAAAATCGTTATGGGATAAGGCTTTTGCCTATTTCAAGGCGTTTAAATTGGGCTTTGGGTGTGCGTATCATGCAATCACTCAAAGTACTTAAAAATGAAAACAAGGCCGACAGCTGTTTGCCCAACAGAATGTCAAAAGGCTGGAGTTTATAAAAGGACACATAATAATGAGCGCACAAAAGAAACAAATTTTCAATCCATCAGACATCGTAGACAGCTTCACAGGACGCAAAAGAGTTCGCCGTTCATTCGGGAAAATTCCTGAAGTGTCACGCATGCCCAATCTGATTGAAATTCAGAAAAAATCATATGATGAGTTTTTGCAGGCTGATACGCCGGCTGATGAACGCGAGATGCGTGGTCTACAGGAGGTTTTATCTTCTGTATTTCCAATTAATGACTTTAACGGTCAGGCTGAAATTGATTTTGTGTCCTATGAATTTGACCAGCCTAAATATGACGTACAGGAATGTCGCCAGCGAGGCATGACATTTGCTGCACCTTTGCGTGTGACATTGCGTCTGTCAGTCTTTGATATTGATGAGGATACTGGGCTTAAATCTATCCGCGATATTAAAGAACAAGATGTTTACATGGTTGATATGCCATTGATGACACAACACGGCACATTCGTGGTCAACGGCACAGAGCGTGTTATCGTATCTCAAATGCACCGCTCACCTGGTGTGTTCTTTGACCATGATGGTGGTAAAACACACGTCTCAGGTAAATACCTCTTTAAATCACGTGTTATTCCTTATCGTGGTTCATGGTTGGATTTTGAATTTGATGCCAAAGACATTTTGAATGTGCGTATTGACCGTCGCCGTAAATTGCCAGTGACGACATTCTTGCGCGCACTTGATTCAGCAGATACTGAAGAATACCGCTCTGAGATGCTTGAAAAGGCACAAGAAATTGACCCAATGATGATTCAGGGAATGAGCAATGAGGAAATCCTCAAAACATTCTATGATGTCATTACATATAAGAAGGGTAAAAAGGGCTGGACATCACCATTTGATGCGGAACAATTCCGCGGTGTGAAACCAGCACAAGACTTGGTGGATGCTAAAACTGGTAAAGTTGTTGCGGAAGCTGGTCAAAAAATTACACCTCGTAAAGCAAAGAAAATGGCTGAAGATGGTCTAAAAGAAATTTTGGTTCAGCCAGAGGATCTGATTGGTCGCTATTTGGCACAGGATATCATTGACAACAAAACAGGCGCTGTACATTACGAGGCAGGGCATGAATTTGAAGAAGATGATTTGGCAAAATTGGATGAATTGTCAGTTGATGAATTGCCACTTTTGGCCATCGACCACGTTAATACAGGCGCGCATCTGCGCAACACGTTGGCTGCGGATAAAACAGATACACGTGAAGAAGCATTGATCGATATTTATCGTGTGATGCGTCCAGGTGAGCCGCCTACCGTTGACAGCGCGGAAGCCTTGTTCAATTCACTTTTCTTTGACCCAGAGCGTTATGACTTGTCTGCTGTTGGTCGTGTGAAAATGAATAACCGTCTTGATTTGGATGCTGAGGATTCAGTGCGTATTCTACGCAAGGCTGACATCTTGGCTATCCTGAAATACATGAATGACCTGAAGGACGGTCGTGGTGAGGTTGATGATATTGATAACCTTGGTAACCGTCGTGTGCGTTCCGTTGGTGAATTGATGGAAAATCAAGTGCGTGTTGGCTTACTACGTATGGAGCGCGCCATTCGCGAGCGCATGTCATCTGTTGAAATTGACACTTACATGCCACATGACTTGATTAACTCAAAGCCTGCGCAAGCCGCAGTACGTGAGTTTTTCTCTGGTTCACAGCTGTCACAATTTATGGACCAAACAAACCCATTGGCTGAAATTACGCACAAGCGTCGTTTGTCAGCTTTGGGCCCTGGTGGTTTGACACGTGAGCGTGCCGGATTTGAGGTTCGTGACGTGCACCCAACACATTATGGTCGTATTTGTCCGATTGAAACACCAGAAGGTCCAAACATTGGTTTGATTAACTCTCTGGCGACATTTGCGCGCGTTAACCCTTATGGTTTTATCGAAAGCCCTTACCGTAAAGTTGAAAACGGTAAAGTCACTGACGAGGTAGTTTACATGTCAGCAATGGAAGAGGCGCGCTACACTATTGCGCAGGCCAACTCCGAGCTTGATAAAAATGGTAAATTCACAGCGGACTTGGTGTCTTGCCGTCAGGCGGGTGAAAACATCATGGCGACAGCCGACATGATTGAATATGCTGACGTTTCCCCAAAACAAATTGTATCTGTTGCGGCCTCTCTTATTCCGTTCTTGGAAAACGATGATGCGAACCGTGCTTTGATGGGGTCTAACATGATGCGTCAGGCTGTGCCATTGTTGCGCACAGATGCGCCACTTGTTGGGACAGGTATGGAGGCAACAGTTGCACGTGACTCGGGTGCGTCAATTACAGCCCGCCGTGCAGGTGAGGTTATTCAGGTTGATGCCGAGCGTATCGTTATCCGTGCGACAGAAGAGCTTCGTTCTGATGAGCCTGTTGTTGACATCTATAACCTTGAGAAATTCCAGCGTTCAAACCAGTCGACCTGCATTAACCAGCGTCCATTGGTGAAAACAGGTGATAAAATTAAGGCGGGTGACATCATTGCCGATGGTCAGTCCACGCAATTTGGTGAACTTGCCCTTGGTCGTAACGTGCTTGTGGCGTTTATGCCTTGGAATGGTTACAACTTTGAGGATTCAATCCTGATTTCAGAGCGTATTGTACGTGATGATGTGTACACATCTATTCACTTAGAAGAATTCGAAGTGATGGCGCGTGACACGAAACTGGGTCCTGAGGACATCACACGTGATATTCCAAACGTGGGTGAAGAGGCGCTGAAACATCTTGATGAGGCAGGTATTGTTCACATTGGTGCAGAAGTGTCCCCTGGAGATATCCTTGTTGGTAAGGTGACACCAAAGGGTGAATCGCCAATGACTCCAGAAGAAAAGCTTCTACGTGCCATCTTTGGTGAGAAGGCCGCTGATGTAAAAGACAGCTCACTTCGCTTGCCACCTGGTACAACAGGTACAGTTGTTGAGGTGCGTGTGTTTAACCGCCGCGGTGTTGATAAAGATGCCCGTGCGCTCACAATCGAGCGTGAGGAAATTGAAAGCCTCGCAAAAGACCGCGACGACGAACGTCGTATCTTGGAAGATGGGTACTACTCACGTCTTGAAGAGCTCTTGATTGGTCAGGAAGTTGAAAGCGCTCCTAAGACCGTCAAAATCAAGAAAGGCACAAAAATCAAGAAAGCTGACCTTGAGGCAATTGAGAAGCGTGGTCAGTGGAGACAGATCAGCATCGCAAATGAAAAAATCATGTCCGAGATTGAGGCCATGGGTAAAACATTTGATGAGGCCGTTGATAACCTAAAAGAGCGTTTTGAGTCCAAAGTTGACAAGCTTCAGCGTGGTGATGAATTGCTGCCTGGTGTCATGAAAATGGTGAAAGTTTACGTCGCGATTAAGCGTAAAATGCAACCAGGTGACAAGATGGCTGGTCGTCACGGTAACAAGGGTGTGGTGTCAAAAATCATGCCTGTTGAGGACATGCCATATCTTGAAAATGGCCAGCCTGTTGACATCGTGTTGAACCCACTTGGGGTGCCATCACGTATGAATGTGGGTCAGATTCTTGAAACACACTTGGGTTGGGCATCAGCTTCTCTTGGTCAGCAAATTGGTGAAATGATCGACCAGTTTGATGCACCAAAAGAGCCAAAAGCAGGTGAGCTGAAGCAGTTGAAAGACAAGCTAAAGGAAGCTTACGGCGATGACGAATACAACACAAAGGTAACACAGCTGGATGACACACAAGTCGTTGAGATGGCCAATAACCTACGTGGTGGTGTGCCGATGGCAACACCAGTATTTGATGGTGCCAACGAAAACAACATCACTGAGTTGCTTGAAAAAGCAGGTCTAAGTGGCACAGGTCAGATGACATTGATTGATGGTCGTACAGGTGAGAAATTCCACCGTCCTGTGACTGTTGGTTACATGTACATGCTGAAACTGCACCACTTGGTTGATGACAAGATTCACGCACGTTCCATTGGACCGTACTCGCTTGTTACACAACAGCCACTTGGTGGTAAGGCTCAGTTTGGTGGTCAAAGATTTGGTGAGATGGAGGTGTGGGCACTGCAGGCTTATGGTGCGGCTTACACACTTCAGGAACTTCTTACTGTCAAATCTGATGACGTTGCCGGTCGTTCAAAAGTTTATGAAAGCATCGTTCGCGGTGAAGATAACTTTGAAGTCGGTATCCCAGAATCCTTCAACGTTCTTGTGAAAGAATTGAAGGCCTTGGGTCTGAACGTCGAAATGACTGACGAGGAATAATCTATCTTGGCAGGCTTGAAATGTAGCCTGCCGATTTTTGATATAAAAAGAGTAAAGATTTAACGCTATATAAGCGACACACAGGAGCAAAATTATGAATGAATTGATGAACCTATTCGGGCAACCACAAGGTCCTCAGAGTTTCGAAGCAATCCGCATTGCGATTGCAAGCCCAGAGCAAATCCGCTCTTGGTCATTTGGGGAGGTTAAAAAACCTGAAACCATCAATTACCGTACATTTAAGCCAGAGCGCGATGGTTTGTTCTGTGCCCGTATCTTTGGCCCTGTAAAGGATTATGAATGCCTTTGCGGTAAGTACAAGCGCATGAAGTACAAAGGGATCATCTGTGAAAAATGTGGTGTGGAAGTGACACTCACAAAAGTGCGCCGTGAGCGCATGGGTCACATTGATCTGGCCTCTCCTGTTGCGCACATTTGGTTTACAAAGTCATTGCCGTCTCGTGTTGGTTTGATGCTCGACATCACACTGAAAAACCTTGAGCGTGTGCTTTACTTTGAAAACTTCATCGTGATTGAGCCTGGTATGACACCTTTGAAGCCATTGCAGCTTCTGACAGAGGAAGAATACCTAGACGCACAAGATGAATATGGTGAAGAAAACTTTGAGGCTGGCATTGGTGCGGAAGCCTTGAAGCGCATTCTTTCTGAAATTGACTTGGAAGAAGAGCGCGTGAATGCTGAGGAAGCCTTGGCTGCGACAAAATCAGAAGCCAAGCGTAAGAAGCTTGTTAAGCGTTTGAAGTTGCTTGAAGCATTTGTCGAATCTGGTACACGTCCTGAATGGATGGTGTTGGACGTTCTTCCTGTGCTTCCACCTGAATTGCGCCCGCTTGTCCCATTGGATGGTGGTCGTTTTGCAACATCAGATTTGAACGACCTTTACCGTCGTGTCATTAACAGAAATAACCGTTTGAAGCGTTTGATGGAATTGCGCGCGCCTGACATTATTGTGCGTAACGAAAAACGTATGTTGCAGGAATCAGTGGACGCCCTGTTTGATAACGGACGCCGTGGTCGTACAATTACTGGTACAAACCGCCGCCCATTGAAATCATTGTCAGACATGCTTAAGGGTAAGCAAGGTCGTTTCCGTCAGAACCTTCTTGGGAAGCGTGTTGACTATTCAGGTCGTTCCGTGATTGTGGTTGGTCCAGAATTGAAACTGCATCAATGTGGTCTGCCAAAGAAAATGGCGCTTGAGTTGTTCAAGCCATTTATTTATCACAAGCTCGAACTTTACGGCATGGCCTCGACGGTGAAAGCCGCTAAGAAAATGGTTGAAAAGGCACGTCCTGAGGTCTGGGATATCTTGGAAGAGGTTATCCGTGAACACCCAGTGCTTCTTAACCGTGCGCCGACACTGCACAGACTTGGTATCCAGGCGTTTGAACCTGTGCTGATTGAAGGTAAAGCCATTCAGCTTCACCCACTTGTCTGTACAGCCTTTAACGCTGACTTTGATGGTGACCAAATGGCCGTTCACGTGCCACTCTCTATCGAGGCACAGCTTGAATCACGCTGCTTGATGATGTCAACGAACAACATCCTCTCACCTGCGAGTGGTAAGCCTGTTATCGTGCCATCACAGGATATTGTTTTGGGTCTTTACTACCTCTCAATTGCACGTGAAGGCGAGCGAGGCGAGGGCATGATTTTCCGCGGTGCGGGTGAGATTAGCCACGCGCTTAACTCAGATAAAATCTCGATGCACGCCAAAATCAAATCGCGTTACCACACAGTTGATGAAGAAGGTAACCGCGTCACACAGATTGTGGAAACAACACCTGGTCGTATGATCATGTCTGAATTGTTGCCACGCCACCCTCGTGTGCCGTTTGACTTGATCAACCGTGTTTTGACAAAGAAAGATATCTCTAACCTGATTGATGTGGTTTACCGCTTCTGTGGTCAGAAAGAGACAGTCATCTTCTGTGACCGTATGATGAAACTTGGTTTCAGACATGCCTGTATTGCTGGTATTTCCTTTGGTAAGGATGACATGGTTATCCCACCAGCCAAGGAGAAGCTGGTTAATGCTGCCAAGGAAAAGGTCAAGGAATTCGAACAACAATATATGGATGGATTGATCACACGTGGTGAGAAATACAACAAGGTTGTCGATATTTGGTCACAATGTACAGATGATGTTGCTGATGCGATGATGAAAGAAATTTCAACCATTGAAACAGGTGACATGAACTCTGTTTACATGATGGCGCATTCTGGTGCGCGTGGTTCTGCCGCGCAAATTAGACAGCTTGCCGGTATGCGTGGTTTGATGGCCAAACCATCTGGTGAGATTATCGAGAACCCGATTATTTCTAACTTTAAAGAAGGTCTAACCGTTCTTGAATACTTTAACTCGACACACGGTGCCCGTAAGGGCCTAGCTGACACAGCCTTGAAAACAGCCAACTCAGGTTACCTGACACGTCGTTTGGTTGATGTATCACAGGATGTTGTCATCATAGAGCAAAACTGTGGCACAGAGCGTGGTATTGAAATCAAGCCTGTGATGAACGGTCCTGATGTTGTTGTTGGTCTGGCCGAGCGTATCTTGGGCCGTTGTTCTTTGAATGACGTTGTTCACCCGCTCTCAGGTGACGTTCTTGTTGCAAAAGACACAATCATTGACGAGGAAACATCGGAAGCAATTGAAACCGCTGGTGTTGATTCAGTTGTCGTGCGTTCAGCATTGACCTGTGAAACACGTGGTGGAATTTGTGCCACATGTTACGGTCGTGACCTTGCACGCGGAACACCTGTAAATATGGGTGAGGCCGTTGGTGTTATGGCTGCGCAATCCATTGGTGAGCCTGGTACACAGCTTACAATGCGTACATTCCACATTGGTGGTGCGGCGCAACGTAATGTTGAGCAAAACTCAATCGAAGCCGCATCTGAAGGTGTGATTGAACTTCGCAATGAAAACACAGTGAAAAACTCCGAAGGCACATTGATTGTCATGGGACGTAATACTGAGATTGCTGTTCTTGACTCCAAAGGTAAGGAAAAGGCCGTTTACCGTATTCCTTATGGCTCACGTTTGATGGTTGCTGATAAGGCAAAAGTTAAACCTGGTGATCGTTTGGTTGAATGGGATCCGTTTACAATTCCTGTGATTACAGAAAAAGATGGTGTTGCACACTTCTTTGATCTCGAAGATGGTGTATCGCTTTCTGAGCAAACTGACGAAGCCACAGGTATTGCATCAAAAGTTGTTATTGATTGGCGTGCACAGCCCAAAGGTCAGGACTTGAAGCCACGTATCTCTCTTCTTGATAAGAAGGGCGAGGTCATCAACCTGCCAAATGGCTTGCCTGCAAACTACTACCTTTCAGCACAAGCTGTTTTGTCTGTTGAAAATGGACAAGAGGTTAAAGCCGGTGACGTGATTGCGCGTGTTCCTCGTGAGACATCGAAAACACGTGACATTACAGGGGGTCTACCTCGTGTGGCTGAATTGTTCGAAGCACGTCGTCCAAAGGATGCCGCTGTGATTGCAGAGGTTGATGGTAATATCGAATTTGGTAAAGACTACAAAACCAAGAAGCGTATTATCCTGAACCCAACTGACAAGAGCCTAGAGCCTGTTGAATACATGGTGCCAAAGGGTCGTCATATGGCGGTTGCGGAAGGTGACTTCATCCGTAAGGGTGAGGCGATCATTGATGGTGCGATTGTACCACATGACTTGCTCCACGTGATGGGTGTTGAAGCCTTGGCTGACTATCTGGTCAATGAAATTCAGGATGTTTACCGCCTGCAAGGGGTGAAAATCAACGATAAGCACATCGAAGTAATTGCACGTCAGATGTTGCAGAAGGTTGAAATTCAAGAAGTTGGTGACACAACATACCTCATCGGTGAAGTTATCGATAAAGAAGAGTTTGAAAAAGAAAATCAGCGCTTCATCGATAATGGCAAGCGCCCAGCGGTTGCAAAGCCTATCCTGCAAGGGATCACAAAGGCATCACTGCAAACACGTTCCTTTATCTCTGCTGCATCCTTCCAGGAGACAACACGTGTCCTGACAGAGGCTGCAACACAAGGAAAACAGGATGTTCTGACCGGATTGAAAGAAAACGTCATTGTGGGTCGTTTGATCCCGGCTGGTACTGGTTCATTCGTGAAGGGTATCAAGCGCGTTGCTAATCAGCGTGACCGTGTTGCCATTGAGGCACAACAGGCCGCAGAAGAAGAGGCAACCGCTCAAGCTGCAGCCGACGCGCCAGAGGCAACAGATCAAACTGAAGAGTCTCAGACCGAGACATCAGAAGATGACACAAAAGAGGCAGCCAACGGCTAATTTCTTTTTAAATAATAATTATGAAGAACCCGTCCAACGAGACGGGTTTTTTATTGACATATTTTATGGCCTATATATTGTCATAAAAAAAATGGAGATTGGCTATGGCTTATTGTGATGGAGAGCTTCCAAAAGGTGTTGGCGAGAAAAAGATCAGCTTGAAAGAAGGCTTTGAAGATTTTGCGAATTTTATGGGCGTTGATGAACAACATACAGAGAATTTAATTAATTTTCTTGTTACACGTGGCGTGGACCTTTCGCGACACATTAAATAATTGAGATTCACAAAGAGCCCGCCATTTGGCGGGTTTTTTATTAAAGTGGCAATTTATGGCGTGACTATGGTAAAATTTAAGTATGAGTATTAAATCATACTTTGCTTGTACAAAAGGTGCGACTGCCATTGAATACGGCCTGATTGCCGCAAGCATTGCCTTGGCCATATCAGTTGCGCTTTATGCCTTTGGTGCTGATTTATCAGAGCTTTTCTTTGATAGATTGCCCGGGCTTCTTAATATGTAGCAGGTAAATCACCCTTATCTTCTTACGCCTTAAAAACTTGCATGCGTGCAATCATTTGTAGTGCCTTCAAAAAATTAAAAAAACTTTAATTTCGTGCTTGACGTTTGGGGTTCTTTTAAACTAGTATCCGCTCGAATTTGAAGTATCGGATGAGCTGGTCGTAGCCTTACAAAAGGACTAAACGCAGTTCGGACGTAGTTAAAAACCATAGTGAAAATTGAAATCAGGCTTAAAAAGCTTGACAATTTCGTCGCTATGGCTTTTACAGTGTTCGACCAACCTATCCAACAGTAGTTAACTAAAGAAGGACGGCAAGCATGCCTACAATACAACAGCTTATTCGTAATCCTCGTGCCAAGGGTGGCAAGAAGGCGATGAAAACCAAAAAAAACAGAGCCCTGAAGTCTAATCCTCAGGTGCGTGGTGTGTGTACACGTGTGTATACAACAACACCTAAGAAACCAAACTCTGCTTTGCGTAAAGTTGCAAAGGTGCGTTTGACAACAGGTTTTGAGGTTATCTGCTATATCCCGGGTGAGGGTCACAATTTGCAGGAGCACTCAGTTGTTCTTATTCAGGGCGGTCGTGTAAAAGACTTGCCTGGTGTGCGTTACCGTATCATTCGTGGTGCCTTGGATACGCAAGGTGTGAAAGACAGAAAACAAACACGCTCTCGCTATGGTGCGAAGAAGCCTAAATAATTTTAGTTTACGGAGTATTATAAATGTCACGTCGTCATAGAGCTGAAAAAAGAGAAATTCTACCTGATCCATTATTTGGTGACATGGTTCTGAATAAATTCATGAACAATGTCATGTTGGATGGTAAGAAATCTGTTGCTGAAAAGATTGTTTACGGTGCGCTTGAGCGTCTATCTAATCAAAAAGGCGACAATGACAATGAGTTGGACCAAGAACTGGCCAGCAAGAATATGGGCCTTGCCCGTTTTCACAAGGCACTAGGTAACGTTGGCCCTCAGGTTGAGGTGCGTTCACGCCGTGTTGGTGGTGCAACATATCAAGTGCCTGTAGAGGTGAAAGCTGATCGTCGTCAGGCCTTGTCAATGCGCATGATTATTAATGCTGCGCGCAAGCGTAACGAAAAGACAATGGAAGAGCGCCTTTATGGTGAGCTAAACGATGCACTGAACGAGCGCGGTGCTGCTGTGAAGAAACGTGATGAAATTCACAAAATGGCCGAAGCCAACCGTGCGTTTGCACATTACAAGTGGTAAGCCATTAAAGAGATAACTTTTGAGAGAATAGAACAGAGATTGATATGACTGACAATTATGACATAGCCCATTACCGTAACTTTGGAATTATGGCGCACATCGATGCTGGTAAAACAACAACGACAGAGCGTGTATTGTTCTACTCCGGTAAGTCTCACAAAATTGGTGAGGTGCATGATGGTGCGGCTACTATGGACTGGATGGAGCAGGAGCAGGAGCGTGGTATTACAATTACCTCTGCTGCGACTACAACATTCTGGAAGGGTATCGAGGGCGGTCAATTTTCAGGCGAAGGTTTCCGTTTGAACATCATTGACACACCAGGACACGTTGACTTCACAATTGAGGTTGAGCGTTCATTGCGCGTACTTGATGGTGCGATCTGTGTGCTTGATGGTAATGCTGGTGTTGAGCCACAAACAGAAACAGTGTGGAGGCAGGGCGACAAGTACAATGTACCGCGCGTTATCTTCATTAACAAAATGGATAAAATTGGCGCAGACTTTTATGCTTCTGTTGAATCAATCAAAGAGCGTCTTGGTGCTATTCCGCTTTGCTTGCAATTGCCAATTGGCGCAGAAAACGATTTTGCTGGTGTTGTTGACCTTGTGAAAATGAAGGCGCTTGTTTGGGACTCAGAAAATCTTGGCGCAACATTCCAAGAAGTTGATATCCCGGCTGATCTTGCTGATAAGGCGCAAGAATACCGTGAGACTTTGATTGAGATTGCTGTTGAGCAAGATGATCAGGCAATGGAAGACTACCTTGAAGGTCGCGAGATTTCTAACGAGACGTTGCGCGCCTGTATCCGTAAAGGAACAATCGCGAATGCGTTCTACCCAGTTATCTGTGGTTCTGCCTTTAAAAACAAAGGTGTTCAGCCAATGCTAGATTGCGTTGTTGAATATCTGCCTTCACCACTTGATATTGGTGAGGTTAAGGGTAAAGAAGTTGATGGCGAGAAAACAATGGCGCGTAAGCCTTCAAATGACGAGCCTTTCTCAGCACTTGCTTTTAAAATCATGAACGACCCATTTGTTGGTTCTTTGACATTTGTGCGTATCTACTCAGGAACACTTGAGTCTGGTTCATATGCGCAAAACACTGTGAAAGACAACCGCGAGCGTGTTGGTCGTATGCTTCTCATGCACTCAAACAACCGTGAAGAAATCAAAGAAGCGCAAGCTGGTGATATCGTGGCGATTGTTGGTTTGAAAAATACAACAACAGGCGACACACTTTGCGATGCTTCACACCCAATCGTTCTTGAGCGTATGGAGTTCCCTGAGCCAGTGATTGAGATTGCTGTTGAGCCTAAGTCAAAAGCTGACCAGGAAAAAATGTCAACTGCGCTACAACGTTTAGCTGCAGAAGACCCATCATTCCGTGTTTCTGTTGACCATGAATCAGGTCAAACAATCATTAAAGGTATGGGTGAGCTTCACCTTGATATCCTTGTTGACCGTATGAAGCGTGAATTTAAGGTCGAAGCCAACATTGGTGCGCCTCAGGTTGCTTACCGTGAAACAATCACGAAAGAGGTTGAGGTGGACTACACACACAAGAAACAATCTGGTGGCTCTGGTCAATTTGCTCGTATCGTTTGTACATTTAGGCCAAACGAAGCAGGTGCAGGATTTACTTTTGATGACACAATTACGGGTGGTAACGTTCCAAAAGAATATATCCCAGGTGTTCAAAAAGGTCTCGAGCTTCAGAAAGAAAGCGGTATCATCGCTGGCTTCCCTGTTGTTGACTTTGGCGTAACACTGACTGACGGTGCGTATCACGATGTTGACTCCTCTGTGATGGCGTTTGAGATTGCTGCGCGTGCAGCCTTCCGTGAAGCCATGCAGAAAGCAGGTCCACAACTTCTTGAGCCAATCATGAAGGTTGAAGTTGTAACACCTGAAGAATATATGGGTGACATCATTGGTGACATTAACTCACGTCGCGGTATCGTTCAGGGTATGTCTGACCGTGGTAACGCAAAAGTCGTTGATGCGATGGTGCCATTGTCAAACATGTTTGGATACATTAACAATCTCCGCTCTATGTCTCAGGGTCGTGCAAACTACACAATGTTGTTTGATCACTATGCCGCTGCTCCTGCCTCTGTTGCAGAAGAAGTTAAAGAGAAAATGGCTGGATAATTAACTTAAAGAAATTTGATTAAAGAAGAAGGAATTTAAAATGTCTAAGGAAAAGTTTGAGCGTAATAAGCCGCACGTCAACATTGGAACAATTGGCCACGTTGACCATGGTAAGACAACATTGACAGCAGCGATTGCGTTGCAGTTTGGTAACGGTGAGTCAGTTGATAAAATTGATAAGGCGCCTGAAGAAAAAGCACGTGGTATCACGATTTCAACAGCGCACGTTGAATATGAAACAGAAAACCGTCACTACGCACACGTAGACTGCCCGGGTCACGCTGACTATGTTAAGAACATGATCACAGGTGCAGCCCAGATGGATGGTGCTATTCTTGTTGTGAACGCTGCTGATGGTCCAATGCCACAAACACGTGAACACATTCTACTTGCGCGTCAGGTTGGTGTGCCATCATTGGTCGTCTTCTTGAACAAAGTTGACCAGGTTGATGACGAAGAGCTACTAGAGCTTGTTGAAATGGAAGTGCGTGAGCTTCTGTCATCTTATGAATTCCCAGGCGATGATATTCCTATCATTAAGGGTTCAGCTTTGGCTGCTGTTGAGAACCGCGATGATGCCATTGGTAAAGATGCTATTGCTGCACTTATGGCTGCTGTTGATGAATATATCCCAACACCAGACCGTCCAGTTGACCAGCCATTCTTGATGCCTGTTGAGGACGTATTCTCAATTTCTGGTCGTGGTACAGTGTGTACTGGCCGTATCGAGACAGGGATCATCAAAGTTGGTGACGAGATTGAAGTTGTTGGTATCAAGGATACACAAAAGACAACAATTACAGGTGTTGAGATGTTCAGAAAGCTTTTGGACTCAGGTCAGGCTGGAGACAATGTCGGCGCGCTACTTCGTGGTTTGAAGCGTGAAGATGTTGAGCGTGGTCAGGTTCTATGTAAGCCTGGTTCAATCACACCACACACAAAGTTCACAGCAGAAGCTTATATCTTGTCAAAAGATGAAGGTGGA
>DCXL01000004.1:417975-843041 GCA_002328415.1 Micavibrio sp. UBA2137 | reverse complement strand
GAGATGGTGATGCCAGGTGATAATGCAAATCTTGAAGTAACATTGATTGCCCCAATTGCGATGAACGAAGGTCTTCGCTTTGCGATCCGTGAAGGCGGACGCACAGTTGGTGCCGGTGTTGTTGCCAAGATTATTGAGTAAAGAAAAGAAAAAGACGGCTTAGGAGAGCTAGAGACATGGACGCACAAACAATTCGTATTCGCTTGAGAGCTTTTGATCACCGTGTATTGGACACAGCGACAAAAGAAATTCTGAATACAGCACTTCGTACTGGCGCACAGGTAAGAGGACCAGTTCCTTTGCCAACACGCACAGAGCGCTTCACAGTATTGCGCTCTCCGCACGTCAATAAAAAGTCGCAAGAGCATTTTGAAATGCGCACACATAAGCGTCTTTTGGATATTTTGGACCCAACACCTCAGACAATTGATGCGCTGATGAAATTGGATCTGGCTGCTGGTGTTGATGTTGAAATTAAAATTGGACAGGCACAAGCGGCTTAAGGCTTAGGATTAAACTTACGTTGGTGTTGTGAAACAAAAACATCAACCTCTTTGAAAAGGAAAAGAAAATGAGAACTGGACTAATTGCAACAAAAGAGGGTATGACACGCGTTTTCGATGAAAACGGTATTCAGATCCCTGTAACGGTTTTGCGCGTTGATAACTGTCAGGTGACTAACGTGCGTACTGAAGAGAAGGATGGCTATGTTGCTGTTCAGCTTGGTGCGGGTACACGTAAAACAAATCGTACAAATAAGGCGCAGCGCGGTCAGTTTGCACAAGCTAAGGTCGAGCCGAAGCAGCGTGTTGCTGAATTCCGTGTTTCACAGGACAATGTTCTTGAAATCGGTGCTGAGCTTTCAGTGAGCCACTTTGTTGCCGGTCAATTTGTTGACATTTGTGGGCAGTCAAAAGGTAAAGGTTTTGCTGGTGCGATGAAGCGTCACAATTTTGGTGGTATGCGCGCTTCTCATGGTGTGTCTATTTCTCACCGTGCACATGGTTCGACTGGTCAGTGTCAAGAACCTGGTAAGGTTTTCAAGGGCAAGAAAATGGCTGGTCACATGGGTGATGAGCGTGTCACAACACAAAATCTTCGCATTGTTGCTGTTGATACAGAAGAGGGTCTGATTTTGGTACGTGGTGCAGTTCCAGGTGCAAACAAGGGCTGGGTTATGATTACAGACGCAGTGAAGCGTAAGTTGCCAGAAGATGCACCTTTCCCTGCTGGTTTGAAATCAGATGAGAAGCCTGCTGAAGAGCAAGACAATGCTGTAGCGGAGGCGCCAGCTGAGGAAACAGCTGCTGAAGCTCCAGTGGAGGCTCTTGCGGAAGAGGCAAAGGCTGAGGCTCCTGCAGAAGAGGCGAAAGCTCCTGAAGCACAAGAAGAAACATCAGAGAAATCTGAATAAGAATTAGGACAAGATAGAGGCGAAAACAATGAAAGTAGCTGTTAAAACACTTGATAATAAAGATGCTGGCCAGATTGATCTTGATAAAGATGTCTTTGGTCTCGAGGTTCGTGGTGACATTTTGCACCGCATGGTGAAGTACCAGTTGAACAAGCGTCAGCAAGGCACACACAAAACAAAAACACGTGGTGAAGTCAGTGGTACTGGTAAAAAGCCTTGGGCTCAAAAGGGAACTGGCCGCGCGCGTGCTGGTGACTTGAAGCGTCCTCAGGACCGTGGTGGTGGAACAGCATTTGGTCCAGTTGTGCGTTCACACGCAACTGAGCTGCCTAAGAAAATTAAAAAGCTTGCGTTGAGAACAGCGCTAAGTGCGAAAGCTAAAGATGGCAAGCTTATCATCTTGGATAAGATTGAGAGCAAGGATCACAAAACAAAGGCAATGGCAGCGGCTTTGAAAAAGCTTGGTTTGCAAAATGCTTTGATTGTTGGTGGTGAAGAGCTTGATATGAACTTCCGCCGTGCAACGAATAACATTCCTTTGATTGATGTTTTGCCATCACAAGGGGCGAACGTTTATGACATTCTGCGTCGCGATACTTTGGTTTTGTCAAAGGATGCGGTTGAGAGTTTGACTAAGAAATTGAAAAGCTAATTGAGAGTAGAGAGTTAAGACAATGGCAAAAGCAAAAACAAAAGAGACAAAGCCTATGGAACGTGACTACACGATCCTAAGCGCGCCTGTTGTAACTGAGAAATCAACAAATGGCTCACAATTTGGTCAGGTCACCTTCACTGTTGCACCAGATGCAACAAAGCCTGAAATCAAACGCGCTGTTGAGGCACTTTGGGGCGTGAAGGTTGAGAAAGTAAATACATCTGTTCTTAAGGGTAAAACAAAACGCTTCCGCGGTGTGATGGGTCGTCGCTCAGATGCCAAGAAAGCAATTGTAACCTTGGCAGAAGGTCAGACAATTGATCTAGGAACAGGGATTTAAGGACACGTTTTAAATTATGGTACTCCGCCGATAAAGGAAAAGGACTAGAACTATGGCATTGAAAAAATTTAAACCAACTTCAGAAGGTCGTCGTCAGCTTGTACAAGTTGACCGCAAGGAATTGTGGAAAGGCGCACCTGAAAAGAAATTGACTGAGGGTCTGAAAAAGACAGGTGGTCGTAACAATACTGGACGTATTACAACACGTCACATTGGTGGTGGCCACAAGCGCCGTTACCGTCTGATTGACTGGAAGCGCCGCCGTTTTGATATGGTTGCGACTGTTGAGCGTTTGGAATATGACCCAAACCGTACAGCTTTTATCGCGCTTATCTCTTACGAAGATGGTGAAAAGGCTTACATCATTGCACCTCAGCGTTTGGCTGTTGGTGACAAGGTTGTGTCATCTGCTAAGGCTGATATCAAGCCAGGTAATGCAATGCCTTTGAAGGCGATGCCTGTTGGTACAATCATTCACAATATTGAAATGAAGCCTGGTAAGGGTGCGCAAATGGCGCGTTCTGCTGGAACATATGCGCAGCTTGTTGGTCGTGACCAAGGGTATGCGCAGGTGAAGTTGGCTTCTGGTGAATTGCGTTTGGTTCCTGGTGAGTGCATGGCCTCCGTTGGCGCCGTGTCTAACCCAGACCACATGAACACAAATGACAGTAAAGCTGGTCGTTCACGTTGGAAAGGTCGCAGACCGACAGTGCGTGGCGTTGTGATGAACCCTGTTGATCACCCACATGGTGGTGGTGAAGGCCGTACATCAGGTGGACGTCACCCTGTGTCACCAACTGGTAAGTCAGCTAAAGGTGGACGTACACGTTCGAACAAAGCAACAGACAGATTTATCTTGCGTTCAAGACACAAGAAAAAGAAATAAGGTAAAGGTAAGAGGATAAGATTATGACACGTAGTGTATGGAAAGGTCCATTTATTGACGGGTACTTGCTAAAGAAGGTTGAAGACCTTCGTGAATCAGGCAAAAACACACCAATCAAGACATGGTCACGCCGTTCAACAATTTTGCCAAATATGATCGGTATTACATTTGCCGTTCATAACGGTAACAAATTTGTACCTGTTTTGGTCACTGACCAGATGATTGGTCATAAATTGGGTGAATTTGCACCAACCCGTACATACTACGGTCATGGTTCTGACAAAAAGGCACGCAAGTAAGCTGCGCGCATATATTAGGATTTAAACAAGGTTTTAAAGAGGTTTATTATGGGACAAAAAGCAAACGCAAGACGGGTAGAGAAGAACGAAGCACGTTCTTTTGTGAAATATATCCGCACGAGCCCACAGAAATTGAATTTGGTCGCGCAGATGATCCGCGGTAAAAAGGCTGAAACAGCTATGATCGACCTTGAGTTCTCACAAAAGCGTGTGGCTCAGGATGTTCGTAAGGCCCTTCAGTCAGCGATCGCGAATGCCGAGAATAACCACGGGTTGGATATTGACCGTTTGGTTGTCTCAGAGGCCACAGTTGGTAAATCAATCGTGATGCGCCGCTTCCGTGCCCGTGCACGTGGACGTGCCGCACGTATTGAAAAGAAATTTAGCAACCTCACACTCGTTGTGAAGGAACAAGAAGCTTAATCGAGTTAGACAAGAAGAAAGAGGACACCTTCATGGGACAAAAAGTTAATCCACACGGCATGCGTCTAGGCATCAACAAAACCTGGGACTCCAGATGGTACTCAGGCAAGAACTATGCTGAGAAGCTTGTGCAAGATTTGAAACTTCGCGAATATATCGGGAAGCGTTTGAAGGCTGCTGGTCTATCAAAGGTGATTATCGAGCGTGCTGCTAAATCAATTAAGGTCACTATCCACACTGCCCGTCCTGGCGTGATTATTGGTAAAAAAGGTGCCGACATTGATAAGCTACGTAAGGAACTTTCAGAACTTGCAGGTGGTGAGGTTTCTTTAAACATTGTTGAGATCAGAAAGCCTGAAACAGATGCGCAATTGGTTGCCGAAGGCGTTTGCCAGCAGCTTGAGCGTCGTGTGTCTTTCCGTCGTGCAATGAAGCGTGCCACACAAGGTGCAATGCGTTTGGGTGCTGAAGGTATCCGTATTAACGTTTCTGGTCGTCTTGGTGGTGCTGATATCGCACGTATGGAATGGTACCGTGAAGGCCAAGTGCCTTTGCACACATTGCGTGCTGATGTTGATTATGGTTTCGCAGAAGCGCTAACAACATTTGGTATCATCGGTGTAAAGGTTTGGATTTACAAAGGTGATATTCTTGAGCATGACCCATTGGCCGCTGACAAGCGTTTGGCTGACTCTGGTGCTGCTGTTAAGAGAGACTAGATTTTAGAAATTTTA
Source organism: Micavibrio sp. UBA2137 (assembly GCA_002328415.1). Lineage (GTDB taxonomy): Bacteria > Pseudomonadota > Alphaproteobacteria > Micavibrionales > Micavibrionaceae > UBA2137. Next base: position 838,290 of record DCXL01000004.1, on the reverse strand, counting down.
TTAACTTATAAGACAAAACGAGTAGAAAAATGTTAAGTCCTAAGAAAACAAAATACAGAAAAGCCCACAAAGGTCGTATTCACGGCAATGCAAAGGGTGGAACAGACTTGAACTTTGGCGCCTTTGGTATGAAGGCACTTGAGCCTGAGCGTATTACAGCGCGTCAGATTGAGGCTGCACGTCGTGCCGTTATGCGTCACTTGCGTCGTCAAGGTAAGCTTTGGATCCGTATTTTCCCTGATGTGCCTGTCTCTAAAAAGCCTCTTGAGGTCAGACAAGGTAAGGGTAAAGGGTCTGTTGAATTTTGGGCGGCACGTGTAAAACCAGGCCGTATCATGTTCGAATTGGACGGTACAACAGAGAAGCTAGCACGTGAGGCATTTGCTTTGGCTGGTGCGAAACTTCCAATTAAAACAAAATTTGTAAAAAGAGTTGGCGAATAGGGGAAGAGTATGATACATAACGGCGCTTCGTCTTTATTTAGGCGGAATTGACCGACAATGTATGCAATAAACCTCAATGATGGTGAAAATGATGAAAGCAGATGAATTAAAAGGGAAATCAGCAGACGAACTCAAGAAAATGCTTCTTGATTTGCGCAAAGAGCAATTGAATCTGCGTTTTCAGAAAAACAGTGGTCAATTGGGCAACACATCACAGGTGCGTAAGGTACGTCGTGATATTGCGCGCATTAAGACATTTTTGAATGAAGCAGCTCAGAAAAATAAAGCTGCATAAGAAAGAGAATTAGGAGAAAACAACATGCCACGTCGTATTTTGGAAGGCCGCGTTGTCAGCGATAAAATGGATAAGACAGTAACAGTTCTTATCGAACGCCGTTACATGCACCCACTTTATAAAAAGTATGTGCGTCGTACAGATAAATTCGCTGCACATGATGAAACAAACGCATGCAAAGAGGGCGATTTCGTCCGCATTGAAGAGTGCCGTCCAATTTCCCGTAACAAGTCATGGACTGTGATCACAGACAAAAAAGGTGCGCAAAAGGCTGCTCCTAAGTCAGATGATAAAGTGACAGAAGCTGCTCCTAAGAAGGAAACAGCAAAAAAAGACGATAAAAAGCCAGCTACGAAAAAGCCAGCAGCCAAGAAAACTGCAGCGAAAAAGACAGCGGCTAAGAAGTAAGAGTTTTTAAGAGTTAAAGAAAGAGACAAACGTCATGATTCAAATGCAAACTAATATGGATGTTGCCGATAACAGCGGCGCGAAGCGTGTTCAGTGCATTAAAGTGTTGGGTGGATCAAAGCGCCGTTACGCACATGTTGGCGATGTTGTTGTTGTATCTATTAAAGATGCACAGCCACGCGGTCGTGTGAAAAAGGGTGGTGTCCACCGTGCAGTTGTTGTTCGCACGAAGAAAGAAATGTCAAGACCATCAGGCGAGCGTATTAAGTTTGACACAAATGCATGTGTTTTGATTAACAACAATGGTGAGCCGATTGGTACACGTATTTTTGGCCCCGTTCCTCGTGAATTGCGCGGTAAGAATTACATGAAAATTATCTCACTTGCAGCAGAGGTACTCTAACGATGACACAGGTTAAGATGAAAATTAAAAAGGGCGATGAAGTCGTCGTTTTGACTGGTAAGGACAAGGGCAAAAAAGGTGAAGTTTTGAAGGTTATTCCTTCAGAAAGCCGTGTTGTTGTCGATGGTATTAACCAGGCAAAGAAACACCGTAAACCTTCACAGGCGTCTGCTGGTGGTATTGATACAATCAATATGCCTTTGCATGTCTCTAATGTTGCGTTGGCTGATCCTAAAACAGGCAAGCCAACACGTGTGGGTTACACAACACTAAAAGATGGTAAAAAAGTCCGCGTTGCAAAAGCATCTGGCGAGACGATTGGTTAATGGAGTAAGTGATGGCTAAAGCAAAACAAACAGAACGCAAATTGACACGCCTTGAGCAGCGCTATCAAGACCAGATTGTAAAGGCCTTGAAAGAGAAGTTCGGCTACAAAAATGCGATGCAGGTTCCAACACTTGATAAGATCGTTATCAATATGGGTGTGGGTGAGGCAACATTGAACCGTGCGCACATTGAAAATGCTGCAAATGACTTGACGCTGATTGCTGGTCAAAAGCCAGTGATTACGAAGGCGAAAAAATCAAATGCGTCTTTCAAAATCCGTGATGGTATGGCTATTGGCTGTAAGGTCACATTGCGCCGCGAGCGTATGTTCGAATTCTTGGATCGCTTTGTTACTATCGCGATGCCGCGTATTCGTGACTTCCGCGGAATTAACCCAAAGAGCTTCGACGGGAACGGAAACTACTCTCTTGGGATTAAAGAACACATCATTTTCCCTGAGATTGACTATGATAAAGTCGATAAAATTCGCGGGATGGATATCATCATTTGCACAACTGCAAAAACTGATGAGGAAGCAAGAGAACTACTAAATGGCTTTGACTTGCCATTCAGAAAACAAGGTTAATAAAGGAAGAGTTAAGTTATGGCAAAGGTAAGTGCAGTCCAAAGAGACCTGAAACGCAGAAAATTGGCTAAGAAATACGAAGCCAAGCGCGCTGCTTTGAAGGAAATCATTATGGACAAATCAGTTAGCCCTGAAGAGCGTTTTAAAGCTGCTATGAAAATGGCTGAACTGCCAAAGAATAGCGCGAAAGAGCGTATCCGTAACAGATGTGCTGTGACAGGTCGCCCACGCGGCTTCCACAGAAAGTTTAATTTAAGTCGTAACCAGCTACGTGAACTCGGATATAAAGGGTTCCTACCTGGTCTAACGAAATCAAGTTGGTAATTAAAAGGAGTATTTTAACATGGCAATGAGTGATCCTCTCGGTGATATGCTTACCCGTATTCGTAACGGTCAGCACGCCCAAAAAACGGATATCCGCTGCCCTTGGTCAAAGCATAAAGAGGCTGTTTGCGCAGTCTTGAAAGAAGAAGGCTTTATCAAGGACTTTAATGTCGATTCCTCAGACGAGAAGAAGAAGCAGTTAGTTATTGCACTTCGTTACGTTGAAGATGGTGAAGGCGTTATCCGTGAAATGCGTCGTGTGTCAAAACCAGGTCGTCGCGTTTACAGCGGTGTTGGCGAAATGCCACGTTTTTACAATGGATTGGGTGTAACAATTGTTTCAACACCCCAAGGCGTAATGTCAGACCACAAGGCGCGTGATGCCAAAGTGGGCGGCGAACTGCTTTGTCAGGTCTTTTAAGGAATTAACAAGTAAAGTCGGTGAAATAAAATGTCTAGAATTGGAAAAAAACCTGTTGCTGTACCTGAGGGTGTTACATCTGATATCCAGGGACAAATGGTTAAAATCAAAGGCCCTAAAGGTGAGCTTTCATTCAAAGTGCACGATGAGGTTTCTGTTAAGCTTGAAGATGGCGAAATCGTTTTGGCTCCTAAGTCAAAAAGTCAGTTCGCGCGTCAGGTTTGGCCTACATGCAGAACACGTGTCTACAACTTGATTGTTGGCGTGACGGAAGGCTACAAGAAGGATCTTGAAATTCGTGGTGTTGGTTACCGTGCAAATATGCAGGGTCGTACATTGAATATGGCGCTTGGTTATTCACATGACATCAACTATGACGTGCCTGAGGGCGTTGACGTTGCTGTTGACAAGCAAACAGCTATTACAGTTTCTGGTATCGACAAGCAAAAGGTCGGCCAGGTTGCTGCTGAAATTCGTGCATTCAAGACACCTGAACCATATAAAGGTAAAGGTATTCGCTATGTGAACGAATACATCATGATGAAAGAAGGTAAGAAGAAGTAAGGTTAACCCTATTTCTTTTTTGAGACAGAGGATAAAATTATGTCAGTTAAAGAAACAAATAAACAAAGGCGCGCCCGTCGCGTTCGCGCAAAGCTTTCAAAGATTAACCGTGCTGGCCTGCCTCGTATGAGTGTAAGCCGCTCAGCGCGTAATATCTCTGTTCAGGTTATTGATGATGTGAATGGCAAAACATTGGCCTCTGCATCAACACTTGATAAGGATCTTCGCGGTAAGGTTAAAATCGGCGGTAACAAAGAGGCTGCTACTGAGGTTGGTAAACTTGTTGCTCAACGCGCAAAAAAAGCAGGCGTTGAGAAGGTTATGTTTGACCGTGGTGCTTATCTTTTCCATGGTCGTGTGAAGGCACTTGCAGATGCAGCCCGTGAAGGCGGATTGCAGTTTTAATAAAAGGACAAGCTTAGGATTAATATTATGGCACGTAATGAACAAAGAAAAACAGAAGAGCAACCAGAATTGACAGAGCGTCTCGTTGGTATTAACCGCGTTGCAAAAGTTGTTAAGGGTGGTCGTCGCTTCGGATTTGCTGCGCTAATGGTCGTTGGTGATCAGAAGGGTCGTGTTGGTACAGGACACAGCAAAGCCAAGGAAGTGCCAGATGCGATTAAGAAGGCCGCACAACAGGCACGTAATTCAATGGTACGTGTGCCTTTGCGTGAAGGCCGTACATTGCACCATGATGTTGCCGGTCGTGCAGGCGCGGGTCGTGTGTACCTTCGTTCAGCCCCTCCAGGAACAGGAATTATCGCAGGTGGTCCACTACGTGCAGTTTTTGAAGCCTTGGGTATTCAGGACATCGTTGCGAAATCTGTTGGAACATCAAACCCGTACAACATGGTCAACGCAACATTTGACGCATTGAGCAAAATTCAGAGCCCACGTCATGTTGCTTCACGTCGTAACAAGAAGGTGTCTGACATCGTTTCTGGACGTGACACAGGTGCTTCAGCTGACGCTGCGGCAGATACAGAGTAAGTAGGAATTAAACGGAGTAAGAGTCATGAGTGACGCGAAATCAAATAAAGCTTCTACAAAGAAAGCAGCACCAAAGGCAGCCGCCAAGAAGGAGGCTCCTAAGAAAACTGCTTCCAAGAAAGCTGAGCCTAAGAAGGCAGCATCAGGTAAGACTGTGACTGTGCGTCAAACAGGAAGCCCGATTGGCCGTAAGGCTTATCAGAAGAAAACCTTGATTGGTTTGGGCCTAAATAGAATTGGTCGTGTCTCAACTTTGGAAGACACACCTTCAGTGCGCGGTATGATTGCGACGGTTGCACACCTTGTCACTGTCGAAAACGAAGCCGCTTAAGGATTTGGGAGAAATATTATGAAACTTAATGAATTACAGCCAAAGGCAGGATCAAAGCAAAACCGTATGCGCGTTGGACGTGGTATCGGTTCTGGTAAAGGTAAAACTGCTGGTCGCGGTGTAAAGGGTCAAAAGTCACGTACTGGTGTCTCTATCAACGGATTTGAAGGCGGTCAAATGCCTATCTATATGCGTATGCCAAAGCGTGGTTTTAATAACCCGTTTGCAAAGCAGTTCACAACTTTAACATTCCGTCGCCTGCAAGAGGCGATTGATGCAAAGTTAATTGATGCCAAGAAGCCAATTGATGAAGCAATCTTGAAAGAAGCAGGTGTTGTGCGCCGTGTGAAAAAAGATGGTATTCGTCTTCTTGCTACAGGCGAGCTAAAGGACAAGATAACACTTACAATCGCATCTGCTTCAAAACCAGCTGCGGAGGCTATCGAAAAAGCAGGCGGTAAGCTAACTTTGACATTGAAAGAAACACCTGCGCTTGAAAAAGGCGTAAAGAAAGACAAAAAAGACAAGGCATCACGTCTTGAGAAGAAAACTGCTGCGAAGAAAACAACGAAAAAAGCAGTAAAATAATCTTTTGTCTTAAATGATGAATTAAAAACGGTTTTCTCAGGTAATGAGAAGGCCGTTTTTTTATGCCCAAAGTCTGCGCATAAGCCGACATTTCTTTTGTAATGACACTTGAAACGTGTGGCAATCTCGTCTATCCAAGAAGCTTACGTTTTTAATTAAATAAGGATGCATTATTTATGCCTTCAGCAGTTGAACAGCTTTCCAAGGGTGCCAATCTAGGGGCCTTTGCAAAGGCAACGGAACTCAAACACCGCATTATTTTCGTACTTGGTGCGCTTTTGGTCTATCGTCTAGGGACGTATATTCCAGTGCCAGGTATCGATCCACATGTGTGGAATGACATCTTTACGCAAAAATCAGGCGGTATTTTGGATATGTTCAACCTCTTTTCTGGGGGTGCGCTAGAGCGTATGACAATCTTTGCGCTCAATATTATGCCGTATATCTCGGCCTCGATTATTATGCAGCTGGCTGCGGCCATGGTGCCAAGTCTTGAAGCTTTAAAGAAAGAGGGCGAGTCAGGCCGTACCAAGATTAACCAATATACGCGTTTTTTAACTGTGCTACTGGCAACAGTTCAAGCCTATGGTCTGGCTGTTGGTCTTGAAAATCTGCAAGGGTCAACAGGCTCAGCCGTTATTGACCCAGGTCTTTTCTTCCGCGTCTCAACGGTCATTACCATTGTTGGGGGAACAATCTTCCTGATGTGGCTTGGAGAACAGATGACAGAACGCGGTATCGGGAACGGTATTTCACTGATTATCTTTGCGGGTATTGTGGCGGAACTGCCGCGCGCCTTTGCCTCAACGCTTGAGCTTGGTCGTGAAGGTCAGTTTGGCGTGCTGGAGCTAATTGGTATCTTCCTCTTTATTGGTGCGATTATTGCCTTTATCGTGTTTATGGAACGTGCGCACCGCCGTGTAGTTGTGCAATATCCAAAACGCCAGATGGGTAATAAGATGACAATGGGAGATAGTAATTTTATTCCGCTGAAGCTTAATACTGCTGGGGTTATTCCGCCTATCTTTGCCTCTTCATTGCTTCTTTTACCACTAACGATTGTTGGCTTCTCAGGTGCTGAGGGCGGTGACTTTACGGCAACAATTTCACGTTATCTTCAGCATGGCTCATTTGCTTATATGGCCTTATATGGGTTGTTAGTCGCTTTCTTCTGTTTCTTCTACACGGCGATTGTTTTTAATCCCGAGGAAAACGCAGAGATGTTGCGCAAGAACGGTGGCTTTATCCCAGGTATTCGTCCGGGCAAGCCCACAACTGAGTATCTCGATTACATCATGACACGTATCACAACGATTGGGGCAATATATCTTGTCTTTATTTGTTTGTTGCCCGAAGTGCTTATCTCGCGCTACTCACTGCCATTTTACTTTGGTGGGACATCGCTATTGATTGTTGTATCGGTCACAATGGATACTGTGGGGCAGATCCACTCGCATCTGATTGCGCATCAATATGAGGGGCTGATTAAGAAATCACAGCCCAAGCCAAGACGCAGACGAGTCAGAAGGTAGGTTTTCTCATGAATATTATTCTATTTGGACCACCAGGAGCAGGTAAAGGCACACAGGCTAAGCGCTTGGAAGCTGAGTTTGGGTACAAACAACTCTCAACAGGTGACATGTTGCGTGAGCAAATTGCTAAGGGCACTGAACTGGGTCTTAAGGCCAAGGAGGTCATGGACCGTGGGGAGCTTGTTTCTGATGATATCGTGATCGGCATGATCCGTTCCTATATTGAGTGCGGCACATGTCAAAAGGGCGCTATCTTTGATGGGTTTCCACGTACCGTGGCTCAGGCTGAGGCTTTGGACAAGATGCTCTCTGAGTGCAATCTGCAGATTGACTATGTGATCGAGCTGGATGTTGAAGACGCATCGCTTATAGAGCGCATTATGAAGCGTGCTGCCGAAGAAGGGCGTGGTGATGACACTGCCGAGGCCTTTAAAACACGCCTTGCGCTTTATCGTGACTATTCAGCCAATGTCTTGCCTTATTACAAATACAAGGGGCTTCACGCCCTTGTTGATGGGGCACAAAGCATGGATGAGGTGACGGCCTCTCTTATGGATGTTCTAGGGTTAAAAAAAGTAAGGCAGGCCTAGCTTTTAAAGGCTATTTTTTCTGTTGACATAGGCCCTCGAATGCCTATACTCCCCTCAAAATCCCGCGTAAATATGAGGTTTTGCGCGTGTTTTTTGGTTTACAAACCGGCATTACGGTTTGGTATGAAATTTTAAGAGCACGAGGAGAAAAGCATGGCTCGTATTGCAGGGGTTAACGTTCCCGACAATAAACGTATTACTATTGCGCTGACCTATATTCATGGGATCGGTCGCGAAATTGCGCGTCAAATCTGTGAAAAAACAGGTATTGATAAGACACGTCGCATGAAAGATCTGACAGAAGATGAGTTGAATACAATCCGTAAGGAAATTGACTCAGGTTCTTACACAATCGAAGGTGACCTTCGTCGTCAAGTATCAATGAATATCAAGCGTCTAACTGATATGGGCTGCTATCGCGGTTTGCGTCATCGTAAAGGTCTTCCTGTTCGCGGACAGAGAACATCTACGAATGCACGTACACGCAAAGGTCCCGCAAAACCAATCGCTGGTAAGAAGAAATAAGGGGGAGAGAGCATATGGCACGTCCAGGTAAAGCGACTAAGAAAAAAGTCAAAAAGAATATTACAGACGGTATTCTGTTTGTAAATTCGACCTTTAACAACACATTGATCACAATCACTGATGAGCAAGGCAATGCGATTGCATGGTCATCTGCTGGAACAATGGGTTTCAAAGGTTCACGTAAATCAACCCCGTTTGCTGCACAAATGGCTGCTGAAGATGCAGGCCGCAAAGCACAGGAGCATGGTCTTAAAAATCTTAAGGTGCGTGTGACAGGACCAGGAAGTGGTCGTGAATCTGCTGTGCGTGCGATTGCGTCAATGGGCTACACTGTTACTGCAATTGATGACACAACACCTATTCCACACAATGGTTGTCGTCCGTCGAAACGTCGTCGCGTTTAGGGAATACAAAACCATTGGTTAAATAAGGATTGTCGAAAGGAAAAACACATGTTGAATATTAACAAAAACTGGCTAGAGCCCATCAAACCAAGCAATATCGATGTTTCATCAGATAAGCATAACCCGTTTTCTGCAAATTTGGTTTTGCAGCCATTTGAGCGTGGTTTTGGTTTGACACTTGGGAACGCGCTTCGTCGCATTCTGCTCTCATCTATTCAAGGTGCGGCTGTAACTGCTGTTCAGATTGAAGGTGTGATGCATGAATTCTCATCAATTGAAGGTGTGCGCGAGGATGTGACAGACATTATCTTGAACATCAAGGCGTTGGCTGTGCGCATGCACGCTGAAGGCCCTAAAAAGATGCGTCTTAACGTTGAGGGTCCATGTGAAGTCACTGCCGCTCAAATCGAAGCAGGCGCTGATATTGAAATCATGAACCCTGACCTTGTTTTGTGCACACTTGATAAAGGTGCAAAGCTGAACATGGAATTGACTGTAAACACAGGTAAAGGTTATCAGCCTGCTTCACAAAACAAGCCAGAGGAAGCACCTGTTGGTTTGATTCCAGTTGACTCAGTGTTCTCACCAGTGCGTAAGGTGACTTACGAAGTTGAAGATACACGTGTTGGACAGCGTACAGACTATGACAAGCTGATGTTGAAAGTTGAAACAAATGGTGTTGTAACACCTGAAGATGCCGTTGCCTTTGCAGCGCGTATCTTGCAGGAACAGCTTCAAATCTTCATTAACTTTGATGAGCCTAAAGAGGCCGCTAAGGAAGAGGAAGAAGAAGTATTGCCATTTAACAGAAACCTTCTTCGTAAGGTTGAAGAACTTGAATTGTCAGTACGTTCAGCAAACTGCCTGAAAAACGACAATATTGTTTACATTGGTGACTTGGTTCAAAAATCAGAGGCAGATATGCTTCGTACACCAAACTTCGGACGTAAGTCATTGAACGAAATCAAAGAAGTCCTGACACAAATGGGTCTCCATTTGGGAATGGACGTTGAAGGATGGCCACCTGAGAATATCGAAGAGTTGGTTAGCCGTGTAGAAGATCCGTTTAGCGCCTAATTTAGGGGCTAAACGCTTTTAAGAGCCAGAGTGGCTCGCACAGAAAATTAACGGACATGTTTATCTGGTGATTTTCTGGTTTGTGGAATGGTTTCACACGTTTGAGACCGCAGCTTTGAGATAAAAGGAGAAAATTTATGAAGCACCGCATTAAACAACGTAAATTGGGTCGTACAAGCTCGCACAGAAAAGCGATGTTTGCCAATATGTCATCTGCACTTGTAAAGCACGAGCAGATTGTTACAACTTTGCCAAAAGCAAAAGAGCTTCGTCCTTTTGTTGAAAAGCTGATCACACTTGGTAAAAAAGGTGGCCTCGCAAATTACCGTCGTGCCATCTCAATCATGCGTGATGAAACACAGGCCAAGAAAATCTTTGATGTTCTTGCACCACGTTACAAGGACAGACAGGGCGGGTATATCCGTGTTTTAAAAGCTGGCTACCGTTATGGTGACGCTGCCCCTATGGCTGTGATTGAATTTGTTGACCGTGATGAGTCTGCAAAAGGTCAGGACAGCGGTAATGACAATATGGAAGCACAAGCTGACATCGATAAGGCAGAGGCAACAGCCGCAGCTAAAAAAGATGCAAAAGCAAAATCAGAGGCTAAAAAAGCTGATGCCAAAAAGGCTGATGATAAAAAAGCCGCTTCGAAAAAGAAACCAGCAGATGCAAAGAAAGAGCTTCCGAAGAAAAAGGCTGCTAAAAAGGCTGAGAACGAAGAAGCTGTTGAGAAACTTGCAAATGATAAGGTCAAAGATACTGCTAAAGACAAGGCAGCTAAAGAAGACCCTAAAACAAGATAATCAAGAAAGTATTATTGAATTTAAAAGGCGACTTTCGGGTCGCTTTTTTTATGACGGTGAAATGCGGGTATCGCGAAAGTCTTTAGGGTGCGTTTTGTCTGGTGCAAGAAGGCGCTCTGAAGCTGGGGGAAGCGGTGTTGCCTGTTCATGGATTAAATCGCGCACAACGGCCATATCAATTTCCAGATGTTCCGCAAAACGTCTAATTGCGTGGTAATATTTGGGCTTTATGCGAACAAATTTCTTGGGGTTTGAGGCTTTTAAAAGAAGGTTGCGGTCTGGGTGCACGTTATCCATATTGTCCCCCATCTTGGCAACAATGGCTGGCAAATGCCCTGTTGCAATCACATCTTCAACAAGCTGATCATATTTACGGTTATCATTTATGGGACGAGTGAGTGCGCAAACACCATGTAGAGTTGGTGATGCAACGCCTGCAATGGCGAGTTTGTCGATGTTATATTTTTTGGGATGATTTTCTACACTGTCATGTAAGAGAGCAGTTTCTTTGGCTGTTGTCTCTGGATCTAAATCTTCGGGAAAATCTCTGCAATACGCATCAATAAGATGTTGTGGGACATGCTGCCACAATAGTTCAACATTATCGCGCGCCCGTAAACAATGATAGACATAAGGATAGCCATATTTGCCTTCATCGCGATCTTGTGCGTGAATTTCATGCATTAGCGTCTCAACCTCTTCTAGGTTAAGAATTTGAAAGCCAGAGATGCGATTAAAACAATTCATTATGCCCTGCAAAATAACATTTTTTACTCTCAAGTCCAGTTGTTTTTACATATTCAAATTTGCTTATATTCAGACTCGTCAAAATAAGACGGGCAGTCTATGTTAAAGGCATGACATTAAGCCTGTTTGAAAATGATAAGAAAAAAGGGGAAGCCGATAATGCGCGTCCACTTGCTGACATTTTACGTCCGCAAACTTTGGATGAGGTCATTGGCCAAGATCATATCATAGGTGCGGATGCGCCCCTGCGCCAAATGCTTGAGAGCGGTCAGTTACCATCTCTCATATTTTGGGGCCCACCGGGATGCGGAAAAACCACATTGGCACGCATCCTTGCCAAACATACAAACCTGCATTTTGAACAAATCTCGGCTATTTTCTCTGGCGTTGCGGATTTAAAGAAAGTGTTCGAGGCGGCCCGTATCCGTAAATCAAATGGTATGGGCACGCTTCTTTTTGTTGACGAGATTCACCGCTTTAATAAATCCCAACAGGATGCGTTTCTACCTGTGGTGGAGGATGGCACGGTCACGCTTATTGGTGCAACAACCGAAAATCCGTCCTTTGAGCTTAACTCAGCTGTACTCTCACGAGCGCAGGTTCTGGTGTTACGCCGTCTGGATGAGGAGGCGTTGGAAAGATTACTTCAACGCGCAGAAGAGTTTACAAACAAAAAACTTGCCTTAACGGATGAGGCCAGAACGCAGTTAAAGGCACTTGCGGATGGGGATGGGCGTTATATTCTAACCCTTGCTGCGCAAATTTTTACGCAAGCCAAATCCGATAATCCATGGGATACGGACAAGCTATTTCAAACGCTGCAAAAACGCGCCCCTCTTTACGATAAAAAAGATGATAGCCATTATAATCTGATATCCGCCCTTCATAAATCAATGCGCGGCAGTGATGCTGATGCGGCGCTTTACTGGTTTTCGCGCATGCTGGATGGGGGTGAGGACCCACGTTATATCGCAAGGCGTATGGTGCGCATGGCGGTTGAGGATGTGGGCATGGCCGACCCCCAAGCCCTTCAAATTTGTCTGAATGCGTGGGAGGCATATGAGCGCCTTGGCTCGCCAGAGGGGGAGCTGGCACTTGCACAAGCCATGATATATTTGGCAACAGCTCCTAAATCCAATGCGGCTTATAGTGCCTCAAAACTGGCGATGAAACGCGCCCGTGAAACAGGCTCGCTCATGCCACCCAAACATATCTTAAACGCACCAACGTCTTTGATGAAGGACCAAGGTTACGGCAAAGATTATAATTACGATCATAATACGGAAGAAGGGTTCTCGGGGCAGGATTATTTCCCCGATGAGATAGAGCGTGAGACATTTTATGACCCTCCTGAACGCGGTTTCGAACGTGATATTCGTAAGCGTTTAGATTACTGGCAAAAGTTAAGAGAGAAGAAGAAACATGACTGAGATTACTTTTGATGACTTTATGAAAGTCGATATTCGCGTGGGTACAGTCATTGATGTGCAGGACTTCCCAGAGGCACGTAAGCCTGCACTCAAGCTGATTATTGATTTTGGGGAAGAGATTGGACAAAAAAAGACCTCCGCCCAAATTACACAGCATTATGATGCTGCTAATCTCATGGGCAAGCAGGTTTGTGCCGTTGTCAATTTTCCACCGCGCCAGATTGGGCCGTTCATGTCGGAAGTGCTCACGCTTGGCTTCCATGATGAGAATGACTTCGTGAAACTTATTATGCCTGATGGTTCTGTGCCTAATGGCGCGCGCCTTAGTTAGATAATGCTGAATTTTGACAGATTTGTAGGCATTGACTGGTCGGGTGCAAAAGGCAAACGTACATCTTCTATTCAGGGGGCACAAATTACGCGCGATGGCTCTCACCCTGACATTGTTCATCCCCCAATTTATAAAAACTGGTCACGTGCAGAAGTGGCTGACTGGATAGAGGTACAAACACAGAAAGACACGCGCACACTTGTTGGGATTGATTGTAATTTTGGTTATGGCGCGCGTGTACTGGAAGAACAGCTTGGGGCAAAGACAACCGCAGAAAATCTTTGGGCACATATTGAGGATGTTTGTGCGGATGTGCCTAATTATTATGCTGCGCCGTTCTGGGAAAAATACGCAGACTATTATTGGTTTGGTGGCAAGCAGCCCGCATGGTTTGATGCCAAAAAGCTTCGTCGGGAAACAGAATGGGCCTGTGGTGAGGTAGGTCTTGGACAACCAGAAAGTCCATTTAAGTTATTCTCTCCCACGCAAGTGGGGAAAGGTGGTCTTGCTGGTATGCGCATGTTGCATGATTTAAAGGCGAGATGTGTAGCACGTCTTGCAGTCTGGCCTTTTGACAGTGATGAAACTTGCAATCAGGCACAGCTGGTCATAACTGAAATATATCCGCGCCAATTTATTAAAAGGGCAGATCTGGGAAGTAAAAAAATTGATAATTGTAGGGATCTGGACATCTGTCTTGAAAGATTAGGGGCTGGTTCAATAAGCTTGCCCTTTGTCTCTGACCATATTGCCGATGCCATTGTGTCCGCAGCAGGGTTGCGTCAACTCTGTGGCATAGGAAATAGTGTTCCGAATGAGATCGCACGCCCCGCTAAAATGAGTATACAAGCCGCTTTAAAAGAAGGCTGGATTTTCGGCGTTATTTAGGTTTAGCCCTTTGTACGCGCACTCAGATAAGCTATAACTATGTTGAAGAATAGGGGCGAAAGCAAGGGCAGTATGAATATTGTTTTAAGCATAGCAGCAGGAGGAGCGCTTGGCGCGGTTATCCGACATTTCATTAATGTCGGTATGGGGATTGTCACGCCCTTCAATATGCTGCCGTTGGGTGTTTTTGTGGTCAATATTATTGGTTCGTTTTTAATGGGGGTGGCTGTGGCTGCTTTTGCTAATGGACTTGAAGTCTCCCAAAGTATGCGCGCCTTTTTAACTGTAGGTTTGTTGGGTGGCTTTACCACCTTTTCAGCGTTTTCGTTTGAGGCAGTGAAATTGATTGAAAAACAGACTTTGGGACTTGCAGCCATATATATCGGTGCATCGGTTGTTCTGTCTGTTTTAAGTCTTTTTGCTGGTCTTTGGATTGTGCGAGGAGCTCTCTCATGAAAACTGTAGAAAACGTTATTGTTGATGAGGCCTCAGACGGTCAGCGCTTGGACAGATGGCTGAAAAAGCAGATTGGAAACACGCCCTTTGCGCTTTTACAGAAGATGATCCGCACGGGACAGGTACGTGTCGATGGCAAACGTGTGAAAGGCGATGCGCGCATTAGCGCAGGACAGGAGGTGCGCTTGCCTCCGATGGAGGATAAACACGGACCAACACAATTTAAGCCGAAGGCGGGTGACAAGGATTTCTTGAAATCTATTACGCTTTTTGATGACGGTGATATCCTTGTGATTAACAAGCCTTATGGTTTGCCCGCACAAGGTGGTTCTAAAATTACGCGTCACGTGGATGGTTTGCTCGAAAGCATGACTGATAAAAAAGGTCTGCGACCAAAGCTAGCTCATCGACTGGACCGTGATACATCAGGCGTTTTGATTTGTGCACGTAAGCGCGCAACACTTGAAAAGCTAGGTAAGATTTTTCAATCGCGCGACATCCGTAAATATTATTGGGCGATTACAGTTGGTGTGCCCGAGGTAACACAAGGAAGCCTTATTGCACCCCTTGGTAAGGGAACGGGCACGATGAAGGACACAATGATTATTGATGAGGAAGAGGGCAAATTTGCAAAAACAGAATATGCTGTTTTGGAAAGCGCGGGACATGACGCTGCGGCCATAGCTTTCTGGCCACGCACAGGGCGCACCCATCAAATTCGCGCACATGCAACATATGCGCTGGACTGTCCTATATTGGGTGATGATAAATATCAGGGTGTAACAGATTCATTTGATGCCATTGGTGTGAGCGCGCGTTTACACCTGCATGCCTATCGTGTGCAGTTTGTTCATCCAAAAACAGGTCAGATCATGGATGTCAAAGCACCTCTTCCGCAGGACTTGAAGAAAAGCTGGAGCGCCTTTGGATTTGATGCAAATATTCATGACGATCCGTTTGAGAACGTGCGCACCTAAAAAGAAAGATGTAATTCTATGGCCTTATTCAATGATACGAGCGCACCCAAAGAGCCAACACTGACAGGCAACATTATCAAATGGTTGTTTCGTCTGACACTTGTTGCGATTTGTGCTCTGCTGTTTTTTATCGGGTCGCTTCATTTATTGCAGGATACGGGCGAGCCACAACAAAATGGTCTGGCCTCTGCTTTTTCTCAACTTACCGGTCTTAATGTTGAAATTGGAACATTAAATGAATTCGAACTTTTCCCTTATTTGAAAGTCGATTTTGAAAATGTAACTTTAAAGGCTCCGGATACAGGCAATATTCAGGGACGCGTTGCCAATTTTCAGTTTCAGGGGCCAGGTTCGCTTGTCTTTACACGTAAAAATGCCTTTCACAAAATCAATGTTCAGGATGCTGCTTTTTTTGAAAATGGTTTTGCCGCCCTTCAAATTAAGGAAGGCGGTATAAGAGATGAGAAAGGACAAGTCCCGCAATTGCAGATGCAAGGACGCCTTGGTGAAAGAGCATTATCTGCAAATATACCACTGGATAAAACAGAAGGCTCATCACCTACACTTTATCGCTTAAAGGACGGTTTTCCCTTTAAACTCAAGGTTGGAAATTCCGATATTGACGGCGCTGTTTTACAAGATGAGGAGCGAGGACTTCTCGCCTTTTTGAAAGGTCAATTTCAAAACCAGAACATGAAATGTGTCATTGGCGTTGTTCAAACGAGCTGGATGAAAACAGAGGTGAGCGACGCTGTCGGCGTAACTGACACAGGCGCACTTTATCGGGTTGGTTTATCACTTACTTCAGCACAGGGTATTTCTCTCACACTGAATGCCCCGCTTGAATCACTTTCGGAAACTGGATATGCCCAAATTCTGAGCAAACAGGATTGTGCACAGGGGCTACAAGAATAGATATGAAACGCTTTTATAAAACAGTAACGGTTTGCCCCGCCGAGGGTGGCTTTCAATGCAAACTTGATGACCGAGATGTTAAAACGCCTATGGGTAAATTGCTTGTCCTTCCAACACAGCCTTTGGCTGAGAAAATTGCCGCTGAATGGGATGCGCAGGTGGATGTTGTTAAACCGCAGGCCATGCATTTAACACAAATTGCGACAACGGCCCGTGATAAAATAGAAGGGCGGCGTAACGCAGTGGAACAAGGTTTACTGCGCTTTACCAATACAGATCTCATTTTTTATTTTGCTGAAAATGAAGGACTGACTGCTCAAATTGCACAACGTCAGGAGGCACAATGGCGTCCTTGGATTTCATGGATGGAGGAAAAAATAGGGGCAAAGCTTGCCACAACAACAGCGCTCAAAGTTCTTGAACAAGACCCGGCCTTCCATGATTTTATGAAATCATATCTTTCCTCCTTATCGGATTTGGAACTGTGTGTTTTTCAAATCCTGACCTCTGAGTCAGGATCCCTTGTCCTTTCAATGGGGTTTATGGAAGGGAAGTTAGGACCAAAACATTTGCTTGAGATTTCAAATACGGAAGACTTCTTTAAAAACGAAATCTATAATATCGATTTTTACGGGCAAGACCCTTATCAGGAAAAGAAATGGGTTGCTACACGCCAAACTTATGAGGCCTGCCGTATTTGTTTGGATCATGCAAAACCATGAATGCACCCAAAGGCATAATTATTGGAGATGATGGAAAGTCACGCTGTGCGTGGTGCGGTGATGATCCCCTTTACGTCCATTACCATGATTCCGAGTGGGGGGTTGAAACCAAAGACGATAAGCGTCTCTACGAAAAAATGTGTCTGGAAGGTTTTCAAGCGGGCCTAAGTTGGCTAACTATTCTAAAGAAGCGCGAGAATTTTAGACGCGCCTTTGCTGATTTTGATTTCTACAAAGTTGCCCAATTTGATGAAAGCAAGGTTGAGGAACTTTTACAGGACGAGGGCATTATCCGTCATCGCGGCAAAATTGAGGCCGCTATTCATAATGCAAAACTTGTTCCTGAACTCATTAAAGAACACGGTTCGCTTTGGCATTATTTTATCCAGTTTCGGCCATCATCGGAAAACCGTCCAAATCCTGTTTCATATGAAGAGGTTCAAAAGTTAGCGATAACTGAAGAATCAAGGAAACTTGCCAAAGACTTGAAGAAGCGCGGTTTCAAGTTTCTTGGGCCAACAACGATGTACGCGCACATGCAGGCCATGGGCTTGGTCAATGATCATCTGGAAAATTGCGATTTCAGAAAAATTGGAAAAGATATTTAAAGATTATTCGGCTTTTGCAATATCTATAGCTTGTTCGGTGGGCGCTTCCTCATTGGGAAGGAATGCATTCACCGCGCTCAATGTATCTTTGTGTGTATCATCTGAAAGAGTACCAGCCACAACGGGAACGGCAAGCGCAAGCATGATTAAAAATGTAAAGAGCATCATTTTGTACATGCCTTACATACGCTAAAGCATGTGAATAAGTTCCGATTTTAAAAATAAACCTTTATAGCCAAGCGTTTGGATTATCAATGCGATAGCCAGAAATGCCGCGGCGCGCGCCTTTTATCAGGCGATACCCAAGATAAATCAGTGAGGGGCCAAGGGTGACAAGAACGGCTAGAAGTACACCGCCCAAATTCTGCTCGATAAGTGCCATGTAATCCTCTGAATAATCTGGCACGCCTGTCTGGCTCATGGTCTCGATATATCCTTGGGAAAGGCTTTTGATAAGTTCAGGATCTACTGTGAAGCTAAGCCAAATAACACATACAATTACGCCAATTGTTGTCAGCAATGAAAAAATCCAGATAGACCTAATAAGGTAGGTCGTGTGATTGGCAACAAGGCTGTCTTTCTCGGCCTGTGACCGCGCAAGGTAACACCAGATAAATACGGCGAGAAAGCCAAGGATGGCCAATATTTGCAAGGTTGCGTTTGGCGCAAACTGAAATATGAGG
This sequence comes from Micavibrio sp. UBA2137, assembly GCA_002328415.1. Classification (GTDB taxonomy): domain Bacteria; phylum Pseudomonadota; class Alphaproteobacteria; order Micavibrionales; family Micavibrionaceae; genus UBA2137. The sequence goes on along the minus strand of DCXL01000004.1, from coordinate 819,916 downwards.
GAGGCGATCATCCCTGCATAAATATTTACAACCGTTTTGCGTTCTTTGTCCATGTTCATACAAATTATCTAGTGTCGTCCAAACAGACTTTCAATTTCATCGAGCGAAAGTTCAATATAGGTTGGACGACCATGATTGCACTGACCAGACAATGGAGTTTGTTCCATTTGCCTTAAAAGCGCATTCATCTCGTCAACGTTTAAACGGCGTCCCGAGCGGACCGACCCATGGCAGGCCATTGTTGAAAGAACATGATTAATGCGCTCTTCAAGTCCTGTGATTTCACCGTTCTCCGTAATTTCATCAGCCAGGTCGCGCAGCAATTTTATCGGATCGGCCTTGCCAAGCAAGAGAACAGGCATGGCCTGCACGGCAATAGCGTTTTTACCAAAAGGTTCAATTTCAAAACCTAACTTCTTCAAGGCATCGGCTTCGTTCAAAATACGGTCGCAGACAGTATCTTCCAGCTCAACAATTTCAGGGGTTAAAAGTCCTTGAGACTCAATCCCGTTTTCTGCAATTTGTTGTTTAAAGCGTTCATAAACCAAACGCTCATGCGCGGCGTGCTGATCAACTAAAATCATGCCCTTGGTCGTTTGGGCAACAATATAACATTCATGGAGTTGGGCACGCGCTGCCCCCAGAGGATAGGCCTGCATGTGTTGGGAGGCTTGCGCCTCTATTTCTGCTCTTGCAGAGGGAATTGTACTCTCGTAAGGGACGCCACCTGACATCGCCAGATTACCGTAAGCGCCACCACCGCGCCAACCGCCCTGACCTTGTCCATCAGAGAAGCCGTTATTGCTGTCCTCTCCCTCATCTGGGTTATATGGGTTTTGATAGGGCTGTCCAGGCACACCGCTCGTGCCCGAGAAAGGATGGCTTTGCCATGGAAGGGAAGGCGATTGAAATTGCTGCGCGCGTGAGGCCTGTAATTTACCAAGTGCGTTTTGCGACACAGAGGAGGCCGTTCTATAACCCCCTTCGGTCAGGGCATGACGAATGGCGCTTACAATTAAACCGCGCACAATGCCCGGGTCTTTAAAGCGTACCTCTGTTTTGGCGGGATGCACATTCACATCCACATGCGCGGGGTCAATTTCAACAAAAAGAACCGCCGTTGGATAGCGATCACGTGCCAGCACATCCATATAGGCCGCGCGCAGTGCCCCCCCAAGAAGCTTGTCCTTTACGGGACGACCGTTCACGAAAAGATATTGATGTTTGGCTGTGCCACGGTGAAGTGTTGGCAGGCCTGCAAACCCTGTTAACCTGACATTCTCGCGCGTGCTGTCAATATTAAGTGCATTATCAGGAAAGTCTTGGCCAATGAGGTCACCAATACGTGCAAGCTGGTTTTCAAAAAGGTCACCTTGTGCGCCCTTGGTTGAAATAACCGTGTTTCCGTTATTTGAGAGACGGAAAGAAATAGTCGGATTAGCAAGCGCCAGACGAATTACGGCATCTTTGACGGCACTATATTCGGCCTGATCGGATTTCAAAAACTTGAGACGTGCAGGCGTTGCATAAAAAAGATCCTTGACCGTAACCGTTGTTCCCTCTGGGTGTGCCGCAGGTTGCAGGGCACGTTTTTCACCGCCATGGACAACAATTTCCCATGCCTCATCCGCATCACGTGCACGGCTTGTAATGGACATGCGCGAAATAGCAGCAACTGAGGGGATCGCCTCCCCACGGAAGCCTAAGAATTTTAAATGATGGAGGTCGTCATCAGGTAGTTTAGATGTGGCATGACGGCTGAGGCACATTTGGATATCGCTTTTATCCATACCCTTCCCATCATCGCGGATACTGATGAGGGATTTACCACCTTGGCGAATATCAATATCAATACGCGATGCGTCTGCATCGATTGCATTTTCGACCAACTCTTTAACCACAGCTGCGGGACGTTCAATGACTTCCCCTGCGGCAATCTGGTTGACCAAGGTTTCTGGTAGCTGTCTGATAGGCATAAACACATGTTAAGAGCGTGCCTAGTCTCTTGCAATCAAACAGGTCTGTTTTGTGTAATCTTTTGGTTGATAAAAATATCAGCTCATCATTTGGGTATCTTGAAAGACTGCATTTTCTGTGTCTGCGTCTTTTAAATTGGCGTTTTTCAAATTTGCGCCAGTGAAGTCGGCATAGCGCAAATCAGCACCAGAGAGATTTGCATTGGAGAGATCTGCACCCATGAAAATGGTGTTGCGCAAATCAGCGCCTGAAAGGTTCGTGTGTTTCAATACGGCGCCTGATAAATTGACGCGTTCAAGGCGATCGCTACCATCTGCATTTTTAAATTTAAGGGGGCTGAGTTTGGCATCCGACAAATCTGCACGTGTGAAATCCACATTGATAAAACGTGAACCACGCAAATCGGCACGCGCCATCCGCGTATCTCTAAAATCCGATTTATCAAACTGGCAAAATTGCATTTGGGCATCTTCTAAATTCATGCCAATAAATTTACTATCCAGTGCCTTGATTGCTGTAATAGGCGATTTTTTCAAATCAGGCAGTCCAGTCAAATCGACACCAGACAAATTCATTTTCTCGCCTGAGTTCCCCTGTGTGGTGAGCCACAAGACATGCTCTTTAATCATTTCTTCAAGGCTGATGCCCTTTTCATCAAGGATAAGCTTCATATCCTTACGCTCAGGTGCAGCCTCAATCTTAGATTCTATTTTAGTTGTTTGTTCTGTGTTTTCAAAGACAGCGCTTTCCATGATGGCGTCTTTGAGCTGTGTGTCACGCATATCAGAACCACTAAAATCTGTTTTTGTAAGATTGGCACCTTCGAAATTGACGGCGCGCAAATCAGCGTCCTTGATAACAACGCCTGTTAAATCAGCGTTTGAGAAATCAGCATATACAGCACGCGATCCAGACAAGTTTGTTTCACGCATTTTTGCGCCAGAGAAAACGGTGCTGCCATCACGTTCATCACCCAAATCCATTTGTTCCATGATGCCTTCGCGATTACTTTGCATGATACGCCCTTCGCGCAGGTCAGCATTCCCAAGATTGGCAGCGACTAGGTTTGCGCCTGCCACATATGCACCACGAAAGTCTGCGCGGTTAAAGTCACCGCGCTCTAAATTTGCATCGCGCAAATCGCACGCAAAGAAACTTGCGTTCACAAAGCGCCCGTATGAAAGGTCACAGCCACGTAAAGTTGAGCCTGTGAAATCGGCGCCTGACATATCTGCTTTCCGGAAGGAGAGGCCGCTTAAGTCTTTGAATTTGAGCGTTGCGCGAATGCCACCACGACGACCAGTCACAAAATCTGTGTGTTTTTTAATCACTATATCTAGCTCTGATTGTGACAGTTTTTCTATTTTTTGGGATGTCATAAATTTTTATTCCTGTGCCGTGTTCTTATTATACCCTGAAAAGGTTGTTATTCAAAAAGCTTTGCGTAAAATTCTGTCTTTTCTGGATGTGTTTCAATATCTTGCGCCAAAACCTTGCCCAATTCAACACCAGGCTGATCAAAGCTATTGAGATTCCAGATGACTCCTTGCACGAAAATCTTATGTTCATAGGCGGCAATAAGAGAGCCGAGCGTATGGGGCGTGAGTTCGTCTAACATGATAAGAGATGAAGGCCTCCCGCCTGCAAAGCCACTGTCTTTTTCCCCAAAGGCAAGGGCCTGTCTTTGGGCAAGTGCGTTGGCTAGCAATTTACGATGATGCTGCTGAAGTTCGGGGGAGAGAGATTTTCTAATAATTATAAAATCAGCGGGAATAATATCGGTGCCCTGATGCAATGCCTGATGAAAAGCATGTTGTCCATTTGTGCCAACCTGCCCAAATATAATAGGCGACGTAGCGTATTTTATAGGGTTCCCATCACGGTTAATAGACTTGCCGTTGGACTCCATATCCAGCTGTTGCATGTAATCTGAAAGTAATGACAAATTTTGTGCATAGGGAAGTAGGGCAAGGCCAGCGCTGTCCATAAAATTGCGTTCCCACACACCAAGAAGCCCCATTAAAAGCGGAATGTTTTTTCGTGCCTGCGCGTTTAAGAAATGCTGGTCCATGTCGCGCGCCCCCTCAAGAAGCGCCTGAAAGTTATCGGACCCCACGGCAAGCATAATGCTAAGGCCAATAGATGACCAAAGTGAAAAACGTCCACCAATAGCCTCGTCAAAAGGAAACATTAAATCTGTGGAAAGGCCAAAATCCTGAACAACATCGGCATTCGTTGAAAGTGCAACGAAATGACGTGAAATATCATCTGTATCCGCATGTTCCAAGAACCATGTCTTTGCTGTTTGCGCATTCATAAGCGTTTCGGCTGTCGTAAAGGTTTTTGAAGCGATGATGAAAAGCGTTTTTTCAGCTTGGCATTTTTTAAGTGTAGCAGAGATATCTGCGCCATCCACATTGGCAACAAAGTGAACGCGTGGCCCATCATGTAAATGTGATAATGCGTGTACCACCATCCGCGGACCAAGGTCTGATCCGCCAATTCCAATATTGATAACATCTGTAATTGGTTCACCAGAATAACCCACATGAATACCATCACGCAGGTTGTTTGCAAATTGTGCCATGCGCGTTCTTGTCTTTTCGGCATCCGCGCGCACCTTGCTAAATAGCGCGCTTTCACTATCGCCTTCGCGTGCACGCAGTGCCATATGAAGGACAGAACGGTTTTCGCTTGCGTTAATGGCCTCACCATCAAAGAGACGTTTGCGCCACGCTTCGAAGTCTTGTGCTTTGGCGAGTGTAAAAAGAGAGTCGAGAATTTCTTTTGTTACGCGCTGGTAACTATAATCGAGCGTCAACGAGCCACATGTTGCGCGCATGCTCTCGCGCCCAGTATTTGCATTAAGGTCAGACAGATGTGTCTGTTTGACGTCCGCGGCCTTTGCCTGCAGAGCGTTCCATACAGCGTGTGAGGTTGGATCAGTCATAGAAGTTCATGTTAGCGCACATTTTCCAATTCGGAAACCGTTTGCACGGGACTGTCCAGAGTTTCTGCATCACCTACAATCACGGTCATTATTTGCTCTGGCACGAGCATTTTTGCGGCAATATTTCGAATATCTTCAAGCGTTATGGCCTGAATTGAGTCTGGAAATGTATTAAGATAATCCGTGGGCAAGTTTTCTTCTTGAAGGGCAACAAGCGTGCCTGATATAGCGTCTGTTGTTGTGAATGACAAAGGAAGTGATCCTACAATATAATTTTTGGCATCATTCATTTCATCAGCACTTACTAGGTTGGTGGCAATTTTTCCCATCTCTTTTTTGACACTTTCTACAAGCTGCCCGACGCTCTCATTTTTCGTTGAGCTTGTAATAAATAAAATCTGCGCATATTCCGTGCGGGACAGCGTGCTGAAAATGCCATAGGCCAGCCCTTGCTCTTCACGAATGGATTTTGTTAAACGCGCGCCAAACCCGCCAGCACCAAAAATTTGGTTCATAACTTGAAAGGCGTAATAATCAGGATTGTCGCGTGTAATGCCGGGAAGCACCATGGTCACAACAGATTGTGGTACATCAAGTGGGTAGTGAAAAGCTTGCCCTTGATTTTGCAATTTGATGTTCGCAATTTCAGGTGATACACCTGCTTTTGGCAGCTTTGAAAAGGTTTTATCAATTAGCGCACTCAATTCTTTTTGTGTTGAATCGCCTGCAACCCCGATAATTAATCTATCTTGTGTGAGATAATCCGTCGTAAAGTCTTGTAAATCTTCAACTGTAATTTCGGGTAGACTGGAAAGTGTTCCACCACTATTCAGTCTGTAGGGATGCCCTTCAAACGCCTTGTCATTAGTGATACGTGCGGCAATCCAGTTCGGGTCAGTTAGATTGCCACGCACACGGCTAAGGTTTGCATTAATCATGCGTTGCAAAGGTTCGGCATCAAAACGCGGTTCTGTGAGAGCCAAAGCTAATAATTCAAAGGCCCTTTCCTTCTTCTCGGAGAGCGTTTTTAGATTTCCTGAAAAATTATCTCGTGAAGCACTAAACGACATTTGAATGGAGTCATCCAGAAGTGCCTTTTGAAAGGCAGTTGAATCCAGTTCACCAGCGCCCTCATCAAGCATATTGGAGAGAATTTGAGTCAGTCCTTGTGTTTCTTCATTAAGAACAACGGCGCCCGCACCTTTAAATAAAAAGGTCGTAGAAAGCACAGGAACGGATGTGTCTTTGACAAACCAGACATCAAAACCTGCGGGCGTTGTGAAGGTTTGAATATCGAGAATTTTTTCGTCATCTCTGTCACAGCCCGTGACAATGAAAAGAGTGAAGAGGCAAAGACATGTAAGGAAAAATCTAGTCATGATTATTTCTCCACCTGCATTTGTCCGACAACGGTACGCTGACGTGCCTGTTCACCAAAAGCAAATACAAGGGCGTCCTTAATATCGTCTTGTGTCACAGCATTAATTTGTTCCGGCCATGTTTCAACAGACTGGAGTGTTTCACCAACAGAGAGGGCTCGTCCAATCACCATGGGTGCCGTTCTCAGTGAGTCACGTGCAAAAATTGCTTCTCTTTTTAGGCGTGTTTTGGCATTTGTAATTTCTTCTTCTGAAAGGCTCGTCTGCAGAAGGTCAGCAAGAAAATCCTGAACGGCGATCGTCAGCGCATCAAGTGTTTCGCCTTCTACAGGGACAACACTTATCCAAAGGCTTGCCGTGTCTGCGGCAGAGGCACTATAGGAGAGTGACGCGGATATTGCCTTTTTCTGTTCTATGACAAGTGTGTTGTAAAGGGGGGTTGTTGGCCCACCGCTCACGGCCTCTTCAATGACTTGCAGGGCAAGTGACATCTTTGGGTCTTGTTTATAAGAGGGGGCGCGCGTTCCGATAAGAAGTAATGGTTCGCTCACTTGGGGGTCTGAATAGCTATAGGTTTGCAGATCATCAAAACTGGAAAGCGTTGGAAATGTGAAACTTAAGTCTGTTTGTGACGCTGGAATTTTCCCGTAAGTGTCTTGAGCAAGTTTAACAACATCATCAAATGCAATATCGCCCGCGACGACAAGCACCGCATTATTAGGGTGGTAATAATGATTATAAAATTTAAGCGCATTATCCTTTTGCAAGCCGCTTAGTTCATCCATCCATCCAATCACAGGAATACCATAGGGGTGATCTGGAAAAAGGCGTGCCCGCATTTGTTCGAAAAAGCGTGCTGTGGGATTGTTGTCCGTACGCTGGCGTCGTTCTTCCAATACAACATCACGTTCGCGCAAGACGGCCTCATCAGACAGGGTAAGCCCGCGCATGCGATCAGCCTCCATCTCCATCACGCGTGCTAAATGTTCCTTGGCAACGGTTTCGTAATATCCAGTATAATCATAGGAGGTAAAGGCATTACTCTCGCCACCAAGCCCGCGAATAATTTTTGAAAATTCTCCGTCTGGTATTTTGTCAGTCCCGCGAAAAAGAAGATGCTCAAGAAAATGCGCGGACCCTGATGTGCCCGCGTCTTCTTGGGCCGAGCCAACCTTGTACCATACCATGTGGTGAACAACAGGGGCACGGGTATTGGGAATAACAACAACATCCATGCCGTTATCAAGGCGTGTCATTTGTGCATTAAAGACATTTGCCGATGCAGGTGTGCTGATAATCAGGACAAGTAGAAAGATGTGAATGAAAAGGCGCATGCAAAGACTATAGCGCAAAGTCACAAAAGGAAAAGATGAGGGCGATGTTTAGAGGCTTTTTATTCAGCTGTTTCAGGGGCAGACATTTCACCCGGAACAATGACGCGTGCCTCTGGCACTTGCTGGCGGATGCGCGCGGCTTCTTCTGTTGGATTAAGAACGCTGCCTTCTGCCTCTATCTTGCGATCAAAAATTTTGTCGATAACGGCTTGCTCTTCATAGGCTGTGTCTTCATTTTCTTCATTCACAACCTGTCGAATATCACTAGAGGCGCTTTGTGCTCCTGCGGCCTCAATGAGCGCTGATTCAGCGGCTGTTGGTTGTGAGGCAGAATTAACATTATCGCGCGGGACATCAGCAAAGAGATTGTTTTCAGCAATATCATCTTCCACACTTTGTGGCACGTTTTCACCAAAGACGGCCTCAGCGGCGAGTTCTTGGGCGGATTTTTCCTGAGGACGTGGTGCGCCTGGTTGAGGCACAGGCAGACGTGCAAGTTCAGGTGGCACAACAAGAGGGGCGCGGCGAATCACGGCAAATTCATCAGGTGCATCTTTAACAAGTCCCAGTTTCTCCTTCGCGCCAGAACAGGCTGAAAGGCCTGCTAGGGAAGCGCCGAGAATGAGAAGAGAAGTGATTTTACGCATTTGACTCATGAGTTTGATTTTCCGTCTATAAAAACTGTCTTAAAAAGAAATAGCATGATGCCAACAACGATACAAGAATCTGCAACATTGAAGGCGGGATAATGCCAGCCAGCCACATGGAAATCGAGGAAATCAACGACCGCACCAAAACGGACACGGTCCCAGATATTGCCAAGGGCACCGCCCACGACCATGAGGCTTGCCACCATCAAAAGTTTCGATTCAGAACGCAAAAAGGCAACAAAAAAGCCTATGCTGACGATAAGAGCCAGCCCCGCCAGCGCCATGACGCCATAAAGGGAGTCGTTTTGAAATAGTCCAAAGCTCACGCCTTTGTTCCAGACCATCACCAAATTGAAAAATGGCAGAAGAGGAATACTGATAAACTCTAACCTGTCTTGGGATAGCATTGTTAGCCAGTTCACAAAACCCAATTCAGACTTTTTAAACAGCATCTCGACAATGGCCCATTTGGAGAGCTGATCAATGACAAAAATAAGAGCAATAACCAAAAGCCCTACCCCACTTTTCTGAAGCCTACGCATGTTTAAGCTGCCTTTTTCTGTGCGGCATACCAACGTACAGCGTCCGCATCACGAGGTGAGAGATCCGGATAATCTTTATCTTGTCCAACTTCTGGCAAAATCTTCCATGAACGCTGGCATTTATGACCCTTGGCCTTGGCAAATATGACGCCCAGACCTTTATATTCGTTCAATGTGAAGGCCTCATCTGGCACATCTTCTTGTCGGATATCAACTTGAGAAACGATACAGATATCTGCCATGTCTTGACCTTCAATGGCCTTGGCATAATCAGTGTTCACATAGATGATAGGCGCGGCCTCTAGGGATGAGCCAATATCCTTGGCGGCGCGATGTGGTTCAAGTGCGCCAAGGACAACATCACGCACATGACGGATGGCAAACCATTTCCCAGCCAACCCCGCATTGTTCCAGCTGTCTGGTAAATCAGGGAAGGTGAGCATATGAACGCTCTCCACATCCTCGAATATCCCTTCGGGGCGCAGGCTCCATGCTTCCTCTGCTGTGAAGGAGAGGACAGGAGCAAGCCATGAAACAAGACAACGATAGATTTCGGCCAAAACGGTACGGTGTGCGCGGCGCTCAAAGCGGTCAGGACGGTCGCAATAGAGTCTGTCTTTACGGATATCCAGATAAAAGGCGGATAGCTCGCTGTTACAGAAATTATGGAGCGCATGCATGATTTTGCCGAATTCAAAATTCTCAGAATGCTGAATAATTTTTTGCTGCATTTCAGTGAGCTGATGAAGGACAAGCTGGTCCAGTTCAGGCATTTTGCCGTAATCGGCACGGTCAATCATTTCATCACACGTGAAACCATCAAGCGCACCAAGCAGGAAGCGCAACGTATTACGCAGACGACGATAAAGGTCGCTGGTCATTTTCATGGTGTCTTTGGAAATACGGATGTCTTCCTGATAGTCGGAAATCAGGGCCCATAGACGCAGGATGTCAGCGCCATATTCGTTCATCACCTCAAGCGGGTCGACGATATTGCCCAAGGATTTGGACATTTTATACCCCTTTTCATCCAACACGAAACCATGCGTAAGCACAGCCTTGTAAGGGGCTTGCCCACGTGTGCCACAAGATTCAAGAAGGGAGGAATGAAACCAGCCACGATGCTGGTCAGAGCCCTCAAGATAAAGATCAGCACGCTGGCCAAGCTCTTCAGGGCGATCTTCAACCACAAAGCTGTGTGTGCACCCTGATTCAAACCAGACGTCCACAATGTCAAAGACCTGATCATAGTCATCAGCCGCGTAGTCACTGCCGAGGAAATATTGCGCCTCACGCGCAAACCACGCGTCTGAACCTTCTGTCTCGAATGTATCGACAATGCGACTTAGAACAGTTTCATCCATCAGCGGTTCGCCTGTTTCCTTGCTTACAAACAATGCAATCGGTACGCCCCACGCACGTTGGCGCGAGATACACCAGTCAGGACGATTTTCAATCATGGTACGGATACGGGCCTCACCTTTGGCAGGCACCCATTTTGTATCTGATATGGCTTCTAATGCCTTGTCGCGCAGCTTCAATTCATTGTCCATGGCGATAAACCATTGGGGTGTCGTGCGGAAAATAAGGGGTGCTTTTGAGCGCCAGGAATGCGGGTATTCGTGACGCAGTGAGCCTTTGGCAACAAGCTTGCCAACCGCATCAATTTCCTTCAGTACGGCAAAGTTACCGCCACCCAGTTCACCTTTTTGTGTATAGACATCAAGCCCTGCAAAAAGCGGCACATGATCACGGAATTTTCCGTCATCTGTGACATTGTCTGTCACCTCAACACCGTATTTTTGGCCAAGATAAAAGTCATCCGCACCATGACCTGGCGCAATATGAACAAAACCTGTTCCTGCGTCATCTGTGACAAAGTCAGCAGGGAGTAAAGGCACGTCATAATCATAGCCCTGACCACGCAAAGGGTGCTCGCATTTTGTGCCTGCGATGTCATCTGCGCTTAATGGCTCAGACACATCCCAGTCCAAAATTTTAGCGCTTTGTTTCACATCCTCAGCCAAGGATGTTGCAAGAACGAGTTTGTCACCCACCTGCGCACGCGATCCTTCATCAACTTGCCTGATTGTATAAACGGCATATTCAATGCCCTCGCCATAGGCTATCGCGCGGTTGGACGGCATGGTCCAAGGCGTTGTCGTCCAGATAACAATATTGGCATCTTGGATGGCTGCGCACTGTGTTTCAACAACAGGGAATGCAATCCAGATTGTAACTGATTTATGTTCCTTATATTCGACTTCGGCCTCGGCCAGGGCTGTTTGTTCAACAACAGACCACATAACAGGTTTTACGCCCTTATAAAGCCCACCATTTTTCAAGAATTTGTGAATTTCGCCTGTGATAATGCTCTCGGCGCGATTGGTCATTGTGAGATACGGGTCTTTCCAGTTTCCAACAACGCCAAGACGTTCAAATTGCCCTGATTGGACATCAACCCATTTTTGGGCAAAGTCACGACATTCCTTACGGAACACAAGCGGGTCAACGTTGTCCTTGTCCTTGCCATCCTTGCGGTATTGTTCTTCAATCTTCCATTCAATCGGAAGTCCGTGACAATCCCACCCAGGGACATAAGGCGCATTATAACCACGCATCTGCATTGTTTTGCAGATAACGTCTTTCAGAACCTTGTTCATGGCGTGGCCGATATGGATATTTCCGTTCGCATATGGCGGGCCATCATGCAGGATAAATTTTTCTTTATCTTTGCTGGTCTCGCGCAGTTTCTTGTAGAGGTCTATATCCTGCCATTTTTTCAGGATTTCTGGCTCTTTTTGCGCCAAACCTGCACGCATGGAAAAGTCAGTTGTCGGCAGGAAAACGGTTTCCTTGTAAAATTCGGCATTCGATTTTTGTGTCTCGGTCATTGTGTCTCTCATACGGGGGTGCAATTTGCACGCCATCACTTTATTGTCATGAATGTTTTAGGGGGTAAAATAGGGGCAATCAAGAGATGATTTTTGTGCCGGTTTTGAAGTGCCGTTTAGGCCAAAACCGGGGTGATAATTCGAATGATGTTCAATGTCATATCTTGCATAAAAGTAAGTTAGGTGATTTTTTGAGGCTAAGCAAGGATTAAGCGCCCAAAATATCACGTGTTTTCTGGCAATCCTTGTCCATTTGTTCAATGAGAGCCTTAAGAGAATCGAATTTAGCCTCTCCGCGCAAGAGTGCAACAGGTCTGACCTCAAGCGTTTTATCATAAAGGTCGCCTTCATAATCCAGAAGATGCACTTCCATCAGGGCTTGCTCGGACTTGAACATTGGACGAATACCGATATTTGTTGCGGCCATGCGCCAATTATCCTCACCTGCAATACGTGCCCATGTCGCATAAATGCCAAAGGCAGGGTGGAGCACGTGGTTGAGCGCAATATTAGCGGTTGGATATCCCAATTCGCGCCCACGTTTGTTTCCGTGAATAACAATGCCATCAATCTCCCAGTCCCAGCCCAGCATGGCATTAGCCTCTGCAATCATACCGCGTCGCAAATAAGAGCGGATGGTGCTTGCCGAATATTTCTGTCCGCTTTTCGTAGATATCACATCGCCCAAAGCATGTGTGGGAATGCCAGACTCTTTTAAAGTTGAAATGTCTCCACCACGATTTTGTCCAAAACGGAAGTCTTGTCCCACGACAATTTCAGATACGCCTAATTTCTCGCGCAAAATTTGCGTAATGAATGCCTCTGCTGGTAACTGCGCAAGAGCGCGATCAAAGGGGCATTCATAAATGTAATCTGGGGCTAGTTCGCTTAATTTTTTGCGTTTAAGAGGTGTGGGCGTTAAACGAAAAGGTTCGCTTGGTTCTTGAAACAAAGTACGCGGATGCGGTTCAAATGTCAGAATACCAAAGGGTACACCTGTCTTTTCTGCACGGGCCTTGGCATCACTCAAAAGCGTGTGGTGGCCTTTATGAACACCGTCAAAATTACCAATGGCAACCACACCCTGCCTAAAGTTCTCAGGCAGGGTTTCGCCTGTTTCAAAAATCTGCATCTTTAACTACGTTGTCTGCTTTTCTTATTTGCAGGCTTTATAGTCGTTTTTATTAACGCGTGTCCAGACCTGTGTTTTACCAAAAAGCGGAATGCCCACATAACCGCGCAGACGAAGCGTATCAGCGTCGATTTGTGTCAGTGTTGCGCTGTAAACATCGCCATCATCAGCCTTGTAAATAGAACCATTTTCCCAGACCTTTGCATTGTTGTTGTTTTGGTCAAAGCCTTGCAGGATCTCGAGCTTGCAAAGTGGACGTGATTGAAGAGCAGGGTCAGGATTTTTCTCATCGACTTGCATTCCCCCATCAATAATCCAGTAAATCTTTCCACATAGCTGTGTGTCACACATATAGGTTTGAACAACAGCGCGTTTGTTTTGTGTGAGCCAGTATCCTTCTGCCTCGGCCGCTTGTGCAGAGAGGAATGGTGTGCTGCTTAAAATAAGCGCGCATGTGGCAATCGCCAGTGTTTTCAAGGATGTCTTAGTCATGATAAGTACCTCTTCAATATAAAAAGTTTTTGAAATTCCCTTTAGGAATGCGTGCCACTATATCCTATTCTTACAATATAATGAAATCCGCATTTCTGTCTTTCCTATCGCATTGTAATAAGTCACTAAATTCTATTCTGTCCGCTCTTTCATCTAAATCGTCTGCCCAAACGTATAAGGTGTATAGATACAAATAAAATAATGCGGAGAATTTTATGAAAGCACGGGCATTACATTCAGTGATTTGCACGAAAATATTGAAGGAAACAATCAATTTTTACGAGGATTATTTCAATTTTGAAGTGTATTTTGAGTCAGACACTTACGCGCATTTAAAAAGCTATCACAATGACGAGCGTGACTCGTCAGTTGATTTGGCCATTATGGATGTTGCACACCCTGCGGCACCTGCAAACATGTCGGAAGGCACGGCAAATTTGATGCTGTTTCTTTATACGGATGATTTGGAAGGAACCTATGATCATCTTTATATGGAAGGCGTAACCCTTAACGGTGAAATTCGCCAGGACAAATGCGGTAAAAGCTATTTCTCACTTCAAGACCCTAATGGTGTAACGATTGTTCTTGGTCAAGCAGGTCAGAAATGTATGGGCAACCTGATTGAAGAGGGAGCGACATCACAGGTAAGAGAATTTGCAACCGCATAATTCACAAGGTTTTAATATGTTAGAGTTGCTTGCGTTTGCCTAATTCCAAAATATCGTAATAATGAAGGCCATGAGTAAGGCCTTCATAAAACCATCCCCCAAAGACAAAATACTTATTGGTCGGCAGGAATTTTGTGATTTACCCCAGATGGGTGTTGAGCGCATTCGCGCACGCATCGATACAGGTGCAAAGACATCGGCCCTCCATGCCTATAATATTGAGGTCATTCAGGGTGAGAATGGTGAAGATTTAATCGCCTTTAACACACATCCTGAAAATCGCCGTCGGAAAGATGCACCACTTGCTGTTCTGCCTTTCTTTGATCGTCGGAAAGTTATCAGTTCGAACGGTATGCGGGAAGAACGTTTTCTGGTTAAGCTGGACATTCAAATCGGCGATCAAATGCTCACGACTGATGTCACACTCACATCACGTCATAAAATGAGTTTTCCCCTTTTACTTGGACGTAATACTCTGATACAAGGCGGGTTCGTAGTGGATGTTTCCCAAGGCTATCGCCTTTCAAAAAAGTAAAACTGCACTACGTTTATTTTAAAACATACGAACATAACAGGACGCCGACTATGCGCATTGCTTTGCTTGCCACAAACCCTAAACTTTATTCGAACAAAAGATTGATGGAGGCGGCACGTGCCCGCGGTCATGAAATTGACTTTGTGGTGATCCGTGATTGTTACATGGATATTACGGCCAGCAAGCCCGAGATTCATTATCGTGAAGGCGATGTTCTAAGCACTTATGATGCGATTATTCCACGTATTCGTCCCTCACAAACTTACTACGGGACATCTGTCCTTCGCCAGTTTTTGGCACAAGGAAGCTATTGCCTGAACGGACCTGTTGCTATTGGACGTTCACGCGATAAATTGCGCACACTTCAGATTTTAAGTGGAAAGGATATCAATATCCCCAAAACGGGTTTTGCGGATTCGCCACTTGATACCAAAAAGTTGATTAAGCTTGTGGGTGGTGCGCCGCTTATCGTAAAGCTACTTGAGGGGACACAAGGGATTGGTGTTGTTTTGGCTGAAACAAACAAGGCCGCTGAAAGTGTGATTAACGCTTTTAAAAGTCTGAAGGCACAAATTCTGGTGCAAGAATTTATAAAAGAATCAAAGGGTGTTGATTTGCGCCTGTTTGTTGTGGGCGACAAGGTTGTTGCCGCAATGGAGCGCCGCGCCGCCGAAGGTGAGTTTCGTGCAAATATCCATCTGGGCGGAACGGGCCACAAGGCTAAAATCACAGCCGAGGAACGTCGTATGGCGGTCAAAGCGGCCAAGGCCATGGAATTGCGCGTGGCGGGTGTTGATATTATCCGCTCTGACAGAGGGCCAATGGTGTTGGAAATTAACTCATCACCTGGTCTTGAGGGCGTTGAGGCTGCAACAAAGGTTGATATTGCCGACGCAATGATTCAACATATAGAAAAGCACGCCAAGAAAAAGACGCGTATTAACGGTTAAACCTTTCTTCTACACAGGACATTTATGGCTGAAAAGCTGGTATTTAACGGGGAAAATGTAGGCTACGGCCAGCGTAAATTTGTTCATATCGACATTGCAAAACTTTACGACTCAACGGCCATGACACTTGATTTTGAAGTATTGCGTGGCGCAGAAGACGGTCCTGTCTTGTTTGTGCTTGGCGCACTTCATGGTGATGAAATTAATGGCGTCGAGATTATTCGTAAGCTTCTGGCGCTTGATAATTTGAAGCTTCTGAAAGGGACACTCATTGCTGTGCCTATTGTGAATGCTTACGGCTTTAATACAAAATCACGTTATTTGCCGGATAGGCGTGATCTTAATCGTTGTTTCCCTGGGTCATCCTCTGGCTCACTTGCCTCACGACTAGCGCATGTTTTACAGACCGAGGTGATTGATAAATCCACACATGGGATTGATTTGCATACAGGTGCAATCAATCGTACAAACCTGCCCCAAATACGGGCGGTTATGAATGATGAAAACACGTTTAAAATGGCAAAATCATTTGGAGCATCTGTGGCATTGGACGAGCCATTACGTGAGGGCTCTCTCAGACATTACTGCTATGAAAACGGAATAACCTCCATTCTTTATGAGGGTGGGGAGGCGTTGCGTTTTGAGAAGAAGGCGATTGCCGTGGGCTTAAATGGTGTTTTACGCACCATGATTGCGCTTGATATGTTGCCCCATGATTTCCAGCACGAGGTGGGCCACGATTCAGAGGTGCTTGAAGGTGGATACTGGGTGCGCGCGCCTAAAAGTGGCATGCTTATTTCCGAAAAGCGTTTGGGAGATAGAGTGGACGAGGGCGAGAGGCTTGGCTTTATGACGGATTCTCTCAATCGCGAAACAGGTGAAATTACCGCGCCGCATAACGGCATTATTGTGGGGTGCACGACAACGCCCCTCCTTAATCAAGGGGACGCTGCCTACCATATCGCAAAATATTCTTAAGCGGCTTCGCTGTCTTCGAGGAAGGGGTAATCAATATAGCCTTCTTTGCCACCGCCATAGAATGTATCTTGATCAGGCTCATTTAATTCAGCACCAATTTCAAGACGTTTGGGCAAGTCAGGATTGGCGATAAAGGGGCGTCCAAATGTAATGGCATCGGCATGTCCTGCATCAACCGCATCTTGTGCCCGCATGGCATCATAATCCCCATTAGCGATGTAAAATCCGTTCCAGAGCTTCAGCAAATCCTCAATAATTTTAATATCTTTGTTGTCTGCACCGATCCCTGGAAAGCGTTCGACCATGTGCAAATAGGCAAGATTATAATCATTGAGTTTTGTGATGATAGTGCCAAATGTTTCCTCGGGCGCGCTGTCTGCGATGTCATTAAATGTGCCAGTTGGTGAGAGACGAATACCAACCTTGCCTGCAGGCCAGATTTCGAGAACAGCATCCAAAACCTCAAAGAGGAAGCGAGCACGATTTTCAATTGAGCCACCATAATTATCGGTGCGCTGGTTTGTTTTGTCACGAATGAACTGGTCAATAAGATAACCGTTTGCGGCGTGCACCTCTATACCATCAAAACCTGCATCCTTGGCGCATTGCGCGGCGTGTTTATAGTCAGCAATAGTTTGCTTAATCTCGTCTTCTGTCATTGCCTTTGGCTCGGAGACATCCGCCATACCGCTTTCGGTGTATGTTTGAGCCTGTGCACGAATGGCAGATGGTGCCAAAGGTTTTTGATTGTCAGGGAGGAGAGATGTGTGCGAAATACGACCGACATGCCAAAGCTGCATGAAAATCTTGCCACCTTCTGCGTGCACAGCATCGTTAATTTCCTTCCAACCACGCACCTGTGTCTCATCATAGATGCCAGGTGTGCCAACATATCCCTTACCCATGGGGCTGACCTGTGAGGCCTCGCTGATAATCAGTCCCGCTGAGGCGCGTTGCGCATAATATATTTTAGCCATACCAGAGGGAACAGCGCTTTCATTATGCGCGCGGTTGCGTGTGAGAGGCGCCATGAAGACACGGTTTTTGAGTGTGAGATCGCCCATTTTGACGCTGGAAAACATACTGGTCATTGAAATATCCTTCATTTTAAATTCTGTGTTGTACAAATGAAGAAATAGAAGGCTTGCGCATGAAATCAATTCTTACGCCAAAATTTTCAAAAATTAAATCTTTGTTCGCATGAGCGTGACCATTGGACGTTCGACAATTTCAAATGGTCGAGAGACATGTTGATTGGCTATCTGGCGCATACGCTTGGCCGACATTGGATTGTCATAGGGCGGGGACAGCGCGTCAAAGGTGTCATGCACGCCAATTTCAATTACACGTTCATCGGTCAACGGCTTAAATTGCTTGGCATGGCGGTAATTGAGAAACGGAATAAGGAAATGTGTAATCACGCGACCGCCTGGAATTTTGCGCAAGACATTCGTGATTTTAAAGGCGGTTGGAGCATAGCCCTTGATAAAGTTATAAAGTTTTTCGGGTTCAACCTTACGTGTAAAGGGTAGAAGCGCATATTTCCAACGCAGGCGCTGTATCCATGTATTGGCATAGCTATGGATGAAGATAGCCCCGTCATTTTTCACAAATTTCAGCATGTGATGGAGCGTTTCATCAGGGTCGGGTGTGTGTTGCAACACACGATGACAAAAAACGATATCAAAGCTTTTTTCTTTAAAAGGCAAATCAATGATAGAGGCTTGAACAAGCTGTAATTTTTTGTGCCCCTTCAAATTATTTTTGGCGATATCAAGTCCTGCAATATCTACGGCAATAACGGTTGCGCCCCAGTTAAGCAGAATTTCAGTATCAGGTCCTGCGCCACATCCACATTCAAGAACAGTTTTTCCCTTCCAGAAAGAGGGTGGCCAGCCTGTGCGGTCACTGATTGTGTCATGCCTGTCTGTCGTGCCATTGACGCTATCAAATTGAAGTGTGGCATGTTCCTCGCGCAGTTTTTCAAAATTGCCACGTGAATAGGACTCATCAGGCGTAAAGCGTGGGATATCGTCACGTACGGGAATTTTACGCCCTTCAAAGGTCAGCGTTTTACCGTCTTTGGAGAGTGTGGCCTTAGGATCACGAAGTAATTTCAAAAAAGATGTGAGCATAGATGAGATGTCCTTGCGGTTGCCTTAACCTCAATAAGAATACAGATTTTGAGGCAAAAGAGTAGCGCAAAGATGCGTTTTCGTTCTTGGGCTATTTGAGTGTTTGTGCAATTGGTGTTGCGCTCGCACGTGCTGCTGCACGGTCTTCGTCATTTGCAACTATGAATTGTTGAGGTGGTGTTTCCTCATGTTGTCCAAAGCCGATGCCCGATTTTATCTCGCTTTTACGAATTCCCATTTGACTCGCAAGCAGGCCAACAACATCGTCTGCATAAAGGTTGGTGGTGTCCAACTTATCAAGATGGCGACGCGTATCTGCGAAATCAGCCAAAACAAGACCGTTGACCTGTTCAATTTCCTTGGGAGCTTCCTGCCCGAAATAGATATCAAAGGCTTTTCTTTTTTGGTCTTCGCTTAAAGGCTCTAATTTCAATTCATCTGAGAAAAGTGCCGTTACACGTGTTGGTAATTGTATAGAGGGATTAGTCGTGCTGACTGCAAACGGCAATTTATGTGTACTTGCGGCATCGACAAACGCCTCGACGAGGCTTTTGTCCCATCCTGACTCGCTTTGTGGATTATTGGAGAGATGTTCCAAATCATTGATAATCAGAAAAGCACGGTGATTAGCCGCATGCGCAAAGGCTGAATATATATTGCCTGTACCTGACGAAAATTGGGATGATTGGCGAAGAACACGCATTGAAAACTCACACGGTGTGAGCACAAGCTCTTCGGCCATATAACGTCCAAGTGAACGCAATCCTGTTCCTTGTTCACCCTTAGCAATCAGGGCAAAGGCCTCTCTGTTTTTGCCTCTTTCAATCAAACGTTTGACAGTTTCTTCACCATTTTGATTGGCGACTGTACCAAAATGCATGAGTTCTGGGTCAAAATATTTTGAAAGACCTTGGTCATCTATGATCTTATCGCGACTTCCAAGAGTAATACGTGAGGATGCTTCAAGCGACATTTGAATAGCTTCGAGACCACGGCCAGTAATTTTTGCAGCTTTAATAGCAAGTGCAATTTGACGTGGTGCGGCATCATAAGTGCGCGCAAGGGATGTGACATCGTTATCACTCAACTGAAGTTCGCTTAATGATAATTGTTTTTCCCAGATTTTTTTGCGTACAGCAACAGGTGGGTGTCCCACATAAATAGAATGTGTAAAGCGTTGGCGTACAGAAGGGTGAAATTTGTTGGGATCATTACCGCACCAAATGGTGGGTGTCTTATTATTCTCAAGCAAACGGTTGATCATGATTTTACTGTCAGTATCGGCACTTTTGCTTGTATCAGTTCCTTTAATCAACAAATCTTCGATTTCATCAAAAAGAACAATTGCCTCATTATTTCCTTCAAGTAGTCCATGTGCGCGCAACAAATCTGCAAGGCGTGCTTTGTTTGTTGTTTCCTCTTTAATTTTAGGTTCTCTGTATCCTGTTAAATCGCCATCTTCGTCCAAGACAGGAACAGGGTTACCCTCATCATTTATATCATTTTCTTCACCAATAAGATAAAGCGCCTTGTCAATAGACTTGGCTAGCGCCTTAGAAAGTTCTGTCTTTCCACCACCCTGAGGCCCATCAATCAAAATATTGATACCAGATAATCCTTTGTCACTGGCGTTTTTAAGAATCTCTCTTACATAGTCAAGTTCATCACCCATATAGTCAAAATCAGAATAGTCCAAATCTGTTTCGGCGGGTGTGCCGAGAAGAAGATTGACGATTTCAGCCTTGTCGAGATTTGGGGTGCTTAAGCGCTCGGTCAGTATGGTCTCAATCATTGGGAAAGATTTACCAAACTCTAGTGCCGTTACAATAATACCGTATTTATGAAACTTACCGCTATTTGCAACAAGTCTGCTGTAAGCCTTATAGTTTTCAGGTTTACCAATTAGTTTGGCCAGGACAGGGCCTTCCGCATCGCGCGCACGCACCATGCCGCCTGCAAGTTCAGTAAGAAGTGCATCGTTTTCAATGACAAATAAAGCTTTCAATGTTTCTTTCTCAATGTCTGAAAAATTGAGATATTCGGCAAGCTTCATAAGATTACGTAGAAGAAGCGGAGGACTGGTTTCAGGTATCTTTTCGTAATTTTCTCTTAATAGCTTTTTGAGGCCACCCCAGTCATCTTGAGAAACTGCGTTTCGAGGAGGGTTTTTTTTGAAAGGAAATGATTTTTCCTCATCACCCTTTTTGTCTTTTTTGGGCTTTGTGGGAAATCCTTCGCGTTCATCCAGTGGTACCAAACTTTCAAAGGCGCTACAGAAACGATAGGCGATTGCGCTCGACCTGTTTGTATGTTCCATGAAGTTGAGGAGATAGCGATAGCCCTCTCTTTCAGAATAATCGTCTGATCCTTCAATTAATCTGTCTAGCTCAGACAGCGAAAACTCACCCTGCTTTTGTGACATAAAAACTCAGTTCTTTTATATTTTTTGAATATAAAATTCATAATCTGATTATTTTTCATATGCAAGATTATTTTTATGTTGGCTCACATACGATGATAGGCACATGTAATTTTCTTTATTTTCTGGTGATTTAATGCTATTTTCTTGCATATTTTACAACTTTACGAGAAAGTAGCGCGTTTGAAATATATTGTCGTATATAGACAATAGACACGCCTTATAATAATGAATTTTAGTGCAGGGATATCTCTCGTTTTGAACGATATAAATAAAAAGGAACCGCCTCGCATTTTGGTGATTGAGGACGATGAAAAAGATTTGTTTCTCACGCGCAAGGCTATTGAACAGGTTTGGCCCGAGTGCGTGTTTCTGACTGCAGAATCTTTAGAACAGGCTTATCATATATATCGTTCTGATAACCCTGATCTTACTGTTTTGGACCTCAATCTTTCAGATGCATATGGGGCACAGACCGTTAAAGAAGTAAGAAGCTTCAATTACAAAATTCCAATTGTCGTTGTCACCGGAAACGAAGATGCCTACACAACAAGCAGCGTTTATGGAAGTGATGTGAAGGGTATTGTTTTTAAATCAGAATTAAATAGCAAAAAAGCAAAAGTCATTTTTGAAAATGCGCTGAGAGCAAAATAATTGATAAATTCTGAGTTTTTTTAAAACAATTTATTGATGTAAAATATGGCTAGCGAGAAAATGAGTTCTAAAAACAAAGATATCATTTCCGACGATAATTATCTTAATTTCATAAATATGCTTTCGCATGATTTTGCAGCGCCTGTGCGTCACGTATTGGAGTTTTCAAATTTACTTGCTCAATCAGCAAAGGGTAAACTTGAAGGGGATGAGCTGACTTATCTTGCATTTATTCAGGATGCCGCCCAAAAAATTAGTGCGATGCATGCTGTCTTAAAAGATTATTCAGACATGTTTGCGCAACAGCTTAATCTAATTGAAACCTCAATGATGGATATGGTTGAGGCGCTTTCAGAACAACTCAAACAAATATATGAAAATATAAATATAGTCATTGATGAGTTGCCAGTAATTTCAGTAGATTCAAAGATGATGCGCCGTGCATTTAGCTATATTCTTAATAATGCAGCGCTTTACCATTCTCCAGATACATCCGCGCATATCCATATAAGATATATGCGCGAAGGGAATTTTCACGTTTTTAAAATCATTGATAATGGGATAGGGATTCCCGCAGCAAAAAGAGACTATGTTTTTACGCTTTTTCGTCGCCTGCATGCAGAAGATGCCTATGGCGGTGGTTTAGGAGCAGGTCTATCGCTTGCCCAGAAAATTATCGAATGTCATGGGGGGCTCATTAATATTAATGATAATCCTTCTGGTGGCACGATCGTTACAATCAGCTTGCCCGCAAAAAATAATTGACATAATAAATAATATTGATTATGTTAACTCAAATTTGAGCAGGACAAGTTATGGGTTATTACACACGCGCAGAACTACGTGAGGCAGCCGCACTTGCGGAAAGTCAAACACAGCCTTGGTCGCAAGAGGCTGGCTATGTGGTTGATGAGACGACGCAAGGCACTAAGGACAATTCTTCTTCATGGCATAAGTTCTGGAATGACCCCATTACGAATAAAAAACGCCTGATGTGGGCTTGTGTTCCTGCAGCCTTAATATCATCGCTTGTAGGGGTGCAATATCTGGACAAATATACGGGTGGTGCCGTTTACATGGAGGCCATCGAAAGTGGCATCGACAGTGCCATTTCTGCCTATGAAAATTTTCCAGGCGATTGGACAGATGCTGAAAAGCTTCAAGCCTTGATGGATACTCTAAGTGGCATGTCAGAGGTTGCAAGTGCACTTCATCTGGAAAATGGCGAGGTAGCCGTTCTTAATCAGGAAATTATTGCCATTGAAAGTGTTTACCCCAATGAACCGCAACGCGTGATTGATAAGGCGCTTGAGTTTCAGATTGTGAATATGGGACGCTTTGCCGTTGCCTATGGCTTTCGTGCGCAGGCTCTTGCCCGCACGCATCCTGATATGTCAACAGAGGAGAGGGAGCGTGTGCTCGCCGAGGCGACTTTGGGTGATATTATTGCCTCATTTGATCCCGCGGTTGTTGCTGCGCTTGATGGGTACAAGATAGATAAGGATGTCATTGGCGATTACCTAGTACGCCACCCTGACCGTTTTGAAGAATTGCCAGAACAGCTTCAAAATGGTTTGAAACAAATCTTTCCACGTCTACGCAGCACATTTTACCGTGACTATGAGGGCTTTGGAGATTCTATATCAGTTGAAGAGGCTTTTGGAGATATGCCTTGGAATGACGGCGGCGCCGTTGCAGAGGATGTGCGCATCATAGATGTTCCTGCAGAGGATCTGCCAGAGCCAGAGCCAAGAGACATACCGCGCCCATCAATTAATATTGAGGACGTCCCCGCACGTGTATCCGCGCCCGCACGCGAATTTCAGCAACGTGCCCAAGAGGCTCTCCCTGAAAAGCCAAGCACATTTGACACAGTGAGATGTAGTGTCCGCTATTATCTGGATTTGGATATGTCATCCTGCAATCCGCTTTAATCTAACATTCTGGATTGCACCATTTCGTGTTAATCTTTAGACACTATGCTTGATTCCACGCTTCGTCCCTTAATTGATCCGCCCTTAAATGCGCTCGCACGTGCTCTTTTTAAGAGAGGCATAAGTGCAAATATGGTCACCGCCATAGGTTTTGCCTTTGCCTTATGTGCCTTTGCGGCATTGGGATTTTCCTCATATGGGATTGCGCTCATCTTTATATTACTCAGCCGCTTGATGGATGGGCTGGATGGGCCGCTCGCACGTCAAACAGAGGCAACAGATATCGGTGGCTTCTTTGACATTGTCTGCGATTTCATATTTTACTCAGGTGTTGTGTTCTTCTTCGCTGTGGGCAGGCCTGAAGTTGCACTGGCAAGTGCCTTTTTGATTTTTAGTTTTATGGGAACGGCAAGCTCCTTTCTGGCTTATGCGATTATCGCCTCAAAGCGTGATATCAACCATGAACGGCAGGGCAAAAAATCATTCTTTTATGTCTCGGGCATTGCAGAGGGCACAGAAACAATTCTTGTGCTCATCCTGTTCTGCCTGTTGCCAGATTATTTCAATATCATTGCCATCATTTACGGAGTGTTGTGCTGGCTCACAACATTTGGGCGTGTCCGTCAGGCCGTTCATGATTTTGGCTAATGGCTTAACAGATGACACTCACATTGCTCCTATCACTATTTCTGACGGCCTTTCTTGCGGCGACCGTGTTTCCCATGCAATCGGAAATACTCCTCGTTGCGTATTTGCTTGAAACCGATATCGCACCGCTTTGGCTTCTCCTATTCGCAAGTGTGGGGAATATTCTGGGCTCGTGTGTGAACTGGGTTCTGGGGCGTGGCTTTGAGTGGTTTAAGCATTATAAATATTTCCCTGTAAAGGAAAAATCTCTCGCACGGGCGCAGGGTCTCTATCAACGATATGGCGTATGGACATTATTGCTCAGCTGGATGCCATTTATTGGTGATCCGCTCACCGTTATTGCGGGTCTCATGCGCACGCCATTTCCCCTTTTTCTGGGTATTGTCACACTCGCCAAAACAGGGCGCTATATTTTTGTTATTTTGGTGACACTTGCGCTGATCTAATCACTTAATCGGTTTTGGGAAAAAATGTGCAAACCATTCGCGGGTCATGGAATTTCGCCATAGGCGAGCGATGCATAATGCCCGCTTTAAACAAAAAGGGTGTCTGCCCATTGATAACGCCGTGATGTGTTTCTGTGCCATCCCCACAAAAGGCATAAGTCATAAAGGTGTTTACATGTGAGTGAAACATACCGTCGCGAATGCTGGAGAGCGTAAAGCGCACGTCTTCGTACCCAGTGGCGTGTGCAAAAAGACGTGCAAGCTTTGTAATGTCAGAGATGAGTGGTGCTGGTACAGCACGTCTGTCGATGTAAGAGACATCATCATTTGCGCTTACAACGCCAAAAACAGGCGTGAGGCTAACAATTTCTTTGGACGTGAGTGTACGGCAATAGGATTGTCCTGTATTGCTTTGAATAAAATCGTTTAATGCAACTGTGCCACAGTTCCTGTCTTGCGCGCACGCAATAAAGGCTGCAGGGTCCTGCACAATACGCATATCTTCATGACTTAAGCTCATACTCTAATGGATATGTAAAAATCGAAATCTGTCAATTCATTTTAGCAAATTGAAATAAAACTACAAAAGCGAAATTTATATTGATAAAAACTGAAATTCATGTTTTCTTCTTATTTATGGAAATCTTAGCAAATCAAATTAACGTTTTTGCAAACCAAAACTCTTTTGGTTTTGATTTCTTCGCATTTTTTGGCCTCTAGGCCATTATAATCTTACCCCACTCCACATCTCTGTTTTATTTAACTTTATATTTTAAAGGAGTTAGCCCTATGGTTTGGCCTACATCAATTGCACTTCATGGTTTAAACAAAAACGAAGTGCGTCAGAGATTTGAACGTGCACGCATAAATACTGTGGAGGAGAGAGACGCTGAACAGCAAATGATTTCTCAAATTCATGATTCACCGCCATGCAGTCCTGATACTTGAACGTATTTTGTGAAATGAAATAGTCGCTGGTGGGGTGCCTATGCTGTTTGGTTAATATCGCTTTTAAATAACGCCGTCTAATTGCCCTGCAGTCTCAAGGGTAAGCGCATCCAATCCGGCCGCGCCTACAATGCGTGCTGCTGCCTCGAAATTGACGCCACCAGCTGCCCCATTAATGTCAATTTCCATGATGGCATCTGCACCATCAATGACAAAGCGGACAAAGTCGTTAATGTCACTGACACCGCGTGTGTAGCCAGTGAGGACGTCACTAATATCAATAACGTCGCCTTGTGTCTGGTCGAAGTCCATAATGCGGTCAACACCATTAAAGGTTGTTGCTCCCTCAAAAACGAACCTGTCACCGCCATCACCGCCGTAAAGGCGATCTGCACCAGCACCCCCCACAAGAACATCGTCGCCGTATAAGCCATAAAGGACATCATTTCCTGCACCGCCGTATAGCGTGTCTGCATCACCAAAATCGACATCGAATTTATAAACAGTTCCATCGCTTCCTTGTTGCGCTAAGATTGTGTTCCCTTCTATATAGATGCTTCGTCCCATTTCTGCACTAACTGTAGGAAACGGGTTCATGATAGTGTTTAAAAGCTGACCTGTTGAAATATCATGGATGTAAAGATAGCCTGCATCATCTGCCCCACCATCACCTCTGTAAGAAGAAGCTAAAAGATAATTGCCACTGATTTCAAAATCTAAACCATATCTGGAGCCCAACTCGGGTATTGGGTTGTAGAATGTTTGGACTAGATTCCCTGTCGGGATGTCAAACTCATATATGCCGCCTGTATTCACTGTTTCCTGATCATTTAGATAAGCGCCTACGAACAAAGAATTTCCTACAATTTCAATAGTACGTCCAAAGTAATCAGATGCATCAGGTTCGGGGTTATTAATAGTTTGTACCAAAGCACCTGTACTTGAATCATAGATATAGACTGTCCCTGCATCGGTTATCGGTCCTATATCATTTCTTTCTGTTCCAACAGCAACATAGGTTCCATCGATTGATACTGACCTTCCAAAGTAATCTGTAGCGGTTTGATCTGGATTTACCAATGTGTGTAAAAGGGCGCCGGTATTTACATCATATATATATGCAGAACCATCATTAACAAATCCGACATCTTCTGCAAATGCGCCTACAACTAATAAATTTCCTTGTAAGTCTGTAGAATTCCCGAAGGCACCAGGGTCACCTGCAGCAGTTGTAATACTCCTTAAAAGGGTACCAGTAGATAAATCATAAACGCTTACGAAATCCATATTAGCGCCACCGACGACAAGAGTATCGTTTTCTAAAGTGACGCTTGCTCCAAATCTAGCGGACGCAGTAGGAGTTGGGTTATTGAATGTATATAAAAGCGTATTATCCGCTCGGTTGTATACGCGAACTGCTCCCGCATCTAAAAAACCTGTAGGATCTTTCGCATCTCCTATAACAATATAATTGCTATTCATTGCAAGTGTTTGCTCTTGAAAACTACCATTTGGAGAAAAGCTTGTTAAAAAATTGACAGCATTAGAAGACGCCGTATTTCCAAATATTTTATCTCTGCCGCCTGTCCCAATCAGCGTATTATTATAACCATTCCCATAGATAACGTTGAACGTATTGGTAACGCCAGGTGTTTCAGTGAATGAAAGGCTCTGGCTTACGTTTTGAAGAAATGTGCTTCTACCGCTCTCTCTCTCTGTGAAAAGTCAAGCGATGTTCCATCATCAAAACGTTTGATGTAGCTACTAAAATTCTCAATGGAGTGTTCGCTTGAAATTGCGATAAATACTGATCCCTGCAACCCTGAAAGAAGGGCTTTCTGTGAAAAGTCCAGAGAAGAATTGTTTAGAGCCCCGTTTTCAGAGAAAGTCCCTGATTGGCCATTATTTCCAAGGTCAGAGATATCATTGACGACTAATTTCTTTTCACTCACAAAATCAGAGAGGGGTTCAACAGGTTCCTCTGCGTCACCCTCTACTAGTTCAAGGGTCGTTTTATCGGGAGCAGGCGGGTTTTCTTGGGGCACATCATTGGGCGCGTCATTAGCTGCGGGCTCAATATTTTCTAATTCAATATCAAGGGCTTGAGCAGACATAGCTAAAAGGAATTGCTCTTCAGCAACGGAGAGTTCATCGCCAAAGTCAATCATACTATTTTCAAGGTTAATGTCGTCTTTTTTCATACCCCAAATCCCTTATTAAAGTATAGAGATTTAGGTTTACTAAATTATTAATATAATTAAGGTTTTTCTTATAAAGGGATATTTTTAGAAAATGGTAGCGGAGGAGGGACACGCTTCCCAAAATCATAATCCTTATATTTTGCGGATTACATAGACTTGTTATAGTTAAAAGTCACACCTAAAGGTCACACTTTTGCAGGAATCTGTCAAGATATAGTTAAAAAGCGAAGCTCACACTTAGAGAGTCGTACAGACGTTTTGGTTTATGAATACACGAAACCTAGCTAAATAGATTTAATGTGCCTCTAGGCGGCTGTAAGCGGCCAGAAGACGTGTGTAAACATCGTCTTCTCGAACGGCATACTAGGTATATATCTTCAAACCTTAAAGCACATAAATTGTGCGACCATCTTTTGTAAGAAAGATACCTTCAAGGTTAGAGAGGGGGTATGGGGGCAATTGGATTTCAACAGTTCTAATTTACTGCCTCGCACATCTAAATCACATTTTGATTTTGAGTTATTCAACAATGAGACTTCCGTTTGCAATCATTGTCTGAATATCCAAACCAGTCGTATTCTGTATTTGTGTGACTGCTGTCCATGAACTTGATGTTCCAGTTCCATCTTCATCGATATTGATGCGCGTGTAACTACTACCTGCATTGAACTGTACAAAATCGAAGATATTATCACCATTTTCTGAGCTATAGTTAATAACATCCGAGATATCGATAATATTACTGCCATTGCTCCAGTCCATGATGTAGTCACGACTGCCATCCAAATCGCCTGCATAGAATGCAAAGGTGTCATTACCGCTATGGCCATAGAGATTATCTAAGCCTGTTCCACCATTGATGAGGTCATTACCATCATCGCCAGAAAGTTGGTCATTACCAGCACCGCCATAAAGAAAGTCATTACCTTCATCCCCATCAAGGAAGTCCCACCCATCTTCACCGTAGAGTATATCATTCCCGTAGTTACCTCTGAGATTGTCAACGCCATCTCCACCATAAAGGATGTCATCATCATTATCTCCGTAAAGGTAGTCATTACCTTCGCGACCATAAAGCGTATCATTTCCTGCACCACCTGCGAGGTTATCGCGATAGTTTCCAATGCCACCATCTAGGATATCATCGCCATCATCACCATAAATGGTGTCTTTGTGGTCACCACCATCAAGGATGTCATTTCCTTCATTTCCTCTTAATTGGTCTTCACCATCTTCACCATAAAGAACGTCTTGTCCTTCTCCTCCGTAAAGATAGTCGTATCCAGTGCCACCCCAAAGTGTATCGTTGCCATCATTTCCATAAATTGAATCAGCACCATCATCACCATAGGCAAGGTCATCTCCTTCACCTGCCTTAATGTTGTCGTTTCCTGCGCCACCGTGAAGCTCATCATCACCCGCGCCTGCATAGCCAGTTAGGATATCGCGGTGGTCTCCGTAAATCCCATCGTCACCATCACCACCATAAATCACATCACGTCCCTCAAGTCCCCAGAGCGCATCAGCGCCCAAACCACCGTGGATTTCGTCATGTCCTTCATTACCGTAAACGGTGTCGTTACCGTCACCACCCTCAATGTAATCATCGCCTTCTTGCCCTGCGAGTGTGTCATTGCCTTCATCACCATAAAGCCAATCATCACCTTCACCACCTTCAAGCCTATCGACACCTAAACCGCCATGCAGCGCATCACGCCCACCACGACCATAAAGGAAATCATCCCCGTCAAAGCCATAAATTGCATCCCAATCATTATTAAGAGCACCAGAAAGTGTTTCACCTGCGGCTGTACCCCCAATTGCAAAGATGAAGTCAGAGGCCGTCCATGCTGTATCCTGAATGCCGTAGAAGTACGCTGTACTTCCATCTGCAAAGGTCATGTCTGTGTTGTAGAAGTTATTCGCTGCAATTGTAATATCAGCCATTGATAGAGCGCCCAAGAAGCCGACATGTAATTTGTCACGACCTGCATAACCTGAAGTATCACTGTTATCAAAACCCACATCTGTATGACCAACGCCATCCAAGCCAACGATGAAGATATCGTTACCGACATTGCTTGTAATAGTGTCGTTTCCAGTTCCTGTGATGAAAATGTCATCACCCTCTCTACCGCTCAGGGTATCATCACCTGCACCCCCCCAAATTACATCGTCACCAGAGCCACCTCTAAGCTGGTCATTACCACCCAAACCATAGATTGTATTGGCATTGCTAGCGTCACCTGTTTCCATAGGCTCAATGACATCATCCAACTCTGTGCCAATTGTATCAATTTCTAGGTCAAAGATATTGATTACAGACCCGTCAGAAAAAGCGAGTTTCTCTATTGAAAACCCAGATTCTTGTGTGCTTGGATTGCTATATTTGAATTGATTTTGAATGAGTGTTGTATTGCCCAGCCTATCATCGATAGTCAGGTTGTAATTGCTTTGAACGGGTGCGCCATTAATGATACGTCTTTCAAGGATTAAATCATCAAACGTAAGAGCATTCTCAAACTTTATAGTATCTACACCGTCATTTGCATATGTCTCGTAGATAATGTCGTTACCAGAGCTAAAGATATAAACATCATCATGGTTAGACCAGTGTGTTGGATTTACGTTATCAATGTAGTCATCCCCGCTTGTTCCGCGCACCTCAAGTGTAAATGTCGTTGGGTCAATTTGAGTGCCGTTGAAAAGCTCAACTGTTTCTAGAGTTTTATTTGTGCTCACTTGCGAGAAGAGACCATCAATAATGTTGAAATATCCAACTCCATCAATACCAATAACAACATCATCATAATATGAAGAATTATCTTTATTGCTGATTACATTACCTAAGTCTGTCCGATAGAATGTTATTGAGCTGGCATCATAACCTTCAGGTAGAATCATTTTGTCACTACCCCCGCTCTCATAGAGTAATGTTGTGCCAGAACTCAAATAGAATACATCATCAAACCCTGTCCCGCCTATATAATCATCGCCTTCACCGCCATCTGCTATAAAAGCTATCTGGCCTCCAATATTATCATCACCATCATACCCATAGAAAGTATGCGTCCCTTCTAAACCTGAATCTGTAAGAGAGTCATCTCTGTTTGTCCCATGTACTGTGACATCCATGTTATTAGGGATAAGAACAGTGTTTGGATCATCTACAAAGTGGATTTCATCTACAAGCTGTCCACGTGAAGCAGTGAGCGTAAACTCAACAGTAATTGTACCGCGGCCTTCTACTTGGATAATATAATGCTCAGTCGCAGCCGTATCTGTTCTGGCCATATGAATTGACACATCAGAGGCCGATATTCCTGTTCCCATGAGCAAGATATCAGTGTCGCTTGTCGCATAGTTACCATTGCCAGTAATAATGACATCATGTCCCCAATCATAGACAAAAGTGTCATTGCCTGGTCCACCACTCAGGATATCGTTACCTTCACCACCAATGAGTGTTGTATTTGTGACACCACCTGTGCCATCTAGGCCAATAAGGTAATCATTGCCCTCACCACCAATGAGCGTGTCATCTCCACCTTCACCATCTATGACATCGTCATATCTTGTACCTGTGATTGTTTCTGATGCTGACGTGCCTAATATGTTTTGCTCGTTAAGTGTAAGAAGGATATCTGACCAATCTAGCGCACTTGAAGAACTATTTGCGATAGCCGTATCAATCCACCCTTCCTCTGTTGTTGTTAAGTTTGTAACGCCTACAACTGCATCAACATATTTCGCAAAGAAATACCAGAAACCTTCGACATCGCTATGGTTTGTAGCTTCGACTTCTAGAGTTTGTATAGCTGTTTGTGAGAGACCTCCACTGTTGACCTCAAAACTATCTGTTAATGGGTTGTATGAAACATCTTCAAATACCTCTGAAGCAAATGCCTGAAATCCGAGTCGTGCAGTGAAGTTATCTAGGATGACATTAAACGCAGTATTTATTCCTTCTATTGCGTGACTTGCAAATGGGATATTGGGACTGCCATCAAACCAACTCCCGTGAAACTCCGAGTTTTGTCCTAAAATAACACGCAAAAAGGCATATTCAGGCATATCACCCCATACACCGTGGTCACGATACGTAGTAGATGCTGTCTCGTCGATGCCAGCCCAGTTGAAAAGAATATCTTTGACATCTGTACGCACGGTCTCGAAGTTGTTAAAAAAGCCCTCTAAAGTTTGAGACTGCGTAAAGGTCGAAACCTGCTCGAGTAAACCACCAGTGCCATTATCATTGCTCATGGCTACTACTAAGTCGGGAAGCTCTCCATAACCTCTAGCCTTAGGCAAAAACAATGTTCGAATATCTAGGTCAAAATCGCGTTTATCAAACGTGTTTAATAAGTCAGTTTCAAACCAAACATCGGCCACTTCATAAGTCGAATTATCACTTAAAGTATAAAGACCGCTATGTGTAATAACATTGCCTTCTATAATACGAGAGAAGGATGCGCCAGCGCCACTACTCCAGTCCGTCCAAGAATCAAGGAAAACGCTTGATAGGTCGATATTTACAATATCCAACGAGCTGAGTGTAAGTAGCTCGCCACTCTCGCTAATGCCGTTCTGATTAACATCCTGCCAAATACGCAAATCACTCCAGACATCATCCAGTGCGTCAATTTTATCGTCACCGTTGCTGTCATATGTGCCTAGTCTTGCAAAACCATGGTGTTCATTTTGGAAGGCGCTGAAGTTTTCTTCAATTAAGTAAGGAAGCAGGAACTCTGAACCAAAAAGCTCCGTGATATTATCTATGAAACCATCGCCATTCAGGTCAATTGTGAGCATACCATCATCAGCAGAAACCCAACCTGATTTTTCAGCATAACCTTCACCAAGGTAGTCGAAAAACACGCCTGAGTTTGCAACGCTGGTTAATTCAATAAGACCATCTTTATCCAAATCAAAAACTAGGGGGTCAGCACCACCTGCTTGACTTACAAAAGGGTTATAGCCAGTTGGAATTTGAGCTAAATCATCTCCTATGCCTTGAGTAGAATTAGGCACTGGGTCTTTATAATTTGGCTTAAGTAAATCTGGGTTTTGTATTGGACTAGTATCGCCGAATTCGGGAGGCCCATTTCCGTTGTCGCCAAAAGAACCCGTTCCTTGATTGGGCACTTCTCCAAACGCCTCCTCCATCACATCATCAGCATAGCTTTCTGCAAGCACCTCATCATTTGGCTCTAGAACGCCATCTGAGATATGATCTAAAATATGAAAGTACTCATGTGATAAAATGCGCTCAAAAAGAGTTATATATGAGTTATTATCAGTACCAGTATAAGGATTACCATCAAATTCTTGCTTTGGTATAATCACTTCATAATCGTACGCTGAATTTACAGGGTTTATTCGCGTTACAGCTCCAGGTTGAACAGGGTCATCAGTTACTTTAATCAAAACGTTAACATCTTTTTTTATAATGTAGTTTTGAAAAGAGCGAAACAAAGGAGAGTTTTCTGTTAAGCTTTCTACAGAGTTTTTGACATCTGTGTCTTGTATGTCGCCATGTTCACTTTCATAAGTAATAGGCACTATTTTTCTCCTAACTTACATGATTTCACCAATTCGGAGACATCCATAAGAATAATGTTTTTACCTGAAGGGTAGTCATCACAGAATGAAATGGACTGCAAATAAACAGCTTCGTCAATGGCACGATCTGATAAGTTTTCGTGCAGGTTTGAGAATCCTATAAAGCCCTTGCTTTGCACAAAGCATGAAAACAAGTTTTCTGAAATACTTTCTTCATCATTGAAGTTTATTGGACAAAAGCTCGCAACAACTTTATTATTGCTATTTCTAACAATATATCCATTCATTTCAGATGGCTTAATTTTAAATCGTGTTAGATTAAAAAATGATTTTGAAAATAAGTGATCTAAAGGTTGAGATAAATCTGGGTTTATAGATAGTCTTGTTGGAAATCTGGCTGAGGTGTTGAAATTAATCACACTCTTATCATTCACGGGAAGTAAGAATACATTCGCCAAATTGGCTTTCTCAGCCTCATAAATATTTAAAGTTTCAAAATACTCATATTCTTTGATTGAGGGCATATCATTTTCTTTAGTTTTACTGCTATCAAAAAGAAACTTAGGATATCCAATATGGAATTTAATCTCGTTCATTGGTCTTAAAATCATATCTTGATTAAATTCACCGAAGGGTTTCATTAACCACTGCAAATTGTCGTTGCATTCCTGGAGTTCTTGTATCTCATTCTCCTGATACTTATTTTTAATCGCTAAGTAGGGAATGGGGGTCTCATCTTCAGACAAGGAGGTCAGTAAGATTTCAGTTGGGTGATGTTGTGTGCCTTCTTGAGCAGATAGGTTTTGTTGTATCAGAAATACTGCCAGTATTAGAAAAACAAAGATTAAAGAATAAAGTTTTTTCAAGAGGCGCTCCCCACAATGTAAATTTGATTACATCATTTACACCACACTTCTGAGGAAGAGTCGAATCAACTTAGGAAACTTCTCCACAAATGAAGCTCCTGCACGCTGAGGGCTTCGTACAGAGGTTCTAGAGCACAATATGGGAAATTCTTAATTAAAGATTTTAACTGGACTCTACGAGCTCTCCATACACTTCTATGCATTTAACAACTGGTCTCAATAAAGATAGATATCAAAACGGAGAAGTGTGGCTCAAATCAGTTGAAATTTAGATTGCATTATGCTTTTGAACTATTCGCTTCCCCATCTTAGAACCAATATATAATCCTACTGATAGAGAAACCATCATGTAAAAGAATGGAAGCCCTGTAAAAAACGATAGGGAAAAGATTGTAATTATAAAGAAGATTGTAAAACCAATTATCAAAACAGTACCAAATAACTTGCGAGCAAATGTGATGATGCGACTTTCGCTTTTTAGGATGTCAAAGAAGAAAGACTTAATGAAGATAGGTACGATTGAGAGTGCTAAGGTTAGTAATAAACCAATAAGATTTTCTTTTAAGATAACTAATGCACTAAATACAGAACTAAACTTAACCGCTTTAAATCCTATTTTATCTTTGTTTTGAAATTCAGGATAGCCGAACTCATAGCTTGCTGTTCTTTTATAATTAGGATCAGATAAATACCTTTCAAAGGATGTCTTTTCCTCTTCTGCTAGTTCAAAGATAGGTTTCTCTTTTTCTAAATCCAAGCCTTTATAATCAAGCTTTTGGCCTACACTCAGAATTGTGAAGCCATCATAGGGGAATGCCCAGCAGAACTTTAGATTTGGGCAGAAGGTGGCTATGTGATTATAAGTTTTCGTATTAGCCAGAACATTACCTTTGCCGTCTCTTATTTGGTACTGCATAGGGTCAGTAACTACTATACCATCCCCATATAATCGTTCGGTAATAATAATTCCCTTAGGGGTTTCAAAGGTTTTATCTTTTACTAGGTAAGGTCTATGTGCTTCCGCACTATGAACAGAACTAAGAATATATAGTAATGTAAGTATTGATAGTGAGAGTAGTCTCATGTTGCCCCTAGTATTTATATAATGATTGTACCTTATAGATATTAACTCTAGGTATATACCTCATTATATACTTACTTATATATAACTCTGATTATATCTCTCTTATTATCATATTTTATATATAGCTTTATTAAGAGGCTAGTATTCTGCCATGGTATATTACTAGTATAATAATATTATCTCCGCCCCTTAGTATTCTCTCCCGTTATTCCTCTAGTGGTCAAAATAAGGCGCTTTAGTTAAAAACACTGATAAACTGTGCTTTTGAGCATGGTCACAAACTAGATAATTCCACGTGCTTTATAACCGTACTTTTTAGCTGCTTTTATGACAGGCAATTGCTTACCATCTGAATGCATATTGGCATAGGAAACTGCATCATTAAGATGCTCGCGAGAGCTAAAGATGTTCACACGATTGGCAATCTTATTTGATTGTTTTTCATCATCTGTATCTCTCAAGGCTCTGAGATAAAGATAAGACCGTATGAAGAGAAGTCCGCGTTCGGTCAGAACATACCAAATGATCAGAGCAAGAAATGCAAAGGTCGTGAGCCCTCCGACGCCTGCAATGGCAAATGAGATTATTGCTCCAATTAGAAGAATGATTTTCATGTGTACTAACTCCTGTTTTTAAAACTAAAACGGCTCTGAGCTTTTGCTTCAGAGCCGAGAAGTTAGTAACTGTCCAGAGAACAGCGCAACGTATTCACGCAAGCGTTGTTGTATTCCGTTGCCTTCTCGACATAGAGAAAGCAACATCACAATTACGGTCTGATGTTGAAATGACCGCTCTGGAAGAGGTTACTAAGCCTCGGAACTTTTACTTAAAAGCTCTGGTATGGATGTTAGGGAACTTGTAGGAATCGGTCAATTAGATATACTAAGTTTTTATATCAATTAGGAAATACTATAATGTCTAATACAGCTGCTTATCGTACTGGTAAGTTAAAAGATAAAGATATCATCAAAACACTTAAAACATTAGAGGCCAAGTTTGGTAAAATACAATCTAATGTTCATTTAGGAAATATTCCTCTTACTTCAGAATCTGAAGACATTAAGTTACTTGAGAAGTCAAACGATACAGCAATCACATCATTTGATTATGTTTCTGAATTACATAAATTTACTGTTAGATTTAGAAGAGGGGTAGCTATCGATCAAGACAAGGTAGGTGTTAGAGAGGCTTCTGCATATTACGACGAACTTTATATGATTGTAGGCACTCAAAGAAGTCCTTCTCAGCAAGCTCCTTCCACTCAAGAAATCATAGAGTGCAATCGTTTGCTTTCTAAGTTTGCTGAAAAAAACATATCTAAGAATCTGGGCGATAGCGGCAACGAACCTTTAGATTTATTGCAAAGGCAATTAACGAGCTTATCTTCTTTACATGAAAAGATGGTTAGTGATTTATCTTCAGAAAGAAGCAAATTAAGCAAAGATTATACTAAAAGACAAAAGGAATTAGAGCAAAATCATCTTGATAGATTAGAGGAGTTAAAATCTCTAAATAAAATAGAAGAAGATAAACTCACAAAGATATCTTCTGATCTAGACGCTAGAGAGAAGGAGCTAGACGACAGAGAGCACATGCATGTGCGTAGAGAATTAAGTGGAAAAATAAATGATGATATTAAATCGAGACTGGAGAAAACGCTCGTTTCTAAGTCATCAAATTACATTCGAATGTTTATATTATGGTTGTCTTTGAGTGCTACCTTTCTTTTAGCATTTCTCTCTATCTATAGCTTAAATGAATATATAGAACACTTAGATATGATTGCTAATAGAGAAAAATTTATAAACTTAGAGTTGAGTGTTTATAAGAATAAAGAATGGTTCTTAATGCTTAAAGGTGTGCTGTCTTCAATTGGTTCTGTTGGGTTTTTGCTCTACAGCTTAAAATGGTTAAGGGAGCTTTACAATTATGATAACAATAGACAGAAAGAATTGGAAATGTATGCCTACGACATAAACCGTGCCAGTTGGGCAATTGAAACCATCATGGAAAGCCAATTGAATAAAAACTCACTGCCTCCTCAAACATGGATTGATGCGGTTTGCAATAATCTTTTTAATTCTTCTGGAGTTATGAATAAGAATGAACGATTAAACCCATTGGGTGAGTTTTTAAGCTCTTGTACTCACATTGAATTGGGGTCGGAAGGCACTAAATTCGAAGTTAATAAAAAAGGAGTTAAGCAGCTCGCTAATAAAATAAAAAATAACGAGTGATGAAATTAAAGTATTAAAGTTTTATAAGATTAAATCTGAAACATGTGCTTCAATGATAGGGTAAAGGGCATATATATCGTGAAACGATGTAGCTATTACCAGAAGACCAAATACAGCCATAATTAAACTAAATGCAAAGAATAAAATTATTAATGGAACATAAATCCACATTGCTTGTTTTTCAGCTTTATCGTTTGTAAGACTCTTATCAGAATTGCATAAAGAAGTGACAATGGCGTTTTTTATTTCCTGATTTGGATCAATAAATGCTAATCCACCTCCAATCAACCCATGCATGCAAGCTAGGATAAAATTATAGATTACAGCTAAAGATAGGAAGCCATATATTATTTTGGCATCATATACGTTGACCTTGAACCCCATGCCAGAAAACTCATGAGGCGTAAGTTTTAAAAGGTGTGCTCCAAGCAAAATAAAGCCTAGAAATACAAAGCGTCTCCATAGTTTTATGCTTTCTGTTCTATAAACAATTCCTATTTTTTCTTTATTTGACATCTTGTAACTTGTGTTTTGAATTAACTTTGAGTTATTTAAACTAAATGGTTAATATTTCAACATCTCAATAGTATCTTTGAAGATGCGAAGGTGTCTTTCGCTTCGGTGTGTGTAAACCGTCTCTCCCATGCCCTTACCTTCGTGACCAACCATTGCCTCAACAACTTGGTAATTCACGTCATTCTCTTTGATGCGTGTGATAAATGTATGGCGTGTGCTATGCAGAGCTGTTTCAGATGTTTTGATGTCTAGCCCAGGTAGTAGGACGTTACTGAACCAGTAAGTCAGTTTCTTACCCCATCCATGGTTATTTGTGTAAGTTAACTCGTGAAGTAAGCGTAGGTCTTTGCCCTTCATCTTTCTAACACGCTCAACATAGTCAAGAAAACCGCGTTCAATTAGGTCACTGTGAACGGGCACTAAGCGTAAAGAGTCCTTTTTAAATCTCTTGCTCTTCTTCTCGTCCTTGATTTTGAAATAATGGACATCCGTTTCTTCACTATATTTAACATCATCGGGTGTGAGGCTTGCAATCTCGTTACGGCGTGCGCCAGTGTAGAAAAAGATGAGAGTACTCCAATAGCGCATATCAGTTTTAGCCAAACCGCCTTTGCCCTTATCGAGTTCTGCAAAGATGCGTTTGAGTTCCTCATCATTGAAATTCGTTCTTTTTCCGCTTTTCGTGTCTTTAACAGACATACCTTCAAAGTAGTTGGTCTCGATGTAGTTATTATTAACGGCCCACTTAAACAGAGTACTATAGCAATCGAGATATTTATTCACTGTGCGAGGGGCAAAAGGCGATAACCCTTCAACTTGTAACTGTTTTGCCAGAGGTAGACCTCTTGTCTCTTTCTTCTTGTTACGGTGTGCAGGTGTTTTGAGGAGACAATCCTTCACATATCGCGCCTCTGATCCATCAAGTTTCGTAATGCTATATTGTTCGCCATAAAGCTCTACAAGGTATCGTAGGCATGTTGAAAACTCGTTATAGCTTTTGACCGTCATCGTGCCATCAACCTCTGAAAGATATTTATCAATAATAGTTTTAAGGCGATATTCGGGATTATTATGGTCTATCTGTTTAGAAGGCTCAAATGACCCTAGCAAACTGTAGTCGGTCACGCTTGTATTATATTGAAGAAGGCTTTCATAATAGTTGCGGAGCGCATATTTATGCGCAGACTGCATCGCCTTATACTCTTTACTGTCTCTGGCAAAGTCGAGTTCATACTTCTCCATAATAGGTTTTAAATCTTTATGGATTTGCTTGTTGTCTTCTGAGCCATATTCAAGGCCATAAAGTTCATCAATATCATCACAATCATTATCAATGAGCTCTTTCAGTTGTTCTAATTGATTTTGGATATTTATGACATTCTGCTTAGGAAGTTGGCCCTCTTTATCAATGCGCGTTCTCGCTTGACTGAGCTTATCGCTGTAATAGCTTTTAAAGAGGGATACAATCTCGGCATGTTGCATAGTGTTTAAGTCCAATGCTTTTATTAGCTTCAAGCTATGGTATTCTAGCATTGTAGCTAACTGCAAGGCTTCTTTAGGGCAACGTGTCCTCAATGAGACACTTATTCTCACAGGTGGATTAAGAGGCAGAGGATAGCGGAAGTAATAGATATTGTGTCGTGATTGCACGAGATAAGTCGGATTATACATTTTAGGTCGCACCTTACGGTTACACCATGCAATCCATCTTGTAAGTGACTTGAAATAAAAGGATATTTTAGAAAATGGTAGCGGAGGAGGGACTTGAACCCCCGACACATGGATTATGATTCCACTGCTCTAACCGGCTGAGCTACTCCGCCATCTTTGATGAAAAAGACATGTGAGGTTATGCTTTATTCGGGGGCGCTCTGTCAAGTCTGATTTGCGCCTTTTTGTATGGAGATTGCCCCGCGCTCGACTTGTCCGCGCAACGCGCTATTTCATAGTGCATGAGTACAGAAAAAGAGGACCGCCAATCACAACGCCCACCAAGCCTGCCCGCAGCCGATGAGGCCGTTGAAACGCTGATTATTCCGCGGGTGAGCGATATTGGCAATTTCGAGGTGATGCGCGCACTCCCCTCGCGCGAGCGCAAAATGGTTGGCCCTTTTATCTTCTGGGATCAGATGGGCCCGGGCGAGTTTTTAACAGGCCAAGGCGTGGATGTGCGCCCGCATCCCCATATCAATCTGGCAACAGTCACTTATTTGTTCGAGGGTAGCCTTGACCACAAGGACTCTCTTGGCTCTGATCAACGTATTCTGCCAGGTGACATTAACCTGATGACCGCAGGCAAGGGCATTACCCATTCCGAGCGCACAGGCGCGGATATCAGACAAGGGGAGAGCTCTCTCTTCGGGATACAGTCATGGCTTGCCCTGCCTAAACAGGTCGAGGAACAAGACCCCAGCTTTAAGCATATTGAAAAAGGCGCACTTCCCATTATCAGTGATAACGGCGTGACCATGCGGCTTATCGCGGGCGAGGCGTTTGGAGAGCGCTCCCCCACACCCACGCATAGCCCGACACTTTATGCAGATATCGCGCTAAAAGCCGGGCAAAGCCTAGAGATTCCAAATTTATACGCCGAGCGCGCGCTTTACCCATTTCAGGGACGTATTTCAATTGGCGGCGTACCCTATAACCCCTCGCAAATGTTGATATTGCGCGAGGGCGATGTGGTCACAGTTAAAGCGCTGGAGGATGTGCGTATGATGCTGCTTGGCGGCGCGCCGATGGAGGGTGAGCGTTACCTGTGGTGGAATTTTGTGTCCAGTTCAATGGAGCGGATAGAGCAAGCCAAAGAAGACTGGAAGGCGGGGCGTTTTGCCGATGTGCCCAATGACGAAGAATTTATTCCGTTACCCTAAATAGGGGGCTTCGGAAGGGTAGATAAAAAAAATGCAATTTTTTGAATTTCCCCTTTGATTTTGGATTTGAATTATATTAAACATGCAGCTTCATGAATGTTTTGGCGTTCATGAATATCAGAGAATGTGTCGCCGCAATAGCTCAGTTGGTAGAGCAGTTGATTTGTAATCATCAGGTCCGCGGTTCGAGTCCGTGTTGCGGCACCATTTTCCTCTTACTCTTTTCCTTCGCCCGTAAATATGCTCTGATTGATGTAAAGAAATTTACGTTTTAGGAAAGCAATGGCTAGAAAAATACGAAATCTTATTATCTTGCTAGTGCTTATCTCGGGGATTGCCTGCCTGTTTTTTTTAAGTTCTGGGGTAAATAGTACTGAAAGTTTGTATGCAAAGACCGCGAATATTCCTTATCAAAATATGATAACAGAGATTAAAGAAGAAATCTTGATTGATGGCAATCCGCAGAAGGATTTAACAAGTATTGTTTCACAAAAAATTCTTGAAGGCTCCTCTACAGAAACCGTTATAAGAAAGCTAGAGAAATCAGGCTTTAAGGTTGTCGATACAACTTCTTATTTGGACACTAAGTCTCTAGAGAAGTTTAAAATTAAAGACATTAATGACAAATCCAAAAGACGCTATAGCGCCACAAAACATTTTAAGGGACGATTTCCACTTAATTTAATTACTTCGCATGAAGTTATCATTAGATTTCTATCTGAGAATAACGAGCTGTCAAATATAGACTCGTCATACTATTTTAGAGCACCTTAAATTTAAATTTTCAGAGTCTTATTATTTCTAAAAATATTAGCTGAGAAAGACGAAATGTTGAAACCTAATCCCAGCACCCTACGTCTTTATGTGACTTTAAAATTTTATCAATGACAAGGATAGGTGTTTCGATGAAACAGGTTTTAGGCTCTATTTTTATTCTTCTTCTCACATGTGCGCCGGCGCTGGCGGGTGAAAGCGTAACCTATACCCATGATGGGACAACGCTGGAGGGCTATGTCGCCATGCCTGAGGAGGGTGAAGGCCCTTTCCCTGCCATTCTGATTGCCCATCAATGGAAGGGACTGGGCGCGTATGAGAAATCGCGTGCCGATATGTTGGCCAAGCTTGGCTATGTCGCCTTTGCCGTTGATGTCTATGGGCAAGGCATTCGCCCCGATACTCAAGAGGCGGCGGCCGCAGAATCCTCCAAATATAAAAGCAATCCAGAGCTTGCGCGTGGGCGCATGATGGCAGCGCTTGAGACCGTGCGCGAAATGGAGAATGTTGATGCGACCAAAATTGCCGCCATGGGTTATTGCTTTGGCGGAACAATGGCGTTGGAGCTTGCACGTGCGGGGGCCGATATTGATGGGGTTGTAAGTTTTCACGGTGGGTTGGCCAGTGAAAAACCAGCCACTGAAGTGGGCACGTTAAAACCCGCCATCTTCATCCACCACGGGGCCGAGGACCCCTATGTAAGCGATGAGGAGGTCGCACGCTTTAAACAGGAAATGCGTGACACCAAGGCCGACTGGCAGTTTATATCCTATGCGGATGCCGTGCATGCCTTTACCGAAAAAGAGGCTGGTAACGACCCATCCAAAGGCGTGGCGTACAACGAGAAAGCCGATAAGCGCAGTTGGGCCTATACCCTTGATTTCTTTAGACTAATTTTTTAGGCGCTTTTTTAGCCGTTTTAGGCTTTGTCCCAGACTTAGATTTCGACTTTGACTTAGTTTTGGATTTGGAGGTCGCACGCTTGCGGCGTGTTTTGGGTGCAATTTCTTCGAGATAATCCTTGGGCAAATTCTGATTATATTCGGCAATGGTTTCGCCGTGATGGGCCAGATCCAGTCCCCAATATTCAACGCGCGGTTCAACGCGCAGGCCAAAGAGTTTGCGAATACAAATCAGTAACCCCCATGTGACAATCCCTGAATAGGCAAGTGTGACAATGACGGAGAGCAACTGCGCAATGACTTGCGTGTCGTTGCCGTAAAGCGTTCCCGCCGCGCCACCAATGTCTGGATTGGCAAAGACACCCACAAGAATGGCGCCAACAATACCGCCAATACCATGCAGGCCAAACACATCCAACGCATCATCATATTTGAGAATGGTTTTCAGATGCATGACGGCAAAGTAGCAGATAAGGCCAGAGAGCCCGCCAATGGCAAGCGAGCCTGAAAAATCAACAAAGCCCGCTGCAGGGGTAATAGCAACAAGCCCTGCAACAATACCAGAAAGCGTGCCTTGGACCGAGATTTTGCCACGGTCAAAATATTCGCATGCCATCCAGATAAGCGCGCCCATCCCTGCCGCCGAGTTTGTGACAAGCATGGCCATGCCTGCCCCTGTGCCAGCAGTCAAAGCCGAACCAGCATTAAAGCCGAACCAGCCCACCCAGAGGAGGCCCGCCCCAATAACAGAGAGAATGAGGTTATTGGGTGTGGAGGGGTCGCGCCGTGTTTTCATACCGCGCCCAATGACAATGGCGGCCACCAGTCCTGCAATCCCTGAATTGATATGGACGACTGTTCCACCTGCAAAATCCAGTGCCTCGCCAAAGCCCAAGAACCCCTCATAGCCCTCGCGGTCAATGCCGCCAATGAAGCCACCTGGTCCCCAGACCCAGTGCGCGATAGGGGCATAAGCAAGAAGCAACCAAAGCGGTGTAAAGAGAAGCGCAGAGGTAAATTTAATGCGGTCGGCTACCGCACCAAACAGAAGGGCAACGGTAATGACGGCAAAGGTCATTTGAAAGACGATAAAGACTGTTTCGGGGATTGTGCCCACGTTTGAGGTTGGCGTCACACCGTGAAGCATGGCCTTGCCCAAACCGCCGATAAAGCCGCTATGTTCGGTAAAGGCCAAAGAATAGCCAAGCACGGGCCAGAATACACTGACCACAACGCACACGCCAACCGTCTGCATGAGTGTTGAGAGTACGTTATCGCGCTTGACGAGTCCCCCATAGAAAAGAGCAAGACCTGGAATACTCATCATCAGGACAAGGAGAGCTGAGACGAGCATCCAAGCCGTGTCGCCGCTATCAATTGTGTCTTGCGCCCATGCAATATGTGGAGTGAGGAGGAGAAGCCCAAGAACAAAAAGAAAGCGAAACATAAAACCACCATGTATAAATTGCATATACTCCATGTAAAAAGCACATGGCATAATTTTGCAAGGAAAAAATCGGGATGTGCAAAATCCATCCCAAGCCGATAGCTTGAACTGCTAAAATGCGTGATCAAAAATGAAAATTAATGCGGTGCGAGCAGGTGCGAGAGCGCAAAGATAAGAGCCATAAATGGAATGGCAATCATATAATGTGTCGCGCGTGAGTGATCGCTTGTGCGGCCTCTCAGCTTTTTATAAAGCGCCTCGCCCTCGATAAAGACAATCAGCAAAAGTGCGCTCACTGTAATTTCAAGAAGCAAATTGTGGCTTTCGAACAAATGCTGGCGGATAGCAGGGAAGAAGGCAACCCAGCAGCAGGGCTGTGTGAGCACTTTCTTGTAAAGGATATTGGCAATAGCACGCACGCCGAGTGAGGACTTGCTTGCGCGTCCTGTATCAAGTGTTTGTGTTGCCTGCATCTGAAATGCCATGTGCAAAATCCTTGGTGCAAAATACTTGTTTATACTCTGAAAGTAGAATTGTTATATTATAACATTACAAAAGATGTAAA
This sequence comes from Micavibrio sp. UBA2137, assembly GCA_002328415.1. Taxonomy (GTDB): domain Bacteria; phylum Pseudomonadota; class Alphaproteobacteria; order Micavibrionales; family Micavibrionaceae; genus UBA2137. Next base: position 775,224 of record DCXL01000004.1, on the reverse strand, counting down.
GCTTTTTCTTATAAAATTTGTTCTGCTCCTGTATAAATAGGAGAATGAAAATTTAAGGGGATGATCATGGCCGTATCACAGGCTGAACAATTCTGTAATGAGAAGGGCTTGCGCTATACAGAGCCACGTGCGGCGGTGCTTTCTGTTATCCAGAAAAGTAAGAAGCCCATTGGTGCGTATGATGTGCTCGCACAGCTTGGCGACAGGCTGGATAATCCCAAACCGCCCACCATTTATCGCGCGATAGAGTTCTGGATGGGACATGGTTTTGTGCACAAGATTGAAAGTCTGAACGCCTTTGTCGCGTGCGAGGCGGGACATGCGCATAAGGGTTCGCAATTTATTGTGTGTGATGGTTGTGGTGCGGTTGAGGAAATTCACCTCTGTCATCTGCCAGAGGCCTTGGACAAGAAAATCACTGAAAGCCAGTTTGATATGACGCGCTGGAGCGCCGAAATTCACGGGCTTTGTGTGAAATGCTCCTGATTGGTTTATTCCCTAAAATATACTTTGTGACACGAGTTTGTAACATTGGGCAACAGAACGTGATTTTACTTAGTGCGCGGGTGCATCATATGATGGAAAGTAAGAAAAAAGTAAGCTTTCCCGTGGATGTGGAGGGCGCCTAACAAGGAATAAAATCATGGGTACACCGGTACAAAAAACAGTTTCCAAGCAAGCAACACTCTCTGGTGTTGGTGTCCATAGTGGAGCGGAGACAGTCCTGAAAATTAAGCCGGGTGCAGCCGGTTCAGGCATCGTCTTTGTCCGCACGGACATTACAGATTGCGATAATGTTGTACCAGCCACCTATGATCGTGTGACTGAGACAACATTATGCACTGTGATTGAAAATGACGCAGGTGTCACTGTCAGCACAATCGAACATTTGATGGCCGCGCTTCGTGCGTGTGATATTGATAACGCAATCATTGAACTTGATGGCCCAGAAGTGCCGATCATGGATGGCTCGGCCCGTCCGTTCATGCGTGTGATTGATCAAGTGGGTGTGACATATTTGGATGCACCGCGTCAGGCCATCCGCGTTCTAAAAGAGGTGACTTACACAGAAGGTGACAAGTTTGTAACGTTGCGCCCTTCAGACAGCTCTGTTTTTGATATCACAATCGAATTTGACAATAAGGTGATTGGTCGTCAGCGTGCCGCGATTGATATGCAGGCCGATGATTTTGAAACTTATGCCTCTGATGCTCGTACATTTGGTTTCTTGCATGAAGTTGAGTTTTTAAAATCAAAAGGTTTGGCGCGCGGCGGATCATTGCATAATGCCGTTGTGATTGAAGGCAACCGTGTGTTGAATCCAGAAGGCTTGCGTTATGATGATGAATTTGCACGCCACAAGTTGCTTGATGCGGTTGGCGACCTTTATTTGGCAGGTTTTCCTATTCTCGGCTATTGCGAAGGATATAAGGCAGGACATGCCATGAATAACGGTGTCTTGCGTACGCTTTTTGCCGACCCAAGCAATTATGAAATTGTTGATATGGTTGAGGATGACACGTTTATGCCAGATGTTTTACCTGTGGCCATTTATGCAACACAGGCACAATACGCTACAGCTTAAACCGATTAGATTTTCAAGACAAAGCACGCTCATAACAAGCGTGCTTTTTTTGTTCCTGGGCTATTTCCAAATAATACCTATATAACTCTGGATACATATATAATGCGCTCTTTCAATCAGGAACGTGAATTGTTAGTCTTGGGCAGATTACAAAAAGGGATAGAATTCTTATGAAGATGAATGTCATTGTGACCTTGATGATTGCACTTACGCTCAGCGCGTGCGGTGGTAAAAGTGAAAAGCAGCGCTTGAAAGACCTTGAGGCTGAACGCCCTGCCGAGCAAATCTATTCACGTGCCGAAGCCGCCATGAGCGAAGGGGAATACGGCACGGCTGTGAAGTTGTTTGATGAGGTTGAGCGCCAGCACCCTTATTCGCAATATGCCATTCAGGCACAACTTAACTCTGCGATGGCCTCTTATAAGGCTCTTAATTATGACGAGGCGATTATCGCCTTTGACCGTTTTATCGAGCTTCACCCGGGCCATGTGGATGTGCCCTTTGCCATTTACATGAAAGGGCAAAGCTATTACGAGCAAATCTCAGATGTAAAACGTGATCAGGAACTGACCAAGCTCGCCCTCAATACATTTGATACGCTTATCCAACGTTTCCCGGAATCCAACTGGTCGCGCGAGGCAGAATACAAGCGCGACTTGGCATTGGATCATCTGGCGGGTAAGGAAATGGAGGTTGGGCGCTATTATCTGACACGCGGTCATATTAATGCGGCCATAAATCGCTTCCTTTTAGTTGTGCGCCAGTTTGATACAACAACGCACACACCAGAGGCGCTCTACAGATTGGTCGAATCTTATTTGACATTGGGACTGGATGCGCAGGCGTTACAGGTGGCGGCTGTTCTTGGGCATAATTACCCTGGTGATAAATGGTACGAGCGTGCTTATGAGCTACTTGATCCTAGACAACGTCAACAAATGCTTGAAGACCGCGGATTTTTTGAAAAAACAATCGATTCCCTTCTCCAGCCCGAGTAGGACAAATATGCTAGAAAGCCTGCATATCTCAAATGTTGTTTTGATTGAGACGTTGCATTTGGATTTTGCACGCGGGCTTTGCGCACTTACAGGTGAAACGGGCGCTGGAAAATCAATTTTGCTAGATTCGTTGGGTCTTGCGATGGGCGCACGGTCAGAGGCAAGGCTTGTGCGCAAGGATGCTGATAAGGCAAGCGTCACAGCAACGTTCGACTTGGACGATATATCTTCCTTTCAATCGCTTGCCGATGAAAACGGCATCGAGGTGTCATCGCCTCTGATGTTACGCCGACAGATAAATCCTGATGGGCGCTCACGCGCATGGGTGAATGACCAGCCTGTGAGTATTACGCTTTTGAAAAGCTTTGGTGACATGCTGGTTGAATATCACGGGCAATTTGAAACGCATGGCCTTCTTGATTCCAAAACCCATCGCCTTTTTCTGGATGAATATGCAGGGCTTGGAAAAGACTTGGAAAAACTTGCACAGCATTGGGAAGCTTTGGCCGCGGCACGTTCTGAACTTGCGCAGGCAAAAAAGGAAAGTGAAGAGGCGCGCAAGGAAGAAGAATATATCCGCCATGCGGTGGGTGAGCTGTCCGAGCTTGCACCAGAAGAAGGCGAGGAAGAGGCGCTACTTGAGCAACGTGTGCGTCTTAAAAACTGCGACACGATTTTGACGAATTTAGCACAATCCCTAGCGCATATTACGGAAGAGGGTAAGGCTGAGGCTAACATCATTCAGGCCACGCGCATGCTTGAGCGCATTGAAGATGCGCTAGGGCAAAAGGGTGTTGATATTATTGCGCAATTAGACGGTGCGATTGAAAGTCTGCGCGAAGCGTCATCTCAAATTGAAGATATAGCACGTGAATTTGATGAGGGCGGCACGTCACTTGAGGCGCTCGAAGACAGGCTCTACGCCCTGCGCGAGCTGGCCCGCAAGCATCAATGTCAGGTGGATGATTTGCCTAATAAACTCGCCGAAATGGAAAAGACGCTCGATCTGATTGTCCGCCAAGATGATATACTGGGTGAATTGGAGGGGAAAGTTGCCAAGGCAAAAAGCGACTATGAAAATCTTGCAGATACAATCTCAGAGAAACGCAAAGTCGCCGCCAAGAAATTAGATACGCTGGTTATGGCTGAACTTGGCCCTCTTAAACTCGAACGTGCAAAATTTCAAACAGCGGTTACCCTGCGTGATGAAAGCGTGTGGAGCGCAACAGGTAAGGATGATGTCGCATTCCTTATTGCCACTAACCCGGGGGCTGAGCCTGGACCATTGCACAAGATTGCCTCGGGCGGTGAAATGGCGCGCTTTATGTTAGCGTTGAAAGTTGTATTGGCGGAAATTGGAACGGCGCACACGCTTGTTTTTGACGAGGTCGACACAGGAATTGGCGGGGCAACAGCCTCTGCGGTTGGGCAACGTTTGGCACGTCTTGCAAAATTCAAACAAATATTGGTTGTCACCCATTCTCCGCAGGTGGCCGCCGCTGCTAGTGCGCATTGGATTGTCTCTAAAAGCGGGGATGAGGCAATGCGCACAACAGTTATTCCCTTGGATGAACAAGGGCAACGCCGCGAGGAAATTGCACGTATGTTGGCAGGGGCTGAGATTACAGAAGAAGCGCGTGCCGCAGCAGGTAAACTTTTGGAAAGCGACAAGGTGGCATGACATTATGAACGCTTTATTCGACATGGACGAAGAAGATGCGCGCGCAAGACATACCAAGCTTGCCAAGGAGATTGCACGTCATGACGCACTCTATCACGGGGAAGATAATCCTGAAATTTCAGATGCGGATTATGATGCACTTCGCCGGGAGCTTGAGGCGCTGGAAAAAGACTATCCAGAATTAAAGTCTGAAGTGAGTGAGAAGGTAGGCACGGCTCCATCGCGGAAATTTGAAAAGGTGCAGCATAGTGTGCGTATGCTCTCACTTTCCAATGTGTTTAATGAAGAGGAAGTGGTAGATTTTTTAGACCGTATTCGCCGCTTCTTAAATCTTTCAGACGATGAAAAAATCGAGATCGTTGCCGAACCAAAAATCGATGGGCTGTCCTGCTCCTTGCGTTATGAGAAGGGCAAGCTTGTGAAAGCCGCCACGCGTGGGGATGGGAGTGTGGGGGAGGATATCACCGCTAATGTAAAAACCATTGCAGATATCCCGCACGACATTAAAGCAGATGTCCCTGATATCATTGATATCCGTGGTGAGATTTACATGAAGCGCGATGATTTTGTGGCGCTTAATAGCGCACTGGAAGAGGATGGCAAAAAGCTTTTTGCAAATCCGCGTAATGCTGCAGCGGGAAGTGTTCGCCAGCTCAACCCTGAAATTACGAAATCACGGCCTCTTTCCTTTTTCGGGTATGCGTTGGGGGAGGTAAGCAGTCCAATCGCAAAAACACAAGAAGGTATTCGTAAGCAACTTGACGCGTGGGGCTTTCAACTGACAAAGCCGTCAGATATTTTAACCGACGTAGCGGGCATTATGGATTTCTACAAGAAGTTGGCTGAATTACGCCCCGACCTGCAATATGAGATTGACGGCATTGTGTACAAGGTCAATCGTTTGGACTGGCAGGAACGTTTAGGTTTTGTCTCACGCGCACCACGTTGGGCAACGGCACATAAATTCCCTGCTGAAAAGGCGATTACTATTCTTAAAGACATTGATATACAGGTTGGTCGCACTGGCACGCTGACCCCTGTGGCGCGTCTTGAACCTATCACCGTTGGTGGTGTTGTTGTATCCAATGCAACGCTCCATAACGAGGATGAGATTGAGCGCAAGGGTGTCATGATTGGCGACCATGTTGAAATTCAGCGTGCAGGGGATGTTATTCCCCAAATTGTGCGCGTGATTGAAGGCAAACGCCCAGTCGATGCACGTGCATTTGTCTTTCCAGATCACTGCCCTGTGTGCGGGTCGGAAGCTATCCGAGAGGAAGGCGAGGTCGCACGCCGTTGTACAGGCGGGTTGATTTGTGAAGCGCAGGCGGTCGAGCGCCTAAAGCATTTTGTCTCCAAAGGCGCGTTTGATATTGACGGGCTTGGTGCCAAAATTGTTGAAGAGTTTTACACAGATAACATCATTAAATCACCTGTCGATATTTTCAGACTTGAAGACATTAATGCAAAACTGAAAACACCCTTGCAGGAACGGGAGGGGTGGGGCGCACTCTCAACACAAAATCTGTTTGCAGCCATTGATGCGCGACGCATGATTGCGCTTCATCGTTTTATTTATGCGCTGGGTATTCGACAGGTGGGTGAGGCCACTGCCAAACGTTTTGCGCGAACCTATAAGACTTTTGAAAATTTCAGAAATGCAATGGAGCGCGCGCATGATAGTGAGAGTGATGCTTACGCAGAACTTCTCAATATTGATGATATCGGCCCCTCCGTTGCCAAGGATGTGACCGCTTTTTTCCATGAACCACATAACAAAGATATTCTCGATAAATTATCTGCGCTTTTAACGATTGAGGAGGCGGAGATTTTAGATAATAGCGATAGTCCCTTTGCTGGGAAAACTGTTGTCTTTACCGGCGGTCTTGAGAAGATGAGTCGCGCAGAAGCCAAGGCCTTGGCTGAACGATTAGGTGCAAAAGTGGCTGGTTCTGTTTCCAAAAAAACGGACTTTGTTGTTGCGGGTGAAGGGTCTGGCTCTAAGCTGAAGAAGGCAAGTGAGTTGGGTGTCACAGTTCTTGATGAAGAAAAGTGGCTCGCGCTTTCCGCGACTTAATTGTCATTAATGTTGCGCACGGATTTGAAGAATGCAAGCGTCTCTTTTACCTTGTGATTAGCTAAGCGCCGCTGTCCGCCATGAACGCTCCAGACATAAGAATTCGCTTTGACACAACGTTCCAATTCCTTGGCAAGACGTTCGGCCTCACGCACATTTTTATAGCGAATGGCAATGCGCAAATCTTCCAAAAGTATATCGCTTGAGCGTTTATCCATACTTTTAACTCCTGCTTAGTTGTGGCAATTATTAAAGCAGGAAAAGACGTATGTGCGCCATGAAAACGAACGTTCAGGTTACGTGTGTAGGTCAAAAGGATAGGAATTATGACAGGCGTTTATCGAAGAAGGTTTCTATTGCCTTCATGTAAGGCTTTCGTGTTGCGTCCTCTTCCATATGAAGCTCGTGCAAACCATTTTCAAAAAGCTGGACGTCGCAGTGAGGTTGCTTTTCAGCAAAGGCCTTTGCCGCAGTGACATTTATAACTGTATCTTTTTCACCCAGAAGCATAAGAAGCGGGGTTTCGACACGCACATTTTGAATGGCAAGAGTTGACCTGAAAGCCTCCTTTAATGTGCCTTTATCCCAGTCACCGACTTGAAGTACGGGGTTAGCCCCAAAAATATCTGGTAAGACGCTCCCGCGTTTGGCGTCATGCGTAAATTTTAGTGGCGTAACAAAATCACTCAATTTGCGTGTCCATTTGCCACCTGTCACCATAAAGCTCTCATCCTTACCGCGACTGGCAATCCAGACCAGAAGCTTGTCTAGCCAAAGGGGTAATTCGTGGCCCAAAGGGTTAAAGCGGATCATGGGTGAGGACAACACCGCCCTTTGGTAGGCGTTTGGCTTGTCCGCCATGTATAGAAGAGAGAGATGTGCGCCCATGGAATGTGCAAAGAGAACATGGGGTAGTTTTTGTGCGTCGTCCAATTCACGCGGAATAATAACCTCGCGAAATTTTTTGAGCGTTGCCACAAGGGCTGGGTAAGAGGGTGTGCTGTGTTTTTGCGGGGCATCCTTTTGCCCGCGGTCACTTCCACCCTGCCCGGGCCAGTCAAAAATGGCACAAGCATAGCCTTGATTTAAAAAGAAGGTGATAAGCTCATCATACTTTTCGAGTGACTCGGCGCGTCCCTCGGCAAACGTAATAACGGCCATGGGCTTTGAAGTTGGCGTGAAAATTTTAAAGCGAACGGCGGTGCCTTCATCGTTGCGAAAGAATTGCTCGTGCGCCTCAGCCATTTTTTACATTAGCCCATTTAGGATGCCTTCGAATAGAGGCACGCCATCTTGTGTTTTTTGATGTGAGAGCGTTGCATTTTCAGGGTGAGGCATCATGCCTAAAATGGTTTTACGCTTATTGTAAATGCCTGCGATGTTATCTATAGAGCCATTGGCATTGGCTTCTTCGCTGACATTGCCTTGCGCATCGCAATAGCGGAAGGCGACTTGATCATTGGCGGCAAGGTCGCTCAAAATATCAGGGGTTGCAAAATAATTACCATCACCATGGGCAACGGGGACTTCAATAACACTGCCCTCTTTAAGATGCTTCGTAAAATGCGTATCTGTATTTTCACTGCGCAGATGTACATTTTTGCAAATAAATTTCAGATTTTTATTCTTTAACAGCGCGCCCGGCAAAATGCGTGTTTCAATCAGCATTTGAAACCCATTACAAACGCCAAAAATACGTGTTCCCTTTTCAGCCTGTGCAATGATCTCCTTCATGATTGGGGAGTGCGCTGCCATAGCCCCGCATCTAAGATAGTCTCCATAGGAAAATCCGCCTGGTAAAATAATCAGGTCATAATTTTCTAATGTTGTTTCCTTATGCCAGATTAGGTCAGGCGACTTGCCAGTCGTCAATTTGACGGCCGCGGCCATGTCGTTTTCACGATTAGTTCCTGGGAATGTGATAATGGCCGTTTTCATGAAAATATAATTTAGCTGTTTTCGATTTCTTCAAGAAGTTCAAGTTTGGCTTGCTTCATGCAGGTTTCAATTTGTTTGTCGATGATGCGTTCTTCGACCTCAAGACCTTGCTTTTCGAAATCAGCCATAATTTTGCGCTTCACATCATCAAGGCCAGGTTCGTCGATGTTGGAGGCAATAACTTCTTTTGCATAAAGTGTAGCGGCTTCTCCCTCAAGACCAATTTCGCTTGCAGCCCACATGCCGATTTTTCTACAACCACGTGCTTCGGCCTTAAAACGCATTTCTTCATCATGCGCAAAACGTGTCTCGTAAAGGCGTGCTCTGTCGTCTAATTCACCCATAATGCTATCTACTCCATTCTTAGAAACCATTTAAAACATTATTTACGTGCATGATATAGCGTGCTACATAAAATACCAGTTTCAATTGTACTGATAGGTAAAAAAGGGTGGACTGTCCAGCATGAAAAATCTGACGTCAAAACGTAAAAAACTTTATGAAGGCAAGGCCAAGATTGTCTATGAAGGGCCAGAACCAGGAACAGTCATTCAATATTTTAAGGATGATGCCACCGCCTTTAACGCACAGAAGAAAGCTGTCCTCTCAGGAAAAGGTGTTTTAAATAACCGTATTTCATCGCACTTGATGGCACGATTGGAGACAATCGGTATTCCAACACATTTCTTGCGCTCTATGAATATGCGCGAGCAATTGGTCCGCGAAGTGGATATTGTGCCCTTGGAAGTGGTTGTGCGTAATATCGCCGCAGGCTCGTTGTGCAAGCGCTTGGGATTAACAGAAGGCACAATTCTGCCCAAACCATTGGTGGAGTTTTACTATAAAAATGATGAGCTTGGTGATCCGATGGTCTCCGAAGACCATATCATCACTTTTGGTTGGGCCGATCCTTACGAGATGGAAGAGATTATTGGGATGGCGTGGCGCATTAATGATTATCTCAATGGCCTGTTTTCGGCGATTGGTTTAAAGCTGGTTGATTTCAAAATGGAATTTGGACGTATCTGGGGTGAATATGGTGATGTCTATATTCTGCTATCAGATGAAATCTCACCCGATACCTGCCGCCTATGGGACGCAAAAACGGATAAAAAGCTGGATAAGGATCGCTTCAGACAGGATTTAGGTGATGTTGTTGAAGGTTACCAAGAAGTTGCCAAGCGCCTCGGCCTTATTCCAGAGGGACTAATTGGTGAGGGTGGAAACATCAATGAAGATGTGGCTGCGCAGTTAGAAGAAATTGAAAATGATCTGGCCAAAGAGCGTCAGTTAAAAAGTGTGAAAAAGACACCTCTCTCCAAGCCACGCAAAGGATAGAAAAAATGAGTAAAAAAATATCTGTAAAAGTGACATTGAAAAAGGGCGTTCTTGATCCGCAAGGCAAGGCCATTGAACATGCGCTTGGCACGCTCGGGTTTCAAGGCGTGGAAAATGTGACCCAAGGCAAGTTGATTGAAATGGATGTTGCAGATGATACAACAGACGCGCAAATCAAGGAAATGTGCGAACAACTTCTCGCCAATCCAGTCATCGAAGATTACGAAATTAAATCGGCTTAATTTTTTCAAAAAAACACACGTATAATTCTTGAAACCCCCTTCCTTTGGCAGGGGGTTTTCTGCTACAAAAGTGGCATGCAAAAAACACCACTTCACGAGTCTCACCTTAAGGCCAAAGCCAAAATGGGAGAGTTTGCCGGATATGACATGCCACTCTTTTATGAAGGTGGTGTCATGGAGGAACATCTCTGGACGCGCACCAAGGCGGGTGTCTTTGATGTGTCCCATATGGGGCAGATTATTCTTGAAGGGCCAGAGGCGATGGCCTTGCTCCATACAATTACGCCATCTTCTTTTGTAAAAACACCGCCCATGATGGCTAAATACACTGTCCTGACAAACAAGGATGGTGGCATCATTGATGATTTGATTGTCACGAAAATCACAGATACAAAATTTTTCGCCGTGATTAATGCAGGGTGCAAGGAAAAGGATATCTCCTGGATTGATGAAAATCTTCCAGATTCTGTTGAGATGAAGCGACTGGATGATCGCGGGCTGATAGCACTTCAAGGCCCTGCCGCGGAAAAGGTGCTTCACGAGGTGCTTTATCTGGATATCCTGCAGCTGAAATATATGCGCATGGTGCAAATTGATGACCTGTACATTTCGCGCCTTGGCTATACGGGCGAGGACGGATTTGAAATTTCACTGCCCGCGGAACATGCCCCAACATTTTGGGAGCGTTTGTGTGAACATGGCGATGTGCAACCTATCGGATTGGCCGCACGCGATTCATTGCGTCTTGAGATGGGTTATTGCCTTTATGGCCATGATATTGATGACACAACATCCCCTGTTGAGGCCGATCTGGCATGGGTCATTGGCAAGGATGCAGATGAATTTATTGGTTCAAAGCGTATCTTGGATGAGCTTGAAAATGGCGCCTCGCGCAAACGTGTTGGCGTTATGTTGACAGATAAGGGCGTGGCGCGCGAGGGCGCTAAAATCCTCTCAAGCGAGGGCTATGAGATTGGTGTGCTGACCAGTGGTGGGTTCTCACCTTCGCTCCAAAAATCAATCGGGCAGGGTTATGTCCCGCCACTTTACGCAGAGGAAGGAACAGAGGTCCTTCTTGAAGTGCGTGGCCGTCAGATTAAAGCAGAAATTTCCAAACTTCCGTTTTTGCCAGCAAAGGTAAAAACAGCAACTTCAAAAAAGGCAGGTTAGAAAATGGGTGCAAAGAAATATACAAAAGATCATGAATGGATAAGCGTTGATGGCGATATTGGTGTTGTCGGCATTTCTGACCATGCCAAAGACGCGCTTGGCGATTTGGTTTATCTTGACCTTCCAGAAAAGGGCAAGGTCGTAAGTAAGGGCGATGAATTTGCCGTTGTTGAATCGGTCAAAGCCGCCAGTGAAATTTACGCACCAGCCTCAGGTGAAATTGTTGAGGTGAATGAAAGTTTGGCTGACGAGATGGATAATCTTGGCAACGATGAAGGCAAGGGCTGGATTGTTAAAATTAAGCTTTCTGATGCTAGCGAAATTGACAACCTATTGGACGAAGCCGCCTATCAAAACTATTTGAATGATTAACAAGGAGAAATAAAAGAATGTCACAATCTGTAAAAAATCCAGAGCGCCTCAAGCGTGTAGGTCTTATAACCCTTGTTGTTGACGTTATTCTTGGTTTCCTTGCCATATTGTTTGGTAAGGCGATTTTTGGTTTGACGATTGGGGTGTCGTGGTTGATTGGTCTTGTGTTGATTGGCTCAGGCCTTATCACCTTTTTCTATATGCGTGCCGTGTCCGAGCGTGATCAGCGCACACATGTTGAATAATCATTAAGTGTAATTTCTAAAGAAGGTTTTGTAGTCCATGCGTTATCTTCCCCAAACGAAAAAAAATCGTGAGGCCATGCTGGAAAAAATTGGCGTAAACAGCGTCGATGATTTGTTCAAGGATGTTCCCAAAAAGGCCTTTGTTAAGGGGCAGGTTGATTTGCCTGAACATATGTCCGAGCTTCAGGTTGAGCGCACACTCGGGAATTACGCCAATCAAAACAGACCCGCCATTTCTGGCCCGTTTTTCTTGGGCGCGGGGGTTTATCACCATCATATCCCATCAACGGTTGATTACATCATTCAGCGTTCTGAATTCCTAACAGCCTATACACCTTATCAGCCTGAAATTGCTCAAGGCACGCTTCAGATGATTTACGAATATCAAACGATGATTGCGCAATTAACGGGACAGGATATTGCCAATGCTTCGCTTTATGATGGAGCCACAGCAACAGCCGAGGCGGTATTGATGGCGATGCGCTTGACGAAACGCTCGAAGGTTGTGCTCGCAACAAGTTTAAACCCGCAATATAAGGATGTGTTGGACACCTATATGTGGGTCACAGAAAACGCAGGCTATGTCGATGATGTGAGCGAAGATGTAGCGGCCGTTATTGTCCAGACACCAGATTTTCATGGGAATGTACATGGCCTTGATGAGTGGCGCAAAAAATGTGATGAAACGGGCGCAAAACTCATTGTTGTGGTTACAGAAATTTTATCACTTGGGCTCTGTCCTGCACCTACGCAGGCTGACATCGTGTGTGGAGAGGGGCAATCGATTGGCTTACCCATGTCTTATGGTGGGCCGCATCTCGGGTTCTTTGCCTGTCGTGAAGAATACTTGCGTCAGATTCCAGGGCGTTTGTGTGGAGAGACAGTCGATGCCGACGGCAAGCGTGCTTTCGTACTAACCCTTTCGACACGCGAGCAACATATCCGCCGTGAAAAGGCGACCTCCAATATTTGCACAAACCAAGGATTATGCGCGCTGGCTTTTACCGTGCATATGTCTTTGCTTGGGGAAGATGGCTTCAAAACACTCTCACAAATCAATCACGCGCAGGCGGGCAAATTGGCCGATGCGCTTGCAAAAATTGACGGCGTGAAAATTGAGACTGAAAACTTTTTCAATGAATTTGTAGTGAGCCTACCCAAAGATGCGCAAGAAATTTGTGATGCGTTAGCCGAGAAGAACATAACTGCTGGTCTGGTTGTGGGCGAGAAAGACTTGCTTGTGGCGGCCACCGAAATGACAACAGAAAGCGATATTGAGGCCTTTGCCTCTGCGTTGAAAGATGCACTTGCATGATTGATGCGTTTCTGGACTCACTTGTTTGGGCTGATCTCTTGCTGATTGTGTCGACGGGGCTTGCCTTTGTTGCGTTTCAGGTCAAGGGCCGCGAAAAGATTTTGGGGCTAAAGATTACGGCTGATTCAATTTTTTGCCTCTATATGATTTTGGTGGGGGCATATACGGGAGCGGCAGGTGCGGCCATTGCATTTTTAGGTGGGTTTATACAGGTTGTAACGCCTGCACATATGGCTCGCCAAACAAAGAAATTGCGTTTGGTGCTGGCCTGTATTTTGAGTATTGCCGCAGTCGCCATTTTGGGGCGCACATTGACGGATTCTTACCCGCTTGTGTCTGTGATTGTGTCGCGATTTGGAGAGGTGTTTCAAAGCACGCTTATCGTGAGAAGCGTCTATTTGGTGGCTGTAATGCCGTGGATTATTTACAATTATGATAACGGATTATATGCGGCGATTTTGGTGAATATTTTAATAGCAGGTTCCATGATTATGGGGCTGTGGCGCAACGAGAGACGTATTCCACGTGACCCAGTGCCTTAAGAAGAGAGGATTGAACAGTGGCTGATGCAGTTTTGAAAAATGATGGAGATAACATTTCGATGAGTAACGAAAATCAACCAATCGCTGTGCGCGAAACACGTGCGCTTTATCAATACGAGCCTTTATTGTGGGAGAAGGAACAATCCGATCACTCAGGAACAGACTGGACTGCACCTGATAACTTCAAAAACCGTACAGGTCAAAAACAGCGTGAGACAATCGGGTTGCCTCAGGTGAGCGAGCCAGAGGTCATGCGTCACTTTGTAAGGCTTTCTAGCTGGAATTACTCCATTGATAATGGCTTTTTCCCGCTTGGGTCTTGCACGATGAAGCATAACCCAAGGTTAAATGAGAAGCTGGCGCGTCTTCCAGGATTTGCCAATATCCATCCCCTTCAACGGGCCGAAGATGTGCAGGGCGCGCTTGGGCTTATGTACGAATTACAAAACTGGATTGCGGAGCTGACTGGTCTGCCGTCTGTGTGTTTAACGCCTGCCGCTGGTGCGCATGGCGAGCTGGCGGGCATGATGACAATCAAGCGCGCGCATGATTTGAATAATGATACGGCGCGTAAATATGTTCTTGTCCCAGACAGTGCGCATGGCACAAACCCGGCAACGGCCGTTATGTGTGGTTACGAGACACGCACAATTGTCACAAAAGAAACAGGACGTATCCCTGTCGAGGCATTTAAAGAGGCGCTTTATAAAACAGACCCCAAGGGCGCTGATATCGCAGGCATGATGGTGACTAACCCCAACACATGTGGCCTTTTTGAAAATGATATTTGCGAGCTTGCCGATTTGCTGCACGAAGCAGGGGGCTATTTCTATTGTGACGGTGCGAACTTTAACGCGCTCGTTGGAAAAATCAGACCAGGTGATTTTGGTGTGGATGTGATGCATCTGAATTTGCACAAAACATTTTCAACGCCCCACGGTGGCGGTGGACCAGGATCTGGCCCCATTTGTGTGGCCGATTCACTTGCGCCTTATGTGCCATCCCCTCTTATTGTAAAAGAAAGCGATGACAGTTACCGCTTGGAAGAAAATGGCGAGCGCGAAACATCCCTTGGTCGCTTAAAAGGATATCAGGGGCAATTTGGTATGCATGTGCGTGCGCTTTCTTACATGATGAGCCACGGAAGCGATGGTCTCAAACGTGTGTCCGAGGACGCTGTGCTTCATGCCAATTATGTGTTGGCGTGTTTGCAGGATGATTACCATGTGCCTTATGCGGGGCCATGTATGCATGAATGTTTGCTCAGTGACAAAACGCAAAAAGAGACAGGTGTCACCACAATGGATATTGCCAAGACACTTGTGGAACATGGGATGCACCCCATGACCGTTTACTTCCCATTGGTAGTCAATGGTGCTATGTTGATTGAGCCAACAGAAACCGAGAGTAAGGAAAATATCGACCGCTTTATTACGGTGATGAAATCAATCGCAACAGACGCACGCGCAGGTGACACGGCCAAATTCCATGACTACCCCATAAGCGCCCCGCGCAAACGATTGGATGAGGTGAAGGCCGCACGCGAGCCGAAACTCCGCTGGAAAGAAACTGCATAAGTCTTATGACTGACACACTTAAAATTGCCTCATGGAATGTGAACTCCATCAAAGCGCGCGAAGATCATGTCGCGCGTTTTTGTGAGGAACGTGATATCGATATTTTGCTGATGCAAGAATTAAAGGGTGAGGCCTTCCCGACAGAGCGTTTTGAAAAGATGGGCTATCACGCAATCGTGAATGGGCAAAAGGCGTATAACGGTGTCGCTATTCTCTCCAAAATAAAACCTGAAAATGTCGTCTCAAAATTGCCCGCAAACGAGAATGATGAGCAGGCAAGATTTCTTGCGTGCGACATTGATGATTTTCATTTGATCAATATTTACATGCCCAATGGCAATCCTGTCGACACCGAAAAATTTGAGTATAAATTGGACTGGATGAACAAGCTTTATGCCTACCTCAAATCGCAACGCGAGGCAGATAAAAATTTTCTGATTGGTGGCGATTTTAATGTCATTCCCGAGGCCAAAGATTGCTATGATGTGCGTGATTGGGAGGGCGATGCGCTTTATAAATTGGAGGTCCGCAAGCAATTTCAGCGTATGATGGGCCTTGGACTATACGATGCGTTTCGTATTTATGATAATAAGCCAAATAGATATAGTTTCTGGGACTATCAGGCGGGCGCTTGGCCGCAAAATAAGGGTATTCGTATCGATCATTTTCTCACTTCTCCCCATATTACCGACCGTTTGGTGGCATGTGAAATCGATAGCAATCCGCGCGGATGGGAACGCCCCTCTGACCACACGCCGATCATCATTGAAATTACAAAAGATGCTTAGTAAATCACTCACTTTTTTTTGCGTTTTGGTTCTATGTGCATGTGCAAAACCCTCACAAAATTTGAGCACTTATTTTTACCTGAACGGGATTAAATCAACATCGCCCTCTTCCTTTGATGTGTGTCACGAATATGGATGTCAACGCACAACGCGTATCGAACCCGCCCCCCATTTTTGGGAGGGGATGTCATCGCATTTTAGCGATGTAAAAAATGCGCAAGATGAACGTGAGGCGATTACATTTGCAATCGCCGATTTTGAAAAATTTGTTGGCAAGGCGGTGGGCACATCGGCGGATATCCATGGAACTTATGTTGCCTTTGGGGAGGGCCAACAGGATTGCGTGGATGAAAGTACAAACACAAGTGTCTACCTCACGCTTCTACAAAAACAGGGGCTTTTAAAATTTCATGATGTAGGTGCGGTGGAACGGCGTGACCCGTCCGTCACAGGACGCTGGTGGCATCAAACGGCAACCATTACGGAGCGCGCGAGCGGGCAACGTTACGCCGTGGATAGCTGGTTCGAGGATAATGGTAATCCCGCCTATGTTGTTCCCCTTAAAGTCTGGGCATCTGGCTGGGCTCCTGAAAACCCCTTGTGGAAACAAAGCGGAAAATACGATCCCAATTCAGGATATTGAGTAAAGCCTTTTGCATGATGACGTTTATTGTCTTGCGTGGTAACCTATTGTTCAGAATAAAAAGAATCATTTAGCCAAGGTCTCGTGTTCCATGTCGCGCTTTCTCAAATCATCCTTTGTCATCTTCTCCTTTCTCCTCATGTCGCAGATTCTTGTGGCGTGTAATGCGGGTGAATTCTATCGCGAGGAATCTGAGCGCCGCATTGCAGCTCCTGTCTTTTTGTTGGAGCGCACAGTCGAGGCCAACAAATTTAACCTGCACGTGCACGAGCGTATTTACCGCGAGGGGCAACCCGCCATGGTTTATATCGCAGGTGATGGCAATGACGTACTGACATTTGAACGTGACCCTGGCCCTGTTGAGCCTGTGGCGCTTCGCTTGGCCGCACAAGATCCAAAGGTCAATGTCATTCACATGTCGCGCCCCTGCCAAATTACAGGCGAGGCCGACCAGTGCCCATCGCGTTTCTGGGAGGATGATAAATATGGGGAGGAGGCGCTCGCCGCTATGGATGTCGCGCTTTCAAAGCTGAAGGGGAAACATAAACTCACAGGGTTTCATTTTGTCGGATATGAGGGCGGCGCGGTGATTGCAACGGCGCTTGCCGCACGGCGCGATGATGTGCGCTCCATTAGAACCGTTGCGGGTATCTTGGATACACAATATTACGCTAGTCTGAATGGTATGCCCTATGATGCGGCCAGCACATTTAACCCAACCAAATATGCGCCGCTCTTGACCAATGTTCCGCAACATCATTTTGTCGGGCAACTGGATTCAAAGGTGACAAGCGCGCTCTATCATAGCTATGAACAAGCAATGGGGGCACCCAATTGCTCAAATATGACATTGGTGGATAACGCCAATCATGTGGATGGGTGGACAGAACAGTGGAAGGTGTTGCTCGCTCTGCCAGTTGAGTGCCCTTACACCCCGCGCGAGGCCATTGTCCTCACCCCCGTTGATAATGACGGCACGGGCGTGACAAAGATATTTAAGTAGGTTTTCTTGAAAAGGAATGGTGCTGTCGAGGAGGATTGAACTCCCGACCTCACCCTTACCAAGGGTGTGCTCTACCACTGAGCTACGACAGCATGGATGCGAAACTACAATATCAAAAAATGGATGTCATCCCTTTTGTTCTTCCATCTTATTTTTTTCTTTAATCAAGCTATGATAGAAAAAACCTGATACTGTTCCACCAATAAAAGTGGGTATCATTGTAAGATATAATTTTTCAATTAAGAATGGAAAAGCCGTTAGCCAAAACGCATTCGCAAAAAGCATGATTATAACGATGCTAGAAATAATAATCTGTTTATTTATTATATTTTTTGAGTGTAGATAATAAAAATAAAATGATGAGACAAAGAGTAAGACAGGTATGCTTGCAAGTCCGAAAATACCATATGCTATTCCAAAACTGTAGTGTACTCCTGACAGAGGGCATACTGACACGCATATGAGCATGCCAATAATTATAGCTATAAGAAAAGATATAATTAATTTAGCAAAAATCCTAAAATATTGTTTCATTAAACCATAATAGCATACTCAAATCTTAATTTTTCTTGAATTTTCGGGATTTATTTTGTAGTTTGCTGTGATTTTTCGTAATATAGAAAAAGTCCTTGAAAGAGGCGGAAACAAAACCTTATGACACAATCAGCATGGAGAGATAAGCGCGCCGATGTTCTGCGCGAGAATTTGAAGAAGCGCAAGCAAATGCAAAAGGCGCGCAAAACCCAAGCTGACGATGAGACAAACAACACAGAAGATGAAGCGTAAGAGATTAAGAAATTATGAGCCAAGCCATTCAAACACCACCAAAAATGACCGATACTGACCTGCAATCTGCCCCTGGCATTATGCCCGACCACTGGATCCGCGAACAGGCGCAAAATAATGGCATGATTGAGCCATTTGTCGAGAAACAAAACCGTGAGAAGAACGGCCAGAAAATCATCTCTTACGGGCTTTCATCTTATGGCTATGACGCCAAATGCGCAGACGAGTTCATGATTTTTACGAATGTTGACAATGCGATTGTTGACCCCAAGGCGTTTTCACAACAATCCTTTGTCGAGCGTAAGACAGATGTTTGCGTTATCCCGCCGAACAGCTTTGTTCTTACACGCACGGTTGAGTATTTCCGCATTCCAAAGGATGTTCTGGTTGTGTGTTTGGGGAAAAGCACCTATGCGCGCTGTGGTTTGATTGTGAATGTCACACCGCTTGAGCCAGGTTGGGAAGGGCATGTCACGTTGGAGATTTCAAATACAACGCCTTTGCCTGCGAAGGTTTATGCCAATGAGGGCATTGCACAATTCTTATTTTTTAAAGGCTCGAGCCCTTGCGAAGTGAACTACGCAGACCGCGCCGGAAAGTATATGGGGCAAAAAGGTGTCACACTCCCAAGAACTTAAAAACCCACTGAAAATTGCGCAAGGCACAGAGCAGCATGTTGTTGTCTCTGCACAGGGCGAGCCTGTTATTCGTCCCTCTGGTCTTGATAAAATCAAGGTGCAGGGCGGGACTGTTCTCAAAGGGAATATTCCCATTTCAGGTGCAAAGAACTCTGCGCTTAAACTGATGTGCGCAACACTTCTAACGAGTGAGCCTGTTGAGCTGACCAATTTACCAGTTGGACTGGCTGATATTGGTACGCTGTCAAAGGTGCTCAATGGTCTTGGCGTGCAACTGGCACTGCGTAGTGACCATGTGGGTCTGTTCCATGCGCGTGATATTGCAAAGCCGTTTGCGCCGTATGATTTGGTGCGTAAAATGCGTGCCTCTATTCTTGTGCTTGGACCATTGCTTGCGCGCTTTGGTTATGCCGAGGTGTCACTTCCGGGTGGATGCGCGATTGGCACACGTCCTGTTGACCTTCACCTGATGGGGATGGAGGCGATGGGTGCTGAAATTAAAATCGAGGAAGGCTATGTAAAGGCCAAGGCCCCCAAGGGTGGCTTGATTGGTGCTGATATCACATTCCCGATTGTGTCTGTTGGGGCAACGGAGAATAATTTGATGGCCGCCACATTGGCTAAGGGCACGACACGTCTTATGAACGCTGCGCGTGAACCAGAAATTGTCGACCTTGGTAATATGCTCAATAAAATGGGCGCAAAGATTTCAGGTTTGGGCACGGATACAATTACGATTGAAGGTGTGAAATCCCTGCATGGGACACGTCACGCCGTGATTGCCGACCGTATTGAGACAGGTACATGGATGGTGGGTGCTGCCATGACGGGCGGAAACCTGATTTTGGAAAATACCTCTCTTGATATTCTGGGAGCGTTCATTGACCCGATGCGCCGCGCAGGGTTGGATATTGAACAATCAGGCAACGACATTCATGTCGCACGCGAGACAAAGCCCTTAATCGGCACAGATATTATGACCGAGCCTTACCCTGGTTTTCCAACGGATTTACAGGCGCAATTTATGACGATGCTGACCCTGTGTGCGGGCGCGGGCATGGTCACAGAAACCGTTTTTGAAAATCGCTTTATGCATGTGCCAGAGTTGTGCCGTATGGGTGCGCATATTTCTGTTCAAGGAAATTCAGCCATTGTACGCGGTGCAACGAAGTTGCGCGGTGCAGAGGTTATGGCCACAGATTTGCGTGCCTCGGCCTCGCTTGTTTTGGCGGGACTGGTTGCCGAGGGTGAGACAACGGTCAACCGTATTTATCACCTTGACCGTGGATATGAAAACATTACCGAGAAGCTGGGTAATGTAGGCGCAAAAATTACACGTCTTTCTGAATAAACGCATCTTTCTTACATTATCATCTTGTCATGTTGTGTTTCTTGTGATTACATAATTCACAATTACTGAACATGATTAAAGAACTGCGTATTTGAAGCATGCTGAACGCCACACTTGCCACACAATTTGTATTAGCCGCCGCGCGCGAGGATATTGTCGGACACGGCATTGTCATTGAAACACTTGACCGCCTATGTCCTGATGAGGGTGCAGAGCTCAAACAATTTGATGCAACATTTGGTGAGAGAAGTGCCCAAGGCGTTATTCAGCTTGTGAAGCTTGCCAATATGCTCAAGCATGATTTTTATGCGCAGGGCGTTGATATCCCAGACCATGTGTATGAATATCTGGCCTCTTACCGCATTATTGATGCATACCCCGAGCTTTTTGAAAAACTCTCACCCCGTGCGCAGGCAATCGCATGTGAGCTTGAACCCTTTTTTAATACAAGCCTCAAGCATTCTGATATGCCCTCAAATGTCCATGCGACTTTTGCAGGAACAATTCGTGCACTTCATAGGGTGGCTGCGTTTCAAATGCATGTGAAGCTAAATATTGGAACACCACAATTACAGAATGATCAGATTGAGGAAATTTTGATTCCTGCAGTTGCCTTTTGTCAGCACAACACAGATGCAGCCTATCAACTTAACAATTTTATAAACTGCATCAATAACCATTACAACTTACATGACCATCCGCATGGATGGTACATGCCATTTGCGCGCGACTATATAGGGCCAACAGAAGAACATTCGCTGGCTGTTCTGGACGAATTAGGTCTACCAGATTGTATTATTGACGGCGTAAAGGGGACATATCTTTTTCTGGAAGAGCGACATGGTGCAACGCCCTATGATACATTTGTGTATCTCGCAAAGACAGCTCTGCGTCCCATTCAAGAAGTACAAAGCCTCTATGATAATCCTGACCAGTTACAGTTGGCCTCGGCCATGATTTCCTTTGCGCAAAATGATGAGGAATTTTTAGAGTTTTTTGAAGAGGCTATTGCGCCAGAGATTATGACCATGTATCGCGCCTTCAGAATAGGTGAAAATCTGGAAGAGTGTATGACGCGTTCGCAATATAAATGTTTTCAGGAAGGTGAACTCATTTATCAGATGACTCAAATTCAGGATTTGATGGCACATCTTGAAGGGCGTCGCCGACAGACATTTGTGATGGAAGATGATGTGAAAACCTTCCACGGTGTATTGCTCTCTATGCCAGCGGTTATTGGGGATCATGACCCGTGCTTTAAACAGGCTTATTATGAATTGCGTTCCGAGGCCTTGGCCGTACATAATCGTGTTGCGCCCAAATATGATATACCTGTAATTCCTGATGTGACCATCCCGCATTGTAATGATAATGGGATTGCACCGGCATAGCTCTTGCTAGCCCCCTTGCACTTTTCCTAGAAAACGATATAAACTCTCATATAGAATTTAATTAGAAGAAATAAGGTTTATGGCTAAAGAAGATTTAATGGAATTTAAAGGCACGGTGACGGAGGTTCTTCCGAACACAATGTTCCGTGTTAAACTTGAAAACGATCACGAAATCCTTGCACACACAGCGGGTAAGATGCGTCGCCACCGTATTCGTGTGCTACAGGGTGATACTGTTGTCGTTGAAATGACTCCCTACGACCTGACAAAGGGACGTATTATCTTCCGTGAAAAATAAGTCTGAACAACGCCTTGTATTGGCCTCGGCCTCCCCACGGCGTCTTGACCTGCTCTCACAAATTGGCATCACTCCCGATGCTGTTATACCAGCTGATATTGATGAAAGTGAATTTGCCCGCGAACATCCGCGTGATGTGTGCGTGCGCCTTGCATTGGGCAAGGCACGCAAAGTTGCTGAAAGTGAGAAGGGCGCATTTATCCTTGGCGCAGACACGGTTGTGGCTTGCGGGCGGCGTACATTGCCCAAGGGCGAAACACGTGAGGATGTAATATCGTGCCTTGAAAGGCTCTCTGGTCGTCGTCACCGCATTTATGGAGGCATATGTATTATTGCGCCTGATGGCCGCGAGGTTTCGCGATGCGTACAAACAATGGTTCATTTCAAGCCGTTATCCGCCGATGAGATTAACTTCTATGCTGATTCTGGTGAAGGGGAGGGAAAAGCGGGTGCGTATGGCATTCAGGGTCTTGCCTCTGCATTCGTGAAGAAAATAGAAGGCTCTTATTCTAATATTGTTGGATTATCCTGCTATGATACACTGGCAATGCTGACAGGCTTGGGATACACACGGAAGGCTTCTCATGGGACACCCGAAAATATCTGATAAGACGCTGGATATCCTTGTAGATGAGATGGAGGGCGGTTTGTGGGCGGCTGCTATGGCTGATAATAAGCTCCATTCTTTGGAAGTCGACCCCGCCAATGAAGAGGTTCGCTGGGGCTCGCTTTACTGGGCAAAGGTCACGCGCATCGATAAGACACTAAACGCCGCCTATCTGGATTTAGATGGTGACAATACGGGTATCCTGAACGCTGGTGATGTTGTCAAAGATGATTGCATTGTCAAATCCGATAAATCAATTGGACAATTACTCTCCCCTGGAGACTTTTGCTTTGTGCAGGCCAAAGAAGGCAAGCTTGCCTTGAAAGAGGGGGAGGCTTACGAAGATAAAAGTCCGCGCCTGAGTATGAATATAGCCCTTCAAGGGCGCTATATTATTTATATGCCCTTTCAGGATGAACAGCGCATCTCGCGACGTATTCGTGACAAGAAAATCCGCAAGCAAATGACAACCATGTTGGAGTCGATGGGGGATTGTAAGTCGGCCATTTTGCGCGCTTCTGCGATGAGTGCGCAGACAGAAATTTTGGTGCGCGAATATAAAATTCTGGATGCCATGTGGGAAAGTCTCAAGGAACATGGTGGGGGTGATACACCCCAATTAATTATGCTCGGACCCGATTCTCTACAGCGTACACTTAGTAACGCTGCGGCGCGTATCATTGATACAATTGAAGTTGTCACAATGGAACAATTTGAGGAAGCCGAGGAATGGTGTGATTTATTTGCGCCAGATCTGATGACAAAAATTCGTCCCGTTGAACTTGAAAATCCCTATGACGATCTCGCACTATTTTCTTATCGCGATATTTTCAGTGAGGTTGATGGTCTGTTCCAACCTTACGCAATTTTACAGGGTGGTGGGACGATTATCATTCAAGAAACAGCGGCATTGACGGCTATTGATGTAAACCGTGCGGCCAACACGGGCTCGGCGCTTCATATTAATCGTATAGCGGCCAAGGAAATTGCACGCCAGATACGCCTGCGCAATTTAGGTGGCATTATCATGATTGATTTTCTGCGCATGAAAAAACAGGCCGAGAAAAAAGACCTGCTTAAATTGTTTGAAAAAGAGTGCTTGCAAGACCCCTGCACAGTCCAAGTGCATGGCTTCACAAATTTGGGGCTTATCGAAATCACGCGTCAGCGCCGCACACCGTCTCTTGGCGAGCGTTTCTAGAGCACACAAATCCAATAAATTTACAGTCTAGTTAGCGCGGGAAAGCGTGGGCAAGGGACGGCAGAGAAACTGTTCGCGCCCATTAACGATTGTGTAATTCAGGCCATGATTATGAACGATGATATCATTATCAGCGTCTTTATAGAGCACGCCCTTGGATACGCTTTTGCGACCCAAGTAGTATAAACGTCCGTTCATTTGAAGCTCTGCTTTTTCTGGACCTCGAATATTCACAAAAACAATTTCACCTGCATGGCAGGCAAGCGGGCGCGGTGTTGTCGGCACTGTTTTCTTTGAAGGTGCAGAGGCACATCCTGTAACGAGCAGGACAATCAGAAGTACAAAAAGTCTTTTGAAAAAGAAATGCGACACAAGTGATAAAATATCAAAAACATGTGCTTTTGTCTTTAAGAATTCTTTTTAGTCTTCAAGCGCTTTCACAATATTTTCAGTCATCTTCTTGGCATCATCAAGAAGCATGAGCGTGTTGTCAGCATAGAATAGCGGGTTATCAATTCCTGCATATCCAGAGCCTAGTGAGCGTTTGACAAAGAGAACCGTTTTCGCTTTCTCAACATCAAGCACAGGCATGCCATAAATGGGTGAGCTTGAATCTGATTTGGCAGATGGGTTTGTAATGTCGTTAGCACCAATCACATAGACAACATCAGCTTGTGCAAAGTCGCGGTTGATATCTTCCAACTCAAAGACCTCATCATAAGGGACATTCGCCTCGGCCAGAAGAACATTCATGTGACCAGGCATACGCCCTGCGACAGGGTGAATGGCATATTTGACTTCTACGCCTTCTTCTTTTAGTGCGTCGACCATCTCACGAAGAACATGCTGGGCTTGCGCCACAGCCATACCATATCCCGGCACGATGATAACTTTACCAGCTGACTTCATGATAAAGGCCGCGTCCTCGGCAGAGCCGATTTTTGCCTGTCTGTCACCATGGTCGCCTGAGCCGCCAGAGGCTGCATCACCACCGAAACCACCAAGGACAACATTAAGGAAGGAACGGTTCATGCCCTTACACATAATGTAAGACAAGATTGCACCCGAGGCCCCCACGAGCGCACCTGTGACAATCAGCAAGTTATTATGAAGTGTGAAACCAATGCCTGCTGCGGCCCACCCTGAATAGGAGTTGAGCATGGAGACAATCACGGGCATGTCCGCACCGCCAATGGGAATGATCATGAGAACACCCATGAGCAATGCCAACATGATAATCAGGAAGAACAAAAAGCCACTTTCAGAGTTGCAGAACATGACAATCAATGTCACAAGTACAAAACCGAGCGCGGCATTAAGCGCATGTTGGCCTTCAAATGTAAAAGGCTTACCCGATAGCGTGCCTTGTAATTTTCCCCACGCGATAAGTGACCCTGTAAAGGTAACGGCACCAATGGCAACACCAAGGGCCATCTCAACCAAGCTGACAATGGCAATATCACCTGATGTGCCAATGCCATAGGCTTCTGGATTTGAGAAGGCCGCGCTTGCAACCAAAACCGCAGCAAGACCAACAAGCGAGTGAAAGGCCGCCATAAGTTGCGGCAGCGCTGTCATTTCAATTTTTCGGGCAATGTAGGCCCCAATTGCTCCACCAACAAGAACTCCAACGATTGTTAACCCCCATGAGCCAACGGTCGGCAGATAAAGCGTTGTCACAACGGCCAGAATCATGCCCACAACACCATAGGTTAATCCGCGTTGTGCAGTTTCAGGATGTGAGAGACCACGTAGTGCAAGAATAAAGAGAACAGAAGCCGCTAAATGGGCAAATCCAGATATCATAGGCATAGGTTATGCTCCCTTCTTCTTAAACATGTGGAGCATACGGCGTGTAATAATGAAGCCGCCAAAGATATTGACCGAGGCCAGTATTACAGCTAAGAAGCCGAGAAACTTGGAGAACCCACTGCCCTCAATAGGGCCAACGGCAATAATCGCCCCCACAATAATGACTGAGGAAATGGCATTTGTGATCCCCATTAATGGAGAATGCAACGCAGGCGTTACGCGCCAGACAACATAATAGCCGACAAAGCAGGCCAGAATGAAAACGGTCAAGCCCGTGATAAAGAAATTATCAGGCGCTGAGTGTGCGAGCGAAGTTGCCGAGTCAGCAAGCGTGTCAATTTCCGAGCTTGTGCCAATTTCAGTAACGGGTAAATCAACCCCCTGAATTGTTGTGCTGTCTTCTGAATAATAATAAGCGTCTGACATTTATTTCTTTCCTGTGGTTTTCGTCTTTGTTTTAGCTGTAGCCTTAAGTTTTACCTTGGCCTTGGGTTTTGCCTTGGCCTTGGTCTTTGCTGTCGTTTTTTTAACTGTGGCCTTTTTTATTGGGGCTTTCTTCTTAGAGACTTTTGTTTCACCAAGCACAGGATGAACAACTACGCCCCCTGCGGTCAGCGTAATGCCTTTTAAGATTTCATCTTCCATATCAGGCGCGGCCTTTCCATCTTTGATGAACAGCGCGAGAAGATTATAGAGGTTTTTGGCATAAAGCTTGGACGCGCTTTGCCCAAGAAGGCCCGTCATATTAGTGTGCCCAATAATTTTAACGCCGTGTTTTTCGACAATTTTATCAGGCTCGGACAGGGCACAGTTTCCACCACGTTCAACAGCGAGGTCAACAATCACAGATCCAGGCTTCATGGATTTGACGTGTTCCTCTGTGATAAGGACAGGAGCGGGGCGACCCGGGATAAGGGCTGTTGTAATCACAATGTCCTGCTTGATAAGCGTTTCAGCAACAAGAGCCGCTTGCTTTTTCTTGTACTCATCTGACATTTCCTTGGCATAGCCACCCGCTGTTTCGGCGGCTTTGAATTCCTCATCTTCAACAGCGACAAAGTTTCCACCAAGCGATGCTACTTGTTCCTTGGCTGCTGGACGTACATCAGTGGCTGAGACAATCGCGCCAAGACGTTTGGCCGTTGCAATGGCTTGTAATCCTGCAACGCCTGCACCAAGAACAAAAACGCGCGCTGGTGCAATTGTGCCTGCGGCTGTCATCATCATAGGCAGGGCACGATCATAATGCGCGGCGGCCTCAAGTACTGATTTATAGCCCGCCAGATTCGATTGAGAAGAGAGTACGTCCATCGCCTGTGCGCGTGTGATACGGGGGACAAGCTCCATCGACATAGAGGTCACACCAGCATTGGCGAGAGCCTCGAAATCCTGTTTGTCATCATAAGGGTTAAGGCATCCAATAAGGGTTGCTTTCTTAGGAAGGGCCTTCAAATCCTTTGCGTCAGGGCGGCGCACGCATAGAACAATATCTGATTTCTTAAGAACATCAGAGCGGGAAGCGACTTTTGCGCCTGCATCCTTGTATTCAGCATCCCCAAAATAAGACCCTGCACCTGCATCTTTTTCAATCAGAACCGAAATTTTGTTAGAGACATATTTTTTGACAATATCAGGTGAGGCGGCTACGCGCGTTTCACGCTTGTCAGTTTCTTTAAGAACACCAATTGTTAATGCCACGAGACTACCCTTTAGTTATTTAAGAACTTGTTTTTTTGAAATCAATGTTATTTATGCATGCCACATGAAACTTTGTCTAGTTTCAATTCGTTTCCTTTCACAAGCAAAAAAGGATATGAAAAGCGATAAAATTTTATAGAGATTTGCTTGACAAAGAGTGGGGCATCACGTTATATCCTAGCTTCTGTTAAGAAATTGAAAGGCGAAAGCCTTAGAAACTGCCAAATTTAGAGATTTAGAGGGCAAGAAAATGAAAGTTGCAAGTTCACTTAAAACATTGAAAAGCCGTGACCGTAATTGTCGCGTTGTTCGCCGTAAAGGACGCCTTTACGTTATTAATAAAGTGAACAAGCGTTTCAAGGCACGCCAAGGTTAATTTGGGCGACCATAATTGACGTGAAAAGGCTCGCTTCAGAGCCTTTTTTTGTGCCTTAAATATAGACGCGCGGATAAATATAAAATTCATGTTGGAGTGAGCGCGTAAAGTCTGCTATGAACATCATTCAAACATATTTTTTTAAGAAATTAATGCATGTTTTCTAAACTGTTTCATTTTATGTCGGCCGATATGGCCATTGACTTGGGTACGGCGAACACACTTGTTTATGTGCGTGATCGCGGCATCGTCTTGAACGAGCCATCAGTCGTGGCCATTTCCGTTCATGCGGGCAAGAAAACAATTCACTCCGTCGGGAACGAGGCCAAGCAAATGCTGGGCCGTACACCTGGTAATATTGTCGCCATTCGCCCCTTGCGTGATGGTGTGATTGCCGACTTTGAGGTGACAGAGGCGATGATTAAGCATTTTATTCGTAAAGTACATAACCGCCGTTCTTTCGTATCACCCAAAATGGTCATCTGTGTGCCTTCTGGCTCTACAGCCGTTGAGCAGCGTGCCATTGTCGAATCAGCGGAAAGCGCTGGTGCATCTGAGGTCTTTTTGATTGAAGAACCTATGGCCGCCGCCATTGGTGCAGGTCTTCCCATTACAGAACCTTCGGGCTCTATGGTTGTTGATATCGGCGGAGGAACAACAGAGGTTGCCGTTGTCTCTCTTGGTGGTGTTGTTTACGCAAAGTCAGCGCGTGTTGGTGGTGACAAAATGGACGAGGCGATTATCGCCTATATTCGCCGCGTACATAATTTGCTTATTGGTGAAACAACAGCTGAAAAAATCAAAAAGGAAATAGGCTCTGCCTGTCCTCCAGGGGATGGAGAGGGGCGCACAATGCAGATTAAGGGCCGCGATTTGATGAATGGCGTGCCAAAGGAAATTGTTGTGACAGAGCGCCAGATGGCAGAAAGCTTGGCTGAACCGGTTGGTCAGATTATCGAGGCGGTGAAAACAGCCCTTGAACATACCCCGCCAGAACTTGCTTCTGATATCGTTGATAAGGGGATTGTGATGACAGGGGGCGGATGCCTGCTGGCTAATCTTGACCTTGTTTTGCGTCATGCAACAGGCCTGCCAGTAACTATTGCCGATGACCCACTCTCATGCGTGGCGCTGGGCACAGGACATGCCTTGGAAGAAATGAAGTCGCTTCAAAATGTGCTTATTGGTGCCTACTAGAATAAGTTCACTTTTTTACTTTCCTATTCCGCTGAAACCCCTTATTTTCAAAGCCATCATTGACTTGAAAGCATGTGAAATAAAAGCGGTTTAATTGTGGCAAAGAAAAAACGGAAAAGCGGTCTCAGTTCTCGGCGGTCCCATCCAGCGATGCGCTATTTGTCTTATGTGACATCCATGCCCTTAATCACGGTGACTGCGCTTTGTGCGCTAATCCTGTTTGTCTCACTTTCTGGTTTCATCAAATTTGATAATTTGCGCGGTGTGACGGCTAACACAATTGCGCCTGCGGTTTCAACGCTCGCAAGCCCCTTGCGTGCTTTTGGAAGTTTTCTCTCCAATGCGACTAGTTTCAATGAGATGCGTGCCGAGTTAGATGAAGTGAGACGTGAAAACGAGCGCTTGAATGAGTGGTTTCATACAGCGCAGCTTTTAGGAGCGGAGAACCAATCCTTGCGCGCGCTTTTAAACGTTAACTTAAATGGCCACCCAAGCTTTCTAACAACACGTCTTGTGATTGATCCAAAGAGTCCCTACGTGAAAAGTGCGCTAATAGCGGCAGGTCGTAATGATGGTATTGAAATTGGGCAGGCAGTCATTGGTGAGAATGGTTTACTGGGTCGTGTGATTGAGGTTTTTTCAAAAACGTCGCGCATCTTGATGACAACGGATATCAATTCAAGATTGCCTGTGCGTATAGCAGGCACACAGCAAAAGGCGATATTGGGTGGTACAAATGAAAATATGCTTGAACTTGATTATGTGCCACAGGCGATCACAGTTGAAAAGGGCATGAAAATTATTACCTCTGGTGATGGGCGTTTGATGCCAGCAGGCTTGCCCGTAGGCGAGATTGTGGCTGTGCGTGAGAAGAAGATTGAGGTTGCGCCCTATGCAACTTATGAACAATCAAACTATGTGCGCGTGTTGAAATTACCCCCTGATGAGGAGGAACGTGTTTTATCCAGCGAGAATCTCTTTCAAATGGAAGACACAGAAGCTGAAATGCCAGAGGTCGAGCCAGCAGCTGAAGAAAGCGCTCAAGAAACTACAGAATTAATAGGTGACGAAGTTCAATGAAGACGTTAAAAGGGTGCTATGCAAAACACAGCTGAAAAATCAGATTTTTTACAAACGGTGAGAGAGCCAGATATCACGCTTGAACTGGCGCAGGAATATGGTTTGAACGCTGAAGAGTTTGACCAGATTTTTGAAATTCTTGGACGTGCACCGACCTACACCGAGCTTGGTATTTTTTCTGTGATGTGGTCTGAACATTGTTCTTATAAATCCTCGCGGTTGCATCTTAAAAAACTTCCGACTGAGGCGCCGCACGTAATTCAAGGCCCAGGCGAAAACGCAGGTGTGATTGATATTGGCGACGGGCAAGCAGCCGTCTTCAAAATGGAATCGCATAACCACCCATCCTACATTGAGCCGTTCCAAGGTGCGGCAACCGGTGTGGGCGGGATTATGCGCGATGTGTTTACTATGGGCGCGCGCCCCATCGCCAATATAAACGCGTTACGCTTTGGTGAGCCAGCCCATCCTAAAACACGTTCGCTTGTCTCTGGTGTTGTGTCTGGTATCTCCCACTATGGTAACTGTATGGGCGTGCCGACTGTCGGTGGTGAAACACAATTTCATAAAAGCTATAACGGCAATATTTTGGTCAATGCGATGACGGTTGGGATTGCTAATCAAGACGATATTTATTATGCGCGTGGTGCACAGCCTAATATGCCTATTGTCTATGTCGGGTCTAAGACAGGGCGCGATGGTATTCATGGGGCAACGATGGCCTCGGCCGAGTTTGGTGACGGGAACGAAGAAAATCGCCCGACCGTACAAGTAGGTGACCCCTTTACCGAAAAGCTTCTTCTTGAGGCGTGCCTTGAGCTGATGCAGACAGATTGCATAGTCTCCATTCAGGATATGGGCGCGGCAGGTTTGACATCCTCGGGTGTTGAGATTGCTGATAAGGGCGGCATTGGTGTTACCATGAATCTGGATGACGTGCCGCAGCGCGAACGCAATATGTTGCCTTATGAAATTATGCTCTCTGAAAGTCAGGAGCGCATGCTCATGATTTTAAAGCCAGGCTCAGAGGACAAGGCACGCAAAGTTTTTGAAAAATGGGATCTGGATTTTGCCGTTATTGGCACAACAACAGATGACCAACGCCTACGCTTAAACATGTATGGTCAAACTTGGTGTGATATCCCCGTGCCGCCACTTGTTGATGCGGCACCCGTTTATGATCGTCCGCAAGGACAACATCCTTTGCCAAAACCATTGCCACAGGATTTGGGTGAAACGCCATCTCTTAAAACAAGTCTTGAGACGTTGATGCGGTCGCCGAATATGAGTTCGAAACGCTGGATTTGGGAACAATATGACGGGCTTGTCATGGGGGAAAGTTGGGCAACGTCAGGTTTAACAAATACGCAAGCTGGTCGCGCGAGCGATGCGGCCCTTGTGCGCGTCCCCAATACGCAGAAGGCGCTAGCTATTTCATCAGATTGTAATCCGCGCTATTGCTATGCCAATCCCTTCGAAGGAGGTAAGCAAGCGGTGGCTGAATCCTACCGTAATCTCTGTGCCTCTGGCGCGACGCCCTTGGCTGTTACCAATAACCTGAACTTTGGTAACCCAGAACGCCCCGAAATTATGGCGCAATTTGTTGGGTGTGTTGAAGGGTTGGGCGCAGCCTGTGCAGCGCTTGATTACCCTGTGATTTCAGGAAATGTCTCTCTTTACAATGAAACAAGCGGGACTGCCATTTTGCCAACACCTGTCATTGGGGGTGTTGGTCTGGTCAGTGATTGGGAAATGGCCATGGATATGGCCTTTAAGAGTGAAGGAGCAACGCTTTTCATTGTTGGTGGCGAAGGCGCACATCTTGGACAATCACTTTATTACAGTGAGGTTCACGGGGTTGAGGCGGGGCTTGCCCCAATTGTTGATTTGGATGTTGAAAAGCGTAACGGAACATTTATGCGAGAGGCAATCGCACGTGATTTGCTTGAGGCCGCTCATGATATTTCTGATGGCGGATTACTTTGTGCGCTGGCAGAGATGAGCTTGGCTGCACGCACACTTGGCTTTGATGTGTCCCAGTTGGCGGGTAAAGCGACAGCCTTTTGGTATGGTGAGGATCAAGGACGCTATGTTGTCGCCACAACTGAGCCAGAACGCTTTAGCGAGGCCGCGCAATCTGATAATGTGCCCGTGCTTAAAATAGGTGTGGTTAGTCAAGATAACTGTGTCCTGCCCGAGGGTGAAGAAATTTCATGTTCAGAATTAATTGCGTGGCATGAAAAGTGGTTGCCTGATTATATGAGCAAAACAAACTAAGTTAATGTCAAGAGGTTGATAATGGCAATACCAGCAAATGAATTACATCAAATGATACAGGCCCAGTTTCCAGATGCGGAAATTGCAATTGAAGATTTGCGTGGAGACGGCGATCACTATCGCGTTATCATCGAAAGTGATCGGTTTGCGGGTCTCACACGTATACAACAGCATCAGATGGTGTATGCCGCATTAGACGGTAAAATGGGGGGCGAGTTGCATGCCATGTCGCTTCAAACATCACCAAAGTCATAAAAGTTAGATTGAAATAAGATATAAATAAAAGTGTTAGAACAGGAATTATCATGGAAAGTGTTATTTTTGAGCGTATTAAGAAAGAACTGAGCAGCAACGATGTTGTCCTTTACATGAAAGGGACTGCCGCCTTCCCAATGTGTGGATTTTCAGCAGCAGCAGTTCAGGTGCTCTCGCAACTTGGTGTAACATTCAAGGATGTCAACGTGCTTGATGACGCCACAATTCGTCAAGGCATTAAGGATTTTGCAAACTGGCCTACGATCCCTCAGCTTTACGTGAAAAGTGAATTTATCGGCGGGTGTGACATTATTCGCGAAATGTACGAAACAGGTGAATTACAGGCGTTGCTCGAAGAAAAAGGCGTCCCGCATACAGAAGCGGCCTAGCCTCAGTTTTTAAATCATCCTCGGAAGCTTGCTGTCCTTATGCAGGGCGCAAGACATGATAAGCCCGAAACTAATAAGCGCTGCCATCATGGCCGTTCCCCCATATGAGATAAGGGGGAGGGGGACACCCACAACTGGAATAGCGCCTGTCACCATCGCGATGTTAATAAAGACATATAGAGAGTAATTGACCATCAGACCAAAGGCCATAAAACGCCCAAAGGAATGACGACAATTGAAGGCAATCCATGTGCCGTAAAGAATAATCGCCGCATTGAGCGCCAGCAAAATTAAGCCACCTAAAAAGCCCCATTCCTCTAGCCACAATGTAAAAATAAAGTCTGTTTGTTTTTCAGGTAGGAAATTAAGTTGGCTTTGTGTGCCTCTCAAAAACCCTTTGCCTTCAAGTCCACCTGAGCCAATTGCAATTTTGGATTGGGTAATGTGATAGCCCGAACCAAAGGGATCGCTCTCAGGATTAAGGAAAGTGAGTACCCGTTTTTTTTGGTAGTCATGGAGGAAGAGCCATGCCACAGGGATAGAAGCCAGTGTGGCCAATCCACCTGTGATGAATATCCAAAGGGGCGCACCTGCAATAAAGAAAACAGCCACGCCTGCACACACAATCATGATGGACGTTCCCAAGTCAGGTTGTGCAAGCACCAGAAAGACGGGCAGGAAAACCATGGCCGCTGGGGGAATAAGAAAGCTCAACTTGCGCATATCCTCAAGCGAGGCACTGTGAAAATATTTAGCCAAAGCCATAACAACGGCAATTTTCATGAGTTCCGAGGGTTGGATCTGAATAATACCAAGGTTAATCCAACGTTGGGCACCCATCCCAACCTGTCCCATAATTTCGGTCGCTAGAAGCATTAAAAAACCAAGCACATAAATGGGATAGGCTAGCCGATACCAGAATCGAATATTGATAAGTGCAATGATAAGACAGCCTGAAAGCAACACGAAAAAACGTACCATGTGACGCGAGGCCCATGGGTCAACATTTCCACCCGCAGCTGAATAAAGGGAGAGAAACCCAATCATAGCAACAGCAAAAAGAAGGGCGATCAGTCCCCAGCTTAAATGTAATAATTTGTATTTTGCGCTGTTAGTTTCCTGCAACTGAATAGATTTTGCCATGGAACTTTACCCTTTCCTTTTTTCTGGAGAGGGGCTTGTAAAGGCCATACCACCATTGGGAAGAAGCGGAATTTTATCTGGCTGGCGTTTCTGTATTTCCAATAAGAGTTCCTTGGCAACGGGTGCTGCTGCACTTGATCCACCGATCCCGTGCTCAACAACAACTGAACAGACATAACGTGGATTTTCAACGGGCGCATATCCGACAAAAAGTGCGTGGTGACGTAACCGCCAAGGCAAATCTTCTTGCCTGCGATTGGCCATGGCGCGTTCTTCTTTTGTGATACGCTTGACCTGCGCTGTCCCGGTTTTTCCGCCCATTTCCATGCCGCCTATATTTATCGCACTTCCGCGTGCTGTTCCTTTAGGGCCGTTTACGACTTCGTCCATACCTGCCTTGATAAGGGTAAGGTCATTGTCACTAACCTTCATTTTTGGATAGTCTTGTGTGAACATTTTTGTATTATTGATATAGCCTGTCATCCAAGGTTTGACGGCGTAACCGCCATTAACCAGACGTGCTGTCATTGTGGCGAGTTGCAGCGGCGTTGTCAGCATATAGCCTTGACCAATACTGCTAATCACAGTCTCACCAGCCTGCCACCCTTCACCAAAACGTCCTCTTTTCCATGCTTGTGTTGGTATGTGACCGTTCTGTTCCTCGGCGAGTTCAAAGCCAAGCTTTTCACCAAGACCAAAGCGTTTGGACACCTCGACAATTTTATCAATACCAATTTGTGTGCTGAGTTTATAAAAGAACACGTCACATGACTGTGCGAGCGCTTGTGTTACATCAACACTGCCGTGTCCTTCTGGCTTCCAACAGTGAAATTTGGCATTCCCAAGATTGAAATGTCCAGGGCAATTCACCCGTGTTGATTTTTTAATATCACCTGTTTCAAGTCCAGCGAGTGCCGTTATCATTTTAAATGTTGAGCCTGGTGGATACTGTCCAGAAACAGCCTTATTCGTGAGGGGAAAGGTCGGATCGTTTAGAAGTTCTGACCATATGGAATGAGGGATTCCGTTTACAAATAAGTTTGGATCAAAGGCGGGGTGCGAGGCAAGCGCATATACGGCACCCGTATGCGCGTCCATCACAACAGCCGAGGCACTTTTATGTTTGGAAAGTACATTTTGTACAAAACGCTGATATTCCACATCAATCGAGAGCGTCATTTGCTCTCCTGGCTTTGCACCAACAACCGTTAAATCGCGCACCTCGCGTCCAACAGCATTGACCTCTACTTCACGTTGCCCGGGAACACCTTTCAATTTGTCATTGTAAAAGCGTTCAAGCCCTGTCTTTCCAATTTTGTAACCAGGTAAAAGTTCGACAGGGTCGCCCGTAATTTCCTTTTCTGAGACGCGCCCAACATAACCAATCAAATGTGCAGTTGACGCTTGAAGTGGATAATTGCGCGTATCACCAACTTCGACAAAAATGCCTGGCAGGAAGGGGCGGTTGACTTCAATCGCTGAAATGTCTTCCCAAGATAAATTATTGGCAATTTCCAAAGGCAGGAAGCGTGAATTGCGTCGTGATTGTTTAATGATGTCGTCAATTTTCTCATCACTGACGGGCAAAATATCATTTAATTTTTTAAGCGCTGTGCGCATATCCTCTGTTTTATCTGGAATAATTACGGCGCGAAAATCTCTTACATTAACGGCCAGAGGGATGCCGTATCGATCAACTATTGTGCCACGTTGAGGGGCTAGCATGAGCATGTTGATGCGGTTTTCTTCAGCAAGAGTCGTGTATTTTTCAGATTGTGCAATTTGTAACCAGCCCATACGCAATGCGAGTAAGGACATGATGCCCCCTTGCGCCGAGGCAATGATAAACGCACGGCGCGTAAACATATCTTGGCGCTGTGTTCCGCGGTCAGAGGCCGCAGAAGGGCCTTTCCGTGCATTGTAGATATTTTCAGATGAACGGTATTTGCGCTTGAAATTTTTGAGCTTATTCTTGAAATTCATAAATCTTCTTCCTCTTTCGGGAAGGCATAAAGCACAATATGATAAAGACTATAAATAAAGGGAAATGCAAAAAACCCATAGAACGAATCCATTGTAAGATGATAAGTGCTAAACCCACTTTCATAGTAAAAACTATAGCCTAGCCAGATCAGAATTTGTGCAATGAGCAAAACAAGGCCATAGGCGATCCAAACAACAGGAAAACTCTGCGTAGTTAGAAAGGTGGACTGTCGTCCCGAAACATAAAAGAGCGCAATATAAATGAGAGTAAAAAGCCCAAGCGGCGCACTTGAAAATAGATCGGTTAAAAGCCCAATCACCATAATCAGGATGAGTGGCATCGGCAGCCCGAAAAGAGCAATAAAGATAAATAAGCTTCCCAGTGTAAGCGAAAAGGAAGTTGGTGCTCCGTGAAAGGTTGGCGTGAAAGCCAGTTCGCTTAGGCAAAGAAGTATGAAAAGCGCATAAACGCTCATGACACGAATTTTGCCAATGGATGAAAGCGATCCCGAAATAAACATGAATTTGTTATAAAACATGACGCGTTTAAACGCATCTAATTTCTGGGAAAGGTGTCTTTTATTTTGGGATAGACGGATGCACTATTTAAAGAAAGAAAATAAACGCGCTAAGAGGCTTTTCTGTGGTGTTTCTTTTTTAAATTGTTTGATGCACTTATCTTTGTATTTGTTTGTCTTTTCATCCAGACCTTGCAGCCGGATTTCTACGCGCGCGACCTCTTCACAGCGCGAGAGTTGTTCAGCAATCCAAAGGGCCTCGTCTTTTTGTTCACAATGCCCATGAACCCGCCATTGTGATCCCTTTTTCTGAGATTCTTGATGTTGAAAGGAATAAACAGCATAGGACGGCGCATGTGATGTTGATGATGCGTGATGGTGCTGTTGCATGCGTGCTCCCTAAAGGCGTTACAAGTGTCTGTAATGAAGCGGTTTCGCTTAACTGAAGCCCTGTGGATAACTTTTCGGGCTATACCTCATACAATAGACTTCTAAAAGTTAAAAAAGTCTTAACATTCTTAAGAAAATAAACTTTGTTGCGAAAATGCATACTAAACTTGCGGCGCGTGTCTGCTTTCCGTATATTTAAAGGCATGAAAGCCCAATTCGGGGCTGCATTTCTATTCACGGTTCATGTACCTTTAAGATCTAATTATGCCCAGACAATCTATTGCCTTGAAAAACAAGGCATCCAAATCATCTAAACGAGAAATGATACAGGCCTTTTTTGCCCGCCGTATTCAGGATATAGCTGCCTTTACGCTGATGGGGGCTGGTATATTTCTGCTGCTCTCTTTTTTAACTTATAATGAAAGCGACCCTTCACGTAATGCTGCGCAAATAGGCGAGGTACAAAACGTTCAAAATATCTTTGGTGTCTTTGGCTCATACACAGCCGATTTTTTCCTGCAAACATTTGGATTTGCAGCATTTTTGGTTTGCATTGTATGCGGTGTGTGGGGCTATCGCCTTTGGAAGCGTGAAAAATTTGGTTATATGCCTCTGCGTGTGATTGGTATTTTATTTGCACTACTGGCCTTTGCGATTTTCTTTGCGCGCGTTCCCTCTGGCGAATTCCTGCCGCATCCCTTTGCGGGCGGTGCTGGGGGCACATTGATGCTGACCAATATTGGCAATGCGCTGATGCCTTTGCTGGGTGATACCGCAATCTGGGCAAGTGTTGTCCTTGCTTTTCTTTTGGGGCTTCTTTCTGTTTCAATTGCTGTTCCTGTGCGTCGCAGTGATTGGGCAAATATCATTGAACTTATCAAGAAATATGTCCTTCTTGGACTTGGTGCCATAGGCGCGGCTCTGGCATGGGTCAGACATTATAATAACCCCGAAGCGCGCGAACAGCGTGTGAAAGAGATTAAGGCTAAAACTGCTCCTGCCATAAAAACACCACCACGTGTTGATAATGA
Organism: Micavibrio sp. UBA2137; assembly: GCA_002328415.1. Taxonomy (GTDB): domain Bacteria; phylum Pseudomonadota; class Alphaproteobacteria; order Micavibrionales; family Micavibrionaceae; genus UBA2137. The sequence continues at coordinate 737,289 of DCXL01000004.1, read as the reverse complement.
TGAAGAGGATAAAAAGGCAGAGGATATTGCCGTTGTTGCACCTAAGTTACCCAAAGTTAAGGCGGCTCCTAAAAAATCTAAGCAAGGGCAGCTTAGTTTTGAAGATGGTAAATGGGAGTTTCCAGACACATCTCTTATGGATGAATTGCCACAAAATTTTGACGAGGCCATTGATGAAATGTCCTTGCGTAATAATGCTGAACTTCTGCAACAGGTCTTAACAGACTATAATGTTGAGGGCGAAATTAAGTCTATTCATCCAGGGCCCGTGGTGACGTTATATGAACTTGAGCCAGCACCAGGTGTAAAATCCTCGCGTATTATTGGATTGGCCGATGATATTGCGCGCTCCATGTCGGCCGTGTCTGTGCGTGCGAGCGTTATACCGGGCCGCAATGTCATTGGTATCGAAATTCCTAATAAGAAGCGCCAGATTGTCTATATGCGTGAAATGCTGGAGTTGCCAGAATATGAAAATTCAAAGGCGAAATTGCCGATGATTTTGGGGAAAGATATTGGCGGAAAACCCGTCATTGTCGATTTGGCAAAGATGCCGCATTTGTTGGTGGCTGGGACAACAGGTTCGGGTAAATCTGTGGGTGTCAATACGATGATTATGTCGTTGCTTTATAGGCTTTCACCTGAAAAATGTCGCCTGATTATGATTGACCCCAAAATGCTGGAGTTGTCTGTTTATAATGACATTCCGCATCTTTTAAGCGAGGTTGTGACCGAACCTGGGCGTGCTGTTGTTGCGCTTAAATGGGCGGTTGCTGAAATGGAAAACCGTTACCGTGCGATGTCTAAAATTGGTGTGAGGAACATTGATGGATATAACGCACGCATGGAAGAGGCCCGTAAAAAAGGCGAGATTATCATGCGCAAGGTGCAAACAGGTTTTGATAGTGAAAGTGGTAAGCCAGTCTATGAAGATCAACCCATGGATATGGCCGAGCTTCCCTATATCGTCATTATCGTTGATGAATTTGCCGATCTGATGTTGGTCGCAGGTAAGGATGTGGAGGCCGCCATTCAGCGTTTGGCACAGATGGCGCGTGCTGCGGGTATTCACCTTATAATGGCAACACAGCGCCCCTCTGTTGATGTTATTACTGGGGTGGTTAAGGCTAACTTCCCAACACGTATCTCTTTCCAAGTTACTTCAAAAATCGACTCGCGTACTATTTTGGGTGATGGTGGTGCAGAACAGCTTTTGGGTATGGGGGACATGCTTTACATGGCAGGCGGTGGGCGCTTAACCCGTGTGCATGGGCCATTTACCTCGGACGAGGATGTAGAATCCGTTGTCAATTTTCTCAAAGACCAAGGTGCACCAGACTATCTGGATGAGGTCACAGAGGGTGGTGATATGGAGAATTCACTCGACTTGTTAGGCATGGGTGAGGGTGGCAGTGGTGATGATGTTGATGAACTTTATGATCAGGCCGTTGCACTTGTTGCGCGCGAGAAAAAGGCATCAACCAGTTACATTCAGCGCTATTTCAAAATTGGCTATAATCGCGCAGCGAATATTATCGACCAGATGGAGGCACAAGGCGTTGTTGGGCCTGCCAACCATGTTGGTAAGCGTGAAATTCTTGTTGGTGATCATTCGGAATAGATTTTAAGCGTTTTTATCAACGGCGTTGATAAGTTCTTCATACATGTCTTTGACAACGGGAATAAGCGAGGCTGTGGCCTTATAAGCCGTTTCCGCGCGTATTAAATTCATCTGCTCTTCAGCCAAATTGATGTCTGGTGCGGCCACATAGCCATCTGCATTGGCAGAGAGGTCATCAGGCGCATAAGCAGGAACAAAGGCAGGGTCTCTGGGTTTGACCTCTGTGCGTACACCACCTGGGTTTTGTGAAATAAAATCAACGTCTTGTGGGATATAGGCTTGCTGTCCATCGCCCTCTAAGACACCCGTTGAATTGACGTTAACCGTGTTTTGTGCGGCAACATCAACGGCACGCGATTGCGCGTTTAAACCACTTACAAGTGTATTTAATCCCAAATCCATACTATATTTTAACCTTTATAATGTTAAAAAATGACTAAAATGTATGGCGAACTTATTGTTTTCTCAGTGGTTTGCGAGGAATAAAGAGGAATTTATGCGCTTATTTTTAATGACATTGCTTGCGGGTACAGCTTTTTTTACGGTGCAGGCAGAGGCAAAGACACTTGTTTTTACGCACCAATATAATTGTATGAATGCGTTGCAGTGCGATCGTTATTTCTATGAAGACCCCAAGAATGTTTTGATGGAGCAATATGACCAAGGGACAGCTGTGTCGCCTGGTTTTAATGATGGGCGTAATTATGTGGCCGAATGGGGGCGTATTGGTATTATTGAAGGGCGCGGTGTTGATAGGCAGGGTGTCCCATATGTGATAGTTGGCCCAAACTTCTATCATCTCTCAGGATGGACAAAACGTGATGTGGCAAAAGTCTTGGACTTTAATCTTAAATTGACTAATAACCCCGCACGTCTTTACAGATTGCGCGATTGGGATACGGGCCACATTGTTGGCACATATGGCGAAGGCGGTCTTATCCTGCAATAAAATTAAGGTGTGGGCGGATGAATTCTTGCCAAGGCAAATCCAGTCTCATCATCTGACAAATCATCATCAGTATAATCAAAAACTTCGTCTCGCCCACCTAGCAATGTTTCAAAAATAACTTGTGTATTGAGATGCCTTTCATGAAAGGCGTTCTGTGCATCTAAGGGATCATATGTCGCATATTTATCGCCTTCTGCGATATCCTCTGCGCGCATGTAATAATTAACCTCTGAAATTTCGGCATTGAAAGGAATGAGCCTTTGGAAAAGGTAGGCTTTTGCATTTGTTTGTGTGTCATCAAGAACTTCTCTCTCATCAATTTTAGAGAGCATGTCTTCGACATTATCCAAAATCATCGAACACATAATGTAATCGTAAAGCTCTTGGCCTTCGACCCAGCCTGTAAACTCATCCGGGTTTGATTGGAAACGATCAATTTCGATTTGATTTATACTTCTACGCAAATCTTGTAACGCAGCAAACACATCATATTGTCTTATCATAATATGTAAACGCTATATAAGATTTTTCTAAGATGCAACTTTTTTCTTACGCTTTTCCCGCCAAATTATAATTAAATTAGAAATTATAATGATAAGGCTTCCGATTATAACATTCGATGCTGGGATAACATTCCATATAGCAATATCGAAGAGCGCGGCCCATACGAGAATAAAATAGGCATAGGGGCTGAGTGTTGAGGCCTCGGCAAAAACACTGGCATATGTTTTGGCAAATTGTTGGGAAAGCGCAAAAGTTGCGACACCGATTAAAAAGAGAAACGCCGTCGCCTCGTACCTTAGGCCAATCATGATGGCCACGTAAGCGCCGCATACAAGGACGCTAAACACCATAAAATAAAATATTGTCGCGAAGGGCGGCTCGGATTTGGCCATTGCGCGAATGTATAAATAAACACCAGCTATTGTAAAAGCGGCAAGCACTGGCACGATACTTTTTGCAGTTAACAAGGTTTCAGCAGAGGGGTTAAGTACGATGAGAGCGCCAACAAATCCCATCAGGACGGCTGACCATTTGTAAATGCCAACATTTTCCTTCAAGAAAACTGCAGACAGAGCTGTAATAATTAAACCAGATAATAGGTGCAGTGCTGTTGCCTCTGTCATTGGCAAGAGTTGGAAAGACCAAAAGACAAGCAAGACACCCAGTGTGCCAGTAAGGCTTCTTTGTATATGAAGTGAGGTATTGTTTGTCTTAATAAGACTGAGTTTCCCTGTTCCTATGATGAAGGCAAGCATAATAGCCAAAACAAATAATCCGCGATAAAAAACAATTTCTATCGGGCTATAGGTGTCTGCGGCAAGCTTTACAAACATATTCATCGTTGTGACCAGAAAGCCAGACAGAATAAAAAGTGAAATGCCTAAAAAGGGTTTATGTTTGCGTGCGTCGATCAAGGCAGTGTCTCTGTAAGTGTAATATTTTTTGTATTTTTAATTTGGTTTTTAAACCATGTGAATTGTCGTTTGGCGTATTTTTTTGTATCTGAAATACCGATGTGACGTGCCTCGCTGAGGTCGATTTTGCCAAGATGGTAATTACGCAGGGCGCGAAAGCCATGCGCCACAATGATGCCAGCTGTTTCATCAATGTCACCATCTTCAATACGTTCATGAAGGGCTATGACCTCGTCCATGACATTGCCTTCGAGCATTTGATCAAAGCGTGATTCAATACGTTTTTTGAGTGTGTCACGCTCGGGCAGAATACGAATGACATTGAAGTGCCAATTCTCAGGCGGCCCAACACGCGGAAGATTTTGCCAATGGGAAAGCGGCTTACCTGTTGTCTCGTATACGGCCCAGGCATGAGCGAGGCGCTGACTATCATTTTTTTCAAGCTGTTTACCCATCTCAGGGTCTTGCGCAGAGACAATGGCATGAAGCGCAGGCGCGCCAATCATCTCCAGTAAGGCATTGGACATGTCGCGTATATCATCAGGTACATCAGGAATAGGGGAAAGCCCCTCCATTAAGGATTTGAGGTAAAAACCTGTGCCACCGACCAGAATAGGTGTTTTTTTATCAGCAAAACAGGCCTCTATCTCGGCACGTGCCATATCCGTCCATTGCTGGGCATTACATTTCACAGTACCGTCTAAAATACTATAGAGCTTGTGTGGTGCGGCTTCTAAATCTTCGTCAGAGGGTTGGGCTGTCAAAATGGGCAAATCCCGATAAACCTGCATGGAATCGGCATTAATAATAACGCCATCGTGTTTTTCGGCTTGCGTTATACCATGCGCAGATTTTCCGCTAGCCGTTGGGCCAACGATGACGATTATATTTTGCTGCGTATCTGACAAAGAAGAACCCTATTTCAATTTAAGCGCAACGAAACGCACACCTGAAGTGTTGTCCTGTTTAACCCGGAAGAGAATAAAATCTTTTCCTTGTTTTTTGGCATCCTTCATAATTTTGACGGCGTCACTGGGTGACTTTGGTGCCTTTTGATTAATCTCCAACACAATATCGCCAGGCAATAATCCTTTTTCTGCGGCCTCGCTATTTGGGTCAAGTGAGGTAATGATAACCGCATCCCCTAAATCAGGTGCGTTACCGAAAGTAATACCAGCATTATTATCTGTCTCTGTGTTTTCAGTGTTCTGGACAGGACGATTTTCATTAATGATGCCAGATTCTTCGGCCTTTTCCAGTTCGCCCACTTTAACCTTAGTGCGCATTTCTTTTTCATTGCGCCAGAAGGTCAACGGCACAGTCGCACCAATTTCTGTTTCTGCAACAACGCGGGGTAATTCGCGTACGCTGTCAATTTTCTGACCGTTAAAGGAAAGAATGATATCGCCTGTCTCAAGTTTTGCATCCTCAGCGGGCCCCTTTGGGTTAACAGAGGCAACAAGCGCGCCGCGTGGACGGTCAAGGCCAAGGCTTCCTGCAATTTCTTCTGTCACGGACTGAATGCGCACGCCCAACCAACCGCGACGTGTTTGCCCGTATTTAGCCAGTTGTTTGATAACGGGGACGGCTAGATCAGAAGGGATGGCAAAGCCAATACCTACAGATCCACCAGAGGGTGAGAAGATGGCCGTGTTAATGCCAATGACTTCACCTTTGAGATTGAACATAGGCCCGCCTGAATTTCCACGGTTAATAGAAGCATCTGTTTGAATGAAATCATCATAAGGGCCTGCATTGATATTACGCTGACGAGCAGAGATGATACCTGCTGTGACCGTTCCACCTAAACCAAAGGGGTTACCAATTGCCAGAACCCAGTCACCAACGCGCATTTTTTCACTGTCTCCGAATTTCAGAGATGGAATTTCTTTGCCCTCTGTGTCGACCTTAAGCAAAGCCAGATCTGTTTTTTCATCAGACCCGATAATTTCTGCATCAACGGTATGATCATCTGAGAAGGTAATGCGTACCTTATCTGCATCGGCAACAACATGCGCGTTTGTGATGATGTAACCTTTTTTACCATCAATGACGAAGCCTGAACCGAGTGAAGCAGAGGGGAGGGCTTGTTGTGGGAACCCGCGACGGAATTGTGGCATTTGCTCACCAAAAAAATCTTCGAAGAAATCATTGAATGGCGATCCTTCAGGAAATTGCGGGTATTGTTGCGCCATTTCCTGCTGATCTGGAATGGCCTGTGTTGAGGACACATTGACTACTGCAGGCAAAAGTTTTTCAGATAAATCAGCAAAGCTTTGTGGCGCACCCCGCATTGGCTCAATATCTTTTGTGACTTGTGCAGGCTCTTGTGCATATATGCTTTGTACGTACGGAGAAAGAACAAGTGCAAATACGAAAAAAACGAGGGCTATCTTTTTCAGTGTCATAACAATTCGTCCTTTTTAAAAAATTGTGAAATTTAATTTAGTAAATATGCCTTAGGCGTCAAGTTGTCAGAAAATCAATAAGCATAAGAATAAAGACACCTATAATAGCAGATGTAATGCCTGCAACTTTGAGTGAGCGTGTATCCGTCACAATGAGCTGTGCCAGAATTTGGCGCATGCGTTTTGTAAAGAGAGCATAAAGCAACCCTTCGATAATCAGTATCAATGCTATGGCCGTCCCAATGTAAAGTATGAAATCATCCATAGTAAGTTATCTTAGCGTGAGGGTCTGTTCTCCAGATATTTAAAGAAGTCACTTTCCGGTGAGAGGATAAGCGTTTTCTGGTCATTGGAAAGCGACGTGCGATAAGCCTCCATGGAGCGATAGAACTCGTAAAAGTCAGGCGACTGATTAAAGGCCTTGGCGTAAGTTGCAATGGCTTCCTTATCACCTTCACCGCGGATGATCTCTGAATCACGTTTGGCTTCAGAGAGAAGAACAGTTTTTTCTTTATCGGCTTTAGAGCGAATTTGCAAAGACAGCTCTTCCCCTTCACCACGTGCTTCACGTGCTTCACGTTCACGTTCAGAGCGCATACGATTAAAGGTGGCTTGTGTTACTTCATCAGGCAAGTCAGCGCGTACAATACGCACATCCACAATTTCAATTCCAAAACGTGCAGTTTCTGTATTTACATCATTTTGAATTTGGCGCATGAGGTTCTTGCGCTCTTCAGAAAGAATACCGGGTAAAGTAGCCTTACCTAATACGCTACGCATCGATGCGTTGATGATGTTGTAAAGGCGTTGCTGGGCGGCAAATTCTGTGCCCAAAGTTTGATAGAATTTCAACATGTCTGAAATACGGTAACGCGCAAAAGTATCAACAACCAAACGTTTTTGGTCAGAAAGCAAAACTTCCTCGGCTGGTGGATCAACATTCAAAATGCGGCGCTCAAAGAATTTCAAATTCTGGATAAGCGGTACTTTGAAATGGAGGCCAGGCTCTGTAATTTGTTGTTTTGGGTCCCCAAATTGAAGGACTAAAACTTGCTCAGTTTCTTTCACAATAAAGACAGAGTTGAATAAGGCAATCAGGGCAATGACGCCGATAATTGTAAAAACTGTATATTTCGTTTCAGGTGCTTGTGTCATAATTTTTATCTCGTCTTAATCTTATTGGCTGGCGCTCGGTTTGTTACGAAGCTCGTTTAGATTGAGGTAAGGCACACTGCCACCGCTTTTCTCTGAATCCAGAATAATGGTGTTCGCGTTTTTCAAAACATCTTCTAAAGTTTCCAGATAGATACGTTCTGTCGTTACACGAGGGCCAAGTTTGTAAGCCTCGTAAACAGAGGTAAAGCGGTCAGCGTCCCCTTTGGCACGGTTGACAATTTGCGAACGATAAGCTTCGGCCTCTTGACGCAATTTCTCGGCCTGACCGCGTGCGCGCGGGATAATGTCATTACGATAGGCCTCGGCCTTGTTACGCAATTCTTCCTTTTCCTGACGTGCACGTTGCACATCATTAAAGGCATCGATAACAGAGGCAGGTGGGTCAACCTTCTGTAACTGGACATTGTTAATGGTGACACCGGCCTCATATTCATCAAGCATTTTCTGCATGAGCTCTCTGGTCGAGGCCTGAATTTGGGTTCTCGCTTCGGTCAAGGCAGGTTGAATTTTTGTTTGCCCGATAATTTCGCGCATGGCGCTTTCAGCAACAATCTTGATTGTCGCATCAGGGTCACGGATTTTGAAAAGATAATTGGCTGCATTCCCAACACGCCACAAAACAACAAAGTCGATATCAATGATATTTTCATCACCTGTGAGCATCAGGCTTTCGTCGCTCACGTCATTGCCTGTGCTGTTCCCGCTGCGGCTTGTGTAGGAACGGAAACCAACCTCAATGCGGCGTTCATTGGTGACATTCACAACCTCAACAGTCTGAACAGGCCACGGCAAATGCCATTTTAGACCAGGCTCTTCGACGCTTTTGTGGAATTGACCAAATTGCAGGACTACGGCGTTCTCACTGGGTTGAAGGAAATAAAGACCGCTGGCCAACCAAAGCAGGATGATGGCCGCAAGACCAACAAGAAAAAGTTTTGGCCCTTTCATGTTGTCACCAACAGAAGGCGGCAACATACCTTTAATTTTGTCCTGTGCTTCTTTCAACGAATACACATTTTGCGGTGATTGACCACCAAATGGATTTGGCTTGGCTGATTTGGGTGTGTTTCCTGCGCCTTTTGTAGGGCCACTGTCTTTATCGCTTGCCCACGGATTTTTGCGCTTCTTTGACCCGTCATTTTTATTTTTATTGTCTTTATCGTTGTCGCTCATTGCCAATTGATCCTAATAATTTATAACTGCAGGAATATCTGATAAGAACAATAGAGATTTTGAGCAAAAAGGCAAGAAAGGCCCGATAGTTTATATGGCTGATAATGTGCAAAGCGACATAGAAGAGCGTTTGGAAAATGTGACGTGCCCGTGGAACGACGCGCGTTCAGGTCTCTCCTGTCTGACATCTCTCACAGTTAATGGCGCAACAGTCACTGCCATTTTTGAAGTGCCCGTATCGGAAGGCACACACCATGAGGCTTTCCGCCAGTCCCTTGAATCTGAAATGGGAAAAACCGAGGGAATTGAGAGTGTTCAAATTATTTTTACAGCGGAACGCGCCCCTGTTGAAAAACAAGCACCCGACCCGCATGGCATGAATAAAAATCCGAAACTGACATTGCCTGTGAAGCGTATCATTGCTGTTGCCTCGGGCAAGGGCGGCGTAGGTAAATCTACGGTTGCGGCTAATCTCGCCGTGGCGCTTTCTCAAACGGGCGAAAAAGTTGGGTTGCTTGATGCTGACATCTATGGCCCGTCCGTGCCAACACTTATGGGATTACAAGGGCAGAAGCCAGATACAAATGATGAGAAGAAGCTTATTCCTCTGGAGGCACATGGGTTGAAGGTTATCTCCATCGGCTTTTTAGTGGATCAGGACACGCCTATGATTTGGCGCGGGCCAATGGTGCAAACGGCGCTCTATCAATTATTCCGTGATGTTGATTGGTCGGGTGTTGACACACTTGTCGTTGATATGCCCCCAGGGACAGGGGATGCACAGCTGACACTTGCTCAAAAGGTCGATGTTGACGGTGCAATTATTGTATCCACGCCACAGGACTTGGCGCTTATTGATGCGCGCAAGGGGATAGAAATGTTCCGTAAAACAAATGTGCCTGTCCTTGGATTGATAGAGAACATGTCACTTTTTACCTGCCCCAACTGTGGGCATGAGGAACATATTTTTGCACATGGCACGTTGGAAGAGGAAGCACAGAAAATCGGCGTACCTTATTTGGGCGCGCTTCCCTTGAGTAAAGACATAAGAGAAGCCTCGGATGCGGGGAAGTCTGCGTTACATATTAATGAAAAGTTCAATGAAACTTATAATTTCATTTTGAAGAAATTAGACGGACACTAATTCTTTTTTCTTTAATGTTTCAAATTCACAAAGAACATCTTTATCAAAGATTTTTTCTCTGAGGACTTCTTCGTGAGAGAAAACAGTTGTCCATTTTCTAAAATGACTATCCTCGAGAAATGCATTAGCTTTTCTAAAAGTATCGTTAATCTTTGTTCTATAAACGGTATCTGCAAAATCAAGAGATTGTTTAAATATTTCAGCGCCACCAATAATAAATATTTCATTCTGGCCAGTCTTTTCAGCGTATCTTTTTGCATACTCAACAGAGTCTTCTAGATTAGGATAAGTAACACAAAACTCATTTTTATAGCCACTTCGACTAACAACTATATTTTCTCTTTTTGGCAAAGGTCGGCCAAATTGTTCGATAATAAACTCATATGTTTTTCTGCCCATAATCACTGGCTTGTTCAAAGTTTTCTCTTTGAAATATTTTAATTCGCCAGGGATATGCCAAGGTAAGCCCTGAGAACAGCCAATTCCTCCTTTAGCATCAATTGCAACAATCAGAGATATTTCGGGAGTATTCATCATAGTTAAGATAATCCTTTAAGCATAAAAGCTTAATTTAAAAAAGAATCAAGTTTATATAACTATTCTAATTTTCTTCAATACTAGAAACAAATTAGTCGAGCGACTTATACACTATGTTATCCACTATAATAGCTTATTTCAAGGAACTTATCCACAAATACTACTTGGCGTAAAGTTTAAACCGCGACTTTCCCTTTGATATGAGGGTGTGCCTCATACCCGACAAGTTCGAAGTCCTCATATTTGAAATCAAGGATGTTCTTCACATGTGGGTTTAGATGCATTTCTGGCAAAGGTTTCGGGTCGCGTGAAAGTTGCAACTCCACCTGTTCCAAATGATTAGTGTAGATATGCGCATCACCAAATGTATGAACAAAGTCGCCAGGTTGCAAACCGCAGACCTGTGCCACCATCATGGTGAGAAGCGCGTAAGAGGCAATGTTGAACGGCACGCCCAAGAAAATATCGGCACTGCGTTGGTAAAGCTGGCACGACAATTTGCCATCGGCCACATAAAACTGGAAGAAGCAGTGGCAGGGTGGGAGAGCCATTTTCGGGATATCGCCTACATTCCACGCAGAGACAATCAAACGACGGTCATCAGGGTTGCTTTTGATGCGGTCAATGACGTTGCTGATCTGGTCAATTTTATGCCCATCAGGTGCGGGCCATGAACGCCATTGATGTCCGTAGACAGGTCCGAGATTACCATCCTCATCTGCCCATTCATTCCAAATACGCACACCGTTATCTTGTAGGTATTTCACATTGGTGTCGCCGTTTAAAAACCAAAGCAGTTCATGAATAATAGACTTCATATGACATTTTTTAGTTGTAACAAGCGGGAAGCCCTCCTGCAGATTGAAGCGCATTTGGTAACCAAAGACACTGAGCGTGCCTGTACCTGTGCGGTCCTCTTTCTTTGTTCCGTTTTCCAGAACGTGTTTCATCAGGTCCAGATATTCTTGCATGGGACTCTCCTTTAGTTGCTCTATTTGATTCTGTATTCAGCATAGCCCATGGGAGGCATGACTTCACGCGCTTAGTGACTCTCACTCACAAGAAATTCTAATTCTTGTTCATAGCGTTTGTAATAGACCGAGTTCTTGAAATCGTCTTGCGTTAAAAGCCAGATGATCTGGTGCGTGTAGGCATCATCATAAAAGCGTGAGTCGACCCGGATCTTCTCAAATCCCAGATTTTCAACAATATAGATGGATTGTTCATTATTAATGTGAGTGGAGGCCTCAAGCCGCGATGTAAGTCCCATATCAAAAACTGTTTTAACCATGATCGAGGCAATCAAGCCTGACAGTTTGCTGTTTTGATAATCTGGAAAGAAAAAGCCGCCCAAATCAAATTCGTCTTTGATAATCAGAATATCAATGACACCTATAATGGCCCCTTCATTTATGACGGTCATGACACAGCTTTTATTGTCGGGATTTCCGTTATTTTTTAAGGCGTCAGCAACATAGGCCTTATTGCCAGTCTCATTATGGGCGCCTAGTCCCATAAATCCTTCAAAGCGGGGGTCCATCAAAGCCTCTAAAATAACGGCTTTATCGTCTTCTTTTAAGGGGCGCATATGAAGCTTATTCAGCTTGAGGTTGGGGTAATGCATACCTCTATATAATGAGGAATAAAGCGCTTTGTCACGCAATTTTATTGATTTCAAAGCGTTTTTGCCTATATACTATAACTGTTACTTTCGGGTAACTATGATACAAAACGTTGTTACGGAATAAACGTTTATGGACCCGGGGGCAGTGCCCGGCGGCTCCACCACAAAAGCATTGAAATCATTGGTGTTTTTCTGTGGGGCCGAAACAGGATCGACATGCGTCATAAAGGTAATAAGCGGTATCCGGGATGGCACCTACGTATTGGGCCAACGCATTATAAATGCAAACGATAACTTTGTCGTAGCAAATGATAACAACCTAGCGGTTGCCATCGCTGCCTAATTGGATTTATTCCATTTAGCGTAGTTAGTAGCTACACACTGAATTCCTTTGACCTTGACAGTCTTAGGTGGGGTATGGGCCGACCTCGCAACAGAACAGGCCCATTTTTATTATTTTGGATGTAGGATTAAATTCCTTTTGTCGCTGCGAGGGAGTGTAAATGACCGTGGCAGTCTATTTGTTTTGGATTACTTCGCTGTGCTCGCAATGACGGACGGGCTTAATCCCATTCCTTGATTTTGCGGCCCAAAAGCCCTTCCAGTTTTGTAACTTCAGGGAGAAGCTGCTTGGTTAACCATTTATGTTCAGCCTCGGGTACGCCACCGCGCTGGGCATCTGGCTTTTCCTTGCCAAAGATAATGCGTTTTAAGCCGATGGCCTTTGCAAAATTGATGGGGGCGTAAAGACGACGTTGGCGTAGCCAGTCGGCGCCATGTTGCGCGGCCGTTGCAATAAAACCGACCTTGGAGAATGTGGTCACGTTATAGCGCTCTTGCGCCTCCTCTGGTGCGGGCATAAAGGGAATATTAAGTGCCTTGCAAACAGACTTGATATAAGCGTGCTGGTTTCTTTCCAGCTCTTCCTGAAATACAAAATTGATGTCTTTTAGCGGATAAAACTTCATCCAGCGTTTCAGGTTTTTGGTGTAATGACTACTCGTAATAATATGGGGGTTTTGCTTGCACGCTTCTTGCAATGTACCGCTCACAAGACCATAGCGGCGATAATGCAGATAGAGAGAGTAAGAACGGATCACAGGGTGGCGCAAGGGGCAAAGTAATTTAACGTCTTTGCCGAACGCATCAAATAACCGCTGGGGCGCTTCTGGATGGTCAAAACTGGTGGTTGAGATTTCCATGATAAGGTCATGTTCGGGCTGTGGTTTAAAATGCGCCGTATAATGTTGCAACCCCCGATCATAATCACGATCAAAGAAAAAGACTTCCTTGACCTCGCCCGGTAAACAAATATCCCCGCGTGTGCGTAAGTATCGGTCAAGCCAGCTTGTACCTGCACGTTGTGGCCCCATAGAAAAAACGAACGGGCGATCAAAGATTTTGGGTGGCTTGGGCATGTGGCTTATGAGGCTTTCATGTATTTTTTGACGCGTTTGGCAAAGTCTGACCAGAATTTGGCACGTTTTGGTGCAAGAATATCGTTTGTATAGTTTTGGGCGGTTTTAAAATTGGCGGTTGCCTTATTTTGAAGTGTTTCAAGAGGTGATGATGTCATAGCCACCATATCTTGCGCAAGCTTTCTCTTATCTCCCGGTTTGTGCAAAAAACCCTCTGGCAATAATTCGGCAATGCCACCTGCGGTTGATGCCAGTGCAAGTGCGCCGCGGCTCATTGCCTCAATCAATGCCCTTGGAAGCCCTTCGTGATAGGAGGGCTGGAGATAGATATCAATTTCATCCAACCATTTAAGCACGGGGTCACCACCTTTAAGAGTACCATCAAAAAAGACATGTTTTGAAATCCCAAGTTTTTGCGCAAGCTCTTCGTAAGGGGCAGGGACGCCAGGTCCTAAAATGTGAAGCGAGGCGTCTTGCTGCGTTGATTTTAAAAATTCAGCAAAGGCCTCAATGGCAATATCGATCCCTTTGAGTTTATGGTCCAGATGCCCGATGAGACCAAACCGGAGGGGGGTATCTTGCGTATCAAACACATCTTTTATGCGTTTAAGGCGTTTGTCTAATACGCTCTTTGGTGGTTTTGAAATGCGTACGTTTGAGGCAATGACCGTTTGGCCCGTTGCAGGATAACGCTTGGGCAAGAAATCCCGTGTCACATAAAGCACCTGATCGGCTGTGCGGGCTACCTTGCGTGCGCGCAAGTATCGCAAAGGTGCGTAAAGCTTGGCACTCAGACTACCATGATTCCATGTATTGTCCCAAGGGCACCCTGAAAGCTCATGGACGATTGGAAGGTTATGTTTACGTGCAAGCTTATAGATTTCCCAGCCTATTTCACTCATCGCGCGGATAATAACGCCATCCGCCTCAGCCATCTCACGTTCAAGAGCCTTCACAATATCTTTCTTGTGTATGAGTTGCCCAGAAAGGGAGTTCATATTCAGAAAGGTCTTGATGCTGACGCCTTTGCCGTCACTCCGCTCCATGTTTTTGGTGGCTTTTTGGGGGCTCTTGCGTCCTAAAACGGTCAGGGTGCCAAATGCCTCCAGATAGACGTGCCAGTAGCTGTAGGAGAATTGCCCCGCAGAATAAAGGCCATCTTTGCCCTCATAATAAATATTGTCATGTGCATAGATGATTTTCATTGGGAAGAAACTATATGTGAACGTATCTTAGATAAGGATTGCAGTTTAATGGTAAAAATCATAAGTGTTTTAAGGGTATGACACAATCTTCTTCTCAAAATCAAGGTGTTACAGACGGTAAAGACGCAACACATGCGGCTTACATGTTAAAGGGAAATTTACGTGAGGGGTCGATTACACGCCATCTGACGAGATTGACAGTGCCTATGATTTGGGGCATTGCCGCCATCATCAGCTTTCAACTTGTCGACATTTATTTTATCGGAAAACTGGGAACAGAGGCGTTGGCCTCCATCACATTTACATTTCCTTTTACCTACGCCTTTTTGACGTTAATGATTTCGGCAGGCATTGCTATGTCATCTGTGTTTTCGAGGCTGATTGGCGCACAAGGCGATAAAGAAACGCGCAGTCGAACTGTGATGCACGGCATGATGTTCACTCTTGTGCTAACGCTTGTTTTGACTGTGATTGGTTATGTATTGGTCGATCCAATCTTTAAACTTATGGGGGCAAACGAGGCACAGCTTGGCATGATCCATGAATATTTGGATGTCTGGTTTTTCTCTGTCCCCTTTCTGATCGTCCCCATGGTTGGAAATTCCGCCTTGCGTGCTGCGGGGGATGCTGTCTGGCCAGCCATTATTATGACGCTGATTGCCATCATCAATATTGTGCTTGATCCGTTTTTTATCTTTGGGCTTTACGGCTTCCCTGAAATGGGAATTGCTGGCGCGGCTATGGCAACCGTTATAGCCAATGCAGTGGCCTTTTTTGTGGGGCTTTATATTTATATCGTTAAGCGCGAACTCACATCACTATGCTGGATTTTCAAAATAAAACATATCATGGAAACAATTAAGTCTATGGCAGTGATTATTGTGCCTGTCAGTATTACGCAGCTTATCCAACCTGTTGTTAACGCGGTTATCATTGCATTGCTAGCCAATTACGGAAGCGAGGCCGTTGCGGGTATGGGGGTAGCCTCACGCGTTGAAGCCTTTTCGTTCATAGTTTTAATGGCTCTTTCAACTGGGCTATCGCCGATTGTTGGACAGAATTTTGGCGCACGCCTTTTTGACCGCGTAAAGGAAACGATGCGTAAGGCCATCTGGTTTGCTTGCCTTTGGTCTTTTGCGATTGCCATCATCCTGCTTTTTGCAGGTCAATTTATTGCGGGTCTTTTTTCGAGTGAGCCAGAGGTTATTCGTGTGGCTTACCTCTATTTTATGATTGTGCCGATCTCTTATGCTTTTGCCAACTTAGTGACAGGCTGGTCCTCGGCCTTTAATGCAATGGGTATGCCCAAACGTTCTCTTGTTATGCTGGTCGTGAAAATGATTGTGCTTCTTATCCCATCTGTTTACGTCGGGAGCCATTTCGGCATTTGGGGTATTTTCCTGGCGATTGCCTGTGTGAACATTATTGCAGGCGCTTTTTTCCATTATAATAGTAAATTCTTCCTGATACAGTATGCGTCCGAAAACGGACAATAAAAAAGCCGCTGTAACGCGGCTTGATTAAAGAGGTAAGTGATCGGTTAGCTTAGTAACCAAATTTTTCGTTGCGCTTACGATCCATTTTACGGGAACGTCTCACAGCTTCGGCTTTTTCGCGTTTACGCTTCTCGGATGGTTTTTCAAAATCCTTACGCATTTTCATTTCACGGAAAATACCTTCGCGCTGCATTTTCTTTTTCAGAACTCTTAATGCCTGTTCGACATTATTATCTCTGACGTTTACGCTGACCAAAAAATCACCTCTTTTTCATGTGTCTCTAGCAGTTAATCTCAAAAAGTCTGTATTCAATAGCGCGTGCGCTTATCGAATGCAAGTCTTAAACATGTGTTACAAGCTTTTAGTATAGCATTTATGCGCTCTCAAGCCAAATTAGTTGACATAATTATAAAATCAGCGTAATTTTTGCGCATGTTGAGATGGCTTACACAGAGATTTGCCCCACAGGCACAGGAAGTTGATACGCTTCAGCACCATGTCGATAGGGGCTTACGTAGAATTAACACGGCCACAGATTTGGAGCTGGAGGCCTTTGTAGATTTAATTGCAAAAACCTCTCACACTGAACGCGCACAGGTTGCACAAGATGCGCTGAGTTTTATGCTACGTAAGCTAGCCTTTGAGCTGGAAGATGGGACTTCAGGCGTACGCCTAGGTCCTTATTTGGAACAAACTTATATAAGAGACATTGCACCGCAAACGCTTCTAGGACTTGCAAACTCTGGGGATGTTTATGTCCGTGAAACACTGGCAAAGCTTGTGACGCCAGACAATATCGCCCACGCACCAGAAGTCATTGAACGTTTATCACAAAGCAGTTCTGAGACGCGACAGGCTCTTCAGGGTAAATTCGAGATATAACTAGCTAGCCTTAAGATCAAGGGCTGCACGCATCAGCTTCTTCGTGTAATCCTGTTTTGGTTTGTCAAAAATTTGTGCTGTTTCACCCTCCTCGACAATAACGCCATTTTTCATGACCAGAATGTAATGGGAGACGGCACGCACCACGCGTAAATCGTGGCTAATGAACATATAAGCTAGCGCGTGATTGGTTTGTAGTTCGCGCAGTAAATCAACGACCTCGGCCTGTACGGACATGTCGAGTGCAGACGTTGGCTCATCCATAACAATGACATCAGGTTTAAGTGCAAGAGCGCGCGCCACCGAGATACGCTGGCGTTGCCCGCCAGAAAATTCATGCGGATAGCGATGACGTGTTTCGGGTGCAATATGCACCTCTTTCAGTGCTTCAACCACAATATCGTCACGGTCTTTGGCGCTTAGATTTTTACGGTGAACCTTAAGCCCTTCTCCGATAATTTCAGCAACACTCATGCGCGGGGAGAGTGACCCAAAGGGGTCTTGGAAGACAATCTGCATATCCTCACGCAAAGGCTGCATCTGTTTGCGAGAATAATTGGAAATATCATTCCCTTGAAATATAATTGTCCCTTGCGCGGGAAGCAGCTTCATCATGGCAAGTGCAAGTGTCGTTTTTCCAGACCCTGACTCACCGACAATACCAAGTGTTTGCCCCCTGTGCACAGTGGCCGACACATCATCAACGGCTTTCAGGTTTTCGGTTACCTTTCCAAAGAAGTTTTTCTTGGTCGAGAAATAAACTTTAATGTCTTTTACCTCTAAAATAGCTTCAGCCTTTTTATTGGCTTTGACGGCTTGTCCTTTAGGTTGGGCGGCAAGCAGCATTTTTGTGTAAGCATGCTGCGGCTTTGCAAAAAGTTTTTTGGATGTGTTTTCCTCAACAATCTCGCCGTGCTTCATCACACAGACACGGTCGACCATTTTCTCGACCACATTCAAGTCATGTGTAATGAGAAGCAATCCCATACCAAGCTTTGTCTTGAGGTCATTGAGTAATTCCAAGATTTGCGCCTGAATTGTGACATCGAGTGCTGTTGTTGGCTCATCTGCAATAAGTAAGTCGGGGTCATTGGCAAGTGCCATGGCAATCATCACACGCTGACGTTGGCCACCAGAAAGTTCATGTGGATAGGCATTCAAGCGATCCTTTAAATTTGATAATCCAACCAAATCCATAAGCTCGTAAATGCGATTACGTTTGGCTTTACCGTCCAAACCCTTATGCAACTCAAGAACCTCACCAATTTGACGCTCAACAGTGTGAAGTGGGTTAAGAGCCGTCAAAGGTTCCTGAAATATCATACCAATTTGGTCACCACGAATATGACGCATGGTGGCATCATTTGCACCAACCAAATCCTGCCCATTAAAAAGGATTTCCCCTTTGGGGTGGGAGGCCATGGGATAGGGAAGGAGTTGCATGATGGATAAAGCGGTCACAGATTTTCCTGAGCCAGACTCGCCAACAAGGGCAACAGTCTCGCCCTTTTTCACGTCAAAGGAGACATCCTTCACGGCATGGAAAATACCCTCTGGTGTTCTGAAATTGACATCCAGATTTTTGACCGAAAGAAGAGGCGTATTTTTAACCATTAGCCTTCTCCCAAACTTGTTTTGCGTGGGTCAAAGGCGTCGCGCACGGCTTCGCCAACAAAGGTCAGAAGTGTGAGCATCACCGCCAACACGATAAAGGCGGTAAAGCCTAGCCATGGGGCTTGTAGATTATTCTTACCTTGGGCCAATAATTCGCCCAGTGAGGCAGAGCCAGGGGGCAAACCTAGTCCCAAGAAATCAAGGGAGGTGAGTGCTGTAATTGAACCTGTGAGAATAAAGGGCATAAAGGTCATGGTCGCCACCATTGCGTTGGGCAGCACATGACGCCACATAATAACAGGGTTGGAAACGCCAAGCGCATTGGCCGCGCGCACATAATCAAAATTACGCGCACGTAGGAATTCTGCACGCACCACATCAACAAGGGAGACCCATGAAAAAAGGAGCAAGATAAAGAGAAGCGTCCAGAAGCCCGGCACAAAAAGAGCGGAAAAGATAATCAGTATGTAAAGACTTGGCAGTGACGACCAAACCTCAATAACCCTTTGCAAGGTAAGATCAAGTTTGCCGCCGTAATAGCCCTGTATGGCACCCATAAAGACACCAATGATTGAGCTGATTAGTGTTAGCGCCAAGCCAAAGAGGACAGATAAACGAAAGCCATAGATAATACGTGCCACAACGTCACGTCCCTGATCATCTGTACCAAGCCAGTTCTCAAAGGTTGGCGCAGAGGGGGCAGGGGTCGGCAAATTATAGTTGATGGTGTCGTATGAGAAGCGAATGGGTGGCCAGATGGTCCATCCTTTTGCGTCAATGAGTTCCTGCACATACGGGTCGCGGTAATCTGTTTCTGTTTCAAAATCCCCACCCCAATAGGTTTCTGGATAGTGCGCAAAGATGGGCGCATGAAGCTTGCCCTCAAAGGACACAAGGAGTGGCTTATCATTGGCGATAAATTCTGCGCCTAGACATAAGATAAACAACACCATGAATATCCAGAAGGACCAAAGGCCACGTTTATTGGCCTTGAATTGTTGCAAGCGTCTTTTGGTAATTGGGGTCATGTTTTCTGCCCCTCAAATGAAATGCGTGGGTCGACAATCACATAGGCAATATCGCGTACAAGTGTCATCACAAGACCAATGAGTGCATAAATATAAAGCGTGCCAAGCACAACTGGGTAATCGCGATTGATAATGCTTTCATAACCAAGTAATCCAAGCCCATCGAGGGAGAAAATCACCTCAATCAAGAGCGAGCCTGTGAAAAAGATATGCAAGAAAGCGGCGGGGAAACCCGCAATCACAATCAGCATCGCATTACGGAAGACATGCTTGTAAAGCACCTGTTTCTCGGACAGGCCCTTGGCGCGCGCGGTCAGCACATATTGCTTGTTAATTTCATCCAGAAAGGAGTTTTTGGTGAGCATGGTTAAACTGGCAAAACCACTAATGACCATAGCGGCCGTGGGAAGAACCATGTGCCATGCATAATCGAGTATTTGTTTCCAGAGCGGGAAGTCCGCCCAGCCATCAGAGGTTAGCCCGCGCAAGGGGAAGAAGTCAAAATAGCGTCCTCCTGCAAATAGAATAATGAGCAAAATTGCAAACATGAAGGCAGGGATTGCGTATCCAATAAAGATGACAGCGGACGTCCAGATATCAAAGCTTTGTCCATCACGCACGGCCTTCTTAATGCCAAGGGGAATGGAAATCAGGTAAATGATAATGGTCGACCATAATCCCAGTGAAATAGATACAGGCATTTTCTCGATAATTAGGTCGGTAACACTGATATTGCGGTAATAGCTTTCGCCTAAATCAAAGGTGAAATAGTCCTTTACCATTTTGATAAAGCGCTCATATGCAGGCTTATCAAATCCATACATCGCCTCAAGCTCAGCGATAAACTCAGGGTCAAGTCCTTGTGCCCCGCGATAGTCACTTTGAGCGCCTGTTGTGGCCGCGCTCATCGCACCCCCTGTGTCACTACCACCGCCTGTAAAGCGGGCAGTTGCGCTTGTGCCATGACCTTGTAATTCGGCAATCATACGCTCAACAGGCCCGCCCGGTACAAATTGCACAATGACAAAGGCAATCAGCATAATGCCGAGCAATGTCGGAATCATCAAAAGCAGACGTTTGAGAATATAATTAAACATGATTGCTCTAAAAATAGGGGAGGTGCGCACCCATGTCCATATGGATATGGGATTTAGCCGAAGTTATGGGCGGATATTCCACTGTTTTACAGTCCAGGTCGCGTCATTGGCGTGTTTCTCTAGGATACAAAGTCCACCTGTTGAAATTTTGATGGCGTTATTTTGTGAGAAAGCCTCGAACTCGCCTGTCAGATAAGGGACGAAACGAGCCACGCCATTGGAGGTGATAACCATGACAATTTTGCCTGAGTAATTTTTGACAATTTCCTCTGAGAAGTCGCGCCAGTTTTGGATGATTGTTTGTGGGTCGACAATCCAACCATCAGGAACAATGGCATCCTTATCCCATTGGGCAATAGCGTCTGCGCCAATACGTGCAATAACCTCATCCTCGGTTTTATTTTCATCTGGCCCATAATCAATTTCATTGAACATGGGATGCGCGCGCACCTCGATTTCGTCATCGCGTAATTCATCAACAATGATTTCTGCCATTTCCTTTGTACGTCGAAGGTCAGATGTGAAAATGATATCGGGCAATATATCGTTTTCTTTAAGATAGTTTGCAATATGCCGTGCCTGTTCGCGCCCCTTTTCGACCAAAGGTAAATCTGTGCGTGCACCAACACGTGTGGGGATGTCCCCTTTGTCAAAGGTATTACCGTGTCGTGCAATCAGAAGAGTTAACACTTACGAGGCCTCCAATTGCCCTGCAAAGTCCTGTGCCTTTTTTAGATCGTCTGGTGTGTCCACGCCTGACATGGCGGGGCGTTCACCATATTTAACACGCACAATGCGAATACGCATATCGTTTTCAAGGAAGCGCAGTTGCTCCAAACCTTCTAGGCGCTCGTAAATGCTTTCAGGCAAGGTCACAAATTTTGACAAGGCATCATAGGCGTAGGCATATAATCCTATATGTCTATTGACGGGAGAAAGAGGTTCTCGGGTGCGATAGTTTTCCTCGTTACGGATGGCTGGGATAATCGTCTTGGAAAACCAATGTGCGATGCGTTCTCCGTCGTATATGGCTGTTGTTCCAGAAAAGGGGTTTGTCTTTTTATGTTCACGCAGCGCGTCCAACTCTTCCCAGGTCAGCTGATTGATGGGTGTAATGACATCGATATCAGGATTATCGTAGTAATCATCAATCACATCACGCACAAAATCCCACGGCGTGAAGGGGGCATCCCCTTGCATATTCACAATGAAATCAGGGCGCGGAGAGAGCGTATTAGCAGCCTCTAAAACGCGATCTGTCCCTGTGCGACATTCGGGCGAGGTCATTACAAACGCCATGCCATGTTCTTTACAATGATCTGCGATACGCTCGTCATCTGTGGCCACCAATATGGTGCAGGACGGTAAATGATCTGACGCACGTTGCGCATTTAAATAAACGCGCTGCAACATCGATTTATCACCAATTTTGGCAAGGGGCTTTCCAGGAAAGCGCGTTGAGGCATAACGCGCAGGAATAATGATTGCTATTTGTTTTTGTTCCACCATGTACTCGTAATGTTAGGGCTTAAAGGAGAAAGCGTATCTGGATGCTCTAATTTTGTCCAGTAGGCGAGGCGCCATTTATTGAAATGCCATTGTGGAATAACGTAATAGCCAGAAAGCAAGACGCGGTCCAATGCACGTGTGCGGTGAACGAGTTCTTCACGACTTGGCGCGTCAATAATCATGGCAATTAACTGGTCAATAACAGGGTCTTTGATACCCATATAATTACGCGAACCTTCAATATCGGCATTGGAGGAAAGCCAGTAATCGCGTTGCTCATTTCCAGGGGAGCTGCTTTGCGGAAGTGACAATATTGTCATGTCGTAATCAAAGCTGTTCATGCGGTTTTGATATTGCGCAGAATCAACGGCTCTAAAATTAGCAATCACACCAATGCGTTTAAGGTTACGAATGAAGGGCAGTGTCCAACGCTCAAAAACTGGATTGGAATAAACAATTTCAAAGCGCAATTCTTGACCTGTCTCTTCATGCGTGCGCACGCCGTCTGCATTTAATTTGTAGCCTGCCTTATCCAGAATTTGTGCGGCCTTCCTGAGATTGGTACGCGCATTGCCTGAGCCATCTGTGACGGGCGGGTGATAGGTTTCGGTGAAAACACGTTCAGGCAGTTGGTCTTTGAATTGCTCCAATATCTCCAGTTCGCGTCCCTCGGGTAATCTTGAGGAGGCCAACTCTGAATTTTCAAAATAGCTGTCTGTGCGTTTATAAGAGCCAAAAGCAAATTGCTTATTCGACCATTCAAAATCAAAGGCATAAGCCAACGCCTTGCGTACGGCTATATCCTGAAAAATGGGACGTCGCAGATTATAGGCAAAGGCCTGCATGCCCGAAGGACGTCCATTTTCAATTGTTTCCTTAACAATGCGCCCATCGTTTACTGGTGTTGCATCATAGGCTGTTTGCCAGAGTTTGGCTGTGTTTTCCTCGCGCACATCGAATTCACCAGACAGGAAAGCCTCAAGCGCGACATTATCATCGCGGTAATAATCATACTGAATTTGGTCAAAATTATAGCGTCCACTATTCAAGGGGAGATCTTTTCCCCACCAATTTTCAGCGCGTGTGTAAGTCACACTGCGCCCTGGTGATACATCTGTAATCTTATAAGGCCCACTCCCAAGAGGTGGCTCTAATGTTGTCTTGCCAAAATCACGTTCCTTAGTATCCCAATAATGTTTGGGTAGAACAGGGATCTGGCTAATAATGAGCGGCAGTTCGGCATTGGTTGTGTTGTTAAAGGTAAAGAGAATACGCGTCTCACTTGTGGCCTTCACCTCTTTGACGTCACCATAATAGGCCTTGTAGAAGGGCGTGCCTTTTTCCAAAAGCGTGTTAAATGTCCAGACGACATCTTCGGATGTAATGGGTTTACCATCGTGCCAAGTGGCTTCTGGGCGCAGGTTAAAGGCAACCCAGCTTCTATCCTCTGGCAATTCAATGCTCTCGGCAAGCAATCCATACATGCTGAAAGGTTCGTCATAGCTTTGTTCCATCAGGCTTTCATAAAGATGGCTGTTGCCAAGGAAAGACAAGCCTGCGGCTGAACTACCCTTAATTATAAAGGGGTGGAGTGAATCAAAGCTGCCAACTGTTCCTAGTTTGAGCGTGCCACCTTTGGGGGCTTCTGGATTGGCATAGTCAAAATGCGCAAAATCAGGGCCATATTTGACATCCCCATGCATCGCAACGCCGTGCCGTGGTGTGGCTGTCATTTCCTGAGCAAAGGAGGGGAGGGAGGTGAAGATCACTAATGTAAAAAGGGCAAAACCCCAAGCGTATAATTTCATATATGTCATGCGCACTACTATAACGAAAAAAACCCGACTGAAAAGTCGGGTTTTTCTCAACAGGGAAGTGAAGTCTATTTTTAAATTTTTAACTGGCCTTTTTTGTTTCAGCCTCGTCCTTGTTATCTTTGCCTTTGGAAGACGTCTCGTTTTCAGCCTCTGCTGTTGCACCTGTCAACATAGCATCAGCTACAAGTCCAGCATTGGCACGGATTTTAGATTCTAGTTCATTGGCAATTTCAGGATTTTCTTTCATGAAAGTTTTGGCATTTTCACGACCTTGTCCGATGCGTTGGTCACCATAGGAAAACCATGAGCCAGATTTTTCGACAAAGCCACCTTGGACACCAAGATCGAGTAATTCACCCAGTTTGGAAATACCTTCACCATACATAATGTCAAATTCAATGACGCGGAAAGGAGGGGCTGTTTTATTCTTCACAACCTTCACACGTGTCTGGTTGCCAACAACCTCGTCACGGTCCTTGATAGAGCCGATGCGGCGGATATCCAAACGCACAGATGAATAGAATTTCAATGCGTTTCCACCTGTTGTTGTTTCAGGTGATCCGAACATCACACCAATTTTCATACGAATTTGGTTAATGAAAATCACAACCGTTTTTGATTTGGAAATCGAGCCTGTAATCTTACGCAAGGCTTGTGACATCAAACGTGCCTGCAAACCAACATGTGTGTCACCCATATCCCCTTCAAGTTCAGCGCGCGGGACAAGAGCGGCAACGGAGTCAATGACAAGCACATCTAGTGCGCCAGAGCGCACAAGTGTGTCGGCAATTTCCAGAGCCTGTTCCCCCGCATCAGGTTGTGAGATGAGGAGATTATCAACGTCCACACCAAGCTTTTTAGCGTAAGCGGGATCTAGGGCATGTTCAGCATCAACGATAGCACATGTGCCACCCTTTTTCTGAGCCTCGGCAATGACGTGAAGTGCAAGTGTTGTTTTACCTGAGCTTTCTGGTCCGTAAATTTCACTGATACGACCACGTGGTAAACCACCAATCCCAAGACCAATATCAAGTCCAAGTGACCCTGTTGAGATAGCCTCAACATTCATTGGATTGCTCTCACCTGTGAGTTTCATAATAGAGCCTTTACCAAAGGCGCGCTCTATTTGTCCAAGCGCAGCATCAAGTGCTTTCTGCTTTTCAGAATCGTTTTTTGCCATGTCGTTTCCTTTAAATTGTGTGACAGCCATTTGCGTGTCCTTTCCCTTGTTGTGGCACAGATTACAAAGTGAATCAAAATAATCAGTGCTTTTCCCGTTGAGTTCTTAGGGATAAGGAAAACACGTTTTGTTCTCGTTGTAAAGAACAAAAAAAGAACAAAATGAAAATTATTTAGGAATCGAGGACGTCTTTTACCTTCGCGGCAAGCTGGGTCAAGGTAAACGGCTTGGGCAGGAACCATGTGCGGTCATCATCAAGCTCGTCTTTCAGCTTCTCTTCAGTGTAGCCTGACATGAAGATAATTTTGATGTCAGGAAACTTGGCGCGAATCTCTTTGGCTAAAACGGGTCCGTCCACATCAGGCATTATGACATCTGTAATCAGCAAGTCGATGTCCCCGTCATTAAGTGTTTCAAGAAGCGCGCGTGCTTGCTCGCCCCCATTGGCATCACTCACCTGATAGCCTTTATTGGCAAGGGCACGTTTAGAGAAGGTGCGCACAGCATCCTCATCTTCAACCAGCATAATGTGCGCTGTTCCGGTGAGATCCTTAACGGGTTCTTCCTTCTTCTTTTCTTCCTCGGTCAGAGGAATATCGCCAGTGTCTTCCTCTTGCGCCTCGGGGAGGTAGATGGAAAAGGTTGTGCCCTTGCCGACTTTGCTGTTCACATGTAGATAACCATTGGACTGGCGAATAATTCCGTAAACAGTCGCAAGGCCAAGACCTGTGCCTTGACCAACATCCTTTGTCGTAAAGAAAGGTTCAAAAATACGTTCCATCACGTCATCAGGTATGCCTGTGCCTGTATCTGTAATATCAATTTGTACCCAGCGTCCTGCAGGCATGGAATCCTCGCCGCGTTGGGTTGCGCGCTTTGTTTCTGTCATATGGGTACGGATAGAGAGTGTTCCACCATCTTCCATAGCATCACGTGCGTTGACCGCCATATTGACGAAGACTTGCTCCATCTGGTTGGCGTCCACCTTTACAAAGCTTAAGTCGTCGCCATGTGCCACATCCAGTTCAATATTGGCACCAATCAAGCGACGGATAAGGTGTGAGATCTCGGTTAAGATATCGGTCACATCCTGCACCTTGGCGCTCATTGTTTGTTGGCGCGAGAAGGCAAGCAGTTGGCGGACAAGATTAGCAGCACGGTTTGAATTTTGCTGGATCTGCATGATGTCCTGGAAGGACGGGTCACCTGGTTTATGACGTAGTAATAGCAAATCACAGAAGCCAATGATGGCGGTCAGTAAATTGTTAAAGTCATGTGCAACACCACCAGCCAGTTGTCCAACGGCCTGCATTTTTTGTGATTGGGTAAATTGTTCTTCGAGCGCGCGTTCTTTTGTGAGGTTAAGGAAGTGCAGAACGATTTCAGCGCCACCACGTAACTTGTGCGCATAAACGCGCACGGGAACTTGTGCCCCATCTAATTTTACCAGATTAAGCTCAAGTGGCTTTTCAAGGTCATCGCCTGAAACAATCCGCTCAAGTGCCCCTTTAAAGGCATGACGGTCAGGCTTGTCAACGAAGTTCAAGAAATCCTTATGCCTCAAGTCCTTGCTGTCCACGTCCAGAATTGTGGAGAGCGCCTGATTACTGTCATTGACAGCATTCTTTTCACTTAAAAGACAGATTGAAAGTGGGGCTTCCTCAAAGAAGCGGCGGAAACGGTTCCGCGATTCTTGTAGCGCGCGTTCCATCTCGCGCTCGGCGCGGATGTCACTGACAACGGCACGGGTGCGCACCGCACCATCATCATATTGCACAACGGTTTGGTTGATGGAGACTAGGAAATCTGCACCGCGGGGGCCTTTCAATTTAATCTCGGCAACCTGTCGCGCGCCACCCCCTGGAATAATGTCATAGGGGTCTTCATCGCGTGGCGGAGTCATCATATAAGAATGAAGCTGTCCAGAGCCGATTAGATTTTCAATATTAGTACCAAGCCATCTTGCAAATGTGGCATTTACAAAGACAAAACGCCCGTTTTCATCACACGAGAAAAAGCCCACAGGTGCATTGTCTGTAAAATCAATCAGTTTCTCGCGCTCTTCTTCTATGGATTGGTCTTTTAAATATTGTTCGGTGATGTCATCCAAACGCCAATGGATATAACCTGCCCACCCGGGAACAGGTTGTGCGGAAACCGCATAAATAAAGGTGCTGCCTTTTGCCTCAATGGGGATATCCATGCTGACGCTCATCCCACGGCGTGCATCCTCGGCAATGGAATGAATATGAGCGGCGGCCTCTGGGTTGCGTTCAAACACAGCCAACATAGTTTGAAAGGATGGTTTGCCAAAGCCTTTGCAGAAGGCATCAAAATTATAATTGGTGTGAATGGTGCGGTTAGAGGCATCTGTGACAAGGCGTGCTCCACGACTTCCCTCAATCACCTCATTTAAAATACGGAAATATTTCTCGCGCGGTGAATAAATGGAAAGTGTTTTGCAAACAAACAAACTGGCTAATAAACCAACAAAGATAATTGGGATGCCAATAAATTTGGTAAAATCCATACCCAATAAATAATCATAGGCCATCCCGCACACGATCGAGATAACCAGTAAACACATTATAACCAATGTTAAGACGAGAAGCGGGGAACGCGCCTGTGAGGGATCAACAGAAGTTGACGTATATTTCTGAATAAAAGGGCGGTGGTCCAAGCTCATGCTCAAAAGAGTGCCATAAATTCGTTAAAAAAGACAATAGGCTGAGTGGAGGGCTTAAAGTTTTCCACGTTTTTGGAAGACGAACGAAATCACCTCGGCCACAGCCTTGAAGAGTTCCGATGGGATAACATCATCAAGCTCGACCATGTCATAAAGTGAGCGCGCGAGTGGTCTGTCCTCGTACAGGGTAATATCATGTTCCTTGGCAACCTCTCGGATACGCAAAGCCACCTCATCAACACCCTTGGCAATAACGCGCGGCGCATCATCATTATCAGGATCATATTTGAGCGCTATGGAATAGTGGGTCGGGTTGGTGATAACCACATCGGCCTCGGGGACGGCCTGCATCATCCGCTGACGGGCACGTTCGGCGCGTAATTGCTTCAGCTTGGATTTAACATGTGGGTCACCTTCTGTTTGGCGATATTCGTCTTTTAATTCCTGCTTGCTCATGCGCATTTTCTGAAAATTCTCGTATCTTTGAAACACAAGGTCAGCGACTGCAATCACAAGTAAGACAACCAATATCCCTGACATCATGCGCAAAACAAGCGACCTGATTTCAACCACAAGGTCACCCATTGGCATCGAGACGGTATGCTCCAGACCGTTAAAATAGGGGGTAAGAAGCAATGTCCCCACAAGGCCAATCGCACAGAGTTTTAAAATACCTTTACCAAATTCAACCAGAGAACGCGCCGAAAAAAGCCGCTTGAACCCTTTGACAAGGGATAGTTTTTGCAAATCAGGCTTTAGGCTTTCAGGTGCATAAAGTGGTCCGACCTGAGCAAAGGGTCCAATGAAAGCGGCAAATAAAAGAATGAGAAAGGGCAAGATGAGCGCAATCCCAACATTCATGAAGGCCTCATTCATAACAAGTGCAAAGCCGCCCGAGGCCACAGGCATTTCATGTGCCTTTTCAAGGAAGCTGCGCAATTGCACAAAGATACGGGAAAAGACTGGCCCTATGACTGTGGCAACCAAAATGGTTGCAGCCAGTAACATGACCCAGTGGTTAACCTCGCGCGAAAGCGCGACCTGACCCTTTTTACGCGATTCTTCAATCTTTTTCGGGGTGGGGTCCTCGGTTTTCTGGGAGTCGTCTTCGTTATCGCTCATAAATCCAGTTTACCTCATTTATCCGCCAAAGAAAAAGCGAATACCTTGTTCGTAAAAGGAGAGCCAATAGGTTAAACCCGCGACAACACCGACGGCCATAACCGTAAAGGAGAGCAGAATTTGAACAGGAATAGCCAGCAAAAACACCTGAACTTGGGGCATGAGGCGCGCCAAAACACCCATGCCAATATAAAGAAGAAGTGTGACAACAAGGAACGGCGCGGCCACACTAACCCCAGTGTAAAATGCCGTTGCTACGGCCTTTGTCACCAACTCGCCCATTGTATCAAAAGGCAAAACCGCGCCAACGGGAAAAATCTCGTAACTATTAACCAGCCCGTAAATCATCAAGTGATGCAGATCTGTGACAAAAATGAGCATTGTTCCTGTAATGACAAAAAATGCACCAATGATAGATCCTTGCGTGGCAAGGGCGGGGTTAAAAAGTTGTGCATTGGATAGACCTGCCTGCAAGGACACAAGCATCCCTGCGGTATCAAGCGCCATAAGCAAAATACGCGCAACAATGCCGATAAAAGCGCCTAGCATAAATTCACGGAAGAGAAGGATAAAGAAGGCGAATGTGCCTGGAATTTCGCTCGGCATAATTTGCGAGAGAAGCGGGAACAGGACTAATGTCAGCCCAAGCCCCAAAAACAAACGCACGCGCACAGGCGTGTAGGTGTCCCCAATGCCGGGAAAGAGCATCATGGCCGTGCCGATACGCATAAAAATCAGCATAAAGACATAAACGCCTGTTTCAAAAAACTCAGCTAATGTTTCCATGCGCGGTTATCCTTTAAGGGGTGGCTAGTTAATGCCAACAATACGGTCAGCAATTTGCTGCATAAATGTAATGAGCGTTGCGGCAAAGGCTGGTAGGAATACGAAAATGGCGATAAAAATCGCTAAAATTTTAGGCACAAAGACAAGTGTGATTTCCTGAATTTGCGTCAGCGCCTGCACAAGCGCAATAACTACACCAACAATCAGGCCAATCACCATAACAGGCGTGCTGAGCCGAATGGTTAGCCAAATGGTTTCCTGAATAAGTGCAATGATATCGCTTTGTTCCATGTTTGTCAGTCTAAAAGGAAGGACGCGCCTTGTCGAGACGGAAAACAGAGTTATAATCTGAAATCGGAAAAATCGACAGGTTGCGCTTTATCACCACACATCTCTACAATCCCGCGGGCGACACTGACATGCGCAAAGATTTGCGATTCTGCGTTTTCACGTAAGGCCGAAACGGGACGCACATTTTGCGCCTGCCTTAAAAGCGAGGTCAAATTCATAAAGCCGTTTCTGTACAAGATAGGCATCAGATCATCACAATGTTTATCAATAGAGGCTGGGTCAGTTGCAATGATAGAGGATGTTTGTCCTGTTAAATGTACCATTGTCTCTATGGCTGTGTCCTTATCCATGTGATAAAGCACGTTGGTTACGACACTTATGTCATACCGTTCTTTATGGTCCCGAATGTCTTGTGCATCATGAAATGTAATGCCCATATCTTCAAAACGCAGCCCGTTCGTGTATTTCCCATCAAAAACAATGCGTTCCAGCCATGTATCGGGAATATTATCTGTGGCCTCAATCGGGAAATACCCCTCGCGTGCGCAGGCGGTAAAACGCGCACTGATATCTACCCCGTGAATGTCAATGTCTTTGCCAGATTTTAGACCCTTTAATTCATGGGTTAGGGCTTGAGATTGTGCGTCCAACCCAACCGAGCAAGCTGCAAAAAGTTGCTTTAACGGTGTTTTATCAAGTGGATTTTTATCAAAACGGATGGCCTTTAACGCATGGGCAACACAACTTAAGCGCTTTAAAAGGAGAGGGTCACGATTAAGTGTTGTTGTACCGCGAATATGCGCGTGGTCGCCACTTTCATAAATATCAATCAGAGCACAATGTGGACGCGCAAAGACATCGACACCATGTGTGTTATAGGCGGGGAAATCAATACGGTTTTGCGCAATTCTCATGCGCAGAGCAATAAGGAAATTTAAGTTTTATGTCAATGAAATTCGGTTAGTGTAATAGGGCGTTTATTACATTGGCATGCGTAAGATATCTTGTAGGGATGAGACCAGACGATCACGCACCGCAACGACAGTTTGCAACGTAATCTCAGAGGCTGTGACGGCCTGCACCACATCGTTAATATCAGCCTTACCTGTGATGGCCTCGGCAGACATTTTCTCACCCGCCTTCATCGTATCAAGTACGTTTGTGGCGGTTTGCTTTAAGATAGCATCGAATGAGACATCCCCTGTTGCACCAGCAGACTTGCCTTCTTGCCCGGCAATTTTTGCCGAGGTGCCGTAAATATTGGCTGCGACTTGGTTTGCAATTTTATCCATGATGCCTGTCCTTTATATTTCTACTTAATAAGTATAGCAGATTTAATCCCAAATTCCCAATTATCTAATCATGTCGATTGTGCGCAACATCATGTCACGTGATTGTTCAACCATTCCCAGATTAGCCTCGTACGAACGTGTGGCCTCGCGCATATCCATCATCTCAATCAGTGAATTGATGTTTGGCATACGCACATAACCCTGATCATCAGCGGCTGGATGGTCTGGCATGTATTTCAAAACAAACTGCTCTTTATCGACTTTCTCGACATCCTTAACCTTTACAATTTTTGAGCCGATATTTTTATCCATCTCGTTCTCAAATGTGATGACTTGGCGGATGTAAGGATCTTCACCAGGGCGAGTGGGGCCTGTATCTTTGTTAGCAAGATTTTCTGCAATCACGCGAACACGGCTCCCTTGAGCGCGCATGCCATGTGAAGAAATTGCCATTGTTGAAAACATTTCAGTCATTATTAAACTCCTTTTTTAATATTCAACCTTCCTAAAGTCGGTTGAGATACTCTCTTTTCCCTTAATTATTATTTCCAATTGCCATGCGGATCATGCCGATGTTTTTCTTCATGACGTTAAGCATCAATGAATGATCCATACTGGCCTCTGTGGCTTTCAGCATTTGCTCTTCCAAAACAACGGCGTTCTTACCGGGGGCAACCTCGTAAAATTCGCCTTGCTTCTGGTTACGACCAGGCGCAGCCTCACCAACAGGGGCCATATGGCCTGCTGTGCGTGTGCTCAGGCGCACACTGTTATCGCCTGTGACTTTCTTAAGCACGCGTCCAAAATCAGGATTTGAGATTTCACGCGCTGTGTAATTTGGTGTGTCTGCATTAGAGATATTCTGTGCCAAAACCTTTTGTTTAGCGTCCAGATACTGCATTTTTGACCCTAATGCCTTGAATAATGCTATATTTTGTATTGTCATGGTTTTAACCCTTATCTAAATTAACTTTTATCCAACCCACCACTAACGTTGCAGGAAGCGTGCCAAATGCCCAAAAAACCACCTATAGAGGATAAAATTGGGCTAGATGATGGTCTAACCCCTTTAAATACAACGCAAATTTTGAAGGATCAACTCGCTGTTGCGATCCAATCAGGGGATGATTTTGGCGATATTCCGCGCATTGTGGCCTCTGGACGGGGGAAAATTGCCGAGCAAATTTTGCAACTGGCCTATGAACAGGGTGTAAAAGTCCGCCAAGATGAGGATTTGGCCGAGATTTTGGCACGTATTGATCTTGATTCTCCCATCCCCTCGGAGGCGTTTTTGGCGATTGCCGAGATTTTATCCTATGTATTCCGCGCCAATCAGGAGCCCAACCCTTTTGATGCCATTTTGGGGGATATTCTTGCAGAATGGGATGAAAAGGCAGAAGATAAGCCAGAAGAGAGCATAAAAGGGGACAAATAGATGGATAATCCAGCCCATAAACAAGCGATTGAAAATTTCCAAAGCGAGATTGCCAGCTGTCGCATGAAACTGGAGGAGGCACTGACTGACATAAATCAGGAAACTATTCCTAATGTTATGGGGTTGGATGCGACAATTTCAGACATATGTTCGCGCATTGAGAAATCCCCGCCAGTTGTGGCGCATGCCCTCAAATACGAGTTAAAGGAAATGTTGTCCTTGGCCGAGGAATTGGTGATGTCTGTTGAAAATCTGCGCGACACCCTTGTCAAGCGGGCCGAAACAAGTCATTAAAGGTGTATGGACACCGTATCATTATTGCGCTTTTTTCTGGCCTTCGCCTTTGTCATGACCATGATGGGCGGGCTGGCGCTGGTTTTGAAATATATCTCCCAAAATCGCGGATTGAAGCGTAACACTGACAAGCGTATCAATCTGGTTGAAACCATGTCGCTGGATGCCAAACGTCGTGCCGTTATTTTGGAATGTGACGGGAAAGAGCATCTTGTAATTTTGGGCCTCTCGGGTGAAACTGTTGTCGACACGCTTAAATCTGAAAGCAAAAAGAAGGGCAAGGCATGACACAGACAAAACGCAAAACACTGTCTTACGCGACCTTTGCCACGCTTTTCTTAACACTGATTTTCATGCCCGTGCCAGATGTTTTGGCCCAAACAGTACAGCTTGATTTAGGGGCAGGGGATAATCCTGGCACTGTCACAGGACGCGTTGTCCAGCTGATTGCATTGCTCACCATTCTCTCGCTTGCGCCATCAATCCTGATTATGATGACATCCTTCACACGTATTATTGTGGTGTTGTCATTCCTGCGGACGGCCTTGGGTATTCAACAAACACCTCCTAATACGGTGCTTGTTTCACTCGCGCTGTTCCTGACATTTTTCATTATGTCGCCAACGCTGGAGGCTGCCTATAAGCAGGGTGTCGAACCGTTGGTCAATGAGGAAATTGACGAGATGCAGGCGTTTGAGCGTACAGTTGAACCTTTCCAACAATTCATGTTGCGTCATGTGCGCCAGAATGATTTGCTTCTCTTCTCAGAACTCAGTGGCAAGGGACCTTTTGCAGAACCAGAGGATGTGCCACTCACTGTGCTTGTCCCATCCTTCATGATTTCGGAGCTGCGCCGCGCGTTTGAGATTGGTTTTATGATCTTCCTGCCGTTTCTCATCATTGATATGGTAACCGCTGCCATCCTCATGTCGATGGGGATGATGATGTTACCTCCCATTATGATTTCTCTGCCGTTTAAAATTGTGTTTTTTGTACTGGTGGATGGCTGGAACCTGCTCGCAGGCTCGCTCATTCAAAGCTTTGAAAGCGTGCCCATCGACACGCCCTAAAAAGAAAGAAGGACCCCCATGGATATTCATACTCTCTACGCCCTTATCGGATTTATGTTGGCGGCGTATGCGGTTGTCGGAAACGACTCGGTACAAACACTGGGAACTTTTATCGCCTCAAACATTCGCGTTTTTAAATGGTACTGGCTTTGGCTGGCGGCCAGTGCGGTTCTGATCTTTACACTTAGTTACGGGTGGATGGTCAATGGGGGTGATATATCCTATGGGCGATTGGAGAAAATTCCCCCCGTTCAAATTGAATGGTATCACGCGGCCGCCCCGCTTGTGCTTGTCCTGCTCACGCGTATTGGTATTCCTGTGTCTACGACCTTTTTGGTACTCTCGGTTTTTGCCTCCACGGTTGTCCTTGAAAAAATGCTGGTCAAATCCATTGTTGGCTACGGTGTGGCGGCTGTTGTTGCCTATGTCATGTGGATGGTACTGGCGCATTTCATTAATGAAAAATTTAATACGGTCAAAAAGGGCAGCCGCAAATATTGGCGCACGTTGCAATGGCTCTCAACTGGGTTCCTTTGGTTTTCATGGCTTTCACACGACATGGCCAATATCGCGGTTTATCTTCCGCGCGAGGTGCCGCTGCCTCTCTTGATTGGGGCAATCGCGGTGCTTGTTTTTTGGCTAGGGGTTATCTTTTATTTCCAAGGCGGGAAAATTCAGAATATCGTTCTTGAGAAAACAGGCTCGCGTTTCATGCGTTCTGCCACGATTATCGATTTCATCTATGCAATTATCCTGTGGTACTTCAAGGAATTGAACAGTATTCCGATGTCCACCACTTGGGTTTTTGTCGGTCTTTTGACAGGGCGCGAGCTTGCCATTGCGACCGTGCATCGTGCCAGTTACAAGTTCAAATATGTCTTCCCGATTGTCGGGCGTGACTTCATGAAAATGATGATAGGCTTGGCCGTGTCAGTCGCTCTTGTGATGGCCATTCGTTATTTCATCGACCCGTCTATGCAATAATTGAATAATTATTACGTTAAACATTGATTTTTTATAATTCTTTATTTATGAGTGATTGTCATAAGTAATAATTAAAGAGACTGTGTTATGCGTATTTTATTCTATCTTGACCCTGCCTTGGAAAAAGAAGATCCAGCATTTGCCGAAATGCTCAGAGAAGAACTCCCACAACGGGCTGAGCTTCTAAAAGAAGAATATTCCGCAACACCTTGGATAGGTTTCTTCGCAGATAGCGCCTTTGGCACCCGCAGTTTTAAAGATTTAAGACGTGATATTACAACACATGATGAACCTGTAGATGCTGTTGTTGTCATTCCAAATCATAAATTGATAGACGAAGATCATGGATTGAATAGCGCCGCGATTATCGAGCGTTCAAAATACCTTGAAGACATCAATGCACTTGTAAGTGATGCGAGAGATTTGGACATTCCCGTCCTTGGTTACCTCGATGATGCAGGCCCGAAAGCAAAGTTTAATATGATGAGTGCGGGTGTTGCCATGGTTATTGACCATGCAGATGAACCGGCCCTCTTGCCACTGGCAGTCGCACGCCTTGTTTACAACAATGCAACAACTGATGGGCTTGTATCCTTTTGTGGACTTTCAATAAGTACCAAAGATGGGCGCATGTCCTATGAAGGAAAAGATGTGCATTTGACAGGACAGCAAAGACAGTTATTGCTCTCTCTGCTCAAGCATCAGGGAACGCCTAGAACACAGCAACGTCTGGTTGGTGATATTTATGATTTTAAAGATGACGAACCAGATGCAAAGATTATTGATGTCTATACAACTAAATTGCGTTCAGCCATAAATGCGGCTGTTCCTGGACTTGGTTTTGATATGATCCGCACGCGCTGGGGTGAAGGGTACTATATTGCAAATGATATCCCGCAAACACGTGAATATTTTGGTATTTTAAGATTGGACGAGAAGGATGATGGCAATTTCGAAATCGCCGATACCTCACTTACTATGAGCGCAGAAGAACGTGAGGTTTTCCTTCATCTTTACAATTTGAATGGGTTGCCTGCCAAATTGGATAGTAATTTCATGAGCGCTAATTTTGACCATCTCCAAACATTGAATGCGCTTTTAGGGTCGTGCATGTTGTCGCAAGGCTCGCCTGTTGAGATATTCCCAGACTCAAATGAGGCAAAGTTAAACATGTCTTATTTTGACCCCAAACTTTTCGATGCAACAGATTATAGTAGTTTCGTAAAGCAGGATATTACACTTATTGGCCCACACCGCTTTATTCGTATGCGTGACAGCGTCCAAAAATACAATTTGATTGGTGATACGCAAGAGACA
Organism: Micavibrio sp. UBA2137; assembly: GCA_002328415.1. Classification (GTDB taxonomy): domain Bacteria; phylum Pseudomonadota; class Alphaproteobacteria; order Micavibrionales; family Micavibrionaceae; genus UBA2137. The sequence goes on along the minus strand of DCXL01000004.1, from coordinate 700,715 downwards.
GCCTTTTCGGTTGCGGAAGTCCGCCTTCTAGAGGCGCTCCACCGCAATAAAGGCCAGGTGGTGCGTGCCGATGTCTTGTTTAACAGCATTCGTGGTTCAAACTATGCGCTTCGCGGGCAAGTCACGCCCGAAGAAGATGTTCTTAATGCTGCACGCAGTTTATTTAAGAAGCTGGACGAGTCAGATATGGATATTGGCCAAGAGGATAATGTAAAAATTTATCACGATATTCTCTTAAGTTATGGTGAGGCTGAGAATGTGCCAACAGCCGAAGAGCTTGAAGAACAAAGTAAGAGAAACGTTGCGCGCTACACAGAACGCAAGCTTGAAACCTCAAGTGGGAGCTCTGTAACACTCACAACAGACACTAAATTTGAATATTTCGATTTACGTGTTCATCCCGTAACAGGCGAAGCCGTTGTGAAAGATTCAGGTATTGAGTTGAAACATTTCGAACTTAAAATGTTGGAATCTGCCTTTGAAAAAAGACCAGAGCCCATTTCATTTGATGAATTGCACAGAGCGGCTTTTCCTTCACGTGCCTTTAATCAGACAACACTCTCAAATAAGGTCAATGCCCTGCGCGGCAAATTAAAAGGTGTCTCTGAAGAGGCAGCCAATTTGTTGTTTACCGTGCGTGGGGAGGGGTATGCGTGTCTCTTGCCAGGTGATCCCGTGCCCGAGGTAACAAAAGCAACTGAGAATGTGCCAAAGGCTGCTATCGTGTCACCTGATAATGAGTTAGAGGTGCTCGAACTGCATGGTCGTTTGGAGGTCGAGCGTGACCCTAAAAATCAGGCACTTCGAATTCGAAACACTAACATTGTTCTACCGCAAAAACATGCAGATGCCCTTATCTACATTTCTGAACAGTTTCCAATAAGAGTTTACGAAACAGATTTAGCTCAGCGTTTTGGAATTAATAATCTGAAGAACTTTGTGACCAAACTCGAGGAACATTGGACACCAGAATATTCCTACTTTCCTCTGTCGTTAGAGGGTAAGGGCGTTGTCTGGCAAGATATTCCAACCCCAACAACAGAACGACTTTCACAGATGGAAGAATCTGTCTTTAATTTTGTTGCGGAAGAAGGTTATATGTTCCGCTGTGAAAAGACGGATGCAAATTTTATTCCAAGAGAAGTTGTCTTGATGAGTGTTTTGGACGAAAACCGTGGCAAGCTTTTGGACGCAGACGCCATACGTCATCTTGTTGCTGAAAAGGGTGATAAATTGCAATGGGATGATAATACAATCCGCGCAACATTTGATAATGCATTGGGTAAAATTAACGCCGCATCCCCTGAAACAGGGTCACGCGTAAAAGTTACAAGCAAAGGACGCGAGACTGTTTATCAAATTGTCTAAGTGACCATAGTTCACGCACAAGTATTTTTGCGATATCATTAAAACAAAATTCTTTTGAAGGTGCGGTTCTTTTGAAAAAACTTTTTATTATTGCTGTTGTCATTGGTCTGGCGGTTACCGCGTTTGCGATGAGTGATTTATATGTTTCAGGTGACTGGCATTATAAAATGACTGTGACCGTTGACACACCAGAAGGAGTTAAAACGGGTGAAGTTGTTCGCGGAATCAAAACATCAAGCTCCTTTTTACAACTGGGTGGGTTACCAGAATCTTCATCTCAAATTGATGTAAGGGGCGAAGCGGTTGTTATTAATCTTGATGAGCTTGGCCAGCTTTTTGGACTTATAAACTGGGATTCTTACAGAGAGCTTTATTATTCATTTCCTTTCAGGAGTGATAGAAAAAAAGGTACCAACACTATTCCAGGAATTAAATTTTATAATAGCTTGCCGATTGGTTCAAAAGCAGAACTTCCGCCAGAATATTATCCGCAATTCGTAACTTTTGAGGATTTAGACGACCCAACATCTGTCGAGTCTGTCGACATTGACAACCTTTCAGAAACTTTTGGTGAAGGTGTCGAACTTCAAAATATTACAATTGAAATTGTCGATGAGCCAGTTTCTTCAGAAATACTTGCTATCTTACCTTGGCTGACAAAAATTAACGCAAACATTGATGGAACCAGCATTACAATGTCCAATGACTTGTCTAATGTATTGCATAAAGGAAATTTTATTAAATAGTGCCTAATTCACTAAATCTTGGTCTTTGATGAAGGCGTCAAAGATATCAACCTCGGAAACAATACGATTGATGGTGTCGCGGTCTGTCATAAAGATATCGCGTTGGGGACGCGTTACGATTTCAAATTCTTGCGCACGGGTACTTGCCTTCATAGACGGGCCAAAGCGTGCTTTAGCGGCTTCTAACCCTGTTGCATCATCGGCAAGGTTAAGCGCAATCGCCCAATTAAGCACTAGGCTGGCCTGTGCCTCGGTTAATGGCGCGCCCGCACGGATATTTTTAAAGTCTATCAGGCTGCCAAGGGCGCTTGCCGCCTGTGCCCAGTTTTGTTCTGTCCATGCAATGTCGGCGCGCAATGTTAATACCTGCTCGTTCTTGGGCAATGTCGCAAGCAGAGCCAATGCCTTATCCGCATCCCCATCATCGGCCAGCGCCTTGGCGCGATAGAACAGCACATCTTCGTAAAGGGTGCGGGCGGTCGTCAGTTGCGGACTGTCCTTATCGGTCACTGATTTCACAAGTGCGTTATAGACATTTTCGGCCTGTCGTGTTGTGTTAAGCGCGGCCTGTGGGTTTCTGTCCATTAACTGGATTTTGGCTAAATCAATCGAAAGCTCCAGCGCTGGAATACCTGCGCTATTAATTTGAAGCTGTGATTTGAGCAGGCGACCTGCGCGATCAAGCAAGTCAATTTCAACCAGTTGGTTGGCCAGTTTACGTGCGAGCACATCACCCTGCGCACCCGCAGGGACAAGTTCATTAAATTCCTCGTAAAGGGTAACGGCCTCAATCGGGCTGATATCATTTAACTTGTCGGTGAGAAAAATATCGGCAAAAGATTGTGTCATTTGCGTTGTGATCTGGTCGACTACGGTCTGGTCGGCGGAATTGCTCGCGGCCTGTCTAAGGAGGCTCAAGCCCTGTACAGGTTGGTTATTCTCAATATAAAGATTACCCAGACGATAGAGAATTTGTGTTTCCAAATCATCACCGCGCCATGCATAGCGCAATTGTTCCAGCCGCTCAATCGCGGTATCTGTGGCAATTTCCTCGTTCTGATAAAGAAGTTGGGTGAGGGCAAAAATGGATTTTGTACGGAAATAATCATCTCCGCTATCAGCCAAGCTCTCCCAGAGCTTAATGGAAAGATTTTCTTCGCCTAATTGTCGGAACAGTTCACCAGAGAGATAGGTAAAGGCCGCCTTTTGCGCACGTGTCAGCACGTCACGGTCCACATCAACCAAATCAAGCAGGGCAGCACTTTGTTCGGTGCGTCCCTCGCGCAAAGCAACTTCAGCCAGCGTAAGAGCAACCTCTTGTCGAACGGGAGGAATATAATCGGCAATGAAAGACAGATCGCGCGGTAAATCACGTCCTGCCTGGCTCCAATCCTCTAGCCCTGCAAGTGTGACAACACGCCATGCATTGATTTCGTTACTCTCATCAAATTCGGGAATTTTAAAGGCATCAAAGGCACGGTCATATTTATAGGACATAGCGGCGGCTGCGCCCAGAAGTGCGTTATAATCAGGTGTACCAATAAGGCTGGGGGCAATTTCTGCGGCACGTTCAAGTGCGCCAATCGCCTCGGCACCACGCCCAAAAGACAATTCAATTTTAGCAAGAGCCAAATAGTCATTAATGCGGGACTGGTCATTTTCGGCTAACGCAATATTAGCCATCACCTTGCGTTCCATATCGACGAGTTGGCGCACGTTACCGTTGCGCCACGCGGCAAAATTAAGAAGTAATTCAGATGTTGCCTCTTGTTCTACCTCGATACCAGATTCGGCTTCAGCTTCAACTTCAACTTCAGTTTCTTCATTTTCCAGTGCATTCTCTGGCTCTGCTATCTCTTCGTCACTCTTATCAAGTTCTGGTGCAGGCATTATGTTGGAGGAGATGGCAAGGGCACCACTTTCCTTTCCAAGAATAACACGCGTGTCTTCAACAGTTAGTGTGAGATCATCAATCTTGGGTGTGAGTGCAAGGCCTGCAATGCTCTCGAACACATCAAATTCGGGGAAGCTTTTGGCGGGTGCAACATATGTGCCTGTTTGCTCAACGGTCGCTACCTGAAATATCAGGCCACTTAACGGGTCTGTAAAAGAGAGTGAGGTCTCTGGCGCATCTGCATTCCAGATAAGCTGTTTTTGATTGTCAGTGCGCGTAATCACAAAATCAGACATCATCGTTGATGTGGCATCTGGTGCAAGCACAAAGCGCCAATCTTTACCGCCACCTTCACCGCGTATACCGAAATTACTGAGAGCCTCTGCACCAAAGTCAGCAAAAAAGGCAGACCCGCCCTCAATCTCTAATTTTTCAAATGTGGGGAAGGCGGCGCTTTCTGGGCCTGTAATTTGAGGCATCTTGGCGTCTTTTTGATCGGTTACAATCCAAAGTCTGCGCCAGTCTTTAAAGACTGTGAGCGATGCAGGCGCGCCAAAGGACATGGAGATGACATATGGTGCATCGAGTGCCAAATCATTCTTGGGCGTTGTGATTTCTGCTTCTGTTTCTACTGTTGTTTCTACTTCGGAAGTTGCGTTATCTAATTGCGCAGTTTCTTTTTCACTCTCAACAGTTGTTTTTATTTCTTGTGTTTCTTCAGCTTCTGCAGGTGTATTGCCATTCTCGTCTGGATAATAAACAGCCTCCGTCGAAGGTGTCTCTTGTTTGCTGGATGCAATAAATTTGGCGCGCGCACTGTCCTCGACCTGAGCGCCAGAAACATCAACGATAATACGTGAGCCCGTTGAGAAATGACGCAGGCTTGAGTTGTCCTTAATAGTAAAGGTCACACGCGTTGAGTCGCCTTCTTTGGTTATGGCGGGCGTTCCCACGCGTGAGAGAATTTGGTTGGCACTATCTGCGCTTAAAGGATCGTTATTATCCAGCGTCACAGTTATATTTTGCCCGTCCTGTGAGAGCGTATATTTCGTGGCGCTGTCATAATCAAAGACAATGCGGGAGTAGTCGCTCTTTTCATGTGTGCGCAATTCTGCGGCCTCGGAAGCGCTCATAAAGAGGCAACTCGTGGCACATAAAAGTCCAAGCAATTTCAAAGAGGTGCGCATATTCTAAATGTTGCACAGTTTGAAACGCCCCACAAGATGAGCGGGGCGTTGCACAGGATTCTATCCCGAAATTTAATGAAAAGACTTAGGGGCGGTCGTCATAGCGGTTTTCATGAATGACAATATCAACGCGGCGTGAGAGGTCCTTACGCTGCTGACGTGTGAGTGTTTCAGGGAGTAATTCCTGTTGGCTGTGTGCTTGTCCTGTGACCTTCATTGGTCTTGTGTAACCTTGCCTTGTCATGACAGTTGCAACGGATAAGGCGCGTTCAAGCGAGAGATCCCAGTTCGAGGCAAAGCCTGTATTGACATTACGAATGGGAGAGGTGTCGCTGTGTCCACGTATTTCAATAGGATTTTTGATACGGCTGACAATCTCGACTATATCTTTAAGAACACGTTGTCCTTTCTCTGACACATCTGCCGAGCCTGATTGAAAGCCAAGTGGTGCAGGCACTGATATAACAAGCTGGTTATTGGGGGCGTCATGTGTGAGAAGAAGGTCTTGGCGGAGATCTGGCGTACGCGCAAGTTTTTCGTCAATCAGGCTTTGCAGGTAATCAAGGTCGAGTCTTTTTTCTTGTGTGAGTTTTGTTAGTGTGATTGTGTCTAAATCACCACGGGCCAGAGGTGCTCCTTGCAATTTATTGGCGCCTTGTTGAACAGCAGGTTGAAACATCTCTTCAAACTTTTCTCCCTTTGGTTCAGACATGGCATATGTCATCACGAAAAAGGTCAGCATGAGGGCAATCATGTCGGTAAAGGTGGTGAGCCAGGCCTGTTTTTTACGTACGGTGTGGCGCGGCTTGAGCACGGACTTGAGAATAGTCGAAGAGGTATTATGTGTGTCGCTCATTGCGTATCCCCTTCAGTTGTTGGAGAGGCAGGATTGTAAGTAAAGGCGTTGCTAATAATCAATCTTGCCATGCCTGTTTCGCCTTCTTCAAACCCGATGCTCAGATTTTGTGGGGGCAAACCTGCACGCCCAAAGGTCGCTGCTGCATCAGAGAGAAAGAGGCGTTGTTCGAGAAGATTGGTGCTGTCTATTTTATCAAGAGGTGTATCGCTTAAGATATAAAATTCCAATCGCAACGTCGCGTTATTCCTTTTGTAAATATCCAGTACATATTCGAAGAAATTTTCAGGGGGTGCGTTATCAGTTGCGTTTTCCTTTCTTTGCACGAAATCGGCAATAATATTTTCAAGTTCTGACAAAGGAAGTTCAGCATAAAAACGCCCGCGGGCGGTATCTGTGCGTACCTCTGTAAGTTGTGGGAAGCTGCTTTTAAATAATTTCTCAAGCGTTTCTACGGCTTGCCCTTCACCAGCCAGACGTAGTGCATCAGGGCTTTGCGAGGGGGCAATATCATCTTTAAAAATCTTTGTGGTGAACGCCTCCTCAATGCTTTGCATGATGGAGACAGCCTTTTGCTTTTCAAATGTTGAGATACTGTTCAAAATCACAAAGAAGGAGAGTAAAATTATAAAAAGCGCAAGTGTTTGGTAAACAACGGCGCTGCTTTCCTCTTCACTTTCTTTTGGTTTGCGATTTAGCATTGGGCTCCAAATTTAAAATGTACCATTAGCAGAGGGCGCTTTAGGCAGGCTTTTTTGTTCAGCCAGAAAGATGGTCACGCTCCGCGCACGGTCGGGGTCCATTTCGGCCAGAACGGGGGAAAGTTTACGCTCGGACATGCGTCCCATCACTTCAATCAAAATATCCATATCAAGTGTGTTGAAAATTTGTGCGGCATCCTTGGCTTTCATGTTCTCATAGACCTTCACAAGTGACATGATGCGTTTTTGTTCTTCTTCGGTTTGGACATTGAGAAGTTCTTTTATCTCGTTACGCACTTGCGACATCTCTTTATATTTACGCTCGATTTCACGCTCTGTTGCTTGCAGAAGTGCTTCCTTCTTTGCGATCATTTCCTCACGTGCATCAAGTTCACGACGACGCTTGGCAAGCGTTTCAAATAACTCTGCGCGAATATCAGAATATTCAAGTGGGCCACCCAATTCATTATCAAAAGAATCGGTCAAATCAATTTCATCAATTGGCGTTTCTGGGATGTCTGCTTCTGTAACAGTGGTGCTACTACCACTTTTATTCTGAACGGCTTGCGAAAGTGTGTTCTGTGATGGGGCGGGTGCTGTCAGCGGACCGTCTTCAGTCGCTGATTGTGCATTGGCTGCACCACTATTCACAGCAATTAAAACATCACCTGCACGCACGGCAAAGGCTATCATGGCGACAATCACCAAAATAGGAAGTAAACGAAGCTGTCTTAGACTGTTTTCAAACATGAATTTTCTTACCAGACATTATGCGTCATAACGACGGCGGCGTTTAAGGGCGCTTGCAAGCTCGCGCTCGGCACGTGAGGTCAGCGCCTCAAATTCTTGGTCGATGCGCCCATCAAAGTCATCATCTTCATCGTTATCATCATCCATATATTGAGCGCGCGGGAAATCTTCAAAATCAGGATCACGAATGACGAAACCTGAAGAAGGTGGTTGTGATGAGGCGGATGTGCCTGCAACGCGTTCGCGGCCTTCCTCGTCAATACCGTCAAAATCGTCATACTCGTCATCTGCAAAATCTTGCAAGTCATAGTCAGATTCATCCATGTCAAAGCCCATGTCACGTTCGGCGGCTTCCACATCCTGCTTAATTTTGGCAAGTGTTTCGGCGAATTCGGATTCATTTTCACGACGCAAAAGTTCTGGCTTCTCTTCTGCTTTTGCTGCGGGTTTTGGCGTTGGAGCAGGTTTTGCTTGAGGTGCGGCCTCAACTGGCTTTGCAGGTGTTTCAAAGCGGCGCCCTGAGGTTGATTCCTGTGCAAGACGTCCTAGGCGGTCGGCCAGATTGTCGCCGGCCTCTAAAATCAATTGCAGTTCACTGGACAGTCCACGGGCACGCTGCACAGTTTCATGCAAATCATTACCAGATGTTTCGGCAACATTTTGCATCTCTGAAATGGCCTCATGTGCGCGATTAATGTTCACAGCCAGGTTAGATACAAGATGCTCTAGTTCGCTTTTGCTTTGACGGAGCAGTTTTAATTGACCAGATAGGCGCAAAGCGTAAAAGACGGTTGCACAGAGCATCGCTAATATCACGATGTCGATAATTGTCCCAAGAGAGAGTGAAATTGTATTTTCCATGACTTACCCGTCCTAACTTTTACGCAGTCTTATATTCTTTATATACGCTTGAAAACGCTATTATCCTTTGCCTTAGTCCTTCTTAGGCGGAATATAGTTTTCAATCTTCACGGCGATCTTTCCCTGTTTTTGCCCCATAGGGCCTTTATATATAGGGAAATCACCGCAACATAATTCAATTTTGTCTTCAGGCTTTGTATTAAAATACAAAGTTTGCCCTTTTTTCAAGTTTAACATTGTATCCAAGGGCATTGTTAGCTCGCCTAAAATGGCGGAGAGATAGATGTCAGTTTGCAAAAGCTCTTCTGTCAGGTGGCTTTCCCAGATGGAATCACGTCCAAACTTTTCCCCCATAAACATCTGGAGAAGAAGCTCGCGAATAGGTTCAAGCGTAGCATAGGGAATAAGAATTTCAGCGCGCCCGCCACGGTCACCCATATCAATGCGCATGCGCGCAAGCACACAGGCATTGCCTGATTGTGTAATGGTTGCAAAACGTGGGTTGGTTTCCATGCGCTCAAACGCAAATGTCACAGGCGAAAGCGGGTCAAAGGCAGATGAGAGATCACCCAAGCACACATTAATCATGCGCTCGACCAGCTTTGTCTCAATTGTTGTGTAAGGGCGGCCTTCCACACGAATAGAGGGGGTCCCTTTACGGCCACCAAGAAGGACATCAACAACAGAATAAATAAGTGAGCTATCCGTGACCATAAGTCCGTAATTATCCCATTCCTCGGCCTTAAAAACAGAGAGCATGGCAGGAAGGGGGATGGAATTCAGGTAATCGCCAAAGCGCACGGTTGAAACATGGTCAAGGCTGATATCGACATTATCGCTGGTCAAATTACGCAATGATGTCGACATGAGACGCACGAGGCGGTCAAACACAATGTCGAGCATTGGCAGACGTTCGTAATTCACAAGCGCTGAATTAATAAGCGCCATGACACCTGATCCATCATCAATGTCAGCGTAATCATCGCCAAGTCCAAGAAGAGAATCAATTTCGTCCTTGTTCAGGATTGGGCTATCGTCCCCCATATCGATATCTTCGTCTGATGCGGATATTTCATTATTAATATCCTCATCGGTCAGGCCAGCGTTCTTTTTGACCGCTTCCTTCTCCTCGGATGTCTCTTTTACAGCGTTTTGTTTTGAATCGCTCATAGTTGCTTTTAACGTTCCCGTAACATGCACCTCTTTGGTTATTTTAAAGGTGCTTCTCTTTATTTACTCTATTCTACCATGAAAAAAGGGCGCTTTGCATTAGTCCTTTTTTATGAGGCTTTATATTTAAGTTCCTTTTACTGGATCAAAATCTCTTGAAACAGAACATCTCTGACCTCCACAGGAGAGGCCGCGTTCACACGTGCGAGAAGCTCGGTCTGTAGGCGGTAAATTCCCTTTGAACCGCGTAAATCTGAAATACGCAGCTCGCGTAAATAGGTTTGAAACTGGTCAATTACGCGCGGCAATATGGCTTGTACAGCAACAACATCTTCTTCTGAGTTAAGCTCCAATTGAACGCTCAGCCTCAGATACCGTGGCTTTCCGTCAGGTGAGCTTAAGTTTACAATCATGTCTGGAATGGGAAGAAAGGTAACAGTTGCGTCACTCGCGTCACGTTTGGCCTTGGCTGTTTCTTCGGGGGTTGTTTCGGTTGTTTCAGATTCAATGCCAAGAACGCTATCGAGTAATCCACTGAAATAGAGGCCTGCACCAATAGCAGACAGCATGATTAAGAAGATAACAAGAATAAGGCCCTTCTTGCTTTTTCCTTCATTTTCATCCAGAGAAGGCGCAGAAGTGTTTTCTTGCTGCGGTGCACCTGGCGCATTCAAATTTGGATTATCAACCATAGAAATGTCATCTTTTATTCGTGTTTAATTTCAAAACTATAGCATATGCATGCCACGAATAAAGTGATGCCAGATAAAGATACACATAATATTAGGAAAAAAATGCCCAAGTCCGTATGTCACAAACGTGTGAATGTGCATCACTTCGGCAGGCAAAACCTGCCACCATCCTTCTAAATAATTGAAAAACAATGAAAAAGACTTTTGGCATGCTCTGTGCATATGTAACAGGGAAGGGACACGACTATGTCTCGACGATCAGTCAATAAAGTAAGGCTGAAACGTTAACTTAAGAAAAGGTTGGAAACGTCATGGAAAATGGATTGTATGTAGGCCTCTCGCGCCAATTAGTGTTGGAAACGGGTATGAATTTGGTGGCAAACAATATTGCCAATCTGAATACGCCTGGTTACCGCGCGCAACAGCCACTTTTTAAAGAATTTATTTCAGATCCACGTGGGAATGATGACCCTATTTCCATGGTGAATGATTATGGGCAGTATGACATTACAGCACCTGGTCCAATGCGCCTGACTGGCAATGAACTGGATATCGCCCTAACAGGCCCGGGCTTTATTGGTGTGGACTCAGGAAATGGTGAAATTCAATACACGCGTGCTGGTAATTTCTCGCTCAATAACGAGCGTGAAATTGTGACATCGGCTGGCTACCGCGTGTCTTCGGATAATGGTGGTTTCATTAAAATCCCAGAAGGAATCAAGAGTATCAGTATCGACCAGCGCGGTGTTATTACGACAGATCAAGGCGGTGTAGGGCAGATTATGGTTCACGAGTTTCGTAATCCGCAATCACTCACACCCTCAGGAAATGGTCTTTATAGAACAACAGAGCAGGGCACAGAGGCCGTGAACACAGTTGTTTTGCAGGGCCAAGTTGAAGGGTCGAATGTGAATCCGATGCTTGAGATGACACGCATGATTGAGGTCTCGCGTGAATATCAGAGTATGCAGCGCATGCTCCAAAATGACCATGAAAGACAACAATCAGCGATCCAAAGACTGGGCCGCCCACAGCAATAAAAAATAAAATTAAAGAAGGAGTAAGATCATGAGATCACTAGATATTGGCGCAACAGGAATGCTAGCTCAACAAATGAATGTTGATGTTATTTCCAACAACATTGCGAATATGACGACGACAGGATTTAAGCGTCAGCGTATCGAGTTTCAGGATTTGATGTATCAGAACATCACACGTCCAGGGACAAGTTCGACATCAGATGACACAATTGTGCCCTCAGGTATTCAAATTGGTCTAGGTGTGCGTCCTGCTGCGACTTACCGTATTCACACACAGGGTACGGTTCAAATTACAGATAGTGAGCTTGATTTGGCTATTAACGGTCAAGGCTACTTCCAAGTGGAACTCCCTAATGGTGAGACAGCCTACACACGTGCAGGCTCGCTCCAACTCAATGGTGATGGCGAGGTTGTGACAAACCAAGGTTTACGTGTTGAACCAGGTATTACAGTGCCTGATGACACGGTTAACCTTGAAATTAACGAGTCAGGTCAGGTCTTTATCAGATTGGCTGACCAGTCAGACCTTCAGGAAATTGGACAGTTTGAACTCGCGAACTTTATTAACCCCGCTGGACTTGAGGCAATAGGTGACAGCTTGTTCCTTGAAACAGAGGCCTCGGGTGACCCGATTGTTGATTTGCCAGGGCAAGAAAATTTCGGAACGTTGCTGCAAGGTGCGCTGGAGCAATCCAACGTGGATGTTGTGAAGGAAATTACCTCCATGATTACCGCGCAACGTGCTTACGAGTTGAACTCGCAGGTTATCTCAACATCAGATGAAATGATGGGAACGCTCTCGCAATTAAGGTAATGAGATGAAGTTGGCACGCGTTTTGCAAAGACAATAATTATATAACGAACGCGTGTCTTAACCGACTTTAGGAAGGTTAAAGATTATAAAAGGAGTTGGATCATGAAAGCATATACAAGACCACATTACAGAAACATTGAAGCGCAAAGCTCTGTCTTTGCTATTGCGATGTTGACCGCAAAAAGCATGGTTGTATCAATTGTTCTATGCTCACTCTTCATGTTTGTCATGTTCCATGTGAAATCAGCAACGGCTGCGGACCTCCGTACATTGGCGGTTGTAAAATCAGACATCTTGCGCCTTGGTGACATTTTCGAAAATGCAGGCGCAAAGGCCGACAAAGTCATTGGTCGCACACCCATGCCAGGTGAAGAAATGCGTATTAATGCGAGAACGCTCATGCGTATTGCACGTGCGGCAAATCTTGACTGGCAGGCACAATCTGTCTTGGACGAAGTCGTTATCCGCCGTGATGCAACAGTGGCAAGTAAAAATATGGTCGAAAGCAGTATTAAGGAGGCACTTCTTGAAAAGGGAATTGCACGCGATACAGATATCGAAATTCATGAAAATCTTGCCCGCTTTATCTTGCCAGAAGGCGAGCCACAAACAATTGAGCTGGATGATTTTCGCTTAAACCCGTCAACAAATAGTTTTCAGGCAAGCCTGTTTGCGCCCTCTGTTGACCGTCCTTTGAAAAGCTACACAGTCACAGGATTTGTGCACGAAACAGTCGAGATCCCAGTGCTTATGTCCTATGTGAAGGAAGGTGATATAATCAGCGCGTCTGATGTTAAAACACTGCGCTTGCGTGAAGATGCGCTTCCAAGAGGCACATTGATGCATGTCAGTGACCTGCAGGGTATGGCAGCGGCGAAAAGCCTGAAGCCAAACGACCCTATTCGCAATATTGATATTGCCTTGCCGCAACTTGTTGAGCGTGGCTCAGAGCTAACACTGATTTTTGATAACGAGATTATGCGTCTCACTGCCAAGGGTAAGGCACTTCAAAATGGCGCACGTGGTGAATTTGTCCGCGTGGTCAATACAGAAAGCAATAAGAACCTCAACGGTCTGGTCACAGGTCTAAATGAGGTCACAATCCGCTAACTTAAAACTTAAACAAGGTTGGGAACAATGAAACATTTAACAAAAAATCTCCTTATCGGATGCGCAGCACTCTCACTTCTCTCAGGATGTGGTGCTGGTGAAAGACTGGCCAATATCGGGAAGGCGCCTGATATGAGCCCGATTGAAAACCCCGCGCAAAATCCAAATGCAAATGCGGTGAGTATGCCAATGCCCGCAGCTGTAACTGTTGAGAAAAAGGCCAACTCTCTTTGGTCGTCTGATAAGAAAAGTTTCTTCAAAGACCAACGGGCCGCTGATGTTGGTGATATCTTGACCGTTCTTATCGATATAGATGACGAGGCCGAGTTAGAGAACGAAACAGAGCGTCGCCGTTCAAACAATGAAGATGCGGACCTAAGCGCCTTCCTTGGTATGGAAGAGGCATTGGACAAATACTTCCCAGAGGCCATTAGTAACACTGATCTTATCAATCTTGGGTCAACATCCCTTTCACGTGGCGAGGGAAGCGTTGAGCGCGAGGAAGAAATCAGATTGCGTTTGGCTGCCGTTGTAACACAACTCTTGCCGAACGGGAATATGGTTGTTGTCGGACGTCAGGAAGTCCGCGTGAATTTCGAAAAACGTATTCTGGAATTTGCGGGAATTATCCGCCCAGAGGACATCACAGTTGAAAACACAATCCCGTATGACAAAGTGGCCGAGGCACGTATTTCATATGGCGGTAAAGGACAGATTACAGACATGCAGCAGCCACGTTATGGCCAGCAAGTTTATGATGTGATTTTTCCTTTTTAAAAGGTTCAACCTGCCTAAAGTTGGTTGATACCATAATTAATTTAAAATTTGCGCCCAAAATTTTAGTGGCGGGCGTGAAAGTAGTTATCTCAACCGACTTTAGGAAGGTTGAATATTTAAAAGAGATTTCGGGGACGCTCTCAACTCAAGAAAAATAAGAGAGGCGGTTCCTACAAGAGTGACCCAACCACCCTACCTTGAAGCGCTGGCATTCGTGCCAGCGCCTTTTTTTTGCTTGGTAATCGGGGAGGGGTGTTAATCGTCGCGGTGAACGCGTTCTTTGCGCTCGTGACGTTCTTGGGCCTCGAGTGACAATGTAGCAATCGGACGTGCATCAAGGCGTTTGACCGAAATCGGATCGCCTGTTTCTTCGCAGTAGCCATATTCATCATCCTTGATACGCTCAAGGGCTGAATTGATCTTGTTAATCAGCTTACGCTCGCGGTCGCGTGTGCGCAGTTCAAGCGCATGATCAGTTTCCGCACTTGCGCGGTCTGTCATGTCAGGTTTATTAAGCTCTGTTCCTTGGAGTGTTTCTTTAATTGTTTCAGAACTCTCACGCAAAAGGTCTGAGCGCCACTCAATCAGTTTCTGACGAAAATATTCTTTCATCACAGGGTTCATGAACTCTTCTTCATCGGTTGGTTCATATCCTTTTGGAATAATTACGCTTGCATCAGCCATTTTAAATTCTCTCCTTTTGTCTTCTCAAACAGACCGCGAAAACATAATCGCGCCCCCCTTAAAAAGCAACAGTTATTTGTAAAGCCTTACTTTGTAGGTCCGTTTCCAAGGTCGTAATACTCACGATACCACCCAACAAAGCGCCGCAACCCCTCTCTCAAAGACGTGTCTGGACGAAATCCAGTGTCGTCTGAAAGACTATCAATATCAGCATAGGTTGAGACAACATCCCCTGCCTGCATCGGCATCATGTTGAGCTCTGCCTTAAGCCCGCTTTCCTCCTGTAAAATCGTAATCATATCCATCAGATTTTCTGGCTGGTTGTTCCCTATATTATAAAGGCGATAGGGGGCGGATGAGCTGGCAGGATTAGGATTGGATGAATCCCAATTCTTGTCTGGTGCGGGCACATTTGGCATGAGGCGAATGATACCCTCAATAATATCGTCAACATAAGTAAAATCGCGCTTCATTTTGCCATGGTTGTAAACATCAATAGGCTTACCAGCGACCATGGCATTCATAAATTTGAAATACGCCATATCGGGACGTCCCCAAGGTCCATAAACTGTAAAAAAGCGCAAACCTGTGCAAGGAATACCATAAAGATGAGCATAACTATGTGCCATCATCTCATTGGATTTTTTAGTCGCCGCATAAAGGGAGACAGGGTGGGCAACAAGATCGGTTTCCGAAAATGGAATTTTGGTGTTTGCACCATAAACAGAGGACGATGAGGCGAAAATAAGATGCTCCACAGGGTAATGGCGGCAGCCTTCTAAAATGTTAAGCGTGCCAGTTATATTGCTATCTATGTAGGAGTAGGGATTTTCTAGCGAATAACGCACGCCAGCTTGTGCGCCAAGATGAATGACGTGTGCAGGGTTATATTTCTCAAAGATTGAGGAAACAAGCGCGCGGTCAGCAAGGTCGCCTTTGACAAAGGTGAAACTGTCATGTTTTTCAAGGAGCGCAAGGCGGTCTGTTTTGAGCTGTGGATCGTAATAATCATTTAGATTATCCAACCCAATGACATGCATGTCAGGCTTGCTCTCGCATAAACGCTTGGCCAGATGAAATCCAATAAAACCTGCCGCACCAGTAATGAAAACCGTTTGTGTCATGGCCAATAGCATACTGATTCTTGGTAGAATGAAAATAAAAAAAGGCCGGTCACCGAGGGGTGGTAACCGGCCAGGAGTGAGATAAATATCCGAGGGGATGGATATCTATCAAAACTGTGATATCTTTCATCTCTCTAACAATAAACGCATGGTGCGTCTGGAAGTTTCATAGTTAAGTGTCATTATTTTTAACGCGCGAAATAACTATTTCCTTCGGTTTTAAAGACGCCCTTCATACGGGCAGAAGAGACATTTAGATGAGTCAAAAACAAGAAAGATTTCAGGGACAAAAAACACCACTGCGCTTATTCCTGTCATGGACGGCATGGCCAGGACTTTTGATATTGTGTCTTTCCATCACAGCTTACGGGTTTTCGGTTGGACACCCGCTCATCTTTTTCAATGTAGCCTATTTAATTTTAGCAGTAACTTTACTGTTTTTGGAGCGCTGGATGCCGCACGAGCCACTTTGGCTTCCCCCTGATGGACAGATTTGGGCGGATATCGGACACACATTGACGAGTAAAGGAACGGTGCAGGCCATTCTTATTTTTGGTGGTGTGATAGGACTATCGGAGTTGATTAAGCCGGTATCTGTTCCCATGGACGCGCTTTGGCCGCGCGAATGGCCAATGGCGGCACAGGTTGTGCTCGGCCTTGTTGTCGCTGAATTTGGACTTTACTGGGCGCATCGCGTAGCCCATGAATGGCCACCACTTTGGCCTTACCATGCCGTTCATCATAGTGTGAAGAAACTCTGGATTGTCAATACAGGGCGCTTCCACTTTATTGATTCGCTTATTTCCATTGTTTTAGGAAGTGGAGTTTTGTTTGCGACAGGCGCACCCCTAGAGGTTATTCAATGGCTCTCCGCCATAACCGCCTTTATTGGCATGCTTACACATTGCAATGTCGAGATGCGCTTTGGGGTTCTTTCATGGGTGTTTAATACGCCTGAACTGCATCGCTGGCATCATAGTAAGGATCTCTCTGAAGGTGATAAAAACTATGGCGAGAACGTCATGTTGTGGGATTGGATATTCTTTTCACATTACAATCAAAAGCGACGTCCACCCCTTGATATTGGTATTAAGGAGGAGATGCCGCCGCGTTTTCTACAGCAACTTAAATACCCTTTCACGGCTGAGATCAGATGGAAAAACAAGGATTTTTCTCAATAGAATCAATGGGGAGAGCCTTTTCTTAACGCCATTTTAACGAATTTCTTGCATGATTGTTTCCATAAGTTCGAAACAATTTAAGTGAGCGATTATGTTTGAAAGATGTAGTTTTATTATGGGTGAAAATGACAGCATCATTGTTGTTGTGCCCGAGAGTGTTCCAAAGGACCTGCCACTGACATTAGAGGTGCATGAGGATTCCATTTCATTTTTAAGCGGCAATCGCGTGTTTGCGACAGTTGGATGTCATCAGGAGCATATCCTGACGCGCCTTCTTGCCAAGGCAAAAGTAGGTTTAATAGAATTTCTAAATGGGAAGCCATCGTTCCCGGCCTATATTTCAATCGTTGCAGATGTACAAAGAGGGTTACGCGCAGCGTAAGAGGGGGGATTAAATGAGTTTAGGTGTAGGACAGAGCGTAACAATCGCAAGCAGTGACGGCATGATGGGGCCAATGGAAATGGCTCTTCATCAAGCAGCTATCGAGCATGGCATGAATGCAAAATTGGATGCTGATATTCCAAATGCAACACAGTCATTTGGCGCTGCAGCGCAGACTGACATGAGCGTTGATATTGGTGTTGCTGCAAACAGTGCTATGAAATTAGGATTGGAATAATTTAAAGCTTTCAGAGAGAGGGGAAAGGTCGCCAGGGGCGGCCTTTTTTCGTTAGTGGGTTTTAAATAGCGTGGACAGTCACTGTCCATCAGTTGCAATCATAGTGGTGCTATTCCATGATGTTTAAGAATCTAAATTCAGGAACGCTTTTTCTATGACCCCACAAACAACGCGCGACCTTTTGATGATTGAACCGGCCGAGTTCTATTTCAATCCGCAGACACAGGAAACAAATATCTATCAGCATGATGACCATGAATCTCATGAGGTGGTGCAGGAACGTGCCCTGCGTGAGTTTCGTGATTTTCGCGATTGTCTGGTTGAAAATGGCGTGCGTGTGACGACCTTTAAAGGCGTGCCGGAATGTCCAGATCATATCTTTCCCAACTGGGCCTCAACACATCCTGATGGAACGCTCAATCTCTATCCTATGCTCAATGAAAATAGACGTGCTGAGCGCTTGCCGCATATGGTGGATTATCTGAAGAAGCGTTACACGCTGGCCAATGATTTTCGCGATTTTGAGCATGAGGGCCTTTACATGGAAAGCAGTGCCTCTGTTGCTATGGATCACGTCAATAAACTTGGTTATGCAGCCATATCCAAGCGCACGCATCCCGATATGATTAAGAAATGGGCGGCGGCCACAGGCTACGAAACAATTCTTTTCCCAACAAAAACGTTCACTGATGATATGCCCATTTATCATACAGATTTAATTGTTGTGATTGGTGAGACATTTGCCATTGTCTGTGATGAGTGCATTACAGATGAAGCGTTACGTGCGCAGGTTGTCAGTTCCTTGCGCGAACATCGCGAGGTGATGCACCTCAAACACGAACAGGTGCAGCATTATTGTGGAAACTCGCTGGCAGTGAAGGGGAATAAAGATAATCCTTATTTGATTATGTCCCAGCATGGGCAACAGCACTTAACCAAAGAGCAAGAGACATTTCTTGCGAAACATGTAACCGATATTATTGGTACAGCTATCCCAACGATTGAACGCTATGGGGGCGGATCAGCGCGGTGTCAGATAATGGAGTTGTTTTAGGAACAAGCTTTCGTTCTAGCGTCCGATTGTTTCCTGTATCAGACGTTCCCAAATCGTTACAATTTTTTCAGGGTAATAACGCTCAACAGCACTGCGTGCGCGCTCTCCATATTGGACACGGAGTTTCTCGGATTTCATGAGTGTGCTCATACAGTCTTTAAGCGCGGCGACACGGTTATCATCATCGGCAAGTAAACCGTTTTTCTTATGCTGTATAAGCTCGTTTGTACCAGGACATCCACGAAAACCAATCGCAGGCAAACCAAAGGACATCGCTTCGGCCGTTGCTAATCCAAAACTTTCATAGAGCGATGGAATAACGAAAAGCTGGACACGTTCATATTCCTTATCGATTTGCGACGTCGTGCCGGGTAGAAAGATACGTGATTCCATATCAAGTTGCCGAACAAGTGTCTCTAACTCTTTACGCAAAGGGCCATCCCCAATAATGCGCAAATCCCAGTCGGGAAATTTGTCGGCAATTTGCGCAAAGGCGACAATGAGCGTTTGCTGATCTTTTTGTGGTGCAAAGCGACCCACGGATAACACAACGCTACGTTTCGTTTTAAAGCCTTCGGGCTTTGCAAATTTTTTCGGTGTCTTAACCGCATTGGGCACAATTGACATACGACGACGCAGGAAAGCGGGGTAGGTTTTACGAATACGGCGCGAAATGACTGTAATGCGCTTACAAAACAAACCGCAAATTCCCAACATCACATATTCAAAACGTCTGTTTTTGTAATGGTCAGGGACAATATGCTCACTGGCAATAACCGGAATGCCTGTAAAGAGAAGCGCAATCGACATCGGAATAAACATGGAATGCATGAAGGCAACAACCAGGTCAGGCTTTTCGCGCACGACATATTGGCGTAGGTGATAGATACGCTTAAGCGTTTCCCAGAGTGTTGCTGATTTTTTGCTATCCCCAATGCCTAGATTATTTTGGCGTATGGCGTAATCAAGCGGATAAAAAGATTTGCCATCAGGATGGTCAAAGGTCAGCACATTGATGGCGTAGCCTTTTTCCGCAAGGCCACGTGTTGTGTCTGCAAAGACCCTCTCTGCACCGCCCTTAATATTATCAAGCGCCTTAATCGCAAATAAAATTTTCATGATTTAAGCATGCTTTCAAAATAATGTTCCCACTGATCAAATATTACGTTAGGTGCAAATTCTTTCATTGCCTCTTTGGCGTTTGCGCCCATTTCCGCACGTTTTGCATCATCTGCCATGAGCGCGGAAAGTGACTTTGCAAGTGTTACAACATTTTGATTGCCTGTTGCAAGGTGTCCTGTCGCATCATGCTTAATCACATCACTCATCCCACCGCATTCGGCAAAGCCGACACAGGGTAACCCGTGCGCACTGGCCTCGGCAACGGCATTTGGAAAACCCTCCCAACGCGAGGCAAGCGCAAAGAGATGTGAATTACAATAGAGACGCGCCGTATCTTTTTGTGCACCTAAAAGACGGATGCGCTCTTTGTGCACTGATTTATCCACGGTTTCTTCCACAAGTGCGCGGCGTTCACCATCGCCTGCCAAATGAAACTCCCAATCTGGAAAATCGCCTGCAATCTGATCAAAGGCCTTCACCAGAATTTCAGGACTTTTCTGATAACTCAAGCGCCCGACACTTAATAAGATACGCGGTGTTTTTGAATTTGCAGGGCTTGCTTGACAACTGGCTGGAAAGACAGGGTTAGGGATACAGGTCATCTTGTCATGCAGGTACGCTGGATAACCCGCACGATGTCCCTCGCACTGAATGGTGATGCCATTGGCCAGTCGGAAACTGTTAAAAATGATATGGCGATATTTGCCAGAGGACATGTGGTCAAGGCGCAAAGGTGAGTTTCGTTCAGCAGCAATAATGGGAATATTAAGGCCCTGCGTTGCGATTTTTATTGAGATAAACGGTGCTTGTTGAAAGCCAATAATGATATCAGGAGAGAACTCTTTAACGGCCTTACGGATTTTAGGGAAACGCTTGAACTTTGTTGATAGCGGAGCCTTCTCAAAAGGATTGCCCATATCAAGTTTTGTCCATTTAATTTTCGGGTCGTGCGCGTAAAAGGAAGTTGCGTCCTTTTGATCCCACGTGAAGAGGCCAACCTCATGCCCACGTGCGACCATCTCGTTCATCAGTGCGCTGGACATGCGCTCTACACCGCCAGCCATGTTATCGATTGCGCGACAGGCTACAAGTATCTTCATGCACGACCTCCGCGCATGGCTGTTTCATGTTTGAGGCGTTGCGGTCCGGTTGCAAAAAGATGTGAAAGTGTTTTTACAGGGTGTCTCAAAACAAGCTTTAAAAGCGTAAATAGAAACAGTCCGTATTGTTTTGTGAAATGCGCATAACGCAATTTTGGCCAGTTGAGCGCGTAGGAGTATAATCCCACAGATCTTAAGTAATCCTTGTGTAATTGAGCCAGTTTAATCTCGGCCTCAAGGTTGCGGTCATAGCTTTTATCTGCGCTTTCTGTTGCATATTGAATAAACAGTTTTTCATGGCAACCAATGAAATGTGCGCCTTGAAGCGCAAGGCGAATGGCCAAATCAATGTCCTCGGCACGTTTCAAGCCTTCGTTAAAACCATGTACATGTTTGAAGGTTTCGGTGCGCGCCATGAGCGCACAAGTGGGTGTGCCAAAACCATAAAAGGCGTCCTTGTTACCACCATAATAAAGCTGACGAGCGGCGACATCCTCACCCACTGGCACAGGATCATGTGCACCAATTGCAATTAGATCCTTTTTGTAACCAGAAGGATAAACACGTGTGCCAGAGGCATAGCAAAGCACATATTGTGCCCCTGTCTTGCTTTCATAAGATGCGATACGGGCATGTTGCGTAGCAACACGTTCGGGCAGACTTTCATCATCATCGTCAAAGAAACAAATGAAAGACCCTGTTGCGTTTTCAATCACCGTATTACGTGCAGCGGCAGCGCCCTTGTTTTCGTTATGCTGAATGAGTTTGATACGTTTGTCACCTTCGGCAAATTTTTTGATAACCTCTACGGATGTGTCGCTTGAACAATCATCGACAATCAAGATTTCAAGATTGTCCCAGTTTTGTGCTTTGGCAGAGAAAATCGCACGGCCAATCATAGCGGCTGCGTTGTAACAGAGGATGCCGATAGTGACCTTGTCCACCATGCCTACTTTTCCTCCATCGCCTTATGAAAGCGCGACTGGTGTGCCAGAAAGCTAGCCGATTGTCGTGCCCAAAAGAGACGCTTAAGAACATGAATTGGATATCTCAAGAATAGTGGAATGAGCTTTTTGAGGAATGCGCCTTTTCCCTGCGACAAATAAATAAATTTGACCTCTGCCCATTTTCTGACAAAGTCGAGGTCAGCCCAGTCTTTGATTTTGGCGGCGTGCTTATTAATCAATCTGTGCGAAAATTCAAATTCCTTGCACAATGTTTTCTCAGATCCAAAGCTCATTTTTTGGGTTACAAGTGGTGTATCTATCCCGACGAAATGTGCCCCGAACAGGGCCGCACGAACATTAAAGTCTGTGTCCTCTGAACGCTCAAAATCAGGATCGAACATGAAAAGTTTGTAAGTTGAAAGGCGTGCCATTTGTGCACAGGTCGCAAGCGAGCCATAGCCATCGTGAAGGGGAGTGCCAACCAAAATACGTCTGGCCACCGCCTTCCCATGCGGTGCTACGCCCTTTAATGTTCCAACCGTGTGCTCTATGCGCGATGTACCGTCAGGGTAGATTTGTGTGCGGGCGCTATGGCAAACAACAGGCGTTCCACTGGCAAATTCATTTTCGTATGTGGTTATACGTTTAAGTTGCAAGGCAACGCGATCTGGCAGGCTTTCATCATCATCATCAAAGAAACACAGGAAGTCACCCTTGGCCTCATGAATAATACGATTGCGCGTGCCAGCAACACCCATATTTTTAACATTTTGAAAAACGCGTAAGGTTTTATCTTTTTTAGCAAGCTTCTGGATCATGTCCCATGTGCTATCAGTGGAACAATCATCAACAATCACAATTTCAGTATTCTTGTAAGTTTGTGCCTTAGCACTCTTAATGGCGCCCTCAATTGTATCTTGCGCATTAAATGCGGTCAGTCCAAGTGTGATGAGGGGCTTTGTCGTCATGGGCTCTCTAAATAGTCGCGTTTAATAATGGCGTTGACGATAATAACAAAGCCGATGCGATAAATATACTCGGATATGACCGTGCCAATCAGACCAAAGAAAAAGGTAAGAGTGGCACTGGCACAAATTTTAAGGAGCGAGGTCGAGACAATCACTATCCCATAGTTTTTTGTGTCTAAACGCGATCGGATAAAGCGGAATTTAAAATTGGCGACATTCCCAATCGCAAGCGCGCCTGTTAGCAACTGTGCATAGATGATGGACTCGTTATATTGTTCACCAAAAATAAAAGTGACAAGTGGCGGTAAAAAGAAAATGGCAAAGATGATAAGCCCCACAGCAATCACAGCACTAAACCAGAAAATTTCCTTATTTAAATCGTCTGAATATTTTTCAAGGCGTGCATAGCGCGGTGCAATCACAAGCAGGAATTTCTGAACAATACTTCGCAACATACTGGCGAGGCGTTCGCTCACGGCATAAATGGCTACGGCCACAGGTGACAGGAAAAAGAAGATGAGCATCTTGTCGATATTTGTAGAAATCGATTGAAACCCTAGAAAAAAGGATGTTTTAAGGCCATAAGCAATATTGTCCTCTGAGGTTTTTGTCTCGCTTGCAAAAAGGCGCAGATTTCGCACAGTCATCCAGATATTGATGAAAGACGGAACGCTTAAAACAATTAAAAGTGCATAAAGAAAAAGAGGATTAAGAAAGAAGGTTGCGGCAACAATACCGCTCGCTGTGAGCACGACAACGGTGCCCTCGCTTGCAAATAATTTTCCAAAATGTTCACGTCCTGTTGCTACAGATTTCCATTGGGTAAGACCGTGCGCGAATGGAAATAAGAGAGCGCAGAAAAGAGCGGCCTGTGCGAGGCCAGATCCTTCCTCTTGATAATGAAAATAAACCGCACCAATTAGAAGTGCAAGACTTCCCAAAAGGCTGCTAAAAAAGGAGAGTTTAACGGCGTGAATATATGTTCCGATATGTCCGCGTGCGACAGATTGCATGGTTGCGTTATTCAAACCTTTTAGATTGGTAAGTGTAAGCAAGCCAATGAAAGAAAGCAGGAATTGATAGTGCCCATAATTTTCTTGTGACAGCCACCGCACAAGATAATATGTCGAGAGTAACCCCAACCCCATTTGCAAAATTTGTGGCGCATAAGCAAACGAAAAGTTTTTAAATGTTTGGAGTGGGTTTTTAAGAAGCGTCATTAAAATTCAAGCCTCTAGAATGTATAACCAAATTTTTTAAGATCGAATTTTGTCAATTTCTGAAGGTTACGATTGGCGACTTTGAGTGATGTGCCAAAATGTTTGGATATTATTTTTCTGTTGCACTCTTCTTTATCTTTAACGTCTTTATCGGAAGTCAATAGTTTGAAAATTTTGAGTAAGCCAATTCTTACTCCCGAGACGCTTTGTCCAAAATTACCATTGGCTGGAGTAGGTGGCGCAAAAAGATTAATCCAGGGGTGGCTGGAAAGAACTGTAAAATCCTTGTAATCACGCGCGTTTTTAAAAGGTGAATCCTTTGGCTTTTCAAATTCGCTGACGCCCAGAAAAGAGGTAATTTCCTTCAGGAAAGTTTCTTCACCCTCTTGTTTTAAAACCTCAAATGGCAGAACAAAAACATTCTTTTTTCCAAAGAGTTTGATGTAGTAGCTTGCGAGTTGATCATAGTGATAGTAATGGGGGCTGTGCCATGGGATTTGCATATGTTGAGGCGAAGTCAGGTAACGCTCAAGGCCACAGATACCCCCAGCCTTCACCATAAAATGCGCATAAGAGGAGAGGAGCATATCCTCTTGCTTGCGTGTAATAATCAGAATTTTTGCCTCGGGCAATGTCAGGTAGATACGATCGGCATATTCTTTGGCGCTGACACCTCCGCTGAAAGGATGCCCGCAGAGAAGCTCATTGGAAAGCGCCGTAACTTTTGCTGATTTGTAAGTCGCAGATTCTATTTTTTTGCGTTCGTCTTTTGCAATAAAATCAAAAGGGGCAAGTGTGCGCGGTGTTTGCGGATAGCTGCTGTTGAAATAATCACCACTTAATTTTTGGTAATCACCCAACTTTTTACCTTTGGACTCGAGTGGCTTGATATCGGGATGCGCACCAGAAAAAAGCCCCGATTGCAAAAAGGAACTTGCTGCCTTGGGGTAGCCGATATGCACGCAATAGGTCATATGTGTATCCTTTTATTTTTTCTGTGCGACAAAGACATAGTTATTTGTCCATCTATGCCTTGCTGCATTAATGGCCTTTTTACCCGCTAGAGATAAAACCGCCCCTTCGAGGGAATGGATGAGCGTGAATAGCCACGCAAAAATCCAACCAATTGCAGAAACAAGGTGTGTTTTTCTTAAAAAACCCACATTGAACGTTTGCAAATACATCTGGAAGTAGATGCCAACGATAAACCAGAAGCCTCCAACGCGGTGCAGTTCAACAACATCAAATCCATGGTCTTTCAGATATTTATTCATAGCAAACTCTGTCATACGTTGATAATCATGTGGCGCGGCATGAATAGGGTACATGAAGGGGAAGGAGCAAATGAAATACCCACCTTTTTTTAAAAGCCGTGCAGTTTCCTTGACGGCGTCTTCTGGCCTGTCCAAATGTTCCATAACTTGTGATGACAAGACAACATCAGCCACTCCGTCTGCGACAGGCACATCATAGGCAGAGCCTATAATATCAATGTGGCTTTTATCATAAAATCCTTCATCAAGGTCGACACCTATATGATCGGTCACTTTACCTTTGGTATGCTTCGCAAAATATTTTGTTCCGCATCCAATATCGTAAAGCGTGTCACTTTTTTTAAGATATTTATCAAACATCTTTAGAAGCAGGCGTTTATTTTCGTTTTTATGGTTTACTCTGCGCATGGCTCTCTTTCAAAATTACCAACCTTTAAATCTTAGGCGTAAATTATATACAAGTTTTCTGAGGTGTTTAACAGGGGTGCTCGTAATAGGAGCAAGTTTCAATAACAAGTGAATAGAGCGTCTTAATCCAATTTCTGTTCTGTGAGTGAGAGATAAGATCCCTTGACGCGCCTCTTCTAATATCTGATCCCGTCTTTCATCTGTTAGCCCTGTGTAAGTCGGCTCTTCTTTTACCTTTAAAGTCGCGATTTCAAAATGTTGATACGCCTTTGCCATTTGCTTATTGCCTGTGTCAAATTGCGAGAAAAAATTGACTTGAAAAGACAGAGGCGTAAAAATCTGCCACCCTTTTTCATCGGGGTAATTATTGTCTAATGCCTTAAAGACGCGCATCGAAACATAGGCAAGTGCAGGGTCTGGTGTCACATAATTAAAAATGCGTTTAGCTTCCAATACATCACGGTTAAGGCGTGTATTGGCCAAAAACTCTTTATTAGTCGCGTGCTTATAACATTTGGAATTAAGGGCATTGTCACAGAAATGTCTGAGTATATCAGATTTGCAGGTATCAAAATTAAAGACCTGTACATTTTTTTGGCCAAATGCCTTGGCCCACAAATCCATATGCCCCTTGTAGTTAAAACAGTTTTTTATTTTGTCCAGGCAGTCTTGATAGCGAAGTGTTGTCCCATTAGTGGCCTTGACCAGTTGATTGTAAAGTGAGCCTGCAAAGCTATCTTGAGGCCTTAAATATGCAATAATTTTGACTTCGGTGAAGTCTGCGACCATATCTTTGAATGCATTGATATAAAATAATTCATTTTCAAAATAGTCATCATGCAAACGCTTGCGATCATAAAAATCCAGAAAGAAGCATGTCATCGCGAAAAAGGATTCACCGCTTAGTACGACACTATGCAGATTATTTTTTTCAGCATATAGGCGCGCCTTGTCCAGATAATCACGCGTATCCCTCATGCGGTCAAACACCAGATTGGCGGCAAGGTAATTATGGGTATAGGCACTGTTTTGTGGAGAGGGATAATAAAACCCCTCTGCCTGCAAAGCCGCGGTGTTTTTTGTGCAAAAATGTTGCAGGCTTGTTGTGGCAGTTTTGTGGGAGCCGATATGAAGAATGAGCGCGACCATGATCAAGAAACCTTACGTTTTGCTTTTCGCAGAAGACTGTGCAGCAACGGCATTTTTTTACGTGTGAAATCCTTTGTGTATTCTTTTACGATCAAATATTTGGTGTGCAATGTTGGCCATGCGAGGTGATAGGCAAAATCAAAGGCGACCAATCTATCTTCGAGCGTTTGTGCGTCTAAATTATTCGCTTTTATTTTCTTATCACTCACAAAACCATCAAAATCGAACTTCTTTTTCAGCGTCTGATTATCTTGTTCAAAATCCTGAATAATTTTTTGGCGCAGATTATAGGATATCTGGTAGGACATTCCTGACCCCATATGTTGTGCAAGTTGCGTGCAAAGTTGATTGCGTACACGCTCAACAGGCTTAGAGCAGGGAGTTTGATTTAGTTTCGCTTTAAATAAGACGGCCTCATGAGGTAAGCTGATATGTTCATCGTCCAATTTTTCAAAATCAGTTTTTTCAAAAATATCGAGAAGCTTAAGCCGTGTAAGGGCATCTGGAATTGTATTTTTTTGAATAAGGGTTTCTTTTTCAAAAGGGATAATGCTCATTTTTTGGGGGGAAAGGTGGCTTTGCCATAAGTTGACTAGCTTCACGTAATCCATATGAGGTTTTAGAAATTCAAAAAGCTGGGCATCATCTTGATAGATTTTTTTGCCAAGCAAGCCTTCATAGCGGATGATTTGGGCGACAGAGGAATTAAACCAATCATCTTGCGCGCGCAGGTAGAGCAAAAGATGGATATCTGCATTGCCCAAAAATGATTTAAGGCGCTTTATCTTTTGTGCGTGAAGCTCAAAAAAATCATCTGGGTTGTCCATCGTCCAGATATGAGGAGAACCGAAAAACCCTTCCGCGCTTAAGAATAATGTATCGCAGTTTAGTGTTTTGGCTTGTTCTTCGAATTGGCGAAAGTAATCATCAAGGCTCAAGAATGGGTAGCGCTGTACATCCACGAGGGCTTGTGCGAGCGGGTTATGTTCCTTGGTATGAACGGCAATGCCATTTGAATAGAAATCGGGATAAAGGATCCCGTTTTTAGCCAGAATATCTCTGTGCTCAGCCAGAAAGTTCTGCAACGAGGTTGTCCCTGTTTTGCTCTGTCCGATATGAAGAAAGACCCGTTTAAACATGCACGGGAAGGTATCACGAAGCTTTAAGAGTTTCTAGTCGGATTAGAGAGGCTTTAAGCCTTTTGCCACAATAAGTTCGTGGGGATTGTTATCTTGCTCGATTGCATCAATGACTTCCCAGTTTCCGTTTTGAACGGCACGATCGAGATGGTCCCCATGAAATTTTGCTGAGATGGCAGCAACAATGCTTTGTCCCTCTTGAATGTCATAATCACCAAATTTAGTAGGAAGCGTGTGTGATTTTTTTGCGACATTGAGAAAGTCTACATCAAAGCCTGCGTCTGTTTCGACAATCTGTCTTTCTGTGCGCCAGTTGTCAAAAGGGTTATAGTTTGGATCAGTGATAACACCCTTATAAACAGCGCGTGACCATGCACCGAGCACAAAAGCATCTACGCCACTTTTCTTTGCCAAGGCATATTTTTTATCAAGGCTTTCTGGCGTGAATTTTTCGCGTGTGACGAGCGCAAGCGCTCCCAGACCAAATTGTTGGTTCATATTTGTCCAATAAGTTTGGAAGGCATCAATCGTTGTTGTTTTTGTATCTTCGATAATAAAGCGTGGCGCATTAAACAATGTTCCACCAAAAGAGGTAAGAACCGTGCCTCCACGTGCCTCGTGAATTGATAAACCAGGATCGTTCATAAAGTCGCCAAGTACTGCAAATGAGCGCTCAACACCCAGCTCGGTTGCAGAAACAAACGCATTTTCTGCGGCATATTTTCTGCAGATATCAACAACATGAAGTGCGGATATTTCTTTTTCTTCTGTGAGTTCCTGCAAGCCAGTAATAATACGCCCTTCATTATTTAAATATGTTTCCTTATCACCACCACCCAAGCTTACGAGGGATACGGTTTGAGGCAACATTTGAAGAAGTCTTCTTTCCATTATGGCATGTTCAATAATGCGCGCATCGTGCCCAAGGTAGCCTGCCATTGTGTTTTCTTTAACGTATTGTTCCCATCCATTACCACCGAGAAGGCGTAAATCACCGCCTCTTTCAAATCCGGGCTTGTCATAGGTTGAAGCAGACCAGTAAAGATATTGTGCAAGAAGGCCTTCTGCTTTTCCGTCCAGTGTTTGCTGGAAAGCATGTTCAAATAGGCGATCCTGAGCCGTTCTGAAGCTTCGAATTCCAGAAGTGTCAGTGGTCATAAAACGAGAAGATGTATGGGCTAACGCAGTATTCATTTTTTTTTAAGCCGATCTAAACTGCGCATTTGGGATTTTCGCATTTTCCCACATGGCATCAAATTGTTCACGGTAGACTTTTGCAATTTCGAGATAATTGAGGAGAATGATGACGGGCTCTTCGTTGAAAAGCATAAGGGCTACTTTGTCGCCGTAAATATAAAAGGCGACGGAGGCAAAGGCGTCCTTAGGCATCCATCTATATTCAGCGTAATCAGATGTGGCAACATAATGTGTATCACCTTCTTTGACGAGAATCTGATACGTCGACACATCCTTGATACGCTTAATGTGATTTTTACGAAGTTCTTCTGTAGACCATTTTTCGAAAATGCGCTCGTCAACGTTACTCACGCGCACAACGCCAGGGTTTTGACGCATTGTTTCATAAACATCTTCATAGAATTCATCAAAACCAGAAATGCCCGTAAATCGACGGATTTCACTGACACGCTTTCGAATGCCTTCATCAGGTAAAAACTCAAGACCACCATCTTCGAAAGCCTTTTGAATAGCGGCTATATTATTGGGTCTAGCGCGTGTTTCGCCCTTTTCAATGGCGCCAATAGATGTCGTTGAAAGATTGCACTTTTGTCCAAGATCAGATTGGCTCCAATTTAAAAGCCCACGTGCTGCGCGAATTTGTCCCGGTGATATGGCCATTCAAATAACCCTTTTGGTTCTATAAAACGTCATTCAATTTAGTAAGATGTTGCGTTTATAGTAAGTTTTAATGTTAATTGCAAGAAAATATGTAAATTAAATCACATTTTTTTTGCGTAACTTTTTGCTTAAATTTGTTATAGCCCAAGTCAGCCTTAAGAAAAAACGCATTTCAAAAAGGCAAGTTTGTTTGTGACAGCCTCAGGACGCTTTTTTTAACAGACCTTCTCGGCGTAAGACAGCCTTAGGATCGGCATCACGTCCGCGGAAGTTATGATAAAGTACTTCGGGCGCTTCACTTCCGCCTTTTTCAAGAATTTCACGGCGATAGTGGAGGGCTGTATTTCTATCGTATAGCCCTTTTTCCTGAAAGAGTTCGAATGTATCCGCATCTAGTACAGCCGCCCATTTATAACTGTAATAGCCAGCGGCATACCCGCCTGCAAATATATGACCAAAGGCCGTTGCACTGCATCCACCATAATCTTCAAACAGGCGACATTTATCGGTTGCTTGCTTTTCAAAGGCGACAATCTCATCAGCCTTAGGGGGCGTTTTTGCGGTATGAAAGGCCATATCCATATAAGCGTGTGAAAGATAGCGTAATCCACCCCAGCCAGACATGAAGTTTTTGGATTTACGCAATTTCTCAATAAGTGCAGAAGGTAATTTTGAGCCTGTCTCAAAATGGCTGGAAACCATATTGAGCGTTTCGCTTTCATATAGCCAGTTTTCCTGTAACTGAGAGGGAAGTTCAACAAAGTCCCATAGTACATTTGTGCCGCTTGTCGATTTGTATTTCGTGCGTCCCAATAGGTCATGCAGCGCATGGCCCATCTCATGAAAAATCGTGAGAACATCACTGTGTGACAGGAGGCTGGGTTTTGTGTCTGTTGGTTTTGCAAAGTTACAGCACACAGTCACGAGAGAGGGGAGTGCTTCGCCTCTGAACGAACCATGTGTGCGTAGTGAGCCTTTCCATGCACCGCTACGCTTGCCTTTACGCACATAAAAGTCGGTGTAAATCACACCAAATAAATCGTGTGTATCCTTGTCGCGTACCTCATAGGCGACGACATCCTTGTGCCACGTTTCGATATCCTTATTTTCAACAAAATCCAGCTTGAATAGTTTTTGGAAATGCGCAAATGTACCGTCTAACACCTTGGTAAGAGGGAAGTAGGGTCGTAATTCTTCCTCAGAAAATTCAAAGGTTTTTTCTTTCAATTTCTCTGAATAATAGCCCACATCCCAGGGTTTCAACTTATCCAAATCGCCTTGGGCTTGTGCAAAATCCTGCAATTCTTTGAGGTCTTTCTCGGCGGCAGGGCGATAGGTTTCATAAAGTGTGTCCAAAAACTCTGTCACAGTCTCGACCTTTTTCACCATGCGGTCTTCAAGGACATAATCAGCATAAGTGTCAAAGCCAAGAAGCTTTGCACTTTCCTGACGCAGTTCAAGTGTGCGTGAGATTATTGGGCGATTGTCAAATTCACCCTCAAGGGCACGTGCGGTATAAGCCCGCCAAATTTTCTCGCGTAAGTCACGATTATCTGCAAAAGTCAGGAAGGGGATAAAGCTAGGTGCATCAAGGGTAAAAAGCCATGCGTTATCATATCCGCGTTCTTTGGCCTCGTGAGCCGCATTTTCAATGGCTGTTTCGGGCAGGCCCTCAAGGTCATTCTTATCTGTAATCTTAAGTTCAAAAGCGCCAGAGCACTTCACTACATTTTGTGAAAAGCGTGGCGAGAGTGTTGCGCTTTCGGCACTAATTTCCTTCAGGCGTTTTTTCTCGGCTTTGCCTAGCAATGCACCCGAGCGCACAAATCCATCATAGGTATCTTCCAATAGTGTCATTTCAACTGCTTCGTAATCGCGTGTTTCGCGGGCATCGTAAACAGTCTTTACGCGTTCAAAAAGTTTGTCATCCAGCATGATATCACTGCTTAAATCAGCCGTTAGCGGCCCAATTTCACCAACAAGCGTGTGATAATCGTCTCCGCCATCGGCGCTTAAAAGCGAATAAAAGATGTAAAGAACACGATATAAAGTGTCAGACACGTGTTCCATTGCCTCAATCGTATTTTCAAACGTCGGAGCATCAGGATTATTTTTGATGGCCTCAATATTCGCATAGGCCTCTTTAATGCCTTGCTTCACAGCAGGAATATAATCCTCTGATTTGATTTGAGAGAAAGGAGGCGTGCGATGGAGCGTGTCGAAATCTTGAAGAAGTATATTTTTTTGCTGGGCCATAAATTTAAAATGTTTTTGATTAGTTATTGATATCTATCTATATGGGTCATTATGGATGATGTGCCAAGGTCTAAAATTTTTGATGACATATATTTTTCAGTCGAAGACGGTCTGGCGGAAAGTCAGTTTGTATTTCTCAAGGGTAACGATCTGCCCGAGCGCCTTGAAGGACGGAGCCAATTCACAGTTGCCGAAACAGGGTTTGGGACTGGATTAAATTTTCTGGCACTCTGGGATTTGATTGAAAATCACGCCCCAGCTTTAAAACTACATTATATTTCATATGAGAAATTTCCTCTGACTACAGAGGATATAGAACAGGCTCTATCGCGCTGGAAGCATGTCTTTGGCAATAAGATTGATCAAATGCTCGCCCAATACCCTTTGCGCGTGGAAGGGTTTCATAGCACTTACCTTGCACCGAATATAAAGCTTACGCTTGTCTTTGGTGATGTGAATGAGACGATACTGAAAACACAAAATATTGCTGTAGATGCGTGGTTTCTGGATGGTTTTACACCTGCGAAGAACCCGCAAATGTGGACGGAAACGCTGTTTGATAATATGGCGCGTCTGTCAGCGCTTAAAGCTTCATTTGCAACCTTTACGGCCGCGGGGGATGTCAAACGTGGGTTAATGGCGGCTGGCTTTGAAGTTGAGAAAACGCAAGGCTTTGGGCGTAAACGTGACCGCCTTATTGGATGCTTTGGCGGGGCAGGGGCACATATTCCAGAGCTGCCTCAATCAGTGGCCATTATTGGTGCGGGAATCGCGGGATGTTCGATTGCGCATTGGCTGGCTCAAGAGGGCGTCAAAGTGCGCATCTTTGAACAGGGGCTTGCACCTGCTCAAGGGGCTTCTGGTAATCCCGCGGGCATGGTCAATCCACGCTTTTACAAATTAAGATGTGAAGAGGGGCATTTCTATTGGAGTGCTTATGCACGGGCCTTGCAATTTTATGAGGCGCTTTCTCATGAACATGACGTTGGTTTTGAGAAATGCGGCGCATTGCATCTGTGTACCAATGAAGATAAACAAGACCGCTTTCAGGGCTTGCTTGAAAATTGGGATTACCCCGATGATGTATCAGAACTTCTCTCCTATGATGAAGCAAAAGAAATTGCTGGTATTGAGACACATACCCAAGCGCTTTATTTACCCAATTCAGCACGTGTGTCTCCTCATAAACTTTGTCAGGCGCTCACACAAAATATAGCCGTGACATACGGGTTTGATTTACCGCCTCTTGAGCAGTTGCGTCATGGTGAAAGCTGGCATATTGATGGCGACAATTTTGACGTACTCGTTCTGGCTGTTGGTGCTGGGTTTGATGAGATTGAGGCGCTTCAGGCGCTAGCCGAATCGCAAAAGCTTAAAAAAGTACGTGGACAGCTCTCTCAAGCACGCGCGACAGACAAATCAGAACAGCTCACATCCACAGCGCATTACGGTGGCTACATCCTGCCAGCAGAGGAGGGCGTTCATGTCATTGGCTCAACCTTTCAGCCGTGGGAAACAAGCACTGACCTCCGTAGCGACGACGATGTCCATAACAAAGAAAAACTCGCCGAGGCTTTGCCAGAATTAGCAGAGGGGCTGGATTTAACCTCATATCGTGCCTCTTTACGTGTTTCCTCGCGTGCGTATTTTCCTGTCTTTGGAAAGGTTGAGGATGGGCTCTATGTGTCACTTGCCCATGGTAGTCACGGGCTCACCAGTACACCGAAAGTTGCGCAAATGCTTTTTAATCCGCTTGAGAAAACAAACAACTGCCTGTAAAAGTAACGAATGGAATTTTTTCTAGCAGGCTTAATAGTTACCATATTATCTGGTTATGCCTTTATCAAATTGGCAAAGCGTATCAATTTTGTTGATGCCCCAGATGAAACCCGTAAATTACATAAAAACGCGGTTCCACCTGTTGGCGGGCTTTCGATTTTTGTGCCTTTTCTCGTTATCTTGTTCTTTGCAGATGATGGGATGAGCCTCACTAATTGGGAATTTTATGCAGCGGCTCTTATTTTGCTTGTCACTGGTGCGCTGGATGATGCCTTCCATATTTCAGCTAAAATCAAATTCTTTATCCACTTTGTTGCCGCCATTCTGATTGTTGTGGGCGGTGCCAATCTTGTCGATATGGGCAATCTCTTTGGATATGGCAGTATTGATTTTGGTGTGTTTGCGACAATTTTTTCCATCTGCTGTGTGGTTTATCTCATTAATGCCATGAATATGATGGATGGTTTGGACGGTTTGGCAGGCGGTCTATCCTTGGTGATTACAGCCGCACTGGTTATTGCGTGTGCTTTTGCCAACATTATTGCCCCTGTCGGGCTTGTCATCTTGCTTGGTGGTTTGCTTGGCTATCTTTGGTTCAACATGCGCACGCCACTACGTTCGCGTGCAGTCATGTTTCTGGGTGATGCGGGCAGTATGACGATTGGCCTTGTTATGGCGTGGTATGCCATGCGTTTGTCTCAAGCGCCATATCATGTAATTGAACCGATGACAGTGGCTTGGATTCTGGCACTTCCGATTTGGGATGCGTTTGGGTTATTTACCGCCCGCCTGCGTGAAGGACGTCATCCGTTCGAGGCAGATCGTCGTCATTTCCATCATCACTTTATTGAGGCAGGTTTTACAAGTGGTCAGGCTGTTCCCTTTATCTTGCTTTATGCGGTATTTCTCGCGGGTATAGGCATTGTGCTTCCGGTGCTTGGTGTGCCTGTCTGGATACTCACTTATCTTTGGATAGCGCTCTGGCTCGGCCATGCACAATTAAGCTTCAAACCTAATAGCTTTATTCGCTTTTTGCGCCGAATTCATGTGAAATGGTTTTCTCCAAAGCAGCACCCAAATCACGGGGCGCCTTAAAACCTGAACTATGTGCCTTTTCTGCTGAGAATATCGTATTCGAGCAAAATTTCTGAATACGAATACGTGAGACTGGAAAACGTTTACCCGTCAGGCGTGCCAGAATGTCAAAACATGTTCCCGCCAGATATCCTACAAAATAGGGAAGACGCAATCCAACGCTGTCACCCTTGCCAAGTGCCTGGCGCACTGTGCGTACCAGCTTGTTCATTGTGAAATCAGGTTTATCGACATAGTTATAAATATGCGTGCCAGTTTTAAAAGACAGGCTATAAGCGATAAAGGCAGCCACATTTTCAACATAGGCCATTGATTTACGGTTTTGCCCATTACCAATCATGATGAAAGCACCCGAGGCCAGTTGCTTAAGAAGGTTATAAACATTGCCGCGATTGTCGGGGCCAAAAACAACTGTTGGACGAATAATGGTAAGCGTGCGTTTTGTTGGCGCGTGACGATGCCACAGATAATAGACATCCTCGGCTTGTGATTTTGTTTTGCCGTATTCGTTGAAAGGTTGGTGGGGTGTGTCCTCGTCAGGCTCACCTGTTTGAAAGCCATAAACAGCCACCGAGCTTGTAAAGATGATGTGCGCGATATTCAATTTTTCAGCGACTTCGCACAAAACCTCCGACCCGCGCACATTGGTGTCGTAATAAAGTGTAAGCGGACGCACATCATCATGGTGGACGGCTGCCAGATTGATAATCGCATCACATCCACGACAAATGTCTTCCATCTGCTTGGCTTCACGAATATCGCCAAAACGCCATAATGATGGGAAGGCCTCAGATTTTTCAATATCCCCAATGATAATCTCATGCCCTTGTTTTTGAAGAAGGGGAGTTAGTTCTGTGCCGATAAATCCGCTGCCGCCGATAAGTGCTACGCGCATGATAACCTCTTTATAACCATTTTTTCTGTCTTGTTTTTAGCGCGTTTCATGTAATGATGCACGTTGTAATGACAAAAAAACCTCTAAAAATTGCCTATATTATTACACGGATGGATGAATATGGTGGCGCACAGGTCCATGTGCGCGATATGACAACCACCCTGAAGAACCAAGGTCATGCGCCGCTTGTGATATCGGGATGGCCCGGCAAGGTGTCTGATTATCTGGAACATATGGGGATTGATTTCCGTGATGTCCCTGATTTGATGCGATCCATTCACCCTGTGAAGGACCTCAAGGCGTTTTTCCAAATCCGTAAAATCCTGAAACAGGAAAAGCCCGATTTAGTATCTTGTCATTCCTCAAAGGCAGGGCTTTTAGGGCGTATGGCCGCCTTTTCCTGTCGTATCCCTGTTATCTTTACGGCACATGGGTGGGCCTTTACCGAAAATGTACCGCCCAAACAAAGGGCACTTTATAAGATTATCGAGAAGGTGGCGGCATTTTTGGCCAGTCATATCATTACGGTGAGTAAATATGACCGCGATCTGGCGCTTAAGAATAATATTGCACCCGCTGACAAGATAACCGCCATTCATAATGGCATGCCCGAAATAGCTGTGCCAGACCGAGCACCCTTGCCCAATGATGGGGCTGTTCACATCATGATGGTGGCGCGCTTTGGTCCGCAAAAGGATCACGCAAACTTGCTTAAGGCACTTTCAAAACTGACAGACTATAATTGGAAGTTATTTTTTGTCGGCGGGGGCGATAACAGCGAAACTGTTGCGCTTTCGGACGCGCTTGGGCTTGAATCTCATGTGCATTTCATGGGTGAACGCGAAGATATCCCTGATTTAATGCGCAAGGCAGATATTTATGCACTTATCAGCCACTGGGAGGGCTTCCCCCGATCAATATTAGAGGCCATGCGCAGTGCATTACCTGTGATTGCAACAGATATTGCCGGCGTCTCTGAATCGGTGTTGGACGGCAAAACAGGCTATTTGGTTAAACATGGCGATCCTGAAGATGTTGCCCGCGCACTTCGCGCTTATTTTGAGAACAGAAAAGATATCCAAAAAATGGGACGGGCGGGGCGCAAGCGTTATGAGGAAAACTTCACATTTGCCCATATGATGGATGAAACGCAGCGCGTTTATCAGAATGTGCTTGCCAAAAAATAAAGCGCTCATGTGGATAAGCGTGCGTTAGATAGTCCACTGACATTGCAGGCATTTTTGATTCTCTTTACCTTGAAATCTTATTCAAGGAGTCCTTAATGCGGTTCGCGCTTTTAACATCTCTGTGTCTTTTGTCGGCTTGTTCAATGTTTTCTGGTAATCAAGAAACATTTGAGTTGCCGCCAACTACGATTACACCTGCGTCTCAGCAATGGGATGTTGTGCCGCAAAAGTCTGATGAACCAATGATGATGGCCGAAGGCGATGCTGTAAAAATTGCTTCTCTTAAAGGCGATATTGCGCGATTGCAGGGTGAATTAGACGCGCTCAAGCCGCAGATGCAAAAAGTTTCAGTGATAGAACGCCATTTAAACCGTCTTGTAAGTGATTTGGAGCGCATTGATGCACAATATGGGCTTGCTGCCCCACAAGCCACGCCAATAAAAGCGCCAACACCTGCAAAGGTAAAGCCGAAGCCCCCTCAAAAGGTCGCAAAAGCAAAGCCTGAAGTAACGGCATCAATTTCAGGCAAAAAAGAAATTGAAAATGTCCGTTTCGGGAGTGTTAACGGTGCGACTCGAGTTGTGCTGGATTTGGGCGCGGCTGCTAAATTCTCAACTGATTTGGATAATGAAGAGGGCATCTTGATTATCGAGGTGCCAAACATGACCTATGATGCCGTCCCACGCACTCGAAAAAGTGGTGTGGTTACAGATGTTCAGGGGCAAAATGTTGATGGGATTGGGCGTGTAATATTAACATTTAAAGACGACGTTAAAATTACGCAGAGTAACGCGCTTCCTCCGTCTGGGCCTTATGGCCACCGTATTTATCTGGATTTAAAGCCGCTTTAATTTAATTACGTTGTGATAGAAGGCATATTGCGTGAGATCGCATCGATTGTGCCACCATTTGAAGTGCAGCTTAATTCAGTGTTTGTAGAAAAATCATAAGAAACACTGAATTCTGAAACGAGATAATTTTCACCCATAGCCGCATTGACCGTTGCCAACATATTTGTGCGATTAAGACTACGCTCGACAAAATCACGGGTGCGCGTGCGCTGTTCATCGTCAAGAGTTACTGAAAAATCAGGTGTTTCATCATCACCTTCGCTTTGATCAGGTGCAATGCGTGGAATTGATGACATCACAATCACATTATCGGCAACAGGCGCCAGAAAAACACTCACAAGGTTTTTGGCAGTTCTTTGTTGGCCCAGAGGAAGTATCATAACAAACTCTGGATTGTTCAGGCTCGTGTCGCTGACTGTGAAATCTAAGTTGATATTATGAAGTGTAGGTTGATTAAGTGCAGAACACCCAGCAAAAAAATAAGTGAGACGCATTTGTGTGCTAGGGTGATTTTCAAGATCGATTTCGGTGTCTTTTTCGGCTAATTCTGCTTCGTTAGAGGGGGCAGACGCTTCCTGTTCTTGTGATATGGTCTCTTGGGGACTGCTTGGCATGAGACGCTCTTTAATAACCTCTAAAATGCCAGGCTCTTCTTGTTCGGTGTTATCGACGACAGGCTCAGTTTCGTCTAAACTTTCGTCGTCGCTTTCCTCGGCAAGTGCTTCAATTTCGTCTTCAGTGCCTGATTCTGCCTCAGAAAGTCCACTTTCGTCTGTATTTAGCTCTAAATTCGGTGTGTTTGTTCGTTGTGATAATGCGGTAGGGCTCTCATCTTGAGCCTTTGAATCCTCTTCAGGGATACTGCAAGCCATTAAAGACAGTGAAAATACGCTAGCGGCAACAGTTTTTAACACAGAAAAATCCTTTAAAAACAGGAGCAAAGGGCCTTTTGTGACCCGTTTCAATTAAATTGTTTACATAAATTTGCATAAATGGGCTT
Source organism: Micavibrio sp. UBA2137 (assembly GCA_002328415.1). GTDB lineage: Bacteria > Pseudomonadota > Alphaproteobacteria > Micavibrionales > Micavibrionaceae > UBA2137. The sequence goes on along the minus strand of DCXL01000004.1, from coordinate 661,839 downwards.
TAAAAGCAATGTTTTTCGAAAAATGGCGCTGTCATCATAGGGGAAATTAAATTTCAAAACCTTAATAAGTCGGTAATCTTTCTATGTTCAAATAATATGTAGGGATTTGTTTTTAAACAAAAATTGATGAAAAGTAGGGATTTGTGACAACTTTATCCGAAACGCTTGTGCAGGGCGACCTGACAATCGAAGAGAACGCCGTTATTGATGACAGAGATGTCGTCAATTACCTCTTGCATTCCGCGAATCCTGTTGTTCTCGTAGATAACTATACATCAGAAACGTTTATTCAAACCTCTCCAGAGACGCATGTTCAGGGTATTCCCTCTGATCCTTCGCTTGACCCTGCGAGTGGCTATTACCAATGGCATTTAACGGGCGATTGGGGCATTAACGCAGATGAGGTCTGGAGTGACTATACGGGTGCTGGTGTCCGTATTGCAGTAATGGACGATGGGTTCGAATATATTAATTCCGAGCTGATTGCCAATTATAATACAAATATTGATTTTGATACGACAGGCGCCAACGATGATGATGCTTTTGCCAGCGCCTCAAATAATCACGGAACGGCCGTAGCGGGCATTATTGCGGCCGATGATAATGGCGAGGGCATGGTTGGTGTTGCTTTTGATAGTGAACTGGCGGGCATCCGTCTTGATTTTGCGGGGGGTGTGACAGCCGTTATTGAAGGCTTTAATCATGCGCTGAGTATTGATGCTGATGTTATGAATAACAGCTGGGGTTACACGGCAACATTTTCGGATAATCCAAATATTCCTTATGGTGGCGCCACATTTGCCGATGTTGAAAATGCCATGATTGATCTTGTCAATTTAGGACGAGGTGGTCTTGGAACATCTATTGTTTTCTCTGCGGGTAACAGCCGTGGAAGCGATCAAGATGTGAATAATCATATGTTGCAGAACTCTCCCTACACAATCACGGTCGGGGGAACGGACGTGAATGGCGGGCTTTATGATGCGACAACAAAGGGCGCAGCCGTTCTAACATCTTCAGGCGCTGAAGGCGTCTGGACAGTCGATAAAGAGGGGAGCGCAGGTTACGTTTCTGGCGATATTACGGGAGTTAGTGGAACTTCATTTTCCGCACCAACTGTCTCAGGCGTTGTTGGTCTCATGTATGAGGCCAATGCTGATTTAGGGTATCGCGATGTTCAGGAAATCCTGGCACTGGCCTCGCGCACAGCTAATCAAACAACATTTCAAACAAACGGGTCAACACACTGGAATGGTGGAGGGATGCATTTCTCCCACGATTATGGGTTTGGATTGATTGACACCTATGCCGCAGTAAGATTGGCCGAAACATGGGGTGAGCAGAAAACATATGCCAACATGCAAACGGTAACACAGGCCATTGATACGACAGGTGCGATTGCCGATAACGGGGTAACTGATTTTACCTTTACTGTCTCAAATGACCTTTCTATTGAACATATCCAGCTTGATTTGAATCTAAGCCATAATAAGGCAGGCGACCTCAAAATTACCCTTATCAGCCCAGACGGTACAGAATCATATTTGGTCGATACGCTTGATTTCGGTAGCTATGTCACAGACCCAAGTGGGTTTGCGGGCATTAACGCGCCTTTGACCTCTGTTGCGCATTGGGGTGAACATGCGCAAGGGACATGGACATTACGTGTTGAGGATGTTGTGTCTGGCAATACAGGCAGCATAAACAGCGCCAACCTGACTTTCATGGGATCTACCGTATCAGCAGATGACACCTATTTCTTTACTGATGAATTTGTCGGTGGAACAACATTGACGGATAGTAATGGCGGAGTTGATACGCTGAATTTCGCAGCTGTGCGTGGTGATATTACAGGTAATTTAGATACACAGATATCTGTTGATGGCAAGGTTTTGACGCTTAATGGCACGTTTGAGAATCTGATTACAGGTGATGGTAATGATGTCGTTACCGATAATGCACAGAATAACGTTATTTTCACAGGGCGTGGTGATGATGTTCTGACAATGGGCGGTGGTAACGATGTCATTGATGGCGGCGTCGGGAATGACACAGCCATTTTCCAAAATGCTATTCAGGATTACAATTTTGAAATTTTAAATGCGACGTCCTTCCAGATTTCAACATCTGTTGGTACAACAGGGACAGATACACTTGATAATTTTGAAACGTTTTCATTTAACGGTGCAACTTACACGGCAAGCCAGCTAACCGACTATATTAACGGGCTTCCACCTGCGGCCATTTCAATTAAATTTGTCACGAGTGACGGCTTTAATAAATATCACACAAGTGACGCTGATATTGCTCAAACACTGACTACAGCAAATCTGAACGTTGCAGGCACAAATGAAGATGTTGTTGGCCTAACGCGCGCGAATACATCACTTAGCCTTCAAAATCTTGAGAGCGCGGAAGCGCCAGGCTCATTTAAGCTTAGAAGTGTTCAAATTACGCATGATTCTGGTTCGCAACTAACCTTGGATAATTTCTACAGTAATATTATCACGCTTAACGGTAATCTTGCCTCAACGGTCACGATTACAAATGCATCTTACGGTGTTATTACTACAGGTGAGGGTGCTGACACTATTCATGTCACGCTCAATAATCTTGTTGTGCCAGCTACACGCGATCAGGTGCGTGTCACGGCCAATGGTGGGGACGATACCATTACAATTGATGGCACACATTCCAATTTCTATGCCAATGTCCGCGGAGGTGATGGGAATGATGTGATCAATGTGGTGACCATGGGCGACCACTATATTTATGGCGATGCAGGGGATGATACAATCACAGGATCATGGGGCGCGGAGACTATCGAAGGTGGTACAGGCAATGACATCATCGATGGTAATCGTGGTAACGATATTATCTATGGTGGCGATGGTAACGATGAAATTTATGGTGGTATTGGAAACGATTACCTGTATGGCGATGCGGGCATTGATACAATCTATGGTGACGCCAATGATGATGTTATTCGTGGCGGCTTAGGCAACGACACCCTTTATGGCGGCGATGGGAATGACCGCGTCTATGGTGGCGATGACAATGATGTCGTTTATGGCGATGGCGGACGCGACTTCCTTTATGGTGATGCAGGGGATGACACTTTACATGGTGGCGATTGGCATGATTACCTTTATGGCGGTGATGGTGCTGACACGCTTAATGGTGATGCTGGAAACGATAACCTACTTGGCCAGAACGGCAATGATATGCTCTTTGGCGGTGACGGTTACGACAAAATTCAGGGCGGTGCAGGGGAAGATATCATTTATGGTGGAAGCCATAATGATAAACTTTTCGGCCAGGACGATGATGATATTCTCTATGGGGATGCTGGTTCTGATAACCTCTATGGAGGATATGGCAACGATATCCTAATTGGTGGAGAGGGTGTCGATTATCTTTATGGTAATCAGGGTGCTGATACTTTCCATCTTGATCTTGTGTCTCAAGATCGTATCAAAGATTTCAAGATATCAGAGGGTGATGTGCTTGATATCTCTGACCTACTTTCTGGCTATGGCGTTGGATCTGATATCAACGACTTTGTGAAAATCACAATTCAAGATCAATACCGCACAGATGTTCAGATCGATGCTGATGGCACTGGTGGATTCCAATATGCAGGTATTATCTATGGTAACTTTACAGGCGAAACGGTCGATGGTCTGATATCGAGCGGTACTTTCATCGTTCAATAAAATCAAAAAAAATTTTACGAAAGTGAACTTTTCCCGTGTTAATCCGTTTATGGGGTAGAAACACTAAACAATAAACGAGGGAAAGGACCTTATTATGAAACGTTTAGCATTACTCGCAACAGCAGTATTGATTGGTACAGCTGGTCTAGCACAAGCTGAAACAATTACAGAAGAGGTTATTATTCAAAAACCTGCAATGTCACCTTTAGAGGCTTTTGACACAATGGATTTGGACAATGACTGGATTGTTGACACAATCGAATATGACAACGCCGTTAACTACTCAACACACAACTTGGGAGCATATTCATTTGAAGGAATGGATTTGAACGGAAACGGTCTTATCACACGCACAGAGGCCAAGCGCGTGACACCTGAGCAAGCTGCTTCTTCTTCAACTGTTATTAGAACTATTGTTAAAGACCCAGTATATGTCGACGTTGTCGAGCCAGCTAGTGGTGATGTGATGATTGAATCACGTACTAAAACAGTCGTAAGATAAATTAAGCAAAGTGATTTAAAACCCGTCTGCAAAGGCGGGTTTTTTTTATCTGATTATGGCGAAGGATTATTGTGCGCCATAGCGTAACATTCACACGAACCCCAAATTAAGGAGAAGTACTCATGAAAAAACTAGCATTACTTGCAATCGCGGCATTTGCCGTTTCAACAGCACCAGCCATGGCAGACCATCATGAAGGTGGCGACCATAAAGGCCACGGTGAAAAGATGTTCATGAAAATGGACGTTAATAATGATGGCGTTGTTTCGCGCGAAGAATTTGTTAATCACGCAGGCATGCGTTTTGACAAAATGGATGCCGATAATAACGGAGATATTTCCATGGAAGAGGCCGAAGCGGCTAAAAAAGATATGCGCAAACGCATGAAAGACATGAAAGAAAAGATGGAAATGTCAGAATAATCAGATAGTCTGACGCACTTGTTATGACACATGATTTAAATGATAGCATGGATGAAGATTTGATTGCCCTTGTCACTAAGGGCGATCACCGTGCGTTTTCTATCCTTGTAAAGCGCCACACGGATAAATTTTATGCGCTTGCCTTTCGCACACTTGGTAACACGCGTGACGCAGAGGATGTCGTGCAGGATTGCTTTGTAAAGCTTTGGAAAAAGCCAAGTGCTTATAAGCCAGAGCGCGGTGCAAAATTTACGACCTGGTTTTACCGCGTTGTCTTTAATGCCTCAATTGACTTGAAGCGTAAGCACAAAATTGTGGTGAGTGATATGGATGAATCACTTCAGGACACAAATTTTACAATGCAGGATGAAAGATTGATTGTTGAAGATGAACAAGTTGAGCTTGAAAAAGCAATAAGCACGCTGCCCGAGCGCCAGCAGGCCGCGCTCAATTTATGTTATTATCAGGAGATGCCCCAGAAAGAGGCCGCAGATATTATGGGCGTTGGGTTGAAGGCATTAGAATCATTGCTTTCACGCGCAAAAGCGAATTTAAAAGATTACTATTTATCTGTTGAAGCAGAGAAAAAGCAGGTGAAATATGCAGCACGATAAAGATTTGGAGACAATATTAAATAAACGTATGGCACCACCATCCTCACATCATCTTTCCGCACGCATCATTGATGAAACATCACGCATGCCTCAAAGCGGGTCTTACTGGCAGCGCTTTATGCAGTTGATTAGTGCCTATCCCACACGCGCGGCATTGGCCTCCGTAGTGGCCGTTATGCTTGTAATAGCAGTTCTTCCAGATAATGATAGAACACTCAGCCCTGCACAGATTGCACAAACAAGCACAGGCGAGCGTATGTTTGCTGCCTCAGAAATTTCGGATGAACAACGTGCGTTGAACAGTTCGCCTTATGCTGAGTTTCAAATGACGTTTGAGCAGGAAACGCTTACGTTTATGTTGGCTGATTTAGGCAATTAAGCAATTAAGCAATTAAGCAATAATGTCTGGCGTTTTCCAAATTGGTCGTTTTTTCATGATGGTTTGGAACAGCTCGGATTTAAGAAAATAGTGTCGCCAAGATTGTAAATTTGGCAAATCAGCCTTTTCAAATTTTTCCTTATCAACAAATGAAAATTGTCGCACAAACGGGAACAGGGCCATATCCGCCAAAGTTGGATGCGCCCCCAATAGGAATTTGTTCTTATTAAGTAAAGTTTCAAGCTCGCGTAGATATGTCATGCAGTTTTCTTCAGCCATTGAGCAATCCTCATCAGGGTGGCGTGATGGATACTTATAGCGATCCAGATTTTTCTTAAAATCCCCGTCATTGGCCGTAATGAGGGCGTTAGTTTGTTCGGGGTCAGCGTCTAACCAGTTTTGCGGGTCGTTCTGAGCCAGGGCCCAACGCATAATATCAATGCTTTCTTCCAAAACACGACCATCAGCAAGCAAAAGCACAGGGACTGTCCCCTTGGGGGATGCGTCCAGCATCTCTTGTGGTTTATCCTTAAGCAGGATAGCGCGATGTTCAAAATCAATCGCGGCAACACGAAGCGCCATACGGGCACGCATGGCATAGGGACATCTACGGAAACTATAGAGAAGAGGGAGGTCAAGGTCAGGCATAAATTATGCCTCTTTTTGTGCCTTTTTTTCTGCGATCAGCTGTGACTGACGCATGCGGAAAGAATGGATTTGTGCCTCGGTCAAACGGTCACGACAGTGGTGACAAGACACGCCTTCCTCGTATTTTTCATGGGACGTATCCTCTGGGTTAAGCGGATAACGACATCCATAACAAATCAAATGAGGGCTTTCAGCCAGACCATGGTCAACGGCCACACGGCGGTCAAACACAAAACAACTGCCTTCCCATAGAGAGTCCTCTTGTGGGACGTCTTCAAGATATTGCAAAATACCGCCTTTGAGATGGTAAACTTCCTCAAAGCCCTGTGAAAGCATATAGCTAGACGCCTTTTCACAACGGATGCCACCTGTGCAATACATGGCAACCTTTTTGTTCTTTTCAGGGCTGAGATTTTTCTCAACATAATCGGCAAATTCTGTGAAAATCTTGGTTTTCGGGTCGATTGCGCCCTTAAATGTACCAACGGCTGTTTCATAGTCATTGCGTGTATCAATAGTCACCACATCAGGATCGCTAATAAGCGCATTCCATTCTTCTGGCGTAACGTATTTACCGACACGCTTTGTCGGGTTGGCCTCGGGCTGGCGCATTGTGATAATTTCCTTCTTCAGGCGCACTTTCAGGCGCTTGAAGGGACGATTTTCAGCATAAGAGTATTTGACTTCACCTTTTGAAACTTCTAGCCAGTCATCAAGAAGGGCGATGATTTCGGGGATAGCCTCGCCTTGGCCTGCAATTGTACCGTTCACGCCCTCAGGTGCGAGCAGGAGCGTCCCGCAGATGCCACGTGCCTCACATGCCTCGCGCACGCGTTTTTGCATAGCAGGGGTGTCTGTAATCTCAACAAAGCGATAAAGAGCTGCGATTGTCCAATTCATGGTCGTTTTATAATCGAATTGACCACCTCAATGCAAGTTCGAATTATATGGGTTTATTATCCTGAGATGTGAATGTTGCTAAGCTCACGACTGATTGTTTCAAAAACGTCCTGAAGTTCACTTTGTCCCAATGCATCATAATATTTATCTTCTGTGGCACAGCGTTCGTAGAAGCCGCGTGTGTCATCGTTAATATTATAAGATGTTGGAACACCATCATCGTTATAGCTTGTTGGATAGGAGAAGGTGATTGTGTAAATCAATATACCTGCTTCTTTCATTGCGGTGCATGTGCGCTCAAAACGGTTATTCATATCAGCGACAGAGACTGAATTTTGCGTGTAACCACCATAAGCTCCATAAACGCTGTTTACTGTATTGTCACCATCAGTCATCATAACAACAGCCTTTTTCCAAGTCGGGTCATCATACGAAGCGCCTTCTTGGAAAGGAAACTCAGGTGAAATTACACGCCAGCCCCATGTCATGCCGAGATTACCTGACGTCGATCCTTCTGGTTGAAATTTTGATATTTCGTAAAGAATAGAGTCACGATTAGATGTAAGAGGCAGGATGTGCGCCTTGTTACAGTAGCGATTAGGCCCGTAAAAATAATCATAAACAACCCAGTTATAGGTGCCATAATATGAATTCCATTGGCGGTAGAAATTGTTCGCAGCATAGCGGTGCGTGAAGCGGTACATATCCCACATCCATCCTGCTTCATAATCCTTTTCATCATCTGGATTGGGGCGTGCGAGTACGCAACCACGCCAATTTTGAAAGTTAGCGCCAGAATAGTCATCTTCCTCGGGGGGCGTTTGTGGTGTCTCAGCTGCGGCTTGTGGGTTATAATAACTTAATGCTGATGGATTGTTTACAAACGGTTCATCATAATAATCGCCGTTCAAATCTTGTCCCAACCCATAAGGCCCCACATTCACACTGGTAGAATAGGGAACAAGTCCGATTTTTACAGTGTCATTGAAAACAGCACTATCAAAAAGAATATTTGTGAAGCTTGTCGAGGCATCCCTGAGTGCCTCCATATTGTTCTTTTCGGCTGGTGTACCATTTGAATCAACTGGTGATACAGACATAGAACCTGTTACGTCGAGCACCAATGCGACCTCAAGCCCAATAATCTCACGCGTAACTTCTGTGCCTGCATAGACATCAATTTCCTCAACACCCAAAAATTTCGCAAAATAGGTATCAAACCGCGATGAGGCGGAGACATTAATTTTACTTCCGTTTTGTGTGATTTGAAGATCATGAATTGTCCCGATTTTGGATTCAGGGTAGTTGCGATAAAGAAATTCTTCAATTTTTGCCTGAAGGTTAGCCCCCTCATTAGAGGCTGCAGCCGCAGCAACAGCCGCCGCGTCAAGCGCATGTGAGAGGCGCTGGCGTACGAGATAGGCAAAGGCAAAATCAGTTGCCAAACCAATAGAGCCAACCACGATAGGAATCGCAATTGCAAAGGCAACCGCAGTTGCACCAGCAGTTTGCCGCACATAATCCTTAAATAGATTTAATGATTTGAGCATTTTTATCCGTCCTGTTCATGAATAAAGCGGAAGAATTCTATTCCCAAGTTACAGTACGACTTCTGCGTCCTCTTGTAAAAGCAACTTCTTGAATATTGATGTCATCAGTCAACATGCCGGAAAAGAAGGGCGTGTAGGTGTATTGTACAGTTACAATAATCATTCCATCCTTTTCAGCAGGAAGTCCCGCTGTACTGTCGACTGCTGTTTGATTTGGCGTCATATTGCGTGTGTCGCGCCACAATTCAAATGGTAAGCTGTCTTTGTCATATTCAAGGCTGACCACATCAATTCCAAAACTAGATGTACTATGTGGATGAAAGGCAAGCTTTGACCCATTAACAATATTATCGACATCACTTTGATTAACCGTTTTTGCACGCGATACGAGATCGGCCGCTATCTGAGAAGCAGTTATCGCCTTCTGGTTCATCATAATGCCCTGTCCCAAGTCAAATGAGCCCATTAACAATGTAAGCATCACAGGTGTGAGAAGGGCGGCTTCAACAAGTGCTGTCGCATCTTCTTCCTTAAAAAATCTCTCAAGAAGTTTTTGAAGATATGATTTCATGTCGTGCCACCTTCTTCTTCAAGGTCGTATGGCTCAACTTGTAGAACGATTGTTGTCTCTATGCGTTTTTTCCCAGACGAGCCTTCCCCAAATATCTGTTTTACAAAAGGAAGGGCAAATTCATAAAGGTAGCTTGTGCGAATAAGCACGGTATCGTTTGTTCCTCCAGCATTAAAGCCTTGGGAGCTTAAGTCTCCGTTTTCATCATATGAAGGATCGTAATTTCCAAAGGCCCCAAAATTGTTCATGGTAATGACCTCATATTGAATCTTGTTGCAATCGGCAAAGACCTTGGCGTGATCACAAATGGCTGCTTCAAAAAGTGCCTGAGGGTCACCTGAAGTGTCTTGTTGAATTTGTCCAGTTTTTACAAGGCGTGCTGCATCGGACGTAGCCCCGTGCATAAGATTACTGGCTGCGAAAAAAAGTGAAATTTCCACAATGCCAAGCAATAGAAATGTAAATGGCACGGCAACAAATGCAAATTCAACAGCGGTTGCGCCACCTTCTTTTCGTTGAAACTCTTTAAACTTATTTATAAATTTTCTCATACTATCCCTTATGAGCCCTGTTGCCCATAAGAGGCAAACTCACCCTTCAAGTGTATGATAAAAAAATAAATATGATTTTAATTTTGCATAGCATTTTAAATAAGCTTGATACAAATTATAAACGGTTCTCGTGATAGGCAATCTTAGATAATCAATGAATTGATATCTAGTTCGTTGACACCAACAACTTCGGCGACAGACTGGAAGTTAGCGCCATTGGCTGCGCCATCCACATCAATTTGAACAAAGATGCTTCCTTTGTCTTTGACAAAGTTGAAATAGTCATTGATGTCGCCTGAGATGTCATCCAAAAGGTCACTAATATCAATTCTATCGCCATCCTTGACACTAAAGCCTTTAATGACGTCTATAGTGTCATCTGTAATATTGTCAGATTTCCTAAAGACAAAGGTGTCTGCGCCATTACCGCCATTAAGCGTGTCACGGCCAGAGCCGCCATAAAGGATATCATCGCCACTGCCGCCGAAAAGATCATCATCGCCTGCGCCACCATAGATAACATCATCGCCATCTTGTCCGTGGACACGGTCATCACCATCGCCAGAATTGATGACATCATCATCCTTTGTGCCCTTAGTCTTATCATCACCGTCTGTTCCGACAATGACATCATCTCCAGTAGGGTCGTCAACTGGGTTATCTGGGTTGTCGACGTAATCTGTGACATCTAATAAGGTGTTTTCTGATCGATTGAGAACCAAACTATCTCCTACAATCGTCGCGCCACCATCAGTTGAAAAGTCGTTAACATCGACGGATTGGCCATCAATGTTAATATTTGAAATTATGATTTCGTCACCAAGGCCACCCGTAAGAGCTTGAAAAAAGAACTCTAGATATTCACTTCCGAGAATATTATCTGTGGTGACATCAAAAGAAAGTGTTTGCGAGGAATCAATTTCATAGCTTCTCTGTCCTTCGACACCGTAAATTATTGTCAGTACAGGAATTGTGAATAAATAGTTTGAATCCACGTCAAAAGTAAGTGTGTAAGTGCTCATATGTTTGCTCCTCCACATCTTATATTATGTTAAATAAAATTAAAATTTAATTAAATATAAGAAAGCCTCCCACGGTGGAGAGGCTTTTTTCATTTCAAATTTTATTAAGTTTTTATCTAGTTTACAATCAATGTTCCGCTTGTAATCATGTCGTCCATGTTCAATCCAGTTACGCCATTGATTGTTGCAACATTGGTGAAGTTTGCGCCACCAGTTGCGCCATTAGCATCAACTGAGACAATGGTGTTGCCGCCTGATTCAGTAAACTGTACGAAATCATCGATATTGTTTCCGACTGCACTGAACGAGATAATGTCGCTAATGTCGATGGCATCACGGCCAAGGTGATTAAAGTTATAAATTGTGTCTTGGCTGGTCGTATCGTTAAAGTCAAAGATATCAATACCATCTGAACCATAGAGGTTATCATTGCCTGTTCCACCGATAAGGGTTGTTGTGTTAAGGCTAGCAAAGACATCAGATCCCTCCCATTCAATGAGGTACTGAGGTACAGTTACGAAACCTGATGAGCCGTCACCTTGCAGTACAAGGTCTGCAAAGGCGTTACCATTGAGCAAGTAAAGATAGTCTTGCGTTCCATTACTATCGTTTGGTTGGCCAGGTTCCCAGCTTACAAAATTACCATTGACTGAGTTACCAGCAGCATCAGCAAATTGAATGCCATTCTCATCACCTTGGTTCCAGCGCCAAACACCTTCTGTTCCAGCATCAGATCCACCTAGCCATGTATTTCCACCACCTGTTAGGCTTGTAGCAAAATCAAGTTCAGTTTGTGAACGAATTGTACCCAAGTGACCTGTTACACCGTTAAGGGTGGCACTATTTGCGGCAGTATTGGCAGTATCCCAATTTACGCCACCAGCCACATTCACAACCTGATAGAAATTACCTGTATCATGACTATAAGATACATTCGGATTTGCAGCCAAAATAGCGCTTAACTCTGCGGTAAAACTGTCTACAGAACCAGAGTATATCGTATCTGCACCATCACCACCATTAAGCGTGTCATTCCCTGAGCTGCCGTAAATCGTATCATTTCCTGCATCACCATTTACAATATTGACAGAAGAGTTATCTGCGTCTGTTGTTGTGTTTCCAGCTGTTAATATGTCAGCTTGTTGGCCAACAACAGAGAAGTCGTCAAAGCGCACGAACGCATCTTCGTTAGCGCGGCTAGAGCCTGAATGATAAAGACCGAGATCAATAACGATAGATTGTCCGTTTGTGACCGAACCCACATCGATTGTTACATCAAGCCAACCAGTGTCTGTTGTACCTCCCGACCCCAGGGCTGTTGTCAAAGTTGTCAGTGCTCCATCAAGGAAATAATAAGAAATAGAATCTTCGCCGTTATCATTTTGGTTTGCGTGAAAGTGGCGATATGAGAAATTAATCTGCACATCACTTAAATCCTCAGTAAACGTAATTGTTTTGCTCCATTGCCCTTGGGCGTCTGAGAAGGCTGAATTATTAAAGCCATCAATGAAGACCTCTAATGAACCAGCGCCTAGATTTCCATCTGTGTCGCGGCTACCAACGACATCTACGTTGGCAGGGTCATTAACATCAGCATAAACAAATCCGTGTGCATTGTTGTCAAACACTTGGCTATCAACAGTTACAACTGACCCAGGAGAAACTGAAATACCTGTACCGCCTGTATTGACAGTTGTATCAAGGGCATAAAGTATATCATCACCATTGCCGCCATTTAGTGTGTCATTGCCCACATTACCAAAAAGCACGTCGGCATCATCGCCACCAGCAAGCGTGTCGTTACCTGCGCCACCAACAAGAAGGTCATTACCAGCCTCGCCACGAATAATATCATTACCACCAAGACCGTAAAGTTGGTCATTATCGGCATTACCATTAATGTCATCAGCACCTGACCCACCATAAATAAGGTCGTCCCCATTACCACCATTAAGTGTGTTTGTAGAATTGTCAGCTTGCACAGCCTCGCCGTCCCATTCGATTACATAGCCACGGGTACCTGTGTTATCATTCCACAGACCATCAGGACGCATTTCTGCAAAATCCTCACCCGCGCCATAATCATTTGGTTCGCCACCATTCCAGTTAGTGTAAGCAGCACCTGTAGTTCCATTCACGGCAGAGTAAAACACTACACCAGCTTCGTTACCTGAGCTATACATCCATTCACCTTCGGCAACAGTGTCATCAACATTAATCCAGATATTTCCAGAAATCATATTGGTTACAAAGTCATTCTCTGCCTGAGATGTAATATTGACAATATGACCAGCTACACCGTTCAATAATGAACTTTCTGCGTCAGCAACGGCTGTTGCGTGATTAGCTGTGCCGCTAACATATCTGTAAAAACTATTTGTGGCTTCTGAATACCAAACACCTGCACGACCCCATGCGGAGTTCTCTCTGATTACATACTGGTCGTATGAAGATACACCGCCACCATGGATAATGTCGTTACCATCACCACCAGAAATGACGTCCGAGCCTAAACCGCCCATAATTGTGTCATTGCCAGCTTCACCGCGCAAAGTGTCATTACCTTGTTCGCCGTCTATTCTGTCATCACCATCGCCACCGTAAACATCATCATTACCTAGCTGTCCGTCGATGTTGTCAGCACCAGCATCTCCATAAATTGTGTCGTCTCCATTATTACCAAGAAGGCGGTCGTCACCATCGCCACCACGGAGTATGTCATTTCCGTCACCACCAAAGAGTTGGTCATTTCCAAGTCCACCAAAGAGCTGGTCATTACCCAATTCACCGCTTAATGAATCGTCACCATCATCGCCATAGAGAAAGTCATTATCCGAACCACCCCAGATACGGTCATTCCCTGCATCACCATGGATTGTGTCAACACCCTCATGACCATAAAGACGGTCATCATCATCACCACCATTAATAGTGTCGGCACCGTCATTACCATAGATTATATCGTTACCAGCATCGCCGTTCAAAATATCAGCACCATTTTGGCCAGCAATCACATCAGCGCCATCACCACCGTTCACAGTATCATTACCATCTTTGGCAATGATTTTGTCATTCCCGCCATAACCATTAATAACATCGGCAACATCGGTTCCGTAAATCTTGTTATTGGCGTTATCACCATCAATAGAGGCAAAGGTTTCGGGTGGTGGAGGGGCATCGTTATCTATAGTATCAACAGCATTGAAATCTGCATAACTGCCCTGCGTAAGTGTAAGGGTAGACGCATCGGAAGAACTGCCCTTGTTATGTGACAAGGACGTCATATCAATCGGATTATCATTGATTCGGATATTCGAAATGTTAATGAGATCGTCTTCTGACCCATGTGCCTTGATTGAATAAAAGCGCAACAGGGAATGATTAATCGGTTTTTCACTATCAATTTGAAACGACATTGTAGAGGAAGCTGTGTCCACATAAGTCACACCAATCTTCGTCCCACCATAGATAATGGAGAGTTTTGGAGGTGGCCCTGAAAAGACGCCTGAAATATCAAATGTCAAAGTGTAAATGGTCACGCGGATCTCCTATCCAATGTTACTTACTATTCATTTTAACAAGTAATTATTAACAAATTATTACGATGCTCTACTTATGCACAATTATCTAAATAATTGAAAATAAACATAAAAAATATTATTTTGCATACTTTAGAATAGCACAAAAGAGATTAATTTTACATAAAATTATTGTAAAATGTCTGTTACAATCTTAGCTAGAAATTCGGCTTTATTTTTAGAGAACGGATATGCCCAAACAAGGGCAATAGTACGCAGTGGTGTAGGTGATGAAAGGGGTATAAAATTTACATCCAGTTCACTGTCTTTATTATACAATACAAACATTTCAGGTACAAGCGATGTTCCCTCGCCTTGGGCGACGAGAGAAAGAACAGTCGCTAGTGATGTGCCTTTAAATCCTGTTTGAATCTGGTTCATGCTTAGTTGGCAGGATTGGATTGCTTGATCCCTCAAGCAATGACCGTCCTCAAGAAGAAGTAGCTGTTGTTCTTTAAGGTTTTCTGCATCTAACGTGTGTGGCATATTTTTTGATTTTTCTTTTGAAATAGCCAAATAAAGCGGGTCATCAAACAAAACTTTTGTTTGGTACGCGCTCTTTAGTGGATAGGGCAGGGCAATGAGGCCAATATCGATTTCATTATTATCTAATTGTTCTAAAACAACCTTTGTGAGCCCTTCCGTAATTGTTAGACGTGTATTGGGAGACTGCTGCTTCGTCTTTTTCAAAAGATCGCCAAGTACATAAGGTGCGATGGTGGGTATAATTCCTAAGCGAATATTTGATAGCCCTGTATTTGATAGCCCTTCTATTTCATGCAGAATTTTTGAGTAGTCCTGTATAAGAGGTTGAAACTTCTTCTTTATTGTCTGCCCTTCGCTTGTCAGAAACACGCGGCGGCTACTGCGTTCAAAAAGTGAAATGGCGAGACCACTCTCTAGGTCCTGTATTGCATTTGAGAGAGCTGATTGTGTAATAAAGAGATTTTCAGCGGCACGCGAGAAGGAGAGCGTATTTGAAAGCTCTAGAAAATATTCTATGTGTTTAATCGTGGGTTTAAACATATATTTATAATACTGGTTAATGAAATTTATATCTATATAAAATATATATAGAAGCTATTTTTATTACTTGTTTGATTTTTATATGTGAATCACCCACATTGAATACACATTAATTATTTAGACCCTTACAAGGAGAGACATTATGTTAGGTATTGGAGATACACTCCCAGAATTTGAAGTCACAGGTGTAAAACCAGGCTTCATGAAACACGAAGAAAATGGCGAGAGCGCATTTGAAACAATTACAGAGAAAAGCTTCGAAGGTAAGTGGAAAGTTATTTTCTTTTACCCAAAGGATTTCACATTTATTTGCCCAACAGAAATTGCTGAATTTGCAAAAATGAACGAAGATTTTGCTGACCGTGATGCAGTTGTTATGGGCGGTAGCACAGATAATGAATTTTGTAAGTTGGCCTGGCGCCGTGAGCACCCTGATTTGGCAAAGCTAACACAGTGGAGCTTTGCAGACACAAATGGTTCACTCATTGATAATCTCGGCATTCGTGAAGATTCAGGCGTTGCTTATCGTGCTACATACATCGTTGATCCACATAATGTCATTCAACATGTATCTGTTAACGGCTTGAATGTCGGCCGTAATCCAAAGGAAACATTGCGTATTCTTGATGCGTTGCAATCAGATGAGCTATGCGCATGTAATCGTCCTGTTGGCGGAGATACTATCGATGCATCAGCAATTGCAAACGATATTGCCGCATAGTTTGCGTACACATAATTTGAAAAAGGCGGCGTTTATGTCGCCTTTTTTATGAAAGATGAACGAGAAGGAGACTTTTTATGAGTATTGATAATTTGAAATCAGCAATGCCTGATTACGCCAAGGACGTCAAATTGAATATCTCTGGCCTTGCCAATGAAGAAGGGCTAACAGACCAGCAGAAATGGGGTTGTTTTTATGCCTGCGCGATTAACACAGGTAATGCGCGCCTTATAAAAGAGATTGAAGAAGAAGTGTTGGATTATTTAAGTGCTGAGGCTGTTGATGCAGCCAAAGCTGCCGCGGCCATCATGGCAATGAATAATATTTATTATCGCTTCACACATATGGCAACGAGCAAAGATTACATTAACATGCCTGCAAAATTGCGCATGAATGTGATTGGTAATCCAGGCGTTGATAAAATCGACTTTGAACTCTGGTCATTGGCTGTTTCTGCGCAAAATGGATGTGGCATGTGTATTGATGCGCATGAGGCTGTTTTGAACAAATCAGGCATGAGCAAAGATCATATTCAAGCCGCTGTTCGTATCGGTGCTGTTATGAATTCAGTTGCTTCAGTTTTAAACGCTGAAGGCTAGTTAGCCAAAGAATATAGAAAAAAGAAAAGCGCCTTTTGGCGCTTTTTTTATGCGGATTGTTCCTGTTTTTGTGGCGGTTCAGCATCATGCACAAAAACCTCGCGATGCGGATAAGGAATTTTAATGCCGTTGGCTTTGAACGCATCCCATAATTCTAGGAAAACCTGTCCCTTAATATTGGAGACACCGTTTTGTGCATCTTCAATCCAGAAGCGAAGTTTGAAATCTATTGAGCTATCACCAAAGCCACTAATCCAGCAAACGGGTTTTTGACTTTCGACGACACGCTCTGGTTTGGCCGCTGCTTCGATGGCTACGCGTGTCACTTCATGTGGGTCTGAATCATAATGGACACCGAATTCGACCTCCATGCGCACAAGCGTATCGCCGTGTGACCAGTTCACAACTTGTTGTGTGATGAAATCCTCGTTTGGAATAAGGAAGGATTTGTTGTCGCGTGTCACAATTTCGGTAAAGCGCGCGCCCATGTGTTGTACCCATCCAAAGGTGCTGTTCCCGCCAATACCATTTTCAATTTCAATGACATCCCCTGGATTAATCGAATTATCCATGAGAAGCAAAATACCGCTAAAGAGGTTGGAAACACCCTTTTGCAAACCAAAACCAATACCCAAACCAAGCGCACCAGAGAAGACAGCTAGGACAGATAAATCCACACCTGCGGTTGTTACACCAATAAGAAGCGCAATAATAATAAAAAGTACGCGCGCGATTTTCGATATCAAAACACGTGAGGCGGGTGTTAAGCTGTTGACCTTTGCTAAGCGACGTTCTGTAATCTTACTTAAGAAAATGGCCGCATAAAGAAGTGCAAAAATGAGCAGTATGGCCTTAATTACAGCCAGTGCAGTTATACGTCCTTCGCCAATTGAAAATCCAAATGAATCAAGCGCATTTGTTGTTTCATCCATAACGCCAATAATGTTAAGGGCGGCAATGATCCATGCAATAAGTGCAACAGTTTGGCGCATAAAGGTATTTTGAATAAGCTGTGAGGCCGCACGAATAACAATCCATGCCATCAGCAAGTTTGTGGCCGCAGAGGCCAATTTCATGTCGAAAGTCAGGACCTCATTTTTACTTAGTTGTAAGAATACGCCTAATATAAGAAAGGCAGATATTGGTAAAATAAGTTTTGTCAGGCTTTTCAACGTTTGACGTAAACGGAAATGCATGCCGCTTCGGTCAATACGCGAAACAAGTTGCGGGGCGACACGTTTGCGAATGGCCCAGCCAATCAAAAATGCCAATATGATAAGAACAATCTGTGTCCAGTTTTCAGCAACTGAAAATGTGCGCGAAAAATAACTCAAAGCATCTTCGTAAATGCGGGAAAACATTTGATCGATATGCAGTGAGTTCATAGGCTTTTATGGCTTTCTAAATATAAAGTTCTTCGAAGTGCTTTGACAATAACGCGCGCAAGGCGCGCAAAGCAAGACATAAGATATTTTAGGCCTTTAAAATAAACAGCGCCTCAACGGGCATGTTTTTTGTAAAGGTATCATCCAAAGTCTCTGCACCACTCATCAAACGGTACACAATTGAGCCGTAAATCATGTCAACCGCCAAAGACGTGTCTAAATCCTTACGAAATTCGCCTGATAGCTTACCGGCTTCAATAAGGTCAGCCAAAATCTTTTCGTGCTGCAACATAAAGCGTTCATAAAAGACAGTCAGGCTTTCCTCATCAGATTGGGCCTCGGCCATAGCTTCGATAACGATTTTACCGTTTTTGCCCTTAAGCAAACGGATAAAACGCTCAAGTTGCTTTTCAACGGCTTCGGCTTTCGAGGCTGTTGTTGGAAGAGGCGTAATATTACCCATTTGTGACACAAGCGCATCCAAGACAATCGCCACTTTATTAGGCCACCATCTGTAAATAGTCGTTTTTCCAACGCCTGCCTTTTTGGCAATCCCTTCAATGGAGAGGTCCTGAACAGAGCTGTGGAGGAGAAGTCTGTTTGTTGCGTCCAAAACAGACTTTTTAGAAGTCTGGCTTCTTGGGCGCCCACGGCGTCTTTTTTCGCCTTCAGATTTAGTTTCAGCTTCGTGATATTTATGGGCTTGCTGGCTCATTGAAATGGGTGCTCCTTTAAAGCATTCTTTATTTACGCTTTGATGCGTAACGTTATTATTAGAAACTGTTAATTTACAACAGACAACTTCAAGTTTTATGTGCTTACAGATGTTTATATAAAAGTTCAATCTTTTTAAAAGGTTTCTTTTGAAAAATCTTCAGAAAATGTTTCATTTTTTTCAAATTACCTAATGATAGGTGATAAAGTCTTTTGGTTCACAGGCTGAAAATCATAAGGCGATATATGATTGAATATTTATTTTTCTTCATATAGGGTGTCGCCGAATGCGTGACAATAGCATAATTGGAGACCTATGAAGGTTTGGATTTTATTTTCTGAAGATATCGAAGCTCCCACAAATGAGGCCTACGAAATCAGACGTTTTATGACCATCGGTCGTGAGATGGGTGTTGATGTTAAGGTTTTTGCGCCCGAGCAATTTGACCTGCTTGTGAATGATGAGGAGCGCGATACTGTTCTTATTAATGGTAAGCCGCAAGAACTGCCTGACTTTTTACTACCGCGTACCCCGCCGGTTGAAAATGGGTATTTCTCACTGGCCGTTATTCGCCAGTTGGAGCAAATGGGCGTGCACGTCTACAATGATTCCGCCTGTATTGAGGCTGTTGCCGATAAAATGCACACACATCAGATTCTGGCAGCAAAAGGGTTACCAACCCCGTCAACGATGTTGGCTAAATTCCCTGTTGATTTTGAATTGATTAAGGAACATATCGGATTTCCTGTGGTCGTTAAAACACTGCTCGGTGTAAACGGCACAGGTGTGTTTCTTATTGAATCCGATGAAGCCTTTCATGATCTAATGAATTTGATTGAGGAAACTAATCCCGATATTCAGCTGATCTTCCAAAAATATATCGCTGTCAGTAAGGGGCGCGATTTGCGTGTCTTTATTGTCGATGGCAAAGTATTGGCCTGTATGGAGCGTCGTGCAAAGCCTGGAGGATTTAAGGCCAATTTCTCGCAAGGTGGCTCAGTGAATGAGTTCAAGCTTGATAAGGAAACAGAGGAGCTTGCCATTAAAACAGCCGAAGTTCTTAATATTCAGATTGCTGGTATTGATTTGCTTTTCAAGGAAGATGGTGGTTTTACCATTTGTGAAGCCAATACATTTCCAGGGTTTAGAGGTTTGGAAAAGGCCTGTGATGTGAACATTCCCGAGGCCGTTTACAACTCCATGCGCACAAAACTTGAGGCGCGTGAAAAAAAGTCGAAAACAGCCTAAAGCAATTTATTCGATAATGACTTTGTTTCCGTTTTGGATCTGAATCACTGAGAGTGTACGGTCAACCAGACCGTCCGAACGTAACCTAAAGAAACCATCAACACCGTTAAAACCCGCTGATGATGTCAGGTTTTGAACAGTAGGGCGCTGACCTTTTGTATTAAGAGAAGCGACAAGACTGACCGCATCGTAAGCAAGTGAGGCAACCGTATCGGGCGAACGTCCGAAATTACGGCGATAGTTATTCTCAAATTGCTTATGTGTTGCGACACCGAGCCCTGCATAATAGGCGTTTGAGAGGCTGGGGTAAGTCGCTGTCGTATTCTCTTCCCAGAGACCTGTGCCAAGAATAAGGGCGTTAGGTTTGCTTGATGTCTTTACTGTATTTGCAAGTTGCGCTGCTTGTTGCGGGGCAACGGGCATGAAAACAGCATCGATGTCTTGTGTTGCCAGTAAAGTTTCAAGCGACGTTGCCGCATTTGCTGCGCTTGCATCAATTATTATGGGCTGTGGCAGGCTATAGCTTGAAATGAGGCGCTGCCCTGTTTTCACAACCAAGTCACCATATGCGTTTTGAGGTGCGATAAAGACAAAATTCTTTGCCCCACGACGCGCGGCATAACTTAAGATGCGCTCTGTTTGGGCATGGGGTAAAAATCCAAGGACAAAAGTTGATGAAGAGGCCGCTGTCCAGTCATTTGAGAACCCTAAAACTGGGCGCTGAGACGAGGCAAAGCGCGAAACAGCCTTTACATTATCTGCAAACAGAGGGCCAACGATTACGTCTGCATTGTTGTTCACTGCGTTTTGTGCTGCAGCACGTGCGCCCTCGGCTGTTCCATTTGTGTCCATGGGAAGTAATTCAATATGAGCAGTAGGCATGTCGAAAAGGGCGAGTTGTGCTGCATTTAAAAGGGATTGTGCAACATTTGCTCCGTTCCCGGTAAGGGGCAAAAGAAGCGCAACACGCGTTGTCTCCTGTTGCTGGGTAACGCCGCTATATGTTGGCGCCGCGGTTGTTTTTTGCGTTTGTGTCGCAGGCACACAGGACGTCAGTAAGCTCGCTATTGCAAACAAAGTGAAAACGGAGGCTATTCGTGTGCGCACATGTGCAATCATAACAATCATCCTTTTTATTGTGTGAAATCACCTTATACTGTGTCAGGATATTATCCAACCCGCTTAACAACACCATTCACAACCCATGAACATTATTCTTGAGTCTCAGCCTTTGCCATCTGGCCTTTATCTTGTGGGAACACCCATAGGGAATTTACGCGATATTACTTTGCGCGCACTGGAAACGCTCAGCGCTTGTGATGCTCTTTATTGTGAAGATACACGCGTGACGGGCAAACTGCTCAAGGCCTATGGCATCTCCAAGAAAATGGAGGTTTTTACAGATCATAGTAGCGATAAAGATCGTGCCCAATTACTGGCGCGTATTTCAGAAAAAGGGCAAAGTGTTGCGCTGGTTTCTGATGCGGGGCTTCCGCTGATTTCAGACCCGGGATATAAGCTTGTTTCCCATGCGCGTGCACAAAATATTGATGTCTGGAGCATTCCAGGCGCATCCGCACCTTTAACGGCGCTTCAGGTTAGCGGATTGCCGACTGACAGTTTTCTTTTTGCAGGTTTTATTCCAACCAAAGAGGGCCAACGTAAAGCCTTTCTTGAAAAACTATGCGATGTGCCTGCTACGCTTATTTTCTTTGAAACAGTGCCGAGGCTGTCCAAAACGCTTGCCGCTATTAAAAATCTTTACGGCGAAAGAAAATGCATTGTCGCGCGTGAACTGACCAAGAAATTCGAGGAAATTTTAAGCGGCACGCCACAGGATTTGCTAGCGCGCCTAGAAGAAGCGCCCATCAAGGGTGAGGTGGTTCTTTTGGTTGAGGGCGCAGTAGAAAAGCAAGGTCTTTCAGAAGAGGATGTTCTGGATTTGCTAAGAACGAGTATGAAAACTAACAGCCTGAAAGATGCGGTAAAGTTGGTGAGCGCGCAAACATCCATGCCTAAAAACCAAGTCTATGATCTTGCGCTTAGCCTGAAATAAAAGATGAGTAAAATGACGTCATACACAAAAGGGATGTGGGCTGAATATATGGCTGTAGCTCTTTTGACGTGCAAAGGCTATCGTATATTAAAGCACCGCTATAAAACGCGCTTTGGTGAAATTGATATTATTGCCAAGCGTGGAAATATCATTGCGTTTATTGAGGTTAAGTCGCGCAAGAGGGAAGGGGATGCCCTTGAGGCTGTTCAACCCAAAACGCAACGCCGTATTGAAAATGCAGCGAAAGATTTTATATCTCATAACAGTCAAATTTGCGGGAATTCCCTTTTTCGTTTTGATGTCATCGCAGTGAGCAAAGCTTTTACAATAAAGCATCTGGACAATGCATGGGTGTCCCCTTCATACTAAAATCGATAAAGCAAAGATTCATATTATTGAGAAGAAGCTGTTTAAGAGAAAAATTCATGAAATCATATATCGGGACATATTGTTTATTACTTGGTGCTTGTTTGGCTCTGACAGGATGTGGCGTTGCAACGGGTGTTGGTGCAACAGTTGGTGTCGCATCAGCACAAGAGGGTGGATTACCAGCAGCGGCAACGGATTTGAAAATTCAAACACAAATCAATTCGCTCTGGTTTCAAAGTAATGTCGATATGTTTAGAAAGCTTGATTTAACAGTCGAGCAGGGCCGTGTTCTGATTACGGGTGTTGTTCAGGACCCACAACACCGTGTCGAGGCGGTGCGCCTTGCATGGCAGCCAAATGGCGTCAAACAGGTCATTAATGAAATTCGTGTTGCTGAAAGCGATGGATTTCCTGGATATGCACGTGACACATGGATTACAACACGCTTGAGAGGCAAGATTATTTTGGAACAATCCGTTCAATCCATCAATTATACAATTGATACTGTACAGGGGGTTGTTTACCTGATGGGGATTGCGCAATCGCAGGCGGAATTGAATAAGGTTATTGACATTGCGCGCAATGTCTCTGGTGTAAAACAGGTTGTCAGCTATGTGAAATTTGCGGGACAGCCTTTGACGGAAGCTGAATTGCAAGCACGAGATGCGTTCGAAAATGGTGGGCAGCCTGCTGGATTATCAACTCAATCAAATTACAGCACAGCGCCCGCCTTGCCGCCGCAATCTGCAGGTGATGTGCGCTATGAGACACGCACTTATACAGTGCCCGAAGGTAGTGTCTCCCCGCAAAATGCGTTACCACCACCGGGATCTTTTCCCGCGCAGGGCGGGAATACTGTGCCCACAGTGAAGGCACAAACCCTGAATAACTAAACCTAATCATTAAACACAAAGAACGTTTGAATATTGCAAACACAGCTGAATTTAAAAGAATCGCCTTATTACCAGATTTTGAAAGATGTAGGCCATGCACAGGACAAAGAGATTGATCCATTACAAAGCGCTTTGTGTTGTGCCTATCTTTATGAGAATTCAGATGAGGAAAAAAAGCTTAAGGCTTTTATCGCGCTTTTAGTTGAGGAAACAAAAGAGCGTTATGAACGCTTGCTTGAAGGTGGAGCCGAGAAAAATGGGGCAACCCAATTGGCTGCGCTTAAGCATGTTGTTTGTGACACGCACGGATTTCATGGCACATATCAGGACTTTGATAATCTGAAAAATACTGATCTTGTACATGTACTTCAACGGAAAGAGGGGCTTCCCATTTCCTTTGCGCTTATCTTTTTGCATATCGCGCAAAAGTTGGACTGGGATGTGAAGGCGCTTAACTTTCCCGGGCATATTTTCATGCGTCTGGATTATGATGGGGAACGCATTCTTTTCGATCCGTTTGAGGATTGTAAAATTGTTGAGGCACATCATTTGCGTCAAAAGTTGATTGATTTGGGCGTTCCAAAGCCTGATTTATCGGCTTCCTATTACGAACCGCTTTCTAATCGGGAGTGTTTGTTGCGCCTTCAAAATAACCGTAAAACGCGACAGGTTGCGATCGAAGATTATGAGGGTGCGCTTCTCACAATCGCGCTTACGCAAGCCATTGCTCCACAGGAAACGCGCCTTTTATTTGAACAGGGTTTGATGCTTGCACGTGTAGGGCAACGTCGAGATGCTATTTCTGTTATGCGGGCTTATTTAAGTCTGGCTGAAAATGATGATTATCATCAAGAAGCCCTGCTTATTCTGCATGAATTGGAAAGTGAATTAAATTAGGTTGCTTAACATGCAATCCCTTGTAATTTCTTGCGAGCGTTCTATTCTAATGACCACAACATCGAATCATTCGATGTTCATGTATGACATAATTGGAGATAATAAATGAAATACCGCTATCTAGTTCTTTTTGCTGCTTTATTCCTCGTCACTGCTTGTAGTGAAAATGCCGAGGATCCTGGTGTTGTTACTAGCCAATATGACACTGTCACAACCACAGGTCCTGGAGACTATGGAACGGCAGGTGTTGATGGTGTGAACGGCCAAGGCATCCCAGGTTCAAAAGAAGATTTCGTCAATAATATTGGCGACCGCGTTTTCTTTGGTTACGACAGTTCCGACCTTTCAGGTGAGGCACGTGCCACACTTGAGCGTCAGGCCAACTGGTTGAACCAATACTCAAATCTGACAGTGACAATCGAAGGTCACGCTGATGAGCGCGGGACACGTGAATACAACTTGGCTCTTGGTGAGCGTCGTGCAAATGCTGTGCGCAATTACCTGACTGCCTTGGGTGTTCCTGCCTCACGTATTGCTGTAATCAGCTATGGTAAAGAGCGTCCTGTTGTCTTTGGCTCTGATGCACAAAGCTGGGCTGAAAACAGACGCGCTGTGACTGCTGTTAACTAAGCATGACTTTAGGGCATAAATCTAAATTCTTAAAAGGGGTGGCCGTTTTTACGGCGACCTCTTTATTGTCTTTCCCACTTCTAACAAGTTTTTCGCAGGCACAAGATGGTGATGTCTTTAATCGACTAAGCCGTATTGAGCGTGAAATTGATACGCTCTCACGTTCTGTCTATCGCGGTGAAACGCCGCCACCGCCTTCCAACCTGTCTCAAGGTGGTCTTGATAATAATTATCGCGCTAATTTAGAGGTGCGATTGAACGCCATAGAAGAACAAATGCGCTCACTGACTGGCCGCATCGAAGAAAACCAATATAAAATTGATCAGTTGCAGCAGCGTTTTGAGACCTTCTCATCTGATGTCGAGATGCGCTTGAATGAAAATGCGAGTGCGCAAATGAACGCCGCGCCGGCTTCTGACTTGCCTGCACCAGATATAAATGACACGCCCTCTGTCGAAATTGACAATAGTGCTATTCCCGAAGCCACAGAGAATATGGCCGCTGATGCGAATGCGCCGCTTGACCCTGAAGGGTCATCAACAGTTAAGCCATTGGCAACCGATGCGGCGACACTTTACGAAAATGCTTACTCGGCTCTTCAAAATAACAATGTGCAAGAGGCTCAAGATGGCTTCACACAATTTTTGAAAATCTATCCAGAGGACAAGTTGGCATCTAACGCGCGCTATTGGTTGGCTGAGACTTACTATGTCGAAAATGATTACGAAGATGCCGCGCGTGAGTTTGCTGTGGCGTATAAAAAAGACCCAAAAGGAAGCAAGGCGCAGGATAATTTGTTGAAGCTGGCTTTATCGTTGAAGGGGCTTGACCGTGACAAAGACGCCTGTGTGGCGCTGGCGCAGCTTGATAAGGAATTTGGAATAACCAATTCTGCTGTTGTCCAACGCGGAGCAAAGGAGCGCGCAACTCTCGCGTGCGAGTAAAGTAACATGTCTGTTCTCAAAGACATTAAAAGCTTTTTAAAAGATAAAACACCTCTCGCATCAATCGCCATTGCCGTTTCAGGCGGTGGGGATTCTATGGCCTTGGCGCATGGCTTGGTCAAGGCGCTTCCCAAGACATGTGCTGTTCACATTGTGACTGTTGACCATGGCTTGCGCCCTGCGGCAAAGGACGAGGCGGAATTTGTTAAGAAGATAGTTTCCCAATGGGGTGAAAATGTCATCCATGAAACCTTGACCTGTAAGACACTTAAAGGCGCATCATCTAAAATTCAGGAACAGGCCAGAGCCGCGCGATACGACCTTCTTTATAAATATTGTAAGGCGCATGAGATACAAGCGCTTGCGCTAGGGCATCATCTGGATGACCAGATGGAAACTTTTTTTATGCGCTTAAGTGGCGGGAGTGGTCTCAAAGGGCTTGGCTGCATGCGTGCCCTTTCAGCCTATCGTGATTTAATACTTTGGCGGCCTTTACTCAATGTTTCACATGAAGATTGTCTGTCTTATTGCAAAGATCATGATATACCGTGGGTGGAAGACCCAAGTAACAAAGATGAAGGATATGAGCGCGTGCGCTGGCGTAATCTCTGGCCACATTTTGAGGCTGAGGGGCTTTCACGCGCGCGTTTACAGCAGACAATTACGCGCCTTCAGGGCGCACAAGAGGTGCTAGAGGGAGCTTTCGAAGCTGCGTGGGCAACATATGCAACGTGCAAGGGGCGGTTATGCCAGATTAACTTTGACGCATTTTTGAGCCTGCCGATGGCAACGGCCTTGGATATGATGCGACGTGCGCTTGTCCATGTTGGAAGTGAAAAGGGTGAGGCCGCACGTTTGCAGAAGCTTGAGAATTTATATTGTGATATAATGGATAAACAGAGTTCATTTAAAACAAAAACGCTTGGCGGTTGCCTGATTTCCCTTTCGAAAGACAGAAAAAAGCTCTGTTTTGAAAAAGAAGGCGGTAAATAAGTACTTTCAAGGCTCTGAAATGAAAGAAAAAGCAACTTTACTCTTGCTTAGCGCGCATAAGACCTTATTTTAAGTGAACAACCATTTTATTTGAAAGAGACTTTTTTACATGAACGCTTTTGGTCGTAATTTTCTGTTCTGGGTGGCCATTATCCTGACGCTGGCTTTCCTGTTTAATACCTTTAATAACACGCAGCAAAACCGCGGTGCATCAAGTAATAAAATCGCCTATAGCGAGTTTGTGGATTCTGTTCGTGCTGGGAATGTTTCTGAGATCAAGATTAAGGGGCAAAATGTTACAGGAACATATTCCAATTCAGATGATCAATTCTCAACCATGGTGCCCGAGGGCGAAAACATTGTTGAACGTATCGGTGATGCGCCTGTGCGTGTTGAAGCGGAAAAACGTGATGAAGATGGCATAAGCCTTCTAGGTATTTTGGTGTCATGGTTCCCGATGCTGCTTTTAATCGGTGTGTGGATTTTCTTCATGCGTCAGATGCAGGGCGGCAAAGGCGGCGGCGCGATGGGCTTTGGGAAGTCAAAGGCGCGTATGCTGACCGAGGATAAGAACAAGGTTACTTTCCGTGATGTCGCTGGCGTTGACGAGGCCAAGCAGGAATTGGAAGAGGTTGTCGAATTTTTGAAGGCACCTGACAAATTCCAACGCTTGGGTGGTAAAATTCCAAAAGGCTGTTTGCTTGTTGGCCCTCCGGGAACAGGTAAAACATTGATTGCCAAGGCCGTTGCGGGTGAGGCCAATGTGCCTTTTTATACAATTTCTGGTTCTGACTTTGTTGAAATGTTTGTGGGCGTGGGTGCAAGCCGTGTCCGTGACATGTTTGAACAGGCCAAGAAAAATGCGCCTTGTATTATCTTTATTGACGAAATTGATGCCGTTGGTCGCCATCGTGGTGCCGGCCTTGGTGGCGGTAATGACGAGCGCGAGCAAACATTGAACCAGCTTTTGGTTGAAATGGACGGATTTGAGGCTAATGAGGGCATTATTATTATTGCCGCAACAAACCGCCCTGATGTGCTTGACCCTGCACTTCTGCGTCCTGGACGTTTTGACCGTCAGGTGGTTATTCCCAATCCTGATGTCAATGGGCGTGAAAAAATTCTCGAAGTCCACATGGAAAAGGTGCCTTTGGCTAAATCAGTTGATGCGCGTGTGCTTGCACGTGGAACACCTGGCTTTTCTGGTGCGGATCTTGCCAACCTTGTCAATGAGGCCGCTCTTCTTGCGGCGCGCCGTAACAAGCGTGTTGTGGGAATGTCCGAATTTGAAGAAGCCAAGGATAAAGTCATGATGGGGGCGGAACGTCGTTCCATGGCGATGACCGAGGATGAGAAGAAATTAACAGCCTATCACGAGGCAGGGCACGCGATTGTCGCACTGAACGAGCCTGAATCTGACCCGATCCATAAGGCAACAATCGTCCCACGCGGACGTGCACTGGGAATGGTGATGCGCTTGCCCGAAGGCGACCGTATTTCAATGTCGAAGGCGAAAATCGAGGCCGACCTCTCTGTTGCGATGGGTGGTCGTATTGCTGAAGAGCTTATCTTTGGAGAAGAAAAGGTGACAACAGGTGCCTCTAGCGATATCAAGATGGCAACCGATATGGCGCGCCGCATGGTAACTGAATGGGGAATGAGTGACAAACTTGGCCCATTGCGCTATGCCGCTGACCAAGAAGAAGTTTTCCTTGGGCACTCAGTTTCACAATCGAAAAATATGTCTGATGAAACAGCGGGCGTTGTTGATTCAGAAATCCGCCGTATTGTTGAGGATGCCTACAAGCGTGCAACCAAAATTCTTAAAAATAAAATGGATGATTTGCACAAGCTTGCCCAAGCCTTGCTTGAGTATGAAATGCTCACAGGTGATGAGATTAAGGCATTGATGCGCGGTGAAGAAATTGTGCGTGACGAGCCTGTATCTAAGGGCAAAAAACGTCCATCAGTGCCAAAAACAGGTAAAATTGACTTGGACGATGGTGCCCCTGCTTAAAGGGCTGGCATAACTCTTACTATTCAAAAAAGACAGTCTTGGAATTTACATCGAGACTGTCTATAACAAAGCCATGACACGAAAATATTTTGGGACGGATGGAATACGCGGGCGTGCTAATCAGCATCCCATGACCGCAGATGTTGCACTTCATGTGGCTATGGCAACGGCTATTGTCCTCTCCAAACATCAAAAATCAAACAGTACGGGACGCGTGATTATCGGCAAGGATACACGTTTGTCTGGTTATATGTTGGAGCAGGCGATGGCCTCTGGCTTTACGGCCATGGGGTTGGAGGTCGTTCTTGTAGGGCCTATTCCCACACCTGCCATTGCGATGCTCACGCACTCTATGCGTGCTGATATCGGCGTGATGATTTCCGCCTCGCACAATCCTTATGAAGATAACGGGATTAAGCTGTTCGGACATGATGGCTTCAAGTTGCCTGATTCAGTTGAACAGGAAATTGAGACCATGATGGAATCTGATATGTCTGCGCATTTACCCGATGCAGATTCAATAGGACAGGCAAAGCGTTTGGATGATGCCACAGGGCGCTATGTTGAATATTTGAAGCGTTGTTTGTCCGATGATGCAACACTCGCAGGTCTCAAAATTGTTATCGATTGCGCGCATGGTGCAGGATACAAGGCTGGCCCGCAAATCCTCAAAGAACTTGGCGCACACGTGACCGTTATCGGCCATGAGCCTGATGGCAAAAACATTAATGATAAGGTTGGCGCAACGGCCACAGACGCCTTGTCGTCCAAGGTGCAAGAGGTTGGTGCTGATATTGGAATTGCGCTGGACGGTGATGCGGATCGCTTGATTGTGATTGATGAAACAGGTGCGCGCATTGATGGAGATCAGATACTTGCGTTTCTGGCGCTTCATGGAAAAGATGAAGGCTGGCTTAAACAAGACACGGTTGTGGCGACCGTCATGTCCAATCTTGGGTTTGAGCGCACCCTGAAAGACAATGGCATTACGTTGAAAAGAACGCCAGTAGGCGACAGATATGTCTCTGAAATGATGCGTGTGCACGGATTTAATCTGGGGGGCGAGCAATCGGGGCACATGATAATGTCTGATTACGCTACAACAGGTGATGGGCTGCTCACAGCGCTCCAAGTGCTCACGCGTTTGCACGGAAGTGAAAGCAAGGCCAGTGTTGCCTTGAATGTTTTTTCACCCGTTCCGCAATTACTTAAAAATGTGCGCTTTCAGGCAGGAGAGCCGCTTAAGGATAAAATGGTTTTGGGCGCGATATCGGACGCTGAGAAAGTTTTACACGGAAAAGGACGTATTCTTGTGCGTGCCTCTGGCACTGAGCCCCTTATTCGTGTTATGGCAGAGGGCGATGACATGGAGGAAGTTACTCGTGTCGTTGACCAGATATGTTCAGAAATAGAAAAGGTAGCGTAATCTCATGACAAATGTTGTTGTTATCGGCTCGCAATGGGGCGATGAAGGTAAGGGTAAAATTGTTGACTGGTTGTCCTCGCGTGCGGATGTGGTTGTTCGTTTTCAGGGCGGGCACAATGCGGGTCACACACTTGTCATTGATGGCAAGGTTTACAAGCTTTCACTTCTACCCTCTGGGATTGTGCGTCCTAATAAAATTTCTGTGATTGGGAATGGTGTTGTGATCGATCCCTGGGCGCTGTTTGATGAAATTGATAAGGTCAGCGCACAAGGGGTTGAGGTTTCACCTGATAATTTACGTGTTGCCGATAACGCACACATTATTTTGCCCGTTCATCAGGCCGTTGATATGGCCTTTGAGGCCTCGCGCGGAAAAAAATCAATAGGTACAACGGGGCGCGGTATTGGTCCGACTTATGAGGATAAGGTTGCACGCCGTGGTATTCGTATCTGTGATTTGGCCGATAAAGAATTGCTCAAAGATAAAGTTGAGCGTTTGATGCTGCACCATAATGCCCTTCTGAAAGGTCTGGATGCAGATGAAATTGATCCGGCTGAGGTTTACCAAAAGCTTCTGGATGTTGCGCCAAAGATTTTAAAATTTGCGTCGCCCGTTTGGAAAGTTTTGGACGAGGCCAACAAGGCAGGAAAGCGTATTCTTTTTGAAGGTGCGCAGGGGTTCTTGCTTGATATCGACCACGGCACATATCCATTTGTGACCTCCTCTAACACGGTGGCGGCACAGTCTGCAACAGGGTCTGGGACAGGACTTAAAACACCTGGCTTTGTCCTTGGGATTACAAAGGCCTACACAACGCGCGTGGGATCTGGTCCGTTTCCAACAGAGCAGGATAATGATATCGGTCAGAGACTTGGCGAGCGCGGACATGAATTTGGAACCGTGACGGGTCGTAAACGCAGATGTGGTTGGTTTGATGCGGTTTTGGTGCGTCAGGCGATTAAAACAGCTGGTATTGATGGTATTGCACTGACAAAGTTGGATGTATTGGATGGCTTTGACACAATCAATGTCTGTGTCGGGTATGAACTTGATGGTGAGAAATATGATTACTTCCCTGCAGGTCAGTCCGAGCAAGCGCGCGTCAAGCCAATCTATGAAACCATCGAAGGGTGGAGCGAGGAAACATACGGAGCGCGCAGTTGGAAAGACTTGCCAGCTGCAGCCGTTAAATACGTCCGCCGTTTGGAAGAGCTGATTGAGGCGCCGATCACGTTGCTTTCGACAAGTCCCGAACGTGATGACACCATCCTTGTGCAGGACCCGTTTCAATAGCATCTTTGCAACGTCCATAAATTCAAGTACCATATTAACATCGCCAGTTCGCGCGATGTTTAAGAGTGTCTGTGTTATTCTTTAATTATAAGCCCAAATATGTGGTGCAATGCCCTGTTGCTAAATTGAATTTATGAGCGAAGTCGAAGAAAAAGAAATAAACGAAGCGCCCATTTCCGAAGAAGAGAAGGCGGGTGTTCCTGAGCAATCATCTGATAAAGCAGATGAGCCGGAGCAGGGCAACCCTGCGCTTATTCGCTTTAAGGACGAGATAGAAATTTATCCAGAGAAGCGTCTGCCCGATTTTGATAGGGGTGATGTCAAAGCTTATGAGGGTAAAGGTTTGGGTGATACAGACCTTCTTGTCATGGTGTGTGATAAATCAATTGTTCCACGTCGCGAGCTTTTAGCGTCTTATGATAATCTTGATAGTCCTCATCTTGTTAAGCTTGTTGCACATGGAAAAGTTTATTGGCCCAGTGAAAAACGTGAGGTTTATATCTTTGCTCATCAGAATAAATTTGGGCAACGGCTTCTTCCTGCGGGGTCGCCTGAAACGATGTATCTTAAGCCCAGCTTCGTTAGTCAAAAGCTGGTACCGTCACTTATTAATGTTATAGAGGCGCTTGATACATCAAAAATTGTGCATGGGAACATATCCTTAAGTACGCTTTTTACTGAACAGGACGTTTCAGATGTTCTCGAAACTGGCTCTTTTTTAATTACGCCGTGTTTGGCAACGCCTGCCTTTTACGCCCAAGACCCCGCTTATCTGACTATTGAAAAATGCTTTTGTAGTCCCCTTGGTGAAGGTGAAGGAACACAGGCTGATGATTTATACGCAATGGGCGTGACGATTGCGTGTGCCTTGCGCAAGGATAATCCGCTCAAAGGAAAATCCCGCAAAGAAGTAGCGCGTTACAAAATGGAATATGGGAGTTATCACTCTATTGTGGGTGAGGGGCGCTTGTCTGGCCCATTGCTTGAGCTTGTGCGCGGGCTTTTAATGGATGATCCAGCACAGCGCTGGACGTTGGAGGATGTCCAGACATGGCGCGATGGACAACGTGTCAATATCAAACACAGTCAATATAAGCGCCATAAAGCAAAACGCCCTATGGAATTTGCGGGTGAGAAATATTTGCGCCCTGAGTTATTGATATCGGCAATGAGCGACGATGTTTCTGAATCTGTGCGCGTGCTTGAGAATGAGCAGCTTGGACAATGGGTCGATCGTGCACTGGCTGATAAAACAATTAAGGTGCGTGTTGAAAAGGCTGAAGAGGCACTGGCGGGTGCTGGATATGGAGAAGCCGCACATGTTCGTGTCGGGTTTATTTTAGCGGCTCTTTCCGAGACGATGCCGCTTCATTTCAAGTCGCTTAAATTAATGCCACAGGCCATTGGGACCTTGATGGCGCACCAAGCGGCAAAGTCTCAACCTTTGGATGCATATGAGGAGTTGGTTAAAGGCTTGCTCCCAAAATTCTGGATGGAGCATTCATCCCTCCCTGAGGCTGATTCTACTGCTATTGTCCAAAAATTGAGAAGCGCGCAGGCGGCGCTCAAGCAAAAGGGAATTGGGTATGGTGCAGAGCGCGCAATCTATACGCTTTGTTATGATGCGCCGTGTCTCTCTCCTGCGTTTGAAAAATATTATATTACACATCCCGAGGATTACCTGCTGGCGTTGGATGATTTGTGTTTGAAAAACAAAGCGCCGTCTAAGGTCATTGATCGCCATGTTGCTGCCTTCCTTTCAGTGCGTGATAGGCAGACGGTTGATAATTACATGATTGATCTTAATTCCAATGACCCGCAGAAACATGGTCTTGCAATTTTGCGCGTTCTAACAACACTGCAACGTCGCACAAATGTTGGTGCACTTGAGGGGGTCACAGCATGGTTTGTTGACAATGTGGCTCAAACACTTACGGAAGTTTACGCAAGCCGTGAGCGCCGTTCGGAGATTGAGGAAAAACTTGAAAAAGCAAAGCATAAAGGCGCAATGGAGGATATTGCGAAGTTGCTCGATAGCCCATATGACTTGGAAAAAGATGTCAAAGGTTTCAAGTCCGCGCATCATGATTATTTGCGTACAGAGGCGGAAATCAAGATTTTAGAAAATATCTTTAAGAAGAAAATTCCGACAGGCATGGGGCGTGGTCGTGAGGTAGCGGCTATGGTGTCTTCTATAATCGGGGCAGGGATTATTATGATAACAATCGTATCCCGATTTGCGGGGATCTCTATTTTTTAAAAGGCATATGAAATGAAATTAGGGTGGAAAAATATTATTTTGATTTTGGCGGCTGTTCTTGTCTGCCTTGTTTTCTTGCCATCAACAATCTTGCTGATGTCTGGTATGATACCGACTTTTGTTGCCTTTATTGTTGACCGTACAAAAGAACAATTAAAGTTTTTAACAGTGGGTTGTATGAATTTGGCATTCTGCTTTCCGTTTTGGCTGGACCTTGTGACATCCACCCATGACGTTGCACGTGCTTTACAAATTCTCTCCCCTAAATCTCTGCTGACTATGTATATGGGTGCGGCGCTTGGTTACGTCATTGAGTGGGTTTTTGTCTTTATTTATATCCATATCGCCCATCAGAAGAACAAGATGCGATTTAAGGCACTGACAAAACACAGAAGTGCATTGGAGGAAAAATGGGGCGGTGGTGTTATTGCCGGAAAAAGATTGTCTGATTTAGAAGGTGAAAAGTCATTTGATTCGAATGCGTCACTGTAAAAAGAGCTGCTTTTTATGGCTTTGAAAAGATAAAATTTGTACTAAATTCAACACGTTATTTGCGTAAAAAGATAAACCTTTAAATAATATTAACCTTGCTTTAAAATTTCATACCATATCCTAGTTATATCAATTGGCTGGGAATGCACCCACCAATTTTTCATAACGAAAATCATAAATCGGAGGAAACCTCATGAAAAAACTTTTAGCTCTTAAGACTGCGTATATCAGACAAGAAGATGGCGCGACAGCCATTGAATATGGTCTGATTGCAGCGGGTATCGCGCTGGCAATTTCAGCAGCCGTTGTTATCTTTGGTCAGGACCTTACAGCTTTGTTTGAATCACTGTCTGCTCTGTTGCAGGGTGGTGGAGCAGCTGCGCCTTAATAATTCATATTTGAAAAATACCCACCACATTAGTGGTGGGTATTTTTTTATCAGCACGTCGCTATGATTTTTCTTATTCTTTATCTTTTCGCAATTTTGACGGCCTTGGCTTTTTCTGTCTGGGCCGCAATTAGTGATTTTAAATTCTTAAAAATCCCGAACGTTGTTTCAATAGTGGCGCTTGCTGCTTTCGCTGTAGCCTTTGCAGCCCAGTATTTTGGTCTTCCTGTGGAGTTGCGTCCCATGGGCGTTATTACAAGTCATCTGGCTTCTGGCGCTATTATGTTTGGCATGACGCTCGCGCTTTTTGCTGTGCGCATTTTAGGTGCGGGGGACTCCAAAATGGCTTCGGCTTACGCCTTGTGGTTTACGTTATTTTTACTTTCACAATATCTGGTTTTAATAACGTTGGTCGGGGGTGTGCTTGGGGTTGTTGCTCTTATATTAAGACGTATCAAGCCTAAAAACCATTTTCATAGTGTCTGGATTAAGACCATTAGCGAACAAAACAGTGCTGTGCCGTACGGCATTGCAATTGCAGTTAGTTTTTGGGTGTGTGCGCTTGGGAAAGGTTATTTGTCTTTCGAGCTTTTACGCGCCTTTTTAACATAAATAAAATGAACTGCCTTGTTCTTTAGGTTTTGTTAAACATTTACGATTTATACTGAAATTGTGTTATTGTAATTAAGTACACATCTTACTGCGTTCCACAGAACAAAATCATAATAAGAATACTTCAATAATAATCAGCGCTTCTTCATGCGCGTCGACTTACGGGATATAACAGATGAACAAGAATTTACTCATCGTACTTGCAGGCGGTTTTGTCATTGCCATTATTGTCGCGCTTATCGTGCAAGCGGGTATGAATAAAGAGCCGCAGGTTGCAGATGCAAACACTGTTCAAATTCTTGCGGCTTCAAAAAATATATCTATGGGCTCCAAAATAGACGCCACAGACATGAAATGGCAGGCGTGGCCTGAAACTGCTGTTTTTACAGGCGCAATAGTGCGTGAGGGTGATCAGGGCGAAACGGATGCGTTAGAGGGGCGCGCGTCTCGTGATATTGCCTCTGGAGAGCCTCTGACATTAAATTCAGTTCTTTCAACTAACGGAGGCAACATTGTTGCGTCTTCTCTTGAACCTGGAAAACGCGCAATAGCTATTCGCGTTTCGCCTGAATCCATGGTTGGTGGATTTGTTAATCCTGGCAATCATGTGGATGTGATTTTAACGCATCGCATCCGTCTTTCTGGAGGCGACAAGTCTTTGATGCGTGATACGGTTAATCAATTTGCGACAGAAACGGTTCTTGAAAATGTGCGTGTTCTGGCCATTGATCAACGCGCAACCAATACAGACGAAGATAAGGCAAAGGTTGGTCGTACGGTGACGCTTGAAGTCTCAGCACCTGAGGCTGAGAAAATTGCTATTGCCTCGGAAATGGGTGATTTAAGCCTTAGTCTACGTCCAGTTGGTGACACATCGCGCGGCGTTACTGAGTCTGGTGTAACGACAGATGTGGGTGTTAGCCGTGTTCTTCAGGAAATGACAAAACGAAGTAACGAGGGCGGATCAAATAGTCGTACCATACGTGTGTATTCGGGTAGCGGTGCGGAAACAATCAAGGTCAGGCAATAATCATGAGGATGACTAATATGAAAGCAATTTTTTCAAAATGTGCATTAATCATGGCGCTCATAGTTTTTGCAATGACAGCCTTGCCGACACAAGGTCATGCCAATAAAAGTGCAATCCGTGCATTACAGGGCGAATCTGGAAGTATGAATATTACTCTAGGTAAGGCTGATATTTTGCATCTTGATGGGCGCGTTGCCGATGTGCTTGTTGCTGACCCCTCCATTGCTGATGTTGTCGCTATTCAATCAGACAAGCTTTATGTCGTGGGATCACGTTTGGGTGATACAAACCTGATTGCACTAGATGAGGATGGTAATCTTGTCTCTAAGGTTAACATTCATGTTCAAATTGATACAGATGCCATTACACGAATGGTTTACGCGCTTTTCCCCGAGGAAAGAGATATCAAGATTCATGCAACGAACGGCCAGATTTATCTGACAGGTGAGGTGGACACACCAGATAAGGCCCAGAAAATAAGCCGTATGGTGGCAGCGCACGTTAACGAAGTATCCAATAATGGCCAAAGCCAGTCCGTTGATGAGGTCATCGAAAATCTTCTTAAAGTTAAGGGCGATATGCAAGTCACGCTCCGTGTGCGCATCATGGAAGTTTCTCGTGATATTATTAAAGAGCTTGGTCTGAACACCTCTGTTAATGATTTGACGGGCGGTGATTTGCTTATTACGCAACCAACCCCTGCGAGTCTTGCTGATGTAACGGCTACAAATCTTTCAACACCACAAGGTCTCTCTAGTGACCCTGAATCCATTGGGCGTCTTTTGATTGATACGGGCTTAAGTGGAATTGGTTTTCTGGAATTAGCTGTTCAAGCACTTGAGCAAGAAAACTTGGTTAACGTTCTGGCTGAACCAAATCTGACAGCAATTTCTGGTGAGCAGGCTGGTTTCTTGGCTGGTGGTGAATTCCCAATTCCTGTTGGTCGTGACAGAGATGGAAATATCACAATTGAATTTAAAGAATTTGGTGTTGCGCTGAACTTCCTACCATTGGTTTTATCAGGTGACCGTGTGAGCCTTCAACTGGATACAGAGGTCTCTTCACTTGATTTTGGTCAGGGTCTAACCCTTGCTAATGTAACAGTGCCTGGGCTTGATGTGCGCCGTGCCTCGACAACAGTTGAATTGCCTAGTGGTGGCAGCATGATGATTGCAGGTTTGTTGCGTTCAGAAACATCAAAAGGACTTTCTGGTTTGCCAGGTATCAAAGATACACCTGTTCTTGGCGACCTTGTTTCTTCACGTTCTTTCCAGCGTCAGGAAACTGAAATGGTTGTGATGGTCACCCCTTATCTGGTGAAGCCATTTGCGAATAAGCCACAAGTTGAAGAGGTTAAGGTCGATCGTTCAAGCCCGCTTACAGAAGCCTTCAAGCAGAACTTGAAAAGAACATATGGAAATATTGCACATGTTCCATCAAAAACGGAACGTTTCGGATATATATTAAACTAGGAAAGTTGTCATCATGAGAAGAATAGATGTGAAAAAAAAGTTACGTGCAGCTGGAATGATTGCGTTTGCCTCTATCATGGTTAGCGCATGTAGTTTTGATACGCCTAGCCATGTGACGACCAATAAGATCCAGCTTTTGGAAACATCTGAATATGATACTTATGCAACTTCAAATGTTTCGGCATTCCTGTTGGCGGATATTGCAGCAAAGCAAGTCGCAGACGGTAATGGACCAATGGATGTGA
The DNA here is from genome assembly GCA_002328415.1 of Micavibrio sp. UBA2137. Classification (GTDB taxonomy): domain Bacteria; phylum Pseudomonadota; class Alphaproteobacteria; order Micavibrionales; family Micavibrionaceae; genus UBA2137. The sequence goes on along the minus strand of DCXL01000004.1, from coordinate 623,674 downwards.
CTGTTACATTTGATCCATCTTCTAAGGTCAATACGAAAGCCAAGGCCGAGCGCGAGATTGCCCGTATGGTTAGCGCACTTGAAAGCCAAGGCGTAAGAGACGTGCGTGGCACAGTCTTGCCTGTGAATGCACCACCAAATTATTCAGTAACAACAATTCGCTATGCTCGCTTGACGGCATCAGGCCCTAAGGATTGTGGTAAAATGCCTGGCTATGAAGACCGCGCAACAGCTGGCGATACTGATGCACATAAGGCCTATAGCTATGGCTGTACGGTCGAGGACATTTTTGCCCAACAGGTTGCACGTCCTGCAGACTTGCTTGGTCAGGATGATTTCAAAACACCGGGTAGTGGACGTTATGCAGGTAATGTCCTTGAAAATGGTGGTTATTATGATGGGCAGCGTTCACAACCACTTGGTGGGGAAACAAGTTCTGACGACTAGATGAAAAGGATATGCGATATATTTAAATTATATCGTGATAATAACTACGGGGTAAAAATTAAGTCTTATGACCGCAGAAACAGCAACATTGCTTCCCAAGGCCAAGATTGGCGTCTTTGCAAAAGACAAGGGATTGAAAGATATGATGGGCCAGTTGGAAGAAGACTGGCGCTTTGCGCGTATTGATATGGACAGTGTTGGTCAAAATGTAAGTGATGCCATTGAAAATGGACACCGTCTTGATGCCTATAATCTAATTATTATTGAAACAGAAACGGTTGATGAAAGCTTTGTCGCGCAACTGGAATCTCTGGCTGAATTTGTCAGCGAGGGAACAGCGGCTGTTGTTGTTGGCCCAACAAATGACGTTGATCTTTACCGCCGTTTGATTGAAATGGGCGTAAGTGATTATCTGGTTCTGCCTGTTTCAAGCGACAAAATGGCCAATGTGATATCTAAGGCTCTCTTCGAACAACTTGGTGCGGGTGGAAGCACGCTCATTGCATGCATTGGTGCTAAGGGTGGCGTTGGAACGTCAGCACTTGCGCATTTGCTAGCTCTTGCAGCAGGTGAAATTTTGCAGGAAAAAACAATTATTCTGGATGCTGCAGGCGGGCGTTCCTTCTTAAGCGTTTCTATGGGGAGCGAGCCTGTTTCAACATTAGCCGCTGCAGCCAAAGCCTCAACTGCAAGTGACAAAGATAATTTAAAGCGCATGATTTTGACCGCGCGCGAGAAAACAAGCTTTCTGGCAACCGGATCTGAGGCAATCTTGGATGATGGGCTAGGGGCAACAGATTTTGAAAATATCTTGAACGCGGCCATGAGTGAATATCCTGTGACAATTGTTGATTTATCTGGTGCGCGATCATCAGTTGCAAGACGCGTTCTTGAACGTGCACATAAGGTTATTCTTGTGACACTTCCGACTGTGCAAAGCCTGCGCGCATGTTTAACGCTGCAACAGGAATATGCCAGCATTAAGACGGATGAAAAGAAAAGCGGCTTATCAACGTGCGTGAATATGGCAGGCATGTTTGGAAAGGCTGAAGTGCCCTCTCAGGATATTGAAAAAGCTTTAAACGATAAGCCTTCTATGATTATTCCATTTGAGCCGAAATGTTTTCCAAAGGTTGAAATGGATGGCACGTTTTCGCTTGATAACGAATATTGCTCGGTGATTGCCCAAAAACTTTTGGACATGATGAGTGACATTTTAAAAGACACAGGAAAACACAAGACCCAACAAACAAAAGAAAAAGGATTTGTCGAAAATATCCTTTCTAAAATTACGAAATAACAAGAGCAGACCATGTTTGGGAAGAAGCAAAATACATCATCAAAACCTGTTAAAAAGGACGCCTCTAAAAAAGCGCCCGAGCAGGAAGCTGTTGATGTCAGTGACCTAGATATTGAGGCGAATAAAGAAACAGAGGCGACTGAAGGTAAAGAGTCCAAAACGCCCTCAATAGACCATAAGTTAGAGGATGAAAAAGAGACAAAAAAACCTGCAAAAAAAATTAAGTCACTTGATGATGATATCCTTGAAGTCAGTATGGTTGAGAGTGATGAAAACCGAGAAGAGAATAATGAAGATAGTCTAACATCCATGCGTTTGAAGCGTGCTAAGAAACGCATCTGGTCTGACTTACGTGATGGGATTGATTTGAAGGCACTTGCGCGTATGGATCAGAAAGCGGCCCGTGAAGAGGTCAGTTCCGCCGTTGAGGAAATTGCGCGTTTCCGTAATTTGGATTTAACGCCAGCCGAGCTTTTACAAATTGCAAAAGAGTCTGCCGATGACATGCTTGGCTATGGACCGCTTGAAAGCTTGCTTGAGCGTGACGGGATTGCCGATATTATGATTAACGGTCCTGATACTGTTTACATTGAAGAACACGGCAAGATTACGAAGGCCAATATTTCGTTCCGTGACAACCAACATTTAACAACAATTTGCCAGCGTATTGTGGGGGCAATCGGTCGTCGCGTGGACGAGGCATCCCCCATTTGTGATGCGCGTTTGCCTGATGGGTCACGTGTGAATGTGATTATTCCGCCATTGGCCGTTGATGGATCGTGCATGACCATCCGTAAGTTTACGAAGGACAAACTGACGCTCGATAAGTTAATGGAATTTGGCTCGCTTACACCCTCTTGTGCCAAGTTGATTATGGCGATTGGGCGTTGCCGTGTGAATGTGCTTGTCTCTGGTGGTACAGGGTCTGGTAAGACGACAATGCTTAACTGTTTGACGCGCTATATTGAACAGGGAGAGCGTGTTATTACATGTGAAGATGCGTGTGAATTGCAATTACAACAGCCCCACGTCGTGCGCCTTGAAACGCGTCCCCCCAACCTTGAAGGGGTTGGTGAGGTGACGATGCGTGATTTGGTGAAAAACTGTCTACGTATGCGTCCTGAGCGGATTATTGTCGGTGAGGTACGTGGACCAGAGGCCTTTGATTTGCTTCAGGCAATGAACACAGGTCACGATGGATCAATGGGAACAGTGCACGCCAACAACCCGCGCGAGGCGCTTTCACGTATGGAAAACATGATTGCGATGGGGAATTTAAATATTCCAACAGCCGCTGTGCGTGAACAAATTGCCGCCGCCGTTAATGTCATTATTCAGGTGCAGCGTTTGCGTGATGGCTCGCGTAAGGTCACACATGTGTCCGAGATTACAGGGATGGAAGGCGAGGTTATCACAATGCAGGACCTCTTTACGCTCGATATTCTAGGCGAGGATGAGGATGGAAAATTGATTACTGAGCAGAAATCAACAGGCCTGCGTCCAAAATTCTTTGATAATGCACGTACCTATGGTGTCGACCAACTTGTGCTTGATGCAATGGAAGAGGCCTACGGATAGAGGTCATGACGCCACTTCAAATTACGCTTTTAATTTTGGTTATTTGTATTGTCATTTTGATGACAGTTTATTTTCTGCGCGTTGAAAATCAAAAAAAGATAGATGACAGGCTTGCACGTATTGGCAGTAAGAATGCGACCCGTACCAAGACTGCTTCTGCGCAGGACAAGAACACTATTCGCGCTGATCTGGCCAAGAAGCTTAAAGAATCCGAACAGCAGGAGAAGAAGAAAAAGCGTCGTGTTCTGGCTGAACGCCTGCAAAATGCAGGATTTGAAGCGACAGATATTTTTAAATTTTGGATCGCATCTTTTGCCTCTTGCTTAATCGGTGTGATGATATTCAAGTTGATGGGGCTGAGTGGATTGCCGCTCATTTTAATTGGCATTACATTTTTCTTTGGTGTACCGCGCTTTGTCCTTTCAAAATTAATTCAACGCCGACAGAAAAAGTTTTTGAATGAATTTGCTGATGCGCTTGAATCTATGATGCGCTTGCTTAAGGCGGGTATGCCCGTAGGTGAGGCCATTGCAATGGTTGCTCGCGAATATGGTGGCCCTGTGGGGGAGGAAATGATGCGCGTTTATAATGAGCAGAAAATCGGTATTCCTCTCTCAGAAGCGGTTCAAAAGGCCGCTGAGCGTATGCCGCTGACAGAGATGCAGATGTTTGCAACTGGAATTACAATTCAGCAGCAAACAGGGTCGTCGCTTTCTGAAATCTTACAAAATCTGGCAACCGTTATTCGCGCACGTTACCGCTTAAAAAGAAAAGTACAAGCGTTGTCTGCAGAAGCAAAAGCCTCGGCTGGTATTATTGGTGCACTTCCCGTACTTGTGGCGCTTGGGCTTTATTTTATCAATCCTGAATACATTATGCTTCTGTTTATTACAAAGCCTGGAAAGATGCTTTTGACAGGGGCAGTTGTCTGGATGGCAGCAGGTGTCTTTGTTATGAAACAAATGATTAACTTTAAGGTGTAGACCATGTTTGGAGAAGATACAGATCAACTGATTATTATTATCTTGAGCGCTTTATTTGCGGCGGGTTCATTCATGGCCTTTGCGCTTCCCTTTCTCAACAATCAGGAGAAAAAAGAGCGCTACAATGATGTGATTAAGAAAAAGCGTAAGGCGCTTTTTGAGGCATCAAAGCAGTCGCAAAAGTTACAAGCTAAGGAGGCCACCTCTGCGCGTGAATCCGTTGAAGCGTTTTTCAAATTTGAAAAATTGTTCGGAAAATTTGGCGAGAAATTGCGTGACCAAATGCTCCAAGCGGGTATTCGTGATCCAAAAGCGCCAATGTATTATTTATTGGGTCGTATTGTTCTTCCAATTATTCTCATGTCATTTATTTGGCTTATCATGGCCAAGGCAGAGAAAGATTTTTCTGGGGTGCAAATGCTCATGGCGATTGCCTTTGGTGGCCTGTCAGGCTTCTTTGTCCCGCGTCTGCTTGTCAAAAACCACATTATTAAACGCCAGCAGGATATCAATCTGACCTTCCCAGATTCACTGGATATGATGTTGATTTGTGTGCAGGGCGGTATCGGTCTTGAGCAAACAATAAATCGTATTGCGGATGAGGTCTCAGGGCACTCTGAAACATTGGCTGAAGAATTAGGTATTCTCTCTGCCGAGATGGGTATGCTGAATGACAGACGCCGTGCATTACAGGATTTCGCCCGCCGAGTGGGTAGTGGTGCCGCGCGGTCCTTCGCAACGGCAATGATTCAAGCTGAACAATACGGGACATCTGTGTCAGATGCGATGCGTGTGATTGCCAACGATTTGCGTGATCAGCGTATGGCAGAGGCTGAGCGTAAGGCCGCCGCCCTTCCGCCAAAGTTGACTGTTCCGATGATTATCTTCTTCCTGCCAGCCTTGTTCATTATAATTCTGGCGCCGGCCATTCTGCAGGCTAAGGGCGCAGGGCTGTAAAAATAATACAGCCATAAAAAACCCGCTTAAAGCGGGTTTTGTTTTGAGAAGTTTAAGCGTTATGCGCCTTCATTAAGTGTCGAAATAATACGCAAATTGCGTTCAACCTCTATACGGTTTGGAGCAAGAACCTTTGCTTTCTTCAGGATTTCAATGGCCTCTTCATTGTGGTTTTGTGAGGCGAGATTAAGTGCAAGATTGTTCATGATAGGCACAGGGTCGCCTTTCCACATATCAAGCGCCTTACGAAAGGCAACTTCAGCTTGTTCGTGTTCGGCCTTGGCATCCAAAGCAATTCCAAGGACATGCCAGGCTTGCGCATCATTTGAATCAGCGGCAATGGCCTGACGTGCGTAACGTTCACCTAGATTATAATCACCAAGCTCGAGTTGCGTTGCGGCATATTCACGCGAGGCATTGGCAGAGGCATTAGGCGCCTTGGCAAAAGATTGGAGAACAAGCGCAGATTTTTCTGGCTGACCACCATCACGCAGGGCAACGGCATATTTAATGGCGGCCTGTTCATTGGCAGGGTCACGTTGATAGACACGCTCAAGCAATTTAACGGATTGAGATGTTTCGCCTGACATGCTCGCGCTTGCTGCTGCGCGATCAAGGGCTGCGTTAATACGTGATTTGTCAGAAGATGATGCAGTTGTTGTTCCCATCGTGCCACACGCCGAAAGTGTGAGCATCGCTGTACTTAAAATAAGTGCCGTTTTCAATTTTTGTGTCATAGGGTTACGATCCTCGGAATTCAATTAATCTTAATATATTGTTTTTAGCCAATTAAAACAGATTTGTCCCTTATTTAATTTTGTGGGCTGGTTACAAAGTTATTGTTAACATCCTCGATACCAATGTCTTCGCTATTCCCACTTTGGCTATTTGTAAACCCATTACCGCTGAAATCGTTCCTTAAAATAAGTTGTCTGTCACCAGAATTTGGTGTTCTTGTCTCGGAAACGGTTTGGATGTCCTGACTTGCAGAGCCAAGTGTTTCATGACAGGAGTCAGGGCAATAGTAAGTGCTAAACGGCTTACAGTCTGGGTCATCTCCGTTGCACGAACGACGAATACGAATGTAGTTATTTTTCTTTTGAACTGCACCAATGATGACATGGCGCTCCATAATTGTGCTTCCCTCTGCGTCCAAAACCTGAAGATAAGTTGCCCCTGGCTGGCGTGGAATAAGCACAAGTTTTCTAGAGTTATCTGGCAAAACCGCAAGGTGGTCTGTATTTCCAACAATAATGTTGGAGGCGTCGCGCTCCAGATCAACAATTACTGGTTTATCAACACCAATGCGTAAATCGGGATATTTGGTAAAATCAGGTGAAACAATCTGTGCAGATGGTTTTGTATCTTCACTTTCTGCAGCGGCCGTGCGCTCAGGGATAAGGTCCTGTGCTTGTGCATTCCCTAGACCAAATAAGCAAAAAGCCATAGCAATTGTGAGAAACCGTGCGCAGTTTAGTAAAAACATGTGAAGTACCCATAAATATTATTATTAGCGTGAATGCATGCAGAAGGGGCGAAAACCCAAAATACATATTAAGTATAACGCTCCAACAGTTAAAGGTCACTTACTTTTTGATAAAAATTGACATAATCAATTTAAGGTATGGTCATGCTTGAACATAGCAAGTTTGTAATCACCGATAGCTTTGTAGCCGATGGCAATATACGCCTTTGCCGCAGCTGGGTTTTCAGCAAATAAAATCGATGTTTTAACACCGTCTTTATCTCGTGCCTGTTCAAGAGCAAGCGCAAGGCCGATGCGCGCGAAACCGTTGCAGCGTTTATCAACAGGCGTCCAAACAGGGCCAATCTGCACAATCTCTGGAATACGCGCATTAAAACCAACCATGGAGACAGGTTCCCCATCATAATCCAGAAACCAACGGTTGCCTGTATCAATCACGCCTTGTAATGTGTCGCCAATATCCTTTTCCAATTGAGAGCCTGGCGTGCGATGAAGGGCCTCAACTTCGTAATCAACCTGCCAGCGATGAAAAATATCCCTATCCAATTCCGAGATAGGTTTAAGACGCGCCTTGCTTGCATCAAAATCAGGCATGATGATTTTTTCAAGCACTACCTTGTAAAGAACCTCATTGCCGTCCATTGAAAGCGGTTTATCACCCAATCCTGTTTCACGTATGGCCTGTTCAACATGTGCTTTAAGCCCCATAAAACCACCGACTGGTCGTGTTGTGACTTGCCTAAAATGGGCATGCAGTGCACGCGCTGTTTCTACTTCAGGCGTTTGTAAAAGCACCATATTATTCCAGCAATGTGCAACAATGTTGGTTATCTCACCTTGCGCATTAAAACTGGCCCAAAATTCAGCCTGATAGAGTCGTCCTTGATAATTAAAGCCACCAAGTTCAATATCACTTAAAAGAAAGAGGCTGGTTTCGACATGGTTTTTCAAAAATGAAACAGCCTGTGCTTCATCATTTTGTGTGAGTTTTCTAATCTCCATGTTTTCGTCCTTTCTCTTAATCTTCCTGCACAAAGCCACCAGATTGCATCGTCCATAATTTTGCGTAATGGCCGTTCTTACGACGAATTAATTTGGCATGCGTGCCGTCCTCAACAATTTTACCTTCATGCATCACAATAATGCGATCCATCTGGCGCAAGGTTGAAAGACGGTGCGCCACAGCAATCACCGTTTTGCCCTTCATAATATTTTCAAGGGCATTCTGAATGGCGTGCTCGCTCTCACTATCAAGAGCAGAGGTTGCCTCGTCCAGAATGAGAAGCGGTGCTTCTTTCAGCAAAGCACGTGCAATCCCGATACGCTGCTTCTGACCACCAGAGAGCTTCACACCGCGCTCGCCCACATGAGCGTCATAGCCTGTGCGTCCACGATTATCCTCTAGCTTCATGATAAAGTCATGCGCGTTGGCACGTTTGGCAGCACGTTTCACATCGGCCATGGTGGCATCAGTTCGCCCATAGGCAATATTGTCATAGACAGAGCGATGAAAGAGGTAGCTTTCCTGTGTCACGACAGTGATATTCTCGCGCAAGGAGTCCTGTGTGACGGCAGCAATGTTCTGACCATCAAGCAAAATCTGTCCGCCCTCAATATCATGCGCACGGACAAGAAGGCTGATGATGGTTGATTTACCCGCACCAGATTTTCCGACAAGCCCAACTTTTTGCCCCGCAGGAATATGCAGGTCAAAGTCATCAAGGACGTGCGTGTCCTCGCTACCATAGCCAAAGGTTACATTATCAAATTTGATGTCGACCTTTTTCTTTGAGGCCTTGAGCTTGCGCGCACCCTTCTTGTCCACGACTGTGCGTGGTTTGGTGAGCGTATCAATACCCTCCTGCACACGGCCAAGGTTTTCAAAGATGCTTGAAATTTCAAACATGATCCAGCGCGACTGGAACGTTGTTTGCAAAATCATTGGCAAGGCCATCGCCATAATGGCAATACCAGTATCACCACGCACCTCGATAATATGCAGACCAAGAGCGGCTGTACTCAACACCATCAGCAGGTTGAGGAAATCGATAATCCCAGTAATCTTCCAGATTTCGACAAGCACCTTGCGGAAACTTGTACTGTGTCTGTTCAGATGTTTGACAACGCGCCTGTCCTCAAGATTTGTGCGGGCAAAATATTTGATTGGCAGGAAGTTTGTGAAACTGTCCACGACCTGACCTGTCAAATTACTCATATCCTCTGAATGCAGCATAGAGAGATGCTTAATACGCGGAATGTAGTAAGTTAGTGTTGCCGTATAGCAAACAATCCAGCACACAAGCGGAAGCGTGAGCAGGGGATCTGCATTAAATAGGAAGCACAAGTTTACAATCACCATCATGAGCGCAAAAAGCACGCCGCCTAAAAGCGAGTTCAATACATCGCGCAGGGCAGGTGCCGATTGCAAAAGCTTGTTGGCAATACGTCCTGCAAAGTCATTTTGGAAGTAAACCAATGACTGCCTGATTGTGTACCAGTAGAGCTGTCGTCTGACTAGGTTTCCAAAGTAGGGTGTGTAGATGAGTTGCGTAAAGATGCGCGCAGATACACCAGAGAAGAAATGCGCAAAAAGAAGCGCACACCCACCCCAGAGCATAGCGGTTGTGTAGTTACCGTATTCAACCAGTTGTCCGATATACCAGAACATGACCGATGTCAGGCCCGCAAACAGCACCTCAAAAATACTGAAACCAATCAGGATGCCCTTCACCTGTCTGATGAAAAACCAGATAAAGCCAAGCAGGTTTGTTGGCAGATTGTCCAAGCCCTCATCAGGCAAGACATCTATCTTCATTCTGAATTTCTGATCACAGCGATCAATAATATTTTTAAATAACGCAAACATGGTTTTTCTTTCTTTTCTTCTTTTTATGAAAGAAAGCTGAGAGGTCGAACGTCAAAGATGTCGGGAGTCTGTCAGCATTTCTTAAATCTTTTGCTGACAGTTTTAACTGGCAGCGGCCTAGAGTTCAGGAAGCGAATTGGCGGAATATGTTGTCCCAGTATTCCCCAAAGCGCGTGCAATCGTCCCAGCATTATTTGCTGTGATGATGCATCCTTTATTTGGGTTTTGGTCCAACATGTGTTCACTCCTTTTAAGTGCTAACAGATCTATTAAAAACCTATTTTCGATAATCTGGCAAGTTTTATTTTTTGATCTTGCTGTTTTCAGACTTTGTAAAATGTCCAAATGCAAGCAAAATGGCGATGACAAAGAGGTATCCAATAAGGGCAAGCGCATAAAAGCCAAAGCCAATGACAAGCCCTAAAATACCAGAGGCCCAGATGCTTGAGCCTGTTGCCGTACCAATCACATTATCATCGCTCAGTTTCAAAATGGCACCTGCACCCAAGAAGCCAATGCCTGTCACTGTCCCTGAAATAATTTTACCCAAATCCAGACTGTAAAGCCCATCTGCAGAACCACTCAGATAGGCCAGTTCAATCCCCATAATGGCCAGCAAGCATGTCGTCATAGAGACAATCATGTAACTGCGACAGCCCATAGGTTTATTTTGAGATTGGCGTTCATAGCCAAGGATGAAAGAAAAGAGCCCCGCCATGGCAATGCGCAAGAATACCTCGCCCATGCCCACCGTATTAAAAGAATTGAGTAACTGTTCCATGAGAGACATGGTAGCAGGGTTTGGAAAAAGTAATAAATAGAATTTCTAAAAGATAATTTTTTAGGCTGAAATTCTATCAGATACAAGCCTGTTAAGACTTATCCCTTGTTCTTGCGCCTCAATAACCAAATCTCTATGTCGTTCGGGAGGGATTCTCAACATAAATTTACCACTATATTTTTTTGTTGATAATGGCTCTGGTATGTTTTCACCATCATCCTTCATATCAGAAACAACATTATCTACGAGAGTTCTGATACCTTTAAATGCCTTCTCTGGATTTCTATCTACGTGCGAAAGACTAGGAAATTCTGCACATAGCCCAACCCATTCTTGATCGTCATCTGACCATGTAATTCTATAGGTGTATTTTTCCATTTTCTGTCTCCATTTTTTCTATAGCGTGTAGAACTTGTTTCACTTGATATGCTTTAGCTTTTTTCCCTTCTTTTTGAATATTTACTCTAGGATTTCCTAACCAAGGTGTTTTAAAAACAACATGCGAACCGCCAGTATTGCGACCCTCTCCAAAGTAAATTTCACATATCATTCGCAAATCTGAAAACTTAACATTTTGTGGATTTGCTCTCATTTTTTCTAAAATATCTGTAATCTTCATTATTTATGATACTAATAATGATACTATTAATCAAGAAAAAAGAGATTTTCTAAAAGAGTTGGATTCTTTTGCATTAGATAGGAAGGTTTTTTAAAGGAAGAAATGGTGGGCAATACAAGATTCGAACTTGTGACCCCTACCTTGTCGAGGTAGTGCTCTAACCAGCTGAGCTAATTGCCCTCTCTTAAAGTAAAAGAGACTGTATCAATAAAAAGAAATGGGGCGCATTTCAAGTGAAAAGTTGATTTACTTTTCCAAAAGCAAATTAACCTGCGCAACAAGGTCACCCAAATGAAATGGTTTCGACATCATTTTGATATATTGCGCACGTTCAGGATCAGGTTTTTCAGCCGCTGTTCCAGAAAAGCCCGTGATATACATTATCTTTATGTCAGGTACGAGGCGCTGTGCAATTTGTGATAACTCAAACCCATCCATGCCTGGCATGACCACATCAGTCAGAAGCAAGTCAAAAGAAGTTGGATCAGCCTGAAGGGCGGCGTGTGCTTGCGCACCATCTTCGCAAGAGGTGACGTCGTGCCCGTCCTTCACAAGTGCCTTAGTCAGGAAACTGCGCATTGCTTGATCATCTTCTGCGAGGAGTATTGAAGCCATGCCCTTCTATATAGCTTATGCGGCGAGTGGTGCAATCTTAAATTTTTTGTCCCACAAATGCTTAACCCACTCTTCCAAGCGTTTGGCCTTCTCCATATTCTCGGAAGAAAAGGGGATGTCGGCAATGCTCTGATTATTTGCGTTTTGCATATAGGCCTGTGGATTACAAAAAATAAGCTCAAATCGTCCATCTTCATGTTCAATGAGTGCTGTTGGTGTATCTGCCATCCAGCTTCCTGTGTTGATATAAAGCTTATCTTCGGCCAGTTCTTTTTGTACAGGAACATGTGTATGCCCACAGATAAGGCCATTCACCTTGTCTTTCTCAATCCGCTTCAAAACGGCCTTTTCAAAGTTTTTAAGCAGGTAGAGTGCATGTGTTCCTGATTTACGAATAGCTTTTGAAAGTGAGAATTTCGTATATTTACCTTTCACACGCACGCGCGGACTGACAGTCGAGAGCATGCGTGTTGTGATAAAATCAAAGATGTTATCGCTCCATTTTGAAAGCCGCCCGTGAAGAATTTTCCAATCAAACTGATCACCATGAATAACCAATAACTTACGACCATCCTCTGTCGTGTGGACACGTTTGTTTAAAAGTTGAAAGCCATATTTATCTTTAAGGCGTTTGTTAATGACTGGCGGGAGAAGGCGCAGGCGGTCATCGTGATTACCCATGATGTAGAATATATTTTTTCCTTGCTGTGCGAGGGAAAGAAGATAAGAAGTGCTGCGCACGTAAGAAAGAGGCCAGTGCCAGCGTTTGCGCAATTTCCAGCCATCAATAATATCACCGACAAGATAAATAGTGTCTGGGTCGTAACTGGCCAGAAATCGTGTAAATAAGTCCGCATCAAATCGATAAGAACCCATATGCAAATCAGAAACAAAGAGTGTTCTGCATTTATACGGGTTTAACGGTGATGGGGTAACACTCATTTCATGCGGCCTCTTTTGCATTTGTTTTTGCAATGTTTATTCCGTCCAGAAACTGGAGGGCAACTTTGTCCCACGTGTAATTATCACGGACATGCTTTTTACATTTTTCAGGGTCACCAGCCTTAAGTGCGTATTCAGCAGCCGTGGCCAAATCATCTTTTAAACAGCCAAGATAGTCTTTTATAATAATATCCTTTGGCCCTGTCACAGGATAAGCGGCAACAGGAACGCCCGCAGCAAGAGCCTCAATAAGGACAATGCCAAATGTATCTGTTTTGGAGGGGAAGACAAAAATATCAGCAGCTTTATAATGGGCGACCAAGTCCTTCCCTGTCTGACGTCCCACGAAAATGGCATCTTTGTATTTGCGTTTCAACTCCTCTAGAGCGGGGCCATCACCAACAATGACCTTGTCGCCATGCCAATCCATATCTAAAAACGCTTCAAGGTTTTTCTCAACAGCCACGCGACCAACATAAAGTGCAACAGGTTTTTTGAATTTGAGTCTTTTGGCTTGCGTGTTTCCTTGCGCAAAAAGTGATAAATCCACCCCGCGTACCAAACGATGCATGGGTGTTTTGAATCCCCAGCTTTTTAGCTCATCTTCCAGTGATTGCGTTGCGACAAACATGAGGTTGGCATCCCCATGAAAATCGCGCATGACTTGGACGGCCTTTTTATGAAGGATTTTATAAATATCCTTTTTTCCAAAGGAAAGGCGCTTGGCAATATAATCAGGAAAGTGCGTATGATATGTCGTTGTGAAAGGGATATTCATTTTGAGACAGATGCGCCGCATTGCACGACCAAGGTTACCCTCCGTTGCAACATGAATATGGTCAGGCTTAAATTCAGAGAGAATTTTTTTTAGACGACCCTGCTGGAAAAAGGTAATACGGATTTCTTTATAAGAGGGAAGTGGGAAGCCACACTTGAATTCGTTCGGTCCAACGACACGCATCTTATGACCCAGTTTTTCTAATTGTTCGGAGAGATTCTTATAGGTACGGACAACGCCGTTGAGTTGGGGATGCCATGCGTCTGAAACAATGAGAATGCGCATGACATTAGAGTAGGCGATTCGCAAAATAAGCACCACGACTAATCAAGTGTTTGTGACTTTTTTTTAGTCATGATATGAGAGTGCGTTATGACCTATTCAAAAGCAGGAGAATTGCTGATTGCGTGTGACGAAACACATGCAGGAGAGCGCCTAGATAAGATGCTGGCAAGCCGTTTGCCAGAGCTCTCGCGTGCGCGCTTGCAGGATTTGATTGCGCAAGGCGAGGTCCGCACGGACAAGAAAATTTTGACAAAGGCCTCCTATCGTCTTGAAGGGCATGAGGTCATCTCGGTTAATGTACCAGAACCCGTTGATGACACGCCCGAACCCGAAGATATCCCCCTTGATATTGTCTATGAAGATGAACATCTACTTGTCATTAACAAGCAGGCCAATTTTGTCGTCCATCCCGCAGGCGGGCATCGTTCGGGTACGCTTGTGAATGCGCTTTTGCATCATTGTGCAGATAGCCTCTCTGGCATTGGCGGGGTCAAGCGCCCTGGGATTGTGCATCGTCTGGATCAGGATACAACAGGATTAATGATTGTTGCCAAAACAGATGAGGCGCATGCGGGGCTGTCTGAGCAGTTGGCTGAGAAATCAGTTTACCGCGTCTATCATGCGCTTGTTCTGGGGCAGATGATACCGCCCGTTGGACGTATTGATAAGGCGATTGATCGTGATCGTGGTAATCGTTTGAAGCAAACAGTTGTCCGCAAGGGTGGGCGTGAGTCTGTGACCAATTACAAACTGATTGAAACCTTCCGCGATGAAATCTCGCTCGTGGAATGTAAACTGGAAACAGGGCGCACCCATCAAATTCGCGTGCATATGGCTGACCGTAAAAATCCTGTGCTCGGCGATGCAACCTATGGTCCACAACCCACTGCTATTGCCGCCGCTCTTCGTCGAGGAGGTTGGAGTGAAGAGGGGGCAGCACGCGTCATGGCCTTTGACCGTCAGGCGCTTCACGCTAAAAAGCTGGGCTTTATTCATCCTGTCACAAACGAAGAACATCTCTTTGAAGCGGACTATCCAGACGACTTTGCGCAGATATTAGAAACGCTAAATATCTGATATAAAACAATAAAACTTAAAACGGATAACATTTGACTTGACTTTTCATCAAATTTTATGTAAATTAAATATATAAGGTTTATTAAAAAGAGAGTGCATTTTTAACAAGCCTTATGAGAGTTTTTTTCAGAGATTTATTCTGGTACCCGTAAACTTTATTCCACCTTCCACATGAAGGTGGTTTTTTTTGTCCGACTTTCCGTGTTAATGTGCTTGTCACACTTGAGAGGATATAAAGTCTTATGGCCGTAAAACTAACCGATTTGAAGTTACAGGATTTTCAGGATTTTGATAATCACGAGCGCGTGGTTCTGATAGAGGATGACACCACAAACTTAACAGCCGTTGTGTCCATCCATAACAATAACCTTGGGCCTGCGATGGGGGGATGTCGTTTTTACCCTTATAAAACCCGCGAGGAGGGCTATAAGGATGTCCTGCGCCTCTCTCGTGGGATGACCTATAAGTCAGCCCTTGCCAATTTGGCATTAGGCGGCGGAAAATCTATCATTTTTGGTGATGCGCGCGCGGACAAAACCCGCGACATGCTCCAGTCTTTTGGTGAGGGACTGGAGAAATTGGGTGGTGCCTATATCACTGCCGAGGATGTGGGCACCAATGAAGCAGATATGCTCACCATTTCAAGTCAGACATCTTATGTCATGGGATTGCCACCAAGCGCGGATAATCCGCTTTCGGGTAATCCATCACCGCATACATCGCAAGGTGTCTTTACTGCGCTCGAGGGTCTTGCCAATGAAATCTATGATGACGCAAATGCTTTACGAGGTAAGCGCTGTGGTGTCATGGGGTTGGGTGCTGTTGGCTATGGCGTTGCGCAGAAGTTGAACGCGGCGGGAGCACAATTAATAGTTGCTGATATCAATACAGAGGCCTGCGCGCGCGCTGAGGCTGAATTTGCGGACGTTAAAATACTTGGCTCGGATGAGTTGCTCAAAACGGAATTGGATATCTTTGTGCCCTGCGCGATGGGCGGTGTCTTTGATTTGGACACAATTGCCTTGCTTAAAACAGAAATTATTTGTGGCGCTGCGAACAATCAACTGGCCACAGGCCGTGCAGAAGATCGTGCCCTATATGATGGGGGTATGATTTATGCCCCTGATTATGTAGTGAATGCGGGCGGGATAATTGCTGTGGCCTATGCCTATTATCATGCAACGGATACCAACCCTTATGCATGGGATCTAACGCCCGAGACACTGGCCAAACATGTTGAGAGCATTCGTGCAACAACGCTTAATATTTTCAATATCTCTCGTGAGAATAATACGCCACCTGGGTTTGTGGCTGATGAGTTGGCTGAAAATATCTTCCGCAATGGTGTGAAGCCCGATTTAAAAATCGCCTAAAATAAAGAGATAGGTTTATTGAGTTTTTGTCCTGCGCTACGTGCGATGGGACGTATCTGAACATCTGCGTCACAACACACCGATGAGAGACTATCCGTGTAAGGAATTTGAAAGGGAAAGGTGAGGGTAAGGCCTGCGTAGTAATCCTCATCCTCATTCAAAATACCGCGGTCGCGTTTATTTGTAACGGTGACAAAGCCCTCAAGTTTTGCGCCATTATCAAATTTATTTTCTAGTGCAAAAGTGCCACCCGTGTTACCCGCCAGATATTTCCCAAGAGAGAGTTTTGCCAGCAAATTACTATCTTCAATCTTATAACCAAGATTAAGATGCCCTGTTGTTGTACCGCCTGATTTTACACGTGTTGCCAGTGAGGAAAATGGGTCGCGTTTAAAGGAGTACCATATCTCGCCACCAATTAGCCAAGGATGCGCCTGACTTTGGTAAAGTGCTTCACCGCCAAAGCCTGCAAAAAGTTCTTCCAGATAGCCGCCTGTCAGTGCAAGTTCAGTATTTTCAAAAAGAGGCGCTTTATAGGCAAGATAGGCACGGTCAAGATTAAACGCATTATTGGCAAATTCGAATTCATCTCCGCGAATAGTATCCTCTGCGTAAGGACGTGTGAGATAAAAATGTTCGTAATTGTAACCTGCGTTATAGCGAAGCCCCAAGCCGCCTGAAAATTTGGGATGAAAGTCTTTATCCGCGTTTAAGATAATTGAGCTACGGTTAAGAATGGTTTCATCCTCCTCTGTCAAGGAAACGACTTCCTCAAACTTAAGAGAGAATTTTGGCCAAAAGGGCGCGCGCATGACGTTTGTGTTGTGCGCAACGAAATTTTCCGGATTTTCGAAAAAGCGCGCACGCGCCATCATTTTTTCACGTCCGACAAGTGCCGTTGATAATTCGACCCACGGGGCGGGTGTATATTGAACGCCAATGCTCCACGGGGAAGGGGCGTTAAAATTTTGAATGGCCTGTCGCTCCAAATCATATGAGGCATTATTGTAATCAAGAGTGATAACAGCATTTTTAAGGAACGGAGTGTGATAGGCGACCCCACCAAAAAAGCCGATATCCTCGCCTGTAAACCAGTGGCGCGCGTTATTGCTTTCGCTATCATAAGTCTCGGTAATGCGATCCTCATCAAAGTGAGATGAGAGCATGCGAAGCGGGTTACGCATATGTGCGCCACTGCCTAGTCGTCCCCACGCAACACCACCTGTGACATCGAAATGAGAGAGACGCTTACTGGCAACAAGATATTCACTGGCCAGACGCTGGTTACCAATGGCGTTTTCCATGCCCAAGGCGACCTGCGGCCAAAAGGTGCTTTCATTGAGGAGTTTCAATTTAAAGTCCAAGCCAGGTGCAACATAATCAGCTTCGTCTCTCAAGCTAGAGATCTGATAATTTTGCTGAAACTGAAGATAGAAGAAGTCGCTAAACTGATATCCAAAGGCCACTTGTGCATAAGGGTCAAGTGTCTCAAGAGAGAGTGCCATTGTGTCAGGTTTGATAAAACGCGCAGTAGGGACCGTATTTAAATCGCTTACGCGCGCATCTTCGGCCTGCACTTCAGCACTTGCAAAAGAAAAGCAAAGTAAGGCTGTCCCCACGATACAGGCTTGCCACATTTTATTTGCGGTCTTCTCAATGTCATACATATGTATGCGACCTTACGTCATATTTTAAAATTGGAAAAGTCTGATGTTGGCAAGTGTTCCTCTTGCGTGGCTGCCAAGAGCGCTTATACTTCTTATCTATGGCTCAAGGCGCACTTCAATATGATGTCTGTATCGTTGGTGGTGGTGTAAACGGCACTGGCATTGCCCGTGATTTGGCCGCACGCGGTGCGCGCGTGCTTCTCTGTGAAAAGGGGGATCTGGCAAGTGCGACATCCTCCTCCAGTACAAAGCTTATTCATGGGGGCTTACGTTATCTTGAATATTACGATTTCAAGCTGGTGCGCTCAGCCCTTAAGGAACGCCGCCTGCTTATGCGTCTTGCCCCGCATATTATCTGGCCATTGCGTTTTATTCTGCCGCATTACAAGGCACTTCGCCCGCGCTGGCTGATACGCGCAGGGCTGTTTATCTATGACCATCTAGCGCGTCGTGACAAGCTTTTGCCTGCCTCAAAGTCAGTATCCTTGCGTAAAGGAAAATATGGCGCGCCCCTCATCAAAAAGTTTAAAAAAGGATTTTCCTATAGCGATTGCTGGGTTGATGATGCGCGTCTTGTGACGCTCAATGCCGTGAGTGCCGCGCATATGGGGGCCGAGATTGCAAATTATACAAGTTGTACCCGCGTGCAACGTAAGGGTGGCCGTTGGCTCATCACGCTCAAAGATAATCAGGATGGTTCGGAATTTTGTATTACCGCTAGCATGATTGTGAATGCCACGGGCCCTTGGGTAAAACAATTTCAAGATGTGATGGGGTTAACACAAGATGACACGCAACCAGTGCGTCTTGTCAAAGGCTCGCATATTATTGTGAAAAAAATGTATGAGGGTGATCATAATTACATTTTACAACAGCCTGATGGGCGCATCATTTTTACCATTCCCTATGAGGATGACTTTACCTTGATTGGGACGACTGAAGAGCATTTAGAAGGCTCAATAGATGAGGCGCATATTTCAGCCAACGAAATTGATTATTTGTGCGCCTCAATCAATGCAACCTTTGAGAAGAAAATTGGACCAGATGATATATTGTTCACCTATTCAGGCGTGCGTCCACTGGCCGAAGATGGCGAGAGTGATGACAAAGCGGTCTCACGCGATTATGAACTGATTTGGAGTTATGAGGATCAGGCGCCTATGTTATCTGTCTATGGAGGGAAAATTACAACCTATCGCAAATTGTCTGAAAAGGTTGGCACACTTATTCGCAAAAAAATGCCACAATTCGAACTTGGTGAAGGGCAAACACATAAATCGCCCCTTCCTGGAGGCGACTTTTCCTATAAAGATCGTGATGGTTTTGTAAGTGAGCTTGTGGAGCGCTATCCATTTTTGTATGAGAAGCTCGCGCATCGTTATATGCGTTCCTATGGCACGCTTTGCCAGATTTTTCTGGAGGGTAAGAACGCGCTTGACGAGCTAGGCACGCATTTTGGCGCTGGACTATACGCTGCTGAGATTGATTATCTGATGACTCATGAATTTGCCGTAACGCCAGAAGATGTTTTAATGCGTCGTACAAAATTGGGGCTTAAGCTTACGGGTAAGGAAAAGGCGAATGTTGTACAATATGTTCGCGCATTTCAGTTTTAAGAGGAGGGGCGCTTATGACACATCTGCTAGCACTTGATCAGGGAACAACAAGCTCGCGTGCCATCCTTTTTGATAAGGCGGGCAAAATTATCGAGATTGCGCAAAAAGAATTAAAGCTTCATACGCCAGAAAATGGGTGGGTCGAACAAGATGCTGAAGATATCTGGGGTGATACACTGACGACAGCCAAGATTGTTTCTAAAGGTGCAAATATTACGGCAATCGGCATTACCAACCAACGCGAAACAACCATTGTCTGGGACAGGGAAACGGGCAAGCCCTTATATAATGCTATTGTCTGGCAGGACAGGCGAACGAGTGAAACGTGCCGCGCGCTTAAAAGCGCAGGTCACGAAGATATGGTCACGGAAAAAACGGGACTTTTGTTGGACCCTTATTTTTCAGCCACAAAGATTGCATGGATATTGGAGAATGTGGACGGTGCACGCAAACGCGCCGAAGCGGGGGAGTTAGCATTCGGGACAGTAGAGAGTTTTCTGTTATGGCGTTTAACAGAGGGCCGTGTTCATAAAACAGATATAACAAATGCCTCGCGCACAATGTTGTTTAATATTCATGACTTTGCGTGGGACGCGGACTTGCTCGACCTGTTCAATATTCCACGTAGCCTTTTGCCAGAGGTTGTTCCCAATGTTCATGACTTTGGCGAGACGTCTCTTATTCACGATAAAGGTCTTCCCATTACGGGTATAGCAGGTGATCAGCACGCCGCAATGGTGGGGCAGACTTGTTTTGAAACGGGCATGATGAAATCCACTTATGGGACGGGGTGCTTTGCGCTGATGAATATCGGCAATAAACCCAAGGTTTCAAAGAATAGGCTTCTAACAACGATTGCCTATGATATAGGTGAAGGACCTGTTTACGCCATTGAAGGTTCAATTTTTGTGGCGGGTGCGGCCATTCAATGGTTGCGCGATAATATGGGTTTTTTCAAGGAAAGCACAGAAAGTGAAGCACTCGCGCGTCAAGCAGAGCAGGGAAGCAACGGCGTTGTTTTTGTGCCAGCATTCACAGGACTGGGTGCGCCATATTGGAACCCTGATGCGCGTGGTGCGCTCCTTGGTTTGACCCGTCAAACGAATATGTCCAATATTACCTATGCCTGTTTCGAGGCGCAGGCCTTTCAAACGCATGACCTGATATCGGCCATGGAAAAAGACACAGGCGTTACGATCGAAACCATTCGCGTGGATGGCGGTTTGGCCAATAACAATCTTATGTGCCAAATTCTTTCTAATACGCTTTCAGTGAGCGTAGAGCGCCCGAAAAATACGGAATGCACAGCACTTGGTGCGGCTATGCTCGCAGGGCTTGGAGCAGGAATTTATAAGGATATGGACGATTTAAAAGCTGTATGGCAATCAGAGCGAGTTTTTGAAGTTGAAAGCGGGCTTGATGATATAAACAGGGCCAAGCAAATTAAAGCTTGGACAGCCGCTGTATCATCTGTTCAGAATTTTGCAGATGAAAACAATTAAAGGATTATTTGTCCGTCATTATACATTGTGACGATATCCAGCAAACCTGACGTTCCTTGTAATTGAACGGCTATTGTTGCGCCATATGTTCCGCCCGTTCCATCAGCATCTACTAACACGCGTGTATGATTGTTGGTGAGCTCTAATGATACATAATCAAGAAAGTTATCGCCGATACCAAAATTTGTTAAACCAGAGAAATCAATGATATCGCCAGCGGGGCCAATTTCAAAGTCGTCTACAAAGTCATAGGTTGAGTAGGTATCCGAGATATTGTCGTACACAAATGTGTCACGGCCTGCGCCGCCTTCAAAACGGTCAGAGTTAGCACCACCAATCAGGATATCGTTACCAGCCCCGCCATAAAGAAGGTCGTTTCCATCCCCACCATAGAGCGTATCATTACCCGCTCCTGCATAATTAGGGTCTCTTGCAGTATCATCGCCGTATAGGAAGTCACGGCCTGCACTTCCATAGATAACGTCACTGCCTTGTTCTCCGATAAGAACATCATTGCCGTTTTCACCATCTATTGTATCATTGCCATATCCGCCTTCGGCACGGTCATTATCGTCGCCACCCCAAATAAAATCGTCCCCGTTTTGTCCATAAAGAAGGTCATTGCCCGCATCGCCAAAGAGGTAATCTGTTCCATTTTCGCCGGTAAGGCGGTCATTCCCATCGCCACCATAAAGTTGGTCGTTACCTTCACCACCATAGAGGTCGTCAACACCCAGCTCACCATACAGGCGGTCATGTCCATCGCCCCCATAAAGCCAGTCATCACCACCACGCCCATAAAGATCATCTCGCCCTGAGTTACCATGAATAATATTGAATCCGTTATTACCAATGATGTCATCATTGAGGTATGAGCCAGAGATATTTTCAATGTTTGTAAATGTTTGTACGTCGCCATTATCAAGATTGATAATCCCTGTGCTGAGGTCAAACGTGCCCCCATAATTGATATTCAAAAATTCGATTGTATCAATGCCTGAACCACCATCAATTGAATCATTACCAATGGATATACGAATAAAGTCATTTCCAGAACCACCGTTTATGATGTCAGTGCCGTTACCACCATCAAGTGTATCATCGCCCGCATCGCCAAAGAGTTGGTCGTTTCCATCACCACCTTCCAATACATCGGAGTTACCATCACCATAGAGGAGATCAGCACCAGCGCCGCCACGGATAATGTCTTGCCCGCTACTGCCTCTTAAATCATCATCACCATTCCCGCCTGTAAGGACATCATCCCCGAGACCACCATTTATAAAATCGTTGCCATCTTCGCCAGAGAGGTTGTCATCACCGTCTTCGCCCAAGATCTGATCGTCGCCTGCGCCCCCGGTAATGCCATCATTTCCATTGCCGCCATAGAGGTTATCATTTCCATCGCCTCCATAAAGTGAGTCATTGCCATCTTGCCCGTAAAGCGTGTCATTGCCCGTATAACCATAAAGCTGATCATTGCCAGCCCCACCATACATCAAGTCGGTAATTGTTGCGGTGTTGGCATCGCCATAAATAATATTGGCATTGGCATCGCCATAGGTTGTCACAGTCAGATTTTCAACAGGGACTGTTGAACCACCCAGGATAAAATATTCGATACGTCCTGCGCCTGTAGAGAGAAAATGATTGCGGATAGTTACATTTGTACTGCCTGAAATATCTAGGACGAGGTCATAATTATTTTCACGTCTAAAAGAAATGGAACCAAGAGAATAGCCTTGAAGGTCAAGTGTATCGCTTAAGCCGCCGCTATCTTGGATAAGGTCAAAGCCAGAGCTGATGATATAGGTATCATTACCTGAGCCACCATAGAGCGTGTCATTCCCATCACCACCATCAAGAACATCATCGCCTGCATAAGCGTGAAGGGTATCATTACCAGCATATCCATTGAGAATGTCATTGGTTGTTTGCGTTCCCGCATTCAGTATATCGTCTGCTGCTGTCCCGTTATAGGTCGGCATATCCCGCACTGCTCCTTAGCCATTTGTGTCAACACATGCTTCCATCCTGAAAGCAAGTAAAATGACTGAATCAAGCGATTCAATCACCTTACAACTTATTTTAGCGTAAAAAGCGTTAAAATCCCTTTAAGAAAAGGGGCTGCGTCGCATAAATAAATATTGACATAAATAGATTGTTTTATTAGAAAATATGCAAAATAATATAAGGATGAGAACATGATAGACGAAGACAGAGGGGCATCTACAGTTGCAATCAACCCACTGCCAACAGAGTTGGCTAAAATAAATGGTGACATCTCTTACCATATTGCACATGTTGATATTTTGATTGGCACAGTTTTACAGACAAACGAGTCTTTTATAGATGCAGTAAAATCCTTATGCGACACAGTTGAAACCAGAAATCTCATATTAAATGCGGTTTTTGAAAGTGCGGCCGCTGTTTCAAAAATGCCTATTGATGATTTTGTTCAACTGTACCTGAACAGTACAGAAGAAAGTGAAAATGATATATCTCTTCTGTTTGGGCTACGTCAAAAGATAGAGGGTGATGCAAATAAGAGTGACGATTTGGATGAAAGCATTGCGGCAGTATGGGCAAGAACGACAGATGCTTATATTCGCCTAAATCAAGCCGCTTACAGCATGCTAGAAACAGCCCAAAGACATTCGCAAGGTCTTAGACCTCGTGAGTTTACGCGTGGACTGGACAGAATTCTTGATGGTTTGAATCAGGAATAGTTATAAAACTATTTAAGGGAAATTAATGGTGCTCAGAGGCGGGCTCGAACCGCCGACACAAGGATTTTCAGTCCTTTGCTCTACCAACTGAGCTACCTGAGCACCGTTTAATTTGTGTTCCAAGTGGAACAACAGAACAAGGTTATATCGAAAGCCTTTCGCCTCGTAAAGGCAAAAATGAAGCTAAAAATCTAAACACCCACAAACTGTTCCTTGAGCATGCGTTCCTCAAGGTTGTGATCGGGGTCAAAAAGTAACGTTTGCGACAATTCTTTGCTCTGCCAGACCTTGATTTGCACCACATGGCGGATTTCTGTGGAATCAGCAACGGCAGAAACAGGGCGCTTGTCTTGTTCCAGAATATCAAATTCCAGACAGGACGTTTCTGGCAAGAGTGCACCATCCCAACGGCGCGGGCGAAAGGCGGAAATGGGTGTGAGTGCCATAACATTGGCACTGATGGGTAAAATTGGCCCATGTGCAGAGAGGTTGTAAGCTGTACTTCCTGCGGGCGAGGCGACAAGCAAACCATCACAGATCAGTTCCTCTAGGCGCACTGTATCATTCACCGTAATACGAATTTTTGCCGCTTGCCTGCGCTGGCGCATGAGAGACACCTCGTTAAAGGCAATCGCTTCGTGCGTTTTTCCTTCTGTATCAGTGGCCTGCATGCGCAAGGGGTGAATAGTCGCTGAGGCCGCATCCTGCACACGCTCTACCAGTCCGTCCTCGCGATATTCATTCAGCAAGAAGCCAACAGACCCACAATTCAACCCATAAACGGGTAAATTTGTCTTGGCGCGTTGCGCCGCATGGAGTGTTTCCAGCATTGTGCCATCCCCGCCCAAAACAACCACGGCATCGGCCTGTTTCAGGCTTTCGGCCTGTCCATAACGGGCAATGAGTGCATCACGTTTCGCGCGTGCATCCTTGGATTCTGAGGCGTGGAAGTATAGCTTCATGGAGGGACTTTAGGCGCTTTCTGCCAGATGTTTGTTCTTTTCCGCCCATGCGTCAGGGGACTCGAGGAAAAACTCAACGGACTCAAGCGTTTCCGCATCAAAATAGTTGTTTTCCTTGGCCACATCCAAAATCGCCCACCAGTCAGTCAGCGCGTGGAGTGTCAGTCCCAAATTCTTCATGTTATCAAGGCTTTCCTGAAACACACCGTAATGAAAGACAACAAAGGCGTGTTCGACAATGGCACCTGCCTCGCGCAGGACATTGACAAATAATTGTTTGCTGCCGCCATCGGTTTGAAGGTCTTCAATCAATGCAACGCGCTTACCTTCTTCGTCCATGCAGCCTTCAATTTGCGCCATACGGCCAAACCCCTTTGGCTTTTTGCGCACGTAAAGCATGGGCATGTTCAAACGCTCCGCCAGAAAGGCTGCATAAGGAATGCCCGCTGTCTCGCCTCCTGCAACATAGTCAAGATTAGCGCCTTTAAGCATTTCTGCTCCCATATCCATAAGGCGCGAACGTTCCTTTGGGAAGGACACCATACGGCGCATGTCCACATAAACGGGGCTGAGGCGACCAGAGGTAAAGACAAAGGGCTTTTTCGCATTAAAGAGAACGGATTTTGTGTCCAGCAAGATTTTAGCGGCTTCTTTACAAGTGTCAGGGTTGCTCGTTTGGGCGTTCAGACGTGGCATAAGAAAATCCTTTTAATAATAAGTGTCTTTGATTTTTATAGCGGATTAACCGAATTTATCAACCCTGAGAGGGCAGCGCGCACGCCCTTATTTTTTGGTGAGGCGGGCAAAATCGGTAAATTGTGTTTCGGTGACAGCCAGAACTTTTGCAATACTTTCAGTGGAGGGCCATCGCGGCTTTCCATCAGGTGACATGCGCTTGGATTTATTGAACGAGGTTGGGTCCAAACCCGCTTTTTTCGCCAGTCCGGAGGTTGAAAGTTTGTTGTTTGAGGCTAGAGCGTCGATCGCCGCCCAGATGTCAGCATGCGTAAACATGGGAATAGTATCCCATGTCAAATCGATTCGGTATAGAGGGTGATGCCCTATATACCCCAGAATCTGATAAATCGGTTAAAAACCAAAATAAAAAAAGGATGGGATTGCTCCCATCCTTTTTCGTTTGTCAGACGAACGCCATACCTTTAGATCTGCACAATCTTTAACAAAGGCGATGAACGTTATGTCTGGGAAATTTATGTCCCTGTTCGCACGTTACACTAAAACAAGATTCTTAATAAAGTATAAATTTTAAAATTGTGATTCTGCAAATTCGTTTGCATTAAAATCATCAACAACTTGCTGCAGACGCGCACGAATTTCACGTGTCAAAGGCGCAAACTGCAATCCAATTGTATCACGTGTTTTACGGACAATCGTACCTACATGTTGCACACCAACAATTTGATCCCGCAGCTTAAATTTTAAAGTGACGGGTAATTCCTGACCCATTTGATAGGTGCGGAAATCACCAAACACACGCACGCCACCCATTGACCAATCTTCAACGGGGTAGTTGTGACCATCGACCTCTGAGATACAGCTGTCGCTTGTACGACGTGGGAAGGCACGTTTATTTTGATAATTAGATTCTTGTACGTCTTGCATATCATCCATCGCGAGGTTGCTTTTAAACAATCGACCAAACATATTTCGCGTCCTTTAAATTCTGGTTTATCCGGCGCGCGCGTTGAGAGCTTTTCTTAAGCCTTACACCCGTCATATTATTATTTTTGAAACTTTTATGCTTACGTAAATACATGATTGAGTGCTAA
The DNA here is from genome assembly GCA_002328415.1 of Micavibrio sp. UBA2137. Taxonomy (GTDB): domain Bacteria; phylum Pseudomonadota; class Alphaproteobacteria; order Micavibrionales; family Micavibrionaceae; genus UBA2137. The sequence continues at coordinate 597,322 of DCXL01000004.1, read as the reverse complement.
TTTTCAACAAAAAAAGGCTTTTCAAGCTTTCTATACACATAATTTGAAAATAATACTTGATAATATAGGAAAATAGTCCTAATACTAGGCTCATAAAGGCCACCAGTGTATCTTCAGCGATGTACGGTGGCTTTTTTGTTTTTCAAAACATTTTCAGGAAATATTACTTAGGAATTATCACATAGTTTTAATACTTAATTAGTTCCATACTGTTTCAAATCTATGAGTGTGCACTGAATTATAGTGAACAGGGGAAACACCCACTTCTTAAACTTAATGGTGTAAATATGCGCTCGGCCTCGGCTTGGTGGGACCCCGCATTTGGTCATAAATCAGGTGATGGGAGTGTCTTTGCATGTCTGTTCTGGGGGGAAGATGAGAAAATTTCTATACACTCTGTAGCGTATATAAGAAATAAGCCTGTGGAAGGATTTGTGGATAATCAAGATGAGGCAACATACCAATCACAGCAGGTTTGCCGCCTCATTGCGCAGAATTTTCTTGCAAGTATCACGATTGAAACTAATGGCATTGGAAAATTCTTGCCCGCTATATTACGCAGAGAGCTTGTAAATTCGGGGTCGAAATGTGCCGTGCTAGAGCATCATAGTCACCGTAATAAAGACATGCGCATCTTGGAGGCAATAGAGGCGCCTTTACATGCGAATAAGCTGTATTTAAATGCAGATATTTTATCCACACCCTTCCCCGGAGAGGTGCGTGAATGGCGTCCAAATCAGGCAGGGTGTCGTGATGATGGGTTAGATGCCGTGTCAGGGGCTTTAAGCGCCTCAAATTTTAAGCTAAAGACTGGATTTTCATTCTCGAAGTCCAAACATTGGCAAATTGGGTCTGGCCTATATAAGGCAAGGACTTTAAGCGATAGCCACTAAGCACAATCCACAGAGTTATCACCAGATATAAACACCTACTTTTGAAAGGGAGCTTATGCCGTTTTCTCATGATTTATCATGGTGGATTTCCGTTATTGAAATTCCACTCTTTTCTGGTCTTTTCTGGCTGTTTTGGAAAGACAGGCAGGATAATGAGAGCACACTTTGGTCTTTGCAAAAAAATTTCAACTCACGCGCGAACTCTCTTTTGCAGGGTTTAAACGATTTCAGACTTGAGGTGACGCGTGATTATGCGCAGAGCAATGATTTGAAGGAGCTTGAAGCGCGCCTAACAGCCCACTTACTTCGTATTCAAGCCAAGCTTGAAACGACAGCACTGAAAACCGAAGTGCTTGATGCACGTAATAAAACTTAATTCACAAAGGGAGAACCACACATGGCATTTTTTAAACGTTTACTAGGGCTAAAATCCGTCCCACAAGAGGAAAGCAAGGCCAAAGAATTTTATGATGATATGACGATTGATATCTTTGCGCGCACACTTTGGGGGGAAGCGCGCAGTGAGGGAATTGAGGGGATAGAGGCCGTTGCTTGCGTGATCCTAAATCGCGTGCGTATTTCCAAGCTTTTTAAAGGCTATTGGTGGGGGAATGATATTATTCAGGTTTGCCAAAAACCTTACCAATTTTCCTGCTGGCTGAAGTCAGATCCACAATATCAGCGGGTTATTTCGGTCAATGATAAAGACCCGTATTTCCTGACCTGTAAGCGCGTAGCACGTCGTGCGGTATTGGGATTGCTGAGTGACAAGACAAGACGTGCAACGCATTATCATGCGGATTATGTAACACCATCATGGGCAAAACCAAGTGCAGAAACAAAGCGTATTGGCTGTCATATCTTTTATAAACTGATTGATGTGTGATTATGGTTGCGCAAATTCTAACACAAATTGGTGTCCCTGTTCTCACTGATTTACTGGGGCAAACGCTTTCCAAATCAGACAATAAGCTTGTGCGCGATGCGGGGCGAGGGCTCACAAATCTTACAGACGCATTTAAAAATGGACAGGTCACCCACGAACAAGTTGTTGAAGCAAACCGTCATTTAGAGGTGATGGCGCAACTTGAAAGTGAAACTGAAAAAGTGGCGCTTTCCCAGATTAATGAATCTCTGCGTGCTGAAATTGCCTCAAATGATGTCTATGTACGTCGTATGCGTCCAACATTTGGGTATCTGATAGCCTTCACGTGGGCTGCGCAAATGTTTGCGCTGGCCTGGGTTATCATCTTTGAAACGGAAAAGGCCGACCTTGTGATTAAGTCAATGGAGTCTTTGGGAACTATATGGGCGGTTGGTTTGTCTGTAATGGGCATATACGTCTATAAGCGCTCGGAAGAGAAAAAAGTGGGGGCACAATCGTATTCTGTAAAGGAAAAAGTTGCACATTCTGGCTCGAGTAATTATACGTTAGGCATTAAAACAAAATCAGAGCCTACAAAATACAATGATTAATGATTTCATTGGCATAGGTTAGGGACTAAAGAGGTACTTACATGCGCACATTTAAGGGTAGATATTTCGGGCCATTCATGTTCTGTTTTGGACTATTGTGCATGTTCACGTTCTTTGTGGTTACAGCCTTTGCCAGTGCAGGGCCATTGGTGCTTGGAAGCGAGCTTAATACCAATGGTTTGGTTGAATATCTCTGTCTTGGAACAGATTGCGACAGACTTTGGACTGCGCACTAACTCATATTTTTTATTATTCTTCATAAATTATAGCAGCCTAGCCTTGGCAAAGTCGCGTGCTATGTTACCTTATAACTGAAAAAAATAAGGACAACAGTAATGCGCATTATCCCCTACCAAGCGACTAAACATTATCTGGATACATTTTTTAAAAGTGAAGCCTCGGGCGGTATTTTGCTCATGTTGGCCTCTATCATTGCCATCATCATGGCAAATTCTCCCTTAAGTGGTTATTACAACTACTTCTTTAACGAAGTCGATTTTCGAATTGGATTTTCGGATCTTGGTGAGTATGACTTTCTGTTGCAAAAACCGCTTGTTCTCTGGATCAATGATGGTTTGATGGCCATCTTTTTCTTTATGATTGGTCTTGAGATTAAGCAGGAGATTATGACTGGCTCGCTGTCCTCAAAAGACAAGCTTATCTTGCCTGGGCTTGCCGCAATTGGTGGGATGGTATTTCCTGCACTCGTTTATTACTTCATCAATATCGATAGCCCTCAAACCATGCATGGGTGGGCCATTCCCGCGGCAACTGATATTGCCTTTGCGTTAGGTATTCTGGCGCTTGTCAGCTCGCGCGTGCCTGTATCTTTGAAGGTTCTGCTCACGGCCATTGCTGTGATAGACGACTTGGGCGCAATCCTGATTATCGCCTTTTTCTATACAGACGGCCTTATCCTTGAAGCGCTCATGCTTGGTGCGTTTATTGTTTTTATCCTCTTCCTGCTTAATGTATTTGGTGTTAAATCATATTCCCCTTACATCATTCTTGGAATTGTTCTTTGGGCAGCGGTTTTGAAATCAGGAGTGCATGCCACATTGGCAGGTGTGCTTGTGGCATTCTTCATCCCCTTGCGTCTTAAAGATGATAGTGATCAGCCCTGTGAGAAGCTCGCGCATGACCTTCATCCTTGGGTCGCGCTGGTCATTTTGCCTTTGTTTGGCTTTGCCAATGCGGGGGTTTCTTTTCAGGGGATGGGGCTGGACGCATTGCTTGATCCAATTACACTCGGTATTGCATTGGGGCTTTTTGTTGGAAAGCAAGTTGGCGTATTTGGCTTTCTCTGGTTGACAATTAAATCAGGTTTGTCACCCAAGCCGCTGGGCGCAACATGGCGCCAGCTTTATGCGCTGTCTATTTTATGTGGGATTGGTTTTACCATGTCACTCTTTATCGGTGGTCTAGCGTTCTCTGACCGTGAATTACAGGCGTCAATTCGTCTTGGGGTCTTGATTGGGTCGATTGCCTCTGCCACACTAGCTTATGGCCTGCTCAGGTCATGTCCCAAACGTTCAATGGATGAAGAAAATCCAGTCGAGATTGTCAAAGAAGGAATTTAAATAATGGTTTCAAACACCCGCATCGCCGTTGCTCATGGGAACGGTATTGGCCCTGAAATTATGGATGCAACGTTGCGCATTCTCGATGCTGCTGGCGCACGCATTGAGATAGATACGGTTGAGATTGGTGAGGATGTCTATAAGAAAGGTGTCCTTACAGGAATTGAGGACTCAACGTGGGACACATTGCGTCGCAATAAGGTTTTCTTGAAAGCCCCCATTACAACTCCACAGGGCGGTGGCTTTAAAAGTTTGAATGTGACCATTCGTAAAACGCTTGGGCTTTTTGCAAATGTGCGTCCATGCAGTTCCTATCACCCTCAAATCAAAACGCTTCACCCTAATATGGATATGGTCATTATCCGCGAGAATGAAGAGGATTTGTATGGTGGTGTTGAATATCGCCAGACACAACAAACGGCCTGTTCAGTAAAACTCATCTCACGTCCAGGGAGCGAACGCATTGTGCGTTATGCCTTTGAATATGCGCGTTGCAACGGGCGCAAAAAGGTGACCTGTATGTCCAAAGATAACATCATGAAGATTGCTGATGGTTTGTTCCATCGCACCTTTGATGAGATTGGCAAGGAATACCCTGATATTGAGCAGGAGCATTACATTATTGATATTGGCTCTGCGCGCATTGCCTCACGCCCAACTGATTTTGATGTGATTGTCACTGAAAACCTTTATGGCGATATTATTTCCGATATTGCCGCCGAGGTCACAGGCTCGGTTGGCTTATGTGGTTCTGCCAATATTGGCGCTGACTTTGCCATGTTTGAGGCGATACACGGAAGCGCACCTGATATTGCAGGACAAGGGATAGCCAATCCATCAGGGCTTCTGCTTGGTGCTGTGATGATGTGTGTGCATATCGGGCAAGGGGATGTAGCCGAAACAGTCCATAATGCATGGCTCAAAACGATTGAGGACGGCATTCACACAGGCGAAATTTTCCGCGAAGGTGTCAGCACTCAGAGAGTTGGGACGAAGGAATTTGCTGATGCAGTCATAGAACGCCTTGGTCAAAAGCCAACCAAACTTACACCTGCAAGCTATCCACCTGATGCGGGGGCAATGACCTTGCCGCCACTGAAAGAGGTCACGCGCGAGGACAAAAAACTTGTTGGTGTAGACGTTTATCTGGATTGGTCAAAGGGCACACCAGATGATTTGGCAGCGCAAGTTCAGGCGGTTTTGCCTTCTGAACTATCGCTGAACATTATTGATAATCGCGGGACAAAGGTCTGGCCAGATGGGCTTCCTGAAACCTTCTGTTGTGACCAGTGGCGCTTGCGCTTAAATGGCGCTGATGGATTTTCGGCTTCCTCTATTCCGCTTGCACTTTCTGCGCTAAATGAGGCAGGTTTTGAAACCATCAAAACTGAAAATCTCTATACCTTTGACGGGGAGCGCGGCTGGACAAAGGCGCAGGGTGAATAATTTTTGTCATTGCGAGCCTTTAGGCGAAGCAATCCAGTACCCTTGCTAATCTTTTTAGACTGCCACGGTCGCTTCGTTCCCTCGCAGTGACGCAAATATGCTTACTTTGCTTGATGTGCGCGAAGTGTATTTTGCATCAGGCAGGAGATGGTCATGGGGCCGACACCACCTGGGACAGGTGTGATGGCTGAGGCAATGTTTTTCACTTCATCATAATCGATATCCCCGCACAGCGTACCATCTTCCAAACGGTTAATGCCCACATCAATCACTACCGCGCCATCTTTGACCCAGTCAGCTTTGATCATTTTGGGACGCCCTACGGCGGCGACCAGAATATCGGCATCTTTACACACCGTATCCAAATTTTTTGTGCGTGAATGCGCCATCGTAACCGTGCAGTTTTCCTGAAGTAAAAGCTGTGCCATGGGCTTGCCAAACAAGTTCGAACGACCAATAACGACTGCATGTTTGCCCGACAAATCCTTAGTAACCGAATGGATAAGATGTAAAGACCCTTGCGGCGTGCAGGGCACAAGCCCGTCTTTTTCGCCTAAAAAGAGCTTCCCCGCATTGGCAACTGTCAGTCCGTCTACATCCTTTTCAGGTGCAATGCGTTGGACAAGGCTTTCTTGAACGTCTGAAAGATGCTCAGGTAAAGGGAGTTGCATTAAAATCCCATCGATATTCGTGTCTGCATTAAGCGTATCAATGATTTTGGCAATGTCTTTTTCCGTAGCCGCTGCGGGTAACTTGCGTTCAATGCTTTCAATGCCAACCTCTGCACACGCACGGATCTTATTGCCGACATAGACATGGCTTGCAGGGTCATCACCCACCAGAATAACGGCAAGAGTAGGGGAGAGATTATTCACCTCAATCTGATCCTTGACCATTTCGCGCACCTCACGCGCTATGAGTTTTCCGTCAATAATGACTGCACTCATAATGGATTACCCGAAGCGCTGTAGGCAATTTGCCACGCAAATTTCTCAATGAGCGTCAGAAGGAAAATGGCTACAATTGGTGTAATGTCTATGCCACCAATGGGCGGGATGAATTGTCTGAACGGTGCCATGATGGGTGTCGTGATTTTTTGGACAAGTTCAATCAACTTGCGGGCCTGTGCATTGCGGACATTAATCACGTCAAAGGCAATCAGCCAGCTGAGGACAACCTCAATAATAATGACGAAGATAAGAAAATTAACGACCCAGGAAATCAATTCGGCGATAAGGAACATAAAAACACCTTTTTTAATTAGATTTAGTAACTGTTCTTTATCATTTTCACTTTATAGTCAATGTTATGAGGCTTTTTTCGTCAAAAATAATTGCGCTTTCACTTTTAGCTATGTTCGCATTTATGCCACAAAAGGCATGGGCATTGATGTGTGCGCCAGAGCGCGCGCCACAGATTGAGATTGACTCTTCTGAAGAGCCACTTGTTATTATTGAAAATCGAAGCTTTACAGCGCTCAGTAAAGCGAGGACAAATACAATAAGTCCTTATGCACCAGGCACAATCAGTCATACATTTGGGTTGGCGCATCGTAAATTCGCGATGCAGCATCGTGTGGAATATAAAATGTATACAAACCCGCGTACAAGAAAGACATGTTATATCGTATATAAGGTCGATATAAAAATTGATATGAAGCCAACTATCTATATTGCCAAGGAGTATCCGCGTGGGTCATGTCATTATGATCATGTTATGGCGCATGAACAGGAGCATATCGCCGTAGATAGGAATTTTACCGATTCATATTTGGCCGAGGTCAAAAAGAAGTTATCACAGCTTATCCGTACAAAGCAGGTCTATGGCCCCGTAAGGGAAAGTATGAAGAGCGCGACCACCAAACAGATTCAACGTGATATCGAGCGTAAAATTAAGGCTGTCCTTGATGTGATGGAAAAAGAACGTGATGCTGAGCAGGCTAAAATTGACAGTCTTGAGAGTTACGAGCGTTCAAGCAAGTACATCCGAAGCGTATGTGATATAAGGCAGCCCCATATTGCAGAAGCGCGTGATGCCATTCTAAGACGTCTCTATCAATAATCGTAAATAACCCAGAAAAGCGAAAACCGCTGCGTCTGTGGGGGAGCGTCAGCGGTCTCGCTTGGTTTTAGCTATGTTGTTTCATAAGCGAATATGTGAGGAAACTAATTATTCTCTTATGTTTTTAGTATGTCAGATGATTTTGGCTATTTTTTAGGGGGGATTTGCCTTATTTCCGCCATATTTTGAAAATCGTTCTTTTTCAATATGTTAAACCTTAAAAAAAGTGAAAAAAAGCTGGAAAAATTGCCAATTTGCCCCATTTTACTTTCTGAAAGCTCATGCTATCATTCTGCAACGTTTACAATGACTTAAAATTAAGGATACCCACCCATGGCACGCACCGGACAAGATACGCTCAACACACGCAGTACACTGACAGTTGATGGTCAGGACTATGATTACTTTTCTTTGAAAAAGGCGGCAGAGGCCTTGGGTGATATCTCGAAACTTCCTAAAACACTTAAGGTTCTTTTAGAGAATTTATTGCGTTTTGAAGATGGAAGCTCGGTCACAACAGAGGATGTGAAGGCGCTTGTTGCATGGCTTAAGGATAAAAAATCCGATACGGAAATTGCCTATCGTCCTGCGCGTGTCCTCATGCAGGATTTTACAGGTGTTCCAGCCGTTGTTGATTTGGCAGCCATGCGTGAGGCGATGAAATCATTAGGCGGTAGCCCGCAGAAGATTAACCCTTTAACAGCCGTTGATTTGGTGATTGACCATTCTGTGATGGTGGATGAATTTGGAACACCGCAGGCTTTTGAAGCAAACGTGAAGCGTGAATTTGAACGTAACCAAGAGCGTTACGAGTTTTTGAGCTGGGGTCAGAAGGCCTTTAAAAACTTCCGTGTTGTGCCCCCTGGCACAGGGATCTGCCATCAGGTGAATTTGGAATATCTTTCGAAGGTCGCATGGGCCGAGGAAGACCAGAATGATAAAATGGTCGTCTATCCTGATACGCTTGTGGGAACAGACTCACATACAACAATGGTCAATGGCTTGGCCGTTCTTGGGTGGGGTGTCGGTGGTATCGAGGCCGAGGCCGCTATGCTTGGGCAACCTATCTCCATGCTTATTCCAGAGGTAATTGGTTTTAAAATTACAGGGAAGTTGAAGGAAGGCGCAACAGCCACTGACCTTGTGCTGACAGTGACACAGATGCTGCGCGAAAAGGGCGTAGTTGGTAAATTCGTTGAGTTCTATGGTGAGGGGATTGACCATATGACCCTGCCTGACCGCGCAACACTTGGAAATATGTCGCCTGAATTTGGCTCTACATGTGCCTTTTTCCCTGTTGATGAGGAAACGCTCCGCTATATGCGCTTTACAGGCCGTGATGAGCAGACGGTAAAGTTAGCCGAAGCCTATGCTAAGGAGCAAGGTTTGTGGCGTGAAACAGGTGATGAACCAGTCTTTACAGATACGCTTCACCTGGATTTAGGCGATGTTGTGCCAAGTATTGCGGGTCCAAAACGCCCGCAAGACCGTATCGCGTTGACCGAGGCGCACCATGCTTTTGCCAATCTTTTGCTGAAAACAGAGGGCGTTGACCCTGTAGGTAAAGAAGGCAAGTTGATGTCCGAAGCAGGTCAAATTGCTGAATACGAAATGGATGAACGTGATCCAACACAACTTGAAGTAGAGGTTGAGGGCGCAGATTATAAAATGTCACATGGGGATGTTGTGATTGCGGCCATTACCAGCTGCACAAACACGTCTAACCCGTCTGTTCTTATTGCTGCGGGTCTTGTGGCGCGTAAGGCGCATGAGAAGGGTTTGACACGTAAACCGTGGGTCAAGACATCCCTTGCGCCAGGATCGCAGGTGGTCACGGAATATCTTGAAAAATCTGGCTTACAAACAGATTTGAACGCACTTGGTTTTGACCTTGTGGGCTATGGTTGCACAACATGTATTGGTAACTCCGGCCCATTGCCTGCGCCTATTGCAAAGGCTGTTGAGCAGGGTGATTTGAACGTGACGTCCGTGCTTTCTGGTAACAGAAACTTTGAAGGGCGTATTTCACCACATGTGAAGTCAAATTATCTGGCTTCACCGCCACTTGTTGTGGCGTATGCCATCGCAGGGTCGATGCTGGTTGATATTTATAATGATCCGTTAGGACAGGATAGGGATGGGAATGATGTTTATTTGAAGGATATCTGGCCGACAAATGCCGAGATTCAAGAAATGATTAAGCTTCATCTGTCACCTGAAATGTTTAAAGAGCGTTATTCAGATGTCTTTAAGGGCACAGATGAGTGGCGCGCCATTGCTAGTGATGATGCCAGTGAGACATATGACTGGCAGGGAAGCTCTACTTACGTTAAAAACCCGCCATTTTTCGAGGGTATGACAAGTAATGTCGAAAACCCTGAAAACGTGAAAGGCGCTAATATCCTGGCGCTTCTGGGAGACTCGGTCACAACTGACCATATTTCACCCGCTGGTGCGATTAAATCGACATCCCCTGCAGGTGAATATCTGCAGGATCACAAGGTCGAGCCGCGTGAATTTAATTCATATGGTGCACGCCGTGGTAATCACGAGGTGATGATGCGTGGTACATTTGCAAATATTCGTATTCGCAATGAAATGGTGCCTGATATTGAGGGTGGTTTCACAAAACATATTCCAACAGGCGAGACCATGTCCATTTTCGATGCAGCCATGAAATATGTGGCGGACGAAACGCCATTGGTTGTGATTGCTGGTAAGGAATATGGCACGGGCTCATCACGTGACTGGGCGGCTAAGGGAACGCGCCTGTTAGGCGTGAAGGCTGTTGTTGCCGAAAGTTACGAGCGTATTCACCGTTCCAACCTGATTGGGATGGGCGTGCTTCCATTACAGTTCAAGGATGGTGTTGATCGTAAAACGCTTAAACTCACAGGTGAGGAGCGTATTGATATCGAGGGCATTGATAGCTTGAGACCGCGCGGCACTGTTGGCATGACTGTACATTATAAAGATGGTTCAAGTAAGCAGGTCGAGCTTCTCTGTCGCATTGATACAGGTGACGAAATGGGATACTTCAAAAATGAGGGTATTCTTCATTACGTACTGCGCCAACTCGCAGCCTAGATTAGATACTTTCAAAGAAAGTTTCTGAATCTGAAATGATCATGGGGAAAGCGGGCTTGTCAGGTCGATACTTCACGTCATACGTGTTTTCAAACTGGTCAATTTCGCGTGTGACCTCGGCAAGTCTTTTAAGACCATCATCTTGTGCTTTTTTGTCCAAATTGCCTTTGCCAGCTTTTGCCATGCCCAGCATGAAAGCCAATTGAATTCCTTCAAGATAGGCCGCGCTTGTATTCAGGCAAAGTGAGGGTGTGACTGAAAGCGTTTCTCCATCCTCACCTTCTTTTGAATAAAGCGTCATGTTAAAGGTCGCGTTTTGTAGGGCGTTACGCAAGATAACGCCGCAGCGTCCATGGTCGTCCTTGACATTAATAACAAGACCGACATTGCCTTCGTGCGCGATATCAATTTTATTACCTGCCTTTGCAAAGGCGCGTTCTGCGATTTTGATAGAAGCGTCATATTCATCGCGTGACGAGGCATCACATCGTTCAATCATATCCAAAAAGGCATGGGGCGCACCTGAGGAGAAGATATTCTCGCCATCATGGTAAACAAGTGCCCAGAGATTGGGATTGAAATTCTGATCATAGTGGCTGAGGGAGTTTGTCCAGATATCTTTCCATTTGGCTTTATCAACGGTTAGCTCGGCAATAGTGCCGCGTTGGAAGGCCTGCATGATACGTGCAGCCAACCGAATACAGTTATGCATGGTTTGGGCGCGTACAATAAACTTATGCGCTTTATCCTTGTCATCTTTGAATTTCAGGACAAGACGGTTGCTCACAACACGATGATGTTCTTTATCAACGCCATCTTCTTTAATCAGGAATTTTTCACGCAAGAGAGAAGTATCAAAGGACATGGGAGTTCATGCTTTCATCTGGTTATTCTGTACATAGAATACCATAGAGCATGTTTTCCTAAAATAGTGTTAAGAGAGGTAAACTATTATCCTGCCATGTGGGCGGGATGCTTGAGTTTATAGTCAGGGTCGAGCACTTTACGCAGGTCAAATTCAAGATCAAGGCCAGGCTTGGGCGCTTGGTCAAGCTTATTACGAAGAATCATATAGGCGCGCTCTAATTGCACACGTTGTTTTAGGTCACCTTCAAAGGCCTCTTGCATGGCAGCTTTCTTGCTTCCAAGCGCTGCACCACGGAAAGAAAGACCAAAAGAGCGCGAACGTGCTTGATTTGTCTTGGCACGGTCAACATAAAACTCGTCAGCAACATCAACGACCGCTGAGGCATCCATACCACCAATGGTCGCGGCTGAACTCATTCCGCCTGTGACAACATCCAATGCCATATCGACAATAATGCCATCTGCCATATCATCACCTGCAGAACTTGCACGGGAGTCAGCAGTGGCAAAGGCAAATCCACGGCCCTTATCAGGGTCGGGGGCAAGTGTCATCACCTGACGCTCGATCATCTTCATTGCGTCTATAAGCTGTGCTTGTGTGTCTGTAAATGCTTGTGCCATATCGTTTTCCTACCCTTATCCTATAGAAGGCACGTAAAGGAAAGCTTAACGATGTATCAAATTTTACCTATTTCTGTATGAAAGCTAGTTTTTGAGCTTTGATAAAGCCTCTTCTAGCTCATAAACCTTTGAAAAATATGATGTTCTTGCACGGGAGAGCAGGGCCGGCCATTCTGATTCAGGGCGTGCTGTGCTTGGAATACGATAGTAGGGTTGATAGCCATAGGGTGTAACCGCATCCAATTTTTGTACGGTTTCAAATATTTGTGTGGCGCGCGCGCCTGATTTCAGAACCCAAGGGGCAATGTTTGCACCGGCAATACTGGAAAGCTCTTTTACATCTGTTTGTGGGTTCTTCTGTCCGCCATAGGGCCAACGAAGCGTGTCAAACCCTGCGCGTAATTGCGCCATATAATAAAGAACAGCCCCTTTTTCGCGCTCACCTGCATCAAAGGCGGTTTCAGCGGCCTTAAACATCATATAGGGTGATAATGTGCCCAGTGAGGTGTCCATGGCCTTGAGCGCTTCAACGCGCTTCTCAAGGCTAAAGGCAAAGAGGCGACCACTGTAAGGCCATTCTTCCAGCTTGTCGGTGGGCACAAGTGCGTCTTGCATCTCTAGGTCATTATTATTCAGTGTCGAGAAGAGCTTTGGTTGTTCTTTTTCTTCCTTCAAATCGGTTTGAGCAGGGGGAGAGGCTTTTTCGGTCGTATCCTCAGGTGCGGGTGACAGGCTTTCAGGCCCATCAGTGCTAATGACAACGTGATTCATGCCCTTCGTTTTGGGGGCAAGAATTTCTGCAGATGATGTAAGGGGATAAGAAAGCACGGCAACAGCCAACGCTGTTACCGTGATATAAAATTTAGGTTGTTTCAATAACAAGACCATCATAGGAAAGCTCTACATTCTCAGGAAGTTTCTTAGAGATTGTATCGTAATCCATTGTCAAATCAAGGTGACACAGATAAGCCTTCTTAGGTTTAACGCGTTCAATAATTTCAAGAACCTGATCCAGATGCTGGTGCATCGTTGTTGGCGTCTCGCTGTCGCATTCGACAAGCCAAACATCAAGGTCATGTAGGTATTCATAGCTTTCTTCTGGCATTGAATTCCAGTCTGTCGAGTAAGCAAAGTTACCGACACGGTATCCCATAGAATCCATCTTTCCGTGATGCTGAAGAATAGGCATGACTTCCATTCCACAGATATTCAACATTTCATGCGGCAAAATCTCGCGCCAGTAAGGGCGACCTTCACCACTGTATTCAACATTGATTTTAGGATCATTTTGGAACCACCATACACGCTCAATATCTTTACGTGTTGCGCGGTCTGCAAAAAGGGGCAAATTCTTTGTTTTGCTGAAATAACGCATATACATCGGCAAATGGAAACACCCTGTAATATGGTCAGCGTGCGGATGCGTGAACAAAACACCGTCAATCTCTCTGATGCCAAATTTCAATGTTTGCTCCTTAACATCAGGACCAAAATCGACCATGACCTTTGCACCATTATTTTCGATAAGAATGGAGGGGGACATACGACGGTTTTTAGGGTTTTTAGGGTCACAATTACCCCAATCACCACCAATAACGGGCACACCATAGGCAGAGCCACTACCAAGAACAGTTACTTTTACTGACATGAAAATTTCCTCTGAGTTCAGATTTGCGTTGATTCTAAAGTTTCAGGTCGGAACCTAACGCGTTTCCGTCCTTATTACCATACTTAGATTCAACAGCAGTAAAATAGCGATCCATTTTTGTCTGATGCTCAGGAGTTTGCCCCATATTGTGTTCGTAAATATCATTACCAAGTGCAAGAAGTGCCGCTGTTTTCTCGCGTGAAGGTGAAACAGGAAGAAGCTCTTTAAGGCGTGTGGCAAATGAAGCAAGCGCAGGATCATCACCTTCGCTCACCTGCTTAATTACGCTATCACAAGCGTAAAGCGATGAGTGAATTGTAGCTTCTCCACGTGAAGTCATAAGCATTTCAGTCACAACCTCAATGGCATAATTATTATCCATCAGGCCACGTGCATATTGATCACGGCTCAGATGTTTTTCACTCATGAATGAAATTACAAGTAAATCATTTAAGTGGAACTCCATGAGATCTTCTTTGCTCTCATGGCCCATGTGCTTGTTCATGAAACGCTCTGTTCTCACCGGCAATTCATCACTACGTAACTTCTCTTCAATCCAGCAATAATCAGGATCGCCTGAGAAGACACGAGGACAATCAAATAAATGAGTACGAGGTGCGACACCTTTCATCGCCATATACACATCTAATTGAAAAGGACCTTCCGGTCCTTCACAAATAAAAACAAATCCAATGCCACCATAATCCGCAACAACCTTGTCCGCACATGTTGCAATCACGGGATATTTTTCATTCAGAAGTTCCAGAACACGGTTATGAACATCCTCGACCTTGTCCATTTCAACAACAGTGAACAAATCAATATCTGAAAGAGGGTCGGCTGTCCCTAGTGAGAAGGAACCACGGAGATAAGCTTCAACAAGTCCATCACCTTTTATATGATTCAAGCAATCACGAATAACTTGTGTTTGGGGAAGGTGGTCAAGACCAGTACGCTCTAAATGCTCCTCGAGAGGAATATCATAAATCTGGTATTTTTGTCTGAGAGGTACGACATTGTCGTCGTCGTTCGCTTGACGCGTTTTAGCAACGCGTGGATCTTCGAGAGAGTGAAACCCTCCGTGCTTTTCGAAGGTTTCTGTAATCTTCTCTGGTTTTGACATAGTCTTACTGAGCTCCCTGCATAGCGTTTCAAGATGTATGTGGCCTTCTTCTAGCCGAAAGTGTCTTAAAGAGTCAATAAAATTGTTATGCAAATACGATTATTTATTTTGCCTTTCATGTTGAACGACTCCTTATGTTGCTTTACATCTTCTTGTCAGATAACGATTATTTTTTACTAATATTAGCTGTGGATGAAATAAAAATGAGTGAAACTACAAATTACGATGTCATTGTTATTGGTTCTGGACCTGGGGGCTATGTTTGTGCGATTCGATGTGCGCAACTCGGCATGAAAACAGCCTGTGTCGAGAAGAGTAAGACACTGGGTGGTACATGTTTGAATATCGGCTGTATTCCATCCAAGGCACTTTTACAGGCGTCTGAAAAATACGAGGAGGCGGAACATCACCTTGGTAAAATGGGCGTAAAAATCAGCAAAATGGCGCTCGATCTGAAGGCGATGATGAAACATAAGGATGATGTGGTTCAGGCCAACACACAAGGCATTGAGTTTCTCTTTAAAAAGAACAAAATCGACTGGCTCAAAGGCGCGGGCAAACTTGAAGGCAAGGGTGTTGTTTTTGTTGATGGTCAATCTTACAAGGCCAAACATATTATTATTGCGACAGGTTCGGATGTTGTTTCCATTCCGAATGTCGAGATTGACGAGAAGCAGATTGTATCCTCAACAGGTGCGCTAAAACTGGAATCGGTTCCTAAAACAATGACAGTTATTGGCGGTGGTTATATCGGCCTTGAAATGGGCGCCGTGTGGAGCCGTTTGGGTACAAAGGTCACAGTTGTTGAATATCTCGACCGTATCCTGCCGGGCATGGATCAGGAAATTTCAAAAGAGATGCTAAAGATCCTTAAAAAAGCAGGCGTCGAGTTCAAGCTTTCTACCAAGGTCAATTCAGCTAAGGCCGCCAAGGGTGGTGTAACACTTGAGATCGAGCCAGCCAAGAGCGGTGATGTCGAGAAGATGAAAAGTGATGTTGTTTTGGTCTCTGTTGGGCGTAAGGCTTATACGGATAAGCTGGGCGTTGATAAGGCCGGTGTTAAAACCGATGACCGCGGTCGGATTGTCACAGATGCCAAATTCAAAACATCCGCTGAGGGTGTTTATGCCATTGGGGATGTGATTGCTGGCCCCATGCTTGCACACAAGGCCGAGGAAGAGGGCGTTGTGCTTGCTGAAATGCTAGCGGGTCAATCAGGTCATATTGATTATAACCTTATTCCGGGTGTTGTTTATACATGGCCAGAGGCTGCTCAAATTGGCAAAACCGAGGAGCAGTTGAAGGACGATGGCGTTGCCTACAAGGTCGGTAAGTTTCCGTTCATGGCTAATGGTCGCGCCCGTGCGATGAATGCAACGGATGGATTTGTCAAAATTCTGGCGGATAAGAAAACCGATAAGGTCCTTGGTGTTCACATTATTGGGCCAGAGGCGGGAACGCTTATCCATGAGGCAGCGGTCATCATGGAATTTGGTGGCTCAGCCGAGGATATCGCCCGCACATGCCACGCGCACCCGACACTTGCCGAGGTTGTAAAGGAAGCAGCGTTGGCGGTTGATGGCCGCCCCATCCATATTTAATCTGCTAATTTGCGGCACGCCTGATATTTAATCTTGATTACTTTTAGTTTTCATAATAAGTTTTCTTTTTATGAGCAAAATAAACTATTCAAGAGATGATGACGGTGTCGTTCTGCGTGCAGATTTTAAGCAAGCTGTTCGTCGTATAGCCACGTCTGCACCAGAAGGCTCATCTGCTGAAACTTTTAGCATGCAAGCACATCGCGTGATGCTGGCTCAACGTGATTTTGAGTTACGTCTCAATATTGAGCGTAGCCGCCAAGACATTGTCCAAAGATTTGAAGAGCTAAACGGTCGCAATCTTAGAGCGGAAATGGCATGGGCGTGCATACAACGTTATTGTGAAGGCAGGAATATTATCAATGATGGACGTTTTGCCTACAGCCTTATGTTTGTTGCTGATTGTATGGAAATTGAGCGTACGCGCCCTGAAAAAGGACGTTCCCTAAGATTTGCATCGTTCACAGAGGGGGAGTGGCAATATGATACGAACACTGGTGAGTGCTATCCCCCAGGCTTTTTAAGTCAATCATACGCAGGATATGATTGGGATTGTATCGCAGAGGGGGCCTTCTCAGATGAAGAACTCGATAAATTTCAATCAAGCTCTGAGACGCTTTCAAGACTGTTTGAATTTACAAATAACTTCGATGAAAATGAATGGGCTGAATATCTTGACAGTATCAAAATCTGGACACGTGTTCAGCAATCAACATATCTGCCTATAAATGTTAGGCACGCTGCACAGGGATGTCCACGCTTGATAGCACTCCCTGAAGATGTAAAACAATTACGTGTAAATTGACATAAAAATATTGACATAATTATTTAAATTGTTATTCTGCTGAACGATTTTCAGGAGACAATTTATGCGTAATAGTTTTAATACAACACAAACATTAGAAGAATTATCTATAAAGCTCCAACAGGTTGAAGAGCATCTTAGGTCGCCTGTCTTTACACGAGGTATGGTGTTGTCATTGGTTTTTAGTGTGGCGAGTCAAGGGGCTAAAGAATTAACCGATGATTATCTCAACGCAATTTCATATTTATCCGATATACGAGCAGGAATAGAGTCTCGTGATCTAAAGGCTGTAAATGTTGGCTGTCAATGGTTGCAGAGGCTTTCGAGCAACGTTTTTCATAGAAGAGAACCCATGCCTTTGTCTGTATTATCAGAAAAGCAAGATAGATTGAGAGCGGCTCTTTCTTATGCATCAGGCGAGATATCATCTTTTAATGATTCAAGTATACTGAAATTAAAAGAAGGATCTCAACGTATTTTTAGAAATGGTCTTTTTGTTGAGCAATGTGAAGGTGATATGCGTCATTTTGATTTTGAAAGACGAGTTTTGACAGGCTGGTATTATGATAATTCAGAAAATAAAGAATTTCCATTTTCCAAAGCAAATATTTGGGAGTTAGATGAAATGATAAGTATGGTGCGCGTTTTGAGAAGATGCTTTCCTTCTGAAGCGTTAGATGGTGCTTATGCAGAATTAGCGCATCTTCGTGTGACGTATGAAGAACGTGTGACCCTAGTAGAAGAGCAGAACAGTTATTTGCAACGTCTTACAGCCTAATTTTTAATGCCTTAACATCTCGTATTTTGCGATTTGGCGACGTAGACTTTCGCGTGTTTCCCAATCGACATTGGCATATTCAACTGCCGTTTTAGTGAACTCTAGAGGGTCGCCCGCATAGCCAGCCTTGGCCACCGCCAGTGAGTATTCCTTGGCAATGTTTGTATTCAGTAATAATGGATTGTCCGAGCCAAGCACAACAGGAATGCCACGTTCCTCAAATATGGGAAGCGGGTGGTCGGCCAGACTGTTAAAGTAATCCTGCAATTTGTTATCAGCTGTTACAGATGCCCCATTTTGGTTGGCAACTTTTTGTCCAATCTCAAGTTCGCGTGTGTCATGGGGAAGACCGATGCGATTATTGGCCGACAGACACACTTCAAGGCAGATCTTGCGTTCTGCGTAAGCCTGCAATAATTCAGAGGACACATGAATAAGCGAGCCGTGCCCAACACGTAAACGACGATGGTCATCCTCCGTTGCTTCAACAATATCTTTTGGTACGATATCCAGAAAATCAATCGCATTGCGGACATCTTGTTCTGCCACATGAGGAGCAAGGCCAAGACCTGCCTCGTGAAAGGCAATGTCGAGGGCTTGCTTATAATCAGCCAGTGAATCACATAACTCATCTCCGACCAAACCAAAGGCTGCAACTTTATTGAAGGATTTTTTGGCCAATGTTTTGGCGGCCAGTTCGGCAAATTCATACCCGCGGTCACGTAAGGTTGTCACAACAATGCGTGCTTCTATGCCTGTCCGTTCCTGAGCGTGCTTTATACCTTCTGCAACTGCTTCCATCTGTGCATCAAAATCAGCACCTTCACGGAATGAATTTGACACTTCCGCATAAATAGCTCCTTGGTCGGCAATAGTCTCCAGATAGGTTTGAGTGACGTGTGCCAGTTCCTCACCATTACGTGTCAGGTTGCGCATGCGTTCATATGTTGAATGAAAATGAAAAAGATCAGGGTAGTATCGAGCATTGCGTTCCTGAATAAAGCCAAATCCCAAATCCGTACGGCCTTGCTCAACGCGGTCACGAAAGTCACTGGGGGAGAGTGCAAGTGAGATATGGGTGTGCATTTCCGCCTTGGGTAAATCATGCGACACAGGGTGAATTTTTACGTTTGTGGCTTCCGTCATTTTAGATGAGCTCCTGAGCGGGCTGGGCATGTTGTTGAGGGGTGTCTTCCATATTTATACTATGTGATGTGGCGATTACATGTGCCATATCAACTTGCACCTGTTTAATGGCGCGCGCAGGCACGGATACGGCATCCATGCTCAATTCGGTTGCAAGTTTGATGGTTTGATAATCTTTCCCGGCTTGCTGTCCACAAATGGAAATTTTGATGTTGGGGTTTGCCTCGCGGGCACGAGCGACCAGATCAATTACTTTTTCGGCCAATGGCTGTGTCATATAATCAAAGGGGTTAACTGTAATGCCATTGGCAATTTTCCATTCGTCAATTCCCTCGTAATCATCGCGTGGAACGCCACCCATAATTTCGGACATAAAATCACCCGAACCAATACTGATAAAATCAACATGAGCGGCAATGTCTTCTATTTGCTCATAAGCGTCTAATGTTTCAATCATGACACCATATTCATAAGGCAGTTCTGCAAATCGGGCTGCAGCCGCTACGCTTTCCTTATATTTAAGGACCTCGTCAACAGAGCGGATAAGGGGCACCATGATTTCGACATGACCGCCATGCGCTGAAAGCTCAGCGGCTGCAAAAATGCTTTCAATTTGCATCTGGTAGAAGCTTGGCTTTTGAGCGGCTAATTGTGCACCACGCATATTAGTCGCACCAACATCAGCACGTAATTGAGCGCATTCAGCATCTGTGAGGAATTCAGACGCGGGTGCATCAAACAAGCGCACTTTAATAGGTGTTGTTGCCCCTTGCTGAAAAATTTGTTGTAAATCTTCAATGTGCAAAGCTTTTAATTTGGAAAGTGCTTTGGAAACCTCGCCCTCATCTTGTGAAAGAAGTGCAAGCTTCAAATAATAGGGACGACGCCCTTCAAACATCAGCATATGCTCCGTACGCACCAAACCTATGGCCTCTGCGCCATCTTTAAGCGCCTTTGCAATGGCGGTTTCATTATCGGCATTAGCATGAATTTTAGTGTTCCCATAGGCGCGTGCTGTGTTGGCCAATTCCATGAAACGTTCAACGCACGTCTTATCAACATCCATACTGGATTTAAGTGGAAGTTCCGCTGGGTAAACGCGCCCCTCAACTGTATCGAGAGTCACAATATGACCACATTCCAAATCATGAATTCCTGTGGGTTTGGCAGTCGCATTAAATATCCCTGAATAAGAAACGCTTTTGTGTCCGATACGAAACTCGGCGCTTTGTTCAATAGGTGTGTAGTTCAGCACACAGGCTTTGTTATTGTTCTCGGCGAGGGTTTTTAAATGCTCGCGCCCTTTACCTATCAGGATAAAGCCATCAACAAGGGGGAGGAGCGCACCAATTTCAGTAGTATATTCATTGGCAAAAAGGATGATTTTATCCTGCGGATACTCTTGTTTAAGTTTATTAATGTCTGCATGGGTAAAGGCCAAACGCCCTGCCATGGAATCACCCGCGCTATCCACGAATTGGACGCCCGACATTTTGGGTTTTCCATTTAAAATGACACGTTCTTCAAAGGCACGTTTTTGTGGCTCATAGTAGGAGAAGAGTGTTTCTAGTGAAATCAACTGGCTGTCATACATGCGGACAAGTTCGTTCAGTTTTAGACGTTCGGGCCTGACATATGTGTCTTCGTATTCATCTTCGTCTAAAATAAAATTTGTGCCCCATGTACGGTTGCAATAAGCACGCAGCAAACTGGCAGGGGGCGAAAACATGTAAGATTTAGCTTTGAGGCGGCGCTGTTCTTCAAGGCTTGCATTATTTGGTATATCTCCATCAACATGCAAATTACCGCGCTCTTCCAAATCTCCCCACCAGCTAATGCAATAAAGTTCCTCTGTATAAAGCGTGCCAAGCGGGTAGTCGCATTTTGGAGGATAATTAATCGGGTCTTGCGAATGCATGAAAAACTGGTCAGGCACATAGTTTTTACCTTCAGCTTCACATCTTGAGATGACCGCGCTAAGGACTTCAATGCCTGCCGTTTTATCAAGTGATTTAAGGCTGGAATCTACCCCCACATCGCTGACGACATTGTTCATAAAGACTGAATTTTCATCGATCGTCACGACATTAGGACGATGTCCTTGGGCAAACCAATCATCAAGCACAGCGAGCGCTTGATTTTTATTGCGCGCAATGCGCACCTCGACAGGCACGCCACAATTAGAAAACAAAGTATCTGTTTTCCCATTGGCCTGAAAATCATCATCAACAATTAGAATCCGACGTATCTCGCTCATAGGCCGACACGCTATATATTTATATGTAAATAATCAAGAAAAATATGGAGGTTAATCCCGTGGATGGGCGGCCTTATAAACCTTGAGCAGTTCAGCAGCATTTACGTCTGTGTAGCGCTGGGTTGTGCTAAGTGAGGCATGCCCCAAAAGCTCCTGAATTTCACGTAAATTTGCGCCATTTTGAAGCAGATGCGTGGCGAAACTATGGCGGAAGGCATGGGGCGTTGCCGTTTCTGGTAATTCTAGTAAGCGGCGCATTTTGCGTAGGGCATCTTGTGCAATTTGCTGGCTCATACGTCCGCCACGTGCGCCAATGAAAAGCGGGTCGCTTTTGTCTGTTTTAACAGTGCGACGCTCAATATAATCAAAGACATTGTTACGCACGATATCAAGCAGGGGAACAATGCGTTCCTTGCCACCTTTCCCCATGACGCGAAGGAAACCTTCCTTTGGGAAATCTCCAATATTTAAATCAAGCGCCTCGCTTATACGAAGTCCGCATCCATAAAGCAGCATGAACAGGGCATAATTGCGCTGTGTCTGGATATCCTCTGGTGTTTCCTTGAGCAGGTCAAAGAGCTGTTCAATTTGCCCTTCATAAAGTGGCTTTGGATTCTTGCGCGGTAGTTTTGGCCCACGTATGGCGCTTACTGCCGCATTATGGAGATGCCCGTTTCTATCTGCCCAACGAAGCAGATTTTTTATTCCCGATAAATTACGTGCGCGTGTAGCGCTGGAGGCACCATCCATTGTGCGGCGTGACAGCCATGAGCGGAAATCACGTAAGGACATGTCTGACAGGGAATTCTCGCTAATATCCTCGCCGGTATGTTCAGCCAGAAAGGTCAAAAACTTTGTCACATCACCAATATAGGCACGGAAGGTATGGGGCGAGACTGACTTTTCAAACTGAAGGTAATCCTGCCATTCACCAAGAAGCGCACGCATTTTGGGCGTGACAAGCACAAGGACACTTTCCTCTATTGGGGTAAATTCAGCCATGTTCTAAATTGGCGTTCAACAACACGCGCCAGGAATGAGACTTGCTCTGTACCTTGCCCATCTTGGAAAAGTTCGGGGTCACGACTTCCAAAGGCGAGAATAGCAGGGGGTGTATCAAGTGAAATATCAACGCGAACCAAGGCTTGCGAGCGAACAAGATTGGCGCCAGCCCCGTAAATGGCCTCAATCCCGCCAATATCTGATTGGAGGAGGGAGGCATTCTCACCCATCCATTTCTTGATTGTGCCTTGTGGGACGATGCGAATACCAGTTGTATCAACATGAGGAATATTGCGGCCAGAGGCCTCAACAATCAGGCAGGTAATATCAACATCAATCATGGAGGTTATATCCATGGTGATTGCCTGAATAAATTCATCAAAGGATTGCGCCTCTAAAACGGCAAGCACCGCGCGATGAATACGCGCCTGATTATTCATGTTATGACGTGCGGTTTTGACAATTTCCTGTGTCGTTGTTTCGGCTTTGGTCTTATCGGCCTTCAGTCGATCAATCATGTAGGATTGGAAATCAGCAATTTTACGTCCGCCTTCTTTGGTTTTCTTGGGTGGAATAAGGAAGTCACACACTTCTGGGTTTTTTGCCAAAAATTTTGGATTATCGCGCAAAAAGGCAATGACATCTTCTTCGGAAATCATGGGGCTTTTATCATCTTTTGAGGGTTGTTCAGAAGCAGCATCAGTCATGCTTTAAAGTCTAGCATGAGCAATGAATCGGCAACAAGCGTTGTTTTAAGAAATTTTATTCAGGGATAAGAAGGCATTCTTCAAAATGACGTTGTGCGTATGGCTTTTTAAGTGCGTGATCAATTTCTGCCTGTTCCAGACAGCTTTGGCGTGTTTCAGTTTCATCGAAATAATCAACGGCTGCAACAGTGCCAATGGCGCCAACAGCCATAGCAAGAGCAACTTCTGACGCGTGACGCATAAATGCATTTTTCATAGTTCTTATTCCCTGTAGTAAGTATGACTTAAGCTAGAGAAAACATTAGAATATGTCAATATAAATGCGTTTACAGGATGGATTGTCCTGTGGCTTTCCAATCCTCAACAAAGGCGGCCAATCCCTTATCAGTCAAGGGATGTTTATAAAGCTGTTTGATGACCTTGGGTGGGCATGTGGCAACATCTGCACCCATCTTTGCGCTTTCGATGATATGCACAGGATTACGAATAGAGGCGACAAGAACCTCTGTCTTGAAATCATAGTTATTATAGATGGTCACGATATCGGCAATCAGGTCTAGCCCGTCCAAGCAGATATCATCCAAGCGTCCAACGAAAGGCGAGATAAAGGCCGCGCCTGCTTTGGCCGCCAAGAGTGCTTGGCCTGCTGAAAAACAAAGTGTGACATTGACCATTGTGCCGTTGTCGGACAGGTTTTTGCAAACCTTAAGGCCGGCCTCAGTGAGGGGCACTTTAATGGCCACATTATCTGCAATTTTAGCCAGTTTGTCGGCCTCTTTCTGCATGGTCTCATAATCTGTTGAGGCGACCTCGGCAGATACCGGTCCATCAACGACCTTGCAGATTTCAGGGATAAGCTCGAGAAAGTTTTGTCCAGATTGTGCAATTAATGACGGGTTGGTTGTGACCCCATCAATTAATCCTGTTGTGGCCAGTTCCTTGATGTCATCAATGTTTGCTGTATCGACAAAAAACTTCATGTGGGTGTCCTTTGGGTTGCGAAGGAACATGCCTTCTCTTTAATCAAAATTCTTGTTAATACCTATCATATGGGAGATCTTTTTCAAGAAGGGAGTGTAGGCGCACCACGAAACGATGCACAGTCGCGCGTGTGCGTGCTTGTCCCATATCCGGTGGACAAGGCCTATGATTATGCTGTGCCTGTGGGTATGGAGGTAACGCGCGGTGATTATGTGCTTGTGCCCCTTGGTCCACGTGAAGTGACAGGCGTTGTTTGGGGTGCGGCGCAGGATGATGTGCCCTCAAAGAAAATCAAAGCCATCCTTCACAAGTTTCCACTTCAGGCAATGCCAGACAGTCATATCGATTTTATTGACTGGGTCGCAAACTATACGGTCGCGCAAAAGGGGAATGTTTTAAAGATGGCGTTGTCCGCGCCCAAGGCGCTCGAGACTCCTCTCACGCAAACGCTTTATAAGATTTCTGAAAAAGCGCTTACGGGTAAATTTACACCAACCCAACAACAAGTCATTGATGTGATGTGTGACAAACAACCGCGCATTCAGGCCGATATCGCGCGTGAGGCGGATGTGAGTGCGGGTGTTGTGAAAACGCTCCATAAAAAGGGGGCTCTTACGGCAATTGAGGCGGCGATGCCACCGCCCTGCATCAACGCAAATCCTGACTTCTTCAGGCTTGAATTATCTGAGGCACAGGAAAGCGCAGCCCGTATTTTACGGACAAGCGTGAGTGCTGAAAAGTCAGATGTCTTTGTGTTGGATGGGGTCACGGGTGCAGGGAAAACGGAAGTTTATTTCGAGGCCGTGGATGCCGCTATGCGCGCAGATAAACAGGTTCTGATATTGATGCCTGAAATTGCGTTGTCTAATGCCTTTATTGACCGCTTTGCTAAGCGCTTTGGCTGTCGTCCTGCGCTGTGGCACTCTTCGTTGACGCAGGCGCAACGCCGTGTGACCTATCGTGGCGTGGCCGAGGGGGGCGTGCAGGTGGTTATTGGTGCGCGTTCGGCGCTCTTTCTGCCCTTTGCAAATTTGGGGGCAATTATTATTGATGAATCCCATGATGCGTCCTATAAGCAGGAGGAGGGGGTGACCTATCACGCTCGTGACATGGCGGTCGTACGTGGTCATTTTGAAAAATGCCCTGTGATTTTGGCCTCTGCCACGCCAGCGCTGGAAACCATGCAGAATGTCTGGGATGGTAAATATAAACATATTCATCTGCCTGTGCGTCATGGTGGGGCAAAAATGCCCGCCATTGATGTGATTGATCTTCGTGAACATAAGCCCGAACGGCAAGCCTTCTTGTCACCTGTTTTATTGCAAGCGTTAAAGGAGACAATGGAATCAGGTGCACAAAGTCTGCTTTTTCTTAATCGGCGCGGCTATGCACCCCTGACTTTATGTCGTTCATGCGGGCACCGTTTTGAATGTGCGCGCTGTACGGCATGGCTGGTTGAACATCGTGCAACCAATCGCCTAGAGTGTCACCATTGCGGATACGGCATTAAAATTCCAGACGCTTGTCCTGAATGTGAGGATGTGGATTCTCTTGCCCCTTGTGGTCCTGGCATTGAACGCATTGAGGAGGAGGTCAAATATCATTTCCCCGAGGCGCGTGTGGCTGTCCTGTCCAGTGACAGTGCAGATGATACGCATGGGCTGCGCGCTATTCTTGGTCAGATGCGCAAGCATGAACTCGACATTATTATAGGGACACAAATTCTGGCCAAGGGGCATCACTTTCCAAAGCTTGCCACTGTTGGTGTGGTAGATGCGGATTTAGGGCTACATGGCGGTGATTTGCGTGCGGCTGAACGTTCCTATCAATTACTGCATCAGGTCGCAGGGCGTGCAGGGCGCGAGAAGGGCGTTGAAGGGCATGTTTACTTGCAATCATGGAATCCTGAGGCACGTGTAATACAGGCGCTAGCCACTGGTGAGCGTGATACATTTTTGGATGTGGAGGCACAGGAACGAAAGCTCGCCCATATGCCACCCTATGCACGGCTAGGCGCGATTATTGTGTCTGGCACAAATGAGCGCGAGGTTGAGGGGTTTGCCCGCGCTATGGCGGCCTGTGCACCACACGGGGAAGGGGTGCAAACCTTTGGACCTGCGGCTGCGCCCATGTATCGCATCCGTGGACGGTACCGCTATCGCCTGCTAGTACACGCAGAGAAAAATTTGAATATTCAAAAGGCTATTCGTGACTGGCAGACACAGCTCAAAGTCCCATCATCACTTAAAATTCAAGTCGATATCGACCCACAGAGTTTTTTGTAGGATACTTCATCTCATGTTTGTGACCGATCAATCGCATTTGCCCAAAAATCTGACATCTTATGATGTGTGGAAGGCGTTGGCGGTGCTCATCATGATTATCGATCATGTGGGATATTATCTTTACCCAGAGGATATGGCATGGCGGGCCATTGGGCGCTGGTGTGTGCCCATTTGGTTTTTTCTAGTGGGCTATGCGCTCTCGCGTGAAACAGGTCCACGGCTTTGGATATCAGGTGCAATCATTGTTGCGGTAACCTTTATGTTGGGCTTGCCACTTCTTCCGCTCAATATTCTCTTTACAATTCTCTTTGTGCGCTATGTGTTGGATGCATTCGTAAGTAAGGCCTCGCAATCTGTTCAGGACGTGGTTATGGGGGCAGGTGCGCTGGTTCTTTGCTATATACCGAGTGCCTTTTTCCTTGAATACGGGACGGTTGCCATCGCACTGGCTTTATTAGGGGTTGTCGCGCGCGCGCGTCAGACGCGCCCAATATCACTGGAAAAACAAGTGTTACTCTTTTTCGGCGTGATGTTTTTCTTCATTACGTCGCAGTGGCTTGGTTTTGGGATGAGTACGGATATGGCGCTTTTGATGTCAGTAGGCACCATTTTGACGGGTGGGTGCATGTTTGCGACCTTTAAAGGCGCGCAGGTAAGTGATAGTCGTTTTTGGAATACACCGATTCTAAAGTCCCCTTTGCAATTTTTCGGTCGTTATACGCTCGAGATATATGTGTTGCACCTTATCATTCTCAAAACGCTCTCCTGTATTTTGGGTGTAAATAGCTGTAGCGCCTTTTTCTTTCAGCCATTTCCAGCATTTTTGTAAGCCTTTTCAAATCTTTTGCGTAATTGTTGAAAAAGAGTCAAAAAACAGCGCCTAAATCCTTGCGTCGGATGTGCGCGTATGCTAAATCAGGCGCAAGATAACGAAAATTAACAGCAGTGACCAAAGAAACGATTATTCAATGACCACAGCACAGCGCCCGACGAGTCAAATTTCCCGCCGATATGCACAGGCCCTCCTTGATATGGCCGTAGAAGGGAAAGTCGTTGATGATGTCACCTCTGACATGACTGATTTACGTGGTATGATGAGCGAGCAGGTCTTTGCAGACTTTATTGCTTCACCGCTCTATGACAAGGATGAACAATTCAAGGTCATCGAGGCCATTGGTAAAAAGGCCAAGCTTCACAAGCTGACAACAAATTTCCTGAAAACACTCTCAGACAACAAGCGCTTGGCATCACTTTCCGAGATTTTGATTGCCTACACACAAGTCTTGCGTAAGCACAAAGGTGAGCTATATGTAGACGTGCAGACAGCTTACGAGCTGGACAAGGCGCAAGTTTCAGATTTGAGCAAGTCATTGACCAAGGCGCTAGGTGCTAATGTCGAAATACATCAGGAAACAGATAAAGACCTGATTGGTGGCATGGTTGTCACAGTTGGGTCGGTTATGGTTGATGATTCTATTCGCGGCAAACTTGAAAAGCTGAAGTTGAAAATGAAATCAGGATCTAACGAAAATATTGAATTTAAAAAAGCCAAATAAGGCGACACTTTAAGAAAGAGGAAGAAACATGCAAATTCGTGCAGCAGAAATTTCAGAAATTCTAAAGGACAACATTGCCAATTTTAATCCAGAGGCAAGCGTTGCCGAGGTTGGTCAAGTGCTTTCCGTTGGTGACGGTGTGGCCCGTGTTCATGGTTTGGACAATGTTCAAGCTGGTGAGATGGTCGAGTTTCCTGGTGGTATTAAGGGGATGGCCCTGAACCTTGAGGTTGATAATGTCGGTATCGTGATTTTCGGTGATGACCGTGACATTAAAGAAGGCGACAAGGTAAAGCGTACTGGTGAAATCGTTCAGGTTCCTGTTGGTAAGGAATTGCTTGGTCGTGTCGTTGATGGTTTGGGAAACCCAATTGATGGGAAAGGCCCGATCAAAACAAAAGAATTCAACCTTGTTGAGCAAAAAGCACCAGGCATTATCCCGCGTAAATCTGTGCATGAGCCAATGCAATCAGGTGTGAAGGCGATTGATGCGCTTGTGCCTGTTGGTCGTGGTCAGCGTGAGTTGATTATTGGTGACCGTCAAACAGGGAAAACAGCCGTTGCGGTTGATACAATCATTAATCAGAAATACGTGAATTCATCAAAGAATGAAAAAGAACATCTTTACTGCATTTATGTAGCTGTTGGTCAAAAACGTTCAACAGTGGCGCAATTGGTAAAGGAATTGGAAGAAAACGGCGCGATGGAATATTCAATCGTGATTGCCGCGACTGCTTCTGACCCTGCACCGATGCAGTTCTTGGCACCTTACACAGGATGCGCGATGGGTGAATGGTTCCGTGACAATGGTTTGCACGGTCTTATCATTTATGATGATTTGTCGAAACAGGCTGTGGCCTATCGTCAAATGTCATTGCTTCTTCGTCGTCCTCCTGGTCGTGAAGCGTATCCTGGTGATGTTTTCTACATTCACTCACGCTTGCTTGAGCGTGCTGCGAAAATGGGTGATGAGGCAGGAAATGGCTCTTTGACAGCCTTGCCTATTATTGAAACACAGGCGGGTGATATTTCAGCCTATATTCCGACGAACGTAATTTCGATTACCGATGGTCAGATCTTCTTGGAGACAGGTCTGTTTTATAAGGGTATTCGCCCTGCTATTGATGTGGGTGCGTCTGTGTCTCGTGTGGGATCTGCTGCGCAAATCAAGGCGATGAAACAGGTTGCAGGTACTATCAAGCTTGAGCTTGCTCAGTATCGTGAAATGGAAGCCTTTGCACAGTTTGCCTCTGACCTTGATGCCGCAACACAGAAATTGCTTGCACGTGGTGCGCGCCTAACACAGCTTTTGACACAGCCCCAATACTCACCACTTCCAGTGGAAGATCAGGTTGTTTCAATTTATGCAGGCACTCGTGGTTATCTAGATGCCATTCCTGTTGAGCAGGTCAGTAACTTTGAACAGCGTATGTTGGAAGATTTGCGTGCTAATGGATCAGATATTTTGACGGCTATCCGTGAGAAAAAGGTTCTTGATGATGACACAGAAGGAAAATTGAAATCCTTCCTAGACACATTTGCCAAGGGCTTTGCCTCAAACACAGGTAAAAAGGCGGCTTAACCATGAGCGCATTCCCTCAGGTTGAAGATTATGGCGGCTTTATAGCGTCGATTGCACCGATTGGTGACCGCCTACATGCGCAAACACCAGAGGGTATGGTTATGGTTGATCATGATGAGAGCACAGGCCTGTCAGCCTTTGTTCCTGAGGATCAAAAAGAAGCTTTTTGTAAGGCAAGAGAAAAGTCATGGGAAGCGTCCAGAGTGCAAACCCAGACTTTAAAATTGGAATTATAGAGTAAGAATTTATGCCAAGTTTACGTGACTATAGAGACAGAATATCTTCGGTTAAATCGACGAAGAAGATTACCTCTGCCATGAAAATGGTGGCTGCGGCCAAGTTGAAAAAGGCCCAAGATCAGGCGGAGGCTTCACAACCTTACGCACGCGCTATGGCACAGATGTTGTCACGTGTGGCAGCTGGTGTAACGGCTGGCACAGGTCCAAAATTGCTCGTCGGTACAGGGCGTGATGAGAAATATCTTCTTGTTGTTGTGACCTCTGACCGTGGTTTGGCAGGTGCGTTTAACGCGAACCTTGTGCGTCTGGCACAGCAAGAAATTACACGCCTTCAAGGTGAAGGAAAACAGGTGAAGGTTGTTTGTGCGGGGCGTAAGGCACGGGACCTGATTAAGCGCACACACAAAGACGCAATCATTGAAAGCTTCACAGGCATTACAGGCGGTAAAAACGTTGATTACGCTGATGCAAATAAGATTTTAGAAGTCATCATGAGTGAATTTGATAAGGGTGAGGTTGATGTTTGTCATCTCATTTACAACGAATTCCATTCTGTTTTGACACAACGTCCTCGTTCACAACAGCTTATTCCATTTGCACAAGTTGAAGACAGCAATGTAAACGACAATAAGGACAAGGACGATGAGGTGTCACGCGAGCCTGCGTCACCTTATGCGTTTGAGCCGAATGAAGAGGAAATTCTCTCAAGGTTGTTGCCCAAGAATATGGGTGTGCAGATTTTCCGCGCGCTTCTTGATAGTTCCGCTGGGGAACAAGCTGCTCGTATGACAGCGATGGATAACGCAACACGTAATGCGGGTGAGCGTATTAAGGATCTGACGCTCATCTATAACCGTGCGCGTCAGGCTTACATTACAAAAGAATTGATTGAAATTATTTCAGGTGCCGAGGCGGTTTAACCCACCAACGCAAACTAAAAAAAACTTAAAAGTTTCGGAGAAAAAAGAGGAAGAAAAAATGGCAACGAAGAAAACAACGACAAAGAAAGCAGCTAACGCAAGCGCAACAGGTCACATTCAGCAGGTGCTGGGTGCGGTTGTTGACGTGCAGTTCACAGATGGCAATGTGCCAGCGATTTTGAACGCGCTTCATACAGATAATAACGGTAAACTTCTTGTGCTTGAGGTTGCTCAACACTTGGGTGAAAACGTTGTGCGTACAATTGCGATGGACTCAACAGATGGTCTTGTACGCGGTACAGAGGTCACTGACACAGGCGAGGCGATTGCTGTTCCTGTTGGTGAAGCGACAAAAGGCCGTATCTTTGATGTTGTTGGAAACGCAATTGACGAACGTGGTGATGTGAAAACAAAAACAAGATGGGGTATTCACAGAAAAGCGCCCGAATTTGTTGAACAAGCCACAGAAACAGAACAGCTTGTCACAGGGATTAAGGTTGTTGACTTGCTTTGCCCATACGCCAAGGGTGGTAAGATTGGTTTGTTCGGTGGTGCTGGTGTTGGTAAAACTGTGACAATCATGGAATTGATTAACAACATTGCAAAGGGACACGGTGGTGTGTCTGTGTTTGCCGGTGTTGGTGAGCGTACACGTGAAGGGAATGACCTTTACCACGAGATGATTGAATCTGGTGTTGTTGTACCAGGTGATGAGAAGAAATCAAAAGCTGCCCTTGTTTACGGTCAGATGAATGAACCACCAGGAGCACGTGCACGTGTGGCCTTGTCTGGTTTGACAATGGCTGAATATTTCCGTGACGAAGAAGGCCAGGACGTTCTTTTCTTCATGGATAACGTGTTCCGTTTCACACAGGCCGGTGCCGAGGTGTCAGCGCTTCTTGGTCGTATCCCATCTGCTGTGGGTTACCAGCCAACACTCTCAACTGACATGGGTGCATTGCAGGAACGTATTACGTCAACAAATAAGGGATCTATTACATCTGTTCAGGCCGTTTATGTCCCTGCGGATGACTTGACTGACCCTGCACCTGCGACAACCTTCTCACACCTTGATGCGACAACTGTTTTGTCACGCCAGATTGCAGAACTTGGGATTTACCCTGCGGTTGACCCGCTTGACTCAACATCACGTATTCTTGACCCGCGTGTTGTGGGTGAGGAACACTATAAGGTTGCAGCTGATGTTCAGAAGACATTGCAAACTTACAAGGCGCTTCAGGACATTATCGCCATCTTGGGTATGGATGAATTGTCAGAAGATGACAAACTTGTTGTGGCCCGTGCGCGTAAAATTCAGCGCTTCTTGTCACAGCCTTTCCATGTTGCCGAGGTCTTTACAGGCACACCTGGGACTTATGTTCAGCTTGAAGACACAATTAAGGGATTCAAGATGATTGTTGAGGGCGAGCTTGACCATCTTCCTGAATCAGCCTTTTACATGGTTGGTACAATCGAGGAAGCCATGGAAAAGGCCAAGAAAATGGCGGCTGAAGCGGCTTAATCATTAGAGGACACTATGTCAGACACAGCAAATAACACATTCCATTTTGAGCTTGTCTCTCCTGCGAAAAAGCTGATTGAAGAGCCAGCCTTTCAGGTTGTTCTTCCGGGTGAGGCGGGGGATGTTGGTGTGCGCAAGGGGCACGCCTCGTTGGTTGTGTCTGCACGTCCTGGTGTTGTTGAAATCCTGCGCGAGCAGGGTGGCACGCCCGAACGTTTGTTTATTGCAGGTGGCTTTGCCGATATCACAGCCGAGCAAACTACATTGCTTGCAGAAGAGGCTATCCCCGTGTCTGAACTTGATGGTGATATCCTCGCCACTGAACAGGAAACACTGATTAAGCTTATGACTGAAACAGATGACATGATTGAGAAAAAGCGTATCAGCGATCAACTTGTCATTGTGACCGCCAAACTCAAGGCCGTTGCTTAGTGAAATTTTTTACGTTCACAGCAAATCTTCTTTTATTTTTCATTTTTCAAGTGAGTGTTTCTTTTGCTTCCCAAGATGTAGCTATTTGTGGTGAAGCATCAGGTTATTCATATTATGCCGATAGGAAGATGGCAACTAAGGATAATATTGGTTGGACTGAGAATAAATATAAAGGCCAGTTCAATTTAAAGAAAACTGATGAAGATGAATTGGATATATTCTTTTCGGGTGTTCTTGGAATAACGTCTGTATTAAGTGAGGGGGGAGAAATAATTCCTGCAACTATTTCAGATGACGCTCTTACACTTGTGGCTATATACCCAAACCAACTCACTGAAACATATATTTTCCAAATTTCTAAATCTGGAGAATATGAGGCTATGTGGACACAGGCGAAAGCCGAAACCCCATTTCCAAACGTTACAGCATTTGTCTCTAAATGCAGCTACATTAATTTTAATGCTTTGCCAACAGACTAAGATTTCAAAAATTCTTTAATGTCTGCGCAGATTTCGGATAACCCTGCTTTTTTGACCTCCACATTGGGTGGGAAGGCCGTTAGCAGACGCGAGGGCATGGCGCTGTCCATCATCACGAATACACCACGGTCATTTTGCGAGCGGATAAGGCGGCCAAAGGCTTGTTGTAACTTCATACGCGTGAGCATTTCATCATAAGCGCGTCCCCCAAACTGAGCGCGGCGTGCCTTATGCAATAATGTCGGGCGTGGCCACGGCACACGGTCAAATGTCATCATGCGTAGCGATGAGCCAAGCACATCCACACCATCACGCAGGGCATCTGTGCCAAAAAGGCATGCATCCTCATTCTCACGGAAGATATCAATCAATGTGCCAATATCAATGTTATCTTCATGTTGAAAGTAAAACGGGACGTTAAGTTTCGAAATAATGTTCTTTTTAATGCTTTTCAGACGACGAATAGAGGTGAAGATATTCAGCGCACCTCCACCAGAGGCCTCAATAAGGTGGTGAAGTGCACTAGACACATGCCCCGCGTTATTTTTATTCACGTCACTGACAATATAAACACGGGCATTTTTCTCATACGGGAAAGGTGAGGGCGCGGCAAAGCGTTTTGCCTCCGTTGAGAGGTAATGCGCCCCTGTCTGGCTCTCTGCCTTTTGCCAGTCATGTGCCTCATCCCCGCTTTTGTCACGTAAGGTCGCGGATGTTATTGCTACACCATGTGCATGTGGCAGGAGCGCCTGTCCAAAGGGTTTCATCGGATCGACCCAGTGGCGATAAAGCCCGACATCCTCCATTTGACCATCAGTCTTTTCAATCTGCATCCAATCGACATAATCCTCGGGCTTGGCACCTGTGGACAGCGTTTCAATCATCCCAATCCATGCACCAATCATATTAAGGGCGCGGCGTTCAAGCGAGAGGCTCAGGCTTTCAATCCGCTTGCGCGTATCAGGATCCATCAGATTTTCACTGTCTTCCTCGCTAATGCGCCTGTCCAGACTTTGCGAGAGTTTCAGCATGGGGGATTGAAGCTTAACAAGGGCATCACGAATGTCAGAGAGTTGCGCAGTTACCGTTTGGGAGAGTGGATAGGTCGGACATTCAAGTGAGTAGAAAACATCATGTGAAACGCTACGCGCATTAACTTGATGCATAAGGCCAATAAAGAAATGTTCAATTGGGCCGTTTGGATTATTTTCTTTGAGGCGCTTCATCCACCCATCAGCGGGTAGGGCCAGTGCATGATGAATAATTTGATAGAGCAATTTTTCATCCTCTGGATAGCTACTCACCAAATCCTCGGCACGTTTCTTTAAGCCCCGATTACGCGAGGCACGACGATTATGTTCGTTCCCCATAATCCATCTGCGCATGTCGCGTGTTTGGCGAGCGGTCAGATGTGCTGCAAATGCACTATCAGCCGCATGAAACAGATGATGCCCCTCATCAAAAACAAGGCGTGGGGGAAGCGGATCGCCCTTGTGCGCAAGTGCGGTTTGTATCATCACAAGGGCATGGTTGGAGATAACAAGCTCGGCATGTTTGGCCTTGCGCGCGGCGCGTTCCTTAAAGCATTTGTGATAATGATCACAGGCCGAAAAAATACATTCGCCACTTTTAAGCGCAAGCCCGCGTGTATTGGCAAAGCCAAAAATATGTGTGGCCCACCCGGGATAGTCGCGGCCTGTGAAATCACCTTCCTTTGTCTCCATAATCCAACGCGCCATAAAACCTAGAGCTGCTGCCGTTTGCACAGAGCGCGCGAGTGCTGCGCCTGCGCTTGCATCTTCGTAATTCAAAAGACACAGATAATTTTCGCGCCCTTTCAGTATGGCGGCCTTTTCATCCTTTAGTTCCTGATTAGGATAGACGCGGTCAAGTTCGTGTTCTAACTGGCTTTGTAAATTCTTGGTGAATGTTGAAATCCACACACGCGCGCCGTTTTTACGTGCCCATGCAAATGAGGGGGCGAGATAACCAACCGTCTTTCCAATTCCTGTTCCTGCCTCGGCGAGCAGAACATGGGGTTCTTCCAAATCATCCTTGGGCTGAAAGGCCCTGCCAATTTCATGCGCATAGGCACGCTGCATGGGGCGATCCTCATGGTTTTTGTCACTACTGCTTAGTAACAAATCGAGTGCTTCATTAATCTCGTTCTCGGACAAACCATCATGACTAGGTGGTGGCGGTGGCGCACGTTCTGACCATTCGGGCAGGTTCTTCCATGTTGCCAAGGCGGACTTCCCATCAATTTGTGTCTTTGGATCATAAGTGCTGTTTAAGGCGGATAGAACCGTGTCTGCCCAAGGCCAACCACGTCCGTTTAGTCCCATCAGCCGTGCAATCTCGCGCAGCTTTTCTTGCATCTCCTCGGGCATTTTGCGCAAATCATTCAGCAATGCTTGCACAGTCTCCATCATCAGGAAGGGCTGATCATCAAGTGAGGAGGCAGTCTCTAGCCCAAGTGCTGTTGCCAGACCATTTACGGTCGGCACACAAAATTTTGTTGGATGTACAAACAGATAAAGTTCAAGCACATCAAAGATTTGAATATCGGTCTTGATGCGGGACTGAAAAAAAGGTGCGTGGCATAAATAGACGGCTTGCTTGTGAATGAGTTGTCCAGCTTGCTCAAAACTCAGTTTCTTCAGCTCTCCTTCAGCCGTGAGCATCACCGTATTACGCAAACCTGCAACACACACAGGTAAAACCGGAAGCCGAAGAGGGAGAGGTTGGCTATCTTTCTCAAAATCAGTTGCGTGCGAATCTGGGTTACTCATGGGACTTTCTTTGTAGCATAGGGAGGCCAAAAATTCCGCATTGAAAAATCTTGTCTCGCATGTACCCAAAGACTTGATTTTTCGGACTGTTTCAGGTGATATGACACTTCGTTTAACGTAAAACAAAAAAACTTAGAAGAGACCTGACATGTCACAGCCAGACCCAAAACATAATCAGCCCCTTAATCCACGCGAGTCGCGTGAGGCAAAGTTGAAGTCATTGCGTGACAAGGGCATTGAACCATATCCGCATAAATATGAGCGTTCGCATACGGCGCAAGAGCTTCAGGATAAATATGCTGATTTAGCTGATGGGACAGAAACAGAGGACAAGGTTGCTGTTGCTGGGCGTATTCGCGCGATGCGTAACAACGGCATGTTCATTGATTTGGCAGATGCCAGTGGTAAAATTCAGGTGTTCTGTCACAAGGAAAGCATGAGCGAAGAGCAGCTTTCCAATCTGGAAGATTATGATATCGGGGACATTATTGGCGCACGTGGGACTATTCGTCGTACACCACGTGGAGAGTTGTCTGTGCGCGCAACGGAAACCGTTATGCTGACTAAAACCATGTTGCCCTTGCCAGAAAAATATCATGGGCTGACAGATGTGGAGTCTCGTTATCGCCAGCGTTATCTCGATTTGATTATGAACGATGAGAGCCGTGAAGTGTTGCGTACACGTTCGCGTATTGTGTCCTTCATCCGTAATTACATGGATGCCATGGGCGGGTACGAGGTGGAAACACCTGTGTTACAATCCATAATGGGTGGAGCCTCTGCCAAGCCTTTTAAAACGCATCACAATGCACTTGGCGCCGATTTCTATTTGCGTGTGGCAACTGAATTGCCTTTGAAGCGCCTTGTTGTTGGCGGTTTTGCCGATGTTGTTTATGAAATTGGACGTATCTTCCGAAATGAAGGGATTTCCATTAAGCACAATCCTGAATTTACCTCGATTGAGGCCTATCATGCTTATGCTGATTATTTCGACATCATGGATTTGATTGAGGATATGGTCTGCAAACTTGTCGAAGAAGTTCACGGTAGCCTCAAAATTAAATTTGCTGATCACGAGATTGATTTCACGCGTCCATGGAAGCGTGCCTCGATGATTGATTTGATTAAGGAACAAACGGGCGTTGATTTTATGGATGCCAAAGATGCGGCGGAAGCCATTGACGCGGCCAAGAAAATCGGTGTGAGTGTTGACCCTAAATCAAAATGGGGGCAGGTGGTCGAGGCGGTGTTTGATGAACGTGTTGAGGATACGCTTGTTAATCCTGTTCACGTGACAGACCACCCGCTAGATATTTCCCCCCTTGCCAAAGGGCATCGCACAACCGAGCGTTTGGTTGAGCGTTTTGAGACCTTCTGCAACGGTTGGGAAATTGCCAATGCCTTTAGCGAGTTGAATGACCCGAAAGTCCAGTACGAGCGTTTTGCCGAGCAGGTGAAGCAGCGTGAGGCAGGGGATGAAGAGGCGCAAATGCTGGATGATGATTTTGTGACCGCCCTTGAATATGGCTTGCCGCCGACAG
Source organism: Micavibrio sp. UBA2137 (assembly GCA_002328415.1). Taxonomy (GTDB): domain Bacteria; phylum Pseudomonadota; class Alphaproteobacteria; order Micavibrionales; family Micavibrionaceae; genus UBA2137. Next base: position 559,895 of record DCXL01000004.1, on the reverse strand, counting down.
GGGGATGGGGGCTTGGGATTGACCGTCTGGTGATGCTGCTCACAGATTCACAGAATATCCGTGACGTGATTGCCTTCCCAACACTCAAACCTAAAGACTAGGATTAATCCTTTAATTGAAAGCCCTTGCGGGGAAGACCATAGCCATCACGGTTATAGCTTTCGCCTTTATTGAGGGCTTTTGTCTCCGCTGTCCAACGTGTGTGGATTTGGGACAGTTCTGGACGCTCGCGTTCGTCTTTCGTATCTGCGGGTGTGCCGACATAGATAAATCCTGCAACATGGTCACGCGCATCTTCCAACCCGAGAGCCTCTTTAAAATGCGCGCTATAGGCATACCATTCGGTTAACCAGTTTGCGGCAAAACCATGCGCGTAACAGGCGTGCATGATATTCATGCACACGGCACCACTTGTTAAAATCTGTTCCCATTGCGGGTGCTTGCCCTCACGGATGCGCGAGATAACACCAATGACAAGGGGCGCGCGCGTGAATCGCTCTGCCTCTAAATCAAGTTTTGCCACTGGCGCGTCTGGATTGTCAGCCTCGTAAGCAGCACGCAAATGTTTGCCAATAGCGACACGTGCCTCGCCTTCAAATGTAATAAAATAATAAGGCGCCATTTTGCCGTGGTCGGGCGTGCGTGTTCCGAGCTTGAGAATATCCTCTAACTCTTTACCAGTAGGGGCGGGCTCAATAAGGTGTTTAACGGAAACAGAACGACGCGTCTGAAGGTGTGTAAGTAAATCTGTCATGCACATAAATGTGACGCATGTGTAAAAGATGTCAAGGTTGTGTGGTCTTGCTATTCCGCTTTAGGGTTGGAAAAACCATATGATTTGATAGCTTTCGTGTTGGCGCGTTTGAGCGCGCTTAGAACGCCCTTCATGTTTGAACGGACTTCACCGTGAGTAATATTTACAATGCTGTCTTTGATGGCAGTTTGTGTCTCGTCAAGTTCACCTTTTTCATGTTCAATCGTAAGGTAAGCACCTTTTGCACGCTCAAGCTCACCCATTAAATGCTCTGACAACAAAGCGGGAAAATCTTGTGCGACACGATGAAAGGCTCCACGTAATTGAGCAAAGGCATCTAGCGCATGTTCATCATCATCAAATTGATATTTTTCAACAAATGCATCAGGGTCAGCTGTTTCGACATAAGCCTCAAATAATGAATCAACAATTTGCTTAAAGTCATGACTGATAAGCTGACCTTCAAGCAGACCTTCATCAATATAGTTTAGACCCTCTGCGTCACTAATCGTCAGGTTACGCATGTCGCCGTAGCGTACTGTTTCAGTTGGCAAAGCTGCAACCTCTTTGAGAAAATAGATACTTTCATGAATGGTGCTTGCTCCTAAATCTTCCAAGATTGTAGCTGTGTCATTTGAAATAAGTTCGTAAGAAACAGCATTCTCAAGCGTCATATCGTGATAGATGAGTGTATCTGGAATTTTGCGGTTATAGGCACGCTTGGGTGTATCTTTTTTCGCTTCATCCTCGTCACGTGCTTGGCGCACCTGTTCACCAGTAAGCAGCCCACGTCCGCGTTGGAGTTCCACATCACGCATTACGCCTGATTGATTACGAATATGCCCTAGACGACCAAGGTCACGGCGTAATTCTGCATCACGCGTTTGAATACCTTTGTCAGCTAAGCTCTCCTGTCGCTTCAGGGCAGCATCTAAACGGTCAAGAGTGCGCGTATCATCGATGCGTGCATGAAGTGTGGCATAGCTATCTGATGCCGTATCTAGTGCCTTGGCTGTTAAGGGAATATCTGTGATTTGTGCTTCATCAACGTAAAGGTTAGATTGTGGCTGACCAAAGCGTGTGCCCGTTAAGTCTGTGAAGTTATTGTCAAAAAGGACAATCTTATCACCTGCGTTTGCTGGGCTATTATTATGCGCTTCACCTATCTCAATGGGGAAGACACGCAACTTTTCAACGCGGTCATTACGCCCTGCAAGCAAGTCGACAATAACCACATATTGCAATGCCCCTTGCTCTGGCTGATAGGAGATAACATCACCTACCCGCAAATCCTCAACGGCAATCGTATCTGAAACACGCCTATTATTCATTTGCCATAATTTATATAAGTATTCTGTAAAATGCAACTAAAACTTGCCTTTAGCGTAAAAAGGCGTAGTTTTTTCTTATGGCTACAATTCAAATTGTAAAAAATACAAAGACAGGGGAGTTTGAGGTCGGTTTGGCTTCACAAGCGCTTCGCCGTGCAATGCGTGCTGGTGGCGCGCCTTTGTCAGATATTCATGCCAAGGCTGCTAATGATGTGTGTGATTATGTTACGTTACAAGCACGCGAATTTGGCCTCACCGAACCACTCTCATTTCAAATCGCGTCTTAAGAAAACAGATTAAGCAAGCGTTGTGCCTGTGAAGGGGCCTTTATAATCTTTCCAGTAATCGGGGCGTTCTTCGACTGGAATGGCACTCCATCCGCGATTAAGCACATCAAATTCCGCGTCAACAAATTCGCCATTGACCATGATGGGTTCTCCATCCAGATAAATGCATCCGCCTTTGCCGTAAAGCATTGTTGGGATATCCCAATGCAGTGTCGATTTATTGCCGTTATCAACGTGAACAGGTGTCCCCAGATAATCTTTGAAAGTATAGGCATCACCAAGGGCAACATGAAAACTGCCACTGATTTTTTCAGCGAGCAGAATATTGGCAAGATGTTTGCGGATGTGCGGGTTTGTGCCAATACCAAGCTCGCCTATAAAGCTGTGATTTTCGTGAATATCCAAATATTCCTGGAAGAAATCTGCGCCTTCATCTGCGCTGAAATCAACAAGTTGTCCGTCCTTGAAGTGCATTGTAAGGTTTTCAATTGTGCCCTGCAGATTTTGGCGCGGTGTAAATTTACCCTTGGCAACAATCGTACCATTTACACTGTCACGACGCGGCGCACTAAAGATTTCAGAACCTGGAATATTGCGTGCAATGACGCTGTTACAAAACGTAAATGGTGTGCCATCTGCATCAGTCAGGCTCATCTCAAGGTCTGTTCCGTCATCGTTTGTAAAGCGGACATGTGCTGCGGCATTAAACTTTTCAATCAATTTGTCCTGCGCCGCTGTGATGGCATCCCAAGGCTGATCACACGCCTCAAAGAATAATGTTAGATACTCATCATAGGACAACGTGTCGCGCTCTGCGTCAAAGCGGCTAGGAAGAAGCGTCAGGACAGTTTTAACCTCACCAGCCAGTAATCTGCTGAACCCTTTTCGAATACCTGCTGAAAACCCTGCGTTAATCTCTGCAGGAACCGAAGAAATAACCTTATTTTCAATCGTATTGTAATCGGCCAGAATGCGGTGTGTTACATCGTCAGAAAGAGGATCGCTGCGCTCGCCATATTCTTGTGCTTGTTCAGGTGTTAATTGCGTCAGAAGAAAGTCATTGAAATCTGTATCACGGAAGCTCAGCTTGAAATCGTGCCCACTGGCTATACAACGCGCAATTAAATCATCGGACATCTCGCGCAAATCATTACCAAGTGAGAACATAATGCTGGCATCTTCGTCACTATCCTCAACAATAAAGAGTTTTTCAGAAAGTAATTTTTGTGTCTCTGATGCGACGGGCAGATCAACCGCATCGTCCCAGCCATTGCGGAAGCGATCTTGATCCCACGCTGTTTGGACGACAGGGCTTTGCTCTAATCCCGCCATAAAAATTTTATGGATACGCTGAACTTCATAGATAAGAGAACCCAAGTAATCTCTGTTCTTTCTTTCATTAAGAGACCTTATGGGCTGTTGAAAACAGGCTCTGAGTATGGCCATTTTCTCAGTCCAAAAAGCTGGTGTGTTCGCATCCGCCATTGCTTTCTCGATAAAAGACGAATAGGCCTGAGTTTGGCTATTAAATTCAGAAATACGCATATATAACCTCTTTTGGTATAGTATTTTTTTATTTGATTTTCATAATGCGGTCAAGAACGAACTGGATTTATCCTAATCTATCCCTATATTAAGCATCATGCGCGGTGTAGTAGAACTCAGTCAGGCAGCGGCCGAGAATTCGTTGGTCGAAAGTAAGCCCTTTAAAATCAATTCGGAATTTGAACCAGCAGGGGATCAGCCCAAGGCCATTGCACAACTTGTGCAAGGCGTGAATGACGGTCTGGCTGATCAGGTGCTTCTTGGGGTGACTGGCTCTGGGAAGACCTTTACCATGGCGCATGTTATTCAGTCTGTGCAAAAACCAACCATTATCATGGCGCCGAACAAAACGCTCGCCGCTCAGCTTTATGGAGAGATGAAAGCGTTTTTCCCTGATAATGCCGTTGAATATTTCGTCTCTTACTATGATTACTATCAGCCCGAGGCCTATGTTCCGCGTACTGATACCTTTATTGAGAAGGAAAGCGATATTAACGAACAGATTGACCGCATGCGTCATGCCGCAACACGCGCACTGTTTGAGCGTAAGGATGTGATTATCGTTGCCTCTGTATCCTGTATTTATGGTATCGGCTCGAAAGAAGATTATTTTGCGATGACGTTCGAGGTAAAGAAGGGCGATCAAATTGACAGGCAGGAGTTGATTAAGGGGTTTGTTGATTTGCAATATAAGCGCAATGATATCTCATTTGAGCGAGGGACGTTCCGTGTGCGTGGGGACACGGTTGAGCTTTTTCCTGCCCACTTTGAGGATCGCGCATGGCGCTTCTCGCTCTTTGGCGACGAGATTGAGGCTATTACCGAATTTGACCCGCTCACGGGCGAGAAATTTCAGGATATGGAAGGCGTACGCATCTTTGCCAATTCGCACCATGTGACACCTGGCCCAACCATTGCACAAGCCATCAATCAGATTAAGCAGGATATGAAGGATCAAGTCGCTTGGTTTGAAAGTCAGGGCAAGTTACTTGAAGCACAACGCATAGGGCAGCGCGTTCAGTTTGATTTGGAAATGCTGCAGGCTACAGGCACTTGTCAGGGGATTGAAAACTATTCGCGCTACCTGACAGGACGCAAACCTGGTGAACCACCACCAACCTTGATTGAATATCTGCCCAAGGACGCACTGATGATACTGGATGAAAGCCATGTGATGGTGCCACAGATTGGCGGCATGTTTAATGGTGACCGCGCGCGTAAAACGACATTGGTAGAGTATGGCTTTCGTCTGCCTGCGGCCATTGACAACCGCCCCTTGAAATTCGAGGAGTGGGATGCGATGCGTCCGCAAACCATTTATGTCTCTGCTACCCCCGCCAAGCATGAGCTTGAGCTGACCGATGGTGTTTATGCGGAACAAGTTGTGCGTCCGACAGGTCTTATTGACCCTCCTGTTGAAATACGGCCGACCAAAAATCAGGTTGATGATCTGATGGAGGAATGTAAGGGCGTGATAGAGAAGGGTGGCCGTGTTCTGGTGACAACCCTTACCAAGAAAATGGCAGAGGATTTGACCGAATATCTGACTGAAAATGGCCTGAAAGTTCGCTATTTGCATTCTGATATTGATACGATTGAGCGTATCGAGATATTGCGCGATTTGCGCATCGGAACGTTTGATATTCTCGTTGGGATTAACCTATTGCGCGAGGGGCTGGATATTCCTGAATGTATGCGCGTGTGTATTCTGGATGCTGATAAAGAAGGCTTCTTACGCTCGCGCACGTCACTTGTGCAGACCATAGGGCGTTCGGCGCGTAATGTGGAGGGGAAAGCGATTCTTTATGCAGACAAGATTACTGACAGCATGCAATTTGCCATTGATGAAACCGAGCGTCGCCGTACCAAACAACTGGAATGGAATGCAGAGCATGGCATTACCCCTGAAACGGTGAAAAAGAATATCGGTGATATTCTGGATTCTGTGTTTGAACGCGGTGATCATGTACAGGTCAAAGGTGCGGCAGATGGTGTTCAGGAGGATTATCTGACCAATTCAGATGCGCGCAACAAGCGTATCAAGGCACTTGAACAACAAATGAAGGCCGCAGCAGCCGACCTTGAATTTGAAGAGGCGGCACGATTGCGGGATGAAATCCGCAAGCTGGAAACGTTGGAATTAGGGCTTTAGCGCTCAAGGCTTTACATTTGCGCCAAAATCTCTAACCTTTCATGCATATTAGCTAAAATAACTTAACAAAGGATTTTAAAATGGCTGAAAATAAAGGATCTGGTAAAACAGCATTAATCGTCGTACTTCTTCTTGTCGTGCTTGGACTTGGATATTACTTCATGCAAGAGCAAGACAACACAGTATTTGAAGCCAATGTTGGTGGTGAAGAAATCAGCGTTGAAACTTCAGAATAAGATGAAATGAGTTTAGAAAAAGCCCGGCAAAGTTCGGGCTTTTTCTATTTCTGCGTTTTTGCTACACTAATCATGTCATTGGGAAAGTTGTCGTTATATGAATTTCTGGTTATTTCTTTGGGTTGTATTGGCAGTCTTTGTTCTGGGAATCTTTTTCTGGTCATTGCAAGTCTTGATGAAGCAAAAAATGGCTTGGCAGAAATTTGCTAAAAAATTTGGACTTGGTTTTGACAAAGGCTCCTTTTTGCAATCCCCCGTCATTAGTGGCTCTTACGAAGAATTTAACATTACGCTTTTTTCCGAGGAACAGCCCGCAAGCGATATTCGTCGTCGCCAGTTTCGTACGCTTCTTCTTATCCGCTTTCATGCTTCTTGCGAGCCTGTGGCCGTTATTGGAACATCGCGTCACGGCGCATTTCTGAAAGACATGAACTTACCTGAAAAGCACACACCATCTGCCTCACAATGGGACGAAAAGCTGGCTTATCACACGCATGATGAGAAGGGTCTAAAGGCCTATCTCTCTCCAGAGCGTAATGCGGCTTTCCATAAATTACTGCACATCAAAAATGCCGATATGCTTTTTGTCATGGATAATCAGGATGGGTATTTTACACTTGAAACGCCAGACCCCTTTGATAATGCAGACGCTTTAAATAAACGCGTAGAAAATATCTTGAAAGAATTGCGTGTTATCATTGGTAAGCAAGAGCCTGTAGGTACAGGCGAGGAAGAGTCAGATAAACCTGCCCCAAAAAAGAAGCCAGCTAAAAAGCCGGCTTCCAAAAAATAATTTGTTTAAAAAAGTGAATTACTCAGCGTCTGAGCCTTCAGGGGCTTTTGGCTGAACAACGTCCTCACCAGGAACACTTGGGTTTGGTGCCATTGGCTTTGCAAGGCGCATTGTGTTAATCGCATCTGGTTTAATTGGTGGCTCGCCACGATTAATGCGGTCAACATTTTCCATGCCGCTTGTGACTTCACCAAAGACTGTGTATTGGCCGTTTAAGAAGCTGCAATCGTCAAAGCAAATGAAGAATTGTGAGTTTGCACTGTTGGGGTCGGAACTACGTGCCATACCCAAAACACCACGACCAAAATTTGTGTCGTTAAATTCGGCTGGCAAATCGGGAAGCTCTGAACCACCCATACCTGTGCCAGTCGGGTCACCTGTTTGGGCCATAAAGCCATCAATTACGCGGTGAAAGATAATCCCGTCATAAAAGCCCTGTGATGTTAGTGTTTTGATGCGCTCCACATGTTGTGGTGCAATCTCTGGCATCAATTCAATCGTTACAGGACCTTTTGTTGTGTCCATGATAACTGTGTTTTCAGTGGCCGCTGCTTTTGGTGTGCTTTCTGCTTTGGCTGGTGCTGTCATTATTCCTAAACTCCCTAATGTAAATACGGTTAGTGCTAAAGTGCGGATCATAAAAAATCTCCTCAAAATTCCTTAAAGGTTTGTATGCTGTGATGCAAATGAAATAGGTTTCACGCGATAACGTCAAGGATAATACGGAATTTATCCGAAAACCCTTTTAAAGACGGTTGGAATGTTGCGCAGATAATGCCCGTAATCAAATATCTCATCTAATTGTTCCTCGGTCAGCGCCTTCTTCACATCTGCGTCCTGCGCAATAAAGTCACGGAAGGGTGTTTGTGCATTGCACTCCCAGACTTGCATCGCATTGCGTTGAACAATGCGATAGCCATCCTCACGCGAAACCCCGTTTTGTGTCAGCGCCAAAAGCGTGCGTTGCGAGAACACGAGCCCACCCAGCTTTTCAAGATTGGCTTTCATTGTGTCTGGATACACCAGTAGATTTTCAATCAAGCCGCTCATGCGCTGTAGCGCAAAATCAAGTGTGACTGTGGCATCAGGCCCAATCATGCGCTCAACAGAGGAATGCGAGATATCACGTTCATGCCACAAGGCCACGTTTTCCATGGCGGGTGTCACGGCTGAACGCACAACACGCGCCAGACCTGTTAGGTTTTCTGACAAGATAGGGTTACGCTTATGTGGCATGGCCGAGCTTCCCTTTTGGCCCTTGGAGAAGAACTCCTCTGCCTCGCGTACCTCGGAGCGTTGCAGATGACGAATTTCAATCGCAAGATTTTCAATGGATGAGGCAATCACGCCCAAGGTTGCAAAGAACATGGCGTGGCGATCACGTGGAATAACCTGTGTCGAGACTGTCTCGGGACTAAGCCCTAATTTCTCTGCAACATAAGCCTCAACTTCAGGGTCAAGTGTGGCATATGTGCCAACAGCTCCTGAGATGGCGCAGACAGAAATTTCCTCACGCGCATTTTCCAAACGTTCCTTGGCGCGCGCAAAGGCCGCATAATGACCAGCAAGCTTTAGTCCAAATGTTGTGGGCTCGGCATGAATACCGTGAGAGCGTCCAATGCAGAGAGTGTCCTTGTGTTCGCGAGCGCGTTTTTCAAGCGCAGCCAGCAATTTATCCAAATCAGCAAGAAGAATATCAGCGGCCTGCTGCATCTGAACGGCAAAGGCGGTGTCCACAACATCCGATGATGTCATGCCCTGATGCACATAGCGGGAATCCTCACCTACATGTTCGGCAACAGATGTCAGGAAGGCAATGACATCATGCTTAACTTCACGTTCAATCTCGTCAATGCGCTCAACGTCAAAGCCACCTTTCTCGCGTAATGATTTTGGCACAGATTTGGGCACAAGCCCTAAATCTGCCATTTTCTCGGCGGCAAGTGTTTCAATTTCCAACCAGATTTTAAATTTGTTTTCTGGTGTCCAAATGTTGGCCATCTCTGGCTTTGAATAGCGTGGTATCATGGGATGAAACTATAAAGACTGGCACGCAAAAATCTAGTACGAATTTCAGCTTTAAATCAGACCTTCATTGCGAAAGCTGACATGACCGTTTTGGGAGATAATGATGTGGTCATGGATGACAATATCAAAGGCCTTGGCCGCATCAATGACGGCATTGGTTAGTGTGACATCCGCCGGTGAGGGGCTTGGGTCACCACTTGGATGATTATGCACAAGGATAAGGGCTGTCGCCCCAACCTCAAGTGCGCGTTTGATGATTTCACGTGGATAGGCGGGTGTATGATCAACCGTGCCTGACCCTTGCACTTCGTCGGCGATAAGCTCATTTTTCTTGTTCAGGAAGAGAAGGCGAAAATGCTCTTTCTTTTCTTGTGCCATCGCGGCAGTCAAATACTCAATGAGGCGTGCCCAAGAATTAAGAACAGGTTGCTTAATCACATTTTGTTTGAGAACGCGTAGGCCACTTTCTCGCATAATTTTAAGGGCGGTGGCCGTGTTATCCGAAATGCCAGAAATGGACGTTAATTCGGACATTGGTGCATTGAGTACGCCGTTTAAATCTTTGAATTGCACTAGAAGTGTTTTTGCAAGGGGCTTCACATCACGGCGTGGAATAGCTAGAAAAAGAAGAAGCTCTAACAGCTCATAATCAGGAAGTGAGTCAGGACTTTTCAAGAAACGCTCACGCAGGCGGTCGCGATGGCCTGCGTGGTGCGGTGTTTCTTTTTGCCTGGCCTCACGCATAGGGTGGTTTTGTCCATCCCTTGGGGGAACTGGTAAAGATTTCAAATCCGTCATCTGTGACGGCAAGTGAATGTTCAAATTGTGCTGAGAGGGACTTGTCCTTGGTTACAGCCGTCCAGCCATCATTAAGCATCTTTGTTTGCCATTTGCCAGCATTGAGCATCGGTTCAATGGTAAAGAACATGCCTGGCTCTAAAATTGTATGTGTATAGGGGTCATCATAATGCAGGACAGAAGGCGCAGAGTGAAATTCACGGCCCAACCCATGGCCACAGAAATCGCGCACAACGCCAAAACGATTTTCCTCGGCAATCTCTTGAATAATGCGTCCAATCTCGCGCAACTCTTGACCAGGGCGCACCGATTCAATCGCGCGCATCATGGCCTCATAAGTCACATCAACAAGTTTGCGTGCCTTGACGGAGATTTTATCACCGACCAAGAACATACGGCTTGTGTCGCCATGCCAGCCATCAACAATGCAAGTTACATCAATATTAATGATATCACCTTCGATAAGCTTTTTCTCGCCTGGGATACCGTGGCACACAACGTTATTGATTGAGGTGCAGATTGATTTTGGAAAACCCTTATAGTTTAGGGGTGCAGGTATAGCGCCCGCCTTTGTAATATAATCATGGCACAGCGTATTCAGCTCTTCAGTGGTAACACCGGGAACTACGTGCTCTGTAATCATATCAAGCGTTTCAGCGGCAAGCTTTCCAGCCTTGCGCATCCCGATGAAACCTTCTTCATCGTGCAAATTAATACCTTCTTCTGTCTTACGTAATCCAAACATCTCTTGTCTTTTTTTTGTTTAAGTTCTACCTCTTTATATAGTTAAGTTTACCTTTAATGTCCAAGAAGAAAAAGATGAGTGAATCTGCAAAGCCAATAACTGCCGCTGTTTTAATTATCGGAAACGAGATATTGAGTGGTCGTACATTGGATAAGAATGCCAATTATATCGCGCAAAAACTGACAGAGAAGGGTGTCCGCCTGATGGAGGTGCGCACGATACCTGATATTGCAGAGACTGTGATTGCAAGCGTCAATGAGCTGCGCCACAAATTTGACTATCTCTTTACAACAGGTGGTATTGGTCCGACCCATGATGATATTACCGCCGAATGTATATCGCGCGCCTTTGATGTGCCTTATGAACAGCATCCGCAAGCCTATGAGGTTTTGCTTGCCCATTATGGGGAGGCCGAATTAACAGATGCGCGGCTCAAGATGGCAAAAATGCCAAAGGATGCCACGCTCATACCTAATCCCGTGTCTGGCGCACCAGGTTTTAATATTGGTAATGTTTATACAATGGCAGGTGTGCCTAAAATTATGCAGGCGATGATGGACCATATTGCAACCGATTTGGCGGGCGGGGACATCGTGCATTCCAAAACAATCACGTGTGGCTTGCGTGAAAGCGAGTTAGCAGACGAGCTGACTGATTTACAAAATAAGTATCCCGATATCGATATAGGAAGCTACCCTAGATATGCCGAGGGTCAATTTTCGCTGAGTGTTGTTTTGCGCGGAACAGATGTTGAGGCGCTTGAAACACTTGCCCAAGAAGTTCAAAATATTGCTGATGCAAAGCGCGGATAAAAAGGCGTATCTGGAAACGCTGTTAAAGCGCGCGGCGCCCATTACACCCCATCATTTCGCATGGCACGGGCACGCAATTAACTTTGATGCACTCCGCCTTGATCAGCTAGGGCATTACGTCTCAGGTAATAAAATCCTCAAGCTTGGGCCAGAGCTACTCACCTATCTTACAGAAGCGGGTGAGGGTATACCCGTGGCGACCTTTGGTGGGGCACGATCACATTCTTTACAGGCTTTTTCAGCGCTCGCGCGTATCTTGCGATTAAATGCAATGGCCTTTATCCGCCAAAGCCCAACGGGGGCGCATGAGCGCCTTGTTACCCGTATGCAAAGGCGGGGCGTAAGGGTGGTGGAGCTTTCTCCAGAGGCTTATAAATTTCGAGAAAATGAAATGTTTATTGATAAGCTTCTGGCGGATTACGGTGAAATGTTTTTAATTCCAGAAGGGGCCTCAACCCCAAACGCAGTCAATAATATTGCAGTGTCTTTGCGCAAACGGTTGCAAAACTATCAGCATGTTTTTGTATCTGTGGGAATGGGTGGCACGATGGCGGGGTGTATTAAGGCTGTGCATAACAAGGACATTCATGTTCATGGCATCTCGTCCGTGAAAGCTGATCCATCACTCCCACAGCGTGTACGCACTCTTCTGAATGAGACAGGTGTTCATAATGAAACTTGCGGCTGGGATATTGATTACGATTTTGCAGGAAAGGGTTACGGCAAAATTAGTGCTGAATTAGAAGATTTCAAAGAGGCGTTTGAGACACAAACAAACATCACACTTGATACAACCTACACGACAAAATCGGCCTACGCCATGTGGTCGCAGATGAAAGAAAATGATTTTAAGACGGTGCTCTGGTTGCAGACGCTAAACGCGCATTAGCATTTGCGGGTGCGGGCATCGTTGCCTGATCAAATGATGTCTTGACCATTTTTTGAAGGCGTTCAAACGCCTTCTCCTCAATTTGACGGATGCGCTCACGAGAGACACCGTAAGTATCAGCTAAATCTTGCAACGTGCATTTATCTTCGCTCAAACGACGCGCTTCCAAAATATCCCAATCACGTTCACGTCCCATATCATGGAATTTTTCTTTGGCCGCCATCAGGAACTGACGTCCCATTTCGAGCTCTTGTGCCTTGGCGAGTGTTTCATCTGCACGCGGACGTTCGTCTTCTAGCATGCTCCCTAATGTAAGATTGGCGCTCTCATCGTTTAAAGGCGCATCAAGTGATCTGTGATGGAGACGGGCTGATATGAATTCTGTGATTTGTCTTTTCACAGTTTTCCGTACAGAAGAATTTCCAAGGTTATTTTCAACACAATAATCTGTCATACGCTCTATTAATTGCGGCACGGGCATGTCGGGATCATCCTTGCAAATTTCCTTCCTGATTTTTCCAAAATTGAAAAATAGAAATTTGCTAAGCGCATTTTTGCCCAATGGAAAAGAGGCGGAGTTTTCTAAAACATGGTTCATGACCTGAGATTTTATCCACCACGTCGCAGCTGTAGAAAAACGCGCTCCTTTTTCAGGGTCGAATTTTTCAACGGCAAGGTTGAGACCAATCATGGCTTCGGAAACGAGTTCATCAAGAGGGATACCAGAACGACGCCATTGATGTGCAACTTGAAGGGCGATGCGCATATGCGATTCAACAAGCTTGTTGTGCGCGTCTTGTTTACCCTTGCGGGTTGTTGCGTTGTAATAAGCGTCCCATGTGCGCAATTCTTCCTCAGGGCTTAGGACGGGTGCCTCTTTTATGGCCACATAATAACTGGCGGGAAGATTACTCATAATTTGATACGCATAATTTTTTTATTTATTTATTTTTCTGTACTTTACAGAATTCTTTGGGTGCGTCAAGAAAAACTGCTACAAAGCCAATGCCTGTATTGTTGAGGCAATTTTTGAGCCTTCAAGTTCGGCAAGTACTTCATAAGGTTGTGCACGATAGGCGGCAAGGCTAGAGCTGGGGATATTCGCCTTGTGGAGGTCAACTTCACGAAAATAAAGGGCTTCTCTATGAAGGGGGTGCGCCGGCGTAATCATGTTGTGGTAGGACGCGCACGCCAGAAAATGTTGGAGAAGATGCGTTGTTTCATGATGTGCCGTTGTGAAGGCATCAAGAGGATCTTTTGGCATCATGCCATGTTGCATATATTGTGTGATGTTTGCACGACCTGTGACAACGTCACCACAAAATCCGCCAAGAACCAGTCTAACGCCTTTTGAAGAACGCCTGAGCGCACCGTCTTTAAAGATGTAATCATAGGGCAGGGGTTCGCAAACGCCTTCTGCATAAGAGGCCGCATGAAGTTTTGCAGATTCAACAACAGCTGTTTGTTGTTGCTCAACACTAATACTGCTCCAATTCCGAAAACTGTCGAGGATTAGTTTACCCGTTTCATTGCCATTGGCTGTAAGCTCATGTGTAAAGACGCGTCTTTTACGGGATTGCCAGTCATGAAATTCTTCTGTGATGTCAAAGGATTTTGCCAAGCGTTCAAGTGAAATACGCGACATGCCAAACACATTTTCGTGATTTGTTCCATTTGACTGCGCCTCTAAAACTTTTTTAATCAGGGCGCAACGTGTTGAAACGGACATGTCTTTAATTTCGTCGAAATCGAGCGGTTCCCAGAGGGCTCGCTCATACGCAGCACGGATATCAATTTGTCTTTTACGCAGCATTCCATAAGATTTGCATAACAAATGAAAAAAAGTCAATCGTATATTAGAAATTTAATATTAAATTATCTTTATTTTTTATTATATCGAATAACATATTCAATTCTATCAGGTGGGTAATTGTCTCTACAGTGTTGGTACGTTTGGAATTTTTTTTGAATTGTTAGACATGCGAAAAAGGGCCGTGCCATTATTTAAAGAGAGGCACTTCACGATGATTATTCAGAACGGAAAATTTGAAAAACCTGTTTGGCAAGGTGAAAACGATAATAAGAAGCTTGGCGACAAGCGCGATGTGAAAACTTTGCGTACACCCTCTGGTCAAGAGTATCAAATCGATATGAGCTATCGCGAGTGGGCGCTTTTATTTTTATTGGTGCAAGATGATTGGCTAGACTATCAGCATTTTATTGATGAGGCATATCGCCTCCATGTGACTTGTGCGCATTATTTATCGTGTCAGTGTATATTTGAAAGCTTGTTTAGAGAGCTTTACACCACATACGAAATCGAAAATGATTACATTAAAGTGACCTTTGAGTGGACTTATGCTTATAAGGATCAAATTAAAGCGCCCTATGGAAGGCGTCTTTTTGTGTCTCGGAATACTTCTAACGAAAACTGAAAGTAAAAATGGTGGCCCCACCCGGACTCGAACCGGGACGTCCGAAGACTCACGATTTTAAGTCGTGTGCGTCTACCAATTCCGCCATGGGGCCATCATTTTATCTGCATCTGATTAAACAGATTGCGTGAGTTATAGCACTCGATTTCTGAAATGACTAGAGCCTAGGCTCACGTTTTTAAGATAATTTTTTGAGTAATGTTGTGACAAGGGCTTTCCCCTTGTCTGTAAGGAAGATTTCCTTTGTGCGGCGTGATGTTGCAGACACACGCAGATCAACGAGATGGTAAGGTTCACCATTAGCGCGATAGTCAGAAAGCGCACCAACGATACGCGACAAAGTCGAGAGGGTTAGATTTGTTTTCTTTGATAGATCGGTAAGTGACAGACCTTCATGACGCGAAATTTCAACGAGCGCTATAATATATTGCAACGGGAATTCGCCGTTTAAATCACGGAAAATATTTAGGCTTTTTTGAAATGTGTCTAATTTAAGCGCATCGGCTTTACTTAGCCATTTTTCACCGTTTTTATTATTGTCTTTGTGTGCCATCGTTCTTCTCTTTGAAGTGCACCGTTTGGTGTTAATATGACACACCCGAACGGAACATCTATGACCCACTCTCTATTATATTTATTTACAGAAAACAAAGGTTTTTTGCCTAAATCTCGAGAAAATTCGAGATAAGCTGCTCCCACACGATTCACCTTAAGGTAGTATCTTGCCATAGTTTTGCTCCCCAGAACTTTTAGAATATCAAAGTTGTAATTAACAAAACTTTAATTTATGTAAAATATAGTTCTTGAAGCATATTTCGAATTGCTTCATGTTTGGCGTCTGACATCTGCTTATTATTACAGAAACTTACATCATCTAAGTGGAGGATGTTCCCATGTGCTGTTTTAAGGATAAGTGGTGCATGTGTCATTTTTACTAATGTGTTCCGATACCTGTAAAGCACGTTATGAAGCTCTGCATGATGCAAATTAATATCCATGAAATGTGAGCTTGAAAAGATGCAGTGTGAGAGCTTTGCATGTGCAAAGTCACTTTCTGCAAAGTGACAATCTATAAAGTGTGTGTCTTTAAATTCGGACTCGCAAAAACACGCATCATAAAGAAGCGTACTTTTAAAACGCGCTTGGTCAAATCGACATTCGGACAGATTTGCCCCAGTCAGATTGGTGTTGTTGAAGTGGCATCCAGAGAGGTCCATGCCATCCAATGTTATGTGTGATAAATCGCAGTTACTGAAATCTGTGTTTCTAAGATCACAATTTTCATTCATTGCCTGAAGCGTTAACTCGGCAAAAGAAGAGGCGCGTCCTTCATAAAGGACAGCACCTGACGCAGTCATAAGTTTCATGTTTTTCCCCACATGTTATTTTTATAGTTTTAGATAGTTGCATACTATCAATTGTTTCAGATTTGTAACAAAGTTTTTATTTTTGTCAAATGTTTTTTCATAAATATCTTATAGCCCTTGTTCTGCAAATGCTTTCAGGCTAGATAAAACATATGGCTCGTACCCCACCAGACTCACGTAATAACCCAAAAAAGAAGGCGCCTAGGGTTTCTTTGTCGCGCGGTCGTGATGTTATTTTGGATACGGTGAAGACGCTCGGGAATAGTGCGGGCGTCTATCGTATGATAGCGGATAATGATGACGTACTTTATGTGGGTAAGGCGCGCCAGCTAAAGAAGCGTGTTATCAATTACACACATATTGATAAATTACCCGTGCGGTTGCAAAGAATGGTATCCGAGACGGCGCGTATGGAAATAATTCGCACAGGGTCGGAGGTTGAGGCGCTTCTACTTGAATCCAATTTAATCAAGAAGTTAAAGCCACGTTATAATATTTTACTGCGGGATGATAAATCATTTCCCTATATCTGGATTACCTCAGCGCATGATTTTCCACGTCTTGTGAAATATCGCGGTAGTAAGAAAGAGAAAGGTGAATTCTTCGGGCCTTTTGCCTCGGCTGGTGCAGTTAACAGAACGCTTAACGTCTTGCAACGCGTTTTCATGCTCCGTAATTGCACAGATTCCATGTTTGAAACAAGAACACGCCCTTGTTTGCAATACCATATTAAACGCTGCACGGCGCCATGCGTTGATTATGTATCCAAGCAGGAATATGGAGCACAAGTTGAGGAAGCACGTCAGTTTCTGGATGGGGATAGCCAGAAATTACAAAAGCGTTATCAGTCAAAAATGCAGGACGCCAGTGAGGCAATGCAGTTTGAAAAGGCGGCCACCTATCGCGATCGTTTGCGGGCGCTCACGTCACTGCAATCCAAACAAACGATTAATGTGAGCGAGGTCAAGCATGCTGACGTCCATGCGCTTTATATGATGAAGGGGCGTAGCTGTATTCAGACCTTTTTCTTTCGCGGTGGGCAAAATTTTGGCAATCGTAGCTATTTTCCAAAACATGAAAGTGATGAAACTGCAGGCGATATCATGGCGGCCTTTCTGCTCCAGTTTTACGAAAACAAACCTGTGCCACCGCTCATTCTGGTTAATTGTGAGGTTTCAGAAAAAGAGTTGCTTGCCGAGGCGCTGAAACAACGCCGTGAGGCCAATGTAGATATTGTCAAACCAGCTCGCGGGCAGCGTAAAAAGCTCGTTGATTTTGTTGAGGTGAACGCCAAGGATGCCTTCGCACGGGAACAGAAATCAAGCGAGGCGCAGGAGAAAATTTTCGAGGAAATGAAGGATATTTTTGATCTTACCGATGTGCCTGAGCGTATTGAAGTTTACGATAACTCGCATATCAGTGGGACAAATATGGTGGGTGCAATGATTGTGGCAGGGCCAGAGGGCTTGCGCAAATCAGCTTATCGTAAATTTAATATCAAACAGGCCGACGCCTCGGATGATTTTGGAATGATGCGTGAGGTGATGGAGCGGCGTTTTCGCGCCTTTGCCGATAATCAAGAGGAGGCCATAGAAGAGGCGCAAGATGCCGATAATTGGCCATCGCTTTTGCTGATTGATGGTGGCAAAGGACAGCTTTCTTCTGTGATGGAGGTGCTGGATGGACTGGGTCTAAGCGAACATATTGCTGTGGTGGCGATTTCAAAGGGTCCGGATCGAAACGCAGGGCGCGAGGAATTTCATCAGGTGAATAAACCCTCCTTCAAGATGAAGATGAATGATCCTGTGCTTCATTATTTGCAACGTCTGCGGGATGAGGCGCACCGCTTTGCTATAACGGCGCATCGTACACGCCGTAAAAATGAAATGACAAAATCTGCACTTGATAGTGTGCCAGGCATTGGAGCCAAGCGAAAAAAAGCGTTGCTACACCATTTCGGCTCGGCACGCGCTGTTGAGCGTGCAAGTGTTGCTGATCTCTCTGCTGTTGAGGGTATATCCAAGGCGATGGCCGAAAAAATACACCATTATTTTGTGGGTGAAAGCTCTTAATATTTTAAGGAAAAGGAAAATGTTAAAAATCCCATATAAAACTTGCAGAATTTAAGAAAATCATGCTAGTTTGCGACCCGTTACCAGAACATTATTAATGATTAACTTTTGAAATAAGAAATAAGGACACGATTTATGTTTCACAGACCAAAGACCAATTCTGAGACAAAAAGCGATACATCAACAGATGCAAAAGACAATAATTCTGGTAATGAAAAAGACAGTTCAACGTCCAAGGTTGCAAACACAAATCAGACAGCCATGAATCTTGAGCAGGATAAAAAAGAAACATCAAAAAGTCAGGATTCATCCAAAATGGCCACAGAAACAAAATCAAGTGAAGCAACAACACCTGCCTCACGCTCAACTGATATCCCTGAATCAAATAGCCCGTTTAAAAAGGCTGAAACAGCTTCAACGCCAACAGCTTCTGCGCCACGTACACCAGGAACACCAGGGGCTTACGGTACATATAATCCGACACCTTATGCGGCATCTTCAACGCCTGCTGCGACAACAAGCACATCATCAACACCAAGCCCATCAATGGGTGGTTCGAATGGTCGTCGCCTTGTTATTGGTGAAGGCATTAACATGTCTGGTGAGATTGAATCTTGTGAACATTTGCTTGTTGAGGGAACGGTTGAGGCCGCTTTGAAAGGTGCAAAGGTTGTTGAGATTTCACAAAGCGGTGTTTTTTACGGCACAGTTGAAATTGAACAAGCGACAGTTGCTGGCCGCTTTGAAGGCGACATCACAGTGTCAGGTCGTTTGATGATTAAATCATCAGGATCTGTGACTGGAAAAATTTCATATGGTGAGCTTGCTATTGAAGCAGGTGGAACGCTTGATGGAACATTGACACCGCTGAATAAAAAGGCGGGTTCGGACTCAATGCGTAAAGCGAGCTAAGACCCGCGCTTTTCGGGCCAAGGTAAACTTAGGAGAGAGAAAGAGACTTTAGATAAAAACAGTTCATGAATAAGAACATTTAAGTCTCTTCAAAAAAGAAAATGTTTAAAAACATAAATCAGACTGCCTTGGGACATGGTCTCAAGGCTTTTGCTTTAGAGATGCGTTTTTCACTCGGGTTATTTACAACATCAGTGAAGGATAAACCGCACACGTCTCTTGTAATTGCTTTACTTATCATGGCAGGCGTTGCCCAGTTCTCAAATGCTTACGACGCGCATGGGTTTGCACAGATTGAACCGCAATCAGGTGAGCTATTGGCGCTCGCAACACCTGAGATCATGCAGAATGAACGTACGTTTCTTAATGTTCTCTCTGTTTCAGAGGCAGATCTTCCCAACGCACAAATTGATGGTGCTTCCTTGCTTGTAATGTTAGATGCACCGCATTTGACAATTTCCGAAGGGTCAACTCATATCCTTCAATATCAAGGGCAATCTTGTGTTGTTGATTTCGTTGTCGATGGCAGTGCCGATATCAAGGGCGCAAAACTTGTTTCTATTTCACCCAAATCGCGAAATGATGTGATTGCAGAGCTGGAAACAACCTTTGCCACAGATATTACGGATAAAAGATTTCAAAAAGAGTGTCTGCGCGATGTGATGGAGCAAAAGAAAAAGAAAAGCTTCTTCAAATTTGCGTCTCTCTAACTCACGCCGTCTTATCTTTAAATTTACACAGATCATAAACGACGCATGAGGTACATTTAGGTGTGCGCGCAACGCAGGTATAGCGCCCATGTAAAATTAACCAGTGATGGGCGTGAAGCTTGTATTCAGCTGGGATTTTCTTAACCAGTTTTCGTTCAACCTCATCGGGTGTTTTGCCCTTGGCAAGCCCTGTGCGATTCCCCACACGGAAGATATGGGTGTCCACGGCAATAGTGGGTTGCCCAAAGGACATATTCAGCACAACATTGGCCGTTTTGCGCCCGACACCTGCGAGCTTAACCAGCTCGGCACGCGTTTGTGGCACTTCGGAATTCTGGTTTTCAATCAACTGATTGCATAATTTATAAACATTGGCGGCCTTGGCATTAAACAATCCAATGGTTTTGATATGGTCGCGAATACCATCCTCACCTAGGGCGCGCATTTTTTCTGGTGTATCTGCAATTTGAAACAGTTTTTCTGTCGCCTTGTTGACACCCTTATCAGTGGCTTGCGCTGATAAGACAACCGCTACAAGTAACGTAAAAGGGTTGCTATGATTAAGCTCTCCCTTTGGCTCGGGATTTTCACGCTTGAGGCGTTCAAAAAATTCTGCGACATCATCTTTTTTCATGTATGCGACAATAAATGTCTGAAAGCGGATTGTCTATGTCCTATTCTTTGGATTTAATAGGGGTGTATGGCTAATGAGCAAAAACATTATGATCTGATTGCAGGCGCAATAGAGGATATCGTCTTAGGAAAAGAGACGGACTTAGCAAGCTCTGGCCTGCATGAAGATTATTTTGTGCGCTTGTTCAAAGAACGCACGGGGCTAACACCCACCCAACTTAAGCGCTATGTCTCATTGCGGCAGGCGCGGGATTTTTTATTAAAAGGTTACCCAACCCTTGATGCGGCTTATGCGGCAGGACTTTCAGGGCAGGGGCGTTTGCATGAGGGCTTTGTGACTTATGAGGCGGCAAGCCCAGGCGCGTTGAAGCAGCGCGGGCAGGGGCTTGTTATTACTTATGGCCGACATGCCACCGCGTTGGGTCAAATTGACATTGCACAAACGGATAAAGGTGTCTGCTGGATTGGCTTTGCCATGAAGGATAGACCAAGGGCAAGTTTAGAGAAGATACGTCAAAAATGGCCACAAGCCATCTTGAAGGAAGATGTTGCAGTCACATATGCTGCCGCTCAGAAAGTGGAGAGCATGTTTTTAGGGGTGAAATCTGGCGCGCCGCTTAAACTGCACCTCTATGGCACAAATTTTCAAATCAAGGTGTGGGAGGCACTTTTGCGTATTCCAGCTGGTGCAACTATTTCCTATGGTACGCTTGCGGATGCACTTGGTAACCCAAAAGGTGCGCGCGCTATTGGCGGTGCCGTTGGGGCTAATCCCATATCATGGCTTATCCCATGCCATCGCGTTATTCAAGCTAGCGGTATCGTTGAGAATTATGCCTCGGGCACAGAGCGTAAATGCGCCTTACTTGCTCTTGAAAATCATTGACATAATAAGTTAATTATATTATTAAAAACCAATGTCAAAACGAGCAGAAAAATATATGGATACGACTTTCCTGCAAGATACCTTTATGGAAAGCGTTCTTGATGTTGGGGCTGAGGATTTTTTCCATCGTGCTTTGTTAAGTGACACTGCACGGATCAACTATTTTCTTGATGTGTTTGATAGCTTTGACCCACGTGTTGATTCAGAGTGGAAGGCAATGGTTTTGACGGCAAAGACATTGGGAATTCAAGCACTCTACATTGAGGAACGCACAGATAAAAGCCTTGCAAGTGCTTCGCGCTGGTTAAACGGAGAGACAATTCCGCCAATAAATACATCTTCTTACACGACTTTTAACCGTTCTGCTGTTGCCTTGGTGATGCGCCAATATATTTTAGATTTGAAATTGGAAGCTGATGCCAATTTAAAACTTTTTGAAAATAAACTGTCATAAATAGGGAGAATATTATGAGTCGTCTGATTGATCGTAAGGGTGCAGCACTTCTTGGCGCTGCTGGTGGATTATTTCTTGCTTATAATGCTGTTATATTTGCAGGCTATGGTGATTTGTTCTCATCTGATGATATCTCGGTCAAATTTGAGGAAAGTGATGAGGCAAAGGTAAAGACAAATGTTTGTGACAGAGGCACATCACAGCGTATTGAGCGCGACCTTCAAGTGCAAATGAACAGAGCCTCGGATGATGGTCTTCGTCCGCCTGTCTATCAAATTGAGGTCAAGTGTAACGCTCCCCGTATGAGTTAGCAGGCTCTATTCGGTCAAATCAGACCACAAATCTTTGACCTTTTTAAAGAAGCTTTCGCTTTCTTCGTAATGCTTGCCTGATTTGGCAAGTGTTTCATCCAGCTCTTGCATTAATTTCTGTTGTTTCTTATCGAGGTTCTTTGGTGTCTCGACAAAGATTTCAATATACATGTCACCACGAATAGAGGAACGCAGGGCGGGCATACCTTTGTTTTTCAATCTGAACTGTTGACCTGTTTGTGCACCTGCTGGAATTTTCACACTTGCACGCGATCCTTCAATGGTCGGTACTTCAACAGAGCCACCCATAGACGCTTTTGTCATCGGCAATGGTACACGTGCATAAAGGTCGGACCCTTCACGTTCAAAGAATTTATGCGGCTTAATGCCGATCAAAACATATAAGTCACCCGGAGGGCCACCCTTCACACCAGCTTCACCTTCACCTGCTAGGCGGATACGACGCCCTTGGTCGATACCTGCGGGAATAGAGACCTGTAATGTCTTTTGTTTTTGAATGCGTCCTGTTCCGCTGCATGTGTCACAGGGGTCTTTAATAATTTCGCCTTCCCCATGACAGGTTGAACAAGTACGTTCAATTGTAAAGAAACCCTGTTGCGCGCGCACACGACCGCGGCCATTGCAAGTTGGGCAAGTCTGATTTCCAGATTTTGACTTTGAGCCTTTCCCATCGCACACGTCACATTGTTCAACGGAAGGTACTTTGATTTTAGCGTCTTTGCCTTTGAAAGCTTCTTCTAATGTAACCTCAAGGGTGAATTGAACGTCTGAACCACGCATAGGTCCAGAGGGGCGTCCACCGCGTCCCATACCGCCACCAAACATGTCTTCGAAAATATCGGAAAAGGCCGAGCCGAAACCCTGAAAGTCACCCGGGTTAAATCCGCCAGGACCACCTGCGCCACCGCCCTGGAAGGCTTGTGCCCCGTATTGGTCATACGCGGCACGCTTTTGTTTATCTTTGAGGATGTCATAGGCCATCGAGATTTCTTTAAACTTCGTCTCGGCCTCTTTATCATCCCTGTTTTGGTCAGGGTGATATTTCATCGCAAGCTTGCGATAAGCTTTCTTTATCTCATCATCGCTTGCGCTTTTTTCAACGCCAAGAATCTCGTAGAGATCTTTATCAGACATGGTTTATGACTCCCTCAGGTGCAACAGCTTAACTTAAGCTGTTTTCCCTTTTTCTGCATCATCTGAGGCGTCATCGTCATCCTCTTCCATGCTCAAATCTGTAAAGTCGGCATCGACCACATCTGAGTCATCTGAGGATGAACCGCTATCGCCTGCCTCGGCATTGCCGCTTTCCTGCACAGCCTCTTCTTGGGCCTTGCGGTAGGCAGCCTCACCAACTTTCATGGAAGCTTCCTGCAATGCAGTTGTCTTGGCTTCGATGTCAGAGGCCTCGGCATCCTGATTATCAAGAACCTCTTTCAAATCAGCAATGGCGGCTTCGGTTGCCTTCTTATCATCATCTGATAAATCAGCACCGACTTCTTCCAAGGATTTTTCTGTCGCATGGATAAGGCTTTCAGCTTGGTTGCGTGCCTCAACAGCTGCGCGACGTTTTTTATCGGTCTCGGCATTGCTCTCGGCATCTTTTACCATTTGCTCGATATCAGCATCACTCAAACCACCAGAGGCCTGAATACGAATTTGCTGTTCTTTGCCTGTGGCCTTGTCCTTGGCAGATACGTTTACGATACCGTTGGCATCAATATCGAAGGTCACCTCGATTTGCGGGACACCGCGTGGTGCACCTGGAATACCAACAAGGTCGAACTGACCCAGCATCTTGTTATCTGCGGCCATTTCACGCTCCCCTTGGAAGACACGAATAGTTACAGCTGTTTGGTTGTCCTCGGCAGTTGAGAACACTTGCGACTTTTTCGTTGGAATAGTCGTGTTACGCTCAATCAATCGTGTGAAGACACCACCAAGTGTTTCGATACCAAGTGAGAGAGGTGTCACATCAAGAAGAAGAACGTCCTTCACATCACCTTGCAATACACCACCTTGGATCGCCGCACCATCAGCCACAACCTCATCAGGGTTAACGCCTTTATGCGGATCTTTACCAAAGAAGTCTTTCACTGTTTCAATGATTTTTGGCATACGTGTCATACCACCAACCAACACAACCTCGTCAATCTCAGAGGCGGCAAGACCTGCATCCTTTAGGGCTGCACGGCATGGGTCGATTGTACGGCGTACTAAATCATCAACTAAAGATTCAAGCTTGGCGCGTGACAATTTGATGTTCAGGTGTTTCGGGCCTGAGGCATCAGCTGTCACGAATGGCAGGTTAATCTCTGTGTTTGTTGAAGATGAAAGCTCAATTTTTGCCTTCTCAGCGGCTTCTTTCAAACGTTGAAGCGCAAGTTTGTCATCGCGCAAATCAATGCCGTTTTCTTTTTTGAACTCATCTGCGAGGTAATCAATAATGCGTAGGTCAAAGTCTTCACCACCAAGGAAAGTGTCACCATTGGTTGATTTTACTTCAAAGACACCATCGCCGATTTCAAGGATAGAGACGTCAAACGTACCACCACCCAAGTCATAAACGGCAACTGTACCTGACTTCTTTTTATCCAAACCGTAAGCAAGAGCAGCGGCTGTTGGCTCGTTAATAATACGGAGGACTTCAAGGCCGGCAATCTTACCCGCATCTTTTGTCGCTTGACGCTGTGAGTCATTAAAGTAAGCAGGAACAGTAATAACAGCTTGTGTCACTGTTTCACCAAGATAGCTCTCGGCTGTTTCCTTCATCTTGCCCAAAATCATTGCGGAAAGTTGTGCAGGGGCGTGTTTTTCGCCATCCACTTCAACCCATGCGTCACCATTGTCACCTTTAACAATTTTAAAAGGTGCTTTTTTGGCCAAGTCCTTTGTTTCGGCGTCATCAAAACGACGACCAATCAAACGCTTGACTGCATATAATGTGTTTTCTGGATTAGTGACTGCCTGACGCTTGGCCGGTTGACCAACAAGACGCTCACCATCCTTGGTGAAGGCAATCATAGAAGGTGTGGTACGTGCACCCTCGGAATTTTCTAAAACTCTTGGCTCTTTACCATCCATGATGGCCACACAAGAGTTTGTTGTACCCAAATCGATACCAATAACTTTACTCATTTTATTCTCCTTACATTGGCAAATTATTGTCAGCCCTTTTACAAAGGCACCGTCAGTAATCCCCTAAGAATATGGTCAAAACATGACCCGTCCTTACAAGATAAGATGTGTTGTTCCGCAAACCCTTCAATAGGCATTTTTGTTCCAACACCCCTTATACGTGGGGTTCTTAAAAACGGATTAAAACAGTTTCATCTTTTAAGTGCAACCCTCTTATTATTGTGTTGCACCTGTTAATTTATCAGGCCTGCGTATCCACGCTATGACCTGTGTTATCCGCAGCCGTGTCTGTCTCTGTCGTCTGCGGTTCAGCCTTTGCTACACCTACACGTGCAGGACGCAATAATCGGTCATGGATAATATATCCTTCTTCAATGACCTGTATGACAGTACCTGGTTCTTTATCAGGGGCGGGGCCTTCAAACATGACCTCGTGGAAGTTCGGGTCAAATTTTTCATTCAAAGGAGATAGTTTTTGAATACCGTTTTTCTCCAGTGATTTGAGCAGCTCGCGTTCTGTTGCCTCAACGCCTGCCTTCAAATTAATGAAGTGGTCAGAGGAGGCAGATGTGTCCTCGGGAATAGAATCAAGTGCACGACGCAGATTGTCAGCAACAACAATGAGGTCCTTGGCAAAATTGGTGATGGCGTATTTGCGTGAATCCTCACGGTCGCGTTGCGCACGTTTACGTGTGTTTTCAACCTCGGCCATGGCACGCAATAATTGTTCTTTGGCCTCTTTCAACTGGTCGTTAAGCGCATTGGAATTATCAAGGTTCTCTACACGGGCATCATGTTCGGCATAGGCCTCGGCCTCATCAGCATAGGCCTCGCCAAACGCATCATCAGCCTCGGTCTGATCTTGAGCTGTTGGGTTAAAATCTGCATCTTCTTCGGTTTTCTTCTTGGCAAAGGGACCGTTAGGTTCGTCAAACCCTTCCATCTTATTTGCTTTATTCTCTTCAGTCATAGCGTCCTTATATCTTTAAGATCGTTGTTATGCCTTATCATATGTAAGCCTAGCGGCATTAAATATCAACCATATCACATAAAAATCATAACGGTTTTATGTATGAATTTTGAGGCACAGAGTATTTGACATGCGCGCGTTTCTGCTTTTCACTGTGGCGCAGATAAAAGCTTACATATTAAGGATAGAAATTTATGAGACCTTCAGGCCGTTCTAGCGACGAAATGCGCGTAGTTGAATTCGAACCAAATTATTCCCTGCATGCGGAAGGGTCGTGTTTGGTCAAATGCGGAAACACGCATGTCCTGTGCACAGCTTCAGTGGAAGAGAAAGTGCCGGGCTGGATGCGTAATAGCGGGAAGGGGTGGGTCACAGCTGAATATGGTATGTTGCCACGTTCAACCCATTCACGTATTGACCGCGAGGCAGCCCGCGGCAAGCAATCTGGACGCACACAAGAAATTCAACGCCTGATTGGACGAGCCCTTCGTGCCGTTGTTGATATGGAGAAGCTGGGTGAACGTCAGGTGCGCATTGACTGCGATGTCATACAGGCGGATGGCGGCACGCGCACAGCCTCTATTACGGGTGCCTATGTTGCACTCGCCCTTGCGATTGAGCACATCATGAAAATCGGATTGATAAAAGAAACACCTTTGAAAGACAGCGTGAGCGCAATTTCATGTGGTATTTACAATGGCTCTGCCGTCCTTGATCTTGATTATGATGAGGATTGCGTTGCTGAAACTGATGCCAATTTTGTGATGACAGGCAGTGGCAAGATTGTCGAAATTCAGGGGACCGCCGAACAAGAACCCTTCACAGAAGATGAGTTCATGGAACTTCTGCGTTTTGCACAAAAGGGTTGCAAGGAATTAACCGACTTTCAAAAGAAAACCATAGGTCAGTAAGGCACGTGTTGGAGAAGCTTGTCATTGCCACACATAATAAGGGCAAAGTTGTTGAAATGGCGACCAGCCTTCAGGAACATGTGCGCACAATACTTTCTGCTGATGATATTGATGTTCCCGAAGTTGAGGAAACAGAAGATAGCTTTGCAGGTAATGCATTATTAAAGGCACGTGCCTGCGCCAAGGCAACCAAGCTGCCATCACTTGCTGATGATAGTGGTTTATGCGTGAACGCACTTGGTGGAAAGCCAGGCATTCATTCAGCCCGCTGGGCCGAGCTAGAGGGACAGGAGGGGCGTGATTTCAAATTGGCCATGGGTTTTATTGATGACAAGCTGGGCAAAAATAAAGACAGGTCGGCTTATTTTATTGCTGTGCTCGCGCTTGTGTTTCCTGATGGGGAGGAGCACATCTTTGAGGGGCGCATTGAAGGTAATCTTATTTGGCCACCAAGTGGGGATAAAGGGTTTGGTTACGACCCGATGTTTGTGCCCGAGGGCAAGCGCCAGACATTTGGGGAAATGGAGCCTGAAGAAAAGCGCAAAATCTCTCACCGCGCCAAGGCACTTGCAAAGCTTTCAGAGTTTTTGAAAACCTATGCTTGAGCCACTCGCCCTTTATATTCACTGGCCATATTGTTTATCGAAATGCCCGTATTGTGATTTTAACTCGCATGTTGCAAAGACGGTTGATCACCCCCAATGGGCGCAGGCCTATATCCATGAAATTAATTATTACAAAAACCTTTTAGGCGCACGAAACATTACATCGATTTTCTTTGGCGGGGGCACGCCATCCCTGATGGCGCCAGAAACCACACAATCTGTGCTCGCACATATTGATAAAGCATGGGGGTTATCTGATGCGTGCGAGATAACGCTGGAGGCCAACCCCACATCTGTAGAGGCGAGCAAGTTTCAAGACTTTAAACGTGCGGGCATTAATCGTGTCTCTGTCGGTGTGCAATCCCTTAACGCGCAAGACCTCAAATTTTTGGGCCGCGAACATTCACCTGAAGAGGCGCTAAAGGCTGTTGAAGTTGCGGCGCAAACCTTTGACCGATTTTCCTTTGATATGATTTACGCACGCCCCAAACAGACCGTAGATTCTTGGTCGCAGGAATTGTGTCAAGCCTTAAGCTATATGGGCAACCATGCCTCGCTTTATCAATTAACAATAGAACCCAATACACCGTTCTTCACGCGCTATAACCGTGGAGAGTTTCATATTCCCGACGATAAAATAAGTGCAGACCTTTATGAGGTAACTGAGGATATAATGCGTGACGCAGGATTTAATTCCTATGAGCTCTCCAATTACGCACGTGGAGAGGAGGCCTCGCGCCATAATATGACATATTGGCGTTATGGTGATTATCTGGGCATTGGGCCAGGTGCACATGGCCGCTACTACACTAATGCTGGTCAGAAGTTTGCGACACGCGCCCATCGCGCCCCTGATATCTGGTTAAAGCAAGTTTTAGATACACAAAAGCCTGCTTTACAAGATTGCTTTTCTTTAACTGAAGAGGAGCAATTTCAGGAAAAGGTGCTTATGGGACTTCGTTTGTCAGAAGGGATGCCTTCTTCGCTTTTTGAGGCAAAGAAGGTCGACGCGCTGTTGAATAATGGTGATTTGGAAATGCGCGATAACGCCACCCTTTGCGCAACACGTCAGGGGCGCTTGCGATTGAACAGTGTGATTGGTTACCTGCTTACGTGAGTAATTATTTTTTGCCTGACATTGCACCCATCATAGCCGACATATCCGCACCATTAATTTTCACGCTACCATCTTTGGCAACATCAATGTCATAGGTCCAGATGTCCTTGTCTCCTTGCTTTTGCCCAAAAAGCTGAAGCATCGGCAAAAAGCTCAAGCCTTTTTGAACTTCACCAGGGGCGTCGGCTGATTTTTGCTTTGCCATTTTTATCATGGCATCTAGCCCCTTAATCGTACCGTTAATGCTAGACGTTATCCCAAGCATAGCACCTTTATCGGCTTTGATATCGCCAGCAAAATCCATACCCATTTGGCTCGACATAACCTTGATGCTGTTCAACCCCAATTTAAATCCAGAGTTAAAAAATGCGTTTTTAACAGCTTCTTGATTGGGGTTTTCCATATCCTCTTGTGCGATAATTTCCTGCAAAGGAATATTTTCTGCATTGATATCAAAATCAATAATTTGTGGGATCAAGCTGTCGTCATTTTCAAAAGGGGTCCGTATCATTTTTAGAGCGAGTTTTAAATCGGCTTTATCGGTTTGTGAATCCTTGAGTGATGCGGCAAGCTTGACCTCGGGTATAATCAGGTCTCCTTCAAAGTTAGCCTTACTGTCTTCAGGGGCAATAAACGATATGTCTTTAATAGAAATTTCAGCTTCACTATCATAAATAAAATCAGCAAGGTGTTCCTGCATTTTTTCATGTGAGTCAGTGGCGTCAAAAATCTGTGATGCGAGGCTTTGTATTTTTTGAATATCTGCATTTTCGGCAACAGAAGTAATTTTTAAATCGCCCATTTTCGCAAAAACCTGATTGTTTTTTGTGCCCGTCATATCTTTTAGCTCAATAATAGCGCGTGCTGTATAAAGATTGTCAGCTGCCTTTTCAATACGCTGCAAACTGTCAACATCATTGAACTTAAATACGATCCCCTCTTTTACATCACGCAGGGAAACATCCTCAAATTGTGATTTTAAATAGGTGAAGTTGTTCAGTGAGGCGTTCCAAATTCCTTCACTGTCCTGCTCATCAATAAAAACCTTCATTTCATCGTTGGCCTCTGTACCAAAGATACGAATAGGAGAGACAAGCTTGTATTTCATTTCCCAGTTTTCATCATCTTTGGGACGTGCATTTATAACAGCACCAGGTGCAGTGTAGCGTTTTTTGCCGTTGACCTTTGCTGACATCGAAGGAATCGTTGCAATATAGTAATTATCCTTTTCGACAATCTCGATTATCTTTCCATCTTCCAGCTGTAAATTTTGCGAAGCGAGCAATTCAGAAATTTCTGTACGCAATTCCGCCTGTTTTTCAGGTGAGGCTTGTGTTGCGTTCATGGATGCACCAAGCAAAAGCGCAGATACAGAAAGGGTTGTCAGAAGACGTTGAGAGATTGTGGTCACGGTAGGAATATCCTTTGTAAGGGGTTCAAACATTATCGAGGATAATGATTTCATTAAAATATGGCAAGGGAGGCACTTTTAAAGGGGGTTGTGATTGAAATTTGGCCAACGACAAGATATAAAAAGTGAAATCAAAATGACATAGGACAACTGCATGACTATCGCGAAGGCTGAGGCCTCACAATTTCAACTTGATCAAAAGGGTCAGGTTCTTTTCCAAAAAACAGCGAATAATCCTGTTCCGGGCACGCCAATTGCTCAACTGGAGAAGGGCGAGCACATCTTGAAACCTGTCGTTAAAATAACAACAGAGATGAGTGATGAAGATGCGCAAAAAACCCAAGACTGGGTGATGTCCTATATTGGGGAAACTCTTGAATATTTAAAAATTATCAATGAATGTCCTGAAACACACCCTGCGCCTGTGCGTGAGATTTCTAAGGTTATGGGTGATACACTAGGCACGTGCCACCGCAGCAAGGTACAAGATTATATCAATGAGCTTGATGAAGAGGCGCGCGCGCTTATTCGCAGTTTTAAAATCAAGCTAGGGCCTATTCTTGTTTTCTTGCCAGCATTAACAAAACCAAAGTCAGTGCGCTTGCGTGCGCTTCTCTGGTCACTTTGGAACGGGAAAGACCTTCCTGCCACTGTGCCAGCCGATGGCGCAGTTTCGGTCACTGTTAATACTGAAGAGATTGACAAAGATTACTATCGCGCCATCAGCTACCCTGTGTTTGGCCCGCGTGCCATTCGCATTGATATGCTTGACCGTGTTTTGAACGAAATTTATGAAACGGCTGAACAAGGTAAGTTTCAGGCACAGCATAAAATGGCGGAATGGCTTGGATGCTCAATTGAGGACCTTTATGCCATCTTGAGTGCAATGGGACACGTCCATATCAAGAGCGAAGGCGAAAAGAAAGAGCCTGAATCCGAGATAGAAGACGCACCTCAAACAGAGGAAAAGTCAGAAGATAAGCCTGAAGCAGATGTTAAGCCAGAGCTTGATATGTTCTATCTGAAGAAGGGGCAAGCACATAAACCACGCCAAGCAGGAGGTGCGCGCCCAAGTAAGTCACAGGACAAACAACAACGGACGAAAAAGCCCAATAAAAAAGGCAAAGGTGGCAAGCCAAAGCCACGCATGGTGTCAAACGCGCCTGCGCCCAAGCCAGAGGATTCTCCTTTTGCTATTCTGGAGCAGCTGAAAAAAGGACAAGGCAAATAAATGTCTGTGCGTGAGGAGAGAGAGAATTACGAGGTTGGTCATAAGGGCACAGACCTGACGTTTGTCGAGATTTTCCTCAATCGTTATATTCCAATACTTAGCCTGACCTACATTGCCTCTATCTTGGGACTAGCCTTGAAAAAAGGGATGGCTGTTGGCTTTTTAACGCATCTTTTAGCTAATGAATCCATTTACACGCTGGCAATTCTGATTTCTTTGTGGGTGTCCATTCCTGCCTGGATTTGGATGTCAATGCGCAGTGTTGGCGCGCTGACCAGCTATGCCAACCGCTGGTACAAATCAACAACCCTTATCATGATTGTTATTTTACTGGGTAGCTTCATATTATTTCCACCTGCTGGACAAGGGGCTTATTTGTGGGGTGGTATTCGCCTCTTTGTGGCCGCGGCTATTCCTGTTCATGCCATTCAATACTGGTTTTTTACAAAGGGCGGGCTGCCGACGAATTATGCGGCAACGCTAGGTGCGATTGCGTTGGCATTTTTTCTCTATGGGCTTCTTGTAATTTAGCCTCTTCAGGATGCAGTGCGTTCCAATGATCAAGCAGTGACGCGCGCAGCATTCCCATGAGGCGCAGACGATTATCTTCATGTGGTTTAAGCGATTTCTCTAGTTCGACCAATGCGCCATAACCGCGTTTCCCCATTTCACCATAGCTTTCTTCGGCGATATGCATTGCTCCATATTGAGGTACAATTCCCGAGGCAATCACAAGGCCTTGTCCAACGCGACGCTCCAATATGGCAGGTGGGTTACCTTCAACATCATTATAGCGCGCAATAACACGTGTACGCAGACTGTCTTCGCTTGAGGGAATGAGCAGCGGCCCGTTACCATAGCAGGCCAACATATCATAAGGGGTTGTATCCTCAACATGAACGGAAATCGTTGTGCATCCGCTGTAATTATTCAGGCCGTTATCAGGAATATAGGCGTGATGGATTGGTCCTGTTGCTGTACCCTCAATAAGTGCCTTATCTTTAGAACGATGCTTAGGGCGTCCAAAGGGGGGGATGTAATCAATGTCTGAAAAGGCGTGATAAGCCCCTGCGCAAAAGCCAAGATAGGCTCCGCCTTGTTCAACATAATCGCGTATCTTTGAAAAGCCAGCTTTCCCAATATGGTCGGGATACATGCATTTCTCCCCATTGATGCCGGGCAGAACAAAAAGGAATGTATCGTCTTCAATCTCAGAAAGTGCAGCGAATTGGTGACGGTCAACACATGCGATTTCAAAGGCATGTGTATTGAAAAGGCGCTTTAACTCACCTTCAAGTGAGGATGTCGAGGTAAAGCTTTCGCGGTCGCTGTATATTACAATCTTATTACGCATGATTAAATTTCAATCCCTGCTTTTTTCAGAACCTGTTTTAATAAAGGCTTGGGATGTTCACTGCAAATCTTTTTATAATGTTCGGCAATCTGGGCTTGTCGTACATAAGCGGGATTAAGATGCTGAACAAGGCTTCTGGCATACAATTCGGGTGAGTACTCAATATGTGGACTACTTAAGATCGCATGTCCTTGCCCGATAGGTGTGTGGAGTATGGCAGGTGGCTGACCGTCTAAATCGCTGTAACGCCCCAGAACGGTTGCCTCATCTTCTGGTTCTGAAAAGACGCATCCGCCTTTATAAAGAACGGAAAACTCTTTACCATCAAAAGAGAGGGTTGTGACTGCATCCCAATTCTTCTCAACATCACCATCTTCAATCAAAGAGGAAACAGGCCCCGTTGCAATTGCATCGCAGAAGGATAGTTCACGTGGGCCTGTGATTTCCTGAGACGTGCCTTGTGCCCAAAGGATTGACTTTGTGCCGTAATATGCCCCTGCGCAAATACCAAGATATGTACCGCCATTTTCAACATAACCGCGAATGAGTGCATTACCTTTACCATTGAGCTGGTCACAGTAATAAAGATCTGCGCCTCCTGGCATAATGAAGAGGTTAATGTCCTTATTTAAATGTCCTTTCAAAATATCCACGGTATCAATCGCGCGGATATCTGCCTGCGGATAAAGGTTCTTCAATGCCTTATAAAGGACACCGTTATTATGAACATAATCTTGATAGATGCATATCTGTGACATGGGAGGCTGTTATAGCATTTTCGCGCTCTTCACTAAATAAAAAACGCCAGCCCCGTAAGGAGCTAGCGTTTTTGAATCAAATATTTAAATCTGAATTATTCTACAGAAGCATCTGCATCTGTTCCAACAACGACGCCACCTTCTGTCGTTGTGCCAAGAACGTCAACATTTCCATCGGCGCCTGTATCAAGGTCGGCATCAACTTCAACATCTGTGTTTTCGTCATCATTTTCAACATCAACACTTGTTGTCATTTGGTCATCCATCTCAACATCTGTTGTCTCTACGTCTGGACGCACGTCGCCAGTTGTATCTACATCGATTGTTGTTGAGGCAGATGTATCTGTCATTGTTTCTGTTTCAGCTAAAACGCCTGCTGAGGCATCTTCCATAACTTCAACGGATGTGCTTGCTTCCATGCCGTGGTCATCTGCTTGCGCCAATGCTGGTGAGAATGCGATTGCGGCTGTTGCTGCGAATAGTGCGAGTGTTTTTGAATTCATCATTTTGAAATCCTTAATTTTTTAAAGTTTGTGTTCATGCATTTGCAAAATTCACTCATTGAATTCTGCCTTGTCTGGTATACGCGAGAAAGCGATTTTAGTTCCAACATCTTCAGCAAGTGTTTTTGGTGGAAACCCAAGTTTCACTGTCTCTGCTCCATAACGCTTATTTATATGATCCATTGCGAACGTCAATAGGGAATTCTTCGCCTGTTCCTCCTGAGCCTTTGTGTCACAGGCCTCAAAGAGATCGCCTGTACACTCCCCAGCCTGTGCCAATCGTCCAAAAATGACAGAAACCTTGATAAATTTTGACTTGCGAAAGGTGATTTCCATGAGTTCCCATAGCTCATCAAGTGTCTTGATAAAGAAAAAATTATCTTGGGACGGATTGCAGGTGATTTCATAAGCCCATTTCTGGCCATCAATGGATTTGACACCTAATCGGAAGCTCTGGGCATAGAAACTCTCTCTCCGTAAGCGCGCCAAGGCCTTGAGGAGTAAGCGTCGTGCAATCAAGCGTGCCTTGTCGCTCTCGCGCAAGTCAGGGTCAAGCACACGCGAGTGGCCAATCATACTGCGTGATGTTTTTTGATCGGGGACATCAAATCCGTGCAGGTTATACCAGAATCGCTCTCCCGAGACAGAGCCCCAGATTTTGCGTGCGTGTTTGGGGCTGATATTCCAAAGTTTCTCAACGGTTGTGATGCCTGCACGAAACAAACGCGCCTCCATATTCTTGCCAATACCGGGCAGGTCAGAAAGTTTCAGATCAAACAAACGACCGGGCAGATCGCATCTGCGCAGGATAACAAGCCCATCTGGCTTTTCCATGTCGGTGGCAACCTTGGCCAGAAAGCTGTTGGGCGCAAGACCAATAGAACATGTAATAGCTGGCCCGACATTCTTGGCAAGCCCTTCCTTGATGCGTTCACACAGGGCAATGGCGGATTCTACGGGGCGTTTGTTAGGGGGGAGGCGCGAGGATAATTCGTCAATCGACCAGATTTTATTGATGGGGGTGTGCAGGATAATCTCGTCAATGATGCGGTGATGAAAGGTGACATATTTTTCATGACAGGCGGGAACGCAGATAAGGTCAGGGCACATTTTTTTGGCATCATATATTTTTGTGCCTGTTTTTACCCCATAGGCTTTTGCTTCGTAAGAGGCGGCAATGGCACAGGTGGCGTCCGTCATCGTGGGTACAACGACTACTGGTTTGCCCCGTAAGTGTGGGTTCATTTGTTGCTCGACACTGGCGAAATAGCTGTTTAGATCCAGAAACAGCCACTGCACTGTGTCCTCATCATCTTGTATATTTGTGTTATATATATTCATGATATGTTCACTATATATTCTAAATCACTTATGCAAATCAAGTCAAAAAATTCGTGAGGGGAAGGTCGTGTCACGTCCATCCTTGTTTTGAAGGGCGTTTCACAGTAAAAAGGTGCACCTATTGAAACAGGGAGAATCTATGCGAGACACCGAAATCACCGAAAGTCGTTTTGCGATGTGGCGTGCCGTTTTTGCCTTGGCCCATGCCGATGGCGTGATTGTAGATGAAGAAGTTGCCTTTATGGATAATATTTTGGCGACCTATCCCTTTACAGAGGAACAATCCCGTATCTTGCATGAGGATATGCGCGTCCAAGGCGATGCAGGAGCATTTTTTGCACAGATCACAGACAGGCAGGATAAGGCCGACTTTTTTGAATATGCGCGCCTTATTATTTGGTGTGATGGTAATTTTGACGCGCAGGAGCGGTTAATCCTCGACACACTTAAAGGTGCCCATCTTCAGGCATTGGATGAGGGGGCTATGTTGGAAGAGGTCGCGACAACCTTTGATGCCGAAGAAAAAGATTTGATGAAGGCGCGTATGACACAAATGTATAGCGCCTTGCAACAAAACAAAAAACAAGAAGAAGGTGGCGTTTTTGGCGCTCTTATTCGTAAGATGTGGGCCGACCGCGACCAGTCAACTAACAGGGACGAGAAAGACTAATTCTATGCCTATATCACCTTCACCTGCTGAAACAGGCGTTTCAGACAGTCATTTCAATATGTGGCGTGCCGTTTTTGCAATGGCGCATGCTGATAACATGATTATGGTTCAGGAAGAGGCGCTCATGCTGGATGCGATCGAGCGTTATGATTTTTCTGATAAGCAAAAAGACATCCTGTATCGCGATACAGTCATCAAGGGCGATATTCGCGATTTCTTTGCCCAGATTACAGATAAAAAAGACAAGTTGGATTTCTTTCGTTTTGCCCGCCTCATGGCATGGTGTGATGGCGACTTTGCTGCCCAAGAAAAATATATCCTTGAGGCTTTACGCGGTGAGCATATCAAGACACTTGAGGAATGCGATATTCTGCTAGAGGCGCAAGCTCTATTCGATGCCGAAGAAAAAGAGCGTATGAAAGCACGCATGGTAGAAATGTATGAGGCGCTTCAGACGGAAAAAATCGATGAAGGCAAGTTATTTGAGGCCGTAATTGATCAGATGGCAGATAATCAGACCAATTAATTATTTTTCTTTTAAAAGCTCTTTGAGCGCGTAAAGCATGTCATGTGCCTCGCGCGGGGTCATATCATCGGGTGAAATATTCTCTAAACGCTCCTCGACTGCGCTTTTTGTCTTCACAGTTTCAGGAGGCGCAGCCTGAGAGAAGAGGGGCAAGTCCGCGGTTGTTGTTTTACCTTTACCGCCCGATTTCTTATCTTGAGCAAGTGTTTCCAAAACCTGCTCGGCGCGTGCTGTGACATGGGCTGGCAAACCTGCAATCTTGGCCACATGTATCCCATAGGATTTATCGGCCGCGCCCTTGCGCACTTCATGGAGAAAGATAATTTCGCCCTCCCACTCGCGGATGGCCATGGCAAAGGGGGCAAGGGATGTATAGGTCTCACAAAGAGGTGTTAGCTCGTGGTAATGCGTTGCAAAAAGCCCGCGGCATTTGATATTTTCATGCAGATACTCCAGACACGCCCAGGCAATGGACAGCCCGTCAAAGGTTGCAGTTCCGCGCCCGATTTCATCCAATATCACCAATGATTTATCTGTGGCCTGATTAAGAATGGTGGCTGTTTCAACCATCTCGACCATGAAGGTTGAGCGTCCGCGCGCCAGGTCATCGGCCGCCCCCACACGAGAGAATATCTTATCAATCACGCCAATCTCTGCGCTTTCCGCAGGGACATAGCTTCCCATTTGGGCGAGGATAGCAATGAGTGCATTTTGACGCAGGAATGTTGATTTACCCGCCATATTCGGACCCGTTAAAATCCAGAGCTTCTGCTTGTCTTCCAGTTGGCAATCATTGGCAGTGAAATGTGAATTGTCATCTTGTTTCAGAACGGCCTCAACAACTGGGTGGCGCCCTTTTACAATGTCAAAACGTTTGTCCTCGGAGAGGGTGGGGCGCGCATAATTATTTTCAATGGCCAGTTCGGCAAGCGCACTTGCAACGTCTAACCCTGCAAGTCCTCGCGCAACGGTCATAAGCTCTGAGGCGCAATCCCTTACTTGCGTGCAAAGCTGTTCAAACAGATATAGCTCAATGGCAATGGCCTTGTCTGCCGCACTGGATATATCACGCTCAAGTTCTGAAAGCTCAGGGGTTGTAAAGCGCACGGAATTGGCCAAGGTCTGGCGATGGACAAAGGGATTGTCAGCGTTCGTATTCTTATGATCAACCATTAACGCATCTGCCTTCTTTGCGGGCACGTCAATATAATAGCCAAGCACGTTATTAAACGCTATTTTCAGACGGTCGATACCACTCATCTCAATATATTTATGCTGTAGCTTGGCAATGAGCTGCTTGCTCTCATCACGAAGTCCTCGCAATTCATCCAGCTTTGTATGATAGCCCTTGGCGATAAAGTTGCCCTCGCGCGCTATGGCGGGTGGTTCGGCCTTAATTGCGTTTGCAAGTATATCCCCAAGCTCTTTGAGTGCTTTTGAAAGGGTGATGTCCGCACGTAACGCTGAAAGCACGTCTTTTTCAAGAGAGGAGAGCGCTCCACTTAAATCCTCGCAACGCAACAACCCGTCTGCAATGGCACGCAGGTCGCGTGGTGTGGCACGGTTTAAGTGCACGCGCGCTTGTGTCCGTTCAAGGTCGGGAATAGATTTCAGGAAACCACGCACGTCACCGCGCAGTTTCGAATGTCCTACAAAGAAATCAATATCGCTCAAACGCGCTTCAATTTGTTTCTTCACCATTAAAGGGGTGGCCAAACGTTCACTTAAAAGACGTGTGCCTGCGGGTGTGACGGTCCGATCAATCGCCCAAAGAAGCGAGCCTTTACGCTCTCCATTAAGCGTATGGGTCAACTCAAGATTACGCCGCGTGGCTCCATCAATCTCAAGGACCATATTGGAGGTCATTTGTTGGGGTGTTTGCAAATAGGGTAATTGCCCAACTTGCGTGCGCGCCACATAATCAACCAACACACCTGCGGCGGTGACTTCGGCGCGACTAAACGCACCATAGCCCTCCAGTGTTTTCACACCAAAGAGGTTTTGCAGGCGTTGTTGCGCATTTTGTGCATCAAACAGGCTTGCTGATTGCAATGTAATCTCAAAACGGGCATCAGGCACTTTTTGTGAGAGATGTTGCGCAAAGGAAGAAGGGCAGACAAGTTCGCTTGGTGCGATGCGGTCCAGAAGATTAGCTAAATTATCAGGCTTTGTGGCCTGCACATAAAAGGCACCTGTTGAAATATCCAGCCATGAGACTCCATATTGACCATTTACAATGGCAAGGGCGGCGATAAAGTTATTGGATTTCGCATCAAGGAGATTATCTTCCAACAATGTTCCTGCGGTGATGACGCGTACAATATCGCGCTTCACAAGTGCCTTAGAGCCACTCCGTTCCTTGGCCTCGGCAGGCGTTTCTGTTTGCTCGCACAGGGCAACCTTGTGGCCTGCCTTAATCAGTTTGGCCAGATAGGGTTCGTGTGAATGGTGGGGGACACCGCACATGGGAATATCTGTGCCTTGTGTTTTGCCGCGTTTGGTGAGTGTAATATCAAGCACTTGGGACGCAATCTCTGCATCTTCATAAAACAGCTCATAAAAATCACCCATACGGTAAAATAAAAGGCAATCCGGATAGGCGTCTTTGAGCATATGGTATTGCGCCATCATGGGCGTATGACCATCGGCAATGTAATCCTCGGCTGATTTCACGGCAGTGTTTTGTGACATACCCAACTCTACAAAAAGAGGAGGGGCTTATGGAAGGGAGACTTCCTGTTTGCTCACAACTCTTTCGAAATTCACATCCTTGTGAATGATGTCTGCAAGCACTTGGTGATGTCCTCGTAATTGCTGAATTTCATCTCGTGTGATGCGTTGTGCACGCTTAATATTATCTTTGAGCCAGTTAATATAAGCAATTGTCAGATTTACCTTATCAGTTTCAAAGAAATCTGGAATGCCACCTCTATAAGTTTTCTTAAGAGTCTCACGTCTTCTATCGTTTGTGATTGAATTTGCCAAAATTCTAAATCCAGATTCAAACCTAAAACCTGCGCCGCCTTTTTGATGGTGGGGGTCAGTAAAGCCTTCTAAGCAGTTTGTTAAATCAGAAAGGGCAAGGAGCATATCATGTGGATGGGTTCCTTCTTCATTCTCATTGTCATTAAGCGCTAACAAACCGCGCACGCGTTTAAGAGAAGCCTCAAGTTTGTTGAAGTCTCTGGCAATAAGCTGGCGTCCTTCATTGTTATATGAAGACGTCGCCAGAACTGTGCCATCGCTGTGCACGCGTCCTCTGTTGACAAAGAAAATAGGATCAAAAAATTCCTCAAGCTTTGTGACTGCTTGAAAGATTTTTGATAGATCGCCCTCTGAATATCGCCCTGTTCTATACATAATTTACATAGAGCTATCAATATTTACATATGATGTAAAGATAAATCTAATATGAATAATGAAAAAAGTGACTAAACGCCAGTTGATCCAAATCCACCAGAGCCACGTTCTGTGTCCTCAAGGGAATCAACATGTGTCAGATGCACATGTTCATAACGTGCAATAACCATCTGGGCAATACGTGCGTGTTTCTCAACTGTGTAGGCTTCTTGGCTTAAATTCACCAATATCACCTTAATCTCGCCCCGATAAT
The DNA here is from genome assembly GCA_002328415.1 of Micavibrio sp. UBA2137. GTDB lineage: Bacteria > Pseudomonadota > Alphaproteobacteria > Micavibrionales > Micavibrionaceae > UBA2137. Next base: position 519,579 of record DCXL01000004.1, on the reverse strand, counting down.
CGGCATCAATGGTGCCAGGTGTATTAAGAACAGTCAGACCATATTTCGCAGCCAGTCCTGAACGTGGACGAATTTGTGCCTCAAATCCATCAGGCAAACCAATGGCAATCCCTGTTGGAATAATCATACGCTCGCCCGGCTCAATCACAACGGCCTCGTCAATGGCGGCCATCAAATCCATGCCTGCAGATTGCTTTGTGGCATAGGCTGGCAAATCCATTGTTTTGCCATGTTCCAGTTTTTTAATGCGAACAGCTGTTTGTGTCTCGTTCGTATTACTTTGCGATACGATTTTCTGCTGTGCTTGTGTCATGTTTACTCTCTCCTTTTTTACAGAATTCAATTATAGCCCCAACAAGGCGCTGTGCGATATCTTTTTTCCCCATCTGTCCCCAATCGGATATAGAGTTATCGCTTGTGATAAAATGAATGTGGTTATTGTCCCCACCAAAATTATTCTCGGTGACATCATTGGCCAGTATCCAATCGCATGCCTTCTTGGTGCGCTTGGCTTGCGCATTTTCAACTGCATTTTGCGTTTCGGCGGCAAAGCCAATGACGAGGGTAGGGCGCTTTTGTGCATGTGTGGCGACACTGCGCAAGATATCAGGATTTTCAGCAAGTTTAAGCTGCATCTTCTGTGAGCCATCCTTTTTAATCTTTTGCGAGGATTGCGTTTCTGCGCGCCAGTCTGAAACGGCGGCAACACTAATAAAGATATCTGCAGGTAGGGCGTTCTCAACAGCCTCAGCCATTTGAATTGCGGTTTCCACGCTCGTAAAAGTAGTGCATTTAGGCGGCTTTACTGATACAGGGCCTGAAATCAAATGCACCTCAGCGCCCGCCTGCATAAGGGCTTGTGCAATGGCAAAACCTTGCTTACCAGAGGAGCGATTGCCAATGAAGCGCACAGGGTCAATCGGCTCATAGGTAGGGCCGCTTGTGACAATAACGCGTTTACCAGAGAGCGCCTTTTGATATGCGAAAAACGATTTGATATCGGCAAGAATATGCGTGGCCTCCATCATACGTCCTGTGCCTGTTTCACCGCACGCCATTTCACCATCGGCAGGGCCACATATCATATACCCGCGGTTACGCAGTGTTTCCAAATTATCCTGATTGGCGGGGTTGGCCCACATTTCCTGATTCATCGCAGGCGCAATTAGAACAGGTTTATTGTTGGCTGCTAGACAGGTTGAGGCTAGATCGTTGGCAATCCCTTGCGCCATTTTGGCCATTAGATCAGCAGATGCTGGTGCAATCACAACAAGGTCGGCTTCACGGCTTAAGCGGATATGCCCCATTTCGGTTTCATCCTTAAGTGACCAGAGATCTGTGTAAACCTCGTGTTCGGCTAATGAGGCTACGCTTAAGGGGGTAATAAACTGTGCTCCACCATTGGTCAGGATAGGACGCACGTTGGCACCTTCTTTACGCAGAAGACGGATGAGTTCAAGCGATTTATAGGCGGCAATCCCGCCACTGATAATCAGTAAAACTGTTTTATCTTGTAACATGTCTGACTATATAGCCCAGAAAGCCCCCAAAAACCAATACATAAAAAAACAGCCCTGCGATATGGCAAGGCTGTTTTAAAATTATATCAGTTTCAGAAACTTAGTATTCAGTTGATGTTTCTGTTTCTGTTTCTGTTTCCATTGAAGCTTCGCCTGATGCTTGCTCTGTTTCTTCCATTGAAGTTTCTGCTTCAGTTTCAGCTTGCATTTCTGCTTCAGCTTCAGCTGTTGCTTCTTGAGCTTCTTCAATTGCTTCGTTAGCTTCTTCTCTAGCTTCAACAGCAGCTTCGCCTGTTGCTTCAGCAGCTTCCATTGTTGCTTCTTCAGCTTCATTCCAAGCTTCAGCAGCTTCGTTTTGTAGCTCTTGAGTTTCAGCTGACATTTCAGCTTCCATCTCACCAGCAGCAGGAGCTAGCTGGCCGTATTGTGCGCTTTCATCACTGCTGAAGTAACCGATAGCAGCAATTGCGACGATAACAGCAGCTGAGATAGCTGTAAGTGTTGATTTATTCATGTGTTTCACTCCTCTTAGGTTTAAACTTTTTCTTCTTTTATACACATTTAGTACATATTGAAAGTAAAAAGGTTATAACGATTTATATGACATAATGCAAGATAAATTACGATTAGTCAGAAATTAAAATTTATAACCTATATGTACGCATACAATGCCCAATGACATTGCCTTGTAACTAACGTTCTCGAAACCAACTTGTTCCATGCGAGTGGCTAAATCCTTGGGTCTAGGGAACTTGCGAATGCTTTCGACAAGGTATTGATAGCTGTCTGCATCTTTGGCGACAACCTTACCAATGCGTGGGATAACCTTCTCTGAATAAATGTCATAGACTTTGGCAAGAAAGGGGTCTTTTACGTGTGAGAACTCAAGACAGAAGAATCGTCCGCCAGGTTTGAGTACGCGATATGCGTCTGCTAACGCCTTATCTATATGTGTGACATTGCGCAGTCCAAAGGCGATTGTATAAACATCAAAGCTGTTGGCTTTAAAGGGAAGCTTTTCAGCGTTGGCCTCAACCCAGTCAAATTGCCCGTGATAGCCTTTGTCAATAGCGCGGCGTTGCCCTTCGGCTAGCATTTCTGGGTTAATGTCAGAAATCGTAATTTCTGTTTCGGGGGTGGTCGCATCTTTCAATCGAAAGGCAATGTCACCAGTGCCCCCAGCCACATCCAGAAAACGCTCATGCGCCTTCGGGCGGATCATGCGGATAAGGCGGTCTTTCCACAGGCGATGTACGCCGCCTGACATCAGGTCGTTCATAATGTCATAGCGCGAGGCCACACTTTCAAACACACCCAAGACTTTTTGTGTCTTTTCGGATGCGCTGACACGTTCATTACCAAACCATTCTTTTTCAGGATTTTTCATGGGGGTACGTCATTCCATTCTCTAGTGCATTTAAGCTGTGCATGCTATCACATAACATATGAAATTATTTCACGCTATGGCAACTGTTGCCTCACTCACATTTTTAAGCCGTATTGCGGGCTTTGCCCGTGATGTGTTAACGGCCGCCTTTCTGGGGGCAGGGCCCGTGGCTGATGCCTTCTTTGTGGCGTTAAAGTTGCCCAACCTGTTCCGCCGTGTCACCGCCGAAGGTGCCTTTAGTGTCTCATTTGTGCCGCTTTACACGCGCACGCTTGAGGAGGAAGGAGAAGAGAAGGCCACACAATTTGCAGGGCGCTCGGCCTCCATCATGAGTATTGGGCTGGTTTTCTTTTCTGCACTTTTCATGATTTTTATGCCTGTGGTGATTTCGTTGATTGCGCCTGGATTTCAGGATGATGCGGTACGTTTTCCTTTGTCAGTGGAGCTTGCACGTATTACATTCCCGTATCTGTTCTTTATATCGCTGACCGCACTTCTTGGCGGTATGCTCAACGCCCATAATCGCTTTGCGCCCTTTGCAGTGACGCCAGTCTTGTTCAATTTGGCAATTATTGCCGCCATTCTTATCGGCAGCTGGATGAATATCAATATCGGCTATGCCATGGCGTGGGGGATTTCGATCTCTGGTTTTTTGCAGCTTATGTTCGTCTGGGCCTTTTTCGGACGTTATAAAATCAAGTTTCATTTTGAACGTCCCGCATTCACACCACGTATCAAGAAGCTCTTCAAGCTGATGGGGCCGGGTGTATTGGGTGCGGGTGTTATGCATATCAATCTTTTTGCTGATATGATTATTGCCTCGCTTTTGCCAGCGGGCGCGATTTCCTATCTTTATTATGCTGACCGCCTGAACCAGTTACCTTTGGGTGTGGTTGGTATTGCTATTGGGACGGCGCTTCTCCCCATGCTTTCCAAATCATTGGCGGCTGGGACGCATGAGAATTCTAAAAATCTATTTAATCGCGCGCTGGAATATAGCCTTTTGCTTGCACTTCCCGCGGCGGTGGCCTTGTTTATTATTCCAACAGCCTTGATTGAGACATTGTTTGAGCGTGGTGAGTTTACAAGCGAGGATACACGTGTGACGGCGCTGGTGCTTATGGGCTATGCCATTGGCTTGCCGCCCTACGTACTGTCTAAGACCTTTAATACGGCGTTTTGGGCCAAGGAAAATACGGCTACTCCTGTGAAAATCTCGATCTTTATTACACTTTTAAATATTGCACTGGCCTTTACCCTGTCACGCATAATTGGTGTCGCTGGTATTGCCTTTGCCACAGGAAGCGTCGCATGGATACAAATTGCGCTTCTCGCCTTTTACCTGCGGGGGGAAGATTACACACGTTATGATATGCGCTTTATCAAAGGGGCGCTTAAAACTACGGGGGCAACACTGGCAATGGCCGCTGTCCTTTATGGTGTTGATAGATTTGTGAGCCTGCCTGATATGGGTAAAGCAACTAAATTTATTGATTTGATAATCTTAATTGGCGCTGGATTTTGCACTTACGCACTTGTTATCCTTGGCTCAGGCGTTATAAAGGCCAAAGACATTAAATTGTTATTGAAACGCAAATAAACGGACGAACACATGACGACCAAACGCATTCTCTCAGGCATGCAGCCGACAAATAACCTTCATCTTGGAAATTATCTTGGTGCGCTTAAGAACTGGGTGAAGATTCAAGAGGAAGATGCAGAGTGTCTTTACTGTGTTGTGGACCTGCACGCAGTCACCGTTCCCCAAGATCCTGCCAAGTTGAAACAATCCACGCGCGAGATTGCCGCGGCCTATATTGCCGCTGGGATTGATCCAAAGCGTTCGACCATTTTCGTGCAGAGCTCTGTGCCCGAGCATTCACAACTTATGTGGGCGCTCTCAACAATGACGCAAGTGGGCAAATTAAACCGTATGACACAGTTTAAGGATAAGGCTGGTAAAAATGCTGAAAAGGCAGGGCTAGGATTATATGCCTACCCTGTTTTGATGGCGGCAGACATTCTGATTTACAAGGCAACCCATGTACCCGTAGGTGATGATCAGCGCCAGCATCTGGAACTTGCGCGTGATATTGCCGCCACCTTTAATCATCGCTTTGAAGATGATTTTTTCCCGTTACCCGAAAGTCTGATATTGGGCGAGGGCACACGCGTCATGTCTTTGCGTGATGGAACATCAAAGATGTCAAAATCCGATGCGTCCGACCTCTCACGCATTAACTTCACCGATGATGCGGATACGATTGCCAAGAAAATCCGCAAGGCAAAGACCGACCCTGACCCGCTTCCAAATGATGAGAAAGATTTTGGCGACCGTGCCGAGGCGCGCAATCTTATTTCTATCTATGCTGCGCTTAATGACCAAAGTGTGGCTGATGTATTGGAAGAATATGGCGGTCAGGAATTTTCGAAATTTAAGCCAGCTTTGGCCGATTTGGCGGTTTCTAAACTGGATCCGATTAACTCCCGTATGAATGAACTCTTGTCTGATGTGGGTGAACTTGACCGTATCCTGGAGGCAGGTGGCGCCAAGGCACGTTCGATTGCATCCCCCATTATGAACGATGTTTATGCGCAGATGGGATTTTGGGGACACGCAAAATAGTTGCAATTTAAGGTAAACAAACCCATCATATCAGTCATGAAACATATCTTCTTCATTCTTGCTTTTGCTCTTTTTACACCGCTAACTGCTCAGGCTGATTACTATGTCTGGAAAGACGCGCACAGTGATATCAAGCTGACTTATCCTGATACATGGGCACAAACGTCACCCTATGATCCTGATACGATAGTGCGTGTGGAGGCCCCGGGTAAAGACATGGCGGAATGCAAAATCCGCGTGCGCGAGGACAGACGTTTTCTTGTCTATCCACAACGCTATCGTGCGGCTATTCAGGAAATGGCCTATTCAGAAGATTTCTGGAATGACTATCTTGCCTCGTATGACAATGTGATTATGCACCGTCTGGATAATGGCGCTGGGCTTGGCAATGCTTTTGCAAGCCTGATGACAGCCTCATACATGTCTAATCATCCGTTGAAGGGTATTCACAAGACATCCATTGCATTGGCGGGGCTTTACCGTGATAAGGCGGTTATCTATGAATGTTCAGCCCGTGCCGAGGCATTTAACAACTATCAAAACATGTTCCAATCCATTTTGAACTCTGTGGAGTTTGACAAGGAATTTCACGAACTGCCAACAGGCCATAATACGGAAATGCAAAAGGGCCCTATGGTGCAAACGCGTGACCCGTCGGATCGCTACACCTCTCAATATTAAAATATTGAATTTAGATGGTGCGCGAGCTATGTCTGTGACATGTTTATAGAAACCGAAAAAACCCCTAATCCCGAAACGCTTAAATTTATGCCTGGTAAGCCATTGCTTGCTGGCAAAACGGCTGAGTTTACAGATGAGGATGAGGCCGAGCGTTACTCACCACTTGCCTTTCGCTTACTGACGCTGGGTGGCATAAAACATGTCTTTATTGCCTCTGACTTTGTGTCGGTCACCAAAGACGACACATGGGATTGGTCGGTGCTCAAGCCAACAATTCTAACCGCATTACTACAACATTTCACATTTGATGAACCTGTTGTTTATGACAGTTTTTTTGACAAACAGGATAAGGTCAAGGTGACCCGCAAGGATATGTCCGCGCAAGACGCTGAAATTGTCGACCAGATACAGGCGCTTTTGGATGAGCGTGTACGCCCTGCCGTTGCTCAGGATGGTGGGGATATCGAATTTGATGATTTTCGTGATGGCGTGCTTTACTTGCGGATGCGCGGTGCATGCGCGGGGTGCCCAAGTTCGACTATGACGCTTAAGGCGGGTATCGAAAATATGATGAAACATTATATTCCCGAGGTACAAGAGGTGCGTGAATCTCTTTAACATCACGCGGAACTTTTACGGCACTCACTCTTTTGTCAGGTTCAAAAATAATTCTAGTAGGGGACTTTCCATGACGAATACAAAAATATCAGGCGACGCACTTTCACAACTTTTTGGCGATGCTCGCACATATAATGGCTGGCTCGAGAGAGATGTAGATGACAGTCTTCTTAAAGATGTTTACAGCCAAATGAAATGGGCACCGACAAGTGCGAACTGCTCACCAGCACGCCTTATCTTTGTGAAGGGTGATGCTGCTAAGCAGAAATTAAAACCTGCGCTTGATGATGGTAATGTTGATAAAACAATGGGGGCGCCTGTTGTTGCTATTATCGCCAATGACATGGAGTTTTACGAGAAATTACCCGAGCTTTTCCCGCATGCAGATGCGAAAAGCTGGTTTGTTGGTAATGATGACTTGATTAAAGAAACGGCGATGCGCAACGGCACGCTTCAAGGGGCTTACCTGATTATGGCCGCCCGTGCGCTGGGACTTGATTGTGGCCCCATGTCTGGTTTTGATAAGCAGAAGGTCAAGGAGGCCTTTTTCCCAGACGAGAATTGGGAGGCGAATTTCTTATGCAACCTCGGTTATGGTGATCCAGAAAGTCTGTTTGATCGTGCCCCACGTTTGGACTTTGACGAGGCCTGCGAAATCCTGTAATCAACTTGTCCATGACAAGTGATAAAGATATTCTTTGTATTGATACGACCCTGAACGGATGCAGTGTTGCTGTAAAACCGGCAAGCCAAGATGCGTCCTTCCATGTTGAAATCATGGGGCGGGGGCAATCTGATCGTCTTGTTCCAATGATATTGGAATGTGTCTCTGCACGTGGGCTTGCGCTTCAAGATATCACTCTCATCTGTACATCAACAGGCCCGGGCAGTTTTACAGGCACACGCATTGGCTTGTCGGCGGCACAGGGGTTGGCGCTCTCACTTGATGTGGAAACGGTTGGATATAATGACTTTGAATGTGTTGTTGCGGCAAATGGATTTGATAAGTCTTGTGCAATAGCCATTGACACAAAGCGTGGTGATTTCTTTTTCAAAATCTATCATCCTGATAATGGATTTTCGGAAGGGTCTATTCTTGAAGCCGACGACGTTCTTGCCCAGTCGAAAAATATGTTCCTAATCAGCAATGGGGATATTGAGAGTGTCGAACCATTTGATAGTGAGACGATTTTACGCGGGCTTCTTGCTAATGCGTTGGAAACCGAAAAGGGATTTGCACCCTCTGCGCTCAAGCCTGTCTACATGCGCGAAGCTGAAACGTCCGTATCGAAAATAAAATATAAAACGATTTCAAGCAGCTAATTTAAAAGCCTAATATAACTCAATAAATTTGCAGTGTGAAAGATGTCATTGCGAACGAGCAAGGCGAGTGTGGCAATCCATAGATTGCGTCGTCCTTTCAGTCCTCGCAATGACATGTTTATTGTATTTAGCTAGCTTTTAGCTCTTGCGCACGTTTGTAGGCTGTCTTGACAGCCTCGTTGTAAAGTGGAGGGAGTTGTCCAAGCAGAACATCAAGTGCTGCTTCGGTTGTGCCACCTTTGGATGTCACCTTTTGACGCATCGCCATGGCATTTAGTTTGGGGTTTGCCAGGAGAAGCTGTGCTGCATCTTTACATGTTTGCTTGGCTATCTTTTGTGCTTCATCCTCTGTGAAGCCTAAATGATGACCTGCTGCGGCAAGGCTTTCAATAGTCAGGAAGTAATAAGCAAGTCCACTCCCGTGAAGCGCAGTATAAGCATCAATGGCATTTTCATCTTTAAGCCAGAGTTGTCGCGCATCTTTTCCAAAGAGGGCTGCCACATTATTTTTATCATTTTGGGACAATGTATCTGTTGTAAATAAACCCGTTAGACTGTCACCTGTTGCAATCGCCAGATTGGGCATGGCGCGCACAATAGGATTTTCAGAATTTAATCTTGCTTTAAGCTTGTGGAGGGGCACGCCCGCCATAATGGATACAATAAGGCAGTTATCAGATACAATCTCGGGAAGCCATGTGCTCACCTCGTCAAATTGCTGTGGCTTAATCCCTAAAAAGACAACGTCATAGCTGTCTTGTGCGTTGGCGTGGTCAGTAATATGACGGTGAATAAGCGCTTTTAATTCGGAGGAGGGGGGCGTTGGTTTGCAAACCGTAATCTCAAAATGCCCGTTTGGGACTTGTGAGAGAATGGCTGTTCCCATCTCTCCGCATCCAACACAAAGTAATTTTTGAGACATGGAGCTGGCTTAGCAACTGCCAACGGCATCTGCCATCATCAGTTTCATTTTATCTGAATGTGCATGGCCAGTGCCATCGTCAAGCATCATCATGGCTTCATGCAGGCGCTCGCACTCTGTGAGTGTGTAGCTGAAGAGTTCCTTCATAAAGGTATAGCCTTGCTCTTTAATACCACCAGGCATCAGGCTGGTGTAACGAAAACAAGGTGAACATGTTGTGTTGGCGGGATCAGAGGAGAGATCAAAATGACCTAGCCATAATTTACTGTTAATTTCCCCCAGTAATTGGTGGGCAAATTCTTTGCGTTCTTCGTCCAGATTGATATCGAGTTCACAACAATATTGAAGCGCATGATTATCAACATCCCAAATAAAGAGAATGCGGTACAGTCCACGATCACCCTCGACAGTTAAATAAAGCTGATCTTCATTCAGGCGCTGAAAATCCCAGTTCTGATCATTGAGAAATTTTTCTGCGGACTCAAGTGGGTTATGTGCAAAGTTGTCGTTCATTTTTTCGCAGTGCTCTTTTTAGCAGTTGTTTTTTTAGTGGCTGTCTTTTTCTTAGTGGTCGTTTTCTTGGGTGCGGCTTTTGTTGCTGCCGGCTTTTTCGCAACGCCTGTTTTTTCTTCTAGCTTGGCAACACGCTTTTCAAGCTTTTCCAAATCTTGGCGTGGGACAAGGTCAAGGCGGTCAACCATCATATCAACACGCTCTTTCACATCTTCCTGAATTTCTTTTCTGAAGGAATTAAAAAGCCCCGCTGTGCCACCGGCCATGCGTGCCAAATCATCCATAAACTTTGAACCTTTTTTGAACATGTATGACCTCCTCAATGGAAAGATGTAATGAAAATTAGAGTTCTCTTGTTACGCGTGATTTTCTGAGTCGGCAAGAATTGGGTGGTGTGACTTTGCCCTTTGATGTGGATAAGAAAAATTTTTAGTGGGAACTGACGAAGGAAGCTTGCCAGCACAGTGGCATCACGCTATTGATAGCTCATGTTGACTTACCCGAATATAGATCCTGTTGCTCTTTCCATAGGGCCTCTCCAAATTTACTGGTATGCAATTGCTTATCTGGCGGGCTTCCTTTTTGCGTGGGGCTATGCTCGTTTCTTAAGTGCGAAATATGTCGGCGTGCGCCCCAACAAAGATGATATTGATGATTTCATCAGCTGGGCCATTCTGGGTGTGCTGATCGGTGGCCGTTTGGGTTACGTCCTGTTTTATAACCTTCCTTTTTATAGTGATAATCCGCTTGAGGCGCTTAAGCTCTGGAATGGGGGCATGTCCTTTCATGGAGGCGTTGTTGGTTTGGTATGCGCCATCATCATTTTTGCACTCAAAAACAAGATAAATATGTTCCGACTTGCTGACATTGCTTCATGTGCAGCGCCCATGGGTTTTTTCTTTGGGAGGGTTGCCAATTTTGTCAATGGCGAGCTTTACGGGCGTGTCGTGACAAGCACTGAAAATGTGCCTTGGGCGATGGTCTTCCCACACGCGGGATCAGAGCCACGCCATCCAAGCCAGCTCTATGAAGCTGTTCTGGAAGGGCTTGTATTATTCACCATTTTGTTCATTACCTCGCGCTTTCAAGCGGTCAGGGAACGTCCAGGAATTTTGTCTGCAATCTTCCTTATTGGGTACGCAACGTTTCGTTTTATTGTTGAGTTTTTTAGGCAGCCAGACGCACAAATTGGTTTCCTGATTGGGGGCTTAAGCATGGGGCAACTGCTGTCACTTGCCATGGTCCTTGGTGGATGTCTTCTTGTTATTCTGATGAAAATTGGTGTGACAAAACGCGCGCCATGACAACAGCGTTAACCGATATTATTAAAGCAGAAATTCGAGCAAACGGGCCGATGTCAGTATCGCGCTATATGACCTTGTGTATGACACATCCTGAGTATGGCTATTACACCCAAAAAAACCCACTTGGAACACAGGGTGATTTTATCACCGCCCCTGAAATTTCCCAGCTTTTTGGAGAGATGATTGGTCTCTGGTTTGCTGATATCTGGATGCAGATGGGCGCACCACAACATGTGTCTCTGATAGAATGTGGCCCAGGGCGCGGCACTTTGATGGTCGATTTTTTGCGTGGCACTCAACATGTCAAAGGCTTCTATGACGCTCTTCATATTAAGTTTGTGGAAGTCAACGAGGCCCTTATTCAAGAACAAAAAAGAAAGATTAAACACCCCCATGTGAGTTGGATAAATACCTTAGAAGAGGGTTTCGAAAGTGATGTGCCAACTTTTATCATCGGAAATGAATTTTTGGACGCGCTACCATTTAAACAATTTCAACGTACCGAGAGTGGATGGGCAGAGCGCGTCATTGGACTTGATGATGCGGGCGCGTTTTCATGGGGCTTAGTGCCCGTTGCAGAACCCCCTTTTTTTCCTGCAGGTGTGTCGTCAGGGGCTGTTTTTGAACACGCACCTTTGCGTGAGGAGATTGTAAGGCAAGCTGATATGCAGTTACAAGCATCAGGTGGGGCGAGCATCTTCATTGATTACGGATTTATCAGCGGTCATGGGGATACATTTCAAGCCGTTAAAGAGCATAAGCATGTTGATGTTCTCTCATCATGTGGAGAGGCAGACTTAACATCCCATGTTGATTTCAAGGCGTTATGCGATGTTGTGCAATTGCAAAGCCATTTGAGCACTCAAGGACAATTTCTTCAGCATCTTGGTATTGAATTACGCGCACAACAGTTATCGCAGAACGCCACCTCTCGTCAGAAAGAAGAATTGAAAAAGGCATTAAAGCGTCTATGTGATAAAGATGAAATGGGAGATTTATTTAAGGTTATGGCACTTGTTCATGCAGAAAATGTAACACTTAATCCAGCAGGCTTTTAAAGATGTCGCAACGCCCTTATTACATACATCCTGTATTTAGTAATCGAGCACCTGAGAATGTGGTTTACAGATTTTATGGTCGACAGGGCGGAGTGAGCACAGGTATTTATGATAGTCTTAATTGCGCAGCAGGCTCGGATGATGCACCAGAAAATGTGCGCGAAAATTGCCGTCTTGTTGTTGAGGATATGGGCGGGACGCATCTTCAAAAAACTTATCAAATACATAGTGCCATTTGTACTTTCATAGATGCACCACAGGATAAAATCCCCCAAGGTGATGCGCTTGTCACGGATAAACCCAACATCGTGCTTGGTATTCTGACAGCCGATTGTGCACCTGTGCTTTTTACAGGCGTAAAAGACAATGGCGAGGCACTGATAGGGGCGGCGCATGCAGGATGGAAAGGTGCGCTTGGCGGTGTTTTGCAAGCTACAGTTAAAGTGATGCTTGAACATGGTGCGATATTGGAAACTATTCAGGCCATCGTTGGCCCAACAATTACGAAGGCCTCATATGAGGTGTCCAAAGGTTTTGAAAGCCCCTTCCTTGAAGAGGATAAAGAGGCGATACAGTTTTTTAGCGAAGGGCGCGCTGAGGATAAACTCTTTTTTGATTTGCCTGGCTTTAATGCGTTCCAGCTGCAAAAGACAGGTGTTAAGAATATTATCCTATCTGATATTGATACACTTTCTGATGAGAAAAATTATTTTTCAAACCGCCGCCGTGTGCATAGAGGCGAACCTGATTACGGGCGTCAAATTGCAACGATTATGATTAGAGGCGAATAACTTCAAAATTTTAAGTCTTCATGCATTGCAATTCTGGTTCAGATTTGTTTAAGTCCTTTCAAGCAAAAAAACGAACGACTTTTAGTCAGGAACTTTAATCACATGAAGCTGATTGCTGGAAACTCCAACCGTCATCTTGCAGAGGCCATTTCCGCCTACCTTAATACACCCCTTGCTAAATCATCCATCCGTCGTTTTTCCGACATGGAAATTTTTGCTGAAATTCTTGAAAATGTACGTGGTGAAGATGTGTTTGTTATCCAATCCACATCCTATCCGACAAATGACAATCTGATGGAATTGTTGGTCACAATTGATGCCTTGCGCCGTGGCTCGGCCAGACGGATTACAGCGGTTATTCCTTATTTCGGATATGCCCGACAGGACAGGAAGACAGGGCCAAGAACGCCTATTTCGGCAAAACTTGTTGCCAATTTGATTACAACCGCAGGCGCCAATCGCGTATTAACCCTTGAACTCCACGCAGGACAGATTCAAGGGTTTTTTGATGTCCCAACGGACAATTTGATTATTGCGCCTGTTTATTTACCCGAGTTCAAAAGACGCTTTGAAGGTGAGGACCTTGTTATGGTTTCCCCTGATGTGGGTGGTGTTGTGCGTGCGCGTGCTTTGGCCGCCAAGGTCAACGCAGATTTGGCGATTATCGATAAACGCCGTGAGAAGGCGGGGGTATCGGAGGTCATGAATATTATAGGGGACGTCAAAGACCGCGTTTGTGTTCTGGTTGACGACATTGTTGATAGTGGGGGCACGCTGTGTAATGCCGCGCAAGCTCTCATGGATCAGGGGGCGAAAGAGGTACATGCCTATGTTGTCCATGGTGTGCTTTCGGGTGGTGCTGTTGCGCGTATTACGGCCTCGCCTATGAAATCCCTTGTAATTACAGATTCTATTGCAGCCACAGAAGCTGTGCGCGTTGCGCATAACATCGAGCAACTCTCCGTTGCGCCACTTTTGGGTGAGGCTATTCGCCGTATTGCCGAAGACAGGTCTGTTTCAGCCATTTTGGGCTAAGCTACTGTCATTGCGAGCTTAAGCGAAGCAATCCAATCCACAACAATCCATAAAATTCATAGACTGCCGCGTCCTTTCAGTCCTCGCAGTGACGTATCATAAAAATGAGACTTTAATGTCGATTTCCCTTGATTTCATGGGTATCTCTGGTTAATTAAATGCGACCCGGCACCCTGGAGGCCGGTAATTTAACCCATGAGGAGACAGCCAATGGCTAAAAATAGATTTAAATTGGATGCGCAACCTCGCGATAAAGCCGGTAAGGGAACCGCTCGTGCATTGCGTAGAGACAACCTAGTTCCATCAGTTATTTATGGAGATAACAAGGACCCTATCTTGCTATCTTTGACTGAGAAGGAAATTACAAAAGAATACAATACAGGAAGCATTTTCACGAATTTGTGTGAATTGTCTCTGGATGGCAAAGAGCATCTTGTTCTTGCGCGTGATGTTCAACGTCACCCTGTTACAGATCGTGTTATTCACGTTGATTTCTTACGTGTGACACCTAAAACAAAAATCGCCGTCGATATTCCTGTGCATTTCGTTAATGAAGACGCAGCGCCTGGAATCAGAGATGAAAAAGGTATCATCAACATTGTGCGTTACACAGTTGAACTACTTTGTAGTGCGACAAACATTCCTGAGTCTCTTGAGCTTGACCTTACAGGACTAAACATCGGCGATGCTATCAAAATGTCAGATGCAAAACTGCCTGAAGGTACTCAGCCAACAATTACAGATCGTGACTTCACTATCGCAACAATTGCGGCTCCGAAAATTCCTGAAATTGAAGAGGATGACGAAGCTGAAGGCGAAGAAGGTGAAGTGGTTGAAGGTGAAGAAGGCGAAGCTGCTGAAGGTGAAGAAGGCGCATCAGAAGGTGATGCTGAAAAAGCCGAAGGCGACGCGTAATTCACAGTCTTTGATTGTCATTTATGACACTGACTTTACAAAATTTGAAACAAGGGGCATAAGGTGTTTATGTCCCTTATTTCTTATCTGAAAGAAATTTTTAAACCACAGAAGGAAACAGCGCTTGTGCAGCTTTATGTCGGTCTTGGAAATCCTGGTGCACAATATGAAGCCAATCGCCATAATATTGGCTTTATGGTTGTGGATGCGATTGCCTCTTCTGTGCCGAATACATCCTTCCGCAAAAAATTTAACGGGCTTTATGTGGATGTCGTGATTAATGGCAAGAAAATCGGGCTTCTCAAACCCATGACCTACATGAATGAATCTGGTCAATCGGTTGGTGCAGCACGTAAGTTTTTTAAGCTAGAGCCTGAACAGATTGTTGTTTTTCATGATGAGTTAGATCTAGAGCCTGGCAAAATGCGTGTCAAAGAGGGCGGTGGCCATGCAGGGCATAATGGTCTGCGATCGATTGAGGCGCATTTAGGGTCGCGTGATTATAAACGCGTGCGTCTGGGGATTGGCCATCCGGGTGACAAGAAACGCGTTAAAACTTATGTGCTGAATGATTTTGCAAAGGCTGAACAGCCTTGGGTCGAGGAATTGCAATATGCGGTCGGTAAGCATATTGGTTTACTTGTGAATGGAAATGAAAGTGACTTTATGAGCAAGGTCGCACATGATATTGCTCATGTCGTAAAAAGCGAGAAGGAATAAATTATGGGTTTTAATTGTGGGATTGTTGGTTTGCCAAATGTTGGAAAATCAACCTTGTTTAATGCACTAACGCAAACGGCAGCGGCACAAGCGGCCAATTTTCCATTTTGCACAATTGAGCCTAATATTGGTAAGGTTGCTGTGCCAGATGCGCGCATTGATACCATTGCCAAAATTGCCAATTCCCAAAAGGTTATCCCAGCTCAGCTTGAATTTGTTGATATTGCAGGACTTGTGCGTGGTGCAAGTAAGGGCGAAGGATTGGGTAACCAGTTTCTAGCCAATATTCGCGAGACACACGCCATTATCCATGTTCTGCGCTGTTTTGAAGATGGCGATATTACGCATGTTGATGGCTCGGTCGATCCAGTTCGTGATGCTGACACGATTGAAACAGAATTGATGCTGGCTGATTTGGAAAGCCTGACCAAGCAAGTTGATAATATGTCGCGTAAGGCCAAATCAGGTGATAAGGAAACAGTTGCGCAGTTGGACATCATGAAGCGCATGGTGGCCGCCCTTGAGGAGGGGAAGCCAGCCCGCTCTGTTGAGATTTCCAAGGAAGAAAGGCCTTATACAAAAACACTCCAGCTTTTGACTGGTAAGCCTATTTTGTATGTCTGCAACGTCGCCGAGGAAGATGCAGCAACAGGCAATGCACATACACAGGCCGTGGCCAACATGGCCGCCGATCAGGGCGCGGAAATGATTATTATTTCTGCGGCCATTGAGTCCGAAATTGCCCAGATGGAAAGCGAAGAGGACAAGGCTGAGTTTTTGGAGTCATTGGGTCTTGAAGAGGCGGGTCTGAACAAGATTATCCGCGCAGGGTATAAACTGCTTAATTTGCAAACCTATTTCACAGCAGGGCCAAAGGAAACACGTGCCTGGACCATTCGCATTGGTGACAAGGCCCCGCAAGCGGCAGGTGTTATTCATACGGACTTTGAAAAGGGGTTCATCCGTGCTGAGACAATTGCTTATCCTGATTATATTGAGTTTAATGGGGAGACAGGGGCTAAGGACGCAGGCAAAATGCGTGCCGAGGGCAAGGAATACGTTGTGAAAGACGGCGATGTACTCCACTTCCGCTTCAATAATTAAATATAGCTTTTACATTCCTGTGCTATAAATGCGGTCATTTCCATTAACCAATTCAGTGTAAGCATCGCGCAACTTTCGTGTCACTGGACCAACCTTAAAGGCTTTCTCATCTATTTTTCCAACGGCGGTGACTTCGGCAGCTGTGCCTGTGACAAAAACCTCATCCGCCTGCATCAGCTCGTCTGGCATAATATGCTTTTCGAGAACGTCAACGTTATTTTCCTTGGCAAGTTCAATAATTGTTTGGCGCGTAATCCCGTTCAAAAAGCAATCGGGTGTGGGTGTGTAAAGTTCGCCATCCTTCACCATGAAGATATTTGCGCCTGAAGCCTCAGCAACATATCCACGATAATCCAGCATCAGCGCATCGTGATAACCATTTGCGCCAGCCTTGTCCTTGGCCATTGTCCCAATTGCATAAAGGGCAGCGGCCTTGCTGTGTGAGGGGGCAGTTTCAGGGGAAGGTTTGCGCCATTTAGACGTTTCTAAAGATATGCCCGTTTCACGCAGTTCAGGCGGGAAATAGCTTGGCCATTCCCACATGGTAATAGCAACAGATGTTGTCGCACCCTTGGCACTTATGCCCATGACCTCGCCGCCGCGCCATGCAAAAACGCGGATATAGGCATTGGTCAGCCCATTTTTCTCAAGCAAGTCATGTTTAGCGGCCTCAATGTCCGCAACTGAATAAGGCATCTGCATATCAATCAGATTGGCGGAGTGATGCAGACGCTGCGTATGTTGCTCACTTTTAAAAATCTGGCCGTTATAAACGCGCTCGCCTTCGAACACACAAGAGGCGTAATGTAGCCCGTGTGTTATGATGTGAATGTTAGCCTCAGTCCATGGAATAACCTTCCCATTCATCCAGATATAAGAGCTTGAAACATTATCGGGTAAACGCATGTGGGGAAATCCTCTTTTTACTTCATGTGTGCCGTGACCTCGGCTAAGATAGATTACAATGGAACATCTTGAAAATAAAACACATATTCTTGTAGTTGATGATGATGAGCGTATCAGAAAACTACTCTCGCGGTTTCTGCGGGACAAGGGCTATATTGTCTCAACGGCCGAACATGCGCGTCATGCGCTAACCACATTGCGTGATTTTATTTACGACTTGCTTATTCTGGATGTGATGATGCCGGGTGATGATGGTTTTACGTTGGGTAAAAATATCCGCGAGAAATCTGACGTGCCTATTATTTACCTGACTGCAAAATCAGAACTGCAAGACAAGGCCGAAGGATACGGTGCTGGCGGGGATGACTACCTCTCCAAGCCCTTTGAACCCGAAGAACTGGTTTTGCGCATTGAAGCTCTTCTAAAGCGCCATGGTTTAAACATGTCAGGGGCAGGTGATGATATTCTTATTGGAAGAAACCAGCTTAATGTAAAAACAAACCAGTTAAATGAGGTTGAAACAGGCAAGGTTACCCCCCTTACGGATGTAGAGTCACGTCTGTTGCAGGTCCTTTTGCGCAAGCGCGGTCAAACGGTCTCACGTTATGATTTATCGCACGCTCTTGATTTAGACCCTGACAGCCGTACAGTGGATGTTCAGGTGACACGTCTGCGTCGAAAAATTGAAAGCGACCCCAAGAACCCGACGCTTTTGCAAACGGTGCGCGGAAAAGGATATATTTTGCATGAACGTGATTAAAAGAATACTCCCGCGCTCACTCTTTGGACGCTCCTTGCTTATTGTGCTTTTGCCGCTGATCCTGTTGCAAATCATCTTATGCGCTTTTTTCATCGATAACCATTTCCAGAAAATGACCAATCGGTATGCCGAGGCCTTGGCGGGTGAAATTGCCTATGTGCTGGCCGAGCAGGACCGTGGCGAGGATTTCACAAAATTAAGACAGGATGCGCGCGATTTTCATGAGATGCGCGTCACGCGTATTTCCGATTATACGGCTCTTGAAAGCAAGCACGATACGCATGGCTTTTGGGAGGGGTGGGCTGTTGATTCACTAGCGGACATTCTAAAAATTCGGATACCCAATGATTTTAAAATTATCTTTAACAGTGACGAGGATCATGTTTCTGTTGGCATTGATAGAGGGGACGAGGATTTACTTATTTCCTTCCCGGAGCGCCGTATTTTTACGTCCTCTTCATACATCTTCTTGCTTTGGATGATTGTGTCTTCACTATTGCTGAGCATGATTGCGCTTTGGTTTATGCGTAATCAGGTGCGCCCCATTCGCAAGCTTGCCGTTGCCGCAGAACGCATCGGACGCGGGCAGGACATTTCCGCCTTTAAACCCTCTGGTGCGCGTGAAGTGCGTCAGGCGGCGAACGCTTTCCTTGTCATGAAGGACCGTATTCAAAGTCAGGTCGAACAGAGAACAGCCATGCTTGCGGGGATTTCACATGATTTGCGAACACCACTTACACGCCTCAAACTGAGCCTTAATTTACTGGGGGCGGCCGAGGAGGTTGATGAGATGAAGCATGATGTGCAGGACATGGAGCGTATGATTCAAGGCTATCTTGAATTTGTGCGCGGTGAGGGCGATGAATCCATGCAGCGCGTTGACCTTGTTGCTTACCTAAAAGAGGTGTGTGAGACCTTTAAAATTAAGCCTGTTGATTTTCAATCTTCACTTAAAGGCACGGTTTACTATTCCTTGCGCCCTTTGGCGATGGAGCGTGCGCTTCATAACTTTCTGGGCAATGCGGCACGCTATGGTGAAATAATTTCTGTTTCCCTGAATAAGGATGAAAGTGAAGGTTATCACATTGTTATAGAGGATGACGGTGAGGGGATTGATGAAGAATTGTATGATGATGTCTTTCGCCCGTTTTTCCGTGTTGACCAATCCCGCAACAGCGAGACAGGTGGCGTCGGTCTGGGCATGACAATTGCACGCGATATTCTGATCGGTCATGGCGGGCATATCACACTTGGAAAAAGTGAAAATCTGGGTGGCCTGTTGATTGATATTTACTTACCAGATTAGAATATTGACATATTCAAAATTTCATCCTACGTTCGAAAAATAATAATAAAGAATAAAGAGGTGATCTCATGATGCGTTTATTTAAAGGCCTGACTGATTTGATGAGTGCAGGCGTTCCTAAAACACCAGAAGAAGTAGCAGCAACAGCCGTTAAACTGTCGAGCCTTCCTTTTGAGGCTATGCAGGACGGAGCAGACATTGCACGTCGCAATATGGATGCGTGGGTTAAAGCATCTGGCAGGCTTGGTGATAGTTTTGACATGAGCATGGACGAGGAATCGGGCACGATCGAATTTAAATTCGAAAATCCTTTGTCATTGGCGGACATTAATACAAAAATTGGCATTCCTTTTGCGAATGCTGTGAAGCACCTTCATGAACCTAATACATCTGATGTATCAAGCGATGGCGATCCTGACATGGTACTAGGGTTTTACGGGGTTCATACAGAAATCACGTTTAAATAAAATCTGGTTTAGTCTCGTTTATTAAGAATGTCCAAGGCGCTTTCCTCATCCAGCTCGAGCGCCTTTTTTACAATATCATATGAAAAGCCCTGCCGCGCCAGTGCGGCCATTTCTCTTTGTGATGTGGTTTCATCACCATCCTTGATACGAAAAGGGCCTTTACGTTTGCGCTGTAGATAGCGGAGGGCTGCCCATAATTCGTCCGATCCGATATTATTTTCATCAATGGCCTTATCAAAAAGCTCTGCGCTTAATCCTTTAGCGGCAAATTTAGCGCGTATCTTGGCTTTTGAAAATCCACGCTTATGGAGCGAATTCATGTAACCTATGGCAAAGGCGGGGTCATTAATAAAGCCGAGATCCTGAAACTTCTTAACAGTGTCTTGTAAAAGCTTTTCGGCCTCATCTGTCGCCATATTCTTATGATGCTTGAGAGAGCGTGTAATTTTGCGACGCATCACAGTTTCAAATTGATGCTGACTTGCCGCGTAACGATTCAAGTAGTGAAGTCCAGAATTGTAAAGATAACGTTCTGAAATCTTTTTTGGTGGCTTTGGCGTTTTTCGCTGTGGTTTTTTTGATCCCCCGTCTTTACTCGCCTCAGAATATTTATCTGCGGGATTATTTGATGATGATTGGGATTGAGGTGTTGATTGCATAACTGTATAAAACCATATCTATATCAAAAGAAAAATCTAAATTTCTAAACAAAGCAGAAAGAAAGCCAATCATGTCAGACCTCCAAAATAGCGAAAGTGGATTTTCATTGCGGACCTTCGGTGCGTTTAATGTCGTGGGTCTAAAGACATTTGCCTTGAAGGAAGTGAAGCGTTTTCTTGCTGTTTACACGCAGACACTTGTTGCGCCAGTTATAACCATGGTGCTTTTTTATGCAGTATTTTCACTTGCACTTGGTGGTGCTGAGCGTGAAGTGGTCGGTATACCTTTTATGGATTTTGTGGCGCCAGGTTTAATTGTGATGGCGATGGCACAAAACGCCTTTGCCAACACGTCATCATCCATGGTGATAGCAAAGGTGCAGGGCAATATCGTTGATATTTTGATGCCACCACTCTCAGCGCTAGAAATTTTTGCAGGATATATTCTGGGTGCGGTTGCGCGCGGACTTTTGATTGGTCTGATTGGTTACGTTGCACTTTTTACGCTTACAGGGCTTGGCGTGCATTCAATATTATCGCTTGTAGTATTTGGTTTTCTGGGATCAATGATGTTGGGTACAATGGGACTGATTGGCGGTATATGGGCAGATAAATTTGACCATATTGCGGCGGTGACCAACTTTATCATTACGCCATTAACTTTCCTGTCGGGCACATTTTATCCGCTTAAGGCCCTGCCAGGATTTTGGTATGATTTAGCGCATTATAACCCCTTCTTTTATATGATTAATGGCTTCCGCTTTGGTGCAACGGGCATTACAGAAGCAAATATCTGGGGGAGTATCGCTATCCTTGTTGGTTTCAATGCATTTCTATCCTTGATTGCCTTGCGAATGCTTGCTAAAGGCTACAAGCTGAAATCGTAAGGAATATTGATTAAATGAGTAAGAAGCCCACAGAAGAAACTATTGTCGACTTTCCTTTGCCAAGCGACAATATTGTGCAGACCTTTCAACTTGAAAGTTCGTCTATTCGCGGGCGCGTGCTAAAAATCGGTAGTGTTCTTGAGGAAATCATCCAAAAGCATGGCTATCCTGAAACGGTCAATTACCTGATTGCAGAACTGACAGGTTTATCTCTCTTGCTGGCTTCAATCCTGAAATATGATGGTGTCTTTACGCTTCAATTGCAGGGAGACGGCCCTATCTCCATGATGGTGGCAGATGTTGATGCTGATAACGGCGTGCGCGCGTGTGCCACCTTTGACGCGGATAAGGTTGCCGAGATTGATTATAAGAAGGCACAGCTTAAGGATTTCTTTGGCGAAAAATCTTATTTGGCCTTTACGGTTGACCCTGGCGGTGACATGGACCGCTATCAAGGCATTGTTTCCTTGGAAGGGGCAAGCCTGTCCGAAGCAGCAGACCATTATTTTCAGCAATCTGAACAGTTGCAAACAACACTTAAGCTTAAAGTTAAAAAACTTGGCAAGAGCTGGCGTGCAGGTGGCATTATGATTCAGCGTATGCCTCTTGATTCTAAAGTTGTTCAAGAGGAAGTCAAAGAAAGCGGTGACGAGGACTGGTCACGCAGCTCTATTCTTCTTGGCACTGTCACTGATGAAGAGCTAACCGATCCAAGGTTACATGAAAACACACTTCTAACACGCCTGTTTCATGAAGAAGGTGTGCGCGTTTATACGCCCGAGCCGATTATACATACTTGCCGCTGTTCAGAACGCAAGCTGGATAACGTTTTGGCGACTTTACCGCTTGAAGATCTTGAACACATCACAATAGATGGTAAAATCGAGATTAAATGTGAATTCTGCAGCAAGATCTATCGTATTGAGCCACCTCAGGAAACAGATAAAAAATCTTAAAAATTTCACCCGAATGACGGTGATGTTAGGGCTGCTCGTTTTAATTGCGGCGTGCCAAAGCAATGCGATAACTTCTGAAAATAGTACCGTCCTGCCACGACTGACATTTGCCAATTACGCGCCTCTTGGTTTTTCAGCTGAAACAGTCGGTTTTGCGCCAACGCTATATAGGGAAGGTGCCGAGCAGGTACGCTTTCCTATTGATGTTGAGCGTATTATGAAGCGCTATCTTGCAAAACGTTTTACAGGTCAAACGGCCAATCGTCCGCAAAATCCGCAAGCACCTCTTATTGTTCAGTTACAGGATGTATCTCTCTCAGAGCGTGATGAAGCCAAGGGAGAAATGTCCTTTACTGATAAATTCAAAAGGATATTTGCAGGCTATACTTTCTATGATGTGAGTGGAAAGGTGGCGCTTACCCATCAGGCTTGTGGGTTTAATCAGCAAAGCTACAAAGAGTATATTGGTTTTGAAAAGCATCTAAAACTGTCTAATGAGGCAACTGTTTACGAGCGCGAGGTCGCGTTGATGTCACTTGCCGAGAAGATGATTGCGAGGGTTGATCCTTATATTGTGCAATCAGCGCAACGCATTGCAGATAAATGTGGGATGTAAAATCTTCTGTTTCCTAAGCGCGTTTCCAGAAATGCGGAATAATCAGAACAAAGAAGGTTAGCAATTCTAGCCGCCCTACAAGCATACCCGCCATCATGATCCATTTTGCCATAACGGGCAGTGGCTCGAATGTACCATGAGGGCCAACGATATCACCCAGTCCTGGGCCAACATTACAAATGGCAGTAGCGGCACTTGAGATGGCGGTCACAGGATCAAGCCCCGTTGTGAAGAGAAGCAGTGCCAATATGAAAAAGCTAAGGAAGAAAAGAAACATAAACCCAGCCACCGACATGGGGACGTCCGCGGGGACAGGCTTCCCATTATATTTAATGGGAAAAACGCCAGATGGATGAACAAGGTGTTTGATTTGGTTTTTCAGCATCGCGATTAAAATCTGATAACGGAAGACTTTGATGCTACAGGTTGTCGATCCTGAACATCCGCCAACAAACATAATGGCAAATATAAGCATGACAGGAAATGGCCCCCATGTGCCGTAATCATGGATACCATATCCTGTGCCTGTGATAATAACGGTGACCTGAAAGAGCGCGTTTCTAAGCGCATCTACGGGGTCAAATATACCCGTAAAGACAAGGTAAATGGCCATCATCAGGGTCGTCATGAGAACGGTTTTGGCAAAGGCGCGAACTTGTTGGTCACTCAGGATGCGCGTAGGCAAGGAGCGCACTGCCTTCATATACATGACAAAGGGGAGGGCGCTTAAGAGAATGAAAACAATAGCCACAATATCAGCATTTGTGCCAACAAACGCGCCAATGGAGGCATCACGTGTTGAAAACCCACCCGTTGCGATGGTGGTCATGGCATGTGCAATCGCATCAAACATGGACAGACCGGCAAGGAAATAGGCCGTGACGCACAAGGCAGTTAGAACAAGATAGACAGAGATAATGCTTGTGGCCAGTTGCGCTGCACGCGGGAAAGCTTTCTCGTTTTCAGAGGACTCCGTTTTAAAAAGTTGCATCCCTCCAATCTTAAGAAACGGAAAGAGGGAGAGCGCCGTGACAATAATCCCGATACCGCCATACCACTGCAACAAGGCCCGCCAGATGAGGATACCCTTGGAAGTGTCATCAAGCGTTGTCATAACGGTCGAGCCGGTTGTTGTAATGCCAGAGACGGATTCAAATAAAGAGTCGGTAAGGCTCATCGCCGTATCTGAAAAGTAAAAGGGAAGGGCGGCAAAGGACGACAGAATAATCCATGTCAGGGACGTCAGAAGAAAACCTTCGCGCGTTTGCATGGCAAAGGGCTTGTCTTGTCGTGTGGCTATGACTAGCATCCCGCCTGAAAAGCAGGTAAAGAAACCGCTTGACCAAAACACATCGCTATTGTCGCCATTAAAGTAAATTTCGACACACGCAGGAATAAACATGCTTGCGCCCAAAATAAACAGCAAGATGCCAATCACAAAAAACACGGGACGAACATTCATATGGATTAACCTAACCAAAAAAAAGCCAGTATTAAACTGGCTTTTTCAAAATCACGATAGTTAGTCAGAATTAGTTGAAAGAAACTTCAACACGTCTGTTGGCTGGCTCGCGCACACCATCTGGTGTTGGCACCATCAGCTCGCTTTCACCACGGCTCTCAACCTGAATAAGTTCGGCTGGCACACCGCGTTGGATAAGCGCGTCACGTGCGCTGTTTGCGCGGCGCATCGCCAAAGCTTGGTTGTAGCTGTTAGAACCTGATGTATCAGTGTGCCCTACAACCATGACAGAATTTAGTGTCTGGTTGGCTGCCTCTTGGGCGACAACATCAAGAACATTAGCAGCACTTTGTTCAATGTTTGATTTATCGAAATCAAAGAACACAAGATACTTGGCATCTTCAACTGCCATTGGTCCGCTTGGGCCCATATCGATATCTGTAACCGGCATCATCACATCCTCAACAGGAGGCTGTGCACCTACACGTGCTTCCAAGTCTGACATAGCCTGCATGAATTGTGACTTACAAACTGGAACGCTTTCCCACGCTTCTTCTTGCTCTTCAATCCAGCAGTCAAAACGAGCTTGTGCAACAGCCGCAATTTGTGGTGCGATTTCACGTCCACCACGGTTCAAAGCACTGACCAAGCGCGCACGGGCAGGGCGAAGCTCTTCAATATGTTCTGGTCTAAGGTTCCAGTCACTGATTGGCTCAGGCAAGACAGCTTCCCCTTCGGCGGATGCCAGACCTTTACGTGCATAATGAAGAGAATCAGGATAATCACCCTCTGAACTCTCCATGTTTGCATATGTACGGTACTCATCTGTTAAATGCTGTGTGAAAGGGCTCCCAACGGCTTGAACGTCGTTAATACCATCAACTGGTGTGTTCCCTCTTTCAAAGGCACAAGCTGAAAGCGCAATAGCCGCAACAAGTGCAATAGATAGTTTGAAATGTCTCATTATCGTGAGCTCCTTTAATATAAAATCTTATCAATGTGTTACCTAATTCGTGCAACACCCAACTGTTTTACGAGCAGATGGTAGAAAAGTCAAAGGCTATGTTATTCTTATCACTCATTTTTATGAGCCTTGCCAAAATCGGTGCTTGACAAAAATTTGTTTAATCTGATATCAGCATGTTCTAATTCTAAAAATAAATTCACATAATCACACCAACAATAAAGGATCTTTGATTTATGACACAGACATCTTCCCCTAAAGTTGCCATGCTTGTTGCAAACGGCTTTGACGAAATTGCGTTTACAACAGTACAGAAATTGATTTTGAAACAGGGTGGTGTCACACAAGTCATTTCATCGGAGACAGCTATGGCTAATGGCTGGGCTGGGAACGCATGGGGATGCTTTTATCCTGTGGATGCACAATTAAACACTATTTTGGCGTATGATTTTGATGCGCTTGTTGTTCCTGGTGACAAACGTTCAATGGAGCGCCTTTCAAAAACAGCACATACAAAGCGTATCATCGATGGCTTTATTGCCTCTGGTAAACCAGTTCTTCTTACAGGAGGCATGGATATCTACACAGACACAATTCTAAGTGAAGATGCGTCAGTTGAAACAGTTTACGTTTCAGAAGCTGACAATACAGAGTCATTCCAAACAGCAACTGTCAATTTCCTTGCGTCTCTCTTTAAAGAGAGCGACACTACGGATGAAGATAACGCACGCAAAGCCGCTTAATTTCATATGAGCCTAGATATTGCATCCGCACAAACATCCATTGAGGAAGGGCTTGCCCTTCTGAGGAGGCATCTTTGACTGGGAAAATGCGCTTTCCAGACTTGATGAATTAAAGGCTCTTTCGCAATCTCCTGATCTTTGGGATGATCCTGATAAGGCGCAAGCGCTTATGCGCGAGATGAACAGTCTTGATACCAATATCAAGGCCGTCAAAGATATCGAAACAGAACTCTCAGATTCTCTTGAACTATTTGACATGGCCAAGGCCGAAAATGATGAAAGTCTCGTTTCTGAAATTACACAAACATTAAAAACACTTCAGGCTAAAACCCGCAAGATGCAGCTTGTTGGCTTGCTTTCGGGTGAGGCCGATGGATGTGATGCCTATTTGGAGGTGAATTCAGGTGCAGGCGGAACCGAGGCCTGTGACTGGGCTGAAATGCTCTTTCGTATGTATATGCGGTGGGCTGATGCGCGTGGTTTTAAAGTTGATATTCTGGATCGCAATGATGGGGATGAAGCAGGACTTCGTTCTGCAACGCTACAGATAAAGGGTGAGAATGTTTATGGCTGGCTAAAAACTGAAACAGGCGTGCATCGTCTCGTTAGAATCTCGCCCTTTGATTCAAATGCACGTCGTCACACATCCTTTGCTTCCATCACAGTTACACCCGTTGTGTCTGATGATATTGATATTGATATACAGGAAAAAGATTTGCGCATTGATACCTATCGTTCAAGTGGTGCAGGGGGACAGCACGTAAATACCACAGACAGTGCGGTGCGCATTACGCACATTCCAACAGGTACAGTTGTCGCCTGTCAGGCAGAGCGTTCCCAACATAAGAACCGTGCCACAGCCATGAGTATGTTGAAGGCCAAACTTTATGAACAGGAACTGCAGAAGAAAGAGGCTGAAAATTCTGCCAGTTACGAGGAAAAATCAGATATTGGGTGGGGACACCAAATTCGCTCTTACGTTCTTCATCCGTATCAAATGGTCAAGGACTTGCGCACAGGTGTTGAAAATACGCAAGCACAACAGGTGCTTGATGGCGCATTAGACCCTTATTTGGAGGCCGCACTTGCGCAACGCGCAGGCACTGAGCGCGAATAAGAGGGGCTTATAAATATTTGTTTCACAATTCATTTTGCGTTTTTCGTAAAACATATTTGTACTTCTCACACGAATTTTGTATAGCTATACAACTCAATAAAACTGAAAGCGCTTATTGATAGATAATAAACATGACATCATCCTTTCTTAAAACTTTGCCTCTTATGGCTGTGATACTTGGTACGTCTTTTTCTGCGTCAGCGGGTTTCCAATTTAATGGGGGCGGCCAAAGCACACTCCCAAGCGCAACTTTAAATAGAGATTCTGGCCCACTTATGCCGATGCCACAGGCGGAAATGGCGCCTGTTGATTCTGAGCCTTTGGGTTTTGAAGATATGGCTGGCCCTGGTCGTGACATGAACCGTGACATGATGGGTGCAACAGGATTGGCCAAAGGGCAGGGGTTCCGCGCAGATAATTTTTATAAGGCTCCAATGGGTTCATCAGCAAATGCCACACGCCTGCCGCCACAATCACCACCAATGGGCATGCAAACACTGCCAGAGCGTCAAAATCTGATTATTCGAAATACACCTTCAAATGACACAATGACAGTTACATCAACGTCATCATCTATGCCGATGGCTGAAACCGATACCTGGCGTGCGCGCAAGGGCGAGCCTGTGCGTGATGTGCTTGCTCGTTGGTCGGAGCGTGCAAATGTAAATCTTGTCTGGGATAGCGGACAAAGTGCAACATTGGCACAAGATATTTCGACAACAGGTTCTTTTGAGGATGCGGTGAATGAGGTGATTGCAAAATCATCTGGTGCTGATCTTGTGCGCACTTATTCAAATGACGCACTTTATGATCGCTATGATCCGGCTTTGCCGCCGGAAACTCCGGCAACGCCACAATATAGCGGCGGGCGCGAAATTTATGCGCAAGATGTTATTGAGGAAACGCGTTGGGAGGTCGCTACGGGCACATCATTGCGTGGTGTCATTGAACAATGGTCACGCGCCAATGGTACGGATGTTATCTGGAACATGGATAAGGATTTTACATTCGATAATCCGTTTTTTGTCCGCGGATCATATGAACAGGCCGTAGAACGTGCTTTGGATCAATTTGATTCCCGTCGTGATAGACCAACAGGAACGCTTTACACCAACCCACAGACAGGACTTCCTGTTCTGGTTGTTGAAAATAGCAACGGATAAGCGTGATTTTCTAGGGTTTCATACCTTTTCAAGTCAAATTCAAGCATGTAAACTATGTCCACTATATTGGGTATGGATACGATTCTTTTGTATCTCTGATTCTGCCTTCACTTGGATGTTTTATGACACATAAATTTGCAAAGCTTTCACAAACCTTACTCTGCGCAGCCAGTGTTGTGACAGTGGCAACACTTTCACCTGCTGTGGCTGATACGTTTACTGCCAATGGCGACTGGATTGTGAGGTCAGAGGATGGGCAGGGCTATTGTACAGCCGTGCAAGGATTTTCAGATGGTGTGTTCCTGACAATTGGCGAGCGTGATGACGGGGCCATTTCCATGGCCTTTGATTTCCAGAAATCAGTATTCAAAGTTGGCGAAACACAATCGGCCACAATTAAGGTCAATGGTGTCTCGCGCACATATAGTAATAAGCCACGAAGTGCATCCACCTTTGTTCTCGGTGTTGGAATTGATGAAGCGCTTCGTAATGCATTATCAGCCGCCTCTAGCCTTTCATTGTCAGTGGCAGGAAAGACGCACGATTTCAAAATCAAGAATACAGGCCGCGGACTTGCAACTTTATCTGAATGTATTCAGACCATTGGTGATACGAGCCCAAAAACAGTTGAGGCCCCAGTGGTTGCACCAGTACAAGAGGATGTTGCGGCGGCACCTGTACCAAAAGTTGAAGAAAAAATTGCTGCACCTGCGCCTAAAATTGAACCTGCAACACGTAGCGAGCCAACAGTTGTTTCTGCAAGTGCCGATAATCCAAGAGCCTCAGTATCTCCTTCTGTGCGCGATTCCTCAATCAATGTGGCGTATCTGCAGGAGGAAAACGAGCGTTTGAAATCAGCGCTTGTTAGCACACGTCAGCAATTAGAGGATGTGGCCAAATCATCCGTAGGTTCTGCGCGCACAGCCGAAATGGAAGAAAAAATAGCGCGTTACGAAATAGAGATTGAAACATTGAAAGCCAATATTGCAGCGCAATCACAATTGGAAACACAAGTCGCCGCACAAGCGTCAAAGACTGAAGAGGTGAAGGCATTAAGGACAGAGCTGGCGGAGTCGCAATCAAAAGCGGCTCGTGTACAAGCCGAATTGGAAGAGGCGCGTAAAACTCTAGCGGCAACACAAACTGCGCAGAGTGCTGTGCAAGAAAGTAGTGCCGAAATAGATGCTTTGCGTACACAGCTTCAATCCGCTAATCAAAAAGTCGTGGCGCTTGAAGCGCAATTAAAAGCCTCTTCAACACAAAGTGATAATGCACAAAAAGCGCAAGGTGATCTTGCGCAGGCACAAGCACAGATTGCAACGCTTGAAAAACAACTGGCTGAGAAAACGACGGCACTTGCATCTGCGCAAAAGCCCGCTGAGATTAGCCCTGATGCTCTGGTAAAAGCCAATCAAAAGGTTCAGTCACTTGAGCAGGAATTATCAACTGCGAAAACGATGAACGAGAATTTACAGTCTCGTTTAACAGCGTTGCAGAAAACACCAGCATCACCACCAGCAAT
Organism: Micavibrio sp. UBA2137; assembly: GCA_002328415.1. Lineage (GTDB taxonomy): Bacteria > Pseudomonadota > Alphaproteobacteria > Micavibrionales > Micavibrionaceae > UBA2137. Next base: position 489,534 of record DCXL01000004.1, on the reverse strand, counting down.
GGTTCAAGATGATGAGATGATTGCGTCTCTTAAATCGCAGGCCGAAGCGTTAGAGAACGAAAATAAAAATCTCAAGGCGCAATTGGCAATGCTCAATCAAAGAATGACACAAAACGCGGCCGAGATGGCCGCGCTTCAGCAGCAGCCTCCTCAAAGCGATGCAGAGACAGAGGCGTTGCGTAAGAATTTGCGTGAAACACGCGAGCAATTAGACCGTCTTTTGGATGAGAATAATACGCTAAGCGCTGATTTGGAACGCCTGCAAAATAATGCTGAGCAGGATGTTGTTGCCAATGCGGGTAATGACTGGAATTTGGAGAAGGCCACACGCCGTTATCAAGAAGCACAGCGCGAGATTAGACGCATGGGCGCGCTTTTAAATCAGCAACGTGGCAAGTGTGAGTCCGAGAAAAAAGAAATCGAATATATGCTATTTGATCCGCGTATCGCAGAACAAAGACAATCGCTTGCCTTTGAGGAAATGGAAAGTGAGCTAGAAAAAGCGCGTATGCGTATTCGTGAGCTTGAGGCGCAATATGGAGGAGCACCAGCTGCACTTCCAAGTGTCCAGGCACAACGCGTTGCACCAGCCCCTGTGAGGGGAACAGAACTTTCGCAAGTTGAAGACTTTCCACCTCCTTCAGATTCCGTTGAAACGCGCGTATTGGGCACATCGTCTGAGCGTTTGGCTAATCGACCAAACACAATCGAAGTCTCGCGTGCGCCAGAGCAAGAAATGAGAGCGCCATCTCGTCAGCCTGTATCTGTGCGACCCGAGGTGCAACAACAGCCAATAATACAACCCACATCGGCAGTTACAGCAGATGTTAAGGATATTTTGGACAAGGCACGCGTGTCTTATAATGATTTGCAAACAGGTGTTGGAGCCTCCCAAAGTACAACATGGAAAATTGGGCAAAATCTCTTTGGCACAGCCACAGCCAAGCCAATGAATGGCTCATTTGATTCAATGGTGCGCCAATATATCCAAACAGCTGAGCAACGCTGTGGTGGTGAATTTGCAGCCATCCCTGTTTCGACAGGTTCCGCCAATGTCGCGATGCAAAAAGATGCTTATGAAATCGCCTGTATCAACGGGCAGGGTGGGTTGTCAGCATCTCTACTCTTCTATGCGCAAGGGGATCGCTTTGTGTCAATCGCTCATGAAGGGGCTACAGCGCAAATGGATCAGGCCATGGAAATCCGAGACAATATCGACCGTGCCCTCAAGGGTGCCTCTTAAAGTTTATTCTTCCTCGGATGACATGAGGCGCGCTTCTTGCTCCTGGCGGGAGGTCATTGCTTTCAGCGCATTTTGAAACACATTCAAATTATGGGTATTGAGCGTTTCAATTTTTTGAAATGGGAAGATGTGCTCGTAAGTTTCTTCTAATTGAGAGGAAAGCTCCTCCTTGTTTTGGACAAAGTTCTCCATCGATTGGTCGATATAGTGGGGTAGCATTGGATGAAGTTTACTGTCATAAAAGCTGATGAGGTTTTTCATGAAGTTGAGTGAGAAGCTATGCCCGTCTTTCTTGCTTTCTTTCTCGACAATAATCTGCATAAGCACAGAGCGTGTGATATCGCGGCCTGTTTTGGCGTCTTGCACAACAAAGGGGTAGTCCTCTTTAATCATTTCAAAGAGATCGTCTAGCGTAACATAAGCGCTACGCCCCATATCGTAAAGGCGACGATTGGCGTATTTCTTGACAACTGTGGGCTTTTTTTGTTGCATTGCAACATCATAAACGCGTTTATTTATGAATGTAAAGAGATTTGAACTTAAGTGCTTCTCATAAGTTATTGAAGGGAAGCCGTTTTCTTTTTATTAAAACTGGTCTATATCTTAGCCTACAGATTAAATATTTGGAGTGAGTGCCCCTATGAAAAAATTTATCCCTGCTACCATCGCCGTTGTTGTTTTGCTCGTTGTTACAGCGTTTGTTGCACCGAGCTTTGTTGATTGGTCAAAATATAAACCAACCATACAAAATGAAATACAGGCAAAGACGGGGTATACGGTTAATCTGGATGGCGATATCGCGCTTGCGATTTTGCCTTATCCGCATTTGAGCGTTGAGAATGTTACGGTTCTTAATGATAAAGAAGCGCTTGTTTCACTTCAGGAAGCCAATATCAGTGTTGACCTCATTCCTTTACTTTCAAAAAATATTTCAATTTCCTCTGTTGAACTTGTTAAGCCTGTTATTTCGCTTGCAACAAACAAGCAAGGCGTTGGTAACTGGGTTGTTCAATCACAGGAAAAACGCGAGGCGCAGATAAAGCAGGACGTACGAGAAAGCCAGCAGGCAAATACAGGGGAAGAACCAAAGCAATCTGAGTTTAAAATATCCAAATTGGTTATCACGGATGGTCAGTTAACTTATAAGGATGGCGTTAAAGGAACAACAACCATTGCCAAAGACGTAAATGTTGAAGGCGGGTTAAAAAGCCTAAATGGCCCTTACGATTTTGATGGATCTTTAGCGCTTAATGACAGACAAATTTCTTTTGATGTTGAGGCAGGGCAAAAAGATGCCCTTGGGAATATGCCTCTTGAGGCGCTGGTCTCAACAGACGGTGAGCAGGTTAAGCTTTCCTTTGATGGTGCGGTCGATATTGCCAATAAGGGCTTAGAGGGCGATTTCGAGGTCGAAGGCGATGATCTTTCAAAATACGCAGGGGCTTCACTAAAAGGGCCTTTCAAAGCAGAGGGGGAAATTGCCTATGCGCCAGAACTGATTTCACTGAAAGATTTAGAGGCTAAGCTTGCAGGTCTAAACTTTAAAGGTGACATTAAGGCACTTGAAGGCAATCAGCGTTTTCAGTTCAATTTAACTGAAGCATCAGGTGATAAGGGGAACGGTACACTTGGGCCCATTCTTTCAAATTCAAAGATGCAGGCAGATATCACACTGAGTGACACAAGAATTTCTTTCCCATCATTCAATGCAACGTTGCAGGGTTCAACGCTCAAAGGGAACGGTATTTATACAAAATCACCTGCGGGTTTGACCTTGGCGATGACGGCCGACACGCTCAATCTGGATAAATGGATGGGGCTAAGCGGAAAAAAAGCGCCTGCTAAGGCGAAAGGTTCATCTGGTTCAAAAGAGGCCAATGCAACACAAGGGTTTGCATTACCTATGAATTTGGACATTGATGCCAAGGCCGATACGCTTATCTATCAGGGCAAGACATACGATAACGCTGTTGCAAATATCAAGGGGCAGGGCAGTGCGCTCAACATTACAAAGCTATCTGCCAACACTGCCTTTGACACAAGCCTGTCTGTTTCAGGTAAGATTGCCGACACGAAAGCTCTTAGTGGCATGGACTTGAACATTGCGATGAAAACGTCTGATGTTGAGGCTTTGGCAAAATCATATGATATGACATTGCCTGAATCTGATGTGACCATTGGCGCACTGGATTTAACAACAGCACTTACTGGCTCACTTTCGCAAATGCAATTTAATACAACGGCTTCTGCTAGAAGCTTGCGCGTGTCAGCAAATGGAACGGCCAAAAATCCAACGACTAATTTGGCACTTGAGGGTTTAAATGTTGCTGTGAAGCACCCCAACATGGTCAAGGCCATTCAAATCGTAAACCCATCTTTCTCTATGGGTGGGTATTGGCAGAAGGGGCTTGATATTCAAACAGGCCTTTCAATGGCTGATAAGACAATCACGCTTACAAATCTTCGCGGGAGTGCTGGACCTATCCCGCTTGAAAGCGCAAATCTAACAATTTCTACAGGTGGCAATATCCCTGCTGTTAAAGGTGATATTGCATTGGGCGCTTTGTCCCTTCCAGGTACATCAAGTGGAACAGCCAATAAGGCCTCCTCCTCTGGTGGGCAGGCAACATCATCTTCGCAAGAGAGCGGCCAGTGGTCAGGACAAACAATTGATTCCAAGTGGATGCGCTCAGTCATGCTGGACTTGGATGTGAAGGCCAAATCAGTGGCGCAAAACAGATGGGTATTAACATCACCATCGATAGATATGGCGCTTTCAAATGGCGTGTTGGATATTTCAAGCCTTTCTGCAGGACTATTTGGCGGAAATGTTGCCATGGATGGTAAGATTGTTGCCAATGATAATGGGCAGGGCTTTAAATCGGTTAGCTGGAATTCAAAGGCCAACAGCATTAATGCGATGCAACTTTACAGTGCCATGGTCAATAGGTCAGAAGACTTGATTTCAGGAACAATTAATTCAGCCTCTGAATCCCTGACAACAAATGGTGCGTCCATGAAAGCGTTGATGTCGAATTTGAACGGAAACGCAAAACTTTCAGGGTCAGCCATTGGTGTAAAAGGTATTGATATTGCCGGACTTGCGGGCGCATTGTCCGAGGATATTAAAATCGGTGATACTGTTACGGGCGTTTTGTCGTCTTCTATTTACAAGGGTGGAACCTCTTTTGAAACTCTTGAAGGAAACTTTGATATCGCAAGTGGTATTGTTCGCTTGAATCCTGTCTATCTGGACGGCGCAAAAGCACGATTTGACCTAAGCGGAATTGTTAATTTGCCCGCATGGACGCTTGATGTGACAAATAAGGTCACAGTCAAAAATTCTGATGTACCGCCATTTGATATGACGTTCAAAGGCTCTCTCAGTAATCCAAAGCGTCTTGGCGGTGATGTGTTGGAAGATTACGTGCAACGCAAAATTGAACGCAAGCTAGGCAAAATCATTCAGGATCAAGGTTTAGCCGATAAAATTAATAATAAACTTGGTATTCCTTTGCTAGGTGGGTCACAGCAACAGCAAAGCGCCCCTGATACAACTGAACCTGCCTCTGGAGACCAGACACAGCAACAGCAGCAACCACAGCAGAAAAAGCCAGAAGAAATGTTGCTTGATGCGGTTGGCGGTTTTCTTAGATAAGCAAGCCTACGTCAACTTGTGAAGAACATAAAGGCGAAGTGCGCTTGATAGCCCTGTCTCGCCGCGTGATTCGTCAATTTCAGAAATCAGATTATTCACCGAACGGTTTTGTGATGTGGCAATGTCATGCAGATGCAGCCAGAACGGTTCTTCTAATGATATACTGGTGCGATGACCATTAAGCGTAACCGACCGCTTAACAACGGCGTGACCGAAAATCCGATCGTTATCTGAAGTCTTATTCACTGGGCGCAATCATGGATTTGGGATCAATCCAGTCGTTGAATTGCTCTTCCGTTAAAAGCCCCAAATCAATACCAGCTTGTTTCAATGTTGTGCCATCAGCATGTGCCTTCTTGGCGATTTTAGCGGCATTGTCATAGCCAATATGAGGGTTAAGCGCAGTGACCAGCATTAAACTCTCATTCAGTAGCGTTTCAATACGTCCCTTGTTTGCCTCAATCCCGACAACACAATTATCAGTGAAGCTGTTCATTCCATCTGCGAGAAGGCGAATAGATTGAAGGACGTTGTAGATAATAACAGGTTTAAAGACATTCAATTCAAAATGCCCGTTTGACCCTGCAATAGAAACGGCTGTTTGATTGCCCATGACCTGTGCGCAGACCATTGTTAAGGCCTCACACTGCGTCGGATTAACCTTACCAGGCATAATGGAAGAGCCAGGTTCATTGGCAGGCAATGAAATTTCACCAATACCACAGCGTGGGCCAGAGCCAAGCAAGCGCATATCATTGGCAATCTTCATAAGCGAGGTTGCAATCACATTCAGCATGCCAGACAATTCAACCATCGCATCATGTGCGGCAAGTGCCTCGAATTTATTTGGGGCAGATTTAAAGGGCAAGCCTGTTAACTGTTCAACCTTTTCCGCGAAACCTTCGGCAAAGCCTTTTGTTGAATTAATACCTGTCCCAACTGCCGTGCCGCCTTGCGCCAATTCCATGACGCGTGGCATGCACGCCTTGATACGATTAATGCCGTATTTCACCTGTTGGGCATAACCTGAAAATTCCTGTCCCAATGTAAGCGGTGTTGCATCCTGCATATGGGTACGGCCAATTTTAACGATGTCCTTAAATTCTTCTGATTTTGTAGAGAGTGCCTTATGCAGGTGCTCTAGGGCAGGGATAAGCGCGTGATGTAATTGCTCTCCCGCGGCAATCGACATGGCTGTTGGGAAAGTGTCGTTTGAGGATTGTCCCATATTCACATGGTCATTGGGGTGAACGGGATCTTTCCCGCCACGCTTCCCTGCCAATTGCTCATTGGCAAGGCCAGCAATCACCTCGTTGCTATTCATGTTGGATTGTGTCCCAGACCCTGTCTGCCAGACAACAAGCGGAAATTCATCATTCAGCGCCCCTTCGATGACCTCATCAGCAGCACGAATAATGGCTTGCCCCAATTTTTCATCTAACTTGCCAAGCTCCATATTCGTCATGGCGGCTGATTTCTTGATAATGCCAAGAGCGCGGATAAGAGGCACGGGCATTGTTTCTGTACCAATGCGGAAATTCTGAATTGAGCGTTGTGTTTGTGCCCCCCAATAGCGGTCAGCAGGAACGGGCACGACCCCAAGAGAGTCACTTTCCTCGCGCATGTTGGATGGATTTTGTGTGGCAAGTTTCTTTGGCATCTTCATATAACCTTTGGATTTTGGTTGTTCCAAGCCCCTGCATTAAACAATCAAGAACCTGTGTGTGCAAGGTGCTTTTTGCTTTCATATGCAGTTAATTTTGGATAGCGTTTGGGATATGGCAGATTTATCCAGCTTAACCACAGAACAAGTCAATGCCGAGGCCAAAGGCATTCATAACAAAGACGCAACTGCATTACTTGATATTTTGATGAAATATCAATTGCGTTCTGTTGATGCGGTTGCAAGTCAGCTCGCGCCAATTTCAGATATTGCACGTCTAGGGGCTGATACTCTTAAAAAAAGTCAAGACGGACGCATTATTGTGGTTGGTGCAGGCACATCCATTCGCCTGTGCGTGCAAAATTTGATTGAGCTGCAAACGCATGGTTGGCCAGCCAGTCGAACTGATTACATTGTGGCAGGCGGACTTGATGCACTCACAAAATCCATTGAGGCAGGTGAAGATGATAGGGCTTATCCTGTGGCTGAAGTTGGACGTCTGGGTATCACTGAAAAGGACATCCTCATTGGCGTTTCGGCCAGTGGCCGGACACCCGTTGTTGAGGAGGCGCTAAGAGAAGCGCGCAAGCGCGGGGCACTTACAATTGCCATTGCCAATAATAAGGGCGCGCCTATTGCAGAACTTGCCGAAACACATATCTTTTTGGAAACGCCGCCCGAGCCTATTGGCGGGTCAACGCGCATGGGTGCAGGCACGTCGCAGAAAATCTGTCTGGATTTGCTGACCAACGGTATGCTCTTTCATCATGGAGGGTTTCTTAAAAAAGAAAGCCTTGAACAGCTCGATCGTTGTGCGGCTGATTGTCAAAGCAATGGCTTTGCAAGTCTCCCTGATTTTTTACAATGTCTGTTGGAAAGTGAGCGGCAGGCTGTTGCCAGTGTATGTGCTGCACGTGATGCACTTGTTCCTGCTATTGAGAAAATGGCAGAGCAATTAGGTAGTAGGCAGGGACGTCTATTAACAGGTGGGGCGGGTACAACGGCGCGTGCCTTGGTTCAGGAACTGGCTGAACTTTACCCCACATTTGGGTTTCCAACATCGCGGTCGCATTCAGGAATTCTTGGAGGCCATGACGCACTTTTGCGTGATTACATGGAAGTGTCTGACCAAAATGAATATGCGTGGTCGCTTTTTGAACATTTTCAGGCCACTGAAAATGATATCGCAATTCTGGGATCGGTCAGCGGGAAAACAACGTTTACTAATGTGTTGGCGACTTTATTTGCACGCGAAGATATCCCGACAATTGGTTTTACCAATGATGAGGCGGGCGAATTGCTCTCGCTTGTTGACTATCCTGTTTACCTTAAATCCTCGAAAGAACCTGGTGGTAAATTAACACGACTGGGTGCAGGGACAGCACACAAAGTTGTGCTGAATGTTTCGACTTCGGCTGCAATGACACTGATGGGACATGTCTATGATGGGTACATGGTGGATGTGAAACTCTTTTGCGAGAAGTTAGTGGAGCGTGCTGAGCGCATTGTGAAAGAGATTACTGGTTGTTCTGAAGAGGTTGTGCGCAAGGCGCTTGCGCAAACTAAGACGCTTTATGGAGATGCGAGTGTATCCAAAGCGATTTTGCATTTAAACGGCGTTGCGTTTGAGGAGATGGATGCTTTTCTGAAAGCACATGAGAATAAATCTTCTCGCGCGATTGAGGCGAGCTTTACGCTAAAATCGTAACGTGCCCCATCTTGCGCCCTGCGCGTGTTTCGGCTTTGCCGTAAAGATGCACGCATGTTTTGGGTTGTGAGAGATAACCAGCAACATCCTCTACATCATCACCAATCAGGTTAATCATGCGGGCATTGCTGTGTTGTATGGGCATGCCAACGGGTAAGCCGCATACCGTGCGCACATGATTTTCAAACTGGCTTACGGTGCAGGCATCAATTGTCCAGTGCCCTGAATTATGTGTGCGCGGCGCAATTTCATTGGCTAGCAACTGCCCATCCTTCGTCACAAAAAATTCGAGTGTGAGCACACCGCGTAAATTCAGTTCGCTTGCCAGTTTTTCAGTCAGCACTGCAGCGCGCACCTTTATGGGCGAGGGGATGTGTGTTGGGCATTTGCTTACAGAGAGAATGTGGTTTTTATGCTCGTTTTCGACAGGACCATAGGTCTCGACATGGCCATCCTTATCACGTGCAACGATAACCGAAATCTCGCATTCAAAATCGACAATTTCCTCTGCGATAAGCTCTTGGTCTCCAAATTGTGTGATGGCCTTATCAAGATCATCTGACTTTTTAATTTTAGCCTGCCCCTTGCCATCATAACCGAAACGTGTCGTTTTAATAATAAGGTTTTCACAGTCCCATTCGGAGAAACATTTTTTCAAATCGGCGGCTGTTTCAATTTTCATCCAGCGTGTTGTCGGAATAGAAATCGCGTTCAAATATGTTTTTTCTGCGATACGATTTTGGGCAACTTCAAGCAGTTTATGATCAGGATAAATTGGCTTTAGTTTTGAGAGTATTTCAAGCGTTTCAAGTGGAATGTTTTCAAATTCATAGGTGACAACATCCACGTCCTGCGCAAAGGCCTTGAGCTTTTCAGCATCATCATAAGCGCCAACGTAGGTTTTGGCAGCAACATGTGAAGCGGGGTGATCTTCGCCATCTGTGTAAACCACACATTTAATACCAAGGCGGGATGCGGCAACTGCGCTCATGCGGCCTAATTGTCCGCCACCTAAAATACCTAATGTTTGAAAGGGCTTGTCTGTCATTGCTCAATCATCTTCTGGATGTTCTTTAACGGCATCTGTTTGCTCGGCACGCCACGTGTCGAGTTTTGTGCGAATAACATTATCGTGATTGGCTAGGATACTTGCGGCAAGCAGAGCTGCATTTTTTGCGCCAGCCTCGCCAATAGCAAGTGTACCTACAGGAATACCGCCAGGCATTTGGACAATCGATAAAAGGCTATCCATACCCTTTAACGCCTTTGATTTAATGGGAACACCAAGGACTGGAATAGATGTCATTGAGGCCACCATACCGGGCAAATGCGCAGCCCCACCAGCACCTGCAATAATCACCTGTATACCACGCTCGCGTGCACTTTTGGCAAAGTTGACAAGGCGGTCAGGTGTGCGATGGGCCGATACGATTTTGCATTCATGGGGAATATCCAGACCCTCCAGAATAGCATGAGTCTGTTTCATTGTTTTCCAATCGCTTTGAGAGCCCATAATTACACTTACCAGAGGGGCGTCGTGTGCGTGTGTCATAAGAGATATATCCTTGAGAAAGTTTAAGCGATAATGTCGGGCACAAGCTGGCTTTCAATTGTGCGGATCATGTCTTTGAGTTGAAGTTTCCGCTTTTTCAAGCGTTGCAGCTGCAATGCATCCACAACCGAGCTCTCTGAAAGATTCGAGATTGCAGCGTCCATCGCCTTATGTTCAACAATTAATTCGGCGAGTTTTTCGCGTAGGGCTTCTTCGTCTTCCATGTGTCCTCTATACTCTATTTTTGAAAAGTATAAGATATTATTTTAATCTTTTCCTTTATGGACAAATAGTTTACCAAATTTCTATTGCTTTTATAAGTTCGATTTTAATGATTTAACGCTAATTTCAGGAAAAAAATGACAAAACGTATTGGAATTTTAACAAGTGGCGGCGATTGTGCGGGATTAAATGCTGTAATTCGCGCTGTTGTACATAGCGCAAATATTCGTGGTTGGGAGGTTGTTGGCATTTTAGATGGCACGCATGGCCTTCTTCAAAAGCCACCTCAATACAAGGTTTTGGATCCTAATGAATTTGACGGCAATGTGATGCGCATGGGCGGTACGCTTCTCGGGACAACCAATAAAGGTAATCCTTTTGATTTCCCCATGCCTGATGGCACGAAAAAAGACCGCTCGGATGAAATTGTCGCGGGATTTAAAGAGCTTAATCTGGACGCTGTTGTCACAATCGGTGGCGACGGTAGCTTTGCCATTTTGAAAAAGCTGGCTGAGAAGGGGGGTATCAACATGGTTGGTATTCCTAAAACAATTGATAATGACATTGGCAAAACCGAAACATCTGTTGGGTTTGATACGGCAGTCTCAGTTGCGACCGAGGCGCTTGACCGCTTGCAACCTACGGCGGCCTCTCATGACCGTGTGATGGTATTGGAAGTGATGGGTCGTGACGCAGGGCATATTGCACTTCACGCGGGGATTGCAGGTGGTGCGGATGTTATTCTTATCCCTGAGATTTCTTACAAGATGGAGAAAGTCGCCAAGAAAATTAAGGATGTGATGGAGGGTGGCCGTAACTTTGCCCTTGTTGTTGTGTCCGAGGCGCTTAAAACTGAGAAGGGTGAGAAATTTGAGGTCACTTATTCTGGTGGTGAAAAGCGTTATGGAGGTATCGGGAATTATGTTGGCGCGCGTATTGCCGAGCTGACTGGTGCGGAAACACGTGTGACCGTTTTGGGGCATGTGCAACGTGGTAGCTCGCCTACATATAATGACAGGCTTCTTGCCTCGGCCTTTGGCGTTAAGGCCGTTGATTTAATTGCAGAGGGTAAGTTTGGCCGTATGGTAGCTTGGCAACATAGAACAGTTGTGGATGTTGCGATTGAAGATGCGATTGCCGCCTACCAAGATGTCGATCCCAATGATACACTCGTAAAAACCGCCAAGTTACTTGGCATTTCATTTGGAGAAGATTAATCCATGCTCTATGTGCAACAGTCCCTCGCGGATAAAGAAAAAATTATTCACATCGGACAGTTTCACTGGATGTATGATGTCGTTGCGTTTTTCCAGATGTTTATGGGTGTTTTTCTGGCGTTCATGATTATTTTCGGTTCGCTTCACTTTCAATCAAAGTTTGGCATTAATCTAGGTGGTTACGCCTTAGCCCCAGATGCGGGTCTGTTTGATACATTTCGTGCGCTTCATCCTGCCATCAAGTTGGTCGCATTTTTATTCTTCCTGTTTGGTGTCTTGCGTTTTGCCCAGATGATGGTGACAAAGGCGACAACGGAAATTGCGATTACCAATCTCCGTATGATTTACAAGCGGGGCCTTGTCGCACGTGCGGTTATCGAAATGCGTATCGACCGCATCGAAAGCGTTGATTTTCTTCAAGGTATTTTGGGGCGTATTTTTGATTATGGTCGTGTGCGCGTCCACGGTATGGGCGTTGGGAATATTATTTTGCCAGCACTCGCGCGGCCCATCATTATCCGCAAAGCCATTGAGAAAGCCAGAGACTTAAATAGCGATATTAAATGACAACAGCACCTCAACACTCATCTATGCCACGCTCGCCGCGCTATGCGGAGTTATCGTTGCGTGAAGATGAGACAATTATTGCCGAAGGTGTAATTTCATCGGGTATTTATTGGAAGGCCTTTGCCGTTCTTGTACTTGCGATTGTGATCGGTTTGAAGGCGTGGCAGTTAGGTGTCTTTTTAGGCTTTGTGACCTTCGTGATGTTTGTGATGGCAGCATTAACGCGCAAATTCCTGCTTTTAATATTAACAAACCACCGTGTCATTGTGCGTTTTGGTATAATGAATTTGGATACAATTCAAATTCGCTTTTCATCCATTGAGAGCGTGGAAGTCAAGCGTACCCTAATCGGGCAGTTTTTGGGGTATGGGATTGTGGCCATTCGTGGAACAGGCACACGCTCAATAGCCGTGCCCTTTGTTGCAAATGCGGTGGCCTTTCGTGATATACTGGATGAAGTCCTCTACCGTGCTGATAAAAATAATCGCTCATGATCTTAAAAATCTTTCACATTATTGTCTGCGTCATGCTTGTGACATTTTCGTCATTAGTCCAAGCGCAAACACCACCTCAAAGTAATCCGCAAAGCCAGATTGCCGCTGATATTGCAACCTTGTTAACCCGCGATGTCATCGCAGAGTTGCCAATTGAAGACAAGGCGAGTTTTGTTGAATTTTATGCGGCGCGCAATTATGAACCTGTCTGGCAAAATGACCGTTCACAGGAAGCCGTGATTTCTGCTTTTGAAGATGCTTGGCAGCATGGGCTTAATAAAAATAAATACCTGACACGCACACTTTTTGAATTGTTGCAGAGCGAACATGAAGCGGATAAAGCGCCCCTTGATGTTATGATTTCGGCGGCTATTGTGCGTTATGGACGTGACATGACAGGTATGCGTGTTGCCCCAAATGAGATTGGCCAAAGCTCTGCCTCGTGGCGTCGTCCTTCTTCTGCCAATGCGATTTTAAGTTTTGTCAGTGCCGAACGCGATACAGGTGAGGCATTAGAAGCTTTTGCGCCTCAAAGCAAACTCTATAAGCTTTTGCAAAAGGAATTGGTGTCTCGCATTGACGAGTTGGACGAGCCTGACCCAATGGAGCATGTCCTGCCCATTCGCATAAACGGGACACTACGCCCAGGTGATAGGCATGGTGTTGTTCACAATATTCGTTATCGCTTAGGCATGAAGGCTGATCCTTATAATGATAGTTACGATGATGCGCTTATTCGTGGCATTATGACATTTCAGCATGAGAATGGTCTGCGCCCTGATGGGTTGATTGGTGAGCAAACCCTACGCGCGCTTAATCGTTCGCGCATGGATAAAATTGACCAGATTATTGCCAATTTGGAGCGTCTTCGTTGGCTTAACCCTGAAAAGCCAAATAAATATATTGTTGTGAATATCCCAGCACAAACATTATGGGCTGTTGAAGATGGGCAAATTGTTGAGGAGATGCCCGTTGTTGTTGGGCGTCGTGGACGCGAGACTGAGGCTTTCGAGGCCAAGGTCACTGGCGTGCGTTTTAATCCGACATGGACTGTTCCCAAGACTATTCGTAACGAGGATTATATTCCTAAACTGATTGAGAACCCTTATTATCTTGATGATAAAAACGTCAAATTTTATGCAGGGTGGGGCGCGGATGCACTTGAATTGCCATCGGACTCGCTTGATTGGGCGGCTATGACGGAGTCAGAACGTCGATCCATTCGTATTGTGCAAGAGGCTGGTGCGAATAACCCGCTTGGATCAATTCGGGTGTTGATGCCCAATCGTTATGATATCTTTCTGCATGATACTAACAGCAGTGATTTGTTTGGACGTTCCGCACGTGCACTTAGCTCTGGGTGCGTTCGTATGTCGCGCCCCCAAGCAATTGCCAATTTTATCTTAAAAGATAATCCGAACTGGTCACCAACATATGTTCAGGAATTATTAGAGGCGGGAAAGATGCGCGATATAGTTGCAGCAAATAAGTTTCCTGTATTCCTTATCTATCAAAGTATTTGGTTAGATGATCGCGGTGATTTAATCTTTAGCCCTGATATTTATGATTGGGATGCCCAGCTTGTGAACGCCTTAAAAACTCATAAAGAGATTGCGTTACCGCAAGCCCTTTAGTTTATATGGAAAGTCTTTTAGAAAAAGTTCCATATTTTTTATGCACAATGCTTGCGTAATGGGGATAGTTTTTGATAACTTAAAGAAGTGTTTTCACACAGCACGTGAATTTCCTCACGATGTTTATCTAAATTTTACGAATGGTTAACAGTTTATTGTAATACTAAAAAAGGTCGTCTCTCATATTTCTTATGACGATTATTTCACCAAAAAAATAAATTTATAAAGTTTACGGGTACAAAATATATGTCTCTTGAAGATCTTCTTAATGATAAGGATTTCAATCGCCGCGCTCTTTTAAAGGGCTCTCTTACACTTTCTGCTGCGGCACTTGTTTCAGCGGTTGGTGTAAATCCTGTTATGGCTGCCGCACCTGATGGGCGTTACAGCTTTGAGGTATTTAATACGCACACACATGAAAGCTTTTCTGGTCTTTACCGTGTCGGTAATCAATATTTGCCAGAGGCGTTTGAGCGCATTAACTATACGCTTCGTGATCACCGTACGAATGATATTTTTCCAATTGACCCGCGTGTTATTGATATTGCCGTTGCAGTGCATCGCATGTCTGGTTCAACAAAGCCGCTGAAGGTTCTCTCTGGCTACCGCTCTCCTAAAACCAATAAAATGTTAAGTAAGGCCAGTGGTAAAGTTGCCAAGCAATCCCTGCATATGTCAGGGCAGGCCGTTGATATCCGCATGGATGATGTGAGTGCCTCGCGCGTAAGAGATATTGCCAAAAGCCTGCGTGCAGGTGGCGTTGGATATTACCGTAAGTCAGGCTTTGTTCACGTCGATTCTGGCGCTGTCAGAAGTTGGTAATTTAAAAACTTTGCATTTTTTCATTTTTTATAGTACGTTTAGCTAATATAAAAATTAGCGGGAAGCGTAGACATGATTTTAATTGGGTTAGAAGCTCAATATCAAAGTCGGCACGGTGGTCCTGTCGATGCACTGTCCAAGGCAAGACAGAAGCTTAAAGGTTCAGAGATTGAGATTATAAAAGCTTCTGATATTTGGGTTACGGGTGACCCCAAACAATCCAGCTTGGACGAATTAGCCTTAAGCCAAGTTCTTTGTGTCAAAACGCAACTTTATCCTGTTCCGTTCCTTGCACTTCTCAAAGACATCGAAATCGATATGGGTAAAATCTCAACGCGACTAAACGCGCCTTATGCGTGCGAATTGCTTTTGCTTTCCTATAATGAGGAAGTTACCAAAAATGCGTTCATGAGCCTGCCATATCCGCAACTTCATACGCTTGCACAATTCCTCAATCCGATAAGCCATATCGCAAAAGATTGGGTACATCCTTTCATGGAAGAAACCAGTGAAGAATTACTGGATCGACTGAGTAAGCAGACACCGTGTCTGCCCTATGATGATGTGATTAAAATTCAAAAGAAAAAAGTCGCTGTATAACGCGCTTTTATTCATCTCCTGCCGTTTTCAAAACCTGATTATTCGTTATGCTTATCTTCATGGAAGGTTGGACAGATAACGGAATTGTTTTGCTGGCGCGTCCCCATGGTGAAAATGGGGCGGTGTTGACCCTTATGACAGAGGGACAGGGTAAGCATGCAGGCTTTCTGCATGGGGCAGGTTCCTCTAAAAATAAAATTTTTTCCGAACTGGGACACCATGTGCATGCGCATTGGCAGGCAAAATCTGATGACCAGTTGGGACACTTCAAGTTGGAAAGCATCAAGAATTGGTCAGGTCATTATATTGATGAGCGGTTGAAGTTGATGGCGGTTATTTCCGCCTGTCATTTATGTGAACGCGCCATCCCCGAGCGCGAAAATCATCCGCAAATTTTTCACGGGCTTTTGGCTCTTTTTGAGGCATTGGATAGTGAGATATGGGCTGCAGCCTATATCATGTGGGAGATCGCGCTTTTGAAAGAGCTTGGCTTTGCCATTGACTTAACGCGCTGTGCCTCTGGAAATGGGGATGATCACTTGCTTTATGTGAGCCCAAAATCCGGGCGTGCTGTCTCAAAATCAGCAGGCGCACTTTATAAGGATAAGCTTCTGGTTATGCCTGAATTTCTGAAATCAAAATATCGTGACGAGGAATTATCGGCAACACCAGAAGATATTGAAACAGGGTTTGCGCTGACAGGCTTTTTTCTTGAAAACTGGGTTTTTGCACAACATTCGCACGGCGTTCCCGATGCGCGCTTGCGTTTGGCTGAACAATTTGTCAAAAAGAATAACCAGATTTAACAAAATTCCTAAACTGAAATTTCACTATGGCTCAAAATTCTGCACCGACACCCCCTGAAGACGTTGTGATGGACGTTCCATTCAGTGAGGCTTTGTCGGATCGCTATCTTTCTTATGCGCTCTCCACCATTATGAGCCGTTCGTTGCCTGATGTACGTGATGGGTTAAAGCCTGTGCATCGCCGTTTGCTTTATGCGATGTATCAGTTGAAGTTGAACCCTAATCAAAGCCCAAAAAAATCAGCCCGTGTTGTGGGTGACGTGATTGGTAAGTTCCACCCCCATGGTGACCAGTCGGTCTATGATGCGCTTGTGCGCTTGGCACAGGACTTTGCCGTGCGTTACCCGCTTGTAAACGGGCAGGGGAATTTCGGGAATATTGATGGTGATAACGCCGCTGCCATGCGTTACACAGAGGCCAAACTGACTGAGACGGCCTTGCGTCTGCTTGAGGGGATTGAGCAGGACTCCATTGATTTCCGCGAGACATATGATGGTGATACGCAAGAGCCGATTGTTCTTCCTGGCAACTTCCCCAATATCCTGGCCAATGGCGCAACAGGGATTGCCGTGGGGATGGCCACAAATATCCCACCGCATAATGTGCATGAACTAGCTGAGGCTATGCTTTACATGTTGGACAACAAGGATGCTACTGATGCCGATATTGCCAAGATTGTAAAAGGACCAGATTTTCCAACAGGCGGTATCTTGATTGAGTCCCCTGAAAGCATTGCCCATTCCTATGAAACAGGTAAGGGCTCTTTCCGTGTGCGTGCCAAATGGGAACGTGAAGATTTAGGGCAGGGGCAGTACCAGATTATTGTGAGCGAAATCCCCTATCAGGTGCAAAAGTCAAAACTGATAGAGAAGATCGCCGACCTTGTCATTAACCGTAAGCTTCCCTTGCTGGATGATGTGCAGGATGAAAGTACGGAAGATATACGCCTTGTGCTTGTTCCCAAAAACAGAAATGTCGACCCAGAAATTTTGATGGCGGCTCTTTTCCGTGACACAGATTTGGAAAACCGTTTTTCCATGAACATGAACGTGCTTGATAATGGGCTTGTGCCAAAGGTCATGACGTTGCGTGAAGTGCTTCAAGCATGGCTTGAACACCGCAAAGAAGTGCTTGTGCGTCAATCACGTCACAGATTAGGGCAGGTTCTCCACCGTATTGAAATTTTGGAAGGCTATCTGGTTGTTTACCTCAATATTGATGAGGTCATTCGTATTGTCCGTGAGGAAGATGAGCCGAAAATAGCCCTTATGGAGACGTTCAAGCTAACCGAGGTGCAGGCCGAGGCCATTCTGAACATGCGCTTGCGCTCCTTGCGTAAACTCGAAGAGATGGAGATCCGCACAGAGCATGATGCCTTGGTGCAGGAGCGCGATGAGTTGGAAAAGCTGATTGCCTCGACACAGCGTCAATGGACGGTCATTAAGAAACAAATCAAAATCATGGCAGATGAATACGGTCCAGAAACAGAGCTTGGAAAACGCCGCACAGAAATCGGAAGCGAGCCAGAGGATATTGATATTGATCTGGATGAGGCGCTGATTGAGAAAGAACCAGTGACAGTTGTCTGTTCTGCGCAAGGTTGGATTAAGGCGATGAAGGGACACAATGTCACGGCCGAGGACATAAAATACAAGGATGGAGACAAGGAAAAATTCATTCTTGAAATTCAGACGACTGACAAGATATTGCTCTTTGCCTCAAACGGACGTTTTTACACTTTGAACGGTGATAAATTGCCACCAGGGCGCGGATATGGAGAGCCAGTGCGTTTGATGGTTGATTTACCGAATGAGGCTGAGCTGGTTGATATGTTTATCTATCGAGAAGGCAATAAGCGCCTTATCATCGCAAGCGATGGGCGCGGCTTTATCGTCAAGTCAGATGATTTGTTGGCACAAACACGCACAGGAAAACAAATATTGAATGTTTCTGGCAAGGTGAGAGCGGCGCTTTGCGTGCCGATGCCTGATGGGTCAGACATGCTGGCCACCATTGGTGAGAACAGAAAAATGCTAGCCTTCCCATTGGAAGAAGTACCTGAAATGTCGCGTGGTAAGGGCGTAATCCTTCAGAAATACAAGGATGGTGGCATTAGTGATGCCAAGGCCTTTTCAAGCGCAGAGGGACTGTCCTACAAATACGCAAGCGGTGAAACAACGGTTGAGGATTTAACGCCTTGGATTGGTAAACGCGCGCAAACAGGGCGCATGCCACCCAATGGTTTCCCACGGGATAATAAATTTGATTGATTTTGAGTCTTAAGTCTTCTAGTTTCCATATTCATGGATGATCTTAAACATAAAGCCTTGGTAGCTTTTCGAATGTCTGTTCGAAACTATAAACCGTGGATTGCCCCAAACTGGAACAGTGTTGAGGCGCGTGACTCTTTTTGGCAAATCGTACAAGGTGCGGAAAATAATGGGTTTTTAACATCCGAGAAGGCGTGCGAACAATTTGGGATTACACCAGATCAGTATGCGTATTGGAAAGAGCGGGGCTGCCACCCAGACCGTAATATGCGCAAGAAAGTGTGGAGTTTCCTGAAGAAAGAATTGGGACTTTAATTTAATCGAACTTCATATCCAGTTCTTTGTCTGTCAATTCGGATAGAATATCGAGGGTATCTGTGCGCTGTGTATGCAGTTCAGGATCAAATCTAACCCACCCACCTGATATAAATGTTTCTAGACCGGGAAGATTTTCTTTATAACCCATTTTCGGATTATCCTTAATCCATGCACCACAATAGATGAATTGAACGCCTTTTTCTTTAAGTTCATCTATCATGGCGTGAAGCGTTTTCGTGCCAAGACTTTCTTCAGCATCAGGCGACGTATCATAAACCATATACCCACCATTAGCTTCATTGCCGAGGATGTCAATCCAAGCTTAACTAACAGGCTTATCAGCGTTTTCGGTATCCCGCATTTCAAACCCATGTGAAAATTTAAAAGCTTCGTCTAGAAATTGTTCACGAGACATTTCGTTCATACCTGACTTTGGGTGACGGTCAACAAGATAATTTGCAAAAAGTCTGAAATGCTCGTCGGTGACATCCTCTGGTGTAATAAAGTGAGGCTCAAAACGATCTAAAAATTTGTTTTGACGCTTCTCCCTTGATTTACTTGGTTTTATGCGCTCCGTGTTTATACGCAAAGGCACGCAGCTATTACAATCCTTACAAGTAAAAAGGAAGGGCATATTTTGGTTATGAAAGAAGCCGTGTTCGCGCATCAAGTGAAAGTTGGTTTCTCTATCTATTAGTTTTGATTCACCTTTTTGATTTCTGTTGAAAAGCAATGTCATACGACTACTCTGTCCCTCGCGATAGGAACAGGGATGTTCGGGTAACGATATAAATGAAAAAGTGGCTCCGCGCATGATACAAACTTACTCCAACCCATTTTCAAGTAAACGGTCGAGAATATCTTCTGCATCGCAACGCTCAATATGTATATCAGGGTCAAAATCGACCCATTTACCTTCTACGAGTGTTTCCTGTCCTGGAAATTTCTTTTTGTAATCCATCTGTGGACTACCCTCGACCCAGATCCCATCGTACATGTATTCAATATCATGGCGCTGACACACATCAATAAGGGCATACCACGAAAAGGTACCTAGACCTTCTTTTTTGCTGATATCAACATCATAACAAAGATAATCGAAGCTCGCTTCATTGCCGTGCATATCGACCCATGCATAAGCAACCAATGCGTTATCATTTTCCATGTCGCGCACTTCTAAGGCATGCGTTCTAACTTTTGATTTACGCATGAAATCTTCACGTGAGATGTCATTCATTTCTGAGCCAGCATGTCTTTGACGCATGTAACTTGAAAATAAGGCAAAATGTTCATGTGTTTCCCGTCCGCTTTCAATAAGGTCGTAAGAGAAGCGTTGCATTTGTTTTAAATGTCGATTTTGACGTGATGTGCTTGGAATTGCTTTCTCGCCGTTAATGCGAAGAGGAACACATTTATGACAGGAGGCACACGTGGGGATAATGGCGCGTCCTTCAATTTGGTAAAAGCCATGTTCGCGCATCAGCTGAAAGCGTGTGGCTCTATCTAGCTCGGGGTCATATCTGTGTTGGTGGCTTCCACGATTATAAAGCACAGTAAGTTTGGCGACAGCATTCTCGCCATAAGGACAGGCTCCTTGGTTATAATCTATAGGCTTAAAGTTACGCAGTACCATAAGGTACTATTAGCGTTTTTGAATATGAAAGTCAATGCTTATGGAAATTGAATATTTCCACGAGAGCGCTCATATGTACGTGGCGCATCGGCCTTGTTATTGGAGTTTACACCTACGCCATCATTAGAGGCGCTTTCACGTAGCAAAATAATTGAGATACGTCTGTTCTGTGGATCGAGTGGATTATCCTTAATGAAGTGGTCTGTATCAGCCTTACCAACAACGTTGGCAATTTTGTTAGCTGGATAGCCTTCATCAAGAAGCACGCGGCGCGAGGCATTGGCACGGTCAGCAGACAGTTCCCAGTTTGAATAGTCACCAGAGCCACGATAGGGGCGTCCATCGGTGTGTCCACGAATGGAGATACTGTTTGGAATGTCCTCAATCGTTTTTGCAACAAGCGCCATAAGCTTGGCCGTTTTATCAAACATGTTCGAACTTCCAGTTGGGAACATGGGTTCACCCTGTTGGTCAACAATCTGAATACGCAAGCCTTCGTCGGTGATATCAATCTTGAGATTCTTAACCAGCTTTTTCAAGTCAGGTTCGCTATTGATCGCTTGTTCAAGGCGTTTTTTCAGTTGCTCGAATTGTTGCTCTTCACGACGTTTTTGTTCTCTTTTAAGGGCGCTGTCGGTTGCCTCGCTCACATCAGACAAGACTTCTTGACGTTTTTGCAACTCCTCTGGATCTTTAAAGATAGGTGCAAAGTCTGTTGGGGTTTCTTGCTCCGCGTCACGGATCATTTCACCATCCTTGGTAATGGCTATACCACCTAGCACGCCACCAGCACCACTTACGCTTTGTGATACTTTAGGGGCAGTGGGGTCGAAATAGCTGGAAATACCTTCTTTCTGTGCGTCTGTTGTGGCCGCCAAGAGCCAGAGCAGCAAGAAGAAGGCCATCATTGCCGTCACGAAGTCGGCATAGGCCACTTTCCAAGCACCACCATGGTGGCCACCATCACCCTTCTTAATCTTTTTAACGATTAAGGGTTGTTTAGCATTTTCTTCCTGTTGCTTTTTGTTCGTCACAAATCTCTCGCTCGACTATTAGGCAGGATTAGGAAGCTCGTTGACGTATTCTTCCAACTCAAGGAAGCTCGGTTGAACTTCGTGTGCCAAAAACTTACGGGCAAATTCAATCGCAACCTGAGGAGCAGCGCCTTGTAAGAATGACAAGATGCCAACCTTGATACATCTGTAATACATGATTTCGGTATGAGCGCGGTTTGTCATGGCACCCGCAATAGGGCCAACAAATCCGTAAGCCAACCACACACCAAGGAATGTCCCAACAAGGGCAGAACCAATCATCTTACCCAAAATTTCAGGTGGTTCGGTGATAGAGGCCATTGTCTTAATAACACCCAAAACTGCGGCCACAATACCAAGAGCAGGGATACCATCAGCCATTGTCTGAACAGAATGACCAGGATGTGTTTCATGAGCTTCAATGGTATCAATTTCTTCGTCCATCAGGGCTTCAATCTCGTGCGGATTATCATTCCCAAGAGAGATAATGCGGAGATAGTCACAGATAAAAGTAACCGCTGCCTTGTTTTTCAGGAAGCGTGGGAAGTTCTGGAACAGCGCACTTTCATTTGGGTTCTCGATATGCTGTTCAACGGCCAACCAACCCTTTGTGCGGGCCAATTTAAAGATTGAGTAAAGCAGACCAAGCAAATCCATATAATCTTCTTTACTGTGGGCATTGGGCTGTTTAATCGCCTTCATGTATTTCAGCGTATGTTTGATATCATCTGTGCTGTTGGCAATGATAAAGGCCGCACAGGCCACGCCAAAGATAATCATAAATTCACCAGGCATAGCGATAAGGATAACTGTCATCAATCCTGCGAAATGATGAAAATCAAACCCCATGGCGATAAGTAGACCGCCAAATGTGAAAACGAAAACGAGTAAAAAGCCAATAAACTTCATATATGTAGTGCCTATATTAGTAGTGTATTCATCCTGAAAACAGGCTTTAAGACGCAGTAAAAAAATGCGGGTGAGGATAAGAAAAGCCTCTGACACTAATAGTGTACTTTGTATGGCACGTCGGGGCAAGCCCCGCGCGCGCCTTCACACCCATATTAACTATATGAGAAGAATCTTAATAATTAGGAAACATTTTCAGAAGGAATGATGTCTATAGACAACCCGTCAATGCCTGTTTCAAAGGCACCATCACCAAAGGTCAGGCTTTCTGCACGGGCGGCCCCTAAGAGTGATACATCAAGTTTCTCAACAGTGGCTTTTAAATCATCCCCGTTAGCTACCTGCATCACAAGCTGTTCAAGGCGTGCGCCCTGACCAATCTTGCGTTCTGTACGGAGTTTGCGCACGGCATAAAGCGTTTTGAGAATGACATTCATGTCCTCTTCACGCGTGAAATTGGTTTCTTGTGCCTCTGGCCACGGTGTCACATGAAGGGATGTATATTCCTCTCCAAACTTGTTGGCTGCATTATAAATCTCCTCTGTGATATGAGGCAGATAAGGTGCAAAAAGACCAATCAAGATGCGTAGTGATTCAAACAATGTGGATTTGGCCGAAAGCGTATCCTTTTCGTCCCATGCTGTGTTTTCCCAGAAGCGTGTTTTCACAAGCTCCAGATAATCATCACAATAAGAAATCCAGAAGAATTTATGCAAAGCCTCTTTGGCAGTGGCATAATCATATTTTTCAAAGGACTCTGTCATGCGCTTTGTTAGTTTTGACATTTCAGCCATGAGCCATTGATCCTCAACAGGACGTTCGTTTAACGGCACGGTTTCAGTTTGTAGGTCAAATTCATCCATATACATGAAAGCCAGACGTGCCACATTCCAGAGTTTGACAACGACTTTACGACCGTCCTTTACGTCACGTTCATGAAAGCGCAAGTCACGCCCTAGTTGGGAATTGGCCGCCCAGTAACGCAGGCCATCAGCACCAAATTTCTTAATCAGAGAATCTGGGTCGTAGCGGTTATAGCCCGTTTCATCAGTGAATTTTTCTAAATCACGTTTAGAGATTTTCTTACCTTGTTCGTTTAGACCCCAACCGGAAATCATGACGTTTTCCCACGGAAGAGAGTCTGTGTGGAAATGTGATTTTGCAAGAGTGTAGAAGAGCCATGTACGAATAATTTCAAAGGCTTGAACGCGCAGGCTCATGGGGTAAATATCTTTACCGCCGCGGCGCCCTGGCGTTTCCGCCCAGTTGGAATTGATAAGCGGGGTGACAGAGGAGGTCATCCATGTTTCCATGACGTCGCTTTCAGGCACAATTGTCATGCCTGCATATTTTTCCTGTGCCCATTTAGGTGGCGTGTTTTCAAGCGGGTCAACAGGCAGGTCGCTTTCATCAGCCACAATGACCTCTCCTGTTTCTTCGACATACCACAGAGGGAAGGGAACGCCGTAAAAGCGCTGACGCGAAATATTCCAGTCATATTTCAAACCTTCAACCCAATGCTCCAAGCGCACCTTCATATGTTCTGGAAACCAGTTCAATTCTTGTGCGCGCTTAAGGAAGGCTTCCTTGTGATCGAGCAGATTGATAAACCATTGCGGTTCCATCACAAATTCAACAGGGACCTCGGAACGCTCACCCACAGTTACGTTCTGATCGACGTTTTTCTCACCAGTGATAAAGTTTTGTTCCTGCAGGTCGGTGACAATATGCTTGCGTGCCTCAACGATTTGCATGCCTTCAAAGCGCCCAGCATTTTCATTCATCTTGCCATCTGGTGTAATGACAATGCGAGTTTCAAGCTTGTTTTCTTTCCATTTCTTGACGTCTTCGCCATCCCCAAAGGTACAGCACATCATCAAACCTGTTCCAAATTCCTTATCAACATCCTCGGAGGTGAGAATAGGCACTTCCAAATCAAAAAGCGGCACCGTGGCTTTCGTACCTTTCAAGTGCTGGTAGCGTTCATCATCTGGGTTAAAGAAAAGTCCAACACAGCCAGGAATGAGTTCTGGGCGTGTTGTTGAAATTACGAGCGGGTTGCTATCTGGGTCTGAAAAGGCAATGTCATACATTTTCCCTTTACGGGCAATGGTTTCACAGTCAGCTTGCGCGAGGGCCGTTTCAAAATGTGTATCCCAGAGCACAGGCTCATTCGCGCGGTAGAGAAGGCCTTTGTTGTAAAGGTCGATAAAGGATTTTTGCGCGGTTTTGCGTGAGTGTTCATCAATGGTGGAGTAGCGCAAATCCCAGTCAACGGACAAGCCCAGAGAGCGCCAGAGCTTCTCATATGTTTTACCGCCTTCTTTGGTTTCCTTGATGCAAAGCTCGCGGAATTCAGAGCGGGTAGTTTTCTTTTTATTGATTTTATATTTTTGCTCGACATAGCGTTCTGTCGGCAGGCCGTTATCATCAAAGCCCATTGGGTAGAAAATATTGAAGCCCTGCATGCGCTTATAACGGATAAGAATTTCAGCCTGTGTGTAAGACATGGCATGACCTGCATGCAAATGCGCGGCAGAGACATAAGGTGGGGGCGTATCAACAGAGAAGAGGGGCTTCTCGGAATTTTCGTCATAATTATAGATGCCAGTGTCTTCCCACTGTTTCTGGCATTTAGCTTCCATTTCGGAAAGGTCGATTGCGCTGTCTAATTCAGGAAATTTCATAAATTCTAGTCTTTGTCGTTAAATTGCTTTTTTGTTTGTCTTATCCATTACGCAGGATGCGCGCCGCGTCAAGGGCTGTATAGGTTAAAATGCCATCTGCCCCCGCTCTTTTGAACGAAAGGAGTGTTTCCATCATAACGGCTTCATACTCCAACCAGCCTTTTTCAGCAGCGGCCTTCAACATCGCGTATTCACCGCTCACATGATAAGAAAATGTTGGCAGACTAAAGCTATCCTTTGTTTTGGCCAGAATATCAAGATAGGCAAGACCCGGTTTCACCATAACCATATCGGCGCCCTCGGCGATATCCAATTCGACCTCGCGCAGGGCTTCGCGCGCATTAGCTGGATCCATTTGGTAGGTTTTACGATCCTTGGCCACATGATCGTACTTTCCAAGCGCACAACCCGCCGCATCACGGAAAGGGCCATAATAGGTGGACGCAAATTTGGCGGCATAGGCCATAATGGGAATTTCTGTAAAACCTGCCTCATCCAGCGCCGCACGAATGGCGGCAACCGTGCCATCCATCATGCCAGAAGGGGCAATAATATCCGCACCAGCCTTGGCCGCATTTACGGCCTGCTTGCCAATATTGATAAGTGTTGCATCATTATCAACATCACCATCCTCAGCAATCGGCCCACAATGGCCGTGATCTGTGTATTCACAAAAGCATACATCGGCAATCACGCTGATGTCCGGCGCGGCTTCTTTGGCAATTTTAATCATGCGTGCAAAAAGACCTGTTGCCTTAAAGCTATCTGAGCCATTTTCATCCTTGTGATGTGACACGCCAAACAGGATTACAGCGGGAATACCCAAGTCAGCGGCTTCTTTCACACGTGTTGCAAGTGATTTCTCTGTCTCGCGGTAAACGCCTGGCATAGAAGAAATTTCAACGCGCTCGTCTAGATTTTCCTCTGTGAAAATTGGATAAATCAAGTCCTTTACACTTAAGTGTGTTTCGCGCACAAGGTCACGTAAAGCGGGTGTTTTGCGCAGACGGCGCATGCGATAGGGTAAATCTGCTTGATTTGTGGCGGCCATTTATCCATCCTTTAAGTCAATTTATATCAGTCAGTGAACGACCAGCATCATATGAGTTTTCTAAACACAATTCAAAGTAAACCTTTGCACCAGCTACATTTAAATCGTCCAGAGGCGCTCAATGCGCTTAATATGTCGATGATTGAGGGCATAAGTGCTGCAATTAATGCCATGCATGCTGATGAAAACGCCTTTGGTTTGGTCATTACGGGTGAGGGGCGCGCCTTTTGTGCAGGGGGCGATATCAAGGCCGCCCGCACTCTTGGGAGCCGAGATCCAAAACTGGCTGATGCTTACTTCAAGCTTGAATATGAAATGAATAGAAGTCTGTTTGGCTCGGATAAATGTACAGTCGCCATTATGGACGGTGTGACCATGGGAGGTGGGGTTGGTGTAGCCAATGCCTGCCAATATCGTATTTGCACGGACAACACAAAATGGGCGATGCCCGAAACCGCCATTGGCTTTTTCCCAGATGTGGGTGGTGCCTATTATCTGGCACAGATGGGTGAAGGGCTTGATCTTTATTTTGGATTAACGGGCGCTGTGATTGCCAATCCATCTCATTTAATCACCTATAACCTTGCCACGCATTATGTGCCTGCGGATAAGATTGAAGATTTTAAAGTCGTCTTATCAGAGGCAAAAAACGAAGATGATGTGAAGACTTGCCTCGATAGATTTTCGACCACACCAGAGGGAAGTAATATTACCGATACGATAGATATCGAAATGTTAAAAGTACTAAAAAACAATGATTTAGAGGGCGCTATTAAAAAATCAAAGCTACTGCAGTCTAAATCGCCAACATCACTTATGCTGGCCTATCGCCATATTATGATGGCGAGCGATGAAGGGTTCGAGGCGGTCAGTCACCGTGATTTGAAGCTAGCCAAATATTGCATGCGTCACTCTGATTTTTTTGAAGGTGTGCGTGCGCTCCTTATTGACAAGGATAAAAACCCGCAATGGATACCAGATAAAATAGAGGATTTAGATATGTCGAAAATAAACGCTTTATTTACTAAAACTATATAATGTAAAAGAGACTGCTTGTCTTTCGTGCATTCATGCGTATCATAACATTTGAAGAATTTTTTGGAGACTATCGTTCATGTCAACGCCATATTATAATGCCATTCAACTTATCGAACGTCTGCACCGTTACTTCTTGGACGTTGTAAAGATAGAAATCGACCGTAAGGGTATTCAGGATATTAATAACGTGCAAACCATGATTTTGCATTCCATCGGCCATGATGAAATGACGGTTGGCGAATTGACGCTTCGTGGTTACTACCTAGGCTCAAACGTGTCTTACAATGTTAAAAAGATGTCCGAGAACGGCTATATCGAGCAGAAACGCTCGCCACATGATAAGCGCTCTATTCGTGTGAAGCTAACGGATAAGGGGATGGATCTACACAAGCTGATTGATGAGATGTTCCGCCGCCATGAAGGTAAACTTGATGGGACAAAACTCACAGACGAGCGTTTGCAAGATACAGCCGATACTTTGCGTATGCTTGAGCGTTTCTGGAACGCGCAATCCCAATTCATGGGTGAATAACAATTCTGATAGAGTTAGTTTTTTAAAGAAGGGCTATTTCGTAGCCCTTTTTTATTGACATAAACACATCGCTTCTTTATGTATTTTACGAAATAATTTTAAAGAGGGTGTTATGGCCAAGCTTTCAGAAGACCAAATTGATTTCCTAGTGTCTTTTACAACAGATACTTTTAATACGCGCCTTTCAAACGTCTTGTTTGGAGAGCATGTTTTTTTAAATGGCCAACTTCTCTCTCTGACTGAAGATGATTTACGCCTTTTCGTAAATATGGGTACGAAAGGAATAAACGATATCAAAGAAGTCCTTATGGAGAATGGCTTTGATTTTGATAGCATGGATTATGACGTCAAAGCCGAGATTGCAAACGTCATAACATCAGTTGCAAATGTGCGCGACAGAAACGCAGAAAGAGGTTCTGGTCGAATGGTTCACGATCTTTTTGACCGTGTTCAACGCTATGACTTTTCCGATATTCGCAAGCAATTAGCCGAGATTGAAATTGGCTCAGGTGAAATTGTAAGCGAAGAATTAGAGCCAACACTTCAGGCAGGGGATACTATCTCGCTCAAAGAGCCCTTGGATGCGCCTTTATCCAATAAAGAAAAAGAGCAACTTGCCGATTGTACGCGTGCCTTTACCGGATTGCACCCTTGTGGCTCAGATTTCAAGAAAGTTGTTGAAGCTGTTGCTGAAAATCCATCAGCACGTGAGGCCTTTCGTCGTTTTGCTAGCTATGTGGATGAGGCACACGCATCAGTCCCTGAAAATAAAATCGCTTAACTGAACGCCTGAATGCCTGTTTGCGCGCGTCCAAGAATAAGGGCGTGAATGTCATGTGTGCCTTCATACGTATTAACAGCCTCTAAATTCATCATGTGGCGGACAATGTGATATTCATCGGCAATCCCATTACCACCCAGCATGTCACGGCAAATACGCGCAATATCAAGTGCCTTGCCACAATTATTGCGTTTCATCAGTGAGATTGCCTCGGGTGCTGCATCTTTTGCGTCCATGAGTTGCCCCAAACGCAACGCGCCCTGAAGGCCAAGTGCAATTTCAGTTTGCATATCGGCCAGTTTCTTTTGCACCAATTGATTGGCAGCCAATGGACGATTAAACACTTTGCGGTCCATCACGTAATCACGCGCAATGTGCCAGCAGGCCTCGGCCGCGCCCATTACACCCCATGAAATGCCATAGCGTGCCTTGTTGAGACACGAGAAGGGACCGCGTAACCCCTTGACCTTGGGAAGAAGATTTTCCTCAGGCACAAAAACCTCGTCCATTGCTATGCCGCCTGTGATAGAGGCACGGAGCGAGAATTTGCCCTCAATTTTGGGGGCAGTTAAACCATCCATGCCTTTCTCAAGAATAAAGCCGCGAATGTCGCCATTATCATCCTTTGCCCAGACAACAAAGACGTCAGCTATTGGGGAATTGGTAATCCATTGTTTTGCGCCTGAGATTTTATAGCCACCCTTCACCGATTTGGCGCGTGTGGTCATGCTTGCAGGGTCAGAGCCACCATCGGGTTCAGTTAAACCAAAGCACCCAATCATTTCACCACTTGCAAGGGCGGGCAGGTATTTCTGTTTCTGCGCTTCTGTTCCAAAGGCATATATCGGGTACATGATTAGCGAGGATTGTACGGACAGGCAAGAGCGATAGCCAGAATCCACACGTTCCATCTCGCGCGCGATAAGTCCGTAGGCTGTTTCGGACACACCTGGGCAGTCATAGCCGTCAATGGTTGAGCCAAGAAGCCCGAGTTTTCCCATCTCTCGCATGATATTTGCGTCAAATTTTTCGTGGCGGTTAGCCTCGATAATCCCAGGCAGAAGCTTGTTTTGGGCATAATCATGGGCGGTTTTCTGCACCATCTTGTCTTCTTCGGAAAGAAGGTCGTCAAGTCGCAGGGGATCATTCCACATAAATTCAGGGCGTTTTTGCATGGGGCTCTTGTCCTTTATCGTTATTTACCGCTTAATAATAGCATGACAGAAAATTCGTTAAAGGGGCGTGAAATTATTGTCGAATTTCATCCCCTCGGCAATTTGGTGAAGGTCACGGCCATGGACACAAAGACGTTGACCGAGGTTTCAACGCAAGGTCCAGCCAGTGCAGGCGAGGCTATGCTCAAGCGTAATGCCATTAAGCGCCTTGAATATGTGCTCAAGAAAAAAGGATTGATTGGGTCTTAAGCCCTCTTTATATATGAATTTATGAAATATCTTATCGCCTCGGACCATGCAGGATTTCACCTGAAGCAAGAACTTATCAAAAGTTGTGAACATGAGTGGATTGATCTAGGGCCAGAAAGTACTGATTCTGTTGATTATCCTGATTTTGCGCACAAATTGGCAGATGCCATGAAAGAGGGGCAAGCCGAGTTTGGTGTCTTGATTTGCGGGTCTGGCATTGGCATTTCAATGGCGGCCAACCGTCATAAGCATGTGCGTGCCGCGCTTTGCACACACGGGCTGATGGCCAAACTGGCACGACAACACAATAACGCCAATGTGCTTGTCTTGGGCGAGCGTTTAACAGGTGTGGATGTGGCCAAGGATTGTTTGACGCAATTTAGCGAAACAGAATTTGAAGGCGGACGACATACCGCTAGAGTCGAAAAAATCTAGTTAAGGAGAAAGTATATGGGACAAGTTATGAAATTTGATAATTTAAGAAAAGATGGATTTTTCACAGAAGAGCTTGCGCAGGCTGACCCAGAGGTGTTTGCGGCGATTGAAGGCGAGCTTCAGCGCGAACAAGACCAAATTGAATTGATTGCCTCTGAAAATATTGTCTCGCGTGCGGTGATGCAGGCGCAGGGCTCGGTCATGACAAACAAATATGCTGAAGGTTATCCGGGTAAGCGTTATTATCAGGGATGTGCACATGTGGATGTGTCTGAAAATCTGGCGATTGAACGCATTAAAAAGCTCTTCAATTGTAAGTATGCCAATGTTCAGCCTAATTCTGGATCACAAGCGAACCAAGGTGTTTATACTGCGCTACTCAAGCCTGGTGACACAATTTTGGGGATGAGCCTTGATGCAGGTGGTCACCTGACACATGGGGCCGCGCCCAACCAGTCTGGCAAATGGTTCAACGCCATTCAGTATGGTGTGAAGGAATCAGATGGGCTGATTGATTATGATGAGGTTGAGCGTTTGGCGCTTGAGCATAAACCACAAATGATTATCGCGGGGGCATCGGCCTATCCGCGCGTGATTGACTGGAAACGTTTCCGCGAAATCGCAGATAAGGTTGGCGCGATTTTCTTTGTTGATGCGGCGCATTATGCGGGTCTTATTGCAGGTGGGGCTTATCCATCACCGTTTCCTTATGCGGATGTAATGACATCAACGACACATAAAACACTGCGCGGTCCACGTGGGGGAATTATCCTGACCAATGATGAGGCGACAGCCAAAAAGCTGAATTCCGCAATCTTCCCAGGTATTCAGGGTGGCCCGTTGGAGCATGTGATTGCGGCCAAGGCTGTGGCCTTTGGTGAGGCACTTCAGCCGTCATTCAAAACATATGCGCAAGCGATTGTCGATAATGCGCGTATTCTGGCTGACGCGCTGAAGCAAGGCGGTCTTGATATCGTCTCTGGCGGGACAGACAGCCACATTGTGCTTGTTGATTTACGCCCAGCTGGTCTGACAGGGAAGGTTGTTGACCTGGCGCTTGAGCATGCAGGTATTACATGCAACAAGAACGCCGTTCCGTTTGACCCAGAAAGCCCATTTGTGACATCAGGTATTCGCCTCGGCACACCAGCAGGCACAACACGTGGTTTTGGTGCAGATGAATGGCGCGAGATTGCATCCCTTATTCTTGAGGTTGTCGAGGGCTTGAAGCAAAATGGCGCTGAAGGGAACGCCAATGTTGAGGCATCTGTTAAGGCCAAGGTCAAAGCTTTGTGCGACCGTTTCCCCATTTACGAAAATTCAATCGGGTAGAACAGGTATTAATGCGTCATTGCGAGGGTGTGCAAACATCCGTGGCAATCTAAACTGGATTGCTTCGCTTTGCTCGCAATGACAGAAAAGAGATAGGAAGAGTAAAATTTATGAGATGTCCATTTTGTGGAAATGACGAAAGTCAGGTGAAGGATTCACGTCCTACCGAGGAAAATGCGACCATTCGCAGACGCCGTGCTTGTCCATCCTGTGGGGCACGTTTTACAACATTTGAGCGTGTGCAGTTACGTGAATTGATTGTGCTTAAAGCGGGCGACAAGAAGGAAGTTTTTGACCGTGAGAAGGTTATCCGTTCCATGACGATTGCAGCGCGTAAACGTCCTGTGAGTATTGAACAGATAGAACGCGCCGCCAATGGCGTTGTCCGTCAGCTTGAGCAGTTGGGCGAGCCTGAAATTGAATCGCGTGCCATTGGTGGTTACGTTATGAAGGCGCTCGCAAGTTTAGATGCGGTGGCCTACATCCGTTATGCATCTGTCTATAAAGACTTCCGTAATCCAGAGGATTTTCACGAGTTTTTAGAAGAAGTGCAGGAATTGGACACGCTTCCTAAGAAAAAAGCCTCTTAAAGCTTGAAATTTGGCCCAAAGTACGCGATATAACTCCCATGTTTACAGGACTTGTCAGAGATGTGGGTGAGATTACCGGTTTTGAGCGCCAAGGCGACAATATCCGCATCACCATAAGCTCAAACCTTCCGCAAAATACATACCAGCTTGGATCCTCAATTCTATGCTCGGGAATTTGCCTGACCGTTGTTGAATTTGGGGAGGGGCGCTTTGTCATGGAAGTGTCACCTGAAACGGTTGAAAAAACAAATATATCAAGCTGGAATGTCGGCACGAAAATCAATCTTGAGCCATCACTTTGCATGGGTGACGAGCTGGGTGGTCATTTGGTATTTGGTCATGTAGACGCTCTTGCAACGATTACTGAGCTTAATGAAGATGGTGATTCATGGCGCTTTACCTTCGAAGTACCAGAAAACCTCAAAAGCTATTTCGCTTCAAAGGGCTCTGTCTCCCTTGATGGGATTTCGCTGACGGTGAATGAGGTTAATGATAATCGCTTTGGTGTGTGCATTATTCCCCATACATGGACGCACACAACATTGTCTGAGCGCAAAGTGGGCGACAAGGTCAATTTGGAGGTTGATATGTTGGCGCGTTATGTTGCCCGCATGTTGGAAGGGCGTGCCGCATGAAAACTGTGCCCCTTGAAACACCTTTAAATATATCTTCACCTTATGCCTCAATCCCCAAGGCGATTGCTGATGTTGCACGTGGTAAACCCATTATTGTGGTTGATGATGAGGATCGCGAAAACGAAGGCGATATTGTTGTTGCGGCCGAATTTGCTAGCGCAGAAAACTTAACCTTTATGGCAAAGCAGGCAGGCGGGCTTGTCTGTCTGGCGATTGAACCCGCATTGGCTGAAAAGCTAGAGCTATCCTTTCAGCCACAACGTCATCTCAACGAAAATCAGGCACGTTTTACGGTCTCTATTGAGGCGCGAGAGGGTGTAACCACAGGTATTAGCGCACCAGATCGTGCGCACACAATAGCGACCGCCATTTCTGAAAGCGCGACAGCCGATGACATTGCAACGCCTGGACATGTGTTTCCACTTGTTGCAGACAGAGGTGGGTTAAGCGCACGTCAGGGTCATACCGAATCCTCCATTGCGTTTGCAAAGTTGGCAGGGTGTCACCCAAGCGCCGTTATTTGTGAAATTCTGGATGATAATGGGGAAATGGCACGCGGAGAACGCCTGTTTTCCTTTGCGCGTGCACATGATATGAAGGTCGCACGTATTGACGATTTAATTGCCTATATCAAGGAACAGGGATAAGAAAACGCATGAAAGACGAATCGCTTATTTTTGAATTAAAAACACCCGTGAAGGGCGCTCATTTCCTGATTGTGAAATCCGCTTATCGTAAGGCTGTCATTGATCGCCTTGTGGACGGTGTGATTGCAACACTTAAAGAATATGGGGTCACATTTGAGACGATTGATGTCCATGGCTCATTGGAAATTCCAGCGGCCATTGCGCTTGCTGAGGATAGTGATGAGGATTTTGATGGCTATATTGCCTTGGGCTGTATCTTAAAAGGCGAAACTATCCATGATGAGGTGATTGCCTATACCGCCTATCAAGCCCTGCAAGACATGTCTGTAAACCGCAACTTAGCCATAGGGTGCGGTATTTTGACGGTAAACACAGAGGCGCAAGCCATAGAGCGCGCTGATCCTGCACAGCAAAATCGTGGGCGCGAGGCGGCCTTGGCGGCTCTACAGATGCTTGGTATTCGCCAAAAATACGGAGTATCGGTCAAATGAGCGCCTCAACACAAAAAATCTCTGCGACAGCCCAGAAGATTTCAGCACGCTTGAATGCGGTTCAGGCCGTTTACCAAATGACAATTAATGAGCAGGATGCCAAAAGCACGACACGTGAATATCTGGAACATCGTGCGGGCATGACAGTCGATGACGAGACCTTTGTACAACCTGATCAGGCACTCCTATCAGGCATCATTCAGGGCGTGGACGCAAAAGTTAATGATTTGCGCGAGATCGTACATAAGAATTTGAACGCCAAAGACGATAAAACGACCCTGAAAACAGCTAAATCAGTCGAGCCATTGCTCGAGTCCATCTTGCTGTGTGGTGTCTATGAAATTATGAACCATGATGACATTGACGCGCCCATTATTATCAATGATTACATAGAGATAGCAGATAGTTTCTATGATTCTAGCGCCAAAAAACTGGTCAACGCTGTGCTTGATAATGTGACCAAATTGGTTAGAAATTAATTTTTAATACTCAACCTTCCTTTTTAAATGCTCAACCTGCGTAAACTTGGTTGATGCCAGACACATTTAATATTTATGATTTATGCGTGTCTCAACCGACTTTAGGAGGGTTGAACATTGTTAAGCCCCTTAACTTCTATCAAATTTTATCTATTCCTTACGGGATATTAAGACTTTCCTTGCATACTTAATACATAGGTTGGGAAAATTCTTACAAAAGAAGACTAATAATAATGAAGAAGTTATTGATTTTAATGGCTGTTTTGCTTTTATGTGGTGGCGGCATAGGTGGTTATCTATTCATGAATAATGACGCAGATGCGTCAATTCCAAAGGATCAGGTCGCAAGTTCTGATTCGCTCATTGAAAAAGAGCTGCATTACGTTGAGCTTTCACCGCTTTTACTCCCCATTGTTGATCAGCGTGGTGTTTCACAAGTTGTATCACTGGTTGTCTCATTGGAGGTTGAAGATGCTGAAATGGCAACAAAGGTTGAGCGTTTGTCACCTAGATTAACAGATGCTTACATTCAGGATCTTTACGGTGTGCTGAATTACAAGGCTGCTATGCAAGGTGGTGTTATTCAGGTGAGTGAAGTCAAACGCCGTTTGAGTGTGATTACACATGATTTGATGGGTGACGGCGTAATTAACGACGTTCTTTTGCAAGTGGTCTCCCAGCGCCGCGTATAAATTTAAATAAGTATAAGTGAG
The DNA here is from genome assembly GCA_002328415.1 of Micavibrio sp. UBA2137. Lineage (GTDB taxonomy): Bacteria > Pseudomonadota > Alphaproteobacteria > Micavibrionales > Micavibrionaceae > UBA2137. The sequence goes on along the minus strand of DCXL01000004.1, from coordinate 454,349 downwards.
AGAGTAAAGACCCTTGGCTTTCCAAGGGTTTTTTTATTGCCTTAGAGAAGCGTGGCCGTCCATTTCAGATTGTCATTCTTTTCAAACCTGTAAAGACTTGTATTTGGAATATGATCCTCAATGGGCAATCCGAATGTATCATGCGTTGCCTTCACAATTCCACCATGTGCAATAATAAGCGGACTTTTATAACGAGACTTCAATATTTCATATCCGCTTGAGATGCGTTTGTGAAAATCTCCCCAAGTTTCGCCGTTAGGTGGGTTTTCGCCCTTGAGCCATAATGGCGCAATATCCGCCCATTTCTGTCCTTCCCAATCCCCAACATGGTGTTCCATAAAACTCTCGTGTTTTTCAAAGTGAATATGGGGAAAATGAGAATGTACGGCTTTGGCCGTTTCATGCGCACGTTGCATACCGCTATGGATAATGACATCAAAAGAGATGTCCTTATTATCCTTGATGCGTTGTGCAAGACTTTTTGCCTGTTCATGGCCTAGTGAGGTGAGGGGAGAATCGTATCCACCTCCTGCGCAGAGATTTTCTAAGTTGCTTTGTGATTCACCGTGACGTGCGAGATAAAATGTTTTCATGGGAACTATGTCTACATCATGGCTGTGGGTTGTTCAATAGCGCTACCTTGCGTGTCACAATTTTTAATGTATCATTTGTTCAGTTTAACTATGTCTATGTTTTAACTTAAATAATTAAAGAAAGTGAATTTTTCATGGAACTCGATGCTATTTATCTCATGATAGCTTGCTGTGTCGTGATTGCGCTTATTTATGGTCAACTGGTGGGTCGTCGTGTGATGGCAATGAGTGCTGGTACCAAAAAAATGCAATCAATCGCAGAGGCTATCCAAGAAGGGGCAAAGGCCTATCTGAACAGACAATATAAGGCAATTTCGGTTGTCGGAATTGTTGTTGCTGCCGGACTTTGGTATTTGCTTGGTCTTCACGTTGCTATTGGTTTTGTCATTGGTGCGTTTCTCTCTGGTCTTGCTGGCCAAATCGGGATGCGCGTTTCTGTTAAGGCCAATGTGCGTACAACACAAGCCGCAAAAACAAGTCTGAAAGCTGCTCTTGATGTGGCCTTTAAATCAGGTGCGGTCACAGGGATGCTTGTTGTTGGACTTGGTTTGATGGGTGTTGCTGGATACTACTATATCCTTGTTGAGCATACAGCCTATGACACACGTGCCGTACTCGAAGGACTTGTCGGTCTTGGTTTTGGTGCGTCACTTATTTCAATCTTTGCCCGTCTTGGTGGCGGTATCTTTACAAAAGGTGCTGACGTTGGGGCTGACTTGGTTGGTAAGGTCGAAGCAGGCATTCCAGAAGATGACCCAAGAAACCCAGCCGTTATCGCCGATAACGTAGGTGACAATGTTGGGGACTGTGCTGGTATGGCCGCTGACTTGTTCGAGACATATGCAGTGACTGTTGTGGCAACAATGCTGATTGCGTTTTCTGTGTTTGCTGCAAGCGCGGTTGAAAGCATGATGTTGCTTCCGCTCATGATTGGTGCGGCCTGTATTATCGGATCAGTTATTGGGACATTCTTTGTAAAACTGAGTAAAGGCGGCACAGTCATTGGCGCGCTTTATAAAGGTTTTATTGCCTCTGGCGTGTTCTCCTTCATCCTGATTTATGCCTTGCTCAATAACTTTATTGGGTTTGAAGGTACAGTTGCGATGGCAGGTGATGCTGGTGATGTGATGACAGGGAAAGATCTTCTGATTTGTACTGTTGTTGGTCTTGTAGTTACAGGCTTGATTGTCTGGATTACAGAATACTACACAGGCACAGAACACCGTCCTGTGCGCTCTGTAGCAAAAGCTTCTGAAACTGGTCATGGAACAAACGTCATTCAGGGACTTGCCATTTCTATGGAAGCAACAGCCCTGCCAGTGATTGTTATCTGTGGCGGTATCTATGCGGCTTTCCTTTATGGTGGTCTTTACGGGATTGCAATCTCTGCAACAACAATGCTCTCACTTGCGGGTATGGTTGTGGCATTGGATGCCTTTGGTCCTGTGACTGACAATGCCGGTGGTATTGCCGAGATGTCAGAATTGCCAGAAAAGGTACGTAACACAACAGATACACTTGATGCTGTTGGGAATACGACCAAGGCTGTGACAAAGGGGTATGCGATTGGTTCAGCTGGTCTGGCCGCGCTTGTTCTTTTTGCAGCCTACACTGAGGAAATCAAACATTACCTACCAGAATTTGCAGACATCGAATTCCGTCTGACAGATCCTTATGTGGTGATTGGTCTCTTCATTGGTGGTTTGTTGCCGTATCTTTTCGGTGCCATGTCAATGACAGCCGTTGGCCGTGCAGCCGCATCCGTTGTGGTTGAGGTCCGTCGTCAGTTCAAGGAAATCAAAGGCATTATGACAGGGAAGGGCAAGCCAGAATATGGCCGTGCTGTTGACCTGCTCACAAAAGCTGCGATCCGCGAAATGATTATGCCATCGCTTCTGCCGATTATTGTTCCTATCATTTTGTTTGGAACAGTATGGGGATTAGCTGGTCTAGAACAGGCCTTCCAGGCCCTTGGAGCACTTCTTCTTGGGACGATTGTCACAGGATTGTTTGTCGCCATTTCCATGACATCAGGTGGTGGTGCATGGGATAACGCCAAGAAGTTCATTGAAGACGGCAATCATGGGGGCAAAAACTCTGATGCTCATCATGCGGCCGTTACAGGTGACACAGTTGGTGATCCATACAAGGATACGGCTGGCCCTGCGGTGAACCCGCTCATTAAGATTGCTAACATTGTTGCCATCCTTTTAGTTGCCATTGTTGCCAAATTTATGACAGGTGAGCTGTAAGCATAGCTTAGAAATACACAAAACGAAGGAAGCCTCATCATGGGGCTTTTTTTTGTGGCTCCAAGAAAATCGTTGACATAATTAATAATCTGTATATTTTTATGTCAAATTTAATTTTGGAGCGTTCAAATGAAAAGTAGTGTCGTATTTTTAACAGCAGCATCAGGCTTACTCGCAGGATGTAATCCATCACCTGAAGACTTTGGTCCACAAAGAGAAGATGTAGTTCTTAATGATGAGTCAAATACACAAGAGCAAAGTGAACCCGACGGTCAGGCGTTAAAAGTAGCAACACCTGATAGTGTAAATTATAAAATTCCTGTTGGCCAAAGAGGGTTTAGTGAATGGGTTGTAGAATTCAGACCTCAGGGTGACCCAGAAACATTGTGTGTCGTTGCTTATGCATCAAATGCAATGCAGTGCTGGAAAGCGCCAGTAAACGAATAATTAAAGGTCGGAGGCGCTCATAGTGCCGCCGCCGTTCTTGTTAAACTTCCCAAGGTTGCCAAGGGCCTGTTCAAGAATACCGATTTCATTACCGCCTGTTTTTGTTTTGTCATCGGACAGGGGAATATCAAGGCGGTCTTGTTCGACCTCCATCACTGTTTGCACAGCACCTGTGTCATCAAATTTGACGAGAACAACGCGTTCGCCTTCAAGTTTAGGATCAAAGATACCTTTTTTGACTGTTTTTTGTCCCAGATAAAACCAGACGGTTTCATCGAAGGGGGAGACGGTTGTCGGGCTACCTAGTTTTTTGACAACGTCTGAGCGTGTGTCGATACCTTCCTCGACCTGAGCAATCTGGTAATCTTTCAGGAAATTGCCGTGTGTTTCGCGCACAGGTGTGCATGAGGTAAGAATTGCAGTTGAGGTCAGGATGAGGGCCGAAGCACCAAGTGATTTGAAATATGTCATGGCCACCTTTTTACGTCTTTATCTTGCGATTATCAATACTATCTTCTAAACATAGTGCTCTATTGGCAAAAGGATATAAGTAAAGTTTATCATGTTGAACTGGTTGAAACGAAAATCCCCGAACGAAAGACAGGCACAAACTATTTATCACGATATTATGGCACGGATGCGCAGGCCAAAGCTTTATGAGGAGTATGGCGTAGAGGACAGCTTTGACGGGCGTTTTAATATTATGAGTTTGCATCTGGCGTTGCGTATGATGACAACGGCGGATGAGAAACTGCGCCAAGCCATGTTTGATGTATTCTTCACGCATATGGAGACATCCCTGCGCGAGATTGGTATTGGGGATATGGGGATGCCCAAACATATGAAGAAGATGATGACAGCCTTTAAGGGGCGGACAGCGGCCTATGCACAGGCTCTTGAGCAGGATAAACTCACAGAGCAAAAAAAGCTTTTGAAAGAGGCCTTGAAGCGCAATGTTTATGGCAGCAATGCTGATGATGTAAGCGCCAAACAAGTTAACGCGCTTCTTGCCTATACGCTAGAGGCTTACAATGAATATAAGACAAAACCTGAGGAGGTTTCACATGTCGCCTAAACAACCACAAGAACCTAAAGTACTTCCATGGACACATAAATTTGATACGCGTGATATGGATGAAAGCGTGCAGGTGAGCATTTCACCTGAGGCGGATATTTTGGAGGAATTGGCCGATTATCTGGATGTTGATAAATGCAAAGACGTAAAGGCTGACTTTACGCTTAATTGCCCGAAAGGCGCACACACAGTGAAGGTTGTTGGTACAGTAAGCGCCACAGTTACACAAAAATGTGTTGTTACTCTTGATCCTATCAAAACAAAAATCAAAGAAGACTTTGACGCGTTTTATGCAGATTATTCAAAGGCCATTCCGTTTTCAGCCGCGAAAAAGGCCGCCATTAAGAAACATGGCATGGACGAGCTGCCTGTTTTAGAGGAAAGCGAAGACCCTGAAACCATGGAAAATGGGAAAATTGACTTGGCACATTTAGCCACACAGTTTCTCTCGCTAGGCATCAACCCGTATCCACACAAGGATGGCGTAACCCTTGATGAGGCACATGCACAAGAAAAAGAGCCTGAGGAGAAGGGGTATGGCAACCCCTTTGAGGCGCTTCGTGCGCTACAAGTGCCAAAGAGTGATGATAAGGCTTAAAATTCTGCGTGAAAAAGTCTTGCAATCACAACGCAAATTCGTTAACACTGTGCGACTTGAGGCATGACCCCAGATTAACAAAAGAATTTATAGGATAAGAAAATGGCTGTTCCAAAGAGAAAAACGACCCCTTCACGACGCAATAACCGTCGTGCACATGATTCCCTGACTTCAGTGAACTGGGTTGAAGATTCAAATACAGGCGAGCCTAAGCGCCGCCACCACATCGACCTGAAAACAGGTATGTATAAAGGCAAACAGGTTCTTGAAGTCCGCGACTAAGCGCTTTTAAACCCATGCATTTGTTAAACAGTCCGCGTGTATCCATGTGGGCTGTTTTGTTTTTTAGGCTCTTTTCATGTGTAATTGCATTTGGTAAAAGAATAGCCTGTATGAATAGAAACCAGTTCAAATTTATAAATCTGACATAAGGGTGTTTTTGTGACAAAGTCCGTAACATTGGCAATTGATGCAATGGGTGGTGATGCAGGGGTTGAGGCAACTATTCCTGGATGTGCGCTTGTTCTAAAATCAGACCCGACACTTAAATTCAAATTATATGGTGATGAGGGGCAGATTCGCACAGTGCTTAGCAAGTATCCCGCTCTAAAGGCTGCTTCAGAGATTTTTCATACAGATTCCTACGTCAAAAGTGACGAACGTCCGGGCGTTGCCCTTCGTACAGGGCGTAACTCATCAATGCGCCTTGCCATTAATGCCGTTTCAGACGGTGAGGCTGATTGCGTGATTTCCTCAGGAAATACAGGCGCGCTTATGGCGATGGCGAAAATGGTTTTAAAATGTTTACCCGAAATCCGCAGACCTGCGATTGCAAGTGTATTGCCTAGCCAAACGGGACGCACGGTGATGCTCGATTTGGGCGCAAACCTTATGTGCGACTCAGAAATGCTGGTGCAATTTGCGCTTATGGGGGCTGTCTTTGCAAAAATATCAGAGGGACATGAGCGTCCACGTATCGGGCTCCTCAATGTTGGGTCAGAGGACATGAAGGGGCATGAGGAATTACGAGCGACACATGCTATTCTTTCACGCGTAAAAATGCCAGGTACATATAAGGGTTTTGTTGAGGGGAACGATATTCCGCTTGGCACAGTTGATGTTGTGGTCACCGATGGATTTACAGGAAATATTGCACTTAAAACGGCCGAGGGCGTGGGCAAACTCTCACAACATTATCTGCGTACAACATTTAAATCATCGCCTTTGGCAATGCTGGGCGGCTTGCTTGCCTTGCCAGCCTTGAAGAAACTGAAGGCAAAGGTTGATCCGCGCTTATACAATGGTGGTATGTTCCTTGGGCTGGACGGTGTGTGCGTCAAAAGCCATGGAAGCGCCGATGCCATTGGTTTTGCAAATGCGGTCAAGGTTGCAGCTAACCTTATTCGTAATGATTTTAATAAACGTGTTGCAGATGAACTGCATAAATTGACAAGCCAAGAGTCCTTCTTCGCATCCGAACTGGAGCAAAATTAAGCATGAGTATAAAGCGTTCTGTTATTGCGGGAACTGGAAGTTTCCTGCCCCCACAAATTGTCACCAATAAAGACCTTGAGAAAAAGGTCGATACAAGTGACGAGTGGATTGTCCAGCGCACTGGTATCACCCAGCGCCACATTGCGGGCGAGGACGAGAGTACAGTGACAATGGCCACACAGGCTGCAAATAAGGCCATTGAAGCCAGTGGTTATAAGCCAGAGGATATTGACGGCATTATTGTTGCCACAACAACCCCTGATAATACATTCCCGTCTGTCGCTGTTCAGGTGCAGGCGGCTCTTGGTGTGCCCCCAGGTGTTGCCTTTGACTTGCAGGCAGTCTGCACGGGTTTCGTTTATGCCTTGAGTGTGGCGGACTCCATGATACGCAGCGGCGCGTGTTCAAGAATGTTGGTCATTGGCGCGGAAACAATGTCACGCATATTGGATTGGGATGATCGTACAACTTGCGTTTTGTTTGGTGATGGCGCAGGCGCAATCGTGCTTGAGGCGCAAGAGGGTGAGGGCACAGTTAAAGATCGCGGTGTGATTTCAACCCATCTTTACAGTGATGGGCGTTTGAAAGACCTGCTTTATACGGATGGTGGTCCAGGCACAACAGGAAAGGCAGGTGCCATTCGAATGAAGGGGCGTGATGTCTTTAAAAACGCCGTTTCGCTTATGAATGATATTGTTGGCGAGGTTTTGGACGCTAATGACTTGAACGACAGCGATATTGACTGGCTTGTCCCACATCAGGCCAATATTCGCATTATTCAGGCAACAGCCGATAAGCTCTCTATGCCTTACGAGAAGGTTGTAATGACCGTTGGGAAGCATGGGAATACATCAGCTGCAAGTATTCCATTGGCGCTTGATACAGCGGTCAAAGCTGGCATGATTAAAAAAGGCGACTTGTTGCTTTTTGAAGCCCTCGGCGGAGGGCTTACTTGGGGTGCGGCACTCGCACGCTTCTAGAACTCCTTAAGGTGCGGGTGGTCCTGTAAACCCTTGCGAAGCAACAGCCAATTCCTCTGTAGGTGCATCAGTAACTGGTGCGTCAGCTTCAGATGTTGCAACTTCCTCAGTAGTAGGCTCGGCATAGGCAACCTGCGGACTTTCTGCATTAGTGAACAGATTTTCAATGTCCTGTGGCAGTGGATTTTCACTATTTGCAACGCGCGTATGAACAAGTCCTGTCTCTTCGTTATAATGTAAATATCCAACAGCTTGACCTTCTGCATTCACAAGAAGAGTGTGTGTCCCATTATCCATACGCACGGCAATAGAATCATTTCCAAGGGCTGCACCAAAGTGCTTGTTTAAAACAGCAGCAGGCGTATCTGTTGTGTTTGCCTCATTATCTGGCGGACTTGTAGATGTCTCAGGCAAAGCTGCACCTTCCTCAGTGGAGGCTTCAGGCGCGTCAACGTCTCCCCCTTCAACAAGGTTTTGAACACCATCAACACTAACATTAGAAGGAAGTTCTCGCGTGTAAACAAGATTTCGAACAGCAGGACCATCGGGTTCATCGCCCCAAACATATGGCAGTTGTACTGCAGCAGGCGCATTAGGTTGTTCATCCCATCTGTAAGGAAGTTGCTGGACTTGAGGGCCATCTGGATCAAGCGTGCCAGTTCCATCCTCAATGTCTATTGTGCCAGCATTTACGCCATCAAGTGCGCCTTGAATTGTCAGGTTGCTTAACTCTTCATCATAAGCTGCGCTGTTAAATGCAACCATCATGTTCAAAATGCTCATAATCTACCTCTTAACCCAATTTCAGCCCTAAATATAATATGTAAAACCTAAATAAGTATTAATTTATGTGTCTTTCATGAAACTTTTATGTTGTGAAAAGGTTAGAAGAAGTACGGCTAAACCATTGACGAAAGTGGTTTTTCAAGCTAACCTTAATAATTATAAAACATGAACAAGGGATTATTTATGAGTGAACAGACAATCACACGTGCCGATCTGGCGGATGCTCTCTATCACGAACTTGGATTATCACGCAATGAATCAGCAGAGCTTGTTGATAGCGTTTTTGAGGAAATCTCCGATGCATTGGCAGAGGGGGATAATGTCAAAATCTCATCTTTTGGAAGCTTTACACTTCGCGAAAAGAAAGAGCGTATTGGTCGTAACCCGAAAACAGGGGTCGAGGTGCCAATCTCGCCACGTACTGTTCTTGTCTTCCGTGCCTCGCACATTCTTAAAGAGCGTATGAACGAAAACTAAAGGTTGGGTTTAATGCATAGTGAAGCACAACATAGCTCTGAAACAGATAGCTCCTCTGCGAGAGATAAGAAAGCAGCAGGGGCTTTTCGTACGATTAGTGAGGTCGCGGATGAGCTTGAGGTGCAGCAGCATGTTTTGCGTTTCTGGGAAACAAAATTCTCTCAAGTTAAACCACTCAAGCGTGGGGGTGGGCGTCGCTATTACCGCCCAGAGGACGTGGATGTCCTTAAAAAAATTCACAAACTTCTCTATACAGATGGCTATACCATTCGCGGTGCACAGAACCTCATTAAGGGTCTATCCAAACATCAGGTTGCAGACCTTAAGATGAAACGTCCTGTGATAGAGCAGGGAAATGAAGCCTCTGTGGCAGGCCGTCCTGAAAATCCCTCAACCGATGGTGAAGTGGTAAAGGGGAGCGCACAGGTTTCACAAAGTGGAGCGCATGCGCCAAGTGATAAGGCCGAGCGTGCGCTCAAGGAAATGATTAGCGATTTGAAAGAATTGCGTGATTTGCTCAGATAATCTGCTTTAGCCGTTGCAATTATAAGACATCTTGCTTACAACAAATTTCATAAAAATGTCGGAGTGTGGCGCAGCCTGGTAGCGCACTTGCATGGGGTGCAAGGGGTCGTAGGTTCAAATCCTATCACTCCGACCATTTTTAAAATGACCATCACTCAAATTAAATAGGTTTTGAACCTACGTTTATTTAGATCGCGCAACATGAAGTTGCACGGGGTTCAAGGGTAACTATTAAGGCTGTCGGTCGTCGTATTGTGGTCTGAGGACGTCACCAAGCGCATTAGTGATTTCAGTGACCTTTTCGTCAAAAGTTTCAGAAATTTCTGATAAGTCTGTTTCGGAAGCCAGTTTGGCAGCTGCGGGTAGGGCAAAGGCACTGCTAAGAATGGCTGCGGTAGTAATAAGTGCTGTGTTCTTACTATTACTCATAAAAATATATAATTATTCAGGTGTGGCTTCTCTATTTGGGCCAGGGCAGATATACGTTTCGTAATCGCCGTTTTCGTCTGTGACTGTGATGATTGTTTCTTTCACATCAATATCGAGTGCTGTGTATTCGAAATCACTTTGCAAATCCAGCATTGGATGGCGTGCCGCATTACACACAAACTCTTTTGTCGCTTGCTGTGCGTCTGTTAATTCGACAGGCTCACCCCAGTTTTTTTCGTAACCGACATAGGCTGTGATGGCACACACACCAAGAAATGCGGCGGTAACAAAACCACAACCAAAATTGCTAGAGCTATTTGATGTCATTATGAATCATCCTTGTAAAAATTAACTGCTGAGACACTATAAATAATTTACATAAATGTCAAATAAATTTCTTTTAAAAGGCTAATTTTTTCGCAATAACTAGTATGTTTAAGCAGGTAAAGAGGATTTATGCAGTTAATTTACGTTACATTTAAGGACGCTTACGAGGCAGAGCGGATTATTTCCGGCCTTTTGGATACGAAATTGATTGCGTGTGGCAATATTATGGCGCCTCACACAGCGCTCTATAAATGGGATGGCGCAGTTCAAAAGGAGCAAGAGGTTGGTTCGCTTCTGAAATCACTTCCTGAAAAATTCGAGCAAATTCAAGGCTATATTCTTGAACATCACTCCTATGACACGCCCTGTGTTATTGCATGGGAAACCTCTGATGCTGCGCCTGATTTTCTCAAATGAGTAAATGATGAGGTAAAATAATACCGTATTACTAACGCCCCTGATTTTAAACGAAAAAAATGGGGTTGCCTGTTTCTTTTTTAGTTGACAGGGGGGCGCTAATACGCGATAACACGCTCACATTTCGCCCTGAACTGTTCGGGCGAGGTGGTTTAGGATTAAAACTTACAGGATAGAAACATGAAAACATACACAGCAAAACCTGCTGATATCGAGAAGAAATGGTATCTCGTTGATGCAGAGGGTGTCACGCTTGGTCGTTTGGCATCACAAATTGCCATTCGTTTGCGTGGAAAGCATAAGCCTATGTTTACACCGCACATGGATTGTGGCGATAACATTATTGTCATTAACGCAGAGAAAATTCGTCTAACTGGCCGCAAGCGCGATCAGGACATCTTCTACTGGCACACAGGTCACCCTGGTGGTATCAAGCAGCGTTCAAAAGGCCAAATTCTGGATGGCGATCACCCAGAACGTGTTATTGAGAAGGCTGTTGAGCGTATGTTGCCAAAAGGTCCTTTGGGTCGTCAGGTTGCCAAAAACCTACGTGTTTTCGCAGGAACTGAACATGATCATGAAGCACAGAAACCAGAAATCTGGGATGTTGCTGCAATGAACGAAAAGAATAAGAGAGGGTAATCATGGCTGATACAAAAACAAATACTGCAAAGACAGAGCCTATTACAGATTTGAACGATTTGGGTGAAGCCATTGCAAAGGATGCTAAGTCCACAACCAACGAGACAAAATCAGTTGAAAAAACCGATGAAGCTGTTGCAACAAGCAATGAGCCAGAAGAGCGCAAGCCAATTCGTGATGATTTGGGTCGTTCATATGCAACAGGCCGCCGTAAAGATGCTGTGGCCCGTGTCTGGATTAAGCCAGGTTCTGGTAAAGTTGTTGTAAATGGCATGGAACAAGCTGAATATTTCGGTCGTAAGACACATTTGCTTGTGATTAACCAGCCTTTCCTTATCACGCAGCGTGTTGGACAGTTTGATGTTCAGTGCACAGTGAAGGGCGGCGGTAAATCAGGTCAAGCTGGTGCGTTACGCCTTGGTATTTCACGCGCGCTTCAAAACTATGAACCAGAATTGCGTCCTGCATTGAAAACAGCAGGCATGCTGACACGTGACTCACGTGTTGTTGAACGTAAGAAGGTTGGCTTGCACAAAGCCCGTCGTTCGAAACAGTGGGCGAAACGTTAAGTTTTTAGAATCGCATTACAATGTTATAAGAGACCCGGGCCTTGTTCCCGGGTTTTTTTAAATAAAATAATTGTCACTGCGAGAACGTATAAGCGTTCGTGGCAGTCCAGAAGTTAAGCCTTGGATTGCTTCGTTTTACTCGCAATGACTTAGAAAGATAAAGTTGGTTATGAAATACGTTAGATTAGGTGCAAGCAATCTTGAAGTCTCACATGTGTGTTTAGGCACAATGACATGGGGGCGTCAAAATAGTGAGGCCGAGGGTCATGATCAGATGGATTATGCGGTTGACCAAGGCATCAATTTCTTTGATACGGCTGAAATCTATGCTGTTCCGCCAAACAAAGATACCTATGGCAAGACAGAGGAAATTGTTGGAACGTGGTTTGAGAAATCTGGCAAGCGTGAGGATATTATCCTGATGACAAAATGTGCCGGACCGTCATTTCCCTATATTCGAGGCGGAAACAATAAAATCAGTGGTCAGGATATTCGTGAAGCGGTTGAAGGCTCTCTCAAGCGTTTGAGAACAGATTATATTGATGTGTATCAGCTTCACTGGCCAAACAGAATGCACCCCCATTTCGGCAAGCACTGGCCTGAAATGGTTGTCCCGCACCTTTCAACCGATGTTGCGCGCGAGGAGGAAGAGACACTTCTTGAGGTGCTTCAAACAATTCAAGATTTTGTGAAGCAAGGTAAAATTCGTTACTTTGGTTTATCAGACGATACACCGTGGGGTCTGATGAAGTATCAGGAATTGGCGCGCACACATGACTTGCCACCAATTGTTTCCATTCAAAATGAATTTAGTTTGTTGCATCGCAAGGATGATCCGTATCTGGCCGAAGTTTGTGTAATAGAGGATATTGCATATTTGCCATGGTCGCCGCTTGCGGGAGGGGCATTAAGCGGTAAGTATCTTGGTGGCGCGCGCCCTGAAGGGTCGCGTTGGGGCATTGATGAGCGCAAGCTTTTCCGTGATACGGAAACATCCAATGCGGCGATTGCGGCTTATAAGAAAGTTGCTGAGAAACACGGGCTTGATCTCTGCCAGATGGCGCTTGCATGGTGTCGTGACCAGAGTTTTGTGACCTCGACAATTATTGGCGCAACATCTATGGAACAGTTAAAATCCAATATTGCTGCCTTTGATTTGGTGTTGAGTGAAGATGCGCGCAGCGATATCGAGGATGTGTTCCGCAAATACCCTGTGCCCTTTTAATCATCTCGCTTAGGGCTTGTCATTTGACAGATTTTGCGTCAGTCTAAATGCCGTTAATTGGTTAGGAGAGCCACACCCCATGGTCATATCATTTAAATCACTTTGTCGTTTCAGTGTTGTTGGCGTTGCGTTGTTATCGCTTAGCGCCTGTGAAAGCATGACACGCTTTTCAGAGCTTGGGCATGGTGGCTATCAGGGTAATAACCAGCAGGTTGAGGTTTATAACTATAAATCAGGCGTTGTGTACCCTGATGCCAATGGAAACGAGCTGGGCTTTCAGGCACTTGGGCGTGATTTATCAGGTGGCAGTGTTGAAATTTACTCGCTTCGCGGCCCTCAAAATGTAATGCCAACACAGCAAGAAGCGCCCCTTGGGCGTTTTCCAGTGAGCCAATCAATACCTGTGGCTGAATCAAGTGTGACGGTGTTTGAAATTGACGGTGCTACTATGCCCGAAACTGCGCGTCAGTTACCATCGGTTGCACTGCCGCCACCATCACAAAGAGGTTATCCATCACCCTTCGTTCAAACAGGTGAGGATGGGCCACTTATCTCTGCCACACCTGCGCAAGATGACACACTCATCACACCAGAGGCTGACCGTCCAATGACGCTGACTGGCCCGCGCATGACAGCACCTTAATAGCGTTAAAAGTTATCCCCTTTGTGAGGCCTTTGTAAGTCTTGTAAACCTTGCGTTTACTAAGGTTTTTTGTCTATCATCACATACGCTATTTATCACAAAAAAGGGACATCATGTCATCGACATTTAAAATGGAACGTAACCTTGCACTTGAGGTTGTGCGTGTCACAGAAGCCGCGGCTTTATCTGCATCCAGACTTATAGGGCGAGGGGACGAAAAGGCGGCTGATAAGGCGGCTGTTGATTCCATGCGTTCAGCGCTGAACTCACTTTATATCCGTGGACGTGTTGTGATTGGCGAGGGGGAGCGCGATGAAGCCCCCATGCTCTATATCGGTGAAGAGGTTGGTGCTGGCTTTGATAAAGATGATGCGCCCAAGGTTGATATTGCGCTCGACCCGCTTGAAGGCACAACCATTACCGCCAAGGGTGGTTACAATGCGATGGCGGTTATTGCCATGGCAGATGAGGGCGGTTTTTTAAATGCGCCAGATACCTATATGGAGAAGATTGCCGTTGGCCCTGGTGTACAGCTGGATAAGAGTGACATTGATGCACCTGTAGCGGACCTTCTGAAAAAGGTCGCTAAACAAAAGGATATGGATATGGCCGATATGATGGTTTGTGTACTTGACCGTCCGCGTCATGACAAGCTGGTTGAGGATATTCGTGCGACAGGTGCGCGTATTACCTTTATTCAGGACGGTGATGTGGCGGGTGTGATTGCAACGACCTATCCAGACAAGGGCATCGATATCTATATGGGTACGGGTGGTGCGCCCGAAGGTGTGCTGGCAGCCGCAGCGTTGCGTTGCACAGGAGGTGATATGTTAGGGCGTTTGGTGTTCCGCAATGACACGGAAAAAGAGCGTGCCCAAAAATGGGGGATTACAGATTATGATGCTGTTTATGGGCTGAAGGATTTAGCCAAATCGGATAATGTGATGTTTGCGGCAACGGGGGTAACAGAGGGAACAATGTTGCGCGGTGTGCGCCGCATGTCAGGAGGGGCCGTTACACATTCACTTGTGATGCGTTCTAAATCAGGCACAATGCGCGAGATTGAAGCGCGTCATAATTTTACACGCAAAACAGGCTTTTATGGTGGGGCTGATTAATTATGCTCTCAAACGAGGTTCTGTTTTTCATTGTCCTGTTTTCCTTCCTGTCATTTTCCATGGTGTTTTATAAGCTTGGAAAGAATTACCTGCAGGGTTTTTTGGTTATCTCCTATATCATTACCGTCTGCATCACGAGCAAGTTCTTTGACTTTTTTGGAATGCAGGCCTCTGTTGGGGCAATTACGTATGCGGGGATTTTCCTAGCCACAGATGTGATGACCGAAAAATACGGCAAAGAGTTTGGCTATCAAACGATACGTATTTCCTTTGCTGTTGGTATTGTCTTTACGGCCATTACGCAATTAACGCTTCTTTTCGCGCCTGTTGCTATGTCCGCAGAAATGGCCGAGGCAATGCAAACCGTTTTTGGGGCAACCTTGCGCTTACTGGCTGCAGGTTATTTCACCTATATTATTGCCCAGCATTTTGACGTCTGGTTTTTCCACCGTATCAGTATTTGGACGAAAGGGCGCCATTTGTGGCTGCGGAATAACCTCTCGACAATTACGTCTCAGATCATCGATTCACTGCTTTTTTTCACGCTCGCCTTTTACGGTACAATGCCTAATGATGTCTTTGTTGAAATCTTATTTGTTGGCATGTCTCTTAAAATACTCATCGCTATTTTAGATACGCCTTTCATATATTTAAGTAAAAAAATTAAACCACTTTCGTAAGTTATTATGACCGATCTAGTCCTGAATATTTCCAAATCCGTAATGAGCTCGAAATGGCTTTATCATGATATTGATGATGGGGCTGTATCACGCTTGATGCAGGCACATGGATTGCCTGAGATGATTGCGCGCTTGTTGGTAGCCCGACGTGTCGATGAGAGCAATGTCGAGGCCTTTCTTTATCCTAGATTGGGCGAGCATTTCCCTAACCCCTTTGATATGGCGGATATGAAGGCGTTTGCCTTTTGGGTAGCGGACGCGATTATGGAGGACAAGAAAATCGGGTTGTTTGGTGACTTTGATGTGGATGGGTCAAGTTCAACAGCCTTGTTCATTAAGTTTTTCCGCCATTTGGGTCTTGAGACGCCCTTCCATATTCCTGATAGGTTAACAGAGGGCTATGGCCCATCCATTCCTGCGCTTGAAAGTCTGAAGGCAAAAGGCGCAGATATTGTTTTTATTGCCGATTGTGGCACAACATCCTTTGAGGTTGTGAAGTCAGGGCGTGAAATGGGGCTGGATATTGTTATCTTTGACCATCACGAGGCCGAGGACACACTTCCAGATGCTAATTTTGTGATTAATCCCAAACGCAGTGATGATGAAAGCAATCTGGATATGCTGTGTGCGGCTGCGGTTTGCTTTATGGCGTGTGTGGCAATGAATAATGCCTTGCGTGAGAAGGGGTATTACGCAGAAAAATCCATTCAAGAGCCACCCTTGAAAACTTGGTTGGATGTTGTGGCGCTTGCCACCATTTGTGACATGGTGCCTTTGTTGGGTGCAAACCGCTTGTTTGTACGTTATGGGTTTCAACAAATGGCGCAAAGCGAGAATGTTGGCCTGCGTGCGCTTTTGAATGTGTCAGGCATTAAAGGTACCCCCACAATTATGCATGCGGGCTTTGCCTTGGGGCCGCGCATCAATGCAGGGTCACGTATTCATAAGGCTGATTTGGGAACAAAGCTCTTGAGTGCGACATCCGAGGAAGAAGCGCTGAATATTGCGTGGACATTGGATGATTGTAATAATCGTCGCAAGGATATTCAGGCGCAGATGATGGCCGAAGCGATAGAACAAATTGCGCGCACAGGTGCAGACAAGCAGTCGCTCATCTTTACAGCCGATGAAGGTTGGCATGCAGGCCTGTCTGGTTTGGTTGCAGGGCAAATTAAGGAGCGTTTCGGGAAACCCGCCGTGTGTGTGACATTCGCCGAAAATGAGAAGGGCGAACTTGAAGGGCGTGGCTCTGGGCGATCCATCCCAGGGGTCAATATGGCTGCAGCCTTTATTGATGCCCGCAATGAGGGATTGGTTCTCAAAGGAGGCGGGCATGCAATGGCGGGCGGCTTTACCGTAGCACCTGATAAAATTGACGCGCTGAAAGCGTTTTTAAGTGATCATGTTGAGCGCCAACTTAATGGCGAGGAAATAGTCACCGAACAAATGGTGGATTCACTAGTCAGTATTTCCGCCATTCGCACTGAGTTTGTCAAAATCTTGGATGAAAATGGTGGCCCTTATGGGCAAGGTAATCCAGAGCCTCTTTTTGCTGTGCCTGCGGCACGCATTCAGATGGTTGATATTGTTGGCAAGGACCATGTGCGCTGTCGGATTTCAGATGTGGAGGGTGGCAAGTCTATCAAGGCGATTGCCTTTCGTGCAGGGGGCACTCCTTTAGGTAAGCTTTTGCTTGACCAGTCCCGCGACAGACAGGTGCATTTGTTAGGGCATTTTAAAATTAATGAATGGCAGGGGCGTGAAAGCGTCGATTTTATTATCAAGGACGCAGCCTTTGCCCATGAGACACAAACGCAATCAAGTGTCGCTTGATTTGAGGAGAAAGAGCGAACTATGTCAGGTGTTTTAATTATCTTCCTTCTTTTTCTGGCTGTGTTTCTTGCTATCGGATTGCTCTCGGCGTTTAAGCGCCAAAAAACCTCTGAGGATTATTTACTGGCAAGCCGTGATGTCCCGCCCTCTGTTGTTGGATTATCTGCGGCTTCATCCACGGCAAGTGGTTTTGCCTTTACAGGGATTGTCGGGTTTGGATACACGATGGGTTTTGGCGGTATCTGGATGATGATTGCCACAGTCATTGGTGGCTTTTTGTCTGTTAAGCTTGTCTCTCGTCCCTTAAGAACGCACACTCAGCGCCTGAAAACATCCTGCTTCACTGGTTTTTTAACATCATCTATTGAAGGAAAAGGTGTGCGTGGTGTGCGCCTGCTGATTGCGCTTATAACGCTTGTTGCCGTTGTCCTTTATGCCGCAGCACAACTAACCGCGGGCAGTAAGGCGCTAAATGTTTTGTTTGGGTGGCATTACGATGCGGGGGCGATCATAGGCGCAGTTATTGTTTTGCTTTACTGCATGGCGGGCGGTATTCGTGCCTCTATCTGGACAGACGTGGCGCAATCCTTTGTGATGATAGGGGCTATTTTCGCGATGTTATTTGCCTGCCTGTCTTATGTAGGGGGCTGGGGCAACCTGATGGGCGCGTTGTCAGCCATAGATCCTACTTTGGATAATTTCTGGCCATCCTATGCCAAGGGTGGCGCTTTTGCCTTTATTGGAGGGTGGTTTTTCCTTGGTGTGGCATTGGTTGGCTTTCCGCATGTTATGGTACGCTTTATGTCGCTCAGACATGGCAAGGATGCAAATTCGGCAACAAACTGGTATTTTGCTGGATATGGGCTTTTCTATCTCTCTGCCTATATGGTGGCCGTTTGCACGCGCGTTATTTTGCCCCCTGAAGTACTTTTTGATAAAGAGCTCGCCCTTCTTGAAACAGCAGAAATAGTTGCCCCGTTCTATCTGGTTGGGCTAGTGCTTGCAGGGGTTTTTGCGAGTACGATTTCAACGGCTGATAGCTTGATATTAAGCGGTACGGCTTCTATCTCGCAGGACATCATGCGTCGTCAGAAGGATAATTATTTGTTTTTGAAAATTGTGACATTTCTGGTTACTGCCGTCGCGTTATTGATTGCAATCTTTGGAACAAAAGAGGTGTTCTCGCTTGTGCTTTTGGCGGTTTCAATCATGGGCGCGGCCTTTGCGCCGATTGTTTTCTTGCGCGCCTTTAATCAGAAAATTTATGCGGGTGAGGCCTATGTGATGATAGTTGTTGCGCTCGCAACAGTTGTTATTTGGCGTCATTTTGGCTGGAATACAACAATATATGAGGCAATGCCTGGAATTTTATCGGCATTCCTCATTTATATCTTGCTTAGATTTATAAGACCTATAACATGCCCGCAACGCAAGAAGACTGGTAAAAAGAAGTCTGTTGCTAAATAACCCCATCTCACATATATGGATTTGAATGACTGAGACAAAAACTTTTGCTGAACTGAACCTGTCCGAGCCGACCATGAAGGCGATTAAGGAGAAGGGTTACACACATCCAACGCCTATTCAGGCGCAGGCCATCCCGCATATCTTGATGTCGCGTGATTTGGTTGGGATTGCCCAAACAGGAACAGGAAAGACTGCGGGTTTTACATTGCCTACGATAGAAATTCTGTCATCAGGGCGCGCCAAGAGCCGTATGCCGCGTTCACTCATTCTTGCACCAACGCGTGAGTTGGCGTCACAGGTTGCCGAGAGTTTCGATGAATACGGCAAATATCACAGCCTAACTAAGGCGTTACTTGTCGGTGGTTCGTCTATGGCCGAGCAAATCAAGAAGCTTGATCGCGGTGTTGATGTATTGATTGCAACACCTGGACGTCTCATTGATTTGTTTGAGCGCGGGCAAATCCTGATGAATGATATTAAGCTTCTTATCATTGATGAGGCCGACCGTATGCTTGATATGGGCTTTATCCCTGATATTGAAAAGATTGTTGAGAATTTGCCCTTTGCCAGACAGACGCTCCTATTCTCGGCAACAATGCCTGATGAAATTGAAAGATTAGCTTCTAAGTTTTTGATGAACCCGCGTCGCGTTGCTGTTGCCGCGGCGGCGACGACTTCTGAAAATGTTGAGCAGAAAATGGTCTGGGTACATCACAAGGAAAAAGATGACTTGCTCTGCACGTTGCTTGAGCGCTCCAAGGTTGAGACCGCCTTTATCTTCTGTAACCGCAAGCGCGAGGTTGACCGTCTTGTTCAGGTTTTGAAGAAACGGAAATTCAACGCAGGTTCAATGCATGGTGATATGGCGCAGGCCTTCCGCAACCAAACACTTGATGCCTTTAAAAAGGGTGAGATAAAGTTTCTTGTCTGCTCTGATGTGGCGGCGCGTGGCATTGACGTGGATAATGTGTCGCATGTGTTTAACTTCGACACGCCTTTCCACCCAGATGACTATGTCCATCGTATTGGGCGTACTGGTCGTGCTGGTAATAAAGGGCATGCGTGGACATTCGCAACAAAAGATGATGATAAATATGTGAAGGCCATTGAGAAGAACATTGACCAGAAGATTGAAGTAGAAAAGCTTTCAGATATCGAAGATAAAAATTCAAGTAAAAAATCATCAAGCTCTGGTAAGTCACAGAAAAATAATAAAAAAACAACACCTGATAAAAGAGGCTCCGATACAAAAGGGCATGTGCAAAAAATGCCTCAAAACAAGGCACTGAAGGGGACATCTCAAAACAAATCCAATCAGGGCGGGGATGATGCTATTGGCTTTGGGGACACAGTGCCAGCCTTTTTTAAATAAAAGCCTTGTTTTGCCTTGTGGATAACTTGACTTGAGTGTCTAATTCAACGACACTTAATGTGCGTTATTCAGCGGTTTCATTTATGTTTTTCGATAAATTTAAAATTAATGGTTTTTCAAGGACTCGGACTCTGTCAGCAGGGCTTCTGGCGACAACGCTACTTGTAAGCGCGCCTTACCTTGCAAAGGCAGCTGTTGACCCAGCTATTGCGCCACAGGAAGAAAAAATTCCCGTTGATATGAATGCTGGTACTTTGATCTACGATGAAAAGAAGCAGCTTGTCACAGCCAGTGAGGATGTTGAATTTATTTATGGTGACAGGATTTTACGTGCGCAAACAGTGACTTATGACCTTGAAACTGAAATTGTTGAAGCTGTTGGTGAAGTGGTCATTCTTGAGCCAAATGGTGACGTGCATTTTGCAGAGAGTATTGAATTAAGTCGTGATCTAGGTGACGGATTTGTTAAAAAATTACGCTCGGTTTTAAGTGATGGATCCCGTGTGAAAGCCTCTGAAGGGCAGCGCATTGGAGCGCGCGAAACGATTATGCGCAAGGCTGTTTATACTGCATGTGAACCGTGTAAGAAAAATCCAGAAAAAGCCCCGGTATGGCAAATCAAGGCACGCGAGGTTGTGCATGATAATGTGGATAAGTCCATTGTCTATGACGATGCCACCTTCGAAGTTTACGGCACGCCCGTACTCTACACGCCGTATTTTAGACACTCTGACGGTACTGTTGACCGACAAAGTGGTTGGTTAGCACCGTCTTTATCCTTTTCCTCTGAACAAGGATTTGGTGTAGAAAATAGCTATTACTTTGATATAGCGCCTGATTTGGACGCAACGTTAGGCGCGCGCGTTTTTGCGCAACAGAACCCTTTGCTTTTGGGAGAGGTGCGTAAGCGCTTTGATAAAGCGGCCGTTGAGTTTCAAGGTGGAATTACTTACGCAGAGCGTGACGATAGTGTGGGTGGTGTTACTGTGCGTACAGACAAGGAAGTGCGGGGGCACTTATTTGGCGAAGGTTTGCTAGAAATTAATGAAAAGTGGCGCACAGGCTTTGACGTGGAAACCGTGACTGATGATCAATATGCGCGTGAGTATGATATTACCAGTGACGATGTTCTTGAGAACCAGTTGTATGCTGAACGCTTTTCAGGCAGAGATTACGCGGCCATTCGCTCATTCTATTACCAAGATGTCCGTGTGTCTGAGCGTCAGCGTGATCAGCCTCTCATTTTGCCAGAAATAGAAGCCAGTTTTTATGGTGAGCCGAACCAGTTTTTTGGTGGGCAGTGGCAAGCAAATTTCTCGGGCCTTGGTCTTAACCGACTTGAAAATGGCCAGGAGACATATCGTTTATCCTCTGATTTAGGGTGGTACAAACGTGCGGTTATGCCAATAGGTCTAGTTAACACAG
This sequence comes from Micavibrio sp. UBA2137, assembly GCA_002328415.1. Lineage (GTDB taxonomy): Bacteria > Pseudomonadota > Alphaproteobacteria > Micavibrionales > Micavibrionaceae > UBA2137. The sequence goes on along the minus strand of DCXL01000004.1, from coordinate 432,975 downwards.
TCGATTTAAATGCAAGAACGGATGTTTTTTATTTTGATGGACGTAGTGCCGATTTGGACGATAACCAAGCGCGCTTTTTTCCAACAGCACATTTTGAAAGCCGTTATCCACTTGCGAGACAGTTCGAAAAATCGCAAATGGTGATCGAGCCTAAAGTATCGCTAACATTAGCGCCTAACCTTGGGGATGATTCTGTGGATATCCCAAATGAGGATAGTCAGGATGTGCAAATTGATACGGTGAATTTATATAACGCCAACCGCTTTCCTGGTTATGATCGTGTCGAGGATATATCACGTTTTACCTATGGGGTTCGAACTGGAATTTACGATTTTAAAAACAATGAGGCTGAAATTTTCCTAGGTCAAAGCCTTCGCTTGGAAGAAGATGGGGGCCTTTTCTCAGAAGGGTCTGGCCTTGAGGATAATGTGAGTGACATTGTGGGTGAGGTTAAGGCCAAATTTACGCCGTATGTTGATTTGAATTACCGTTTTCAATTTGACGGTAAAGACTTTAGTTCAAAACGCCACGAGGTGAGTTCGATTTTTAAAGGAGGCCCGATTACGCTGAATACGAACTATTTATATGCATCTGCTTTTAATACAACTGATATTCCAGATGATCGTGAACAAGTAAATTCAACACTGAAACTTCAACTGACACCGCAATGGGCGGCTCGCACAGGGGCTGTTTATGACTTCTCTAGTCGGAATGAAGGTTTGCGTCGCGCACAAATAGGTTTGGACTACACGGGTCAGTGTGTTGATGTGCAGACGATCATGCAAAGAAACTTTACTCAAGAAAGAACTGGGGAGAACTCAACAGAGTTCTTTGTAAGACTGGGTTTGAAAAATATAATTGATATTCAGGACCAGCAGTAATTGAGCTTATTTATGTTTGAGTTTTACATACCGACAAATTTTCAGATGCACATCATCTTTGCGATGACTGTGCTGACGATTATTGCTTTCATAAGGGAAAAGCATCCTATCGAAATGATCTGCTTTTTCTTGCTGTGTGGGTTGCTTCTTTTTGGGCAATTTTTTCCTGTGCTCAACGAGGATGGTGATAACCTTCTTAGCTCTGCCATGCTGCTTTCTGGATTTGCAAATCCGTCTCTTATCGCGGTTTTGGCCTTGCTGGTCATGGGGCAGGGGATATTGCAAACGGATGCACTGCAGCCTTTCACGCGCCTTTTCAAGTATGGTGGCAAAAAAGTAGCACTCTTTTCTATTTTCATGATTTTAATCATGGTCGCAGCATTGAGCGGTTTCATGAATAATACACCGCTCGTTATTCTCGCTATCCCAGTTATTCAATCTCTAGTGCAGAAAATTAACGTCTCACAGGGGCGTGTGATGATGCCTTTGAGTTTTGTTGCGATCCTAGGGGGCATGACAACGCTTGTTGGTTCTTCCACAAACCTTCTTGTCTCTTCCACATTGCAAGAAATTGGATATGAAGGACTTACCTTTTTTCAATTCTTTGTGCCGGGCTGTATCTTGGCGGGGATCGGGCTTGTTTATGTTCTTTTTGTTATGCCTTTCATCATGCCCAAGCGTGACTCTATAACAGATTCAATTGTTGAGGATAATGATAAAGAGTTTGTCGCCGAAGTTGACGTGAATGTGGGTAGTGCTCTTATAGGTGAAGAGTGCGTAAAGGGTGTTTTTCCATCATTAAGAGACATTCGCATTAAGCTTATTCAACGCCGTGGACATATTATTCTCCCACCTTTTGAAGGTTATAAGCTTGATGTGGGCGATGTCATTATTATTTCTGCAACGCGAAAACGTCTTTCTGATTTGCTTGCGCGGTTTCCTGGGTTTCTTCTTTCCCAAGAAAAACAAGCCATCATTGCACCAGATGAAGATGAGGATGAGGGGGCTGACTCAGCGGCCATTGAGCAAAGTCGTGTGTTGGCTGAGGTTTCTATTCCTCCAAACTCGCGCTTTATCGATATGAGCGTTGAGCAAGTTGGGTTTGGCATTCAATTTGGCGCAATTGTTTTAGGTATTCAGCGCCGTTCACGTATTATTCGTCGTCGCTTTGGACGCATTAGGTTAGAGGCTGGAGACGTTCTGTTAATTGCTGGCCCTGATACTGCTGTTAATAATATGCGTGGTAATAAGGATATCATTGTGCTTTCTGGATCAAAAGCCGAAGTCCCTCGTGCTGAGAAGGCGCCACGAGCTTTAGCTATTTTTGTAGGAACAATTGTTCTGGCGGCTATGGGTATTTTGACTATTCCAGTTGCGGCAGTAACGGGTGCAGTTGCCATGATTGCAACGGGATGTATGAATATCAGGCAGGCCACACGAGCCATTGACCGTAAGATTTTCTTGCTTGTTGGGAGTATGCTTGCGCTTGGTACGGCTTTAAACGCAACCGATGGCGCGACCTTTATCGCCAACTCAATATTAGAGCTGCCTCTGGCCTCAAGTCCGCTGACAATGATATCGCTTTTCTTTATACTTATTGCAATCTCAACGAATATTCTGACCAATAATGCATGTGCCATTCTCTTTACACCTATTGCGGTCAGCTTGGCGGCCAGTCTCAATATTGACCCAATGATTTTTGCTATCTGTGTTGTTTTTGCGGCAAATTGCTCCTTTGCCTCACCCATTGGATACCAGACAAATCTATTAGTTATGGGACCCGGTCACTATAATTTCAGAGACTTTATTGTGGCAGGGATGCCGCTTATTCTCATTATCTGGGCTGCCTTTATTGCGATTAGCTATTTTTATTATGGCATTCCGTTTTAATTTGCGCTTTATTCAGGGGCAAGATGGTACATAAAAACAGTTATAATATTCGCAAACGCTATCGTGAAAGATCACGTCAGAGAACGGCGACGTTCGTAAAAGTTGCGGCCTTCTTTATTGTTACTGCTTTTCTGGCTGGCTGGATTGGGCGCAATTATAACGAAAGCCGTCAGGCAACCTTGCAAAAGAAATTAGGCGAGAACCGTACAGAAATTCTGGAGCTTCAGGAAGAATTGCTTGAAGCGCGCGCTCAGGCACAAACAGCCTCAGCCAGATATACGCAGCTCAAGGATGAGATTTCCAAGGAGTTACCCAATGAAGGGCCTTTGCGCGAACTGGTAGCGATGATCCGTGACCGCTTAGATGAGGGTATGGACCCTGAACGTCTTGAATTTATTATCCTCTCAGCACGTCCACCGCGCAATTGTTCTGACCCAGTGACGCGCCGCTTTATTGTCAAAACGCCTGCACTTAAAGGTCCTGATAGTGCCGTTAATATTGGCGCAGATGATGAGATTAGTGTCTCTGGAAGCGGTACAGCCGCAAAAAGCAAAGACGGTGATGCTGAGGCATGGTTTGACCCAGCAAAGCCTGTGGCGATTGCCTTTGAAACAAAAAGCGGTTTGGTTGAAACAAAGGAAGGTAATCTACCGATTTATCATTCCCTTGTTGTGGGTGATAAAGAATACCGCTTCTCAATTGAAGAGGGCGTGCAATCTTTCGCTAAGATTACCTTTGACCATTGCGATTATCCGTAAAGAAAACTTCTCTAGATTATCTGACGCAGAGTGTGCCAATGCCATCAGCGTATCTGACAACGCCGCCTTCATTTTCGCATTGCCTGCGTAGGGGCATAGCACGTGAGGCATCAATAGGAGCGTCTGGATAAAGAACAACGATTTGAGGCTCGCCAGCACGTGGTCTTGCGGTATCGCGTGATCTCAATTGAAATTCACGCCCCACATTTGGTAAATCAACAGGCTCAATGCGTTGTGAACAGGCACGTGCCTGACCATTGATAATAGCACCGCGTGTTGTCGCGGCAACACAGGGATTATTAATGGCGTCTTCTGCAAAGAGTTCAATGCCGCGTGCCAAATTCATGACTGTGTTTCCGCGCACCGATGTTTGGACAGGTCCGTACCCTGCGCAACCTGAAGTAGCTAAGGCCATCGCACTTAATCCAGCAGCTGCGGCAAAATTTGTGAGTGTTTTTGACATGTTGAACTCCTCTTAAAAATTATGAGAAGACTTATACTTTAAAAATATGGAAATTACAAATTTTTTAGACTAGACGTCAATTTCACTAACAAATTCAGCGTTATCCTGAATAAAGTTGAAACGAGCCTCGGCATTCTTACCCATTAAATTTTGGACAAGCGTATCAACGTCGGCCTTACGCTCAGATTGTGGGGCATCCGATAGCTCTTGTATATCATCAGTGCTGGCACGGGCCATCATTTCGGCCATGGGCACGGTAATACGGAGAAGTGTTCTGTTTTCGGGAGCCATCGTTGTTTCTTTCAACTGTTTGGCAGGCATTTCACCCAAGCCTTTAAAGCGTGAGATATCAACTTTTTTCTTGCCCTTGAACATAGTTTCCATCAATTCGTCCTTGTGCGCATCATCGTGTGCATAGGCGCTGAGCGTGCCAGAGACAAGGCGATAAAGCGGCGGGCGTGCCAGATAAAGATGTCCTGCCTCAATCAATGGACGCATTTTTGAATAGAAGAGTGTCATGAGGAGGGCTGCAATATGCGCACCATCAACATCAGCATCTGTCATGATGATAACGCGTTCATAGCGTAGATCATTTAAATCAAACTGATCACCTAGCCCTGTGCCCAAGGCCTGCACAATGTCTTGAATTTCAGAATTGGCCTTAATCTTATCCTTTGTCGCGCTGACCACATTCAAGATTTTGCCACGCAGAGGCAAAATGGCCTGCGTTTGGCGGTTACGTGCCTGTTTGGCTGAGCCACCCGCACTGTCCCCTTCAACAATAAAGATTTCTGTATCTTCCGAGCTGTTTTTAGAACAATCGGCAAGCTTGCCAGGTAGGCGCAATTTACGTGTTGCGGATTTGCGTTTGGTTGTTTTTTCAGCCCGCAGGCGGCGTCGTTCCTCGGCACGCAAAATAAAGGAATTGATAAGCGCGTTACTGGTATTTGGATCACTGGTTAGCCAATGGTCAAAGCGGTCTTTAATAGCCTGTTCAACCGCGCGTGAAACATGTGCGCTTACAAGTCTGTCTTTTGTTTGCCCCTGAAACTGTGGGTCGGCAACAAAAACAGAAAGGATAACAGTTGCACCTGCCATAATATCGTCAGGTGTCACAATCGATATGCGTTTAATATCGGCATACTCAGCGTAGGTTTTGATACCCTTAGCAAGTGCCGCGCGCAATCCAGAGACATGTGTTCCTCCAAGTGGCGTGGGCACAGTGTTACAGTAGGAGTTAATGTAAGTACTCTCACGGTCAGGGAAGGCGACTGCATATTCAACCTTACCAACCTTGTCATCTAACTCGACTGTGCCGTGAAAGATACTATCAACAACAAGGGGCTGCCCTTCCATTTCCTGTTTCAGATAATCCAAAAGCCCATCAGGGAAATGAAATCTGTCCTGCTCAGGAACAACACTTTTTTCATCGAGTAGTTCTGGGGCGCATGTCCAACGGATTTCTACGCCCTTAAAAAGATAAGCCTTTGAACGAACTGTCTTGTAAAGTGTGGCAGGACGCAATGAAATTGTGTCCTTGAAAATCTCAGGGTCAGCGTGGAAGTAAACGGTCGTCCCGCGACGATTTGAGACTGTGCCTAAGTCTTCGAGTTTACCCGTTGGATGCCCACGAGAGAATGACTGTTTATATAATTTCTTGTCGCGTGCAACCTCAACCCACATATCATCAGAAAGCGCGTTAACAACGGAAATACCAACACCGTGCAACCCACCAGATGTTTGATAGGCATTACTGCTGAATTTACCTCCTGAGTGGAGCGTTGTTAGAATGACTTCCAGTGCAGATTTTGTAGGAAATTTAGGATGTGGGTCAACGGGAATACCGCGACCATTATCCGAAATTGTGACCGAGCGTCCATCGGCATGCACCGTAATTTCAATGCGTGAAGCATGTCCAGCAACAGCCTCGTCCATGGAGTTATCAAGGATCTCATGTACCAGGTGATGAAGCGCCTTTTCATCCGTTCCGCCAATATACATGCCAGGGCGTTTGCGGACAGGTTCCAAACCTTCTAGGACTTCAATATCGGCAGCGCTGTAATCAGGTGAGTTTGCTGCATTTCCAGAGAAAAGATCGCTCATGAGTTCTTTCTATCTAAAATAAGTTTTTTACCAAAGGTCTATGAATAAGGCTCAAGGACTTGTATTCTTTCAGGCACAGGATAGATGTATTTATATAATAAAGTAAATAAGAAGGTGTAAAGTATTCAGATGAGCTGTGAAAAACCTTATTTAAGATGCGTTGTTGCAGGAGAAGATGCGCGTAACCGTCTTGGTAATGTCTTTGGGGGATGGTTGTTGTCGCAAATGGATATTGCGAGCGGAGAGTATGCTGCTGGTATTGCGCAGGGTGCTGTTGTCACAATTTCTGTGAAGGATATGGTTTTTGAAAAACCTTTATATGTTGGTGATGAAATACTCATTAAAACAACCACTGATAAGATAGGGCGTACCTCTATTGCTGTGCGTGTTGATGTCGATGTAAGACGTGGTGCTGATAAAAATAAATTTGAAGAAAACGCGGCAAATGGGATTTTTGTTTTTGTCGCAATAGATGAGAACCACAAGCCGCGTCCTGTCCCACAAAGTTGAATAAAAGGATTTTTTCTAAAGGTGTCGTATAAGGAATAGCATGTTGAACAGACTTAAATTTTTATCACTTATGCTGGTTGCGCTCCTGTCTTTAAACGGTGCTTCTTTTGCGCAAGGTTTTGCTGAAAAAGAATTGCCCCCCTTATCTTATGAAACCGAAATGACGCAGAAGGAGTTTATTCTGCAGACCAAGCGTATTGAGAAAGTACCAGCCGGCGATGAGAGCCTGAAATATCGTGTGCGTTTGCCAGACGGCTGGATGGCGCTTAGTGATCGCGCGTCTGAGGCCATTGATTTAAATGACCGTTTGCTAGGCGTCATTGCAAAATATGTGAGCCCGCCACTGGGCGATAAACGCGCGCAATTTGTTATTCGCGCACGCGAGCTTGATTATTTAATCAGCACAAAAAACTGGTTGCTTAACTATGTGAATGAGCAGGGTTACACACTCAATGGAATTAACGAGGTTCACAAAAACCGTGTTGAGGCTGCCTATATCGTCTTTAAAGACGGTGTTTCCTATGGCGTGCGCGCTGTTATCGAGAAAAAAGGCGCACGTATTCTACTCGCTGAATATTATGCCCCTGCAGGATATGTGGCTTCATCTTCTGATATGCAGACATGGGTGACACGAACCTTCAGATTTTTAGAGAAGGGCAGTGCGGAAACTGTGCCGTTGAAAGAATATGAAATTCTGGATTTTGCCTCATATTTTTATCCTGAAGACTGGGACATTGTGACTGTGGGTGACAAGACACCACAACTCACACAGGCGCGTCTGACGAAATCAGTGCTGAGTGAAGAGGATAAAAAAAGACAAAGCCGCGGCATTGCCGTTGGTGAGAAGGGGATTATTCAAACCTATCTTTTGTCCAAAGAAAGCCTTGAAGAGCAAAATATCGAGGATTTTCTTAATGAGCGCCTTATAGCCAAAAACATGATGTATGAAAAAGAGACGCTGACCAAACGTAATAACAACATGTTTGGCGCAAAAGTAGAGAACGAAATTTATCGGCTCAAGATTACAAACGGCAATTACGTTGATTATGAATTTTGGGTCACCGTTCAAGATGCGCCTCGACATAAATTCATCACAACGCTTATTACCCCAACCCGGGATTTTAGTTTCCTGGATTGGGCAAAGAATTCTGGTACATATGATTTGATTACGGCGACGTTTCGACCGGCGACTTACGCAGAGTAATACATATCGTATTCAACAGGGTGTGGTGTCATTTCAAAGCGCTCGACCTCTGCCATTTTCAAATCAATGTAAGCCTCAATCATATCCTTGTTGAATACATCACCTTCTAGCAAGAAAGCATGATCCTTGGCCAACGCCTCCAACGCCTCTCTTAATGAACGACACACATGTGGAATTTTTAGAAGCTTGCTTTTTGGCAATTCATACAAATTCTCATCCATTGGGTCGCCGGGGTGAATTTTATTCTTAATTCCATCAAGACCCGCCATTAGCATGGCAGAAAATGCAAGGTAAGGATTTGCTGTTGGGTCTGGGAAACGCACCTCAACACGGCGCGCCGCATCAGATTTAGCCATTGGAATACGGCATGATGCTGAACGGTTGCGTCCTGAGTAAGCCAGAAGCACAGGAGCCTCATATCCAGGGACGAGACGTTTGTAGCTGTTTGTTGTGGGGTTTGTGAAAGCATTAATTGCGCGTGCATGCTTGATTAAACCGCCTATATAATAAAGACATTTTTCTGAGAGCCCTGCATAGCCTTTGCCAGCAAAGAGAGGCTTTCCATCTTTCCAGAGCGATTGGTGGACATGCATTCCAGAGCCATTATCGCCAAACATAGGTTTGGGCATGAAAGTGGCTGTCTTGCCGTAGGCATGAGCGACATTCAAAACGATATATTTATAAAGTTGAATATTATCAGCGCACGCAACAAGTGAGTTATGCTTAATGCCAAGTTCGTGTTGCGCAGGAGCAACCTCGTGGTGATGCTTTTCAACCTCTAGTCCACATTCAGCCATGACGGTCAGCATTTCTGCGCGTAGGTCACTTCCTGTATCAATCGGAGCATCTGGAAGGTAGCCACCTTTATGACCAGGTCTGTGCCCCATATTACCGTCCATATATTCACGTCCTGAATTATATGTACCTTCAGGACTATCAACTTGGAAAGCAACTTGGTGTGGGTCTGTTGCGATGCGCACATCATCAAAAATAAAGAACTCTGCCTCAGGTCCAAAAGAGCAACTATCGGCAATTTTCGTTTTCTTCATGTAGGCTTCGGCGCGCTTAGCAATGCTACGTGGGTCGCGATTATAAGATTTATCGTCGCGCGGCTCAATCACGTCACAGAAAAGCTTGAGTGTTGGCTGTGCCGCAAAAGGGTCAAGTGTGATGCGGTCAAGGTCAGGCATAAGCGTCATGTCCGACTCGTTAATCTCTTTCCAACCCGAAATGGATGACCCGTCAAAGTAAATCCCGTTAGCAATCATGTCTTTGTCGACTGTTGAGACATGTTGTGAGATATGGTGACGTTTACCTGTGCTATCAGTAAACCAGAAATCAACATATTCAACATCGTTGTCTTTTAAAATCTTGAGAAGGTCGGCAGCGTTTTTTGCTTTAGTGGGGGATTTTTGCATGGGGGCGTTCCTTTAACTGTCTCGCATTATTTGAACAAGCTATGCGATTTTCGCATAGATACTATTTAAGTAACATAGCTATGGGTGCTTGTTAAGTGTGAAAACCAATATTTTTTGATTTTTTCGGTGGACAAGCCACCCCTTTTTCCTGCATATACTATCGCTGTTGTTTTGATACAACGTGGCGACTGTAGCTCAGTTGGTAGAGCCCACGATTGTGGTTCGTGTTGTCGCGGGTTCGAGCCCCGTCAGTCGCCCCATTTTTTTCCTTAATTCCAGCAAATAGGGGTTGAGTGAACGCAGTTTTGTGTTAAAACACTGCTCATAACGGCGAAAGTCGTGAAAATATTTGAACCGTGCGGGTGTGGCGGAATTGGTAGACGCACCAGATTTAGGTTCTGGCGAGCTCAGCTCGTGGGGGTTCAAGTCCCTTCACCCGCACCATTTTTCATTTTATTTAAAAAGAATTCAAAAACTCATCAGCAACAAAGCGATAAAAGAACATGCAAGTAAAAGAAGTAAAAACAGAAGGTCTGCGCCACGATTTTGAAATTAAGGTGCCAGCCAACGACATTCAGAAAATGGTCGAGGACGAGCTACAGAATATTGGTAAGACTGCAAAGCTTCCTGGTTTTCGTCCTGGTAAAATTCCTCTTGATGTTTTGAAGCAGAAATATAGCCGTCATGTGCTTGCTGATGTTCTTGAAAAGGCGGTCCAGCAGTCATCATCAAAGGCGATGCAGGATAAAAAGCTACAACCTGCTATGCAGCCAAAGATCGAAGTGAAAGAATTTGATGAAGGTAAAGACCTGATCTACACAATGAGTGTTGAGGTTTTGCCCGAGTTTAAAGTTATGGATTTGAAAGGCTTGAAGGTTGAAAAGCCTGTTGCCAAGGTTGAAGAGAAGGCCGTTCAGGAAATTCTTGATAATGTTGCTAGTCAAAACCGTGAACTTGCACCTATCAAAGAAGACCGTAAGGCCAAAAAAGGCGATATCCTGAGTATCGACTTCCACGGTAAGCGCGCAGACGGCTTTGAAGTCGATGGGATGCATGGGCATGGTCATGACTTAGAGCTTGGTGCTGGTCAGTTTATTCCAGGTTTTGAAGACCAGTTGATTGGCGCGAAAAAAGGCGATCATGTTCATGTAAATGTGACATTCCCCGAGCAGTACCACTCAGCAGACTTGGCAGGACAGGATGCTGTCTTCCATGTTGACGTAAATGAAATCCAGGAAGGTAAGCCTGCTAAGGTGAATGACGCTTTGGCTAAGAAGCTTGGTCTTGAGGATGAAAAAGCCTTGCGTAAGGCCGTTGAAGACCAAATCACAAATGATTATGAGTCATTCTCTCGTATGAAGTTAAAGAAGTCACTTCTTGACCGTCTGGATGAGGGCCATGATTTTGAATTGCCAGAGGCTATGATTGAGCAAGAACACGCCCATATTGTTCAGCAGCTTGAAAAAGAAGCCGAGCAAAAAGGTGAGAAACTTTCTGATGCTGAAAAAGATGAATTGAAGCCATTGGCTGAACGCCGCGTGCGTTTGGGTATTGTTTTGGCGGAAATCGGACGTGAGCGTAAGATTGAAGTTAATCAGCAGGAGCTTCAGCAAGCAGTTATTCGTGAGGCTCAGAAATATCCTGGTCAGGAAAAGGCTGTCTTTGATTATTACTCAAAGAATCCGCAGGTTCTTGAATCGCTCAAAGCGCCTATCTATGAAGATAAGGTTATTGATTCTATTTTGGCTGATGCTGAAATTAAGGAAAAATCAGTCACAGTTGACGAATTGCAAGCAGATGATGATGAGCTTCCAACAAAGAAGAAGCCTGCCGCCAAAAAGAAAGCGCCTGCTAAGAAAGCAGCATCAACAGCTAAGAAGAAAAAGAGTTAAACCGCTCTTGATCTTCACCGATCAGCGTTATAGCTTAATGAAGCACGGGATGAATTCCGTGCTTCATGTGATTCTAACCCAGACAAAAAGGATTCCAATCCAATGACAGATTTTGTAGACCAGGCCGTAAACTATCTCGTGCCAACGGTAATTGAACAAACAAACCGTGGCGAACGCGCCTTTGACATTTTCTCCCGTCTTTTGAAAGAGCGTATTATCTTTCTGACTGGTGGCGTTAATGATGAAGTCTCCTCGCTGATTTGCGCGCAGTTGCTGTTCCTTGAGTCTGAGAACCCGAAAAAAGATATTTCCTTTTACATCAACTCACCTGGGGGCGTTGTGACCTCTGGTATGGCGATGTATGACACAATGCAATATATCCAGTGTGATGTTGCGACTGTATGTATTGGTCAGGCCGCCAGCATGGGCTCGCTCCTTCTAACAGCGGGCGCACCTGGTAAGCGTTACATTCTTCCTAATGCTCGTGTAATGGTTCACCAGCCTTCTGGTGGTGCGCAGGGGCAGGCCTCCGACATTGAAATTCAGGCGCGCGAGATTTTGAATCTCCGTAAACGCTTGAATCAGATTTATGTAGAGCATACAGGTCGCAAGCTAGCCGATATTGAAAAGGCAATGGACCGTGACACATTCATGTCAGCTGATGAGGCCAAGAAATTCGGTCTTGTTGACCATGTTGTGTCTTCACGTGCTGAAATTGGCCAAGACGGTGACGACAAAAAGAAAAAGTAATAAGTAACCTTTTCTTTGAATTCTTCATTTATCATCTTATATTACTTAAAGCACTGCATGTGATGTGGTGCTTTAAAACTTTTTGCACAAAATACCGAAAGCAAGCTGCATGACCGATAAAACAGACATGATTGATTTGGAAACATCCGATAAATCGAAATTCCGTCCTATCCTTCCTTTGAGAGATATCGTTGTTTTCCCGCATATGATTGTGCCGCTTTTTGTGGGTCGTGAAAAATCTGTGACTGCACTTGAGAAGGTGATGAAGGAAGACAAGAAAATTCTTCTTCTGACACAAAAGACACCCTCCATTGATGACCCTCAAGGAAAAGACCTTTTCCGAATTGGTGTTGAGGGTACAATCCTTCAGCTTCTAAAATTGCCCGATGGCACAGTTAAGGTGCTGGTAGAAGGTCTCGAACGCGTCAAGGTCGCTAATATCAAGGAGGGTCCAGAAGGTTATCTTTCAGGCGATTATCACCCGCTTAAGGACAAAACACCGTGGAATGATGATTTGCAAGCACTTGCGCGCGCAGCACTCACCCAGTTTGAGCAATATGTGAAGCTGAATAAAAAAATTCCACCCGAGGTGCTTGTCTCACTGCAACAGATTAACGAGCCGACCAAGCTTGCCGATACGATCGCCTCGCATCTTGTTCTTAAGATTGAAGACAAGCAAAAAATTTTAGAAGCAGGTGATACCGATGAACGCTTGGAGCTTATCTACTCCTTCATGGAAGGCGAGATTGGTGTGCTTCAGGTTGAGAAGAAAATTCGCGGTCGTGTAAAACGTCAGATGGAAAAGACGCAGCGCGAGTATTACCTCAACGAACAGATGAAGGCCATTCAGAAGGAGCTTGGTGATGGCGAGGGCGGTGATGAGCTTTCCGAACTCGAGGAAAAAATCGAAGCTGCCAAAATGACAAAAGAGGCAACCGACAAGGCGAAAAAAGAGCTTAAGAAGCTTAAGCAAATGAGCCCGATGTCTGCTGAGGCTACAGTTATACGCAATTATCTTGATTGGATGCTGGCCGTGCCGTGGAACAAAATGACCAAGGTTAAGGCTGATATCAAGACAGCTAAGAAGATTCTAGACGACGAGCATTATGGTCTTGAAAAGGTCAAGGAGCGTATTCTTGAATATCTTGCCGTGCAACAACGTACACCTAAGGTTCAAGGCCCTATTCTTTGTCTTGTCGGGCCGCCAGGGGTTGGTAAGACATCCCTTGGGAAATCAATTGCTAATGCGACAAACAGAAAATTTGTCCGTATGTCACTGGGTGGTGTGCGCGATGAAAGTGAAATTCGTGGACACCGTCGTACCTATATCGGGGCGATGCCTGGTAAAGTTATTCAGGGTATGAAAAAAGCAGGCAGTGCCAATCCGCTTTTCCTTTTGGATGAGGTGGATAAGCTTGGCTCTGACTGGCGCGGTGACCCAAGTTCGGCGTTGCTAGAGGTGCTGGACCCCGAACAAAATGCCACATTCAATGACCATTACCTTGAACTTGATTACGATCTATCCAAGACAATGTTCGTCTGTACGGCCAACTCGCTTGATATGCCAAGGCCGTTGCTGGACCGTATGGAGATCATCCGTCTGTCTGGTTACACAGAAGATGAGAAGCTTGAAATTGTGAAGCGCCACCTTCTAACAAAGCAAATGGAAGCCGCAGGGCTGAAGAAGTCTGAGTTTTCCATTAATGACGAGGCTGTGCGTCACCTTATTCGTTACTATACCCGTGAAGCAGGTGTGCGAAATCTTGAGCGTGAAATTGCCAATGTCTGTCGTAAATCGATCAAGGAAATTCTTGTCTCCAAGAAAAAGAAAATCTCGCTCACATTGCGCAATATTGAGAAATACGCAGGTGTCAGACGTTTCCGTTATGGTGCAGCCGATGAAGCCGACAAGATTGGTGTGGTTAATGGACTGGCCTATACAGAATCGGGTGGTGACCTGCTCTCTATTGAGGCGGTGACCATGGCAGGTAAGGATGCAAAGGTGTCCATGACGGGTAACCTAAAAGACGTCATGAAGGAATCCATTACGGTTGCCGAGATGTTGATTAAGTCACGTGCAAATCAATTTGGTCTTGAGTATGACAAGTTGAAAGAGCGTCAAATTCACGTTCACGTCCCAGAGGGGGCAACGCCCAAGGATGGCCCATCAGCAGGAGCGGCGATGGTAACGGCCATTGTTTCGGCCCTAACCGATATTCCTGTTCATAAGGATATTGCTATGACAGGTGAGGTTAACTTGCGTGGATATGTGACTGCTATTGGTGGACTGAAAGAAAAGCTTTTGGGGGCTCTGCGCGGTGGCATTAAGACTGTTCTTATTCCTCAAGATAACGAGAAAGACCTCGCTGAAGTACCAGATAAAGTTAAAAAGGCGCTGCAGATTATGCCTGTGTCTACAATTGAAGAGGTGCTTACACACGCACTTTTAACACTTCCAGAGCCAATAAAAGGTGATTCCGTAAAAGAATCTGAAGAAATTTCGTCAAAAACGGCGGAAAATAAGGCTGAGGACGTGATTAGGCATTGAAAAGGGCTTTAAAAACCTTTAAAAATGATTCTTAAGAAATAACGAGAGAACCTATATTAGCTAAGGCTTTCATAAGAATTTTCGCTGTTTCTTTCTTTACCCCTAGGTTGGGGCAAAGATTTTCTAAAAAAAACTTTTTATTAAAAGGGGTATTCCCATGAATAAATCAGATCTAATCGATGCAGTCGCTAAACAAGCTGACCTATCAAAAACAAAAGCACAAGAAGCTCTAGAAGCAGTATTGTCAAGCATCAAAGGCACTTTGAAAAAAGGTGATGATGTTCGTCTCGTTGGCTTCGGTACATTCTCAGTATCAAAGCGCGCTGCAACAACAGGCCGTAACCCACGCACTGGTGAAAAGATCAACATTCCTGCTTCAAAGCGTCCAACTTTCAAAGCAGGTAAAGACTTGAAAGAAGCTGTTAACAAGTAATCTTTCGACTTTATTGAATTTAGAAAGCGGCCAAACATTGCTTTGGTCGCTTTTTTTATTTTTATTTACTGAAAAGCTCTTGATTTTTAGGTGAAATCACCTTATTCCAATACGAACACTTTCTGGGGGCGATTAGCTCAGTTGGTAGAG
>DCXL01000004.1:258165-417649 GCA_002328415.1 Micavibrio sp. UBA2137 | reverse complement strand
GCATCTCGTTTACACCGAGAGGGTCGGCGGTTCGAGCCCGTCATCGCCCACCATTTAAACCCCAGTTTCCCAAAATAAGCCTATGCGCATTTCAGCCCTTATCGTAGCAGCCGGTCAAAGCTCTCGTATGGGAAAGGGCGTTCCCAAACCATATTTGCCCTTGGACGGAAAAGCAGTCTTAATGCATTCTGTTGATACGTTTCTCTCACATCCAGAGATTGATGACGTACAAGTTGTTATGAGCAAAGCGCATGATGATTTGTATGAACAGGCTCTAGAAGGGCGCACTATAAATAGTCCAATTTACGGGGGTGCATCACGCTCAGAGAGTGTACTGCATGGACTGCGCGCCCTTACGTCTGATTATGTTCTTATACATGATGCGGCGCGCCCCTTTATTACCCATGAGATTATAACTCACATCATTAACGACCTTGGTGAGGAGAGGGGCGTTGTTGTTGCGTGTCCTGTGGTTGATACGCTGCGGTTGAAGGATGGAAGCGGGGATATCGACCGTGATAAAGTTTTACGTGTGCAAACACCACAGGCTTTTCATGTTCAGAGCCTTATAAGTGCCTATGAAAAGGTTGGCACAGGCTTTACAGACGATGCAAGTGCCTTTGAGGCTGCGGGTGGTGAGATCATATGTGTCGAAGGCGCAGAGACGCTTTTCAAAATAACAACCGAGGCAGATTATGAAAGAGCGCAAAATATGACTTCGCAGGATATAGTTAAAACAGGTTTAGGCTTTGATGTGCATAAATTTGCGAAAACTGGTGATCATGTCATGTTGGGTGGCGTTAAGGTGCCGCATACGCACAGTCTTGAAGGACATTCCGATGCTGATGTTGTGTTGCATGCCTTGACCGATGCTATGCTGGGTACAATAGGCGCGGGGGATATAGGGGAGCATTTTCCTCCATCTGACCCACAATGGAAAGGGGCGGCATCCTCTCGCTTTGTAGAGCATGCCTGTAGCCTACTTGCAAAAGAGGGTGGACGCATATCAAATGTGGATGTGACTGTGATTTGTGAGGCTCCAAAACTGTCAGATTATAAAGCAGATATGCGCGCCCACATCGCAAGTCTCTTAGGTCTTGAAAATGCGCATGTGAATATAAAGGCAACAACGACAGAGGGGCTTGGTTTTACAGGGCGTAAAGAGGGCATTGCGGCGCAGGTTCTTGTAACGGCTCGATTTTAGAAAGACAGCCTTATGCGCGTAACTGCTCCTGCTAAAATAAATATATATCTCAATATACTAAATAAGAGACCTGATAAATTACATGAATTAGAAAGCTTGATGGTCTTCACCGAATTTGGTGATGTTTTGAGGTTTGAGGATGCGCCTGAGTTCTCATATGAGGTTACCGGAGAATTTGCACGCCATACCCCTGAAAATCAGAAAGATGATCTGATCGTGCGTGCCGTGAGTCTGTTTGAAAACGAAACAAATGTCACTGTCTCTCAGAAGATTGTTGTTCAAAAGAATATTCCAGCAGGTGCAGGCCTAGGGGGTGGGTCAAGTGATGCTGCTGCAACGCTCAAAGCGCTTAACAGAATTTATGATACGCGCCTGACAGAGAATATGCTGTGTGAAATAGGTCAGGAACTGGGCAATGAGTTGCCTGTGTGTATCATTGCTCGTCCTACGCTTGTGAAAGGGGTGGGTGATATACTGGACAAAGGTTATTTGCCTGGTGCGCGCTATATTTGCCTTGTCTGGCCAGATGCACATGTCTCAACGGCCGCGGCCTTTCATGCCTTTCATCAGGTGCCAGTTAATAAGACTTACAATAATGATTTATTTGCCGCCGCGTGCGCGCTTGCGCCTGATGTAAAGCAAGCGGTAAAGGCGTTGGAAGCCTCAAATCATGTCCAGCAAGTTGGCATGTCAGGCAGCGGTTCAACTTGTTTTGGATTGTTTAACAACCTGCAAGATGCTGAAAAATGTGCTGAAGCGCTCTCTCAATCCAATCTCAACTGGTGGGTTAAAGCGTCCGTTCTTTCCTCTTAAATCTTTTTTAAGATTCTCCGTCTATTGTGAGGATGTGAGATAGATATCCGCAGGGGACAATTTTTAGAAGGGGACAGCATCATGGGCAGAAAATTCACATATTTTAATGAAAGACTGGAAAGTGGTGCATTTAAGAAAAAGATTTCTTATTTCCGCGAGAATGCTGAGAGCATGACAATGGTGGCCTCGGGTTTAAGCGTTGGATGTTAAAGTTTTTTTAAGTCTGTTGCGTTAATCTTAAGAATATAACAAGGGAAAGTCGCGAGGGAGAATATGACAGGCAGAATTTTTTCATTAGGTCCAGGTAGAGACATGGAAATATTAGATAACACAGCGGAAAACAGAGCTATGTTACTTAAGGGCTTTGAAACAAATGCAATCTCATTCGGATCACCCGCTCCTTAACATATAGAATTCCAATTTTAGCAATGGTATAAACCTCTATAATTCATTTTATAGGGGTTTTTATTTATGCGCATCGGAGTTCCAAAGGAAATTAAATCACAAGAACATCGCGTAGGGCTTGTCCCTGCCTCAGTCAGGGAACTGGTTGATCACGGGCACACGGTTTCAATAGAAACACAAGCGGGTGCCGGAATTGGGTTTTCCGATTCGAATTACAAGCAAGCCGGTGCAAAAATTGTAAAAACCGCCGCTGAGATTTTCGACAAATCAGAAATGGTGATTAAGGTCAAAGAACCTCAGCCTCAAGAATATAAGATGCTCTCTGAAGGGCAAATTCTTTTTACTTACCTTCATTTGGCTCCAGACCCAGAGCAGGCAAAGGCCTTGGTGAAATCAAAATGTGTGGCCATTGCCTATGAAACGGTAACAGGGAAAGGCGGAAAAGGTTTGCCTCTCCTTGCACCCATGAGCGAGGTTGCAGGACGCTTGTCGACACAGATGGGCGCGCATTATTTGCAGAAGCATCTCAAAGGGCTTGGCCGCTTGATTGGTGGCGTGCCGGGTGTTGAGCCTGCAAACGTTCTTGTCCTAGGTGGCGGTGTTGCTGGTTTTAATGCAGCACGTATGGCCGTTGGTATGGAGGCCAATGTCACATTGCTTGAGCGCTCACCAGATCGTATGCGTGAGTTAGACGATTATTTTGCAGGGCGTGCGCAAATTCTTTACTCAACAAATGATGCCATCGCTAAATATGTGCAAGAAGCGGATATTGTTATAGGCGCGGTCCTTATTCCGGGTGCATCAGCGCCACGCCTTGTGACTAGACCCATGCTCAAAACCATGAAAAAAGGTGCCATCCTTGTTGATATTGCCATTGATCAGGGTGGGTGCTTTGAAACAAGTAAACCCACAACACATGAGAATCCTGTGTATGAAGTTGATGGTATAACGCATTATTGTGTGGCTAATATGCCAGGGGCTGTACCTTTGACCTCAGCACTTGCATTGAATAATGCAGTTCTTCCTTATGCAATTAGACTGGCTAACCAAGGTTGGCGTAAGGTTTTAGCTGAGGATGCGGATTTTAGAAACGGCCTGAATGTATGTTTTGGAAAAATTACGCACAAAGATGTTGCACAGGCTTTGAAAATGGACTACATAGAGAACCCGTCAGAAATGACGGCTTAAATTTGGAAATTGCGGGCGTAGTTCAGTTGGTTAGAACGCCTGCCTGTCACGCAGGAGGTCGCGGGTTCGAGTCCCGTCGCTCGCGCCATTTCCAGAAAATAAGATTTAAAAAAGCGGTTATCACTTTTGTGAAATCGCTTTTTCTTTTTCTGGGCTTATTTAATCCAGTATTCAAACACCAAAAAGTGAGATGTATCCTTGTAATCGCATTTGCTTTTCTGTAGAAGTTTGGGTGGTATATAAGACTCACTTAATAAGAGACTTTTCGAGCATCTATGGCTTCTTCAGAATTCTTACTCGCATATTTGCCTATCGTGATTTTCCTTGTTGTCGCCAGCGGCTTGTCCTTGGCGATGCTGATTGCGTCCTTGATTGTTGCACGGCAAAACCCTGATGCACAGAAAAATGCAGCTTACGAATGCGGATTTGATGCCTTTGAAGAGGCGCGTTCAAAATTTGATGTACGCTTTTATCTAGTGGCTATCTTGTTCATTATTTTCGACCTTGAAATAGCCTTCTTGTTCCCATGGGCCGTTAGTCTTGGAACAATTGGTTTGTTTGGATTTTGGTCCATGATGTTGTTTTTGGGTATTTTGACCATAGGTTTTATCTATGAGTGGAAAAAGGGTGCATTGGACTGGGAGTAAGAGTTTATGGCACATGAACGCAATATAGTTGATGCACCAGATGCAGGCCTGCGCACTTCATTGAAGATGCCAAGCGCAAGCGACCCTGAGGCGCAAGCTTTGGCCCAATCAGCGCAGGATAAGGGTTATATCCTAACATCGACAGATAAATTATTTGACTGGGCACGCAAGGGGTCGCTCTGGCCAATGACGTTCGGTTTGGCCTGTTGTGCGGTTGAGATGATCCATTCTTACATGAGCCGTTACGACCTTGACCGTTTTGGCATTTTTCCACGCCCAAGTCCGCGTCAATCAGATGTGATGATTGTGGCAGGAACACTGACCAACAAAATGGCACCCGCCTTACGCCGTGTTTATGATCAGATGCCAGAGCCACGTTGGGTTGTGTCCATGGGATCGTGCGCCAATGGCGGTGGGTATTACCACTATTCATACTCTGTTGTGCGCGGATGCGATCGCATTGTGCCTGTTGATATTTATGTGCCAGGATGCCCACCAACAGCAGAAGCACTTGTTTACGGTTTGCTGCAACTCCAAAAGAAAATTCAGCGTGAAGATACGCGCATCGTAAGGTAGGGGCGAGATGGAATTTACCGAAGATGACATGCTGGCCGAGCTAGGCGATTTTATTCAAGAGAAAACACATGACGCTGTGACTGGATATGAAGTCGGTCATGCGGAGCTGACGCTTTTCTCTACAGCAGATAAGTTGAAAAGCTTGATGGTGTTTTTAAAGGATAACCCTGAATGTCAGTTTACACAGCTGTCTGATATTTGTGGTGTTGATTATCCAGAGCGTACTGATCGTTTTACGCTCGTTTATAATCTTTTGTCCATGAAGCAAAATCAGCGCATTCGTATTAAGATTACAACGGATGAGGATACACCAGTGCCGAGCTTAGCCTCGCTTTATCCGTCTGCCAACTGGGCCGAGCGTGAAGTGTGGGATATGTTTGGTGTTATGTTTGAAAACCATCCTGATCACCGCCGCATTCTGACAGATTACGGTTTTGAAGGACATCCTTTGCGTAAGGATTTCCCTCTCACTGGATTTGTCGAGTTGCGTTATGATGAGGCGCAAAAGCGCGTTGTTTACGAACCTGTAAAACTTACTCAGGATTTCCGTGTCTTTGATACACTTTCCCCGTGGGAAGGCCTGACAAGCGTACAGTTGCCAGGTGATGAGAAGGGGGCTGTTCCCGATCACGGCTTTATTCCGACTGAAAAACTGATTGAGGTAGAAAACTGATGACGCTTCCACATATCCAAGATCAGGTCGAGCTTTCGGAAGAAACACAAATCAAGCCCTATACCATGAATTTCGGGCCTCAGCACCCTGCCGCTCACGGTGTGTTGCGTCTTGTACTTGAAATGGACGGCGAGATTGTCGAGCGTGCTGACCCGCATATTGGTCTTCTACACCGTGGGACAGAAAAGCTGATTGAGCATAAAACGTATCTACAGGCGATCCCTTACTTTGACCGTTTGGATTATGTTGCGCCCATGAATCAGGAGCACGCCTTTGCCTTGGCGGTTGAAAAACTTCTGGGCATCACAGTGCCAGAACGCGGACAATATATCCGTGTTTTATTCTGCGAGCTAACACGCATTTTGAACCATATCCTAAATATTACGACATTTGCCCTTGATGTGGGCGCAATTACGCCTGCGCTTTGGGCATTTGAAGAGCGCGAAAAGGGTATGGAATTTTATGACCGTGTCTGTGGCGCGCGTTTACACGCAAATTATTTCAGACCCGGTGGTGTGGCCCTTGATATGCCAGCAGGCTTGCTTGAGGATATGATGGCATGGACAGATAGCTTCCCGACAGTTCTCAACGACCTTGATAATCTGCTCACAAACAACCGTATCTTTAAGCAAAGAACAGTTGATATTGGTGTAGCAAGTTCCGAGGAGGCGATTGACTGGGGCTTTACTGGCCCAATGTTGCGTGGCTCGGGTGTGCCGTGGGATTTGCGCAAAAGCCAGCCTTATGATGTTTACGAGAAGATGGAATTTGATGTGCCTGTTGGTAAAACGGGTGACTGCTATGCGCGTTACCTTGTGCGTATGGAGGAAATGCGTCAGTCATTGCGCATTATGAAGCAATGTATTGAGCAAATGCCAGAAGGGCCTGTGCGTGTTGATGACCGTAAAATTGCACCGCCATCACGTGCCGAGATGAAGCGCTCAATGGAGGCGATGATCCACCACTTCAAACTTTATACAGAGGGCTACCACGTGCCAGCGGGCGAAACCTACACAGCCGTTGAGGCACCAAAGGGTGAGTTTGGTGTGTATCTAATTTCTGATGGGACGAATAAGCCTTATCGTTGTCGCCTGCGTGCGCCTGGCTTTTATCACTTACAGGCACTCGACTTTTTGTCTAAAGGACACATGCTGGCCGATGCTGTTTCGAATATCGGTTCTATGGATGTTGTGTTCGGGGAGATTGACCGCTAATGAAACCTAAGTTTGAACCAGATGCCAAATATCAGCCAGACAGTTTTTCTTTCAGTGGAAAGAAGGCAGTCAATGATATTCTAGCCAAGTACCCATCTAATCAGGCGCGCAGCGCGATTATGCCTTTACTGGATTTGGCACAACGCCAGGTCGCCAAAGAAGGTGCAAAGGCGAAAAAGCCCTATGGTGGGTGGATACCACGTGCGGCAATGGATCAAATAGCCAATATTGTGGGTGTGAAACCAATTAAGGTTTACGAGGTCGCGACCTTCTATTCCATGTACAAGCTTGCACCCGTTGGAAAATATTTGGTGCAATGCTGCACAACAACACCATGCTGGTTGCGTGGGTCTGCGGATATTGTGAAAGCGTGCGAGAAAGCCTCTGGCGCGCATATGGGTGAAACATCCAAGGATGGCTTGTTTACACTGGAAGAGGTTGAGTGTCTTGGCGCATGCGTGAATGCGCCAATGGTGCAAATTAACGATGATTATTACGAGGACCTAACACCCGAAATCATGACCGATGTCGTGACCGCACTCAAAAAGGGCAAGGACGTGCCTGTGGGATCGCAAACAGGGCGTAAAGGCTCTATGGCACAAAACGGACCAACCTCATTGGAAGAATTAGCTAAGAAAGAAGGGGTGGCTTAAACCATGTTGCAGGATAAAGACCGCATCTTCACAAATATTTATGGCTGGCAGGGCGCAGACCTGAAGGCCGCGCAAAAGCGTGGTGACTGGGATAAAACAGCGTCTTTCATTAAAAAAGGACGTAGTTGGGTTGTTGAGGAAATAAAGGCCTCTGGCCTGCGTGGTCGTGGCGGGGCTGGTTTTCCAACAGGTGTGAAATGGTCGTTTATGCCTGACCCTGAGAAAACAGGTAAGCCACATTACCTTGTCATTAATGCCGATGAATCAGAGCCAGGCACATGCAAGGACCGTGATATCCTGCGCCATGAACCGCATAAATTGCTTGAAGGCGCGTTGATTGGTGGTTTTGCGATTGGGGCGCATGCGGCTTATATCTATATTCGCGGTGAGTTTTATAACGAGGCACAAGCTCTGCAAAAGGCGATTGACGAGGCCTATGATGCAGGTCTTTTAGGAAAGAATGCCGCCAAATCTGGCTGGGATTTTGATGTGTATCTGCATCGCGGTGCGGGTGCCTATATCTGTGGTGAGGAAACAGCTCTTATTGAATCTCTTGAAGGGAAAAAAGGGCAGCCACGTAACAAACCACCTTTCCCAGCAATGGCGGGTCTTTATGCCTGTCCAACAACCGTGAATAATGTTGAAACCATTGCTGTTGCGCCAACAATTCTGCGTCGTGGTGGGGCATGGTTTGCAGGTTTTGGCCGTGATGAGAAAAACACAGGCACAAAATTATTCTGTATTTCTGGTCACGTGAACCAGCCTTGCAATGTCGAGGAAGAGATGGGTATTCCGCTTAAAGATCTTATCGAGCGTCATGCAGGCGGTGTGCGCGGTGGATGGGATAATCTGCTTGCTATTATTCCTGGTGGCTCATCAACACCACTCCTGCCTAAGGATATTTGTTCAACCGTTCGTATGGACTTCGATTCACTGCGCGAGGTGCAATCAGGTTTGGGAACAGCAGGTGTGATTGTCATGGATAAATCCACCGATGTTGTTTATGCGATTGCACGGTTATCATACTTTTACATGCATGAAAGTTGTGGTCAGTGCACACCGTGCCGTGAGGGAACTGGGTGGCTCTGGCGTACAATGCAGCGCATGGTCAGTGGTAATGCCACTTTGGAAGAAATTGATATGCTCTATGACTTGACCAAGGAAATTGAAGGGCACACAATCTGTGCCCACGGTGATGCTTCGGCATGGCCAATTCAGGGGCTTATCCGCCACTTCAGACCTGAGATGGAACAGCGGATTCTTGATTACAGAAAACAGATAAAGGCGGCTTGAGAACATGCCAAAGCTAAAGATAAACGGACAGGATATTGAAGTCGAAGCAGGAACATCCATCTTGCAGGCCGCAGAGCTTGCAGGATTTGAAGTGCCGCGCTTTTGTTACCATGATCGTTTGAGCGTTCCTGCCAACTGTCGCATGTGTTTGGTTGAGGTGAAGGGTGCGCCAAAGCCTGTTGCCTCCTGCGCGCTTGCTGCGGGTGAGGGGATGGAGGTTGATACCCAGTCCGACCTTGTGAAGAAGGCACGTAAGGGTGTCATGGAAATGCTGCTTATTAATCACCCGCTTGATTGTCCAATTTGTGACCAAGGTGGAGAATGCGATTTGCAGGATCAGGCCATGGGATACGGATTTGACCGGTCACGCTATCGCGAAAATAAACGTGCGGTGAAGAATAAGAATATAGGCCCGCTTATTAAGACAATTATGACACGTTGTATTCATTGTACGCGTTGTGTCCGCTTTGGTGAGGAAGTAGCAGGCACGGCAGAACTTGGTCTTCTCAATCGCGGTGAAGATGTTGAAATTGGTACCTTTATCGAGAAGGCTGTCTCAACTGAACTCTCAGGTAATATGATTGATATTTGCCCCGTGGGCGCACTCACGTCGCGCCCCTATGCCTATAAGGCACGTCCGTGGGAATTAAAGAAAACAATGACAATCGATGCCCATGATGCGGTGGGTTGTAATATTCGCGTAGACGCGCGTGGGAACGAGGTTATGCGTGTTCTTCCTCGTCTGAACGAGGCGGTAAACGAAGAATGGATTAATGACCGCACACGCTTTGCCTATGATGGGTTAAAGCGCAGTCGTCTTGACCGTCCCTATATCAGAAATGCAAAGACAAAGGCACTTGAGCCTGCCTCATGGGATGAGGCTTTAAAGGCCGTTGCAGAGAAGCTAAAGGATGTTAATCCAAAGACAACGCTTGGCCTTGTTGGCTCCATGTGTGCGGTTGAGGATGTTGTGTCCTTTAAAGACGCGCTCAACGTTTTTGGTATTACAAATATGCGCGGGGTGAATAATTTATCCTATCTAACCCGTGAGAAACGTACACATTACAAATTAAATACGACAATCGCAGGGCTGGAAAAAGCGGATGTGATTTTGCTTGTCGGCACAAACCCGCGTCACGAGGCTACGCTCGTAAACACACGTATTCTAAAGGCTGTGTCTGAAAACGGTGCGCGTGTTGGCGTGGTGGGCGCGCAAAACGATCTGACATATGACTATGATTATCTTGGTCAAACGCTCGCCGATATTGAAAAGGTGATCGGCGGCCAAAGCGATTTTGCGAAGTCTTTCAAGAAGGCGGAGCGTCCAGCCATTGTGATAGGTGCAAACGTGCTTGATGGGAAGTCTGGTGAGCCGCTTTATAACCTCTGCATGAAACTGGCTAATAAGATGAATGTTGTGCGCGAGGGTTGGAATGGTTTTAACGTTCTTCATCGTCACGCCTCCCAAATGGCTGTTCAGGATTTTGAACTGACAAGCAAAGTTGCTCTTGAAAAGGCCGAGCTTGTTTTTGCGCTTGGTTATGATGAGGCAGACTTTGAAGATGTATCAAAGAAAGCCTTTGTGATTTATCAGGGACATCATGGTGATTTGGGCGCACATCGTGCCGATATCATTTTGCCAGGTGCGGCCTATACAGAAAAAGACGGGCTTTACGTGAATACGGAGGGCCGTGTGCAAATTGCCAAGCGTGCCGTATTCCCAGTAGGCGAGGCTAAGGAAGATTGGCGTATTTTCCGCGCCCTTTCTGCACATGCCGATGAGGCGCTTGACTATGACACGATGCTAGAACTGCGTACGCGTATATTTGAAGATATGCCAGCTTATGCCTCAATTGATTATCTGCTTCAGGAAAACTGGGTAAGTGATTATGATAAAAAGGCAAAAGTGAATTTGAAATCTAAGGTTTCAACGCCAGATGAGGCTTTTTATCTGGCTAATCCCATTTGCCGTGCCTCGGAAACTATGCAGCAATGTCATGCTGCTTTTGTTGAGGGCAATACAGATTTGAAGGAGGTCGCAGAATGAGCGAAACAAAAAGTACATTAGAACGTGTTCAAATTTTTCACGAAACATATGGTTTGCCTGTCGAGGACAAACCAACATTGTCCGACCCAAAAACACAGGAATTGCGTATCAATTTGCTAGCCGAGGAAGTACAAGAGCTGAAAGAGGCACTTGAAAATAATGATTTGGTTGAGGTGCTCGACGCACTGACAGACATTCAATATGTACTTGATGGTGCTTATTTGTCCTTTGGTCTGCAGGACCTAAAAGAAACTGCCTTTGCGGAAGTGCAACGCTCAAACATGAGCAAGCTGGGCGAGGATGGTAAGCCTATCCGTCGTGAAAGTGATGGCAAGGTGATGAAGGGGCCAAACTATTTTGCACCTGACCTCAAAGTGCTTTTGGATAAACACATTAAAGAAAAGCTTGAGAAGGCCGCATAAATTAAGATGGAAGAACTCTGGAACATATATGGGCTGCCTTTTGCGATGATCCTACTGCATATTGGGATCACGGTTGGTGTTTTGCTGGGCTGTGTTGCCTATATGACCTATGCCGAGCGAAAGGTTTTGGCTGCGATGCAAAAACGCCAAGGCCCGATGCTTGTTGGACCATTTGGGTTATTGCAGCCCTTGGCTGATGGCATAAAGTTGCTGTCCAAGGAAACGATTATTCCAACGCAAGCCAACAAGGTCGTCTTTTTACTCGCACCACTTTTGACATTTACGCTTGCGCTTGTGGCTTGGGCGGTTATTCCCGTTGGTGCAGGGCTGGCTTTGGCCGAGATTAATGTCGGTATACTTTATCTCTTTGCCATTTCATCCATGGGCGTTTATGGCGTTATCATGGCAGGGTGGGCGTCTAACTCACGCTATGCATTCCTGGGCGGTTTGCGCTCAGCTTCGCAGATGGTTTCTTATGAAGTCTCGATGGGCCTTGTGATTGTGTCTGTTCTGGTCTGTGTTGGTTCTCTTAACTTAACAGATATTGTCGAAACTCCACGCCCTGTCTGGTTACAGGTATTACTGTTTCCTATGCTCATTGTCTTTCTTGTCTCTATTTTGGCCGAAACAAACCGTACGCCCTTCGATTTGCCAGAGGGAGAATCCGAGCTTTCGGGCGGGTTTATGGTGGAATACTCAGCCTTTTCATTCGCCCTGTTCTTCCTTGGTGAATATGCCAACATGATTTTGATGAGCGCTATGACAACCATCCTGTTTTTGGGTGGCTGGCATGTGCCCTTTGGTATTGATGCGTTGTCATTTGTACCTGGACCTGTCTGGTTTGCACTTAAGACAGCTTTAATTCTCTTCTTCTTTATTTGGGTCCGTGCGACATTTCCGCGCTTCCGCTATGACCAGTTGATGCGTTTGGGCTGGAAAGTTTTCTTACCGCTGACATTGGTTTGGCTGGTCGTTATAACAAGCGCGCTTTTCCTTTTTGACGCGGTACCACAATAGGTGATTTATGGGACGGATATTAAATTCATTACTGCTGATTGAAATTGTGAAGGGCATGTTACTGACCTTGAAACACATGTTCTTCGTGCCACGCGTGACAATCAATTATCCTTTTGAGAAGGGGCCAATTTCCCCACGCTTTCGTGGCGAACATGCCTTGCGCCGTTATCCAAATGGAGAGGAACGTTGCATTGCTTGTAAGCTGTGTGAGGCGATTTGTCCTGCGCTTGCCATTACCATTGAAAGCGAGCCACGCGCGGATGGATCGCGCCGTACAACACGTTATGACATTGATATGACCAAATGCATTTATTGCGGATTGTGTCAGGAGGCGTGTCCTGTGGACGCCATTGTTGAGGGGCCAAATTTTGAATTTTCGACCGAAACACGTGAAGAGCTTTATTACGATAAAGATAAGCTTCTTGAGAACGGTGATAAGTGGGAGGCGCAAATCCAAGCCAATCTGTTGAAAGAATCTGCATATAGATAGGGACAAGTTAAAACTGTGCGGTGTGTCCCCTTGCGAGCCATCACATCACATTGTAAAAGAAACACGAATTTTAAAGACGATAAGAAATACATGATATTAGCATCCATAGCCTTTTACGTTTTTTCAGCGGTACTCTTGATGAGTGCCGTGGCTGTTATATCAGCTAAAAACCCTGTGCATTCTGTTTTGTTTTTGATTTTCTCTTTCTTTAATGCGGCAGCCTTGTTTGTTTTATTGGGTGCTGAATTTGTCGCGATGATTTTGGTCATTGTTTATGTTGGCGCGGTGGCGGTGCTCTTCCTGTTTGTTGTGATGATGTTGGATGTAGATTTTGCCAATTTGCGCAAAGGTGCCATGAAATATGTACCGCTTGGTCTTGTCCTTGGTGGTGTATTACTTGCAGAACTGGTTGTCCTTTTCTTAAGCGTTTTTGGTGATAAAAGCTTTCCTGAAGCGCCGCAAAATGCCGTATCCAATACGGAACAGTTGGGCGCGGTTCTTTACACCGATTACATTTACATCTTTCAATCAGCAGGGATGATTTTGTTTGTTGCCATGATAGGCGCGATTGTTTTGACCTTGCGTAAACGTTCAGGCGTGCGTCGTCAAAAAATTGAAGATCAAGTTGCGCGTAAGAAAGAAGACGTTATGACCGTTGAACACATCACACCAAAGACAGGAATTTAAAATGGACTTGGTTGTTGGACTTCCACATTATTTGATTTTGGCATCGCTTCTTTTCACAATGGGCGTATTTGGCATTTTTCTAAATCGTAAGAATGTGATTGTTATTCTGATGTCTATTGAATTGATGTTACTAGCGGTGAACATTAATTTTGTAGCCTTCTCGACATATCTTAATGATATTGCAGGACAGGCTTTCTCACTCTTTATTTTGACAGTTGCCGCAGCAGAGGCCGCCATTGGTCTGGCTATTCTGGTTGTATTTTTCCGCGCACGTGGATCTATTGCTGTTGAAGATATTTCGGAGCTTAAAGGATAAATCATGGCCTATCTTGCAGTCTTTTTACCTTTATTTTCGTTTGTCATCATCGGGCTGTTTGGTCGTCAGATGGGCGACAAGGCCGCGCAATTTATTTCCTGTACGGGTTTGGTCATTTCAGCGGCGCTCTCGTGTTTCCTCTTTTATGACGTTGTTTGGAATGATGCACCGCGTTTAATATCGCTTGGTGACTGGATTGCGGCGGGTAATTTTGCAGTCGATTGGACATTGCGCATCGATACGCTCACAGCTGTGATGATGTGCGTTATCAATATTGTGTCGGCGTGTGTACATATTTATTCAGTTGGATATATGAGCCACGATTCAGCCAAGGGCCGCTTTATGGCTTACCTCTCGCTGTTTACCTTTGCCATGCTTATGCTTGTCACATCAGATAACTTGCTTCAGCTTTTCTTTGGCTGGGAAGGGGTGGGGCTTGCCTCATATTTGCTGATTGGATTCTGGAATACGCGTGAAAGCGCCAATAAGGCTGCAATCAAGGCTTTTGTTGTTAACCGTGTGGGTGACTTTGGTCTGACACTTGGAATTATGACGACCTTTGTCGTCTTTGGCAGTATTTCCTTTGATGTTATTTTTGAAAATGCACCAGCACAGGCGGCAGCCACGTTTAATTTTCTTGGATATGATACTCATGCGCTTACGCTTATTGGCTTATTGCTTTTTATCGGCGCGATGGGGAAATCAGCACAATTAGGGCTTCACACATGGTTGCCTGATGCGATGGAGGGGCCGACACCTGTGTCTGCCCTTATTCATGCTGCAACAATGGTCACAGCGGGTGTTTTCCTTGTGGCTCGTTTTTCACCTCTTTATGAATATGCGCCTATTGCGCTTATGGTTGTGTGTGTGGTGGGTGCGTTAACCGCGATTATTGCTGCAACAATAGGTATGACACAATTTGATATTAAGCGGGTTATTGCCTATTCCACAATGAGCCAGCTTGGCTACATGTTCTTTGCACTTGGGGTTTCTGCCTATGGTGCGGCTATCTTTCACCTCATGACACATGCCTTTTTCAAGGCGCTTTTGTTCCTTGGGGCAGGGTCTGTTATTCACGCGATTGCCGATGAACAGGATATGCGCAACATGGGTGGCCTTTGGAAGAAGATCCCATTTACCTATGCGTTCATGTGGATAGGAGGGTTGGCCCTTGCTGGTATGCCATTTTTTGCAGGGTATTTCTCTAAAGATATGATTTTAGAGGCGGCCTATGCTGATCATACATGGTTTGGTGAGTTTGCCTTCTGGATGGGTATCGGTGCTGCGCTTCTCACTGCATTTTACACATGGCGCTTAATTATCATGACCTTCCATGGAAAGCCGCGTGCGCCGCATGATGTTATGCATCACGCTCATGAAAGTCCCGCTATTATGCTTGTGCCTTTGGCGATTTTGGCAGCGGGCGCGATTTTTGCGGGTTGGATATTCTATCAACCGTTTGTCGGGACAAATGATGCGCCACAGGCTGTTGTTTCTCATGCTGTAAGTGGAGATGTTGTTGCACATGAAGCTAAGGCTGAAGGCGAGGCACATGAAAGTCACTCTGTTCTCAGCATCGGTCGTGATACCTTCTGGGGCAATTCACTTTATGTGTCGCCTGAGAATGATACGGTTGCCGCCGCGCACCACGTCCCGTACTGGGTTAAAAAGCTACCGATCGCGATTGGCTTAATCGGGATTTTGCTTGCAACTTTTGTCTATGGGCTTGTACCAGCCATAGCACGTCTCAGCACAAAAATATTTATGCCGTTGCATAGGTTATTCTTCAAGAAATGGTATTTCGATGAAATTTATCATGCGCTGATTGTTGTGCCGGTTTTCAAAATAGGGGCTCTGTTCTGGAAGGGTGGCGATCAGGCAACGATTGATGGTTTTGGTCCTGATGGTGTTTCATCAATGTCACGTAAGTCGGGACGCCTGCTTAGCCAGTTCCAGGTTGGATATATCTTCCATTATGCCTTTGTCATGATGGTGGGCGTGATTGGTTTGGTCACTTGGATCTTTATTCGTATGGGAGGGCTAAATTAATGTTTGAATTTCCAATCCTCTCTCTCATGATTGTTTTGCCGTTAATTGGGGTTTTCCTGATTGCGATGATTCAAGGTGATGAAAAGATAAGGGCGCGTAATGCACGATTATCAGCGCTTTACACCTCTCTCTTTGTTTTCATTCTATCGCTTCTTCTCCTGATTGGTTTTTCACCAGAACAAGAGGGTTTTCAATTTGTTGAACAGAAAGACTGGATACCAGCATGGGGGATGAGCTATCACCTTGGTGTTGACGGTATTTCATTGTTCTTTGTGCTGCTGTCTGCGGCATTAACGCCCGTTTGTATTCTGGCCAGTTGGCGCTCTATTAAGACGCGCGTTAAGGAATATATGATTGCATTTCTTGTGCTTGAAACCTTTATGATAGGGACATTTGTCGCACTTGATACCATCCTTTTCTATGTTTTCTTTGAGGGTGTGCTCCTGCCGATGTTCCTGATTATTGGGGTTTGGGGCGGTGCGCGTCGTGTCTATTCGGCTTTCAAGTTTTTCCTCTACACGCTTCTTGGTTCTGTCCTCATGCTGATTGCCATTTTGGCGTGTTTATCGATACAGGGGACGACAGATATTCCAACATTGATGAGCGCGACATTCTCGGGACCTGCGCAATTCTGGCTATTCCTCGCGTTTTTTGCCTCATTTGCCGTAAAGATGCCGATGTGGCCTGTCCATACATGGTTGCCTGATGCCCACGTTGAGGCACCAACGGCAGGCTCTGTTATCTTGGCGGGTGTGCTTTTAAAAATGGGTGGCTACGGCTTTTTACGTTTTTCAATCCCGATGTTCCCAGAGGCAACCGAGTTCTTCATGCCGATGATATTCTGGCTGTCAGTGATTGCGATTATCTATACCTCGCTTGTTGCCCTTGTACAGGAAGATATGAAAAAGATGATTGCTTATTCCTCTGTCGCACATATGGGATTTGTGACATTGGGTCTCTTTACGTTGACAGTTGAAGGCGTACAGGGCGGTTTGTTCCAGATGATCTCGCACGGTTTAATTTCCGCGGCACTCTTTTTATGTGTAGGTGTTCTTTATGACCGTCTTCACACACGTGAGATTGGTCAATATGGCGGGATTGTGCGCAATATGCCGCGCTTTGCCACAGTATTTATGATTTTCATGCTTGGGTCTGTGGGCTTGCCAGGGACATCAGGCTTTGTAGGTGAGTTCCTCTCGCTTCTTGGTGCATTTGCGACCAATACATTAATTGCCGTACTTGCAGCCACTGGTGTGATTTTAGGTGCGGCTTATATGTTACGCCTTTACAAGCGCGTTGTGTTTGGTGCGGTTACAAATAATGATGCAGGTGCGATGCCAGATCTGAATGTACGTGAGTTTAGCTTGTTGGCGCCACTTGCTGTCCTTGTTCTTCTTTTGGGTGTGCAACCTAATTTAATTTTGGCGAAAACTGAATATGCTGTGAACACACTTGTAACAAATTACCAGAACGCAATCGCAGATAAGTCAGGTGAAACTATTGTGCTTAATTTTTCTCTAAGAGAATTTGAAATGCCTGAGTTTGATTTGCCAGAAATGAAAATGCCTGAGATAAAATTTATGGAGAAGTTTAAAAATGACTAACCTTAATTTCATCTCGCTTTATCCGCTTTGGCCTGAACTAATGCTCGCGCTCTTTGCGTTTATCTTTACAGTATTTGGTGCATTTCGTGGAAATACATCAACTGAATTTATTCTGAAATATATGGCGGGCTTGTTTGCCTTTATTGCTGTGCTGTTGATTGGATTGCCAGCAGAAAAGGTCAGTGCTCTGAATGACATGTTTGTCTTTGACCGCTTTGCCATTTTTACAAAAATCGTAATTGCGGTTGGTATGATTTTGGTCTGTGGGCTGACCTCGCGCTATTTGCGAGAAGAGGGGCTCACCAAGTTTGAGTACCCTGTACTTATGGTATTGGCGGCTTTGGGAATGTTTATGATGGTGTCTGCCAATCATATGATGTCCCTTTATGTTGGTTTAGAATTGCAATCGCTTTCACTTTATGTGCTTGCGGCGTTTCGTTCAAAGTCACTGCGTTCGACAGAAGCTGGCTTGAAGTATTTCATTTTAGGGGCTATTTCCTCCGGGCTAATTCTGTTTGGTATCTCTCTCATTTACGGGTTTTCTGGTGCGCTCTCTTACAATGAGATTGCGGCGCAAATTGCAACACTTGAGGGCGCGGCCCTTACAGGTTTGGTTTTCGGGCTTGTGTTTTTACTCTCAGGAATTGCCTTTAAGATCTCTGCCGTACCATTCCATATGTGGACACCCGATGTTTACGATGGTGCACCGACATCTGTTACAGCTTTCTTTGCGATGGTCCCAAAAATTGCAGCAATGGCTTTGCTTGTCCGTTTACTTTCAGGTCCTTTTGAGGCGGTCTTTGATCAGTGGCAAGTTATCATTATTTTCCTCAGCATCATGTCCATGCTCTGGGGTGCATTTGCTGGTCTTGCACAGCAAAATCTAAAGCGCCTGATGGCTTATAGCTCTATTGGTAATATAGGTTACGCGCTAATGGGTGTGGCCACGGGAACAGCAGAAGGTTATGCAGCGACCTTCTATTACCTTATTATTTATATGATGATGACAGCGGGAGTTTTTGCGCTGCTTATGTTTATGCGCCGTGAAGGGCGCGCCTTGTCGCAAATTGATGACCTGAAAGGTTTGTCTGTCATGCATCCAAAGGCCGCCTATGCCATGACATTTTTCATGTTCTCGCTGAGTGGAATTCCACCCTTGGCTGGGTTCTTTGGTAAGTTATTTGTCTTTGAAATGGCTGTGAATGAGGGTTTGTTTGCATTGGCGGTTATCGGTGTGTTTGGCTCAGTTGTGGCCGCAGCCTATTACTTGCGCATTATCAAGGTAATGTTTTTTGACCATGGGGACGAACCATTTGACAATTTTGTGTCCAAGGGACGTAAACTTGTTTTGGCAACAAGTTTGATTTTTACGCTTGGCCTGGTTTTCATGCCTGCACATATTCTTTCACTTGCAAAACAGTCAACACAAACGCTTGGGCTTTATGCCTATACGCAGGCTCCCGAAGCTGATGTTGATCTAGAAACGCTTAAAGATGAACCAGGCCTCCTGGATAATTAAAGAATTTGCAACGCTTCCCTCAACGCAGGACAAGGCAAAGGAACTGGCGCTTTCGAGTGACTTTAAAAACACAACCTTTGCCGTGATTGCAAGTGCGCAAACCTCCGGCCGTGGGCGTCACGGTAACCATTGGGTCTCGCCTGCAGGCAATTTGTATGCGACACTACGCTTACCATTTTCAGAGGATAATGATAAAGCTGGTCATTATGTTTTTCTAACCTCTCTCGCTTTGTGTGAAGTTATGCGTGCAGGGTTAATTAACGAGCGTGCAGAAAAGATTAAAATTAAATGGCCTAATGACCTTCTGTTTGAAGAGGCCAAGCTTTCAGGCATTTTACTGGAAACGGAATTAAAGGGCGCACAGATAACTGATATCTTTATCGGTATGGGTGTAAACCTCGCCATTGCACCTGAATTTGCAATGGACTTACTCTCTTTGGGATATGGTGAAATTTCGCCTAAAGATTTTTTGAATCGCTTTCTGGTAAGTTTTGAAAAATATAAGGCTCTTTATGAGGAAAAGGGGTTTGCCGAAATTAAGGCGTTGTGGCTTGTGCGTGCAAAAGGCATTGGTCAATCCATCAAGGTGCGTGGTGCGCAAGACACAAAATATGGTGTCTTTGATGGGCTTGATGATGATGGTGCGCTTATATTGCGGTTGGATAATGGTGAAACACAGCGTATAAGAGCAGGTGAAGTTCATCTGCAATAAGCAACATGAAGGATAAATAGAATGTTATTGGCAATAGATGCAGGAAATACAAATTGCGTGTTTGCAGTTCATGATGGGTCAGATTTTATTCAAAGCTGGCGCTGTAAAACTGATGCTGTAAAAACGGGGGATGAGTATGCCTCATGGTTACACCAACTTTTTCAGATGCATAAATTGAAATTTACCGACATTACAGATGTCATTATTAGCTCTGTGATACCAAGTGCCGATTTCAATTTGCGCGAGCTTTGTGAAAAGCATTTTAATGTAAATCCGCTTTTTGTTACAGCAGCACAACTTTCAAATATGATTGAGATTGCCGTTGATAGGCCATCTGATGTTGGTGCAGACAGGCTGGTTAATTCAATTGCCGCGATGGAGGCGCATGACACTCCGCTTGTGATTATTGATTTTGGAACTGCCACAACCTTTGATGTTATCTCAAAGGACAGACGTTATATGGGTGGCGCTATTGCGCCAGGTGTCAATTTATCTATGAAGGCGCTTTATGATGCTGCGGCGAAGCTGCCCAAAATTGATATCCAGATGCCAGATAAGGTGATTGGGGATACTACAGTTGGTGCTATGCAGGCGGGTGTTTATTGGGGTTACGTCTCTATGATTGAAGGTTTGCTTAAGCGTACCTCAGATGAAATGAAAGAAAGCCCGAGGGTTTTGGCAACAGGTGGGCTTGCCAAGTTATTTGCGCAGAGTATTCCTGCTATTAAGGCCGTTGATAACATGCTGACGCTTAAAGGGCTTTATGCTGTTCACAAAAATCTATCCAAGCAAAAAATGAAGAAGGTGGGTTAAGTGGAAAAGTTAAAGCTTGACCCCGATGTCATCCATTTCATTCCCTTAGGAGGAAGTGAGGAGTTTGGCTGTAACTTCAATATTTATGCCTATAAGGGAAAATTTCTGATTATGGATTGTGGGATTGGTTTTGCTGATCACCGCATGCCTTTGGTTGATATCCTTCTCCCCAAGCCAGATTTTATTGAGCAATACAAGGATGATATTGTTGGTCTAGTCGTGACACATGGGCACGAGGATCATATTGGTGCTGTTCCTTATTTATGGCCACGTTTGGAATGTCCCGTTTATGGCTCTGGTTTTACGATGGAGATTATGCGCCGTAAATTGCGCGATTTCCCAGAAGCCAAGGCTATGCCCTTACATCAGATTTCGAAAGAGGCAACGCTTTCGCTTGAACCCTTTACGCTTGAGTTTTTAGGGATTACACATTCTATTCCTGAAAATATCTCAACCGTTATTCGCACAGATGCGGGGACAATCTTGCATACGGGTGACTGGAATTTAGACCCTGACCCTCAGGTGGGGGAGGTGACAGAACAGAAACGCTTTGAGGCCATTGGGCGCGAGGGGGTTCTTGCCTATATTGGGGATTCAACCAATGCCATGGTTGAAGGGCGCACACCTTCCGAACAGGAAGTAGAAGAAGGCCTAACGCATGTCTTTGCCGAGCAAGACAAGATGATTGCGGTGACGACATTTTCTTCCAATATCGGGCGCATTAAGTCAATCGCGCGCGCTGCGGAAAAAAATGGACGTTCAGTGGCTGTTATCGGACGTTCCCTGCAAAATATGGTAGGGGCGGCAAAGGTTTGCGGGTTTCTGGATGATATTCAGGACTTTGTCGATTTCGATGATTTAAACATTGTACCGCGTAGTAACCTTGTTGTTATTTTGACAGGGTCGCAGGGTGAGGCGCGAGCCGCACTTTCCCGTGTTGCACGTGGTGATTACCGTGGGCTTAACTTGGAAAAGGGTGACACGGTCATTTTCTCCTCTCGTGATATTCCTGGAAATGAAAAGGATATTAACGAGATAAAGAACGCGCTTATCGGGTCGGGCGTAAAGGTCATTACCGATAAATCAACCGAGCATATTATTCACGTCTCTGGTCATCCTTGCCGTGAGGAATTGCGCGAGATGATGTCTTGGGCGCGCCCAAAAATTGCTGTGCCTGTGCATGGGGAAAGCATGATGGTACGTGCCCATGCAAGATTGGCCGAGGAATGTGGCGTTACCCATTCGGTTATTCCCAAAAACGGTGCGGTGATTAGACTTGATCCGAATAATCCTGAAATTATTGATCATGTCGAAACGGGTTTTCTGGGCGTTGAGCCTGCACGTGTTGTTGATGCGGATTCCCCCGTTATTGCCATGCGTAGGAAGCTGCAATATACAGGTGTTGCGATGGTAACAGCCATTCTAGATAGGCAAGCTAGCCGAGTTGAAGATGTCCAATTCTCATCTCTTGGGCTTGAGGAGGAAGATAGCGAAGATGAAACCGCCTTGTTTGATGAAGTGTCTGATACTGTTGAATATGTGATTAAGCGCAATGCAAAAAAGAAAGCCTTGGAAGAAGATCATCAAATCGCAGAAGTTATTCGTATTGAAGTGCGCCGTTTGTTGGCACAAATTTATGGCTTCAAACCAAAGGTAATCATTCATCTTGTAAGAGAAGCGTAAGGAGCGCGAACTATGACAGTTTTCACAGGTGTGATTGTTTATCTCATGATTTTCTGGACGGTTTTGTTCTGTGTTCTTCCGTGGGGAAATGCCTCGCGTATGCTTCATGAAAAAGGTTCTGCACAGAGTGCGCCTGATAATCCGCGTATTGCGAAAAAATTTTTAGTA
The DNA here is from genome assembly GCA_002328415.1 of Micavibrio sp. UBA2137. GTDB lineage: Bacteria > Pseudomonadota > Alphaproteobacteria > Micavibrionales > Micavibrionaceae > UBA2137. Next base: position 395,456 of record DCXL01000004.1, on the reverse strand, counting down.
ACAGCGGTGATATCTGTTTTAATTTGGGGTATTGTGTTTGCCTTGATACAGATAAAGGTCATTGATTTTCATCAAGCCGCGCGTGTCATGCAATATGAGGATAGATAATTTGCGCTTAGAATATGCCACAAGACGGGTTTTGCTTTTGACTGCTGTAACACTGTTCAGCGTGCCCGCCTTTGCGCAATCAGAGAATGTTCTAACGACATATTGTTATCGACTGGCTGATTATCAGCAGGACAAGGGCGTTAATTACACAGCAGGAAGTACAGCCGATGGACGCGCTGTTGTGCCTGCAGATATTAATGCTTCATCTGAAATTAATACGGCCTTTGCCGTGCCACTGACAATTGATTTGGCCGAGCGTTATAATTTGCCAACGAGGGGGCTTGAGCTGAATGCGACATTTGGGGAGCTGGCCTTTGATGGACAATCGCGTGTGACTTTAAATGGGCAGGATATCACCCAACAATATGTTGCTTTATGTGAAGGTGAGGATGCTCAAGGGAATAGGTTTTCAACTGAAACTGTAAATGAAGTAGCGGTACCAAGCGTTGCGGCCCCTGTTGCACCTGCCGTTCCGCCCGTTGAGGGTGTAGCATTTGAATCCAATATAGACAAAGAGACTCGTGAGCCTGTGCAAGCCCAGATAGAAGCACCTCTTATCGAGGGTGGCTTGGGACAGGAGACACTTAATGAAATTCGTTTTAACGATTAGAAAATTTAAAGGAGACGCACAATGCGTTTATCACAATATTATCTACCAACACTTAAAGAAGACCCTAAAGAGGCCGAGATTGCCTCGCACCGCCTCATGTTACGTGCAGGCATGATTAAACAGACAAGCTCTGGCATTTATGTATGGTTGCCGCTTGGTCTTCGTGTATTGAAGAAGATTGAGGAGATTGTTCGTAAGGAGCAAAATGCCTCTGGCGCGCATGAAATTCTCATGCCGACTATTCAATCTGCTGACCTTTGGAAGGAAAGCGGCCGCTATGATGCCTATGGTAAGGAGATGTTACGTATTTCTGACCGTGCAGACCGTGAAATGCTGTATGGCCCAACAAACGAGGAAATGATTACAGATATCTTTCGCTCGCATATAAAGTCTTACAAAAGTTTGCCGCAAAATCTCTATCACATTCAGTGGAAATTTAGAGATGAAATTCGTCCGCGTTTTGGTGTAATGCGTGGTCGTGAATTTTTGATGAAGGATAATTATTCTTTTGACCTGACAAAGGCAGATGCTGTTCATTCTTATCAGAAAATGTATTTGGCTTATTTGCGTACCTTTGCCGCTATGGGTATCCAAGCCATTCCAATGAAGGCCGATACAGGTCCAATTGGCGGTGACATGTCGCACGAATTTATTGTGCTTGCAGAAACAGGGGAAAGTGACGTCTTTGTTGATAAGGCATGGATGGATGCTGATTTAACGGGTGATGGCATTGATTACAATAACCGTGCAAAGCTGGATAATTTCTATCAGGCACTAACCTCTATGTATGCGGCAACTGATGAAAAGCATGACCCTGATAACGCGCCAGATAATCTTATTCATACGCGCGGGATCGAGGTTGGTCATATTTTCAATTTTGGAACGAAATATTCCGAGGCGATGAATGCCAAAGTGCAGGACCAAAATGGTGATATGGTCACCGTTGAAATGGGCTCATACGGTATTGGTGTCTCACGTCTTGTTGGTGCGATTATTGAGGCTAACCACGATGATGATGGCATTAAGTGGCCAGAGGCCGTTGCCCCGTTTTCTGTTGGTATTATTAATCTGAAACCGTCAGACCGTGACTGTACCGAGGCGTGTAACGACCTTTATACAAAGCTTGAAAAAGCAGGCCTAGAGGTTCTGTTGGATGATACCGAAGATCGCGGTGGAACCAAATTTGCCAATATGGATTTGATCGGTATTCCTTGGCAGGTTGTTATTGGTCCAAAGGGTTTGGAGCAAGGCACCGTAGAACTTAAGAAACGTGCTACTGGCGAAAAGAAAGAAGTCACACTTGATAGTATTCTCGAGATGCTTTCTGGTGAGGCTAAATAGGTAACTCCATGTTTAATCCCTTTGAAAGATTGGTCGCCTCGCGCTATTTGCGTTCACGCAAGTCCGAAGGATTTGTGTCCGTGATTGCGGCCTTTTCTTTTGCAGGGATTATGCTGGGTGTTGCAACGCTTATTATTGTTATGTCGGTTATGAACGGCTTTCGTGCTGAGCTTTTCGATCGTATCATTGGCTTAAATGGCCACATCACAACCTTTGTTGCGGGCCAGCCTTTGCGGGGTTATTCCGAACTTCAAAATCAAATTGAGGTGATTGATGACGTGACATCAGTTACCCCAATTATTGAGGGGCAATCGCTTCTGACACAAAGTGGTAATGCCAGCGGTGTTATTATTCGCGGGATTGCACAATCTGATTTGGACAAAAAACCTGTGCTGCGTGATGGGCTTTTAAGTGGCAGCTTCGATGATTTCTCAGGGTTTCAGGTTGCGGTTGGAAAAACTTTGGCTGAAAAACTAGGGCTCTCTATTGGTTCTGAAGTTAATCTAACGGCCCCAAAGGGGAAGGCTTCGCCCTTTGGTACTATTCCACGTTCTGCCAAATTTACCGTGGGTCAAATTTTTGATGTGGGGATGTACGAATATAATGCTGGTTTTGTTTTTATACCTTTGGAGACAGCACGCACATTCTTTTCCTATCCAGATAACAGCGTCACCTTCCTTGAGATATTAGGTGATGACATTACGCGCCTGGAGCCTGTGAAGGCGAAAGTGGAACTAGCCGTGCGTGGTCGTGCCACTGTTTATGATTGGCGTGATGCCAATAGTTCATTTGTAAGTGCACTCGAAGTTGAGCGCAATGTGATGTTCCTTATTCTCACACTCATAATTCTGGTTGCGGCCTTTAACATTATTTCCTCCATGATTATGCTTGTGAAGGACAAGTCAGGCGATATTGCAATCATGCGCACAATGGGTGCTTCAAGTACCTCAATGCTCAAGATTTTTATCCTGACAGGGGCGAGTATCGGTGTTTTGGGTACGGGCGTAGGCGCGCTTATTGGCGTCACCTTTGCACATAATATCGAGGGTATTCGCCAATGGCTGCAAGCCGTTCTCGGGACACAGCTTTTTCCTGATGAAATTTATTTCCTCTCTCAATTGCCTGCCATTATCAGATGGGAGGATGTGACTGTTGTGACCATCATGGCGATTGTGATTTCCATTCTGGCAACGCTCTATCCTGCGTGGAAGGCTGCACGCCTTAATCCTGTGGAGACATTGCGCAATGGCTAAGGCCAATAAAGATATCCTAATTTCGGCACGTGATGTTACCAAAACCTATATGCAAGGAGGTAGCAAACTGACTGTGCTGGATAAGGCATCGCTTGATTTGCAGGAGGGTGAGATTGTTGCGCTTGTTGGCCCAAGTGGGTCAGGGAAATCAACATTATTGCACTTGCTTGGGTTGCTCGACACGCCGACTTCAGGTGAAGTGCATGTGGGCGGGCAATTAGCCAGCAGCTTGAGCGATAAAAAGCGTACAATTCTGCGTCGAACAGTGACAGGCTTTGTCTATCAGTTTCATCATCTGCAGCCTGAGTTCTCAGCTCTTGAGAACATCGTGCTGCCACAAATGATAAATGGGGTCTCTCGAAAGAACGCTGAAGAAAAGGCTCTTGTAATGCTCAAGGGGTTTGGTCTTGAGGAGCGTGCATCGCACAGGCCGTCCATGATGTCGGGTGGGGAGCAACAGCGTGTGGCGATTGCGCGCGCACTCGCAAACGACCCAAAAGTTTTGATTGCAGATGAGCCAACAGGTAATCTTGATCCGGAAACATCTGATAAGGTTTTTGACATTCTGCTTGAGCGCACGCGCGTTTCAGGCGCAAGTGCTTTGATTGCCACACATAATATGGATCTCGCCAAGCGCATGGACCGCACCCTTATTGTCGAGAAGGGCCGTTTGCGCGCTCTATAAAAAACCTTCGGGATAACGTGGTTTTGCAATGATTGTTAGTTGCATATGCACCGTGGTTTTTTCTAAAGTAAATTATGCCCGAGACCCCAAACCAAAATCCTTTTATCCATTTGCGCGTGCATTCTGCCTATTCATTGGCAGAAGGTGCAATCAAGGTTAAAAAGCTGGTTGAGCTGTGTAAACAAAATGACATGCCTGCTGTTGCAGTTACTGATACCAATAATATGTTTGGGGCAATGGAGTTTGCTGTGGCGGCGGCCAAAGAGGGTGTTCAACCTATCATTGGTGCGCAGGCCACTATAGATGATGGGCATATTGCCTTACTTGCCACGAATGAGCAGGGGTATCGCAATCTCTGCCGTCTGATATCAGATGCACATATGGAAGGTGATGGGTCTAGCGATCCAGCTATTTCATTAGAGGCGCTGCAGGAATTTAACGCAGGGCTTATTTGTTTAACAGGCGCACATCTTGGCCCTATTGGGCAACGTGTTTTACATGGGCAGTTGGAAGAGGCGGAGAAATATCTTCTTCATCTAAAATCACTTTTTGGAGATCGCCTTTACATTGAATTGCAAAGACACGGGCTAGAGGCTGAGGAAAAGTGCGAGCCATTTTTTATTGAAATGGCTTATAAACATGATATTGCGCTTGTGGCCACTAATAATTGTTTCTTTGGCAAAAAGACGATGCATGAGGCTCATGATGCGTTGCTCTGCATTGCGGGCGGTCGTTATATCAATGAAACAGATCGTCGCACAGAAACCAAAGAGCATTATTTCAAATCTCAAGATGAGATGAGAGAATTGTTTAAGGATATTCCAGAAGCGATTGAGAACACGTGCTTTATTGCGAGTAGATGCGCTTATCTTCTGCAGCCTATTAACCCCATTTTGCCGCCCTTTGAAACCGAAAGTGGGCGTAATGAGGAGGAAGAGCTGGTTGCCCAATCCAAGGAAGGATTGCAATGGCGTTTGAATAATTTTGTCTTTAGCGAGAGCATGGATGATGCCAAACGCGCTGAAATTGCTAAACCGTACTTTGAGCGCTTGGAATTTGAGCTAAACGTTATTAAGGAAATGGGCTTTCCGGGTTACTTCCTGATTGTTTCGGACTTTATCAAATGGGCTAAGCAGCAGAATATTCCTGTAGGTCCTGGGCGTGGTTCTGGTGCAGGGTCTGTTGTGGCGTGGGCGCTTAAAATTACGGACCTTGACCCGCTTGAATTTAACCTGCTTTTCGAGCGTTTCTTAAACCCAGAACGTGTGTCCATGCCTGACTTTGATATTGATTTCTGTCAGGAGCGCCGAGATGAGGTTATCCGTTACGTGCAAGAACGCTATGGTTTTGACCGTGTTGCCCAAATTATCACCTTTGGTAAATTACAGGCGCGTGCGGTTGTGCGCGATGTTGGTCGCGTCCTGCAAATTCCCTATCCTGTGGTTGACCGCATTGCCAAGATGATCCCAAATAATCCAGCCAATCCAACAACATTGGAGGAGGCGCTTGAGCAAGACCCTGATTTACGTGCCGAACGCTATAAGGATGATACGACTGACAAGCTGATTACGATTGCGTTGCAGCTTGAGGGGCTTTATCGCCACGCCTCAACGCATGCGGCGGGTCTTGTGATTGGGGATAGGCCCTTGCACGAGCTTATTCCCCTTTATCGTGACCCGCGCTCAACAATGCCTGTTACGCAGTTTAACATGAAATATGTAGAGCCCGCCGGTTTGGTCAAGTTCGACTTCTTGGGCTTGAAAACGCTAACTGTCATTAAAAAGGCCCTTGAGCTTATTCAGGAAAAAGAGGGCGGCCCTGAAAAGGATATGCTCCAGATTGGACTGGATGATAAGAAAACCTATGAGCTGCTTGCGACAGGTCATTCAGTTGGCGTTTTCCAGCTTGAAAGTTCAGGTATGCGTGATGTTTTGCGTAAGATGCGCCTGAACCGCTTTGAAGATATTATTGCGCTTGTCTCGCTTTATCGTCCAGGCCCGATGGATAATATTCCCAAATATATTTCTGTGAAGCTGGGTAAGGAAGACCCTGATTACATGCATCCGCTTCTCCAGCCACTGTTGGAGGAAACCTATGGGATTATGGTGTATCAGGAGCAGGTGATGCAGGCCGCGCAAATTTTGGCAGGATATTCTCTTGGAAATGCGGATTTGCTCAGACGTGCGATGGGTAAAAAAATCCTCTCCGAGATGGAGGCGCAAAAGCAGGAATTTAAAAAAGGTGCAAAGAAGCTGCATGATGTGCCTGAAAGCCAGTCTGCTGAAATTTTTACCCAGATTGAAAAGTTTGCAGGCTATGGTTTTAACAAGTCGCATGCCGCGGCTTATGCCCTTATTGCCTATCAGACAGCATGGCTGAAGGCTAATTATCCTGTTGAGTTTATGGCGGCGTCCATGACCCTTGATAAGGGGAATACAGATAAGCTGGCTGTGTTCAAACAAGAGCTGGACCGTATGGAAGTACCGCTTCTTTTGCCTGATGTGTGCAATTCACGTGCAGTTTTTTCGGTTGAGGGCGATGCTGTGCGCTACGCGCTTGCTGCCCTTAAGGGTGTGGGTGAGGGGGCTATGACTAGCCTTGTCGAGGAAAGGATTGAAAAAGGCGCTTACAAAGATTTACAGGATTTCATGAAGCGCATGGATTCCAAAACGATGAACAAACGTCAGTTTGAACGCATGGCAGCGGCGGGTGCGTTTTCCAGTCTGCATCCCTCGCGCGCAGTCATGTATGCCTCTTCTGAGCGGCTATTATCTTATGCGAACTCTCTTGCTGATGAACGCGCCTCGGGTCAAAACAGCCTCTTTGGTGATGATGCGGGGGATATGGGATTGGGGTTACCTGATTTGGTTGATGTGCCTGAATGGGACCCACTAGAATTGCTCCAATATGAATTTGAGGCGGTTGGCTTTTTCCTCTCTGCGCACCCTTTGGATACCAAGTCCGAACAGTTTAAGCGTTTGCGCATTCGTAATCTGACCGAAGTACATGAAATTCTGCTTGATAAATCCTCAACGCGGGAAAAAATGGCGGGTGTTTTGCTGAAGAAGCAAGTGCGGGTCTCACAGAAATCAGGCAACAAATATGCCTTCCTTCAATTTTCTGATTCCTCTGGTGTGTGGGAGGGGATGTGTTTTTCAGATACGCTAGCTGAGGCACAGCCGCTTCTTGAAGCAGGAGAGAAATTGCTGCTTACCGTTGATATTGAGCAGAAAGAAGACGAGCCGCGCTTTACGATTAAATCCATTGAGAAGTTAGATGAAAATCTAAGTGATAAGATGGCTGAAATTCGTCTTGTTGTTGATAATGTTGAGGCCATCAAGGCGCTCAAAGATATGCTTGCCGAGGAAGCCGATAGTGCAGTCAATACCAGTTATAGTCTTGAGTTTGAGATAGATAAGAACCGTATTGTGCGTGTTAAATTGGCAGGTGGGTATCCCTTTACACCCGATATTCGGTCCAGCCTTTACCGCCTCAATGGTATTGCTGATATTCGTGAACTTTAGACATTGCTTTCGCCGGGCATCATGTTAAAACATTAATAGCAACAATCTTGGGGGATTATTATGGCTGTTAAGCCTTTCATGCAATCATGGCTTGTTTCAAAACATGAATTTCCAAAAGAAGGAACGCCACCAGAGAAGCTGACTTTTTTTGCACGCTATGCCATTCTTGCACCGTCTCCATACAATACACAACCGTGGATGTTTGATATCAAGGGCGACACAATTTCGGTTTATGCCGACCGTCGTCATGCGCTTCCCGTCACTGACCCAGATGATCGTGGCCTTATTATTGCGGTATCAACCGCGCTCTATAACCTGAAACTTGCAATACGTTGTTTTGGTTATGAAGAAGAAACAACGTATTTGCCAGACCGCAATACAGAAAGCCTTATTGCGCAGGTGAAACTCGGCGATTATATCGGTGAAAGCCTTGCCTCCGACATTGATAGAAAGCGCTTTGACGAAATAACCGCCTTTGAATATTCGCATGGGAAGTTGGTTGATAAGCCGGTGTCTGAGGAGGATCTTGAGGCACTTAAAGAAGCTGTTATCTCAGAAGATGCATGGCTCTATGTGTGTGATGAAACAGATAAAAACAATATTCTTAATCTTACAATCGAGGCTGACCAAATTCAATTCTCGAACAAGAATTTCCGCCGTGAGTATGCTATTTGGACGGATAAGCGCCGCGCCAATTCTGGTGATGGTCATGTCGCCCATGCTAAACCATTTTCCGAGGCGATGAACACATTCACGCCAACCCTTCTGCGCCGCTTTGCGGGCGAGGATGGTCAGGTGGCAGATGCTGTTGCCATGAAAAAGGATGTTCCGCTCTTGGTGATTATCGGTGCGGTTAAAGGGGGCGCTCAGGAGCGCGTAATGACAGGGCAGGCTCTCATGAAGCTTTGTTTGACTGCGGCCAGTCGCGGTCTGTGCGTCACACCGCTAAACCAAATCTGTGAAGTGCCAGAATTGCGTTTGCGTTTGCATGATGAAATTAATCAGCAGGGACGTGCGCACCTCTTGCTTCGTATTGGTTATGGTGGCAAGCCACATCTATGCCCAAGGCGCAATTTGTCTTCTATGCTGAGCATTGATGGTAAGCCATTTGACGAAGAAAAAATGGTTTCGAAAGACCCTGATGCGTCAAAGCAACGCATTTTTAGCCGAATTACATCTTTTTTCCTTGCAAAGCGTTCCTGAATCCTGTTAAAACCCGCATTAATTCACATGTGGAGGTCGGCATTTCACTGATCATGGTGATCTAAGCCTTCCGGTGTCAGGTAACTGATGCAATACCTTCACAGAGGCACAACCGGAAAAAGGAGAATTTTCTATGCCAGTACCTACTTTTACTATGCGTGAACTACTTGAGTCAGGTGTTCACTTTGGTCACAACGCACGTCGTTGGAACCCTAAAATGCGCCAATACATCTTTGGTGTGCGTAACAACATTCACATTCTTGATTTGCAGCAAACTGTTCCTGCATTGAAAGAAGCGCTAACATTTCTTCGTGATACAGCCGCGCGCGGTGGACGTATCCTTTTCGTAGGAACAAAGCGTCAGGCACAAGACATCGTTGCTGATGCAGCTAATCGTTCAGGTCAGTTCTATGTCAACCACAGATGGTTGGGTGGCATGATGACAAACTGGCAGACAATCTCAAAATCCATTTCGCGCATGAAGGAATTGGAAGCCATTTTTGAAGAAGATAACGATTCACGCACAAAGAAAGAGCTTTTGATGCTTCAGCGTGAATATGACCGTCTTGTAAAGGTTATTGGTGGTATCCGTGAAATGGGCGGTGTGCCAGATGCAATTTTTATTCTGGACACAAACAAAGAGGACATCGCCGTTAAAGAAGCCAATGTTCTTGGTGTGCCAATCGTTGGTATTTTGGACAGTAACAGTGACCCTGATGGTATCGATTACCCAGTTCCTGGAAATGACGATGCTATTCGTGCAATCTCTTTCTACTGTGACCTAGCAGTGAAAGCCATTCTTGATGGTGTTCAGGCTCAACTTGCAAATACTGGTACTGACCTTGGTGAAGCTCAGGACGTTAAAGTTGATCTTCCTGCATCAAAAAAGGAAGAGCCAAAAGCTGACGCAAAAGAAGAGCCAAAAGCTGGCGCTGAAGCCGATGCTGATGAGAAAGATGTAAAGAAAGCTGCATCAGCTTAATAAACTCACTCAAATCTTTAAGAAAGAGGAAAGATTATGACACAAATTACTGCCGCAATGGTAAAGGACCTCCGTGAACAAACAGGCGCAGGCATGATGGATGCTAAAAAGGCGCTCACAGAAAATAACGGCGACGTTGATGCTGCGATTGACTGGTTGCGTTCAAAGGGTCTTGCAAAGGCTGCAAAGAAATCTGGTCGTACTGCCGCTGAAGGTTTGGTTGCAGTTGCACTCAGCTCAGATGGTACAAAAGGCTCTGTTGTTGAGATTAACTCTGAAACAGACTTTGTTGCCAGAAACGACCAGTTCCAAACATTCGTTAAGGATGTTGCCAAGAAGTCTCTTGAGACAGATGGTTCAGTGGATGCAATTAAATCAGCTGATTACAATGGTAAATCTGTTGAAGAGAGCCTAACTGACCTGATTGCCAAAATTGGTGAAAACATGCAGATCCGTCGTTCACAAACAGTTTCTGTGAACAATGGTCTTGTTGCAAACTACGTGCACAACGCTGTTGGTGACAATGTTGGTAAAATCGGTGTTCTTGTTGGTCTTGAGTCAGATGTGCCACAGGATAAGCTTGAATCACTAGGTAAGCAGCTTGCTATGCATATCGCAGCGGCTAAGCCTGAATTCCTAAACAAGGAAAGCGTTGATCCTGAGGTTCTTGAGCGTGAGCGTTCAGTTCTTCTTGAACAAGCAAAAGAAGCAGGCAAGCCAGCCGATATTGCCGAGAAAATGGTTGCTGGGCGTATTCAGAAATACTACTCAGAAATCTGTCTTCTTGAGCAAATCTTTGTGATGGATGGTGAAACAAAGGTATCTGATGTGATTGCGAATACTGCTAAAGAAGCAGGTGCGTCTATTACATTGACAGATTACGCTCGCCTGACACTAGGTGAAGGTATTGAAAAAGAAGAAGAAGATTTTGCTGCGGAAGTTGCTAAAACAGCAAAGTCAGCTTAATCCGTCTTTTTCCGAATAACCTGAATATTTTTAAGCAGCTGCGTTGCACTTTGACGCAGCTGTTTGTATGTTAGGGCAGTATTATTTTATCTAGCTTTGACACATTTATAAAAAGGCTTATCCATGTCACACCAATTCAAACGTGTTCTTCTTAAAATCTCAGGTGAAGTCCTGATGGGTAAAAATGAATTCGGAATTGACCCTGATACGGTCGCCCGGGTTGCCAATGATATAAAGGAAGTCGTGGAGGCAGGCGTTCAGGTTTGTGTTGTTGTCGGGGCAGGAAACATCTTCCGCGGGGTGTCTGGTGCCTCCTCTGGGATGGACAGGACAACAGCCGACCATATGGGTATGCTGGGCATTGTGATTAATGCGCTTTGTTTACAAAACGCGCTAGAACAAATGGGTGTTGATACGCGCGTTCAATCAGGTATTCGCATGGATGAAATATGTGAGCCTTATATACGTCGTCGCGCCATGCGCCATATGGATAAAGGGCGCGTTGTTATTTTTGCAGCAGGCACAGGTAATCCTTATTTCACATCAGATACAGCCGCAGCCTTGCGTGCCTCGGAGATGAATTGTGATTTAATTGCCAAGGGCACAAAGGTTGATGGTGTGTATACAGACGATCCGCTTAAAAACCCCGATGCCAAAAAATATGATTGCGTCTCCTATATTGATGTTTTGACAAAGGATTTACGTGTTATGGATGCAACGGCGATTTCATTGGCACGCGAGAACCATATCCCGATTATGGTTTTTTCCATTCGTGAAAAGGGGAATTTCAAAAAAGTTATTGCAGGTGAGGGCGCCTTTACCATTGTCCAAAGTAAAAATCTTATTAAAGGAGATGAATAGTCATGTCATATAACAAGGCTGATTTACAAAAACGTATGGATAGCTCATACGATAATTTTATCAAGGAAGTCTCTGGCTTGCGCACAGGTCGTGCGAGTACATCTATGTTGGATCCCATTACAGTGGAGGTCTATGGTAGCCGCATGCCACTTAATCAGGTGGGTACAATTTCAGCGCCTGAGCCACGTTTGCTGACAGTCACAGTGTGGGATATGTCACAAACATCATTCGTTGAAAAGGCTATTCGCGACAGTGGGTTAGGGCTTAATCCTCAAGCAGAAGGTTCACTTATTCGTATTCCTATTCCTGAGTTGAATGAGGAGCGTCGTATAGAGTTGACCAAGGTTGCACGTAACTATGCGGAACAGGGTCGTGTTGCTGTGCGAAGTATTCGTCGTGATGGGATGGATGCGATTAAGAAAATGGAAAAAGATGGCGACATTTCCGAGGATGATGCCAAGCGCCTTAGTGATGAAGTGCAGGATTTGACGGATAAGACAGTAGAAAGAATTGACAAGAAACTTGCTGAAAAAGAGCAAGATATCATGACAGTCTAAGGATTTTTTGTGTCACAGAAGTCAAGTCAACAGCTTCCAGATAATTTTCATGTTGCCATTATTATGGATGGCAATGGTCGTTGGGCTAAATCCAAAGGTTTGCCGCGTACGGCCGGTCATAAAAAGGGCGTGGAGGCAACACGTAGCGCAGTGGAAAGCGCTATCGAACTGAACGTTAAATATTTGACTTTGTTTGGTTTTTCATCGGAAAACTGGGCACGTCCAGAGGATGAGGTTTCGGAGCTGATGAAGCTGCTGCGTTACTATCTGAAATCTGAAACTGTGGAGCTTCATAAAAACGGCATTTGTCTTAAGGTTATCGGCCTTCGTGACAATCTGGACGATGATATTCTTGCTATGATTGATAATGCGCAGGAGTTAACCAAGGATAATGACCGTCTTTTCCTGACAATCGCGCTCAATTATGGAGGACGTCAGGAAATTATTAAGGCTGTTGAAAATTACACAAATGCTTGTGTTGAGCATGGTGAGACCAGAGGCTTTCATGAAGTGATGGAAGAGTTTCCAAACCACCTTATGACAGCCAATACACCTGATCCTGATATTCTTATTCGCACAAGTGGTGAATATCGTATTAGTAACTTCTTGCTGTGGCAATGTGCATACAGTGAATTTGTCTTTCAGGATGTGTTGTGGCCTGATTTTGCAAAAAAGCATTTTATGGACGCGTTGGAAAGTTATCAAAAGCGCGAAAGACGTTTTGGCGGTTTGAAGTCAGCTGCAAGAAAGGCGCAGAAAAGTAGGTAATATGGGTTTTCTAAAAACAGAACTTGCTTTACGCCTTTACACTGCAATCATCCTTATTCCGATTGTTCTTTTCGCTCTCAAAATCAATGGTGATATTTTTTTAGCAGGAATGGCAATTATATCCTGCATTGCGCTTTACGAGCTTATTAAATTGTGGCGTGACAGTTCGATTTTAAGCTACGTCATGTTGGCAATTACTGTTTTTGGCTTAATGGCAATTACCTATATTGGCTATGGCAAGGGTGGTTTTGACCGTGGGCTTACTCTCTTTCTGGCAATTTGTGCCACTGATACATGTGCCTATATTTTTGGCCGTACAATTGGTGGGCCTAAGGTAGCGCCAAAGCTAAGCCCCAAGAAAACATGGGCAGGACTTGTTGGTGCGATGCTTGGTGCAGCAGCCGTATTTATGTGGTTTTATCCTAAAACCTTATTGGAGGCATTCCTTTTAGGGTGTGTTTTTGCACTGCTTGCACAAACGGGAGACTTTATTGAATCTGCGCTTAAGCGCCGTGCGGCCGTAAAGGATTCTGGGCGCATTTTGCCAGGCCATGGTGGTATTCTTGATCGCATTGATGGTCTTTTACTTGCCGCGCCAGCCTATCTGTTGTTCTTTCAATTAAAGAAAATGGGAGTTATCTGATGTCCCGCCAGAGCCTACATATTTTGGGCTCAACAGGGTCTGTTGGTCAGCAAACGCTCGACTTGGTAAAATTGCATTCAGATACTTTTGAAGTTCATACATTAACAGCTCATAGTAATGCAGAATTGCTTGCTGAACAGGCGCTTACGCATAAGGCAAAACGCGTTGTTATAGCGGATGAAGCGAAATACGATCAGCTTAGAGAGCTTCTTTCAAAGACTGATATAGATATCCTTGCGGGTCGTGAAGCGTTGATAAACGCCATGGAAACACCAGCTGATATTGTCATGGGTGCAATTTCTGGGTTTGCGGGACTTGAGCCACTTTTTATGGCTGTACAATATGCAAAACGGGTGGCTATTGCTAATAAAGAGCCTCTTGTTGCAGCCGGTCATTTGCTCATGGATTTAGCAGGCAGACATGAGACAGAAATTCTGCCCGTTGATAGTGAGCACAATGCTGTATTTCAGCTTTTTGAAAAAGAAAATGCCGATAAAGTTGCCGCCATTACATTAACGGCTTCTGGCGGTCCATTTCGTGACAGAGCGCCAAGTGATATTCAAAACGCGACTGTGGAGGAGGCTGTTGCCCACCCCAATTGGTCAATGGGCGCCAAAATTTCAGTTGATAGTGCGACATTAATGAATAAAGGTCTTGAGGTTATCGAGGCGCATGTGCTTTTCGATTTGCCCTTAGAAAAAATTAAGGTTGTGATCCACCCACAATCGACTGTGCATGCCTTCGTGACTTATGTTGACGGCTCTGTACTCGCACATTTGGGTGCACCGGATATGCGCGTGCCAATTTTGCATGCGCTCACCTATCCTGGCAGAGCAGATACGAATGCTCCTGTTTTAGACCCCGTAGATTTAAGCACATTGTCATTTCGCCCAGTTAATCCAGAACAATTTCCTGCGCTTGGGCTTTGTTATCGTGCATTAAGGGAAGGCGTTGGATCGCGCATCGCATTGAATGCGGCAAACGAGGTGGCTGTTCAGGCCTTTTTAAAGCGTGAGATTGCCTTTGGTGCAATCGTTGAGATTTGTGCGCGTGTTTTAGATGAAAAACCTGGGCAAGACTCGTTTGAAAGTTTGGTTTCCATTATTAAATATGATAAATCTATTCGTGATTTTACACAGCAACTGATCGAAAATGAATTTCAACAAGCGCACGATATGGGTTCTAAGAAAGAGAGCATAGCATGACCGAATTAATGACAAGCCTGACAGGCGTTTTTGAAAATATCTGGCTTTACGGTGCATCTTTTCTTCTTGTACTTTCGCTTCTCGTGTTTGTGCATGAGTGGGGGCATTATATTGTTGCCCGCATGTGTGGCGTCCGCGTAGAAGTCTTTTCGATTGGATTTGGGAAAGAATTATTTGGACGCACGGACAAAAACGGCACACGTTGGAAGTTCTCTCTCATCCCGCTTGGTGGTTACGTTAAAATGTTTGGGGATACAGACCCAGCCAGCGCAGGACGCGCCGATTTAGTTTCCAAAGATGGTGAAAAGCCGCGTAAATTTACAGCAGCAGAGCGCAAAGTTGCCTTTTTCTCACAATCTGTTGCCAAGCGTTCAGCGATTGTTTTTGCAGGCCCTGCGATTAATTTCCTGTTTGCTATTCTTATCCTTGGCGTACTTTATGTATCTTATGGGAAGCCTGAAACGCCAGCCATTATTACCGCTGTTGGTGTTGAAAGTGCCGCAGAAAAAGCAGGGTTTGAGCCTCATGACAAGGTCTTAGAAATTAATGGTAAGAAGGTTTATCAGTTTAATGATATTCAGCGCACAGTCACAATCAATCTTGATGATAAAATGACATTTCTCGTCGATCGCGATGGTCGGGAAATGATAATTGACGTGAGTCCAGAACGTAGAGAAGTCACTGACCGCTTTGGATTTACGCATGATCGAGGGTTTCTTGGCGTTCTAGGCCCTGGTAATGGTATTGATATTAGCGCACTTGAAGCGGTTAATGGGCGCACCCTTCCAGAGGATGAAGCCGCAAGACGGCAGCGCGTTTCCAATTTGTTGGGTCGCGAGTTTACGATTGGCTTAAAGGGTGATGCAGACAAAAATGAGTTTCGCGTTGCTCCAACTAGAGAGCGTAATAGTGCCTTTAATGATCCTGACAGTCCTTATTACAACGCGCTTGTTCTTAATCAAGGTAGTGTAGAAACGGTGCGTGAATTTGGTGTTGTGGGTGCATCGGTAGAAGCGGTGAAGCGTACTTATCAGATTACAACAGATAGTCTTTATGCGCTGTGGCAAATCATTACCGGTACACGTGCCGCAACAGAGCTTGGAGGCATCATCCGTATTGGGGCAATTGCCGGCGACATGGCCTCGCAAGGTTTTATTGCTCTGGTTACATTTGCGGCCTTGTTGTCCATTAATTTGGGGCTTATCAACCTTTTCCCAATTCCTTTGCTTGATGGTGGGCATTTGATGTTCTATGGGATTGAGGCGGCCAAAGGCTCGCCCGTTTCAGAGCGCGTTCAAGATTATGCTTTCCGCTTTGGGTTGGTGGTTCTTGTCGGGTTAATGGCCTTTACCAATATCAATGATGTTTTTCAGCTTTTTAAATAATTTGGCTTCGTAATTAATATTTTAGGTTGGTGGTAAGATGGTGTATGATTTCTATCACGTCTTGCCTTGGAACATCACTTCCTATAAAAATAGGCATCAAAGTTTTTTACTGAGGATTTACGCTTTATGAAACGCGCACTCGCACTGTTTACATTGTCTCTTTTATTGCCTTGCATGGCCCTTGCGGCTTCAGTTCGGGATATTGTTGTTAACGGCACTGAAAGGGTAGAGGCAGAGACTGTAAAAACCTATCTGCCTGTGCGTGTAGGCGATGAAATACGCGAAGGTACTCTTGATGAGTCCTTGAAAGCTCTTTTTGCGACTGGTTTTTTTGCGGATGTGTCTGTTTCAGAAAGTAATGGTGTCCTGACAGTTAATGTTGTCGAAAACCCTGTAATCAATATTCTGGCCTTCGAAGGAAATGACGAGATTAAGGATGAGGACCTGACACGTGAGGTATCCCTTCGTCCTCGTACAGTTTTAACACGCACAAAGCTTCAGGATGATGTTGCGCGTCTTTATCAGGTTTATCGTGCTAATGGACGTTTTTCCGCCTCAATTGAGCCAAAAATTATCGAGCTTGACCAAAATCGCGTTAACCTCGTTTTCGAAATTATGGAAGGGCCAGTGACTGAAATTGACAGTATTCGCTTTGTCGGTAACCGTGCCTTTGATGATAGTGAGTTGCGTTCAGCCTTGGCGTCCAAGGAAAGTGCATGGTACAGGTTCTTGTCAACAAGCGACAGATACGACCCTGATCGTTTGGCCTTTGATGAGGAGCTACTGCGCCGTTTCTATCTTGAGGAAGGTTACGCTGACTTTCGCGTCTTGTCCTCTGTTGCAGAGCTCTCTGAAAACAAAGAGAGTTTTTATCTGACAATGACGGTCGATGAGGGGGCACGTTACAAAATTGGTAAAACTTTTGTTCATTCTTCATTACCTAACTTTAATAGCTCTGGCCTTAAAGACTACATTACATTCGAGTCTGGCGACTGGTACGATTCATCGGAGGTTGAGGATAGCGTTGATGAAATGACGACTGCTATGGAAGATGCAGGTTTTGCCTTTGCGGGTGTGAAGCCAGACATTAAAAGAAACCGTGAGAATGCAACGATTGATGTTATTTTTAATGTCACCGAGTCGGCCCCAATCTTTGTTGAGCGTATTGATGTTAAGGGTAATGTGCGCACAGAGGATAAGGTTATCCGTCGCGAGTTTGAGATGGTGGAGGGGGATCCTTTGACCCGCCGTGATTATGTGGACTCTGAGCAAAATCTTAAAAACCTGAATTACTTTGAAACAGTAGAGGTTGAAACTAAACCCGGTTCCGCTCCAGATAAGCGTGTGGTTGATGTGAAAGTTGAAGAGAAATCTACTGGTGAACTATCAATTGGTGCTGGTTTTTCTACAAATGATGGGCCTTTAGGGGATATTCGTTTGCGTGAGCGTAATTTCCTAGGGAAGGGTCAAGAGGTCGTTCTGGCTGGTACGATTGCAGGTGAACGTACCGAGGTTGATTTGTCTATTACAGAACCGTATTTCCTCAATAGGGATATCTCAGCAAGTGCAGATGTGTTTCATATTACACGTGACTTGCAGGATGAAAGTTCGTTTGACCAACGCCGTACAGGTGGGGGCGTTGCCTTTGGATATCCGTTATCTGAAAATCTGCGTCAAACACTCGGCTATCGTCTAGAGCAGAACGAAATTACAGATGTGCAGGCCGATGCGTCCCGTTTTATCCGCGACCAGGATGGAACACGTGTGACCTCTGCCTTTACGCACCGTTTGAACTACACTGACTTGGATAGTCTTGTGTTTCCAACTGACGGGATTACAGCCTGGTTTGATACCGAATTGGCTGGTCTTGGCGGTGACGCAAAATATATCTCAGGTCGACTTGGTACACAGTATTTTACACCAGTTGTTGATGGTGTTGTGTTTAGCTTGTTAGGTGAGGTTGGTGCAATTACAGGTTTTGGTGATGCGGGTGTTCAAATTAACGAACGCTTCTACCTTGGTGGTTCAACGCTACGTGGATTTGAACAGGCTGGTGTTGGCCCACGCGATACAACCACAGATGATGCGCTTGGTGGTAATTACTTCTATCGTGCAAGTGCTGAAACTTCATTCCCCGTTGGATTGCCTGAGGAAATGGGCATTAAAGGTCATATCTTTACCGATATGGGTAGCTTATTTGAGCCAGATGATGAGTCTGGACCAGAGGTGGCAGATTCACGTTCATTGCGCGCTGCAGCGGGTGTTGGGCTGTCTTGGCGCTCACCATTTGGTCCAATTCGCTTTGACCTTGCACAGCCCTATTTGGAAGAAGATGAAGATGAGGATGAAATTTTCCGCTTCAGCTTCGGAACACAATTTTAACTTTATTTAGAAAGTAAAGCCCATGCGCTACACACTTACTTTATTACTTACCTCTTTTGTTCTTGTTTTCTCGCCCTTGGCGATGGCACAAGATAAAGTAGCCTCCGCTGAAATTGTTATTGTTGACATGGATCAGCTTGAAAATTCATCTGATGCGGCCGAAAAATTAAAGGCCAAACTCAAAAGCAAAAGAGAGGATTTCAAGGCTGTCATTTTAAAGGAAGAAGCCAAATTACGTGAGACTGAGCAAGCTCTTCTTAAAAAACGTGAGAAGCTTGAGCCTGAAGAATTTCAAAAAGAGGTTCAGGCCTTTGAAAAAGAGTTGATTGAAGCACGTAAAGATATTCAAAAGAAGAAGGCTGATTTTGAACAGACAGTCTCCAAGGCATTGGGAAAATTGCGTTCGGAAATCGTTCGCATCGTCGGCAACATGGCCTCTGAGAATAATTACAAGCTTGTGCTTGATCGCCGCAATGTTGTGATTGTTGATAAGGACTATGACATTACTGCCAAGGTTCTTAAGGAAATGAACAAGAGCGTTAAAGACATCTCTATTAACTAGAGGTTCATAAAAAGGTATCTCATATGGCCGATCCACGTTTCTTTCAGAAATCTGAACCCTTGTCTTTGAGCGCAATTTGTGAGATTGCGGGTGTTGCGTGTGAGGCGGCTGATGTGATTATTGAAGATGTGGCACCTTTGGATACAGCAACATCTAAAGAGCTAAGCTTTTTCGATAATAAAAAATATAAGGAACAGCTTACGCAAACTAAGGCTGGAGCGGTTTTTGTTCGCGAGGGTGATTTGACGCTTGTTCCAACAGGCACACATGCTCTTGTGACTAAATCGCCTTACAAGGCATACGCATTAACTGCACAGGCCTTTTATAAATCAGAATTTGAAAACAAGCCTACTGAGGTTGCGCCATCAGCTATTATCGCTAAAACCGCCTCAATCGGTGATAAGGCAAGCATTGCGGCAAACGTTGTTATAGAGGATGACGTGGAAATTGGTGAAAATGTCTTTATCGGGGCAAATACGGTCATCGGTAAAGGTGTTGTTCTGGGTGATAATGTTGTTATTGGTGAAAATGCGACGTTGTCGCATTGCATGATTGACGATAAGACCCGTATTTACCCAGGATGTCGCATCGGCCAGGATGGGTTTGGTTTTTCAATGGATGCGTCTGGTTTTGCGAAAGTTCCTCAACTTGGTCGTGTTCTGATAGGTAAAAACTGCGAAATTGGAGCCAATACAGCAATTGATAGAGGTGCAGGGCCAGATACAATTATTGGTGATGGGTGCTGGCTTGATAACCTTGTGCAAATCGGGCACAACGTTCAAATGGGACAAAATTGCGTTATTGTCTCGCAAACAGGTATTGCAGGTAGTACAAAGATAGGCAATTTCGTTGTTATGGGAGGTCAAGTTGGTATTGCGGGGCATTTAAACATTGGTGACGGTGTGCAGATAGGGGCAAAATCGGGTGTCATGACTGATATTCCAGCAGGACAAGTGCATATGGGTGCGCCTTCTATGCCCAAGATGGATTTCATGAAGCAGGTTGCTATGCTTCGTAAAATAGTTAATAAAAAGAATGATTAAGACGTAGAAGAGGGAAATCATGTCTGAAACACAATCTGTAGATCCTATTATCGACATTCAGCGCATCATGGATATGATTCCGCATCGTTATCCTATTTTGCTTGTTGACCGCATTATTGGGTTTGAGCCGGGTAAGTCTGCCCGAGGGCTGAAGAACGTTACGATGAATGAGCCGCATTTTATGGGGCACTTTCCAGGTGTGCCTGTCATGCCAGGTGTTTTAATTATTGAAGCTTTGGCTCAAACAGCGGCTCTTATGGTTGTGAACACGCTTGGTAAGGAAGCCGAGGGCAAGCTTGTTTATTTCATGACGATTGATGAAGCGCGTTTTCGCAAGCCTGTAACGCCAGGGGACACACTTTTCCTTGATATCGAAACAATTCGTAATCGTGGTGCTGTCTGGAAATTTAAAGGTTATGCCAAGATTGGCGATAAGGTCTGTGCCGAGGCAACCTTCAGCGCCATGATTGTTGATAATAAAGAATAATTCCAATCATTTGTTACATAGCGTAAGGCAATGTGATTTCGCATGTTGTTTGCCTTCGCGTAAAAGAGTGTCATGAGCAAAACATCTATACATCCTACAGCTATCGTTTCAGAATCTGCGCAAATCGGGGAAGGGGTCACTATTGGTCCTTACTGTGTGATTGGTGATAAGGCGAAGATTGGTGATAACACAGTCCTCAAATCTCATGTGTGTATTGAGGGCAAAGTAAAGCTTGGTTCAGGTTGCACTGTGTCACCATTTGCATCCTTTGGTCCGCCACAGGATAAGAAATTTGCCAATGACGACACATCTTTGGTTATCGGAAATAACTGTAAAATCTTTGAGCATGTGACCATGAATTTAGGCACTGTTGAAGGTGGTGGTGTGACATCAGTAGGTGACAATGGTCATTTTATGGTCGGTGTGCATATTGCCCATGATTGTCATGTTGGGAATAATGTCATTATGGCCAATAACGCAACATTGGGCGGGCACGTGACTGTTGGAAACTATGCAGTTTTAGGCGGCTTGTCAGCCGTTCATCAGTTTGTGCGTATTGGTGATTTTGCTGTTGTTGGTGGCATGTCAGGGGTTGAAAGTGATGTTATCCCTTACGGTCGCGTAAAGGGTGAACGCGCCTTTCTTGCAGGTCTTAACCTGATTGGTCTTGAGCGTAATGGCTTTAGCAAAGATGATGTTAAGGTGCTGACTAAGGCCTTTAAGGATTTATTTGGTAATGCGGGTACGTTACTTGAAAGACGCGAAAAAGTGGCGCAAGATTATGCAGGGCATGAGGCCGTACAAAAAATAATCTCATTTGCTGAACAGGACTCTCATTTCGCATTATGTCAGCCAAAGAAAAAAGCATAAAATCGATTAAGAAGCTTGGCATTCTAGCTGGTGGCGGTGATTTACCACGTATGTTGGTTGATGCCTGTCTGGCGCAAAATATTGAACCCTATATTCTAGCTTTTGAAGATGAGGCTGAAGACGCACTTGTTGAGGGTATTGCTCATAACTGGACTCGTATGGGGGCGGCTGCCAAAAATATTAAACTGCTCAAGCATAATAATATTGAGCATGTTGTTTTCTGTGGGTCTGTCACACGCCCTTCGCTTAAGTCGTTACGACCCGATTGGCGTGCAATAAAATTCTTCACGAAGGTCGGTCTAAAATCTCTTGGTGATAATTCACTTCTAACCTCTGTACGTGACGAACTTGAAAAAGAGGGGTTTTGTTTTCATGGCGCCCAAGAATTTATGGATAGTCTGCTTACACCAGAGGGTGTATTAGGGCAGGTCAAACCAACAGAAGCACATATGAATGATATTGTGCAGGGCTATCATCTCTCACATGCCATTGGAAAGCTTGATATTGGGCAATCTATTATCATGCAGGAGGGCGTTGTGCTGGGTGTTGAGGCTGTTGAAGGTACAGATGCGCTTATTAAACGCGTTGCGGACTATAAGAAAGAAGGTGCAACTGCTCCTATACTTGTAAAAACATGCAAGCCACAACAGGACAGGAATCTTGATTTACCAACGATTGGCATTGATACAATTCAAAACGCTATTGATGCCAAGATGGCGGGAATTGCCCTACAGGCGGATGAAAGTTTTTTCCTGCACCGTAACAAGGCGATTGCACTTGCTAATAAGCATAATCTATTTGTAATTGGTGTGACTGATAAAGCAATAGCAGAGCTTCAGAAAGAAGAGGGGTAAGCCATGCTGGCCAAGCCCTTTCGTATATATATCATCGCAACAGAAGAGTCCGGTGATGTGTTGGGTGCGGATATGCTTATTGAGTTGCGTCGCCGTTACCCGCAAGCGCAAATAGCAGGCATTGGCGGCGAGGCGATGCGCTTGGCGGGTCTT
The DNA here is from genome assembly GCA_002328415.1 of Micavibrio sp. UBA2137. GTDB lineage: Bacteria > Pseudomonadota > Alphaproteobacteria > Micavibrionales > Micavibrionaceae > UBA2137. The sequence goes on along the minus strand of DCXL01000004.1, from coordinate 373,014 downwards.
AAGGAATCATTGTTTCCGATGTCGGATTTATCTCTCATGGGCGTTGCTGAAATCTTGCCACACCTTCCAAAGTTGATTGGTCGTATTCACCAGACAGCGCAGGACATTAAGGACTTTGATCCTGATATTGTTTTAAGTGTTGATGGGCCAGACTTTTGCTTTCGCGTTCAGAAGAAGATCAAAAAATACAAGCTCAAGGCCAAGCAAATCCACTGTGTTGCGCCAACTGTTTGGGCGTGGCGCGAGCGTCGTGCTAAGAAAATAGCAAAATTCCTTGATGGCATTTTATGCCTGTTTCCTTTTGAGCCTCCTTATTTTGAAAAATACGGATTGCAAGCGGTTTATACGGGTCATCCTTTTCTCACGCGGCTTTTAAATAAAAAGGGACGTCGTCCGACAAGTATTTTAGGGCAGGCGAGTAAGGTGCAAACTATTGGTGTTTATTTTGGAAGTAGATCACAGGAAATTAAGCTCCATGCCCCTATATTTGCAGAGGCGATTGCACTTTTCCTCAATTATGCCGTGCGTGACTATAGAATAATTGTGCCGACCTTTGCTAAATATGAAGATGAAATCAAGGAGGCGTTTGAGCAAGCAGGTTTAACAGCAGATATTGAGTTTGTGACAGATAAGAAAAAGCGGGAATCTGTTATGCCTTATCTGGATTATGCATTGGCGGCCTCTGGCACTGTGGGTCTTGAGCTTGCTTTATGTGAGGTTTTGCATTGTATAGGTTATAAGACCTCAACTCTTACTTATACGATTGTCAAAAATCTTGTGAAAACCAAATATGCGCATCTTGCGAACATTATTATGCAGGATGAGATTGTACCTGAATTTTTACAAAATGATTGCACGCCACAAAGACTAGCTGACGGAATGATGTCACTGCTTGATAATGCGGAAAAGCAGGAAAAGGGCTTTAAAGAGATTAAAAGCCTGATGAAGACAAAGCGCACACCCTCTCAAACCGCAGTCGATTTTATTGAGGACGTGCTCTCCTCTTAATTAGCGTTTATCAATAGGAACGTATTTGCGCTCTGTGTGTCCTGTGTAGAGCTGACGTGGGCGTCCAATCTTAAGGGCTGGTGATTCCTCGACCATTTCCTTCCATTGTGAAATCCAGCCAACTGTTCTGGCCACAGCAAAGAGAACTGTAAACATAGAACTTGGGAATCCCATAGCCTTTAGAATAATTCCTGAATAGAAATCTACATTCGGGAACAGCTTACGTTCGACAAAATACGGGTCTTCAAGGGCAATGCGCTCAAGCTCACGGGCAATTTCAAGGAGCGGCTCATTATCAACGCCAAGCTCCTCCAAAACCTCGTCACAGTTTTTCTTAAGCACAGCCGCACGCGGGTCATAGTTTTTGTAGACGCGATGGCCAAAGCCCATAAGGCGGAAAGGATCGTCCTTATCCTTGGCACGTTCAATAAATTCAGGGATACGGTCTTTTGATCCAATCTCCTCAAGCATTTCAAGAACGGCTTGGTTTGCACCACCATGTGCAGGTCCCCATAGAGAGGTAATTCCAGAGGCAATACAAGCAAATGGATTGGCCTGTGACGAACCAGCAATACGCACAGTTGAGGTCGATGCGTTTTGCTCATGGTCAGCATGGAGAATGAGAATATTATCCATAGCCTCTTCCATAACAGGGCTAACCTTGTATTCCTCGGCAGGGACAGAGAAACACATATGCAGGAAGTTAGCCGCATAGCTTAAGTCATTGCGTGGATAGACAAAGGGCTGCCCCATTGCGTATTTCATTGTCATAGCAGCAAGCGTTGGAATTTTGGCAATCAAGCGATGCGCAGAAATTTCGCGTTGGCGGGCATCCCAGATATCAAGTGAATCATGATAGAAGGATGAAAGCGCCCCAACTGTACCGCACATAATGGACATTGGGTGTGCATCACGGCGGAAACCACGGAAAAAAGCGTGCACCTGTTCATGCACCATTGTGTGGTGTGTAATGTTATATTCGAATTGTTCCATTTGTTTCTTATCTGGAAGCTCGCCATTGAGAAGCAAGTAACAGACCTCAAGGTAGTTACTGTTCTCGGACAAATCCTTAATGTCGTAACCACGATGCATTAGGATGCCTTCCTCGCCGTCAATATAAGTAATCTTAGACTTACAACTGCCTGTCGCTGTGAAAGAAGGATCAAGTGTAAACACGCCAGCCTTTGCATAGAGTGTACGAATATCAATACAAGGTGGACCCATTGTACCCTCAACGAGCGGTAGCTGAAAGCTTTCACCTGTTTGGTCATTAGTGAGTGTATATGTCTTTTCTTTATCAGCCATTATTCTTCTTTCTGGTCTTGTTTACCTGATTAACTTAGATATTTTTCGTTGAATTCAAACGCTCCAAACACGCTTGTTGACCGAGGGTTTCGGCACAGAGAAAGACGGAAGGGCTTTGTAAAGTGCCTGTTAAGGCGGCACGTAAAGGCATTCCAATCTTTCCCATCTTACCATCAACAAGCTCTTTTGAAAGCTCTTTACACGCATTTTGTATGTTTTCAGAAGTAAAGTCTGTAATTCCCGAAAGCGCTTTGATTAAACCATCAATAATTTCTACGGGTGTTTCTGAAAGCATTTTTTGTGCATCCTCATCGGGCGCGCCCTCATTAAATAGAAATGCTGTTTCATGTAGCGCTTGCTTCAAAGTTGTTGCGCGATTTTGTAATTCGGATGCTAGTGGTGAAACGGTTGCCTCAAAGTCATCGTGCTGCGCGCCAAAGGTAGTATTATAATCAGCTAGAGCTTTGACAAAGTGGTTCGCCTCCATTTCCTTGATGTAATGCGCGTTCAATTTTTCAAGCTTATCATAGTCAAATTTGGCCGGCGATTTTCCAATAGCCTCAAGTCCAAACCATTCAATGGCCTGTTCGCGTGAAATTATTTCATCATCCCCATGCGACCAACCAAGACGAAGCAGATAATTGAAAACGGCATCTGGCACATAGCCCATTTCTTTGAAGTCTTCGAGCGACACAGCGCCATGTCTTTTTGAAAGCTTTGCACCATCTTGCCCCAAGATCATGGGTAAATGTGCATAAACAGGTCTGTCCCATCCCATGCCATCAATAATCGTGCTTTGGCGAAAGGCGTTGCTCATATGGTCATCACCACGTAGCACATGTGTAACCCCCATATCATGGTCATCAACAACAACGGCCAACATATAGGTGGGCGTGCCATCAGAGCGCAGAAGGATGAAATCATCTAATTGTTCATTATTGAGTGTAATTGTACCCTGTACCTGATCATCGATTGTCGTTTCACCAGAAAGGGGCGCCTTGATACGGATAACTGGATCAACACCTTCAGGTGCTTCGCTTTCGTCCTTATCGCGCCATTTACGATTATAGTAAGTTGCACGGCCTTCCTCTTGCGCAGTTTTGCGCATCTCTTCAAGCTCCTCTTGCGAGCAATAGCATTTATAGGCTTGTCCCTTGGCAAGAAGCTCGTTGGCAACCTCAACGTGACGCGCGCCGCGTGCGTGTTGCGAAACAATATCGCCGTCCCATGATAAATCTATCCAGTTTAACCCATCAATGATCGCTTGGACGGCTTCCTCTGAATGACGCGCACGGTCTGTATCCTCAATACGAAGTAACATTTTACCTTTTTTATTCTTGGCAAAAAGCCAATTAAATAGGGCTGTTCGGGCATTACCGATATGCATAAATCCAGTAGGGGACGGGGGGAAGCGTGTAACGACACTCATAATAGTTGAAATCCTTATCTTTTCACATTCGCGCAAATTATATAGGATTTAAAAAACGATAAAAGGGATGTCTCTATTTTTTTATCTCATGACAGAATAAATGCGACCTTTGCGCATCTCTCTGAATGGTTTTTCAAAAACTATCTTCTTTTTGCGCCTGTTTATCTGGGGCTAGGCATTGCCTTTTATTTCTCTCTTAAAACTGAGCCATCTCTTTACATTGCCTTTCTAACCGTTCTGATATTTGTGTCTGCTTTAAGCGGAGTCTATCTCTTTCGCCATATCAGACAGGAAGATAATTTTTTCAGAATTCCTCTTTTTGTTCTGTTTTTTATAGCTTTTGGCTTTTTCATTATGTGTTGGCGTACAAGCGCACTAGACACGAAACTGCTTTCCCAAGATATAAAATATGTTGAGCTTGTTGGTGAAGTGTTGTCTGCACAAGCTGATGAAAAAGAGAGCGTTAAAAAGGTCATTCTGAAAATTGATGTGCCGCTCTCTGAAGAAAAATGGAGAGATATACTGCCTAAAAGGGTCAGCCTCACAATTCGCAAGGCCGAGGACGTTCATAAAGGCGCAGTTATTAGGGCGCTTGCAAATTTAAGAGCGCCATCTGGACCTTTTTACCCAGGTGGCTTTTCATTTCAGCGAAAAGCGTATTTTGATGGGATTGGCGCGAATGGGTTTGTCTATGGAACACCAGAAATACTGGAACAAAAGCCACTTACAAAGGTTGCGATTTTAAAGGAGCAGATGACCGATATGGTGTATAGCGTTCTGCCTAAATCAGAAGGCGCGGTTGTTGCGGCTCTCTTAACGGGGCAACGTGATGCAATATCCGAGGAAAACTGGCATTATCTGCGCGCCTCGGGACTTGCGCATATGCTTGCAATATCGGGTTTACATGTTGGTTTGTTTGCTGGAACAGTTTTCTTTTTTTTACGGCTACTTATGGTTTGTATTCCAAACGCAGCGCTTTACCTACCAGTTAAGAAAATTGCAGCCTTCATTGCGATATTTGCGGCTATCGGCTACACGCTTTTTGTGGGGGCGGGTATTCCCGCCGTGCGTGCCATGATGATGACGTCATTGGCCTTGATCGCAATCATGTTTGATCGTTCGCCTTTTTCTTTGAGGCTTGTGTCTGTTGCTGCCTTCTTCATCCTGCTTAACAGGCCTGAGAGTCTTATCAGCATAAGTTTTCAAATGTCCTTTGCGGCCGTCACAGGATTGATCATCTTTTATGACCGTATGAGAGGCCAAATATCGCAATGGTATTCACACGCCTCATTCTTGCGAAAGGCGTTGCTTTATGTAGGTGGTGTGATGGCCACTACGGTTATTGCTACGCTGTCCACTTTACCGCTAACACTCTATTATTTTCATGCACTGCCGACCTACACCATACTTGCCAACATACAGGCTATGCCAATTTTAAGTTTTATTGTCATGCCTTCGGCCGTTCTCGTATTTGTCGGTATGCTGTTTGATATTGCGCACTACCCCATTTGGATTATGGGTAAGGGCGTTGAGATTATTCTTTTGATAGCCAAAGAGACAACAGAGCTTCCACTATCTCAATTATTCATGCCTGCTTTTGGTTTGCCTTTGTTGTTTTGCATTATGATAAGCGTACTAGGCATCCTTATTTTAAAAAAGCGCGCTTTAATTTTGCCTGTGGTGGCCCTAGCAATCTGTTTGCTTGCTACGTGGATATTACCTAAACCAAGTTTTCTCTTATCCGATGACGGTAAGTTATTGGGGTACTATAATGGCAAAATTTTGAGCGTGTCTGATAAAGCATCAGCACGTTTTGCGAGACAGATTTGGACTGAGAATTTAGGATTAACCCAAAATGATATTGCAACATTTCCCAAGTCAGGTTGTAAGGGAGCTATTTGTTGCAGCGAGGATATGTGCCTGATAGATGATGAACAGATCAAGCTCGCATTTCTAAAAAATAGATACGCACTTAGTGAGATTTGTCAGGATGGCAAGATTGATTACATTATCAGCCGCTTTTCCCTTAATGCAAAAAACTGTCGCGCCAGAATATTAGACAGCCGTTACCGTGAGGGGAAAGGCCATTTGTTTCTATATCCTGAAGAAAAGACTGTTCAGATAAAACAAACGGACGGGCAATATGACCGTCCGTGGACGCCTCAATAAAGAGACTATTAATATTGACGTATAATTGAGGAGAGCACACCCTGAATAACGATTTGAGACGCATCATAGACCTGCACCTCATGATGCTTATTCTCAGGCTTCAAATAGATCGTGTCACCCTTGCGTTCAAAAGTTTTGAGTGTGACATGATGTCCATCAACAAGAGCCACAACAATATCCCCTGTGCGCGCCGTTTCAACGCGCTTAATAATGGCAAGATCACCATCATGAATGCCTGCATCAATCATGGATTCACCATCAACAGTCAACGCGTAATATTCGCCTGAGCCAAGCATTGATAGGGGCGCATCAACATAATCACCTTCGTGGGCAATCGCATCAATAGGCGTTCCTGCGGCAATTTTACCGTAAAGCGGAATGTGGCGTACACCTGGATTCTCGGTTTTAAAGACAGATGCACTCGTTTGCTGTGGTGTTTCTTTTTTGTAATCCTCTGGAAGCTTAACAACCTCTAGGGCGCGTGCGCGATTGGGTAAGCGCTCTAAATAACCTCGTTCAACAAGTCCTGAAATAAGGCGGTGAATGCCAGATTTCGATTTAAGCCCGAGCGCATCCTTCATTTCATCAAAAGAGGGGGCAACACCATTCTCCTGAACTGATTCATGAATTGAAATAAGCAAATCTTTCTGTTTTTGTGTCAGCATCCTGTTCCACCTTTCTAATCTATGTCCACTATATGTTCTACATAAGTTCCACCGCCCTGTCAAGCATGTTCGCCCTTGTCAGAATCTGTTTTGATTGTCATCTTGTAAATCATGGAACGATTTCTCTTACTTCTGAAAAATTACAAGTCCTTCATCATACTGGCCTGTGCGATTCTTCTGGTCGCATTTATGACCTACTTCTTGCTTCCGTCTGTTGATGAGTTTGCTGCAAATCAAAATGCTGCCAAACAGCAGAAAGCAGCGTCCCCATTTTTTGAAAGTGTGATTATGAGTGAGCCTTTAAAATCCAAGGGGCTCGGTATTCAGGATGAGGAGGCTACTTCTACATTACTTAATGAACAAGCCAAGATAAAAGATGTTGCAGGCGTTGTTGGTGAGCGTAAAGGTGAGGGGCGTATTGCCATTGTCATTGATGATCTGGGAATGAATATCAAGCAGAGCCAGCGCGCGATTAACTTTGATGTGCCTTTAACGCTTGCCTTCCTTCCTTATGCTAAGCGCGCTAGAGAGTTTATGAATGAGGCAGCGTTAAAGAGCCATGATATCATCATTCACATGCCTATGGAGCCAATGAGCGAGACCGTCGATGCAGGTGAAAATGTTTTGCGTTCAAATATGTCAGCCGATGAAATAAAGGCGGCATTGGATGAATCGCTTGCAGGATTATCTCATTTTGACGGTTTAAATAATCATATGGGAAGCAAGTTCACGCAGAATAGAGAGGCGCTCTCAACCGTGATGGCTTATTTGAAAGCGCGTAATTTATATTTTCTCGACTCGCGTACTATTGGCAACTCACAAGGGCAAATTGTGGCTCAGGAAGTGGGTGTGCCAACATTATCGCGCGATGTTTTTTTAGATCACGAGGAATCATCTGATTTTGTGAAGCGTGCGCTTTCTAAGTTAGAAAAAATAGCGAATGAAAAGGGGCAAGCCATAGCCATCGGTCATCCAAAAGAAGTGACCTTAGATGTGCTTGAGAAATGGATTACAGACGCTAAATCACGTGGTTTTGAAATTGTGACCGTTAGTGACCTGTTAAAGGAAACTAATTAGTAGCAACGTCCTGTTGTGGGCCATAGAGCCTATCAATCAGATCATTGTTAATGCCAACATCGTATTTGTCTTCAAGTGTCTTCATATAAGTGTTGAAGATGTTTTGCGTCATGCTGTCGGCAAATAGTTTCTGTTCTTCTTTTACTTCCTTAGAAGGGAGAAGGTCAGATTCGGGAAATTGAATGTTATCCAAACGCGCCAGTAATAGGCCATTTTCGGAAGGAAGCAATGCCACACCATTTTGTTTTAAAGCAAAAAGCTGCAAGAAATTATTACGAGCAAGCCCTAAAGGAGGCGTATCACTTTCCTTAATTGTTATTTGTTTTAGCTCTTTACCGTTCTTCTTGCTGTAGGTGTCTAGCACATCACCCGAGCTTTTTACTTCTTGATATAAAGTTTCGACATTTTTGAAGTTTTGGCGCATGGCTTCGGTTTGCATCCACTCGACCTTAAGCTTGTCTTTAATCTCGCCAAGTTCTGGCACAGGAGGCGTATTAATTTTTTGAACAACAAAGGTGAAGAAGCGCGCATTATCAAGCTCACTTACAGGTGTGCTTTCACCTTCGAAAAGGTCAAACACGCCACCAAAAATTTCTTTGCTTTCTTCGCTTTCGATCTCATCAAATGGAACGGCTGCGCCTGCTGTTACTCCTGCGGCCTGCTTAACCTCGACAGGAAAATCCTTCTTGATATTTTCAAGACTATCGCCACTTGCCAAGCGATCGTCAAGTTCGTTTGAAATGGCGTAAAGCTCATCTTGAAGCAAATTGGCCTTTAATGTGGTTTGGATGGTTTGTTTTACTTCGGCAAAGGGCTTTGTATTTTCAGGTGTGATAGAGGCAACATAAAATAAATGCCATCCTAGAGGGGATTTTATTGGGCCAACAAGAGTGCGTGTCTCTGCTTTAAAAACAGGCTGTGCAATTTCCTCTAACAAACCATTGGCTTGAAAATCTTCACGTCCCAAATAAGCATCAGCCGCGCCTGTGACTTTCTCTACAGAGGCCTTAAGGTTTTTACTCTCTTCGAATTTTGAAGCCACACGTTGTGCGGTTTCCTGTGTATCAAAAATGGCCTGTTCGACTGTGCGCTGTTCGGGCACTTTGAAGGACTCAAGATTTTGCGCGTAATAGGATTCAAGTTCACTGTCGGCCAGCTCAATTTGTTCAGCCAAATCCTCAGTATTGAGAATGACAAGCGCAATATCGCGCGTTTCGGGTGGTTGCAGGCGCGCCTTAATTTGCTCATAGAATTCGGTCAACTGTTCTTCGGAAGGCTCAGCAACCTCAACACTGTCATGAGGAAACTCTAAAACAGAGAGTGAGCGCGTTTGGCGTCTGATCTGCATAATGTCTTGAACGAAAAAAGATGGGATAGATATCTTTGTCTTTGTAAGTGTTTCTGCCAGTAGGTTAACGGCCATTTCACGACGTACAATTTCAAGAAGGCCTCGCTCACTCATACCTGTGCTTTGCAAGACGCGGTTAAGTGCTTCACGGCGCGTCATACCTTGTTGGATAAGAGGTTGCAATGTCTGTGTGACGTTATCAACAACAGCTTCATCAGGGATTTTGATGCCCATTTCGTGTGCTTCTTTGTAAAGAACAATCTGTGCAATCTCATTACTTAGCACACTATCAATCATACCCAGATCATAAGCATCCTGAATGGTGATATTCTGGTTGCGTAGGGTGTTGCGTAACATGCGGTCAAAGCTTTGCGCGGGTATAACGGTTCCTCCGACCTCGGCAACATCGTTCGAAGACACACCGCCACGAAACATGCCTTGCCAGTCGGTCATGACAAGACCAAATGTCCCAAGGGCCAGAATTGCAATAAATACTCCTGATAGCGCGCCGTGGCGCATTGATCTTAACATAATAGGTAAAAGTCCGCTCTTTGCTTAATTGATTGTGGGCAAACTATAGAAAAGTGAGTTAAAGAGAGCAATAGGGGATTGCATTATACTCAAAGAAAAGATATTCAAGACTTCCATGAACGCATTTTTAATTGCAGGGAATTGGAAAATGAATGGGTCTGGCGTGTCCAGCCATTCTTTGGCCTCTCAAATTATTTCAGACATTGAAAAGACACCAAGCCTCACAGACACCTGTGATTTTCTATGCTGTCCGCCACATATTTATCTTTTGAATATCGTTGGATTGGCAGATAACAGCCCACTTCTTGTTGGTGGGCAGGATTGTTCCACTGAGACAGAAGGTGCGTTTACAGGTGATATTTCAGCACCAATGCTGGCCGATTGTGGGGCGCAATATTGCATTGTTGGGCATTCTGAACGCCGCACCATACATGGTGAGACATCACAGCAAATTGCCAAAAAGGGTGAGTGCTTAAAGGAAAGTGGCATTAAAGCTATTATCTGTGTCGGCGAGACGATTACTGAGCGCAAGGCTGGCAAGGCGCTTGATGTTATTAAGGAGCAGCTGAAAACCTCTATCCCATCAGGGTTTAACGCACAGGATTTTATTGTGGCTTATGAGCCTGTTTGGGCTATTGGAAGCGGGGAGGCGGCCTCACCCGAAGATGTGGCGGAAATGCATCGGGATATCCGCAATATTTTAAAGGAAATGGTGGACAAGGGCGATACAATCCGTATTTTGTACGGAGGTTCGGTCAAGCCAGATAATGCAGGTGAGTTGGCAGGCATTGAAAATGTCGGTGGCTTCCTTATTGGTGGCGCAAGTTTGAAAGCGGACTCGTTTTTAGGAATAGCAAAGGCTGCACACGATGTTTTGTCATGATACAGCATTAATAGGTGAGATATGGAAAGCGTAATTCTGGTTATTCATTTTATTGTGACACTTGCTCTTATCGGGCTTGTCCTGCTTCAGAAATCTGAAGGTGGGGGGCTTGGTATTGGCGGTGGAGGCGGCGGCATGGGCGCGCTTGCTGGTGCGCACAGCACAGCCAATATTCTAACAAAGGCAACTACGCTTTTTGCCGTCGCCTTTTTTGCAACAAACCTAACACTTGCCTATATCGCGAAATCAAAATCATCACCAACGGGTGTGTTTGATGAAATGACACAAAGTGAAATGGTGGCGCCTGATGCTGCAATTGCAACCGACGAAGGTGTGCTAGCTACAGAAGAAGAGCCCGCTATTCCAGCGGCCCCCATAGCGGAATAAAACATACTGATCTAGAATAAGGACGGACCGAGCAATGACAACAACGCGATTTATATTTATCACAGGCGGTGTTGTCTCCTCTCTCGGTAAAGGTCTTGGGTCTGCTGCTCTTGGTGCGTTGCTGCAAGCGCGTGGTTATAGTGTGCGTTTGTGTAAGCTTGACCCATACCTCAATGTCGACCCAGGGACAATGTCACCTTTCCAACATGGTGAAGTTTTTGTGACAGATGATGGGGCTGAAACTGACCTTGATTTGGGGCATTATGAGCGCTTTACGGGCGTGCCCGCAACCCAAAGTGATAATGTAACAACGGGCCGCATCTATCTGAATGTATTAAATAAAGAGCGTAAGGGAGATTACCTTGGTGCAACTATTCAAGTTATTCCCCATATTACAAACGAGATTAAAGATTTTATCCGTGAGAAAGACGGCACAGCCGATTTCGTGATGTGTGAAATTGGTGGAACAGTGGGTGATATTGAATCACTCCCTTTCCTTGAGGCTATTCGTCAGTTTGGTAATGAAGTGGGTAGCGCCCGCTCTCTCTTCTTGCATGTAACGCTTCTGCCTTATATTCCAGCTGCAGGCGAGTTGAAAACCAAGCCAACGCAGCATTCTGTTAAAGAATTAATGAGTGCGGGTATTCGTCCTAAAGTACTTCTCTGCCGCGCTGATCGTGATATTGAGGAAGATGAACTGCATAAAATTGCGTTGTTCTGTAATATTGACGAGAAGAAAGTAATTCCTGCGTTAGACGCCAAATCTATTTATGATGTGCCTGTGCGCTATCATAAAGAGGGACTTGATACAGAAGTGCTCGATTATTTTGAATTGCCAAACGAGGGGGATGTGGATTTAAGCACATGGGAGAATATCTCCAAGCGTATCCATGACCCAGAAGATGAGGTGACAATCGGCGTTGTTGGGAAATATACAAACCTTGCTGATAGTTATAAGTCACTTAATGAAGCGCTCACCCACGGTGGTATTGCCAATAACGTAAAAGTGCATATCAAATTTATCGAGGCCAGTATCTTTGACGGCCATGCCAATGATATCGTCCAAGAGCTTGACGGTGTTGACGGTATTCTGGTACCTGGTGGTTTTGGTGAACGGGGTTCGGAGGGTAAAATCAAGGCTGCGCAATTTGCACGTGAGCGTAAGATTCCCTATTTCGGGATATGCTTTGGCTTGCAGATGGCCATTCTTGAGGCCGCGCGGAATTTGGCAAATATTGATGATGCTAACTCCACTGAGTTTTCAGAAGGTGGAACGCATCTTGTTGGTCTGATGACCGAATGGGTAAAAGGTAATGCCCGTCAGGAGCGCACCTCTGATGATGATTTGGGTGGCACAATGCGCCTTGGTGCTTTTCCTGCCAAACTTGCCGAAGGTTCAAAGGTTGCCGAGATTTATGGATGTACGGAGATTTCCGAGCGTCACCGTCACCGCTATGAGGTGAATATTAATTACAAGGATCAGCTTGAGGAGGCAGGGTTCTTCTTCTCTGGTCTTTCACCTGATGGCAAATTGCCAGAAATTTGTGAGCGTCGTGATCACCCGTGGTTTATCGGTGTGCAATATCACCCAGAGTTAAAGTCAAAACCATTTGATCCGCATCCTCTCTTTACCTCATTTATTAAAGCCGCGCTTGATCAGAGCAGACTAGTCTAAGGATTTTACCATGACCCAATCAGTAAAAATTGCCAATTTTGAATGTGCCAATGACAAGCCGTTTGTCCTTTTTGGAGGGCTTAACGTTCTCGAAAATCTGGACATCACGCTTCAGGCGGTTGAGGTTTATAAAACGATTACAGACAAGCTGGGTATTCCCTTTGTCTTTAAGGCATCTTTTGACAAGGCCAACCGTTCCTCAATTAATTCCTATCGTGGGGCGGGACTTGACGAGGGTATGAAAATCTTTCGTAAGGTCAAAGAAGAGTTCGACAACGTGCCTATCATTACGGATGTGCATGAAATTGAACAATGCCCGATTGTAGCTGACGTTGTAGATGTACTTCAAATTCCTGCATTTCTGGCGCGTCAAACTGACCTTGTGCGTGCAATGGCGGAAACAGGTGCGGTGATCAATATTAAAAAGCCGCAATATATGTCGCCTTATCAAGTTGGAAATATGGTTGAGAAATTCAGGGAGTGCGGAAACGACCAACTTATCTTATGCGAACGTGGTCATTCACTTGGTTATGATAATCTGGTTGTTGACCCCATGGGTTTTGGTGTCATGAAAGAAATGACAAATAACACGCCAATTATTTGTGACACAGTCCATGCCTCGCAAATGCGTTTGCCAGGGAGTGAGGCCTCGGGTGGACGCCGTGCGCTAGTACCTGATTTGTCACGTGCGTGTATGGCCATTGGTATGGCTGGATTATTTATTGAGGCTTATGAGGATCCAGATAAGGCTAAATGCGATGGTCCTTCAGCATTGCCTTTTAATAAGCTTGAGCAATTCCTGAAAGAAATGAAGGCAATTGATGATTTGGTCAAATCAATGGATTTGGTCCAGATTGCCTAAATAATCATATTCGTACTGTCCATATGTTTGCGGAGCAGTGCAACATTCTTTTTGTTGGCCTTAAAGCCAACGTCGAATATATCCCCGATAAAAGGAATAAGGCCAATTAGCCAATCTATAAAGATATTCCAAGCCATATGTAGTTTAAGAAGTAAAGGGGCGTCATATTGATGGGCGACCTTTATGACGTAGCCTGAGATGGCCAAACCAATTGTATCACCTAACCCTGGAATTAGCCCTAATATTGAATCAATGCCAAAACGAATTTCAGTTCCTGGAATTTTGAATTTGCTATCCATCCATTCAGCAATGCTATCGAGTATTTCGATATCATCACGAATTTGTTTTTGGGTTATATCGCCTGCAAAAGTTTTGCTCATAATGAATTGTCTTTTGTTGCCGCTTTGATTTATAGTCGCCTTGTGCAAGTTAGTTAACTAATGGGCACGACATAAGTTCAAAAGATTCTCATTGATTTAGAAGGATAGTTTTATGACAGCCATTATTGACATCATTGCCCGCCAAATCCTAGATAGCCGCGGTAATCCAACAGTAGAAGTTGATGTTCTTCTTGAAAGCGGCGCGTGGGGTCGTGCTGCCGTCCCTTCTGGTGCGTCAACTGGCAAGTATGAGGCTGTTGAATTGCGCGATGGCGACAAGAAAATGTTTGGTGGTAAAAGCGTTCATCAGGCTGTTGATAATGTGAATACGAAGATTGCTAAAGAATTAATAGGCGTTGATGCCGAACAACAGGCTTTTGTTGATCAAATTCTTCTTGATTTGGATGGAACGGCCAATAAGAAAAAGCTTGGTGCGAATGCGCTTCTGGGTGTGTCTCTTGCTGTGGCCAAGGCAATGGCTGATGAGCTTGATGCGCCGCTTTATCGCTATGTAGGGGGCACAAATGCGCGTGTTCTGCCAACACCAATGATGAATATTCTTAATGGCGGTGCGCATGCAGATAATCCAGTCGATATTCAAGAATTTATGATTATGCCGACTGGTGCTGAGAGTTTTTCACATGCCATTCAAATGGGTGCGGAGGTCTTTCATGCGTTAAGAGCTGAGCTGTCAAAACAAGGATTAAATACCAATGTTGGTGATGAAGGGGGGTTTGCACCGGCTGTCAAATCATCCAAAGAGGCGCTTGACCTTATCATGACATCTATTGCAAAAGCCGGTTATAAGGCAGGAGAGGATATCGTTCTTGCCCTTGATGCCGCTGCAACGGAATTTTGTAAGGCTGGAAAATACGAGCTTGTTGGTGAAGGTGTGTCACTCTCTTCTGATAAAATGGTTGGCTATTACGAAGGCCTTTTGAAGAATTATCCTATTAAATCTATTGAAGATGGTATGTCCGAGGATGATTGGGCGGGGTGGTCTGCCCTCATGGCGGCGCTTGGCGATAAATGCCAGCTTGTGGGTGATGACGTTTTCGTGACCAATGTTGAGCGCCTTAAAACAGGAATTGAGAAAAGGGCTGCTAATGCCATTTTGGTGAAGGTTAATCAGATCGGTACGTTGACGGAAACATTAAATACTGTCCAAATGGCAACAGCAGCGTCCTTTAAATCTGTGATGTCCCATCGCTCAGGCGAGACAGAGGATGTTACCATTGCTGATTTAGCGGTGGCGACAAACTGTGGTCAGATTAAAACAGGCTCTCTTTCGCGCTCAGATAGAACGGCTAAATATAACCAGCTTTTACGCATTGAGGAGAACCTTGGTCCAACGGCTATTTATGCTGGAAAATTCTTTTAATTTTTTTTGAAATTAAAAAGGTGAATCAATTGAATCACTTAGCGGTTATAATTCCTGCTTTGTTCTATTTAAGGCATTGAATCGTAATGATTTTTCACTTGCGCAAGTGATTCGTTTTTGATTCAATACAGATATGAGAAAACTTTGGAACAGACGTAAAAATTACAAAGGGCAAGGCAAAGTTGGTGTCTTTACCCTATTTGGTGTCTGTTTGCTTATTTATTTCTCTTATCACCTCATTTTCGGTCAAAGATCGCTTCTCTCCTTGAATGCCATGAATGCTGAGAAGTTGGCGCTTCAAAACGAATATGATGAAGTCATCGCTTCGCGTGACATGCTGTATGCCAAGGTTGTGCGTTTGCGCCCACAATCTGTTGACGCGGATATGTTACAGGAGCGCATGGGCAAGATGTTGGGTTTTTACGATGAAGATGCAGTTGTTCTGCTTCGGGATAAAAACAGCCTTTAAAAATATATTTTCTTACTTTATCAGTAATTTGTCTGTAAAGCGGGGCTTTAAGTGCGCGTGGAAAAACGCGTTTTTCACTGGAAACGTAGCGTAAAATACGATAACTAAGTCAGGCACTTTTTAAGGAGCAGATTTGTGAGTAAAGAAAAAACAACATCAAAGAACAAAAATTCAAAGACACTGCCATCAAAGGACGAGGCGCTTGAGCTTTATCGCGAGATGCTGCTTATCCGTCGTTTTGAAGAAAAGGCGGGCCAGCTTTATGGTATGGGGCTTATTGGCGGTTTCTGTCATCTTTATATTGGACAAGAAGCCGTTGTAACAGGTATCCAATCAAAGCAAATTGAACAGGATTCTGTGGTGACGACATATCGTGATCATGGGCATATGCTTGCTTGTGGGATGGATCCCAAAGGGGTTATGGCCGAGCTTACAGGTCGCGAGGCGGGCTACTCACGTGGTAAAGGTGGTTCGATGCATATGTTCTCCCAAGAAAAGAACTTCTTTGGTGGTCACGGGATTGTTGGCGCGTCCAGTTCAATTGGAACAGGAATGGCCTTTGCCCATAAATATAATGAGGATGGCGGCGTTGCTGTGACTTATATGGGTGATGGGGCTGCTAACCAAGGGCAAAATGCTGAATGTTATAACATGGCTGCTCTTTGGAAGCTCCCTGTGCTCTATGTTATCGAGAATAACCAATATGGTATGGGAACATCTGTGAAGCGTTCGTCAGCGGGGGATCTTTACCGCCGTGGTGAGGGGTACAATATTCCTGGTGAGCGTGTTGATGGTATGGATGTGCTTGAAGTTCAGGCAGCTGCTGAGCAAGCGCTTTCTTATGTACGTGAGGGCAATGGTCCCTACATTCTTGAAATGATGACCTATCGCTTCCGTGGTCACTCTATGTCAGACCCAGCGAAATATAGAACGAAGGAAGAGCTTTCTTCATATAAGGACGAGCAGGACCCTATTGTAAAAATTAAGGGGCTTATGACGCACGAGTTGGATGTTAAGGAAGATGACATCAAGGCGATTGATAAGGAAATCAAGGAGATCGTTAAAGAGGCAGCAGAATTTGCACAGGAAGCACCTGAGCCAGAAGCGTTCGAGCTTTGGACAGATGTGCTCAAGCCCGTAGATGGCGCTGCCTAATTTTAAAAGTTTGAATATCAGAATTTAGAGGAATTTATGCCAATAAATGTACTAATGCCAGCGCTTAGCCCTACCATGGAAGAGGGCACACTCGCCAAGTGGCTTGTCTCGGAAGGGGATGAGGTCAATGCAGGGGATGTGATTGCCGAGATTGAAACAGATAAGGCCACAATGGAGGTTGAAGCTGTTGATGAAGGTAAAATCGGTAAAATCGTTGTCGAGGCAGGCACAGAGAATGTCAAAGTGAACGATGTGATTGCTGTTTTACTTGAAGAAGGTGAGTCTAATTCAGATATCAATCTGGATGAGGTTAAAAATTCAACGGCATCAGAACAGAATAATCAAGATGATGAAGATGAGGGTGATAATAAGGACAGTGCACCTCAACCTCAACAGAATGTCGCGCAAGCTGAAGGCAAGGAAATAAAGGATCGTGATATCCTTTACGCGCAAGGTAAGTTAATTGAGCCGCCTGTGTTTGATGAAGCTAAATTCTTTGAGGACACCACAGAGAAAACAGTGCGTGAGGCGCTCCGTGATGCAATGGCCGATGAGATGCGTGCAGATGAAAGTATTTATCTGATGGGTGAGGAAGTTGCCGAATATAACGGTGCCTATAAGGTCTCCCAAGGCTTGCTCGATGAATTTGGTGCCAAGCGTGTCATTGATACGCCTATTACTGAACACGGCTTTGCTGGTATCGCTGTGGGCTCTGCCTTCCGCGGTTTGAAACCAATTGTTGAGTTCATGACCATGAATTTTGCAATGCAGGCGATTGACCACATTATTAACTCTGCAGCCAAAACATTGTACATGGCAGGTGGACAACTGGGTTGTCCGATTGTTTTCCGTGGACCTAATGGGGCCGCTGCACGTGTTGGCGCGCAACACTCACAATGCTATGCAAGTTGGTATGGCCATATACCGGGACTTAAAGTTGTCTCACCATGGTCAGCGGCTGATGCCAAAGGCTTGATGAAGGCTGCCATTCGTGACCCAAACCCTGTTCTTATTCTTGAACATGAATTGGTGTACGGTCAAAGCTTTGAGGTTCCAGATGATAACGATTACGTTATCCCCATCGGTCGTGCAAAAATTGAACGTGAAGGGTCAGATGTAACGATTGTTGCGCTTTCCATCATGGTGGGTAAGGCGCTTGAGGCGGCCGAGGAATTGGCAAAAGACGGTATTGAAGCAGAGGTCATCAATTTGCGTACAGTACGCCCGCTTGACCGTTGGACGATTGTCGAAAGCGTCAAGAAAACCAACCGCATCGTGGTTGCTGAGGAAGGATGGCCTTTTGCTGGTATTGGATCAGAGGTAACGGCTGTTATAAACGAGCATGCATTTGACCACTTAGACGCGCCTGTGGCGCGGGTCTGTGCGAAGGACGTTCCTCTTCCGTACGCAGCGAATTTGGAGCAACTCGCCCTTCCACAGCGCGCAGATATTGTGGACGCAGTTCGTAAGGTGTGCTATCGGGATCCTCAATAATGCTTTCAGCAAATTTTGAGATAAAACCCACCATTGAGCGCATGTCGCTAGGCTTAGGTGCTTTCTTGCCATCTGTGAAATTGCTTACATCACGGGAAGAAAGGTTGTATTCCTCTATAAGGGCTTCGCTTAAAAATCTGTGCTTTTCAAAAATTTTTTCGAAAAGATCGTCAAAGCCTATTTTTTCGGCTTTAAAATCAGCAATCCGCTCAAGTAAGTTTCTATTTTCTTCGATTTTTGCGAATCTAGATGAGTATCCAAATGACATATTACGCAGTCCTGTTCTTTTCTTTCGTTTTCTTTTGTCTTATCAGTATATAAATTCACTTTCAAGTTTTGTTTGTCATAAAGAGGTTTGTTATGCCCATTAAAATTACAATGCCCGCACTTAGCCCTACCATGGAAGAGGGCACACTTGCCAAATGGCTTGTCTCGGAAGGGGATGAGGTTAATGCAGGTGATGTCATTGCCGAGATTGAAACCGATAAGGCCACAATGGAAGTTGAGGCTGTTGATGAGGGCGTGCTAGGTAAGATTATCGTTGCGGGTGGAACAGAGAATGTTAAGGTTAATGACGTGATAGGCGTTCTTCTGGAAGAGGGCGAAGATAAAAGCGCTATAGAGAGCATGGATTTATCGTCAGGTGTATCAAAGCCCGAAGAAAAACCAGAGGCTAAGGCTGAGAGTAAGTCAGAACCAAAAGAGCAGAAACAAGAGAAGGCAGAGCCAGTGTCAGCACAAGCACAACAGAAATCAGAAGCACAAGGCGACCGCATTTTTGCATCACCCTTGGCGCGTCGTTTGGCAAAGGATAAAAATATTGATTTGTCATCCGTGTCAGGTTCAGGCCCGCGCGGCCGCATTGTAAAGGCCGATATTGAGAACTTCAAAGGTGGAAGTGCTTCTAAGGGCGTACAAACATCTTCTTCCAATGCAAATAAACAAATGCCAGCAGGACAAGATGCACAGAAACTTGCCAATGTCTATGGAATGGAATATGAGGCCATTCCAAATAACAATATTAAGAAGATTACAGCGCAGCGTTTGCTTGAATCTAAGTTAACCGTTCCACATTTCTACCTGACGATTGATTGTCAGATTGACACGCTACTTGCTGCACGTAAGGACATTAACGAGCAGGCTAATGGTGAGTACAAGCTCTCGGTCAATGATTTCGTGGTCAAGGCGGTTGCTATGGCGCTTAAGGCCTACCCAGCGGCCAATGTCTCATGGTCAGACGAGGCTGTTCTACAATATACGCATGCTGACATTTCTGTGGCTGTGTCTACGCCTAATGGCTTGATTACACCCATAGTTAAGGCTGCCGAAACTAAAGGCATGCGCGAAATTTCAGCCGAGATTAAAGATTTGGCAGGACGTGCGCGCGAAGGAAAATTGAAACCTGAAGAATTTCAGGGCGGTACATTTTCAGTCTCTAATTTGGGCATGTTTGGCATTTCTGAATTTGGTGCGATCATTAACCCGCCACAGGCCTGTATTTTGGCTGTTGGCGCAGGCGAACAACGTCCCTATGTTAAAAATGGCGAGGTCAAAATCGGCACATTTATGAAATGTACGCTATCTGTTGACCATCGTGCAGTGGATGGTGCAGTGGGCGCTGAGTATCTCCAGTACTTCAAACGCTTTATTGAAAATCCAGTGTCCATGATTGTTTAATCAAAGACGCTCGCAACGATTTTAAGCGATCGTTGTGCCTTGTCCGAGAGGTGGGATAGGTCGCTATTGAGTATCAATTTAGCGTCACGTCTGTTTTGGGATTTTAAATACACGCCAAATTCAGTGGCAATCACATCTTCAATCTTTTGCGGCTCAAATTTATGTTCGACTTGAGAAAAAGATTTGAGTTCGAATGACGAGAAATCGAGGCTTAAACCAGACGCGTTTTCAATTTGTTGGGTTATTCTGTCTTGTGCACGTTTGTCTGACATCTTATCCATATCAATGATGAAATCGGCATTGTAAAGCGCCTCAAATAAAGCCTTGAGCCATACGCCATAGACAAGTCTATAGGTTTCAGCGCGCGTCATGTGTGTAAGCACGTCTTTATAGAAACTTTCATCATATATGAGGTATTGGTCCATGCCCTTGCGCAGGTGAAGGGGTGCGCCCATGTGCCCAAGCCATGTCTCGGTATTCTTCTCAAATATCTTAAACCATTTCAGAAAAAAGCGGCTGTAGCCCCGATCAAGGGCATTCTGATAAATCGACCATATTGCATAGGGGTCACGTGTGACATGCGCGTAAGTGCCTGGAATATGGGCCTTTGCCCAACCAAGCCGATAGATGAAGCGATGCTCAGCAATGATAGCGCGTTTGTTTTGTTTTTCAGCAAATGTAATAAACTGCTTGAAGTACCCCTGCATCTCGAGCGCTTCAAAATTTGCGCGCATGACAAAATTCTCATCCGAGTATTTGGCCTTGTAGCCTTTAACGCCGCGCCCAAGAATATTTGTGCCGATAAAGGGGATCATTTCGGCATAAAGCGATTTATCGGGAGTGGTTACGGGGGCGTTGCCCATAATTTTCATGGCGCTTGTGTCTTGCCCAACCCATTTCCGCGTAATTTTAGAAAAAGAGGGGTGAAGTGGCTCGTAAAAGCAAAGAATGCCATCCTGCTCGCGAATATAGGGCCAAAGCGTGTTAATGCCTGACTCCCAAAGCCCTGTGAGAAAGAACGGCGTGTTTTGTGTATTCATTTGCATATTGGGCTTCAACTTCCGCGGTAAAGCGTGTAAAAAGACAAGCACAGTTTAAACCGACATGAGAAATGACACAAGCAGGAGCGCGTAAAGAGCATGGCTGACAAGAATTTTGATGTAATTGTAATTGGTGGTGGGCCCGGTGGCTATGTTGCAGCCATCCGTGCGGCACAATTAGGAATGAAGACAGCTGTGGTTGAGGCCAACCATCTGGGTGGTATTTGTTTGAACTGGGGCTGTATTCCGACAAAGGCGCTATTGCGTTCCTCTGAAATCTTTCACCTTGCACAAAATGCCGACGCTTTTGGTTTAAAAGTCAAAGGGTTGGAGTTTGACCTTAAGAAAATAGTTGAACGCTCACGCGGCGTTGCCAAACAACTTTCAGGCGGTATTGGGCATCTGCTCAAGAAGAATAAAGTTACTGTTTTTGACGCGTACGGCAAGCTGGCTGGTAAGGGGAAAGTTGCCCTTGAAAAAGATGGTAAAAAAACAGATGAATTGACCGCAAAGCATATCATTATTGCGACAGGTGCACGTGCGCGAGTTCTCCCCGGGCTTGAACCAGATGGTAAATTTGTCTGGTCATATAAGGAGGCGATGGTGCCTGATGTCATGCCGAGCAAGCTGTTGGTTGTAGGGTCTGGTGCAATTGGGATTGAATTTGCGTCCTTTTATAAAACATTAGGTGCGGAAGTGACTGTTGTTGAATTGATGGATCGTGTTCTTCCTGTTGAGGATGCTGAAGTTTCAAAACTGGCACAAAAATTCTTTGAAAAGCAGGGCATGAAAATTATCACAGGCTCGAAGGTGACTAAGCTCGATAAGGGCAAAGATACAGTTACCGCCCATATTGAAGACGGCAAGGGCAAGGTCACGCAGCATGAGTTCTCCCATGTGGTTTCAGCCGTTGGAATTGTTGGAAATTCTGAAAATCTTGGGCTTGAAGGCACCAAGGTCAAGGTCGAGCGCAATCACATTGTTGTAGATGAGTATCTGCGCACTGGTGAGGAGGGCGTTTACGCCATTGGAGACGTTGTGCATGGGCCGTGGCTCGCGCACAAGGCCTCTCACGAAGGCATTATTTGTGTTGAAAAATTGGCTGGTCAAAAGGATGTGCATCCCATGGATAAAAGCAATATTCCAGGATGTACGTACTGTCACCCACAAGTGGCGAGTGTTGGATTAACAGAAGATGCAGCCAAGGCCGCAGGTCATAAGGTGAAGGTTGGACGTTTTCCATTTGTTGGTAACGGGAAGGCGACTGCCTTGGGCGAACCCGAAGGTCTGGTCAAAACCGTCTTTGATGAGAAAACGGGTGAATTATTAGGCGCGCATATGATTGGCGCGGAAGTGACCGAGCTTATTCAGGGCTTTGTCGTGGGTAAAACGTTGGAAGCCACCGAAATGGAATTCATGCATACCATCTTCCCGCATCCAACACTATCCGAAATGATGCATGAAAGCGTGCTTGATGCCTATGGGAAAGCTATTCATTTTTAGGTTAAAAAACTTATATTTCTTTTTATGGCATGAAAATGTTAGGTTGCAGAAATGACATACAACACTGAATTATTAGACCGCGCGAAGCGTCACCCTGAGAAGCAGAAGAACCCTGATCGTCCGATGGGGCGTAAACCCTCATGGATTCGTGCCAAGGCGCCTACGGGCAAGGTTTACAAAGAAACCAAAGAAATGATTCAGGGCTTGAACCTGACCACCGTTTGTGAGGAGGCGGGGTGCCCCAATATTGGTGAATGCTGGGAGAAGAAACATGCCACATTCATGGTGATGGGTGAAATCTGCACACGAGCTTGCTCATTTTGTAATGTTGCAACAGGGAAGCCTGATGCACTGGATAAATATGAGCCGTTACGTGTAGGTGTTGCCGTTGAGAAGATGGATTTGGAACATGTTGTGATCACATCCGTTGACCGCGACGATTTGGATGATGGTGGCGCACGTCATTGGGTTAAGACGATTGAGGCCATTCGTTTCAAGGCGCCTAAAACAACGGTTGAGATTCTGCCGGGTGACTTTAAGGGTGATATGGACGCCATTGATATGGTGGCCGATGCAAAACCCGATGTCTTTAATCATAATCTTGAGACAATTCCGCGTCTTTATCCAACAATTCGTCCGGGTGCACGTTATTTCCGTTCGCTTCGCTTGCTTGAACGTGTGAAGGATCGTCACCCCGAGACATTCACAAAATCAGGTTTAATGGTTGGTCTAGGTGAAACCAAGGAAGAGGTGGGGCAGGTCATGGATGACATGCGTGCAGCTAAGGTTGATTTCATTACAATCGGACAATACCTCCAGCCTAGCCCGAAACATGCGCCTGTTGACCGTTTCTGGACACCACAGGAATTTGAAGGTCTTGAGCGTATGGCACGTGCCAAGGGTTTCCTGATGGTTTCAGCAACGCCATTAACGCGTTCGTCATATCATGCAGGGGATGATTTTTCGAAATTGAAGGCCGCACGAGACGCAAAACTTGCCTCTAAAACCTCTTAAATTCTCTTATGCTTCAGCACATTGAACAAAAAACCGTTCCTTACACACAGGCACAGATGTTCGATCTTGTTGCGCAAGTTGATAAATACAAGGAATTTGCGCCGTGGTGTACGGCCTCTCGCATTACCAAATGGGAAGGCGAAGATGTGTTTTATGCCGACCTTGTTGTGGGCTATAAGCTCTTTCGCGAGCGTTTTACATCCAAAGTCATACTGGAGCGTCCTAACCAGATTACGATTGATTATCAAAAAGGGCCGCTCAAGCAACTTCAAAATCAGTGGGTTTTTATCGATAATGGGGATGGGTCATGTACGATCGATTTTTGTGTCGAGTTCGAATTTGGAAACGTATTTCTTCAAAAACTGGCAACAACTTTCTTCAATGAGGTGGTCAAGCGCATGGTTGCCTCCTTTGAGAGGCGTGCCGACGAGATTTACGGGCAATCTGCTTAAGGTAGCACTTTTTCAATCAGCTCAAAGGCCTTGGCAACTGTCTGTGTCCTAACAGCTTCTCTGTCACCTTCAAAAAGAAATCTATGTGTTTTAGTTGTAAGTCCTGCGCGGCCCAGTCCAATACATACTGTGCCAATGGGTTTATCTGCTGTTCCACCATCGGGGCCTGCAATACCTGTAACCGAAACAGAAAGTGTTGCCATTGAATTTTTAAGTGCGCCCTCGGCCATTTCCATTGCTGTTTGTTCGGAGACTGCACCAAAATTCTCTATGGTTTGAGCGTCAACATCAAGCATGGCTATCTTCGATTGATTAGAGTAAGTGACGAACCCACGATCAAAAATGGCGGACGATCCTGCAAAAGAGGTGATTTGTGAAGCGATAAGCCCACCCGTGCAGGATTCAGCTGTTGTAAGAATAACGCCTTGCGCGATCAGTTTATCAAAGAGTGTTTGTGTTAATGCCATAAATACTCCAAATCACCATAACAATGGCTGCAAAAATACCCGCGACAATATCGTCAATCATAACGCCCCATGCGCCGCCCATACGTTTATCGAGATAAGATATAGGGAAGGGCTTCCACACATCAAAGATTCGGAATGCCAGAAAGGCCATAACGATACCCATTGGAGTAAGCGGTACAAAGGCAAGCGGAATCATAACACCCGCTGCCTCATCAATTACGATGATAGAGCTGTCATGTGTTTTGAGGATATTTTCAGTATGCCGTGTAACATGAACGCCTATTGCCAACAGTATAATGCTGGCTGCTAAAACGTAAACCTGACCACCCAGAACCAAGAGTACAATTCCAAGAGGAAGAGCGCCTAAAGTCCCCCAGAAGCCAGGCCCTGGAAAGAAGGTCCCACATCCAAACCACGTCGCTAAAAGCACGCGCCAGTCCTTAAGAGAGAGTTTGGCAACATTTGTGCGGTGTGTCTCCCACTTTGCACGATATTTCTGGGTCAGTTGGCTTCTAAGATTTTTCATTGTGTAAACTCCTGTGAAGGGCTATCAATAAAGGTAAATGAACATGTTGCAGACTTCCAGCGTTAAAAATTTTTTTAGTGAAGACAAATTACTGGCTTTGCTGGCTGTTGCTGGATTTGCGTCTGTTATTCTGACCTTCTTCTCTTTTAATCAGTCGGCAACATCTGGCAATACAGATATTTGGTTGTGGGGAAGCGCCATTTCGATGATTCTTCTCATCGGGCTTCTGGCGCGCCGAATTTACAAGTTTATTTCTCTGCAGCGCAAAACGGTGGCAAATTCAAAGCTACACTTAAAACTCTCAGCGCTTTTCTTGGTGACCAGTCTCACGCCTGCCATCTTTATTGCAATATTCTCAATGCTGTTTTTTCATTATGGTGTGCAAACATGGTTTTCAAACCAGATAAAGACGGCTGTCACTGAATCGCAAGTGATTGCCGAGGCGTATTTGGAAGAACACCAAAACGCCATTCGAGCCGACTTGTTGGCCATGGCTAATGATTTGAATACACAAAGCGATCTGGTTTTTCTGAACCGTGATGTTTTGACGCGCCTTGTTAACACACAAACATTTATTCGAAATTTGTCCGAGGCTATAATCTTTACGCGCGACGGACGCGTTTTGGCGCGTTC
Organism: Micavibrio sp. UBA2137; assembly: GCA_002328415.1. Lineage (GTDB taxonomy): Bacteria > Pseudomonadota > Alphaproteobacteria > Micavibrionales > Micavibrionaceae > UBA2137. The sequence goes on along the minus strand of DCXL01000004.1, from coordinate 347,484 downwards.
AAGCCTTAACTTCACACTCGAACCCGAAAATATCCCTGATTATATTATGGAGCGTGTCGCACAGGGGGTTGATGAGGTTATTATTTTTAGCGGGGATGAGGATGACCGTGTTCGTGCCATTGTGCCCTTGCAAAGCTCATTAAATACATTTTTGGCGGTTGGGCGTCTTGTTGACCCCACTGTTCTCGCGCGTGTAGAGGGAACGCGTGATGCAGTAGCTAAATATCGCGAGCTTGAATCTCAATATTCAGGACTACGCCAAACACTAACGCTGAGTTATGCAGCGCTTGCCTTATTTTTGACCGGCATGGCCGTTTGGGTGGGCTTAAGCCTTGCAAGCTATCTTATAAAGCCTGTTACAAATCTTTTGAAGGCTTCGGAAAAAATCAGAGCGGGGGATTTAAATACTCATGTGGATGAGAATACAGGATTTGATGAATTTAATATTCTGGCAACTTCTTTTAACCGCATGATTGGTCAAATCAAGAAACAGCGCACTGAATTACTGAACGCCAACCGTGAAATGGATGAACGGCGTCAATATACAGAGGCCGTTTTGAGAGATGTAACATCTGGCGTGATAAGCGTAGATGACGACGGAGTGGTTACGCTTGCCAATCGTGCAGCTGCACGCTTACTAGGCTTTACGAATGAACGCGTATTGGGCACACGTATTTCGGCTATTATGCCTGAAATTATACCTTTGATTGATGATAAAACACTTTGGGTAGGGAATACATTAGATGCCAATATTCCATATAAAACCCAAAAGGGGGAGAAGCTCGACCTTATTATTAAAATTGTTTCCGAAAACGATGATGTCGAAAATGAGAATATTGGTGGGTTTATTATTACCTTTGATGATATTTCGGTTCTTAAATCAGCTCAGCGTAAGGCGGCCTGGTCGGATGTTGCACGCCGTATTGCGCATGAGATTAAAAATCCTCTGACACCCATTCAGCTGTCTGCTGAACGGATTAACAGACGCTTTGCCGAGTTTATTCCCGAGGATCATCGTGACGTATTTGAAAAGTGCATTCAGACAATCGGGAAGCATGTTGAAGATATTGGACGTATGGTTGCGGAGTTTTCATCCTTCGCACGCATGCCTGAGGCCATTATTAAGCCAGAAAACATAAATGTAATCCTTTCCGAGGTGCTTGTGATGCAGGGAGAGGCAAATCACGAAGTCACGTTTAAAAAGCTTGGCGGTCTTGAGGGCAAATCAAAGTTCTTGGTGAATTGTGACGCGCAGCAAATGAGACAAGTCATAACCAATATTATTCAGAATGCCGTTGAGTCCCTTCAGGATAATAAAGCAGATAAAATTCTCAATATTTGGGCGTGTGCGCGTAAAGGGCGTACCTTTCTGGTTTTTCAGGACAATGGTCCAGGATTTCCAGAAAGTGTAGAGCTCTCAACACTAACGGACCCCTATGTTACGCATAAGCCAAAGGGGACTGGGCTTGGCCTTGCAATCGTCAAAAAGATTATGGACGACCATGGCGGTCAGCTTATATTAGGTTCGAAGAAATGGATGGCAACTGAGCTTGAGGATTTTATGGCTGAAGATAAAGCAGGAGCAACGGTTGCGCTTAGCTTTCCAAATACCGATAATGAGTTATCGAACTGAAAAAGAATCAATTTATGAGTAAGCATGTTTTAATTGTTGATGATGAGGATGATATTCGCTTTTTGCTTCAGGGTTTACTTGAGGATGAAAAATATCAAACAAGTGTAGCCGCATCAGCAAAGGTGGCCCGCGAGAAAATAGCAGAGCAGCGCTATGATGCGGTTATTCTTGATGTGTGGCTTCAGAATGGGTCTGATGAGGGATTACAGTTGCTTTCTGAAATGTTGGAGAAAGATCCTTTTGTACCTGTCATTATGATCAGCGGGCATTCCACAATTGAAACAGCTGTCTCTGCTATTAAAAAAGGGGCATATGACTTTCTGGAGAAGCCGTTTAAGTCGGAACGTCTTTTAACAATGGTCAAGCGTGCCATTGAGTACAAAAAGTTAAATGCTGAGAATAAGAATTTACGCGCGACATCTCAGGATGATGTTTCTTTTACAGGTGAGAGTTCAGCGCTTGCGCAAGTTAAGGAAACGGCTCTGCGTTCAGCTGAAACAAACAGTCGTATTATGATTTTTGGGGCTGACGGGTCGGGTAAAAAGACATTGGCGCGTTATATTCATAAGCATTCTCATTTAAAAGATAATCCTCTCAAGATCCTTACATGTCAGGATTATGATGCGGATGCCATGTTGGCTGATCTTAATAAAGCACTGCTTGCCACAGCGCAGGGCACGCTCGTCCTTAATCATGTAGAAAAGTTGCCAGATACTTCACAGGAGCGCTTGCTCCATGTTTTGCAGTCGAAGAAAATAGAAGGTCAGCCTTGTGACGCGCGCGTGATTAGTTTGACTTCGCAGGCAATTGAAAGACATGTTAACGAAGGTCTTTTCAAGTCGGATTTATTTTATCGTCTCAATGTCGTTCCTCTTACTATTCCAGATTTGAAAGAGAGGTCCGATGACATTGAGAATATCATTGATGAAATTTATGAAACAGTGTCGGGCGAGACTGATAAACTATCAAGCAAGTTGTCTTCTTCTGCTATTGTCAAAATCAAAAATTATGAGTGGCCAGGTAATGTCAGACAGTTGAAAAACTTTATTGAATGGATGTATTTAACGGGCCTCACTCAAACTGAAGATAAGATATCTGCCGAGGCTGTATCTGATTATATTGATAGTCAAAGAAATGAAGATAGTGAAAAAGCTGGACAGATGCATTTTCTCCAGCAAGTCATGGAATTGCCTCTAAGAGAGGCGCGGGAGTTGTTTGAAACGCTTTACCTTAAATCACAAATAACGCGCTTTGATGGCAATGTTTCAAAAACATCAGAGTTTGTTGGTATGGAACGCTCTGCGCTGCACCGTAAAATAAAAAGCCTTAACATCCACAAATCCTCTGAAGATGAACAAGAAGGTTTGGACAATATCGAGGAGTTTAGTGCGCTTGAACAAAACTACGAAGATTTGGTTGCTGACATTGCACAAAATACCGGGAAGAAGAGGGGGTAAACATGCGCGTTGTTATTTTAGGAGCTGGTAAGGTTGGCTCAAATATCGCGGAATACCTCTCCCGCGAGTCTAATGACATTACCGTTATTGATAATGATGCTGAATCTATTGAACGTCTGACTTATGATTTGGATATTAATGGTGTTGTGGGGCATGCCTCTAGTCCAGATGTTTTGTCTAAAGCGGGCTTAAATGGTGCCGACATGCTAATTGCGGTAACTTATTCGGATGAAACAAATATGGTTGCTTGCCAAATCGCGCACTCACTTTTTAATGTGCCTAAAAAAGTAGCACGTATTCGTAACCAGTCTTACCTTAATCAGGCTTGGATTAACCTTTTTAGCCGTGATCATTTGCCAATTGATCTTGTTATTTCACCAGAGGCGGAAGTAGCCAAGTCCATTTATCAGAAAATTCTGGTGACAGGCGCATCTGAGGTTATTCCGATGCATAAGAAGAAGCTGTACCTCATTGGTGTTTTTTGCGATGAAAAATGCCCAATCCTTAATACGCCGCTTGCGCAATTACGTACACTCTTTCCGGATGTGCATGCACGTATCATCTCAATTATGCGTAATGGTAAGTCATTCATTCCCACAGGAAGTGCTCAACTTCAGGTTAACGATGAAGTTTATTTTGTTGCCGAGGCCAAAAATGTTCAGCGTGCGATGACACATTTTGGATATGAAACGACCAACAACCCTAAAACGGTTATTGTTGGTGGTGGCAATGTTGGTTATGAGCTTTGTCGTTTGCTTGAAGAGGACGGGCGCTCGAGCTCTGTTACCATTATAGAACGCAATAGTGAGCGAGCAGAATTTTTAAGCAATAACTTAGGTGATATGTTGGTTCTTAATGGTGACGGGCTAGCGCCTGAAACGCTTAAAGAGGCTGGCATTGCAAATGCAGATACATTTATTGCTGTGAGTAATGATGATGAAACAAACGCGCTTTCCTCGCTAGAAGCAAAACAGTTTGGATGTAAACGTGCAATGGCGCTCGTGACGCGCTCTAATTACAGTAATTTGTTACTTTCCATTAATATTGATGCGATTATCTCACCACAAGATGTAACCGTTTCAAAAATTATGCGCCATGTGCGTCGTGGACGCATTAAAGAGGCTTACAACCTCAGAAATGGATTTGCAGAATTTATTGAGGCTCAGGCCACAGAAAACTGTCGCATTGTAAATACGCCGATTTCAGAAATAAAAATTTCAAAGGGTATACATGTGTCTGCGATTATACGTGGCGATGAAATAATCTTTCCCAGGGGTGACGATATTGTACGCCCTAATGACTATGTGATCATCTTTGCACTTGCTGGGCATGCGGCAGAGGTCGAAAAATTATTCTGTGTGGATGTAGATTTATTTTAATCATGTCACAAAAACCTTCACTTTTTATCTTTGATTGGGACGGTACACTGGTTTCGTCGCTCGACTTGTTATTCAAGGCGCATAATCACACCCGCGAAACGCTAAATTACCCTATGTGGGACAAGAAAACCTATTTGTCCTTGGATGTTTTTGCCTCGGCGCGGGATATTTTCCCAGAATTTTACGGAGATGATTGGCGGCAGGCTGAAGAGATCTTTTATAAATTTATTGCGGATCATCATATGCAAAACTTAACACCAATGCCTTATGCGGAGGCTTTTCTTGAATCGCTTAAGTCTAATCATATTCCGTGTGTCGTTATTTCGAATAAGAATAATGATTATATTCAAAAGGAAATAGATGCACTTAACTGGCGGTCATACTTTGCAGGCGCGCTTGGGGCAGGGGTGTCAGAGGCCGACAAGCCCCATGTTACACATGCGCATGCCTTGCTTGAAATGCATAATCTTGACAAGGAGCTTCTAGAGAATGCGCTTTTTATTGGAGATGCTATAACGGATGTGCAATGTGCGCAAAATTTAGGCATTCCATGTTATGTGATAGGTGAGCCTTTAAATAAGGGAGAGGCGGCTGTATATAAGGATTTGCGAATGCTGGCAGATGAATATTCGTATTTGCATGTCGCTTGATTATGGTCTAATAAGAATTAAATAAACCCGTAAATATAAAGAGAATAAAAAAGGGGTACAAAGATGAGCGAGAGATCACAAAACGTTCAGGATGTCTTTCTTAATGCAATACGCAAGGAAAAGTCATCAGTCACAGTTTTTCTAGTCAACGGAGTTAAGCTTCAAGGAATTGTCACGTGGTTTGATAATTTTTCTTTGTTGCTAAAGCGCGACTCCCATATCCAGCTTGTTTACAAGCACGCAATTTCAACCATTATGCCTTCTGGTCATTTGCCACTTTATGATGGTGATGGCGAGGATGATGGTGAGGCGTCCGAAAGCGATAAAGATTAATTCTTCTTTGGCTTACATTCTTTCTTTAAGTTCGAGATTTTATGTCCTTTGATTTAAACAAAAAGGCAAATAAAACGTGTGCCCTTCTTATTCATATCCATGATAAGAAAGAGCATCTGTCGCATCAAAGCCTTGAAGGTGAACTTGAGGAGCTTACAGGGCTTGCTGAGGCAATCTATCTTGAAATAGCGGATGTCCATGTTATACAACTTGCGTCCATTCGCTCGTCTACGTACTTGGGCAAAGGTAATGTGGATAACTTTGTGGATATCTGTGAAGAATATGAAGTTGAACTCGTTGTTGTTAATATTCAGTTAAGCCCAATTCAGCAGCGTAACCTAGAGCGTGCATGGAATGTTAAGGTTATAGATAGAACTGGTCTTATTCTTGAAATCTTTGGTGAGCGTGCCCAGACGAAGGAAGGTGTTATTCAGGTCGAACTGGCTGCGCTTAACTACCAACGCTCACGTCTTGTAAGATCCTGGACTCACCTAGAGCGTCAGCGCGGTGGTGCTGGTTTTATGGGTGGTCCTGGGGAGAGACAGATCGAAATTGACCGCCGTCTGATTGATGAAAAGATTACGCATCTTAAGAAACAACTTGAAAAGGTAAGGCAAAACCGAGAGTTGCAACGTAAAAGTCGCGATAAAATTCCATTTCCGACTGTCGCGCTTGTTGGCTACACCAACGCAGGAAAGTCGACTCTGTTTAACGCGTTAACGGACGCAAATGTATTTGCTGAGGATTTGCCCTTTGCCACACTGGATCCTACATTGCGCCTTCTAACTTTGCCCAAAGGGCGCGAGGTTATTTTATCTGATACAGTGGGGTTTATTAAGGACCTTCCAACACAACTTATCGAAGCCTTCAAGGCAACATTGGAACAGGTCAGCTATGCTGATGTGATTGTTCATATACGCGATTTTGTCGCAAGTGATAGTGAAGACCAGAAACAAAATGTTATTTCTATCCTTGAAGATTTGGGTATTTCATACAAAAGTGACCCGCGCATTATTGAGGTATTGAATAAAGTTGATGTCTTGATAGAGGAGGGGAGACCCTATCCGGATTTAAAGGGTAATGTGGTTTCCTTGTCTGCGTTGACTGGATGGAATTTAGATGTGCTCCTTGAGCGTATCGAGGAGCAGGTCAATAAGGCTTTCGAGCGTGTTCATGTCTCAATTCCATTTAAAGATGGCAAGGCTCTGGCTTGGTTACATAGGCATGGAAGTGTTGTTGCGCAGAATGAAAACAATAAAACGCAAGCTATGGATATAACTGTGGATCTGGCCCCTGAAAAAAGCGAAAAATTTAAGTCACTTTTTGATTATAAGGTTACCGCTTAAGCTTGCTTACTGTCTCATTTTCTTTTCTGTGCGCGCCAGAGTGACATCATGGCCTCGCTATCTAGTTTCTTGAATTCATCGCCCTGGCTCTCTGAATCTGCGAGCATGCCGTTAAAGCGTTTTACAAACTTGGCATTGGCTTTTTGAAGAGTATCTTCGGCATCAATATCAATGTAACGCCCAAGATTGGCCAGTACGAATAGCAAATCGCCTAGTTCTTCTTTGATATGAGCTTTATCCTTTTTCTGTAGAGCCTCTTTTAGTTCGGAAAGTTCCTCTTCAATCTTGGCTAAAACATTTGTGAGGTTTCGCCATTCAAAATTGTAAGAGGCTGCCTTACCTTGTATCTTCTGCGCGGCTATAAGAGCAGGGAGCTTTGGAGTCTCGAGATCTTGTGAAGCTTTCTTTTTGCTTTTCTCTTTGTTTTCTAACCAAAGCCTAAAAACATCATCAGATGTTAAGTTGGATGTGTCTTCGCCTGTAAACATATAGGGTTGGCGTTGACGAATTTTGTCTGAGAGCCCTTTGCACACGTCATCAAACGTAAAATGACCTTGGTTCTCAGCAATTTGTGCATGAAGCAATACCTGTAGCAATACATCACCCAGTTCGTCCTTGAGTGCGCCGTTATCAGTACCAGCAAGGGCACCCTTTAATTCATAAGCTTCTTCAATCAGGTAAGGGGAGAGGCTCTCATGCGATTGTTCGGCATGCCAAGGGCAGCCGTTTTTCTTATCAAAAAGACGGCCTAACGTTTCCTGTAGAATTTTAAGTGACACGAGGGTTTATTTCATTTCAGCAAGAAGTTTGTCAATGCGCTTTGCCTGATGATCACGAGGCAACGCACACCATTCTTGCATAAATTTCTGTAGATTTGAAAGTCCTTGAAGGAGTTGTTCAAGTGGAACGCCGTATTCCATTCTGAAATAATGTTGTCCGCCCTCTGGAAGTGTTAATTCCGTGTGGGGAAGCATGACAACATTTGCATCCTTGTACATAAGGCGTGCAAGAATGAGATCGGCACTTTTTTCATCAAGTTTACATTTGCAGACAGTACATTTTTTAAGAGCTAGCAAAAGAAACATCGCTGCATTTGGCAATATAGGTGTTTCAAAATTCTGTAAGCCGTACGTACTGATTGAAAAGCGTGCGAGGTCATCTTTATAATTATTAAGCAGGCTTTGTGCAGAGGTCAGATTTTTATTTGATAAGGTCATTTGCTCGTATTTTTGACGACCATTGACAATCAAAAGACATAAATCGCGGCGTCGTTTATAGCTTTTGTTAAGCTCAGTAAAGTAGGCGTGCATTTCGTGGCTATGGCCTTGCGCAGAAACCAGTTGCGCTGATAGAGCCACATCATGGCAATGCTCGTTTATTATCTTCTCAGGTAATTGAGCTGCCATCATTATGGCTGCCGCCTTTTGATAGGCATTTGAAGGTGACCAGACCGATTGCATCACGTATTTTTGAGCTGCTGCGATGATATTCTTTGGACCATAAACCCAGCCAATACGCCATTGTGTTGCACCGTATCTTTTACTAACAGAATCAATTGTTATCACGTTATTTTGAATGCGTTTATTATTTGCAAAGAAGGTGGGTTTTCCGGTACTTAAATCAAATTGAAGCTGGTCATAAACGCGATCCTCAATAACACTTAAACCATATCTTTCAACGACAATTGCAATCTCATCAATTTCACCCTCGGTCCAATATTGGCCGTCAATATTTGTCGGGTTGATTATGAGTACGGCCTTAACAGTTTTACCTGCTTCGAGGTTGGCATTAATTTGTTGCTCAAGCTTTTCAGAAGAAACCGTAAATTTGCGCGCACTTTTTTGTGATTCAACAAGCTGTAATTCAGCACCATAAGCTTCAGGTGCATTTGCAAAAAGGATGTAAGAGGGGCTAAGTGCCAATATAACATCCCCCTCATCACATAAGGCATAACAAAGGCTCGAAAACGCATTGGAGGCGCCTGCAGTAACAAGAATATTATCATTTTCTGTATGGGGAAGATTGTGTTGAATGGCGTTGAGGCGCAAGGTTTCCTTGAAAAAGCTATCGCCATCAATCTTAGTGTAATAGTTGTAAAGCGGATTTTCCTGCTGAATATAATGCCGTGCGAAAGCAGGGATATCTCTCAAGGCTTGCGCATCATAGAAGGGGATAGCGTTTGCATCGACAAATCCCTCGCCAATAAAGGTAAAGGTTTCATCTGATTTACGCGTCAAATCAGTCATAGGTTGGCTATGACGTTTTGAAAGGCGTGCGCTTCTATATGTTGTTCTTTTTAACATTCTGGTCGTCTTCTTAGTATGTGGAAGGAATGTATACCATATAATTCGTCATCATGTGATGCGATGACTTCATAGTCAGGATGCAAATCTTCGTTTAGGTCTATTGAAGGGTATAAGAGTGCACCCTTATCAGTTGTCGCACGTAGAAAGACGTATTTGCTAGTCAAAAGCGCCTTCTCATCACGGAAGGCAGATAAGGGCGCGTTTGTTACAACTGTAAGGCCATCTTCTGGCTCTTCACTCTTGCGTGCAAGAAAATCTTCTGTGCTGTATGAAAGCTCTGATTGGATGGCATAAAAGCGCTCCGCCATTTTCCAACCAAGCTGTGTCATTTCAATATCAGTATCGTAGAAGTTTATGCGTTCGACCAAAGGGTTTTCATTTAGCATACTGCCGAGTGCCGATATTGCCCCATGTCCCACATATGAAATTGAGTCAAGTGAGGAGGGAGGAACATTTGCCAGAATAAAAGCATATTCCTGCTCATAATAATCAGGGAGTGCCCAAGAGTAATTATCTGTGCCGTCTTGTTTTGCTTTGAGCATTTCCTTTGCGGCGCGCTTTTCTTCTTTTGCATCAACGCTTGCTACTTTTGCCAATAAATCTGGCTGATAGGCCCAAACGGTCTGTGAGATGTCATTCACATCTATTTGGCCAAGCTGGGTGCAAAGTGAATCCAGTTTCTCAAAGGCCTCCTCATGTGTTGCGGCCGTTAAAAACGCAAGCACAGTATCTTCAAAAATATCTCGTAATTGACGCATTAAAATTCTTTATATGTCATTGTGATTGCTTCAAAAAAGTCTTTGGTGAATGAAACTGCCCTGGCAACGTCAAACGCCTTGCATGTGTAGATATCAACGCTGAAAAACAGATCTGGCGCATCCCACGCATAAAAATGCGCGCCTGATGTCTCCCAATGTATCCAGCCAGCCCAGCCATATTTATCTGATGCGTGGGTAACAGGAGGACAGAGTGTGACCATTTCCGTTACTTCAGAGAGCTTTGTTAGATATTCTTTAATCTGCTCGGCAGTAATATTTTCTGATACATGACCCTCGACAACCAAACGCTGTCGTAAAATATGTGGTGCTAAATCAGTATAGGGCATTTTATTCTTCCTCTTAGGTGGCGGAAAGATACACATTCAAGTGGATATATGTCAAAAGAATTTTCTTAGAATTATTCAGAAATTTGTATTAGTTATATACAGTGCAAAGCCAGTGAAAATCAAAATTATTGCAACAGTGCTTTGCTTGTTCGATAAGATTTCCCTATTAAAAAAATCGTAAGAGCTATAAATAGTTAAAGGTATGAATAGCCCTGTCAAAGCTATTATTGTTAAGGGCAGCGTTTTCAAGGCCCAAGCCTCTGCCAATGATCCAATTAACATCGCAAAACAACAAAGGTATAAGGTTTTTTTCTTAAAACTTTTAGATGATATAGCAATGTTCAGCTTTTTGCGCCCAATTAGAAAGTAACAGAGGAATAGTAAAGCATTTGCAATAGCACCATGAAAAAAGGGGTTTTGTAAGGAAACGGCTGCTTTGGACATTGTCAAGCTAAAGGCTGTTAGTAACGAGATGAGTACAAACATTCCTGCCAAATTCATAAAAGGAATTTTTTTTATAGGGATTTTTAAAGTCTTTGTATTTTTTTGAGAGTGTAAAATCACGCTACCTGTTAATACCGCAAGTACACCTAACAGAGAGTAGGGGGAAAAGTTGTAAGAGAAGTGTGAGATATCAATTACATAAAGTATTAGAGTTGCAAATATGAAATCAAAGGCTAAAAACTCAGATAAAGATTGAAATCGATATAAATATATCCTTATAAAGTTATGTGTAAAGCATGCCACAACCCATGAAAATAGATAGCCAAAGTAAGCTATAGAGAGTTGTATTTCTGCTATTAAAGAAATTATGGTTGCAGTAAAAATAAGAATAGGCACTAAATATATAAAAGCGGCCCAAATTGCATATGAACTTATTCCTGCGTTCCGCCATTGCTTTTTAATTATCGCCACGCAACAAAATGCGATCTCTGATATAAGTAAAATTAATAAGTTCAACGTGTGTCCTCGATTTATATTACTAGATTTTATTGTATTGAATTATAAATAGAATAGTGGGTCATATTTAAACGGATGTGGCATGCTATAACTCTTAATTTCTAATATAGGCAATTATGTGATAATATATATTATGTAAAGTAACATGTGTTCTTATTTAACTAGCATCAGTTTCAGTTTCTAAAGCTTAAGCCATCATAAGCAAGCTCATAGCCATCAGGCAGCCCAATTGTTTCGTGCTCATAGTCAATATATGATGATAATGAACTTAATATGACACGCTCAGCCCCTATAGATGCGTTTAAGTCTTGAATAATGCTAAGACTTGCGTGCACAGGATTATTTTCAAAGAGCAAGCCGCCACAATCGACAATCCATGTTTTTATGCCCTTGAGGGCGTTGATTGCTTTCTTAGGCGCGCTGAATTCTTTGAAATCAAGCGTATATCCAACATCACCAAAACGAAATCCTGTGGTCTTTTCATGTCCATGGACGACATCATAGGTTTGGAAATTGATGTCATTAACGCTATAATGACCATAATCTTCTAAGACATGACCTTCTGCTAGCGCAGGATAGAATTCTGATTTACTTTGAAAGAGATAATCATATCTGTTCATTAAATACTTTAAGCAAATTTTATTGGCATAAATTGGAATTTTCGCCTTTGTTTGATGTACGTAATGGCGTATGTCGTCAATACCAGCAATATGGTCGCTATGCGCATGGGAATAAAGAACGGCATCTAATTGATTAATACCATGCTTTATTGTTTGCGCCCTGAAATCGGTACCAGTATCAACAACAAGGCTTGTTTGAGGTGATTTTACCCAAAGTGAAGCACGAGAACGTGCGTTTTTAGGGTTCCGAGGGTCGCATTTTCCCCAATCGTTACCAACACGTGGCACACCGTGAGAATCTGCACATCCAAGTATTGTGTACTCTAAGCTCATAATGGTTTAAATGTCTCTTTAGCCTTAGAGAACAAGGTGAAAAAATTCTCTGTCGTGCGCTCTGCAATCTCGTTCACATCTTTGTTTAACAGCTCGGCAAGAAATGTTCCTGTATGGACAACATTGGCTGGCTCGTTAACTTTTCCGCGTTTGGGTACGGGCGCTAAAAATGGCGCATCTGTCTCTACAAGAACGCGGTCTAACGGCACAATTTGTGCTATTTTGCGCAGTTCTTCAGCCTTTTTAAAGGTCAATATGCCAGAAAACGAAATATAAAGGCCCAAATCGAGCCCCTGCCTTGCAAGTTTTTCTGTTCCGCTGAAACAATGAAGCACCCCTTTGGGACGCCCCTCCTCCTCTAATATCGTAACTGTATCGTCCTCGGCATCGCGCGTGTGAATAACAAGTGGCGCATTGCAAGCATGTGATGCACGAATATGTTTCCGAAAAGAAGCCTTCTGATCTTCGGAAGGAGAGTTGTTGTAATAGTAATCAAGGCCTGTTTCACCAATAGCGACAACCTTTTTACTGTTATTGACCATATTCACAATATCCTCAGCTGAAATATCCTGCTCATTTTGAACAGCCGCATCGTGAGGATGTGTACCCACGCTGCACCAGACATTATCGTGATTTGTAGCTATTTGTTTAAGCTCATCAAATTCCTTATGGATTTCACAACATATTGTCATGAGGCCAGATACGTTTGCTGCACGCGCCTGTGCGATTAGCTCAGAGGGTTTCCCGAGCTCTGTTATATTCTCGTGATTAAGGTGACAGTGGCTATCAATCCACATCTGTTTCTCCTTCATCTTCAAAGTCAGCGCGCGTGACCTCGAACGTTACGCCAACATTTCCAACATCATCAAAAATTTCAGGTTTTAGAATTTGGAGCGACACGAATTCTGTACTTTCCATTGAAAAAAGAAAGTTCAAAATGGCTTCAGAAAAGCTTTCAAGGAGGTTGTAGTGCTTGACCTTTGATAATGCCAAAATACCATCACGGATATCGGCGTAATTTACCACATTGTGAATGTTGTCCTCAAAATCATCTAAGGGATAAGCCATGTGAACCATCATATTAATAATGATGGGTGTGATTTCGGTTTTGTCCTTTGGAAAGATGCCAATATGCATATCCAGTTCAAAATCATTAAATGTTATTGCTAAGGTTTTCATGAGCCTACTGTTTTTAGTTTTTGCATTGTTTGAATAAGTGCGTTTTCTTTATCAAGATATTGTCTCTCTGTTTTTAATAATAATGCACTGATATCATCGTAAATTGAAATAATCTGTTCAGCCTGTACGTCTTCAGAAAGTAAATGCTTAACGAAATTGTTACGCGCTAACAAGATCGGGAAAGCTGTCTCATTTTGACAAGATTTTTCTAAAAGTAATACTTTAAGAATCCATAATAGATAACTAGAAAACAACGTAAAATTAGAAACATTATTCTTATTATTCCGCATGAGGTCATAAGAGAAGCTTCTTATATCCTCGGCGCTAAAGTTTGGATACTGGTTAAGTAGTTCAGTAACATTTAAAAACAACTTCAATCCATCGGATCTGAGTAACTCCAGAACCTGACCAGGTGACCCCTCAGCCAAATATGTTAAAATGTCAACGTCGTCCCCATGCATTGTCTCGTAGACATCATCAAATTGAGATGTAATACAATGTTCCATATCCTGCTTATTCAAGGCTGTCATTGGAAAATGCTGTACGCGTGATTTAATGGTGGGAAGTAGGCTCCCTAACGTTGTACTGACAATGATAAGAACTGCATTTTTCGGGGGTTCTTCTAGAATCTTCAGGATCCCGTTTTGCGCTTGTGTGGTCATTGTGTGGGCTTCGTCAACTATAACCACACGCCACCCGTTACTGCGCGAGGATCGCAAGCGCATGAAAGGTGCGATTTTACGAATGGTGTCTGCATCGAGTGAGCGTTTTTGTATACCCTTCTTATCATCAAACCCTGGTTGTGCAATAAACAAGTCTGGATGTGCCCCAGTTAGAACAGCTCGAAACACGCTACTGGATTGACTTGTTTTTAGCCCCTCCTCTCTCTCACTCTCTTGAGCCAAGAGATAACGTGCGATGCGGTAGGCAAGTGTAGCCTTCCCTATTCCCTTTGGCCCAGTAAGTAGTAACGCATGCGGGAATCGGCCTTCCTGATAGGCTGTATCAAGCTGCTGAATAAGTTCATCATGCCCAACTAATTTTCTATTGGCGGCAGGTGCGTGTTCGTCCTCGTTCGCAGATGATGCCTGCGCCTGATTGGCAATTTCAACTATTTCGGGTTCATCTACGACCTCTTCTTTTTCCTCGATAAGAGGCTCGCCAAATAAATCAACCATTCAGAGCCTCATGCACCTTCTCCTGAAGCGTACTCTGAATAGTTTCTATATCCTGTGTCGCATCTATCACAACAAATCTATTAGGGTGTGCATTGGCAAGCTCCAAAAAACCCTGTCTTAATTTTTGATGAAAAGATGTGTCCAATTTTTCAAAACGATCTTCTGATTTTTCATCTCCTGAACTTTGCGACAAATGTGATAAAGAACGCGCGAGGCCTTCATTAACAGGTATGTCGAGAAGAAATGTGATATCCGGTTCAAAGTCACCCAATACGCGCGCATGTATATCATTTACAAATTCAAGTGGGAGGCCGTGCCCGTAACTTTGGTAGGCGCGCGTTGAATCAGCAAAGCGATCAGTAATAACAATATCCCCCTTCTCAAGATGTGGCTTAATGAGCTTCTCAACATGCATATGACGCGCTGCGTAAAGTAGCATTACTTCCGCCTCTGCTGTCCAATCTCCGCCATCACGCTGTACAAGAAGATTGCGAATTTTTTCCGCTTCGAGTGTACCGCCAGGTTCGCGCGTTAGACAAACTGTGTAACCGCATTCTTCGATAAAAGATGTAAGCAACTTTATCTGGGTCGTTTTACCGGCCCCCTCTCCGCCTTCAAATGATATAAATAACGGTCGATCAGGCATTTTTAAATCGCGTTCCCAATCTTTTGAAATAACTTCATAACCGGATTACTTTCAGCAACATCACTCAGTGCGATGAGTGGCGTTGTTTTAACAACATCACCTTTATAGAGAATGCTTACTTCGCCAATGACATCGCCTTTTTTAACTGGTGCTACAATTGAATCTTTTAGCACATTTTCCTGTGTTACATCGGCGCCAGTTGCATAAGTGGGCAATGTAACACTAAGCGTATCTTGTGCAGCATATGGGACAACTTTGGCCTTGCCATACAATATCGGTGCTTCCCCAAGTATTTGATCAGGATTAGCAATGACCTTATTTTCAAATTGTGAGAGTGCCCACTGCATTAACTTCAATGCCTCTGTCGAACGCTCCTCATTGCTTGGAACACCATTGATAACCATGATCACACGCCGTCCATCATTAACCGCCGAAGCCATCAAACCATAACCGCCAGCTTCCGTATGGCCTGTTTTTATACCATCGGCTCCAATATTTTTATAAAGAAGTGGATTGCGGTTATACTGCAAAATATCGTTAAATTTGAACTCGGTTTCTGAGTATAGCGGATAATGTGCTTTTTGATTTTTGATTAAAGCCGTCGCAAGTTTTCCTAAATCTTCGGCTGTGGAATAATGGTTGTCGTCAGGCCACCCGCTCGCATTCATAAAATGAGAGTTAGTCATACCCAATTCTTTAGCCTTGGCATTTAAAACTTTCGCAAAGCCTTCCTCTGAACCAGACAGTCCTTCGGCCAATACAACGGTCGCATCATTACCTGATTGAATGATAACGCCCTTTAATAAGTCAGATACACTAACCTCTTCGCCCAGTGGTACAAACATTTTTGACCCACCCATGCGCCAAGCTTTTTCAGAGACAAGATATTTTGTATCCATTGAAATTTTACCCTCTTCAATGGCATCAAAAATGGCATAAGCGGTAATAACCTTACTCATGGAGGATGTTGGCATGCGCTCTTGAGCAGCTTTTTCAAACAGTATTTGTCCCGTCTCAAAATCCTGAATAAAGACCTGCTTAGCTGATGTTTTAGGAGAGTCAAAGGCTTCAGCGTTTTGAGGCCATGCAAGCGCTAAAGCAATAACAGCAAGCTTTACCGCCTTTGAAAAGAGCGCCAGTTGTAACCACTTATTCGAAAATTTGAAAGTTTGCGACATGAAATATCCTTAAATATCGTTTTTTATAAAATGTTTACTGTGACCTTACAATCCAAGCATCTGGAAAACCGCGTTGAGAGATATTGGGCATCACATTTTCAGCCTGCACAATATCAGCCAAAGGCCCTATTTTAACGCGATAAGTCTCTATACCATTTTTCATTGCTGGTTGCACGGTTACTGGGCCTAAATCACTTAACTCACGTGAAAGCTTTTCCGCATTTGCACGTGAAGATAAGGAGGCAACTTGTACATAATGCCCCCCATCAATAACAGGCGCTATATTTTGTGGCAGAGGTGCTGACTGGACGGTAGGCCGTGTCTCGTAGACCGGATTATCTGAGTATGTGCTAATAACGCGCTGCTGGTTGTTATGATTAGGTGTGTTACTAACCACCTGCACCTCTTCATTGATGCCGCGTGATTGCTGATATCGTTTATTCATTGCAATCTCTATGCCGCGTGTGTCACGCCCTTGTTTGGCGGCATCAGCAACAACGCGACTTTCCTGTGGAAGCAATTCAAGTTTGATGTGTGTTTTTCCCTTATTTTTAAACCCAAGAACGGTGGCTGCTTGCTCAGAAACATCAAGAATACGGTCATGCGCAAACGGGCCGCGATCATTCACGCGTAGAATTGCAGATCTTCCATTATCAAGGTTTGTCACACGTATAATTGACGGTAGTTGAAGCGTTCTATGCGCTGCTGTCATATCATATTTATTAAATACTTCACCATTAGCAGTCTGTTTATTATGAAAGCCTGGGCCGTACCAAGATGCCTCGCCCGTTTCAACATATTCGTACATCTCTGCGGGGTAGTATTTCTTACCTTTAATACGATAAGGGCTACCCACCTTAAATTTACCTTGTGTTTTAGACTGACTTGAAGCAGGAACTTGTTTAATAACATGCGAGGCAAGCTCCGCCTCCGTGCAGGCCGTTGTGGTTAAGGTTAATGCGCTCATGGCACAAATAATTGATAGCGAACGAAGTCTCATAAAAACCCTTTTTCTATTGTGATATGGCATCGGCAATGAGGCCAACAGAAGTAGCAAAGTATGTGGAGTTATTCCACTTCTTTATTATATCAAAATTATTGTAAACAAGATAGGTCGAACCGGTTGGTCCATCAGGTTGAACAAGATATCCCATAACTGTCTCTTGAGGTAATAGATGCCCCCATGCAGATGTCACACCTAAACGCCCCCACTCTGTAACTGATTTTTTCACGCCTTTTGAAAACATAGATGGTGTAAAACTACTAGGAACATTGACTTCACGACCCCAGCGCTCACCGCTTTTCCAACCACTCTTGGCCAAATAATTTGATGAACTGGCAAAGACATCGGGCAGGCTTGTCCAGATATCCTTGCGACCGTCACCATTGTAATCAACTGCTAAACGCATGAAGCTTGAGGGCATAAATTGGTTCTGCCCCATGGCGCCAGCCCATGATCCTTTAAACCTACTTTGCGAAATGTGCCCTTCATCCAGAATGCGCAATGCCGTCATAAGCTCATCCTCAAAAAAAGAACGACGGCGCCCCTCCCATGCAAGTGTGGCAAGGGCTGGCACAATATCAAATCCACCAGTATTGTTGCCATAGCTCGTTTCTATGCCCCAGAGCGCAACGACATATTGTGGGGCAACGCCGTATTTAGCCTCAATTTGCTTTAAAAGCGGCATATGCTGTCGCAATAAACGGCGCCCCTGTGCGATACGATCATTGGAAATAACGCGATTTTTATATTGGGCAAAAGTCATTTTGCCTTCAGGTTGCTTACGGTCCAACTCAATGACCCGCTGAATGGGTGAAACATTCGCAAAGGCATTATTTATAGTGTCTTGAGAAATACCACGTGCGGATGCCTTGCTTTTAAAACCAGCTAACCACGAATCAAAACTTTGACTCTGTGCAAATGCTGTACCTGTAAAAACTAGCAATATCATAGTAGCGTAGAGTATTTTCTTCATGCAAAACCTCAGAAATAAATTGATTGGTATTTGAACAGTTAGATAGCGTAAAGATTTATATAGGTCAGTAAAAGAATTTTTCCGCACCAGCGTCAATGTTATGCACTCGTGTTCTTTTTCAATAAAATAATTTGCAGATTTTGAATATTTAGGCTTGCTTAAGTTACTCATTTTTTCTATTGCTTATCACCGCAGACGTTCTTGCAATTTCCCGATATACGGATGGGTGGCAGAGCGGTTGAATGCACCGGTCTTGAAAACCGGCATGGGTGCAAGCCCATCGTGGGTTCGAATCCCACCCCATCCGCCATTTTTATTCTCATATTTATATTGATTATTACAACGCTTTACTTTACATAGCGTCACTATGCGTAATCATAAAAGACAACTAGCCAAAACCTTAAAGTTAGAGCAAACCCAAGCACACATTGATGCGGTAGCTAACATGATAGTTGGTGATGTTCCGTTACAGGATATTAAACGCCAATATAAACCAACTATTCTCAGAAAAGCGTTCTCTCAATTTTCGGTAGATAATTACCCTCTTCTTAACAGGGCTTTTGGTGAGGCCGCATCGGGGGCAAAAGTTCTTATTGACGAATGTGTTGATCCAATGGTTTTGGAAGCCGCACATACACATATTGGTATTACACACCTCTCCTCACTCGTCTTTGGTAAGTCTGTAAAAGACCCTGAATTGCTCGTTCTTGCACGTGATCATGGTTATGGCTGTATTCTTACAAAAGACCGCGTTCCAACAGGACGTAAGTCTCTACATGGCCTAGCACGCATCATGTCTAAAGCAGGAGAGATTGTACCCGAAATTGTTGCTTTGCCCGATTGTGCACAACGCTCTATGCATGTCATAAGAGAAAAAGCCCCCGAAATTCGTGCGCTCATTCAGGCTTAATTTAAAACCTATCAGGTGAATATGGCGTAGGATCGCAGAAGGTTTTTGCGCCTGTCATCATTTCGGCAAGCAAGCGCCCGCTAGAGGGGCCTATTGTAAGGCCTGAATGTCCATGACCTATGTTAACCCACAGTCCTTTACGCCCTTTTATCTCGCCAATGGCGGGGCATGAGTCAGTAAAACAAGGGCGGCTGCCCATCCATGGGTCACCTTCTTTTGCTTTCCCAAAATCCATAAGCTCTCTCGCATATGGAAGAACTTGCTCAATCTGTATTGGGTTGGGCTCTGCATTAATATCGGCAAATTCAGCACCTGTTGTAATGCGCAAACCTTGCTCCATATCAGACATCACATAACCGCAATCAGCATCTGTAATGTTATAATTTAGCGCCGCGGACGCGTTAAAATGCTGGTGATATCCGCGTTTCAGGCCAAGGGGTACATGTGTACCTACAGTTCTTAGCAAATCTTTTGCCCAGGGGCCTACACAGATAACAACAGCCTCAGTATGAAACACTTCGCCAGATATAGTTTTTATTTGCCACCCCTCACCTTGTTGAGAAAGGCTTGTAACTTCACCTTGAAGAAATTCGCCACCTTGTTTCTGAAATTTTTCGGCATAAATTTTAACGACTTTACCAGGGTTACTCAGGCGTGCGCTACCCGACCAGATGACAGCCTTTTCAAATACAGGGTTAAGCGCCGGCTCTCTTTCAAGAAATTCATCTCGTTTCATAACTTCATAAGGAACATCGTAATAATCGGCCATATCACGTTCGAGTGATGAGGCTTGAAATGAGGTTTCACTGCGATGCAATTTCGCGCGTCCCGTTTCACAAAGATACTTTTCAGCATCTGTACCCTTCATAAGTAATTTATGCTCATCAACAGAGAGTTCTAAAAGTGGGCGCAGGTTACGCCCGTTTTCAATCAAAGTTTCTTTCTTAGACTCTTTGTAGAATTTCAAAATCCAAGGCAGGGATTTTAAGCCCGAAGGAAAACTCATGCGCGCTGAAGTGTTTTTACCAAGCAGTATTGATGGAATTTTTGATAATGATGGAGGGGAAAATGGGAGAACGTAGCTGCTCTCAATGTTTCCGCTATTTCCAAATGAGGTTTCTTGGCCAGGTCGGCTTTTGTCAACGAGGCAAACAGATTTCCCCATTTCTTGAAGGTGAAGAGCTGTTGATACGCCCACAATACCCGCACCTATAACAATAACTTCTTCATGAGTACTCATAAAAATTCCCAATTTTCAGTGAACTTAACATATTTCACTATATTTAAAAATTATAAATTGAGAGGATGTTCTAGAATGTGTATACAAATCCCATGATTGATTTAAATTTCTTAAAAAATAAAAAAGTTGCGGTGCTTGGTCTAGCAAAATCAGGGCTGGCCGCTTGTAGAGCATTATCGGAAAGTAGCGTCAATTATGTTGCTTGGGATGATAGTGAAGAAAAAAGAAAAACATGTGCCGCAGACGGTATTCGCATCGCTAAAGATATGGGGGATTTTCTAAGCAATACTGATTTGGTTGTATTGTCACCTGGTATTCCGCATACATTACCAAAGCCACATCCTTTCATAGCCAGCACCAAAACAAAAAACATTGATATCAAGTCGGATATTTCGCTCTTCAGGCACGCGCTTCCCGATGCAGAAATTGTTTCAGTTACTGGCACGAACGGTAAGTCCACAACAACGACTCTTATGGGGCACGTTCTAAGCAAAAAACTAAACACGCAAATCGGCGGCAATATTGGTATCCCTGCTCTTTCATTGAATGGCGCTAAGGATGTTACAGTTTTCGAAATGTCATCCTATCAAACAGAGTTAACGGGGGATTTGAATGCGCATGGCGTTATTTGGCTTAATATCTCGCCCGACCACATTGATAGACATGGCTCTATGGAGGGTTATGTTGAGGCCAAAAAGCGTATTTTTGAACGCAATGCTGGGCATGGATTGGCCGTCATTGGTGTTGACGATTTATATTCAAAATCTGTCGCAGATGAAATAACAGCGCGCCCTGACTGGACCGTTATAACTGTAAGCGTAGAGCGTATGTTGGATAAGGGGATAAGTGTTATTGATGGACAGCTTTATGTGGATGGCGAACATCAAATCGATGTTTCTAAACTGCCGACACTTAAAGGGGTTCATAATCATCAAAATGCAGCTTGTGTTTATGGGATAGCCCGTAATCTTTATGACTTTTCAAATGAAGATATCTTGGCGCAACTCATGTCCTTTGATGGCCTTGCACATCGTCAATTTGTTATTGGAAAACGCGATAATGTGACATTTATTAATGACAGTAAGGCGACAAATTTTGAAGCCACAGCCAAAGCGCTGTCCTCCTTTAAGAACATATTTCTGATCGCTGGTGGTCAGGCCAAAGAAGGCGGTTTGAGCGGTATAGAAGATTACAGAGATCGCATTGCTAAAATTTATCTGATTGGTGAAGCGGAAAACGCCTTTGCAGATTTCTTAGACAATAAAGACTTTGACTATGTGCGTTGCGGAACTCTGGACAAGGCAGCTAGGGTTGCTTTTGCAGATGCAAAATCTTCCAAAACACCAGCAACAATATTACTTTCGCCCGCCTGCGCCTCTTGGGATCAATATAATTCTTTCGAACATCGCGGTGCGCATTTTGAAGAAATTGTGGCTTCACTTTAGCAAATCTTTGAAATTCTTCCTCAGACGCTCTATAATAAAAGCATGAGACAGTATTTTATTATTTTTCTAATTGCTGTATTTGTGTCCGATGTTACGCTCTCTGTTGCGTTTGCAGCCCCTTGTCTCAAAAATTCTGAACATCAGATGAAAACAATGCAGCAGGATGCAGAACCTTGTCATGACATGATGTCAATGGAAGGTGAACCTCAACCTGCAAACGACATGGATAAAACGCATTGTGATGGTCTTTGTCTTTGCCTTCATATGACACACGCGCCAGCACTTTATTTAGACAATGCCAAGAGCACTTCTTTTTCTGATTTGCGCATGTCGCAAATAGAACCTCAAGCACAGAATTATGTGCTTTCATTAAACCCAGCCCCGCCTAAACAGCCTCCAAAAGCTTAAACGTTACATTTGTTTTTTGTTTAACCTTAACTAAGGAGGAATTGTTTTCATGCAATTTCGCTACTTTGCCCTTTTGGGACTTGTGGGCTTATTAATTATTCCCAAAATTGGACAGGCACGCCCTGTCTCCTATCCAGGTGGTATCACAGCAATGTTCATGAATAATGGTGATGTGAACAGTGCCCATGTGCACTATTCACCCACGGCCAAATATTCGCTTGGATATAAATACGAGCATTGGCGCGATCGTGATTTTAATATGCATGCATTGCAGCTTAACAATCTGATCAAGCGTTGGAATAAGAAAGAAACCCAAGCCAACTTTTATATAAAAAGTGGTGTGGGTGTTGCTCATTCGCTCGACGATTCCGTTACGGATAAAAATGATTTTGCTGCCTATACCGGCCTTGCGCTGGACTGGGAAAGTAGACGCTTTTTTACCTCATATGAAAATCGTTACACTGATGCAGGTGATATTGACGACTTCTTCATGCAGTCCGCACGTGTTGGCGTTGCGCCTTATATAGGCGACTATGGTGACTTGCATACTTGGCTCATGCTGGAAGTCGAACACTCCCCTAAATCAGATGATAAATTCACTATTACACCCCTTGTACGAATGTTTAAAGGGGTTCATCTCGTAGAAGGAGGTGTAAGTAACCGTGGAGATGTCATGTTCAATTATGTCGTTAGATATTGATTTTAATTTTGAAAGGAAAAATTATGAAAAAATTTATTTTAACATTTTTAGCTTTAACACTTCTCTCACCCGTAACTGCATTTGCGCAGAACGCAGGAAACACTATTTACGTTGATGTAAACGGTCTCGTTTGTGACTTTTGTGCGCGTGCCGTTGAAAAAGTGTTTAATGAGGAAGAGTCTGTCGAGGACGTTAAAGTTGACCTGAATACCAAAGTTATCACGATTTCATTTGTCGCTGATAAGGAGTTGTCTGAAGAAAAAATAAGAGAGCTCATCACAGATTCAGGTTATGACGTCGTCGCTGTACGGAGCGCAGAAGATGGATAATCTCTGGAAACAAACGGTGCTGCCGTTCCTATCGCTCTTTACGAGCGTGGGGACGCTACTTTGCTGTGCGCTTCCGGCTCTTTTGGTGACATTGGGCCTGGGGGCTGCACTTGCAGGATTTGTTTCGACAGTGCCCTGGATTACAGCTGTTTCTGAATATAAGGTTCTTGTATTTGCAATCGCTGGTGTCCTGCTCACGCTATCTTTATTTCTTCAGTGGCGCGCGCGGCATGCGCCCTGCCCTGCAGATCCAAAGATGGCTCGTGTGTGCATGCGCATGCGCAAAGTGAGTTGGGTAATTCTTGGCGTAACTGTCGTTATTTACCTTGTAGGATTTTTCTTTGCCTTTCTGGCAGCAGATATTTTCTTTTAATAACAAGGGTGTCGAAGGAACTTCGTTTTTAAATAAATGTTTGTGACCTTATGAGTAATAAAACTGCAAAACTTTATCGTATGGTCACAGATAATCACGTCTGCCCTTTTGGAATAAAATCGAAGGATTTACTTCAGCGTAAAGGCTATGTTGTTGAAGACCACCCCCTCACCTCGCGTGCCCAGACAGATAAATTCAAGGCACTACACAATGTTGAAACGACCCCGCAGACGTTTATTGATGGCAAGCGTATTGGAGGCTATGACGATTTGCGCGCACATTTTGGACTCCCACGCCAGCAAAATAAAGATAAGACAACATATCAACCCATTATAGCTGTGTTCTCAGTGACATTCCTGATGGCGCTTGGTTTCAGCAGCTTGCAGTTTGGTGGATTTAATTTCATTACGCTCATTGAGCTTTTCATTGCAATTAGCATGTGTGTACTCGCAATCTTAAAACTTAGAGACTTGTTTGCCTTTACTAATCAGTTTATCACCTATGATATTTTAGGCCGCAGATACGTGCCCTATGCTTATTTCTATCCCTTTGCAGAGGCCTTTGCAGGTCTTGGTATGATTGCAGGGCTTCTCGCTCCACTTGTTGCTACTGTTGCACTCTTTATCGGTTCAATAGGTGCCATTTCAGTCATAAAGGCCGTATACGTTGACCGAAGGGATTTGAAGTGTGCTTGCGTAGGAGGTAATAGTAATGTTCCTCTTGGGGCCATTTCGCTTACAGAAAATCTTATGATGGCTGGGATGGCTGTTTGGATGTTTATCAAATATTTCACTTAAACTTTGAAAGGAAAAAACATGAAACTTTTAATTCTTACAATGGGCGTAGCGCTTGCTCTGACGGCTTGCAAAACAACTGTTGATCCAAATGTTGATGTGCGTGGCGATGGTTATAATGTAGAACTTGGTGATGATAACCGCGATTTTTGTCCGCCAGGACACGCCAAAAAAGGTTGGTGCTAGTACCAGAATTTAATACCCCGCGCTCAAGGATGCGGGGTATTTTTTTGTGTTTCTGATGTCCCTGGATATTTAGTGCGCATACTCATGTCATAACCTGCCTCTTCGAATTGATTGATAGCGTATGCAATTTGAGGTGCGCGCTCTTCTAAGTGGTCGTAGCGCCCTGATGATCCGCCGTGACCCGCAGTCATATTTGTATAAAGAAGAAACTTCCCACTCTCTGGGGACGCGACCTCACGCAATTTGGCAATCCATTTGGCTGGTTCCCAATAGGTCACACGGTAATCAGCTAGTGACGCTGCTGCCAAAATGGAAGGGTATTTCTGCCCATCAACAATTTGATCATAAGGTGAATAGGATTTAAGCAAGTGGTAGGTTTCAGCACTTGTATTCGGATTGCCCCATTCATCCCATTCCCCAGGCGTAAGCGGAAGCGAACCGTCCAGAATTGTGCTTAAGACATCAACGAATGGAACGCCTGCTATAACACCCTTGTAAAGATCAGGGCGCAAGTTACAAACCTGCCCCATCAACATACCGCCGGCTGAGCGTCCCTCGATACAGACTTTGCCTGCCTCTCCATAACCTTCAGCTACGAGTGCTTCGGTCACGTCAATGAAGTCATAAAATGTACGCATTTTATGTTCTTTTTTGCCGTCCAGATACCATTGTTGCCCTAACTTTCCACCGCCTCGGATATGGGCGTATGCATAAATGACGCCGCGATCAATAAAGGAAATGGGTGTATTTGCAAAATCATCCTCAATGATGACGCCATAACTTCCATAGCCATATTGATAAAGAGGTGCTGTACCATCAATGGGCGTATCCTTTCGTCGCAGAATTGTGACAGGAACTTGAACACCGTCGCGTGCCGTAATAAATTTGCGTTCCACGCAGTAATTATCAGGATCGTGACCATTCGGAAGCTGCTTTTCCTTCAGCACAGTTTGCGCACGGCTTCCCATATCAAGTTCAAACGTTGTCATGGGTCTTACGGGCGTTTGATAAAACAAACGTAGCTTATCGCTATCAAATTCGTACCCTGTTGAACAAGAGACGTCATAGGCCTCATCCTCAAATTTCACATCATATTGATTGCCGTCATAGCCAGAAACCACAACACGAGGAAGGCCGTTTTCAGTGACCTCCCAGACCATGTAATTTTCAAAATTTTCGAAAGACACAATTTTTGATTTTGGATTGTAAGTGACAACATCTGTCCAGTTTTCGTCACGTAAATCCGAAATCGGGGCCTTCATAACTTTAAACTCAACGGCCCCTTGTCTATTTGTCATGAAATAAAAATCATCACCCTTGTGGCTTACCTCATATTCAATGCCCTCTTCGCGCTTGCGAATGAGTCTTAGTTTAGAGGCATCTGTTGCATCTGATGGCAAGAAATGTGTTTCACTAGTTTCTTTGTTGGCTGTATCTACGAGGATATAGTCACCAGAGAATGTTTTGCTGACCCCAACAGAAAACTCATCATCAAGCTCTCTATAAATAAGCGGGTCAGAACTTTGCGGCGTTTCTAGCTTATGGCATCTGATGACTTTTCTCATTTTGTTTTCATCAAGCTCTGTGTAGAAAATATGGTCAGAATTTTTACCCCATGTAATGCCACCAGACGTGCCTTCAATTCTGTCAACTTCCTTGCCAGTTGCAATATCGCGCACGTGGATAGTGTAACGCTCTGATCCAACAGCATCTAAACTGTAAGCAATCAAGCGGTGGTCAGGGCTATGTGTAAAAGCAGCAATATTGAAAAACTTTTTACCTTCGGCCTCGCTATCCCCATCAAAAAGAACTTCAGTTGTTTTACCGTCAACTGATTTGCGTAGACGCACAGGGTAGTTGCCTCCCTCTTTATATTCTATCCAGTAAAGCCACTCTCCGTCCTTTGTAGGTACACTCGCATCATCTGGAACAACGCGGCCAAAAAGTTCGCCTCTGATGGCATCAGTCAATTCAGTAAATTCTGCGATATGGTCTTCATAATAGGCATTCTCTGCCTCCAAGTAAGCACGTACTTCCTTATCAAGGAGCGAGGTGTCGTCGAGCATCACCTTCCAGTCTTCAGGATGTTTACCGCGTAGCCAGTGATAAAAATCAACACGTGTGTCGCCGTGCATTGTAAATTCATGAAAAACTTTTTTTGCGTGCGGAACTGAAACTGCCATCTGAACCTCTCTAAAACAATTGAAATTTGGTTTAAAACATTTTTATGGAAATGAGAAGTTTTATTATTTAATTTCAAAAAAATCTTTGTGATAGATTTCAAACTGAAAACATATAAAAATTAACTATGGATATAACACTTTACCTTCTTCAATGGGCAGCGCTTGCAGGGATCTTCTTTCTGGCGCTGATGTCCCCTGGTCCAGACTTTGTTGTGGCCGTGCGAAATTCACTAGTACATAGCCGCCGTATTGGTATCTTTACAGCTCTTGGCTTTGCCTTGGGTGTGCTTGTCCATATTGCGTATGCCGTTATTGGAATTGCGGCTATTATTTCGCAATCAATCCTGCTTTTTAACATTATTAAGTACGCAGGCGCAGCCTACCTTATTTATCTAGGTTTTCAGGCGTTACGCTCCAAGGGTATGGGCAAAAAAGCCGTTGATAATGCACTATCCCATAAGGCAAAGCGCAAAATGACAGACCTAAAGGCTCTGCGCTCTGGTTTTATTACAAATGTACTTAACCCGAAGGCCTCACTTTTCTTTTTGGCTATCTTTACGCAGGTGGTCGAGCCAACAACACCATTATTGTGGCAGATTGCTTATGGTGTAAGCTTTGCAGTCATGACCTTTTTCTGGTTTGCGCTTGTTGCCACTGTTCTGACACAAGGTCCAGTGCGCAATCTATTCTTAAAAGCAACCAAATGGATTGACCGCGTGTGTGGAAGCGTCCTTATCGGGCTGGGGATTAAGGTTGCAACAGCAACTAATTAAAGACATCATTTTGGTATGTCAGATTCTTTATTTGCGCCACCTCTTTCAAATTCTATCCTTAACGCTATTGGCAATACTCCGCTCATTGAAATTGAGCCGGGTGTTCTAGCCAAGGCCGAGTATTTGAATCCTTCGGGTTCTGTTAAGGCGCGTATGGCGAAATATCTGATTGAACGCGCCGAAAGCGAAGGTCTACTAAAGCCTGGTATGACCATTGTTGAATCAACCAGTGGCAACACAGGTAATGCTATGTCTCTTGTTGCGGCTGCCAAGGGCTACAAAATGATTGTCCTTATTCCAGAAGGATATACATCCGAACGTACACTTATCTCTAAAGGGTTGGGAGCGGATGTGCGCCATATTGGCGTTTTCCATGTAAATGAGGCCAAGGACATGGCCATCGAAATGGGCAAGCAGGATGGGTTTTTCTGTCCTGCACAATTTGATAATGAGTGGAATGTTGATGAAAACCGTGAATGGTTTGGGCCTGAAATTTTACAACAGATCAAAGATCAGAATATCACAATCGACGCAATCGTTCAGGGTGTTGGTACAGGCGGTACCCTTATTGGCGTTGCGCAGGCCCTGAAAGAACATCACAATCCAAACCTCAAAGTATTTGCCGTTGAGCCATCTGAGTCGCCAACGCTTTCGCAGGGCGTGGTCGATATGCATAAAATTGAGGGAATAAACGATGGCTTCGTACCAAGTATTTACGAACGACACCGTAATCTTGTCGATGATGTTATTCTTGTGAATAGCGATGATGCCATTCAGGCCTGTAAAGATTTAACAGCGCAAAAAGCCCTTTTTGTTGGCCCCTCCTCTGGTGCAAATTTATTGGCTGCACGTCGTATCAAGGAAGAACACCCTGAGGTCAAAACTGTGCTTACATTTCTATGTGATAGTGGCTTTAAATATCTGTCACTTCTTTATGCATAAAGAGTACGCTTTCTTTGCTTGACAGGCCTTTGCACTTTCATATATAACGCCACCCAATAATAAATAAAAAGACAACCCAACACTTAATTTAGAGGTTTGTGATATGTACGCAATCGTAAGAACTGGCGGAAAACAGTATAAAGTCCAAAAAGATGACGTCATCCGCGTCGAAAAAATGGATGTTGAAGCAGGCGATAAAGTCACTCTTGACGATATTCTCCTTTTCTCTGATGGCAAAACATCAACACTTGGCGACAAGGTTAAGGCAAAGGTAACTGCAGAAGTTATTGCCAATGATCGCGACAAGAAGGTTATCATCTTCAAAAAGCGTCGTCGTCAGAATTCACGCCGTAAAAACGGTCATCGTCAACATAAAACAGTTCTTAGAATTACTGACATTAAGTCAGCCTAATTCTGTTTACGGTATAAAAGAATAAAGGAGATATATAATGGCACATAAAAAAGCAGGTGGTAGTTCCAGAAACGGTCGTGATTCCGCTGGTCGTCGTCTTGGCGTTAAAAGATATGGCGGTGAAACGGTTCTAGCTGGTAACATTATCGTGCGTCAGCGCGGTACAAAGTACAAGCCAGGTAAAAATGTTGGGCTTGGTAAGGATCACACAATCTATTCATTGGTTGATGGTGAGGTCTTGTTCTCGCGCACTAAAAATGACCGTACAGTTGTGAATATTGTTCCAGCAAATGATGCTGAAACAGCACAAGCCGCCGAATAAGGTTTTCTAAATTTAGGTTTTTAGTTGAGGGGAAAGATTGCTTTCCCCTTTTCTTTTTGGGATAAAATGACATGAAGTTTCTTGATGAAGCAAAAATATATGTTTCAAGCGGTAATGGCGGCCCTGGGTCGACAAGTTTTCGTCGTGAGAAATATGTCGAATTTGGTGGTCCTGACGGCGGTAACGGCGGTAAAGGTGGCGATGTCTATTTCGTTGCCGTTGATAATCTGAACACCCTTATCGATTTTCGCTACACCCAACATTTCCGTGCCAAGAGCGGTATGGGGGGAGCTGGGCGTAATAAAACAGGTGCCAGTGCTGATGATCTTATTATTAAAGTTCCTGTGGGCACAGAAATTCTTGCCGATGACAAGAAAACGGTACTCTATGATATGGTTGAGGAAGGTCAGACAGAGCTTTTTCTTCGCGGTGGTGACGGTGGCTTTGGAAACACGCATTATAAATCCTCAACCAATCAGGCACCGCGCAAGTCAACACCTGGCTGGCCTGGTGAGGAGCGTGCGGTTTGGCTTCGCCTTAAGCTGATTGCAGATGTTGGTTTGCTTGGACTTCCTAACGCGGGCAAATCGACGTTCTTGTCAATTGTATCTGCCGCCAAACCAAAAGTAGCTGATTACCCTTTCACAACGCTTCATCCCAATCTTGGTGTTGTGCGTATTGGAAGTGATGAATTTGTCATTGCTGACATTCCCGGTCTCATTGAAGGCGCATCAGAAGGTCATGGCCTAGGAACACGCTTCCTTGGTCATGTTGAGCGCACAGCCGTTCTGCTTCATTTAATTGACTGCACACAGGATAATCCTCACAAAGCTTATGAAACTATTCAGAGTGAGTTGAAAAACTACGGTGGTGGCCTCGCGCAAAAGCCGCAAATTGTTGTTTTGAATAAGATGGACGCCCTTGGGGAAGAACTTGCACAGGATGTTGCAAAAGACTTTGCAAAGAAAACGGGTGTGAAGCCCATGCTCATGTCTGCAATTTCTGGTGAAAACACAAAAGATGTTTTACACAGTCTAAATAATTACGTAAAAAACGTTGAAACTTCCCTTAAAGAAGCGTAAGACTCATCCTCGTTTATTTAAGAGGAATGAATGTCAAAAATTGTCGTTAAAATTGGGTCTGCCCTTCTGGTTAATAAAGACACGAAAAGTTTCCGTCGTGAATGGTTGAACACTGTTGCACAGGATATTGAAAGACTTGGAGCGTCTGGACATGAAGTCGTTCTTGTTTCTTCCGGTGCAATTGCGCTTGCGCGGGCTTATTTTGGCTCTGAGGATAATACACTACCTAATAAACAGGCGCTTTCAACATATGGTCAGCCCATTTTGATGGCTGAATATAATTTTGCATTTGATAAACAAAGCGTATCACAGCTTTTGCTCACAAGGGATGACCTCAAAAATAGAGCGCGCAGAAATAATATTCTTCAAACCATTTCTGCACTTAAAGAAATGGGTATTCTGCCGGTGGTAAACGAAAATGATGCTGTTGCAACCGAAGAGATTAAGTTCGGTGACAATGATCAATTAGCAGCTCTTCTTGCCAAGGCAATCAATGCTGATGAGCTTATTATCCTCACGCGCACAGATGGGCTTTATACGGGTGACCCTGAAACAGATCCAAATGCAAAACATATTCCAATGGTCGAAGGTAAAATTTCAAGGCTTTTTAAATCATATGCTCTTGGTACTACAAATGCTGATTCAACAGGCGGTATGGAAAGCAAGATTAAGGCAGCCGAGATTGCTTTAAAGGCGGGCGTTAAGGTTACAATCGCAAGCGGTCTCGAAGATTTTCCTATTTCAAGAATACAATCAAGCTCTGTGCTAAAGACAGTTTTCCAGCCAGCTTAACTCTTTTCGCCTTTACAAAAACCTTATCTCACTTATCTTAACTGTTAGACACATTAAGCATAAGGACTATTCATGCGCACCGATTTGCCACAAACAATTTATCTTAAAGATTACATGCCCTTCCCCTTCAAAATCCCACATTTTGAAATGTGCTTTGAGTTGTTTGAGGACAAAACACTTGTCCACACAAAGGTTGAACTTGAGAGGACACAATCCGATACAAACTTACTTGAGCTAAATGGTGAAAAACTGAAGCTAGTTTCAGTCAAATTAGATGGTAACGATCTTTCAGATAGAGACTATAAGGTTTCTGATAAATTTCTCACAATTCCTGGTGGCCCAGAAAAATTTACGCTCGAAATTACAACTGAAATTGACCCAGAAAATAACACCTCTCTTGAGGGGCTTTATAAATCTCAAGGCACATACTGCACACAATGCGAGGCTGAAGGTTTTCGCAAGATTACCTATTGGCCAGATCGTCCCGATGTTTTGACCAAATTCAAGGTCCGTATTGAGGCTGATAAAAGCAAATACCCTGTTCTTCTATCAAACGGAAACCTTGTCGAAGAAGGCACGCTTGAGGATGGTCGTCATTATACTGTTTGGGATGACCCTTTTAACAAACCAGCTTATCTTTTTGCGCTTGTTGCAGGTGATCTTGTCCATATCCAAGACACATTTACAACCATGTCAGGCCGTAAAGTCGATTTGCGCATTTATGTGCGTGAAGGTGACGAAGGCCAATGTGATCACGCCATGAAAAGTCTGATTAAATCCATGAAATGGGATGAGGACGTTTATGGCCGTGAATATGAACTCGACAGATTCAACATTGTTGCGGTTTCTGACTTCAATATGGGGGCCATGGAAAATACGTCACTCAATATCTTTAATACAGCCCTTGTGCTTGCCCATCATGAAACGGCAACAGATAGTGACTTCTTGCGTGTTGAGGGCGTGATTGCACACGAATATTTCCACAACTGGACAGGTAACCGCGTCACATGTCGTGACTGGTTTCAGCTTTCTTTGAAAGAAGGTTTAACCGTATTCCGAGATCAGGAATTTTCCGCGGACATGAATTCGCGTGCCGTGCAGCGTATTGATGATGTTAATCATTTGCGACGTTCACAATTCCCAGAGGATGCATCCCCGCTTGCGCACCCTATTCGTCCCGATAACTATATTCAGATTAACAACTTCTACACCATGACCGTTTACGAAAAGGGTGCAGAGGTTATTCGTATGCAACACACGCTTCTGGGTCCTGAGAAGTATCGCGAGGCGACAGACCTTTATTTCGATCGTTTTGATGGCATGGCCGTTACTTGTGAGGATTTTGTTCAATGTATGGCTGATGCGAGCGGTTTGGATAAAGATCTATTCTTCCGTTGGTATCAAAATGCAGGCACGCCTACTGTAAATGCAACTTCGCATTACGATGCCGAAAAACGCCAGCTCTCCTTAACCTTGTCACAGTCACTGCCTGATACGCCAGGACAAACAGACAAGCCCCCTCTTCTCATTCCTGTGGCTGTTGGGCTTATCAATGACAATGGTGATGACATTGATTTAGGCAATGGTGAGACAACACGTATACTGGAGTTGTCTGAGAAGGAAAAGACGTTCACCTTTGATAACATTGGGTCAAAACCTGTTCCGTCAATCCTGCGTAACTTCTCTGCGCCTGTTATTTTGAAAACAGATTTAACTGAGGATGATTTGCGCTTCCTACAAATCCATGACAGTGATGGCTTTAACCGTTGGGAGGCAGGTCAAACACTTGGCATTCGTGCTATTGAAGCCCTCATGGAAAACCCACAGGCTGATGTGTCTAACTTTATCGATGATTTTGGCGTACTTCTTGAACAATCTACGCAAGAGAATGCGGACAAGGCTTTCTTGGCACGTGCTCTATCGTTGCCAAGCATTAGTATTATTGGTCAGGGACGTGATGAGATTGACCCAAGTGCCATTGATGATTCGCGCCAGACATTGCTTATGATGCTCAAGGGTGAACATCGTGATCTCTTGGAAAAACTCTATGAGGCCAACAAACTTGAGGGTCCCTACACCACCAAGCCAGAAGATATGGGGCAACGCGCCTTTAGAAATGTTTTGCTGAACATCCTGACATCCACAAACGGAACAGGCTGTGCCAAACGTGCGCGTACGCATTACTTTGAGGCCGACAACATGACGGACCGCGTAGCAGCCGTTATGGCCTTAATGGATTCTGATAAGCCTGAACGTGAAGAGGTTCTTAAGGACTTCTATGAACGTTATAAATCCTATCAACTCGTTATTGATAAATGGTTCTCGCTTCAGGCTATGGCGGGGCGCGATGCTATCTTTGATGACCTTAAGAAGCTTCGCCAACATTCTGATTTCAATATCAAAAACCCAAACAGGGTGCGTTCACTTTACGCGGCCTTTGCGATGAACAACCCTTCATCTTTCCATGATGTAAGTGGGAAAGGATATGAGTTTCTAGCAGACGCAATTATTGAGCTTAATGAAATCAATCCGCAAATCGCGGCACGTCTTGTAACACCACTGCGTGAATGGAGACGTTATACACAGGACAGACAAGCCCTCATGAAAAGTGCCTTGGAGCGGATTTCAAAAACACCTAATATTTCAGATAACGTCTTTGAAATTGTTTCAAAAAGCTTGAAAGGATAGCTCTCATCCCTTCAGGAGTAGAGGGGGTAATATGAGTACACAAAATACAACAATCCTCATCGGGCTTGGGCTTTACGCCCTACTGATGGTTGTAATCGGCTTATGGGGCGCGCGTAAGGAGACAGCAGAAGGTTTTGTTATCGGCTCGCGTGACGTTGGCTACATTCCTACAATGTCCTCTCTTGCAACGGGTTTTCGCGACGGCTCTGGTCTTGTATTCTGGGTTGGTGCAGGCGCGACTTTTATCTTCGGCGGTCTTTTATCACTTCTTGGTGGTGTGCTTTTCGGGCTTCTTTTCTTTTCTTTTGTGGGCCCACGTGTGCGCCGCATGGCCAAGAAACGCAGCTATATCACAATAGGACAAATTATTCGTGATGAGCTTGGTGGGCGCACCGAAAAAGTTTCCTCGTTCATTGTTGCGGCCTTTTCGATAGTTTTGATTTCTGTACAGCTATTTGTCTCAGGAAATCTTATTTCAGCTATCTCACCACTAAGCTCTGAGGTATCTATTGTGCTTGTTGGTTTTATCGTCGCGCTTTACATGTTTTTTGGCGGCTATGGCAATGTTATCAAAACTGACGTTATTCAATTCTTTCTTGTTGTATCACTTATATTCCTACCCTTCTTCATTGATATTGATTTAAGCGTATTTTTAGAACCTGCAAATTATAAAGGCTACGGCACGTCAATGGATATTACCTTCTTCTTAATGGGTATGTTCTATATTGTTGTAAGCTCTGATGCATGGCAGAGGCTCTTTTCCGCGCGGAATAAGAAGGTCGTGCGCTATGGCTTTCCCTCTGCGGTTATTCCGCTTGTCATCATGACGATGTCGCTTTTCTTTCTTGGTGTGGCTGCACGCGAGCTACTGCCAGCAGATACAGAATGGGGTAATGCGTTCTTTCAGCTTTATGAATTTAGCGCACTACCACCCTTTATACTGGCCTATGTTGCTGTTGTGTGTGTAGCCATTACGATGTCGACAATGGATACACTTTGTTATTTATCAGCCTCAACATTCCTTAAAAATATTTTGCCTGAAAGCTATACCGAGAAACGTGGTGGTTATGTGAAACTAACACGTGTTGCAATTATTGTCGTACTCGCGCTTTCGGCCTTCATGGCAACGACTATAGGCGATGTCATTAAATACATCTTTGATGCCGTGAGCTTGCTTTTCGTGCTTGCACCACTTTATGTGCTTGCAGGCATGGGCTATTTAAGGAAATCAGCGCGCCTTGATAGCATGATCGCAATCTCGCTAATTGTGAGCGCCTCTATTTACATCTACATGTTTACACATAATCATTTTCAAGAACTCATTATGATTTACGTACCAACGGTTATTTGCGCCGTCCTGACTGTCGGTGCTGTAATTTCTGATTGTACAGCAAGAAAGGCAAGGACATAGATCATGCCTGATTTTTTACTCGAAGATACATACGAAGGTAAAGTTTGCGGCATTGATGAGGTTGGACGCGGTCCACTTGCTGGCCCTGTTGTCTCTGCCTGCGTCTATATTCCTGCCAATGTAAGAGACAGGGGCTTTATTGCAGGCCTCAATGACAGCAAAAAACTATCCTTGAAAAAACGTGAAAGCTTGTTTGAAGAAATTATAGCGCATTGCGTATATGGCATTGGCCTTGCCACCGTTGAGGAAATTGATGACATCAACATTTTGCAAGCCACCCTCCTCTCTATGAAGCGCGCTTACATCAAAATGGATCACGGCATGGAGGCAGCACTTATTGACGGCAATCAGCGCACACGCCTAACCTGTAAACAACAGACTGTAAAAAAGGGTGACACAATCTCGTCCTCTATTGCTGCAGCCTCTATCATTGCCAAGGTAACACGTGACCGCATGATGGCAGATTATGATAAGCGCTATCCTGGTTATGGTTGGGCCAGTAATGCTGGTTATGGATCAGCCGCACATATGGAAGCCTTGAAAGAGCTTGGTGTAACCCCCCTGCACCGCCGTTCATTTGCGCCAGTACGCACACAACTTGAAATCGAAGGTTCTCAAGGTCGCATTGAGTCTGCGTGATTCGTGACCTACTATATCTAGTATGTCTTTCCTCAAATAATTGAATCTGCTCATTTTTTCTCAGAAATATCTTGACGGCGAATCGTCAATGATTCATGATTCGTGTACTGCGAATTGAATTAGGGGAAGCTATGTCCAGTAAAAAAACAAAATCATCCACAGAGCTTGAGCGCAATGTGATCATGCAAGGAAACTGCATTGAGCAAATGCGCAAAATGCCAAAGGGGCAGATTGATTTGATTTTTGCTGACCCTCCCTACAATCTTCAGTTACAAGGTGACTTGCACAGACCGGATAGTTCAAAGGTTGATGCCGTGGATGATGACTGGGATCAATTTGAAAGCTTTAAGTCATATGATGATTTTACACGCGAGTGGCTGAAAGAGGCGCGCGAGCTACTTAGCGATGATGGCGCAATCTGGGTCATAGGCTCATATCACAACATATTTAGAATGGGCGCGATCTTACAAGATTTAGGTTACTGGATTTTGAATGATGTCATTTGGCGTAAATCCAATCCAATGCCAAATTTCCGTGGGCGTCGTTTTACGAATGCGCATGAAACACTCATTTGGGCCGCAAAATCAAAAGATAGTAAGTACAAATTTAATTATCAGGCCATGAAGGCGCTTAATGATGACCTGCAGATGCGTTCGGATTGGTATTTGCCTATATGCACAGGGCATGAGCGTTTAAGGGACGCAGATGGAGTTAAGGTACATCCAACGCAAAAGCCGGAGTCTTTACTGTACCGTGTTCTTTTGGCTTCCACTGCGCCAGGTGATGTTGTTTTGGATCCCTTCTTTGGGTCTGGCACGACAGGTGCTGTTGCAAAGCAGTTAGGCCGCGACTATATCGGGATTGATGAAGACAAGACTTATATCAAACATGCTACAAAGCGTATTGCTGAAACAGAGGCAATATCCGAAGAGGATGTTTTAAATACCCCTTCCAAGCGTGAAGCTAAGCGTATTCCTTTTGGTTGGCTTATCGAAAACGGTCTTCTTGAGCCAGGTGCAGAGCTAACAGACACAAAGAACAAGTTTACAGCCAAGGTTGGCGCTGATGGTCAGCTGATTGTTGATGAAGGTAAGAACAGTTTTCGCGGCTCCATACATAAGGTTGGCGCAACACTGCAAAATGCGCCCTCCTGCAATGGCTGGACCTATTGGCATTATCACGAGGACGGTCGCCGTTATCCCATTGATGTCCTGCGCGAAAAAATGCGCCAATCATTGGACAAGGCAGAGCTAGGAAATAACCAGCTTAATTAGACTTTATTTTTCTTCGAAAAATTTGAAAAAGAGCGGGTATTTTCGCTCTGGATCGGCATAGACCTCTATAAAATCAAGATTGGTTTTGTATTCGGCAACAATACCTGTTGCCGCTGATGCGTCACGCGCATTCTCAAGATAGGTGCTCAGAGACACATAAAACACAATGTAGCCCATACGCTCCGCTTCTAACTGAGGTTCGGTTTTAATATAATCAAGATAAAGACGTAAGATTTCTTCACTAGCGGGAACCTCAAGAAAGTTAAATGGCTGATTAAGATTGGCGACCACGTTTAAAGGAGCGCGCTCATAAAGCTCTACATTGTCGGGCAACAGTTTTCTGCAATCACCCGTCAAATCCTCTTTGCTATTATTCGAAATACGAATGCGCCTGACGTCCATATATTGAGACTCGGGCAGAATTTCGAAGGCCTTCTTGTCAAAATTATACTCGCCCAGTTGCAATGGCTGAATAAAGTAAAAGCGGTTTGAATAATTACGGCGCGCAGAACGAAGATGACGTGCCATAGCATCACGTAACTCTTCACGCTTAAAGTCGTTCCCTTCAATCTCCTTGGCTATATCGCAAGCTGAATTAACAATATAATAATCCAAATCATCTGCCTCCTGAGTATTCAGTTTTGAATCCCTCCAGTAAAGCTTTAAGAGATTTGGATAAGTCGTTAGTTTGTAATGCGTTCTTGGATGTGCAGTTTCAACAGCCTCATTTGGCGTTTCGCTCTCCTGTGCAAGAACAAGCTCGCTTGAAAGAATTAAAAATCCAAAAATAATAACAATTATTAGGTGTTTCATATTAATTCCGCTCTAACCAGTTTTAGAATTTTCGCAAACAAGGTCGGCAAATGATCAGCATCAATGTCCTCAATATTTTGCCAAAAATGAGAGCCTTTTAGGCCTTCACTCAACAAATCTTCCGCCTGCTCTCTTTCATATCGTACTAGAATTGGTTTCAACTGCAACTTAAAGTGCGTAAAGACGTGCCTAACCTCTTGCAGCTCCTT
This sequence comes from Micavibrio sp. UBA2137, assembly GCA_002328415.1. Classification (GTDB taxonomy): domain Bacteria; phylum Pseudomonadota; class Alphaproteobacteria; order Micavibrionales; family Micavibrionaceae; genus UBA2137. Next base: position 309,280 of record DCXL01000004.1, on the reverse strand, counting down.
TATTTCAAGTTCTTTTGTTACGTTAGAAAGAAGCCCCTCCCTTTCCTTCTTTTCATTCCATTGCGTTGATGGAAAACCTATCATGCTAGCTAACAATCCTTTTTCTGGCCGCCGCTCTAGCAGAAGTTCATTTTGATTGTTTATAAAAATATAAGCCGTTCCATATTTCTGAGGCGTGGCTTTTTTGGGCTCTCTTTTGGGAAGATCTTCCGCAAGCCCATGTTTGTAAGCAGCACAATATCTTGATATGGGGCATAAAGCACATTTTGGAGATTTGGGTGTGCAAATCATTGCCCCTAAATCCATAAGTGCCTGTACGTAATCTGAATGCCGCCCCTCAAATTTACCTATGAAATACGCAGCCCTTATCTTTGCTTTCTCCTTTCCCTTGGGAAAAGGCGTTTTCAAAGCAAAAATGCGCGCCATGATGCGCTCCACATTGCCATCAACGACATTTGCAGGCTTGTTAAACGATATTGAACGAATAGCCGAGGCCGTGTAAGGGCCAATACCTGGCAGCTTTAAAAGCGCGGCTTCATTTACGGGAAACGCACCGCCATTATTTTCAGAAATCTCAAGTGCACATTTATGAAGGTTGCGTGCACGCGAATAGTAACCAAGCCCTGCCCAAGCAGCTGTAACATCCTCTTGGCGCGCATTTGCCAAATCAGAAACTGTGGGCCAGATTTTAATAAAGCTCAGAAAATAATCCTTCACGGCCTGTACTGTTGTCTGCTGTAACATAATCTCTGATAGGCAGACATGATAGGGATTGGGATGAGCTCCACCCTTATAACGCCAAGGGAGCTCGCGCCCATTTTTATCAAACCATGCGAGCAGGCTCTGTCGGAAATCTTGTGGGTTTATTTTCTTCACACTCATATGCTGACAAGGTAGTGAAAAAGTTCTAAGGTGCAAGCCATGAGTGGATTAAAACCTGTTTCTCACAGCATAAAAAATATTAGCGGCAAAACTTTTGAGAAGAAGTTTGTCGCGCTTGGCCGTGTATTAGAAAACTGGACAGAAATTATAGGCGGCGAATTGTCCGCTCAGGCCACCCCTTCTCGCATCAAGATGCAAAAGAAAAAAGGTGATTACTTGCGTACGCTTGTCGTGGATGCGCCACCCGCACTTACAACTGTTCTTCATTACAAAAAAGGGCTTATCTTGGAACGCATGGCGCGTATTCTTGGTCCTGACTATATTTACGATGTTGCTTTTGAGGCAGGTGAAGTCAGAAAAGAGGCTCAATCTCAAGCGGCCTCAAAGTCCGAAATTTTAACTGAGAGCGAAGAAGCAACTCTTGAGGAATTTCTGGCAAATATTGAGGATGAAGACCTAAAGTCACGCTTGCGCTCGCTCGGAAAATCTGTATTAAAGACTGAGGAAAACAAAGGATAGTTTTATGAAAGTTAATGCCAATACATTAAAGCCTGGAAACATTATCGAATTTGAAGGACGTTTGTGCCGTTATCTTAAAGGTGACGTTTCCCAACCTGGTAAGGGTGGCGCATTTTTGAACGCCTATATGCGCGACATTGAAACAGGCACAAAGGTCAATACACGCTTCAGAACTCAAGAGTCTGTTGAAAAAATCAGATTGGATCAAGAGCCTTATCAGTTCCTCTTCAAAGATGGTGAAGCCATCACTCTGATGAATACAAGCACATATGAGCAAATCACCGTTCAGGAAGAGCTTTTTGGTGAGGCTGCCATTTACTTACAAGACGGTATGGAAGTCGAAGTTGAAAGCTATGAAGGTAAGCCCTTAAGCGGTTCGCTTCCTGATACGGCAACATTTGAAATTGTTGAGGCAGAGCCTGTAGTTAAAGGCCAAACAGCCACTACATCTTATAAGCCAGCTGTTCTTGATAATGGCGCACGCGTTATGGTGCCCCCTCATATTGAAAGTGGAACACGTATTGTTATCAAAACAGAAGATGGCTCCTACGTAGAAAAAGCTAAAGACTAACCCACCAAACACAAGGATTTTAAAGTGCCTAAAAGAACAGCCGATTTAAACGTCATGATACGTGCCGCCGAAAAGGCGTCACGCTCTCTTTTACGTGATTTTGGAGAAGTCGATCAGTTGCAGGTTTCAAAAAAAGGGCCTGCTGATTTTGTGTCTGCCGCTGACAAGCGTGCCGAAAAAATCATCTTTGAAGAGCTTAAGGATGCGCGTCCGCGTTACTCTTTTCTGATGGAGGAGTCTGGTCGTGTTGATGGCGAGGACACCGAAAGTGTGTTCATCATTGATCCGCTGGATGGGACTATGAACTTTCTAAACGGCATACCCTTCTGGTGTATCTCTATTGCGCTCGAACGTGCCGGTGAAGTCGTTGCCGCTGTTGTTTATGACCCTTGCATGGATGAAATGTTTGTCTGCGATCGCGGAGACGGTGCCTTCGTCAGCGGTCGAAAGAGATTACGTGTGTCGTCAAAGGCGAAGATGGAAGCGGCTGTCGTTGTTGGTGGAGAATATGCTCAGGTCGAAAATGACAAGGAGAGCTTTATGGTTCGCCTTGAGAAATTAAAGGCCGAGAACATCGTCTACCGTAATTTTGGAGCAATGGCTCTGGAATTGGCATATGTAGCCGCAGGGCGTATTGATGCCTTCTGGCAACGCCGTTACAACCCATGGGATGCTGCTGCTGGCATGTTGCTAGTGCGCGAGGCAGGTGGAACGGTGACTTCCCTGAGCAAGAAAAACGATAACCCTGTTTATTCAGAGGCCATTATTGCCACGAATTCTGTGCTTCATAAAAAGTTTGAGAGCTTTGTGAGTGTTAAATAGATTTCTTATTGGCGCTATCATTGTTTTAGGTGTGAACACCATGCCCATGGTGGTGTCTTCAGAAGAAATTGAATTTTACACGCCACCAACCTCTCTTTTTGATGAGCCTGAGCCATCCGTGACTTCACCACAACCTTCTCCTGCTCCTACAACTACACCGGTCTTGGTTGAGCCAATAAAAGTTGTGCCCAAACCATCGTCGAAGCCAGCTCAAAAAAAACCCATGCAGGTTGAAACAAAGCCTATTACGCCAATTATTAAAAGTGAACCCCTTAAGGCTGTAAAAGCAGAAAAGGTTGAAGCGCAATCATTAGAGCCCGTCGCCTCTGGCACTAATAGCGGCAAAGTAAATTCAGATGCGCTTATTCTAGGTTTTCAAAGTGACCGCATTACACTTTCACAAACGCATATGTCACAACTTGAGGATCATTTGAAGGTTTATAAAAAGCTTCCCGATACAAAGTTGATTTACGTTCACGCTTATGCGCAGAGCAACGAGTCAGATGGCGCCGGAAAGGCACGCAGTTATTCGCTTTCACGTGCGTTATCAGTACGCGACTGGCTCATCGAGAAAGGCGTTAAGGCAAAAAGTGTCAAAATTCGCGCCCTAGGAAGTCTAAGTAGCGATATGGTTGTTGAGAACAGTCAAATTCCCCAAGACCGTGTAGAGGTCTTCATAGGAGCACTTTAAAGAGCCTTCTAGCCTTTGTGGATAAAGCTTTTTAAAGATATTTAAATCAGTTGCAATCCACCCCTTTTAAATGCCAGTATACGGGCATTCTAATTACATGTTCGCAACATGCCTGGTGTCAATCTTGTACCAGGCTTATGAAAGGAAGCAGTAGCATATGTCAACTGGATCAAAGAAAACATCAGGTATCATTATAGCAATCGTTTTGATTGCCTTGGGAAGTGCGCTTTATTACCTCTACAGCACAAATAAAAGTGAAAGCTCGCTAGGTGACTCACTCGTAACGTCATCAGAACCCATTATGGTTGAGGACGATTTAACAGAAATTGCCATGTCAGACGAGGATGGTTCAGTTGTTCTTGATACAGATGTTGAAAACTTTAGTGAGGATCCAGAAGCCGAACCTGTAAATGATGAGAGCATCAAGCTTGAGGAGGATAAAACAGGTGACTTTACACAAATCTCAAGCACAACAGGTGAATTACAAGATTTTGCAGTTGGTGATGAGCTTGCCCCTATTCAAATTGTGCAATACAGCTCATTAACATGTTCGCACTGCGGTTCATTCCACTTAAATACCTATCCGCGTATCAAGCAGGATTATATTGACACAAATAAGGTGCGTATGATTTTCCGCGAGTTCCCTTTAAACAAAGCCGCTCTTGATGCAACGCTTATCTTGCGCTGTATGCCTTCTGATAAGTACGAAAAATTCCAAACGCTTCTTTATCAAACACAGGACCAATGGGCTTTTGGTTCAGGCGACCATATTGAAAAGCTGAAGCAAAATGCAAAATTGGCTGGCATGTCAGAGGATGATTTCAATGCCTGTCTAACAAATGAGGACCTACAAAAAGCGCTTACATCGCGTGTTCAGGAAGCCTCACAAAAGTATGAAATTAAATCAACACCAACATTCGTCATTAACGAGGACAGCACACTTGTTGGTAATCAGCCTTATGAAATTTTCGTAAAGCGCTTTGATGCATTGCTTGCTGATAAGGGTATCAAAACGATGGGTGACACTATGGAGAGCGCACCATCTGATGACGCAATGGCTGAGGAAACAACAGATGAGACCACGACAACCGAGGGTGAATAATCAGGCTTTCTCCTGAGCGACTAGAAAAGAATGGTTCAATTTACAAAACTGCGTTTAAACGGCTTTAAGTCGTTCGTTGACAGTACCGAAATCGAAATTGGTGAAGGTCTGACTGGTATTGTTGGACCAAATGGGTGTGGAAAGTCGAACCTAACTGAGGCTTTACGCTGGGTTATGGGTGAAAACTCACCCAAGCGCATGCGTGGCGGTGGCATGGAAGACGTTATTTTTAACGGAACAGCCAAGCGCGCCTCGCGCAATTTCGCAGAGGTTACTGTTCATCTTGATAATAGCGACAAGACAGCGCCTACCCAATTTTCACAATTTGAGGAAATAGAGGTTATTCGCCGTATTGATAAAGATCAGGGGTCAACCTATCGCATCAATGGTAAGGTCGTACGCGCACGTGACGTGCAAATGCTTTTTGCTGATATGGTTGTTGGAGCTAACTCCCCTGCCCTTGTTTCGCAAGGTCGCGTCACAGAAATGATTAATGCCAAACCTCTGGAGCGTCGTAAAATTTTAGAGGAGTCAGCTGGTATTTCTGGCCTTTATGCAAGACGTCACGAGGCAGAGATACGGTTAAAGGCAGCCAGTACAAACCTTGCACGAATACAGGACTCAATTGGAGGCCTTGAAACACAATATAATTCACTTAAGAGGCAAGCTCGTCAGGCACAACGCTATAAATCCTTAAATCAGGAAATTGCGCAACTCGAACGCTTATTAGCCTCCATCGAATGGCTTCAGGCAGAAACAGCCTGTGAGCAAGCACAAGCGCATGTGAAACAAGCTGAAGGGTCCGTTGCCGAAAAAATGACCGTGATTGCGCAACTCAATAAAACGCTTGAGACACAACTAAAGGACATTCCCTCTGTACGTGAAAGCGCTACAGAGGCGACAACCATCTGGCAAACACAAAATATTACGCTTCAGCGCCTTGAGGAAGAAGAAAAGAGACTGGAGCAGGTTTTAAGTGATCTAAAAACGCAAATTGAAGGTCTGGTCGAGGATCAAGAACACGAAAAAGCCAATCTGATTGAAAACACCTCTGTTATTGAAAAATTGGAGTCCGAAGAAAAGATCTTGCGCCGCAGTAATGAAAACCAGGACGCCAAAATCAAAGAACTTCAAAAGAATCTGGTTACACAAAAAAAACAGGTTGATGAGCTTGATGCGACTTATTCAGCAAGCATGAAGACTTATGCCGAGAATAAAGCGCGTGTTGATAGCGCAACAAGTGCTATTGAAAAACTTAAATCTGCGCTTTCCAGTCTGACTGAGAAGAAAAAGTCACTTCTTACCCAGAAGGATACGTTTGACAGCCAGTCCCCTTCAAAGGAAAAGGGTGACGTACTTGAAAAAGAAATCACAAAGCTTGAAGCTGAGATTGCGACGTTAAGAGAAAAACGCGCTGATGCCGAAAATGAGTTGGAAAATCAACAGGAGGCAATAGCGTCTCTTCGTAAAGAGCTGTCAGAGGCTGAGAGTAAGCAGGCCACCTGTACGGCAAAAATTAGTACGCTCCAATCTATTTTAGAGACTGATAGCGAAACACAAGAGCAACCAGTTCTGTCCATGTTAAACCCGAAAAAAGGTGCTGAAAATGCCCTTTCGCGTGCATTGGGCGAAGCTATAACGGCCTCTCTTGATAATAGCGCAAAAAAGAAATGGACAAAAACACCCCTTAATCTGAAAAACGCACCGCGCTTTGCTAATGACATTAAAACTTTGGCAGATTATGTTGAGGCACCTGTCACGCTGCACCTTGCGCTGCAAATGGTCGCCTATGTAGAGGATAATCACACTTTTGAAACTGTAAGCTCTCATCTTCAATTTGGACAATCTGTAGTGAGCGCCGATGGTCGTTATCAAAGATGGGATGGATATACTATCGATGCCGAAGCGCCTGACCTGCAAGCTTCCCTCCTTAAACAAAAAAACGAATTAAAAGACTTAATTGCGCAACGTCCTTCACTAGATAAAAAGGTACAGGCATTAACCAGTAAGATTGAAAATAAAGAAACAGACATTTCATCTGCTAAAGAAAAAATCTCAGAGCTAAAGCAGCTTTTTTCAGAAAAAGAGGCAAAAGTTTCAAACGCACGTCGAGACTTAAAGCTCTTCTCAACAAAGTTAGATAAACAAACAGAAGAGCGCATTCGTTTGGAAGAATCTTTATCGAATGTAAAGACGCAGATTGAAACGACCGAAGCCGAATTAGAAGCTGAGCAAGAAAGCCTTAAAATCTCAAAGGCTGCTTTAGAGTCGCAAACTGACGATGAAGCATTGCAGGAAAAGAAGAAAAAACTTGATGAAGCACAAACTTCCTACCATTCGGCGCGCGCTGAATTGGACCGTGTGGAAAGCGATAACAAAAGACGCCAAATGCGCCTACACGCTATTACTGATGAACGTGTTAATCTTCAGAACCGAGTCATTCGTGCCAAAGACCAGCTTGAAAAACTAGCTGAACGTGAGGTATCTGCGCGAAGTAAACTTAAAGAGAATGAAGGACGTCCCACAGAAATTCGAGCCGAGATTACAGGCATCCTTGATGGGATTGGCGCTCTTGAACGTCGTAAGCAGGAATTACAGGACAAGCTTGCCAAATTGGAGCAAGAGGTCACAGATACACGACAGGCATTGAAAGATAAAGAAACGCAATATCAGGATGCACGTGAGGCACGCGGGCGTGCCATGGCAACCTTAGAGGCTACAAATCAATCAAAGGCACATATGCAACAATCCATCGAGGAGCGTTTCGAATGTGATCCAGCTGAATTAATGGCATCAGAGGCCGAAGCCCTTGCGAAGTGCAAAGATACTGAAAATGGGCAGATAAAAACAGGAAGTGCTGAAGATCTTAAAAACCGCAAGGAACGCCTTGTCAGAGATAGAGAGGCGATCGGTGCGGTAAACTTGCGCGCAGAATCAGAAGCTACGGAAATTGAAAAGCAGCTCGGCTCAATTTTAGCCGAGCAAAACGATTTGTCGCAGGCTATCTCTGAACTAGAAACGGCAATTCAAAAATTGAATGACGAGGCACGCACGCGCTTGACCGCTGCGTTTAAAATTATTGATGGTTACTTTCAGAAATTATTCTCGCGTCTGTTTAATGGCGGCAAGGCACATCTGGAGATGATTGAGTCAGATGACATTCTTGAGGCTGGCCTTGAGATTTATGCGCAACCTCCTGGAAAATCCTTACAGTCGCTCTCATTGCTATCTGGGGGCGAGCAAACACTCACTTCTATTGCCCTTATCTTTGCGATGTTCCTAACAACCCCCTCTCCCATCTGTGTGCTAGACGAGATTGATGCACCACTTGATGATGCGAATGTAGACCGCGTATGCACGCTGCTTGAGGAAATGGTAGCCAATGGCTCAACACGCTTCCTTGTTATTACGCACCATCGCATGACCATGGCACGTATGGACAGGCTTTACGGCGTTACTATGGCTGAACAAGGTGTCTCACAGCTTGTCTCGGTGGATTTACAGCAAAAACTCGACTTTCTGGATGTCGCGGAATAGATAAAGTTTATGTCTGATAACAACGAAACACAAAGCATGGAAGAAAAACTGCGTAATGCACGTAATGCTGGTGTTGGAAAACCCACCGAGGAAACCCTCAAGCGCGAGGCAGCAGAACAGGTAGAAAATGAAAATATGCAACTGGGTATTCGTGCCGGAACAGAGCTTCTTGTTGGATTAGTTGCTGGTGGCGGCATTGGCTATGGTTTGGACATGTATTTTGAAACAAAGCCTTTCCTCTTTATTGCCTTCTTATTACTTGGCGTTTGCTCTGCATTTCTGAATATTTACAAAATTACACAAAAAATTGGCACTGGAGTCGGCTTTGCGGAGTTGCATAAACGTCAAAAAAAGGGTAAATAAGGCGCAAGGTTTCAAGGGATATCCTTGATGGCATATACAAATATAGAAATATCAAAGAGTTACAGGATATAAAGAATGGCAAATCCACTGAAACAGTTTGAAATTACCCCTCTTCTTCCGCTTCATGTTGGTAATTTTGATGTCTCTTTTACAAATTCATCGCTTTGGATGGCTATTGGCGTCGTTGTGTCACTTATATTTATGACACTAGCTGTAAAACCAAAGGCGCAGGTGCCAGGTCGCCTACAAATGGCCTCCGAAATGCTCTACGAGTTCATAGCGTCCATGATTCGGGAAAATGTTGGCCCAAAGGGACGTAAGTTCTTTCCTCTTATCTTTACACTTTTTGTTGTTGTGATGCTGGGTAACTCTCTTGGACTTATCCCGTTTTCATTTACATACACATCACACATCATCGTGACCGTTGCACTTGCGCTTATGATTTTCATGATGGTTATTGTCATCGGATTTTTTAAGCATGGCTTTCATTTCTTTAGCCTGTTTATTCCACCAGGAACACCCGTTTGGCTAGCCCCCTTCATCTTTGTGCTTGAGCTAGTATCGTTTTTCGTACGTCCGATAACATTATCTGTGCGTTTGTTTGCAAACATGATGGCTGGGCACATCGTTTTAAAGGTATTTGCAGGTTTTGCAGTCAGCTTCATTGCATTGGGATCAGTTGGCTATTTAGCCGCCATTGTTCCAACAGTGTTTAACGCAGTGCTTATTGCCTTTGAGCTTTTAATTGCCTATCTGCAAGCTTACGTATTTACAATTTTGAGCTGTATCTATTTAAAGGATGCATTAGAGATTGAGCATTAAAAATAAGGATATTTTGTCAGACTTTCCCTTGTAAAGGGCTTGAAAATCTGTACTATCCGAAACGAATTTAGAGTTAACAAATTGATATCCAATAAAACATAAAGGAAGGAACTACAATTATGGAATTGGAAGCAGTAAAACTACTAGCTGGAGCAATTGCGCTTCTACCACTACTAGGCGTTGGTCTTGGCTTGGGAATGATCTTTGCTTCATACAACGAAGCTGTTGGACGCAACCCTGGCGCAGCAGAGATTCTTGACAAGAAATTCTTTTTGACATTTGCTTTGACAGAAGCTCTTGCGATTTTCGCATTGGTTATCTCTCTTGCTCTTGTTTTCGGTTAAGAAATAAGCTGAAAGTCTAAACGAATGAAATTGCGGTTTTCACAATTTGGTTTTTTTGCCCTTACCCTTCTCGTATCGGATGTTACATTCGCTGCTACTGAGGCGCATGGCGAGGCTGCTGAAAAAGGACTGCCGCAATTTGATCCAACATGGTTCCCAAGCCAAATATTCTGGCTTTTTGTCATGTTCGGACTTCTCTACCTCTTTTTTGCAAACAAGACTTTACCTGCACTTTCAAAGGTTATTGATAATCGTCGTAATTTGATTGAGAGCGAAATGGAAGAGGCTGAGAATTTAACAGCCAAGGCCAAGGCGGTTCAGGAAACATATGAAGCTAACCTTGCCAAGGCACGTCTAAATTCAACAAGCGAAATTACAAAAGTTGAAGACAAAATTAAGGCTGATATGGCAAAGGCCGAGGCCGAATTTCGCGCACGCGCGGAAAAGGAAATGGCCAAGCTTGAAAAATCTATTGAAAAGTCAAAGGCTCAGGTTATGGCTGAACTTGAATCGATGGTGGCCGTATTAACTGCTGAAGCAGTAGAAAAACTTGCGGATATTTCAATTAAACCAGCTGAGGTTCAAAAGCTTGTTGGTGAAATTGCAAACGATACCGATACAAAAGAGGCTGCATAATCATGGAAAGTTTTTTTCAAGATACAAATAACTGGGTTCTCATCTCATTTATTATCTTTGCAGTTGTTAGCTATAAACTTGGACGCAGAAGCGTTTTAAATGCGCTTGATAGCCGTATTGAGAAAATCAAAAACGATATTGATACTGCTGAGAATCTTCGTATCGAGGCGCAAGAATTACTTGCGCAGTTCCAACGCAAGCAGCGTGAAGCCGATCAAGAGGCAAAGCGTATAATTGAAACTGCAAAGGAACATGCCAAGGGTATTCAGAAGAAAGCCTCTTCTCAAATGAAGGAAAGCGCTTCGCGCCGTGAAAAATGGTTAGATCAACGCCTTAAGCGTATGGAGGCTGATGCCGTTGAACATATGAAGTCTAAAGCTTCTGAGCTAGCTATAGCCGCAACAACGCAAATCTTAATGCAGCGTTTGGACGAAAAATCTCATGATGCGCTTGTTAAAAAGACAGTAAAAGAATTGCCTGACACCCTTAAGGATGTTGCATAACTCGCTTGCTTTATTCTGGCTCACATCGCTCACTTATTCGGCAAAGCCAACTTCCGCCCTCTTCTCAGGTTAAAAACACACGTATAGGTCTTTTAGGAGGGTCGTTTGACCCCGCGCATAAAGGCCACGTCCATATTTCCCATGTTGCGAAACGCATATTAAATCTGAATGCCGTCTGGTGGCTTGTCACGCCGCAAAATCCACACAAACCAAATGCTCAAAGCGCACATCAAAAACGCTTAAACAAAGCTAGAGATATAACAAAAGGGCTAAGATGGATAAGAATCACACCGTTTGAGGATCACATAAACTCTTTTCGAACCTATCAGACGCTAAAAACCTTGAAGAAGCTCTATCAACATACTGATTTTATTTGGATTGGTGGACTTGATACGGCGCATGGATTTCATAGATGGGAGAATTTCAAGGATATTTTGCGCATAATGCCTGTCGCCTTCATTGCGCGTCGTCCGTGGCTAAATTTTGCTAAAAATACGGTTTTTTCAAAATTTTCACAGAGAAAATTAAAATCACTTTATTTGACGCGCAGAACAAACCAACCCTTTGATAAAAATACAGTTTATTGGGTTAAACAAGGGCGCACGAACCCCCTTTCCTCGACATTATTACGGTGATAATGCTTGCCACCACCCCTCATTCTTTAGTAATATGAATATATGGTGATGTTTGACCCAAATTGTGGGGTTACATTTGGAAATCTCGAAGAGCATTGAAAATGCCCTGTCTCGTTGAGGCGGGGTTTGTTTATTTTTATGCCATAGAAAAGGAGTATTTAAAACTTGGCAACATTGAAAAAAGGCCCTTTAGAGCCTGATGATCTAAAAGAGTTGGTTGTTAAAACATTGGATTTGAATAAAGCAACTGACATTGAGGTCATAGATCTGGCCCATAACGCACATTTGGCAGATCATATGATTGTTTGTACGGGGACCTCATCTAGGCAGGTAGTCTCACTTGCCCAGAAGCTGATAGAGAAACTTCATTTTTACGATATTACTGAAATTCGCAAAGAAGGTTTGAATACTGGTGATTGGGTTGTCCTGGATACAGGCGACATTATTGTCCATATCTTCCGTCCCGAGGTAAGAGGGTTTTATAATATTGAAATGATGTGGGGCGACTTTAGTGCTACGGGCGCGGCTCCCCAACACGCTTAAGACTTAAAAACTTTCCTTTTCTTTTCAATCAGCCATTTTCCTTGGTTCGATTCACCTTACGTTTTTATCCATGAAAATCACGCTCATTACCTGTAATCGCCTTAAGAACGGGCCAGAAGCTGCTCTGGTAGAAACCTATATCAAGCGCTTGCCCTACTCTGTCGAGATTATAGAGATAGAAAGCAAGAAAAAGGATGAGGTTGAGCAGTATCACGATGAAAATACTCAAATCCTGTCCGCACTCTCAAACATTTCTGGCTACATTATTGCTATGGATGAACGCGGTAAAGATTTATCAAGCCGTGCCTTTGCAAAACACATACAGCAAAAGATCCTGCCGCAACATTCACATCTCATTTTCCTCATTGGTGGCTCATCAGGATTAAAAGATGACGTTAAGTCAAAAGCATCACTGCAACTTTGTATGGGGAAAATGACATGGCCGCACAAATTGGCACGCGTCATGCTTTTTGAACAAATTTACCGCGCTCATACAATCATGACAAACCACCCTTATCACAAGGACTAAACAAGCTTCTGCTTGAGAATCATGTCCATAAATGTGAAAACTAGTGTCATGGTTTTATCCCTTTCAAAATATATCTCATCCGCTTTCATCTTCGTTACTCTTGGAATAACGCCTCTTCATGCTGAAACACCTATTCCAAGCACAAAGCCCCTCATCCTAGAGACTATGAATGCAGATAAGGACGAGTTAGAGGCGCGTGTGTATGAAATGGAAAAGGATCTCGCGGGGCGCGAAGAGAAGCTAGAGAGGCTTCGCAAGAACCTTGTTTCCAAAACAAAAGAAGTTCAGATGCTTGAGAAAAAGAAAAATACGCTTAATGCTGAGTTGAAAGAAACGGAAAAACTTTATGAGCGTGAGTTAGCAGAATTACGGAATAATTATTCAGATTTTTCACAGCTCATCACAACGCTTTATCAGCTGCAGCAACTACCGCCCGAGCTTCTTATGCTTGACCCTGAAAAGGCTGAAAACAACTTATCGGCATATATTACGCTTGAAAGTATAGAGCCAAAATTAAGAGAGCGCATCACATCCCTTCAAAAGGAAATTGATGTCCTTGTGAAGATAAAAGCCGAGAAGAAGAAAAATCAGGCGAATCTGAGTGAAAAACTCTTACTTCTTTCTCAAAAAGCCGATGAACTGGAAGCGCTCACGCAAGAGCGCAACAGAGAGGTTATCTCGACCAACCAAAATCTTAAAAAGGCAAGAAAGCAAGCCGAACGCGCCGCTAAAAATGCCCAGTCTTTGTCCGAGTTGCTCTCTAATCTTGCCGCGGAAAACCAAAAAACATCCCTTGAAACACCCCAAAGAAAGAAAAAAGAACGCCCCATCATTGCAGGGCGTGAGTTTAAGTTACCTGTTCAAGGCAAAATAGTCATAAATTATGGGGATAAGGATAATATAGGCGCGGTCAGCAATGGTGTTCATATTACTAGCGCCGCCCAGTCGATCGTCACTACACCCGCAGAGGGCGATGTCCGCTATTCAGGCACGTTTAAAAATTACGGCAATATGATGATTATTGAACATGCGAAATCTCATTACAGCCTGATAGCTGGTCTAGGCACAATTGATGCTATTGTCGGACAACATGTGAGTGCTGGCGAACCTATTGGAAAAACACGCAATCTTCAGAATGAAGACCAAAATGTTGTTTATTACGAACTTAGACGTGCAGAAAAGCCAATAGACCCTTTAAAAGCGCTCAAAAACTTGTAATATCTATTATATCTTTTTCAAATTTCGACCACATCTGGAGTCATAAATGAAGACGCGCTTTAACATTACACATATTTCCCTACTTACCTTTTTAGTGTTCTCAACACTTTTATGTGTGATGTTTTTTGGAACAAAGGATGGTCAGGCTCAAGATCAGCGTATAAATGGCACAAACCCTGATACAATCGGTCGAGATTCAGCTGTCACCTATGAACAGCTTGATTTGTTTGGTGAGGTTTTTGAACGCGCACGTGCACAATATGTTGATGATATTGACGATGAAACGCTCATCAAATACGCACTAAATGGTATGCTTGAAAGCCTTGATCCGCACTCCTCTTTTCTTGATGCCGATGACTTCAAGGATATGCGTGTTCAGACAAGCGGTGAATTCGGCGGTCTTGGTATTGAAGTTACCCTTGAAAACGGCCTTGTGAAAGTTGTTTCTCCCATTGATGATACACCCGCTGCGAAGGCTGGCGTTCAAGCAGGTGACTTAATTACGCATCTTGATGATGAACCTGTTATGGGGCTAACTCTTAGTGAGGCTGTTGATCAGATGCGCGGTAAGGTTGGTGCACCCATTACACTCACGATCAGACGTGAAGGCGTTGCCGAGCCCATTGAAACACGCATTGTGCGCGATATTATTAAAATTCGTTCTGTGCGCTCTCGTATGGAAGGGGATGATATTGGTTATATTCGTGTTACAACCTTCTCTCAAAACACGGCAGATGGCGTTAAAAAGGCCCTGCGTGATTTAGATAAAGAGGCCAATAAAGAAATTACAGGTTATGTGCTCGACTTGCGTAATAACCCAGGTGGACTTTTAGAACAGGCCATCGAGCTTTCCGATATATTCCTTGATAAAGGTGAAATTGTGTCAACACGCGGACGCAGTGATGAAGATGCAAAACGCGACAATGCCACAGCAGGTGACATGACAAATGGCAAGCCAATTGTTGTGCTTATTAATGGTGGTTCTGCCTCAGCCTCTGAAATTGTTGCAGGCGCTTTGCAAGACCATAGGCGCGCTATTATTTTGGGAACGCAATCCTTTGGTAAAGGATCTGTGCAAACCGTTATGCCATTACCTGGCAATAATGCTATGCGTTTGACAACTGCACGTTATTACACGCCATCTGGCCGCTCAATTCAGGCAAGCGGGATTACACCAGACATTGAAGTTGCCCCTGCTAAAATTGAGGAAATTGCTGACATGAATTTCCGTGAAAGCGATTTGCGTGGTGCTCTCAAAAATCCAAACGCTAAAAAAGGTGATGCTGCAAACGATAATGAAAACTCAGCCTCAGATGATGCCGAAGCAGAGGAAGAGCCTATTGATTATCAACTTTCGCGTGCTGTTGACCTCTTGAGAGGGCTGAATCTTTTCAGTCAGGACAACACGCCGGCTAAAACAGGTGAAAACGTTTCTAAGGAAACCAAAGAACAGAAGGACGATGCAGAAAAGACTGGAACTGAATAAGTTTTAAGCATCGTATATATGTAATGGCATCAGATAAGAAAGAGAAAAAAAGCAGTCCAAAATTAAACCTCCTGGCTGTTTTATCTGGACTGTTTGGAACGTTTGTTGTTGTCGCTATTATTGCTTTGGGATTGCCCTTCATTTCTGAAGAAAATGAAACTGCCCTCTTCCATAAATCATATGATTATGTTCAGGTTGCACCGCAGACCATTGAAAAAGAAATAGTCACAGCGCCTATTGAGGATATGAGCGTACAACCTGTCGCAGCCCCAGATATCTTAGTAAATAATCGTGGAATTATATCTTTGATTGTTGTCGATTACGGTCTATCACCCCGCGTGACAAAAACTTTGCATGATGCTTTTCCTGAATATACAACCTTTGCGGTCTCGCCCTATGCACAAAAGACAAATATAGCGTTTGATAAAGCGCGCTTTTTTAATCAGGAATTTTGGGGATACGCCCCCCTGAAGGATCAGTTTAACGTTGCAACAGGTCCTTTGGACATTGTTTTAACATCAACGATAGAGGAGCGCGAAAAACGTGTGGCTGCCTTAGGCAAGCTTTTCGAAGATTATCTCGGGGCACTCACATATGGCGACGGAAAGTTAAAAGGTGAGCTTATGAGTGCTTTTAATGGCCTAAAAATGCCATTTGTTTATTTTGATAAGAACAACTTTCCAGTTTTATATTTTTCCAGATTTGAAACCGTAGCATCTCAAAAAAATGCAATCGAGCCGTTTCTCGAGGATGTAATCACAGAGAAAAAACGCGGTGCTATTATTGTTGAACCTGGCCCCGCCATAATTGATGAGATAAATGAACTTGTTAGTTTACTTAAAAACGCAAATATTCAAATTGTTCCACTCTCTGCCCTACTCAAATAATTTAAATTATGGTCTCCCATTCAACAGATTTATCACACCTTCCCTACCGCCAGAACGTTGGTCTGGTCATCATAAACAAGGAAGGCCTTGTTTTTGGTGGTCAGCGCTTTGATACAACAGGGGCATGGCAAATGCCTCAAGGCGGCATTGATGAAGGCGAGGATATTCATAGCGCCGTCTACAGAGAGTTAAAGGAAGAAACGGGTTTGCTTAAAGAGCATGCAAATATCCTTCAAATTGCACCAAAGCAAGTCACATATGAATTTCCACCACACCTTCGTAAAAAATTATTTCAGGAAAAATATCGCGGACAAAGCCAGACATGGGTAGCGCTCGAATTTCTTGGGGAAGATAAGGATATCGATATCAATGCTGATGAAACACCTGAATTCAAAAAATGGCAGTGGTTTTCCTTTGGGGAATTGCTCCGCTATATCGTGCCCTTTAAACGTGACGTCTATTTAGAAGTCCAAGAGTTTTTCAAAGACCATCTAAAATAATTTAATTTTCATGCAAAGGTGACCAGGCCGGGTCAGATCCGTAGGCTGGTGTTGCCAAGGCTCGCTCGTTATTTCCTGTAAGGTCAATCGAGTATAAACGCGATGAACGTCCTGTGCGCGAAGGCGTTTCTTTAAAGTATGCAAGGTAACGCCCGTTTGGTGACCATGTTGGCCCCTCTACATGGTAAGCAGAGGTAATCAAACGCTCTCCACTCCCATCAGGACGAATAACGCCTATATAGAATTTACCGGACTGCATACGCGTAAAAGCAATCAAATCTCCGCGTGGTGACCACACAGGGTTTGCATAGCGTCCTTGCCCAAATGTAATTCTGCGCGCTTCACCACCACTTCTACTCATGACATAGAGTTGTTGTGTACCGCCGCGGTCGGATTCAAAAACAATCTGATTTCCATCAGGTGAGTAGCTAGGGGCTGTGTCAATCGCACCATTATTGGTCAATTGACGTTGCTGACCACTGCGCAAATTCATTTCATAAATATCTGTATTACCGCTCCGTGCAAGTGACATTATAATACTATCACCATTGGGTGAAAAACGTGGCGCAAAGGTCATGCCCTGAAAATCACCAATAATGCGCTGTTGACCAGTATTGAGGTCATAAACATAAACACGAGGCTTGTTATCTTTATAAGAGAGGTAGGTAATCATTTGTTCGTTTGGCGAAAAGCGTGGCGTTAAAACAAGGTCACGCCCATCAGTCAGATATTTATGATTGGCGCCATCCTGATCCATAATAGCCAAACGTTTCGTACGTGCGCGCCCCTCTCCAGATTCAGAAATATAAACGATGCGTGAATCAAAATAACCCTTTTCACCAGTTAGACGCTCATAGATGTCATCAGCAATAATATGGGCAATACGTCGAATATTATCTGGCGTCACATTGTAAGCCATCCCATTAAGTTGTTGTTGAGAGAACACGTCATAAAGACGATATTCAACGCGCTGACCGCCTCCATTGTTAACAATCTGTCCAGACACAAGCACCTGTGCATTAATAGCACGCCATTCGGCAAAACGTGGCCCTGTTTGCAAAGAGGCAGGGTCTTGAATATAGGCGTTTTGCGGCAACAATCTGAACAATCCTGAAATTTCCAAATCATTACGAATAATACTCGGAATAAGCGTTGCCAGTTGCGCATCACCACCCGGCCCAACATGAAAATCAGGGATTGCCGTTGGGACAGGCTCGGACACGCCACGCGTCACATCGACACGTAATTCAGCATGTGCAGGAAGCGCAAAAACCATCAAAAGACATGCAATAAATGCGGGTAAAGTAAATTTCATAATGATTCTTTCTTTTGTTACGGGCGTAAGCTTAAAACATTTCACGCGGGTCAAAAACGATTAAAATATTTTTCCATTGTTCGTATTTCTCTGGCGGCAACTCCAAAGGGCTGCAATTGGGGTTTACAACTGCACGCCGCGCTGAATCAGCAGCTGCTCTAAAAAATCCATCTCGTGCGTAGCGCCCTTGATCGACAATTTCCGTTCCGCGCACAGTACGATCGGGATTAACCTGTATACGCACCTCGATGCGCAAATCCTGTGCGTCCTGCGCCCCTGCTGGCAAATTCCAGCACCGTGAAAGCTGCTGGCGCAATAAATCCAGCTCAGTCATTGTCACCTTATCACCTAGCGGTGCATCAGAGGAACTTGTTTGCTTGGTTTCCTCTTTCGTCTCTTCAATATCCGCGTCAGACGTTTCTTCAACATTAGCCAAATTTTTCAAAATAGAGTCAAAATCAGATGCATCTTCCTCTTTTTTAGGCTCTTCTTTCTTGGGCTCTTCCTTAACCGGCTCGGGCTTTGGCTCTTCTTTCTTGGGCTCTTCCTTAACCGGCTGCTCGGGCTTTGGCTCTTCTTTCTTGGGCTCAGGTTTGACCTCCTCCTTCTTAGGTTCAGGCTCAGGCGCAGGTTCAGGCTTAGGTTCAGGCTTTGACTCCTTTGCGGGTTCTGGCAAATCCTCTTGTTTTGGAGGTGGCGGCATCTCCTCTGGCTTTGCTTTTACAGGTTTAGGCTTGGGCTTATCCGTTTGTGCAATATCTGCAAGTTCCGCCAACTCAACGACAATAGGCTGTGGCTCTACAAAATCGCGCGTATTGATATGAGGAAGACCAACAATTAAAAGCAAAATAATAAGACCATGCGCTATCAAAGAGACCGTTAGTGGCCTTTTCATTGAAGAAGCATCTGTTTCATCATCGGGGTTGTTACTTGTCATGGGACTTATAGAATAAAAGGTTACTTGTTTGCAGGGTTAGAAACGAGCGCAATTTTTGTAAAGCCTGTTTCCGATATTACACCTACGACATCCATTATCTCGCCATAGGACACGCCCTTATCACCCCTGACAAAGATACGTTGTTCGGTTGTATTTTCCTTTGCCATCTCATTTAATAAAACGGATAGTCTTTCCAATTCAACTTCCGTTTCGCCAACAAAAACAGAGCCGCTCTTATCTATTGAAATCTCAATCGGTTTATCATCAGTCGTATTTACAGGAGCCGCGTTATTATCAGGTAAATCCACCTGAACACCTGCCGTTAAAAGGGGTGCCGTCACCATAAAAACAATTAGAAGAACAAGCATCACATCGACAAAAGGCGTCACATTGATATCCGACATCTGTGTGAAGCCACCTGCACGACGTCTACCGCGCCTTGAAGAACCGCCTCTTTTTTGAAGGTTTGCCCCCATAAGATTTAGGCCCTTCTTCTAGCGTCAGATGACGATGGAGATGAGCGGGTATCCAAATGACGTGATAAAATACTTAGAAATTCATCAGTAAAAGCGTCCAAACGCTCACCATACCCACTGATTTGTGTTGAAAAGACGTTATAGGCAATAACGGCGGGGATCGCCGCAACAAGACCCAAGGCGGTCGCAAAAAGCGCCTCGGCAATACCAGGGGCAACGACAGCCAAGGACGTGTTGTTTGAGCCTGCAATGGCGGTAAAACTGTTCATAATCCCCCAAACCGTTCCAAACAAACCAATAAAAGGGGCCGTTGAGCCAACAGAGGCGAGGAAAGTCATGCCCTTCTCTAGAATATGCATTTCACGTGAGGTTGTTAATGTCATAGCACGCTCAACACGTTGTTTGAGAGAGGCCTGCATTGTTTCAGATGATGGTAAACCAGAAGATGTTGCCCCCTTCCATTCATCCATGCCACTAGAAAAAGTCTTTAAAAGTGGATCAGGTGTACTTTTACGCACGCGCTCGTAAAGTTTATCAAGTTGCTCCCCAGACCAAAAGGCCTCCTCAAAACGATCAGCACGACGATACAATCCTTTAAGCGTTTTGCGTTTTGCAAAAATAATTGTCCAGGACCAAACAGACGCAGCTATCAAGAGAAGCATAACAAATTTAACAACGATATCTGCGGCCATAAAAAGACCAAAGATGCTTAAATCATGTGCGGCTGTGCCTGCTAATTGCGCATTTTCAATGGCGGTAATAGCGGTATCTGGAGACATTTATTTTTCCTTATAATTAGAGTTAGTCTTTAAGAAGACTTAAGATTTCCAACGGGATTTTAACAGGTTTTCCTTCTTTTGAAATACACGCAATCACTACATCCATTTCAAATAGAGTGTTTTTATCGCGTTTCAAAGTCTGACGCATTACAAAAGATGTGTTTTTCGTCGATAAAACGTATGTTGTGAGCGAGAGCATATCATCAAGAAATGCGGGCATTCGGTAGTCAGCTGAAAGATGGCGCACAACAAACAAAAGGCCGTGCTTTTTGAACAAACCACTATTTTGAAAACCTAGCTCGCGCAAAAATTCTGTGCGACCACGCTCACAAAAACGAATATGACTAGCATGATACATGACACCTCCGGCATCAGTATCCTCATAATAAACACGTATGGGTAAATCGTGGCTTTTCGTCATGAATTAAAGCCCCTCAAGCAGGTCTTTATCTTCATATTTAACTTTATATTCCTTACCTAAGTAATTGAAACCACTTTGAGAAACAACCCTTCCTCTTGGAGTTCTTTGAATAAATCCTTTTTGAAGCAAGTAAGGTTCGACAACCTCCTCAATCACATCACGTTGTTCGGATAGGTACGCTGCAAGAGTTTCAATACCAACGGGACCACCCGAATAATGCTCAACAATGCAGTTTAGATAACGGCGGTCCATACCATCTAATCCTTCACCATCAACCTCAAGACGTAAAAGCGCCTCATCAGCGACCAAAGATGTCACGATCTTGTGTCCACCGCTTTGTGCAAAGTCACGGACACGGCGCGTTAAGCGTCCCGCAATACGAGGGGTTCCACGTGAACGCTTAGCGATTTCCATGCTGCCTGCCTCATCCATATCAATGTCCATTAAACGTGCTGTACGGCGCACAATTTCGGCTAAGGTCTCAAAATCATAGAACTCGAGACGCAACGGTATCCCAAAACGGTCACGCAGAGGGTTGGTCAGAAGCCCTGAACGCGTTGTTGCGCCAACAAGTGTAAAGGGTGGCAAGTCAATCTGCACAGAACGCGCGGCTGGCCCCTCCCCAATAATCAAGTCAAGCTTGCCATCCTCCATTGCGGGATAAAGAATTTCCTCAACAGCAGGGTTAAGACGATGTATCTCATCAATAAACAAGACATCATTTTCTTCGAGATTGGTCAAGATTGCCGCCAAATCACCTGACTTTGCAATCACAGGCCCAGAGGTAGCGCGGAACCCTACACCCAGCTCCTTGGAGATAATTTGCGCCAGGGTTGTCTTACCCAAACCTGGCGGACCAAAGAGAAGAACATGATCCATTGCCTCCTTTCGCGAACGCGCACTTTCAACAAAGACCTTGAGATTGGCACGCAAGGCCTCTTGCCCGATAAATTCACCTAAAGTCTGCGGGCGCATGGATTTTTCCTGAAAGCTGTCTTCAGGATTTTTCTCACGCTCCAAATCTGGTGATTTCTGTATGACGCTTTCCAAACTCATTTTAGCTACTCAATTCTTTTAAAGCCTGCTTGATAATCCCCTGAAGGTCACCGCTTGCATTATCATTGGCACGCACACGCATAACAGCGGAGAACGCATCCGCACGCCCGTATCCCAAATTAATAAGTGCCGAAACCGCATCCTCATCCAGCTTTGCATTCTCCGAACAATCGCCTTGTGCGATATTAACGGCTGCACCTTGTGTAGATGAGCCGGCTTGAGGTGTAAAATCAGATGTGCTGAGCGTACCAACCTTATCCTTTAATTCGCTTAAAATACGCGTGGCCAGCTTGGGGCCAACACCATCGGCCAGTGTAATCACAGCCTTGTCTTGCGCCATGATGGCCACCTGTAATTTATCAGGCGCAGCCACACCAAAAAGAGCAAGCGCAACCTTTGCGCCAACCCCTTGCACGGTTGTCAACAATCTGAACCAGCTTTGTTCAGCCTTATCAATAAAGCCATAAAGGTGGAAATGATCCTCTCGCACATGGGTATCAATAAACAATGTGCAAACCTCGCCTTTTGCAGGAACTGACGACAAAGTGCGTGGAGAGGCAAAAACAAGATAACCAACACCGTTCACATCAAGAATAAGCATATTATCCTCAACGGAATCAATCTGACCTGTCAGCTTTCCAATCATGTTTTTATCCTTTGTTTAGACGATCGCACTTGAAAGAGCACGGTGTATACCATGATGCGCATGCGTGATAGCAATTGCAAGCGCATCTGCCTCATCTGCGCTACATTTTCCAGAGGCTGGAAGGAGTACAGACACCATTCTCTGAATTTGTTTCTTATCGGCGTGCCCCGCCCCAACAACCGATTTTTTGATTTTATTGGCCGCATATTCACCAACGGACAAACCCATAAGGGCTGGCGTCATAAGGGCAATTCCACGCGCCTGACCTAACTTAAGCGCAGATGCGGCGTTATTATTTACAAATGTTTCCTCAACGCCTGCGGTATCTGGTTCATATTGTGAAATGATTTTTTTAAGCTCAGCATGAATAAAGGCAAGACGTAACGCATCCTCTGCCCCTCGCTCGGATTTAATTATGCCCGAATCAACATATGATAAATGGCTACCCTGAACATCAATGATGCCCCATCCTGTAATCTGTAACCCTGGATCTATTCCCAAAACTCTCATGGGAACAAGTGTAGAACAAAAACTACGCGCTTTCCATTAATTTTTCCATGATGTCATCAGAAACATCCATATTGGTTGTCACTGTTTGTACATCATCATTGTCTTCCAATGCGTCAACCAACTTCATCAGCGTGCGCGCCTGATCCTCATTAATATCGGACATAACATTAGGCTTCCAGATAAGACCACTTTCCTCTGGCTCGCCAAATTTCTCAACCAGAACATCACGCACGGTTGCAAAATCATCAGCCTCGCAAGTGATTACATGGAAGTTATCATCGCTTTCACAATCACCTGCCCCTGCCTCAACAGCCCCTTCAAACATTTTATCTGCTGTGGCGATATTAGCTTTGTAAATAAGTTGTCCAACGCGATCAAACATGAACAAAACAGAATTGGATTCGCCCATATTCCCGCCATTTTTAGTAAAACACGCGCGGATATCGCCTGCACTACGGTTCTTATTATCAGTTAGCGCATCAACAATGACGGCTGTCCCGCCAGGACCATATCCTTCATAGCGCATTTCCTCGTAATCAACATCGTCACCACCAATACCAGCACCTTTATTGATAGCCGCCTCTATACGGTCCTTTGGAAGTGATTGCGCTCGCGCCGTTGCTAAGGCTAATCGTAAACGCGGATTCGCATCAGGATCAGGACCGCCTAGCTTCGCAGCGACCTGAATTTCCTTGCCCAGTTTTGCAAAAATTTTGGCGCGCTTTTTATCCTGCGCACCTTTGCGATGTTGAATATTTGCCCATTTGGAATGACCTGCCATGACGTACGACCTTATCTTTTTTGTTTTAAAATTGTGAAATAGTTTTAATCAAACTGGTGTGTATTTTCAAGACGCGCACCCACACGCACTGGAATAATGGATGTTGCCTTGCCAGTTGCATCATCAATTTGCACAAATGTTCCGCACAGCGTTCCTGGGCCTTCAGCTGGAAACATGCGCGTTTTACCTGGTGTTTTATTCACAAATTTATGCACAGGCACATCCTTGTCTACACCAATAACAGAATTGTAGTTTCCACACATACCTGCATCAGTTTGAAAGGCCGTTCCATTTGGCAATATCTGTGCATCAGCCGTTGGAATGTGCGTATGCGTACCAATCACTGCCGACACGCGCCCATCAAGATATTGCGCCATCGCCATTTTTTCGGATGTGGCCTCGGCATGCATATCAACAAAAATGCCCTGTACCGTGCCACCCAAAGTATGTTTCTTTAGGATAGTGTCCACAACTTGAAACGGGCAATCCAGAGGCTCCATAAATAAACGGCCTAAGAGATGAATGATAAGCAATTTCTTTCCCTTGTCTGTGGTTACTACATGGTGACCCTGACCCGCAGTTCCTGAAGGATAATTTGCCGCACGAATAACCTTTGGTGAGCGTCCAATCGCTGAAAGCATTTCGCGTTGATCAAACACATGATTGCCTGTGGTGATGCAATCAGCCCCCATCTCAAGCAGATCATCATTGATTTTTTCGGTTGTCCCAAAGCCGTGCGCCGCATTATCGGCATTGATAATGACCACATCAGGGCTAAGTTTTTCTTTAACTTTGGGAAGATAATCGGCAACAGCCTGACGCCCAGATTTTCCGGAAATGTCGCCTAAAAATAAAAATTTCATAAAACTCTTTTCTAAACCGCTTCGTTACGCGGCGTATATATCATACTGGGTGTCAAAATAATGTCCAACTTTTCATCATGTTTTTCACATGGCAAAGGAAATAAACAAAGTTGCGTATCCAAAGCAAGACCCACAGCAGTCACATCAGGATTATTTTTTCTTAAATCAGATAAGGTCGCATCATAATAACCGCCACCACGCCCCAAGCGCGACATTTGACGATCAAAAGCAACCAAAGGTGTACAAACAATATCTGGCGTAACCTCCTTTTTACGATCAGGCTCTTTTGTGCCAAGCCCTCCCTTTTGTAATGTCGATTTTCCATCCCACGTGAAGAAGGAAAGCACACGGCTACCCTCCTCAATAACAGGAAGCGCAACGATAACATTTTCAGAAAGCAACCACTCAATTATAGGGGTGCAATCCAGCTCGTCGCCAAGAGGCCAGTAAAGTGCAAAAATGTTCTCTTTGTAGTCTTTAATGGGAAAGCATGTTTTAAATTTTGAAAGAAGCGCCTCTTCCACACCAACATCTTGCTGTTCAGCAGTTTGACTACGCAGTTTATAAGCAAATTGGCGAATGTCGTCTTTATTATCCATGAAGAAATTATAGCAGAAGAAAAGAAAGTTGCCACGCATACCGTGTACGTTATCTATCCGCAAGAGGCCCTGAAAATCAGGGGGGTGCCGTATCAGCAGTCGAGGCGGCAAAACACTTCGATCTGCCAAGGAACAGCTCCCAAGCGAATAGCTATCGGCCACTCGGATTTAGATTGTATCACGCGTAGCGCAGCAACTATTTAATTATATAGAATGATGCTTAATAAAAGTTAAGTGAAATCGGGAAAAACTAAGTTTAAGCAGCGTGTCGCATATCTTGTGTTAATTTTTCAACACGGGCACGCAAATGATCAACCGCTTGCGCAATCAATCTTGTCTCTTCCTCGTTCATTGTAGAGCCTTGTTGTGCTTCCGCAGGCATGCCAGACACACGGTCCTTCAAATCATAAATTTCATCAGCTAATACAAGTGATGTCAAAACAAGGAGGTGAGAATCTGTTCTGGCATGGCCTGAATTTGGGCCAGCAATTTGCACAAGACGCTCGTTAATATATTGAGCTAGGTCGGCAACGCGAGCCTCCTGCCCATCATCGCAAGCAATATTATATTTCTTACTATTCAGTTCGATTGTAACTTCTGCCATTTTCTCAACCTTTAGTTATCTAAATCTAAGCTTCTGCATACAAGATAGCTTCAGCCTTTTGAATAGCCTTATCCAAATGACCCACAATTTTCTTACGACGGTCTTCTTCAATGCGCGAAGCAGTTGCCTTATTCTCTTCAAACATTTCCAACTGACGTTGCGCCAACTTAAGGTTTTCAGAATAAACACTGTATCCTTGCTCAAGCGCTGTGATCGCATCATCCAAACGCACAAGAGATGCTTTAATATGCTTAATATCCATGAACTTACAAAATTCCCTTTAAAACAATGTGTTGAGAGCACATCTTTAACAAAAATAATAGAATGATATTACTATAACAAAGGCATTCTTTTACCGTCAAGATGTGACACCAAGTTATCACCTGATAAATAAAGCTTTTTTACTTTGAAATCACCCCAGTAGACCTTGACGCACTCGCCGTGGCGTGCATATTTAAGGGCAGTTCAATTGATTACTTTACAAAGGGTATTGCAATGACCACGCAAGCACAGGCCGTCTCACCTTCGGGCAAACCATCTTCACTCATAAACGTCTCACACAATGAATTGGCAAATGCAATCCGCGCTCTGTCCATGGATGCAGTTCAAAAAGCCAACAGCGGGCATCCAGGTATGCCTATGGGAATGGCAGATGTCGCAACCGTTCTTTACAGCAAATTTTTGAAATTTAATCCCGCAAAACCCGAATGGGCCGACCGCGACCGCTTTATACTCTCTGCTGGGCACGGTTCAATGTTGCTTTATGCACTCAATTACCTGACAGGGTATAAGGAAATCTCACTTGATGCGATTAAGAATTTCAGACAACTAGGGTCAATTACCGCTGGTCACCCTGAATATGAACCACATGCAGGCATTGAAATGACGACAGGTCCGCTTGGTCAGGGCATTTCAACAGCACCTGGCTTTGCATTGGCCGAACGCATTATGAATGCGCGCTTTGGCGATGATTTAGTTGACCACTGGACATACGTGATTGCCAGTGATGGCGACATGATGGAGGGCGTAAGCCATGAGGCATGCTCACTTGCGGGACATACGAAGCTCTCAAAGCTGATTGTGCTTTATGACGATAACGGCATTTCAATTGATGGCGAAACATCCCTTTCATTCTCCGAAAATGTGCGTAAACGATTTGAATCATACGGCTGGGACACACAAGCCGTTGATGGACATAATCCAAAAGAAATTGAAGACGCCATTACTAAGGCGCGTCAAACTGACACACCCTCACTCATTGCCTGTAAAACACGTATTGGATTTGGTGCGCCCACAAAGGAAAATAAAAGCTCCTCTCATGGATCGCCCTTGGGTGATGAGGAAATTGCAGGCGCACGCAAGAATCTTAACTGGAACTACGAGCCCTTTGACATTCCCGAACATATCCTAAAGGCATGGCGTGAGATTGGCGCGCGTTCAAACGAGACCTATGAAGCATGGCAGAAAAGATACGATGCGCATGCGCAAAAAGAGGCTTTCAAAAGGGCCATGGATCATGACTACACAGACAGCGATTTATCCCCCTCTATAAATGCGGCAAAAGACTGGTTTGCCAACAATCCTGATAAACAGCTTGCCACGCGCCAGACCTCGGGTAAGGTTTTGGAATATCTTATCCCTCAAGTTAAAACGATGATTGGTGGCTCGGCTGACCTCACAGGTTCGAACAACACACGTGTTGAAGGCTATGAAGAAGGTATTAGTCCCGCCAATAATTACAAAGGACGTTACATCTATTACGGTGTGCGTGAACATGGAATGGCAACAATCATGA
The DNA here is from genome assembly GCA_002328415.1 of Micavibrio sp. UBA2137. Classification (GTDB taxonomy): domain Bacteria; phylum Pseudomonadota; class Alphaproteobacteria; order Micavibrionales; family Micavibrionaceae; genus UBA2137. The sequence goes on along the minus strand of DCXL01000004.1, from coordinate 281,908 downwards.
ATGGGATGTCCCTTCATGGCGGTGTAACACCCTATTCTGGTACGTTCCTGCAATTTGCCGATTATTGTCGTCCGGCCATTCGTTTGGCAGCTCTTATGGGAACACAAGTTATCCATGTGATGACACATGACTCTATTGGCCTTGGTGAGGACGGCCCAACGCATCAACCCGTTGAGCATTTAGCCTCGCTTCGTGCTATTCCAAATTGTTACTCCTTCCGCCCATGTGATGGGATTGAAACGGCTGAATGTTGGGAGCTTGCCCTTAAACAAACCCGCGCACCGAGCGTGCTTGCACTAACACGTCAAAAACTGCCACTCCTTAGAGAAAACTCTAATGAAAATAAATGTGCCCGTGGTGCTTATGTTTTAAAAGAGGCCAAGGGCGAACTTGCAATCACACTCTTTGCATCTGGTTCTGAGGTTGAAATTGCAATGAAGGCCGCCGAAGAACTTGAAAAAGATGCTCCAAAGGGTGTGCGTGTTGTGTCTGTCCCTTGTATGGACTTGTTCCTTGAACAGGACAGTGACTATATTGCCAGCATCACATGTAATGACAGCGTGAAGGTGGCCTGTGAAGCAGCCGTTCGACAAGGGTGGGATGCACTTATCGGAGCACACGGTTCATTTGTAGGCATGACTGGATTTGGCGCATCGGCCCCTGCTGATGACCTTTATCATCATTTTGGAATTACACCCGAGATGATAGTCAATAAAGCACGCAAACAACTAGATCACTTACTTTAATAACTTAGTTAAAAGGATAATTTCATGACTGTAAGAGTAGCAATTAACGGATTTGGACGTATTGGACGCCTTGTGTGTCGTGCCTTGTTCGAAAGTGGTAACACCGATATCGAGCTTGTTGCGATTAACGATTTGGCTGATGTTAAAACCAATGCGCATCTCTTGAAATACGATTCTGTTCATGGTGTTTTCCCCTTTGATGTAAAGGGTGATGATGAGGATACTTTTATCGTCAACGGAAAAAGCATTGAAAGCGTAAAAGAGCCAGATCCAGCCAAATTGCCATGGGACAAGATGAATATTGATATTGTGTTCGAATGTTCCGGGCGTTTCACTGCGCGTGAGGATGCGAGCAAGCATCTTGAGGCTGGTGCAAAAAAAGTTCTTATTTCCGCTCCTGCAAAGGACGAGGACATTACTGTTGTTTATGGTGTAAATTCCGACAAGATTAAGGCGGGCGACAAGATTGTCTCTAATGCCTCTTGCACGACAAACTGTCTCGCCCCTGTTGCCCATGTCCTGCACAACGCTATCGGAATTGAAAAGGGTTTCATGACAACTATTCATTCCTACACAGGTGATCAGCGTATTGTTGATACGATGCATTCGGATTTACACCGTGCACGTGCAGCCGCCCTTAACCTTATCCCAACATCAACAGGCGCGGCCAAGGCCGTAGGTAAAGTACTCCCTGATTTGAATGGCAAGCTTGATGGTGTGGCCATTCGTGTACCAACACCCAATGTGTCGCTGGTTGATTTGAAATTCACAAGCGCGCGCGATACAACAGCTGAAGAAGTTAACGAAGCCATCGAAAAGGCCGTTAAAGGTGAACTTAAAGGTATACTTGATTGTTACGATACACCGCTTGTTTCAACCGACTTTAACCACAACCCACATTCTTCCATTTTCTCTCTTGAAGGAACAAAGGTTATGGATGGCAATCTTGTGCGCATCATGACGTGGTATGACAATGAGTGGGGTTTTTCAAATCGTATGCTCGACACTGCCATGAAAATGCATTCAGTTGGCTACGACAACTAATTTTAACTTAAAGGATATTTATGTCTGACCTACTTCCAGGTGTCGTTTACGGCGAGGATTACAAAACACTTATTCAGGCCGCAAAAGAGGGCAAATACGCCCTGCCCGCAATTAATGTTGTTGGTACAAATTCTATCAATGCCGTGATGGAGGCCGCCGCTAAAAACAAATCCGATGTGATTATTCAACTCTCCAACGGCGGGGCTGAATTTTTTGCAGGAAAAGGCTTTCCTGATTCCTATGATGGAAAGGTTTTAGGCGCTATTTCAGCCGCACGTCACGTACATTTGCTGGCCGAACATTACGGCATTTGTGTTGCCCTTCATACTGACCACGCCAATAAGGCCCTTATTCCTTGGGTCGAATCACTCATTGATTATGGTGAACGTCATTATGAGGAATTGGGCTACCCTCTCTTCTCCTCTCATATGCTCGATTTATCCGAAGAAGACATTGACTTTAACCTCAGTGAAAGTGCACGCGTTTTAAAACGTGCAGCGCGTCTTGAAATGAGCATTGAGATTGAGCTTGGCGTCACAGGTGGCGAGGAAGACGGCGTTGGCTCGGACGAGATTGATAATGACAAGCTCTACACACAACCAGATGAATGTCTCCGCGCTTATGAAGAGCTTTCAAAAATTGGCCATTTCTCACTGGCAGCCTCTTTTGGAAACGTGCATGGCGTTTACAAGCCTGGAAATGTTCAGTTGCGCCCTGAAATTTTGAAAAAGGCACAGGAACTGGTCCAAAAGACATGCAAGACAGGTAACAACCCGCTTGACCTTGTGTTCCACGGTGGGTCTGGTTCTGAGCAGGCCAAGATCGACGAAGCTCTTCAATATGGTGTCTTCAAAATGAATATTGATACGGACACGCAATATGCCTTTGCTGAGCATGTTGGCAAATATGTGGAGGCTAATGGGCGCGCTTTCAAGCATCAAATTGACCCAGATACTGGCGAACCATACAAGAAGGCCTATGACCCACGTAAATGGTTGCGTGAAGGTGAAAAAGGTATGGTTGCACGCCTTGATCAGGCCTTTGCAGACCTTAAATCCGCTGGAAAATCATTGGCAGGCTAGTTGCATTCAAAAAACTTGAATATTTTGCATGCTTTTCCTTGCTTTTGTGAAATGGGCAAGCTATAAAACGGCCTGAATTTACACGTGCTTTGCGCGAGATTGATCTTTAGGAGAGAACAGATGAAAGCTGAAACACATCCAGATTACCACACAATCAAAGTTGTGATGACAGATGGTACAACATACGAAACACGCTCTACATGGGGCAAAGAAGGCGATGAGTTGCGTCTTGACGTTGACCCATTGACACACCCTGCATGGCAAGGTGGTACAGGACGCGTTATCGAAAAAGGACAATTGTCAAAATTCGAAAAGCGTTTCGGTTCATTCTTGTCTTCAGAAAAGGCAGAGAAAAAAGAAGCTTAATCACAACTCAAGTGATAAAACAAAACCCGCCTTGTGGCGGGTTTTTTGTACGCAGAAGAAAAAAATCTGTTTATTTATTTCGTGCCTGACGGACGAGCTTTTCAAGTTCTTTTTCGACCAGTGCCTCAACAATATCGGACATGTTTTCGTTAATCCATTGACGCAACATAGGACGCACAAGCTCCTTCACAATGTCCTCCAAGGTTACATCAGCACTGCGATTACTCAACGCAACATTTTGGGCTAGTTTGCTTAACGCACCCACGGCCTCCTCGGCAGCACGGTCCGAGATAATTTCTGAATTATCTTCACTCACATCAAAATCCTCTTCATCTGCAACGATATGATCCATAAGCTCTAAATCAATATCATCTTCTGTTGCCGCATGAACATCCTCTGCCTCATCGTCGTCAACATCAAAATTTGGTTCTGGAAATGCATCTTCCTCGTCATCAATATCATCTGCGCCAATGACAAAATCATCTTCCTCATCATCAACATCAACCATATCATTGAGATCAAGAATATCTTCCTCTGGCTCAGGCGCGACAACTGGCTCAGATTTCTTTTCAGCCTTCTTGGGGGCTTCAGGTGCTTTTTGAGCAGGCGTAGCCTCCTCTTCATCATCTGAAATAATCTGTCTAATAGATGCCAAAATCTCTTCGATTGATGGGTCTTCTTCCTGCGCGGCCATAGTCATCCCGTAACAAAAAATTCTTGGTTTAATACCCGAGTATCACTTTTTGTGGCTTCCATGTCAAAGTGCGCAAAGACACTATTTCGTGTAATCCACATCTAAACCAAACCAATTACCACCGATTTTGTCCATAACCTCCTGGTTTTGCGGAAGTGTTGACATATCTAAGCCCAGTTGGGCAGGCAAAAACTGGCCAGTGACCTGCATCACATCTACGGCGGCATTCGCACGGTTAAAACGAGAGCGTACAAGCGACACACGCGCATCAAGTAACTCTTGCTGGGCATCCAGCTCATCAATGGCAGCACGAAGGCCATAGCGCACTTCCTCGCCTGCACCTTCAAGCGCTACGGTGGCCGCTTCAATCTGCTCCTCAAAGGCCTCTATCTCAAATTCTGCGGACTTGTAAGCCTCCCACGATTGGATAGCCTTAGTGCGCACCTCCTCCTCGGTTTCAATAAGAGTAGCTTTATTCTCAGCCACTGCATATTTAGCCTGACGAGCGCGCGATCGTGTTGCACCTGATTGATAAAGAGGAATTGTTGCGTTTAATTGAATTGTTTCTGTTCTCTCGCTATCCAAAAAACCAGGATAAGGATCCTTGGTCTCCTGCGCCTGAGCCACAAGATTAATTTGCGGCAACAATTCACCAATCACGTTATTGACACCATCAACGGAGGCGTTATGTAGAAAACGTGCGGCCACAGAGGACGGATTTTGTTTATCAGCAAGCTCAAGCGCTTGCGTTACGGTCTCAGGAAAACCTTCAAGCTTGTCAAAAGTCTCAAAATCAACAGTTTCTACAGGCACGCGGATCAACTCCGCTAGCTTTGCCTTTGCATTATTTAAAGCACTCTGGCTAGATGCAACAGAGGCTGTTGCCGCCGCCAACCTTGATTTGGCTTGCGAAACATCTGTACGCGTCAGCTCACCTGCCTCAAACCGTGCCTGATTTTCCTCTAATTGTTTCTGCAGCAACTCTCTGTTAGACACATTAAGCGCAAGCGTATCGGCCTGAAGGGACATATCCCAATAGGCCCGCGCAACATTGCCCAATACATCTTGATAGGTCTCTTTTAAAAGCCAGTGCTGCGCCGTGATGGCATTACGTGCAGCGCGCACCTCTGCCGAGGTTGACCCGCCACGAAAAACAGGCTGAACAACATCAATACTTGCCCCGCGGGACAAATTACCCCCCTCTTGTGTGATAAAGGAGTTCCCCTCAGGCTGACTCTGGATGTTTGTTATATCGCCATTAATACTCACATCTGGACGAAAGCCCGAGACAGCCTGCGCAAGATTTTCAGCAACGCCATAATAATTCTGACGCGCGGCCGCCAAAGTTGCATTGTTTTCTAAAGCAAGTTGTAAAGCCTCCTTTAGTGAAAACCCATTATCAGATGCGCCTGCCTTAAGAGGCACAAAAAATGTCAGGCAGGCAATCAGTATCAAATATTTGAGGGCCATAACCTTCAAAGAGAAAACTCCTCAACTGGGGCAAATCCCTCCAAATAAGGGGCTTGCGCATTAAACAAAGGTGTTTCAGAAAAATTATTCTCATCCACTTTTTCAAACAGGACAACCTGACCAGACACACGTGGCTTGGGCTGGATAAGGCAAACGCAACGCCCCCCATCAGTAAGGCATTTCAGAATATTTTCAGGCTTTCGCGCAATTGCGCCATTAATGTAAATCACATTATAAGGCGCATGCTCGGTACACCCGCCGTGCATATCGCCCTGCGTGCTGACGACATTTACAACATGCATATTGTTAAAATGCTCTTCTGAACGTGCAATCACGTTCTGAGAGGCATCCAACTGAACAACAGTACTGGCAAGCTCAGACGCTACGCAACAGCCATATCCATTGGCATCCCCAATCACAAGGGCAATATCATTATTGGTAATATCCAAAGCCTGCAACATACGCGCATGTAATGATGGGGCTAGCAAAGTACGGTTATTCTCCGTGCGCACATCTTCATCCAGATATGCCTTAAAAGATTTTTCAGGCAGTAAGAAAGCTTCACGAGGAACTTTGCGAAACGCCTCTAAAACTTTACTATCTTGAACGCCGTCTGGCTCAATTTGTGACCAGACCATGTGATCGCGTAATGCTGTATTATCATGTGACATGATTGCTTTGTAATCCTTTATTTCAATGCTTAAACGATGCAAGAACTGCATATTCTTTTTACCGTAAAAGCATAAACTTTGAAAGATTTAAAGCACGCCGTGGTAAAAACCAGTTATTTTGCAAATCAGATCTTAAAAAGCCAATTGATTATTCAGATTAACAATGGTAACAACTATCTTTCTGCAATGTTTCCAAGGCGCGGTGGCAGAATGGCTATGCAGAGGACTGCAAATCCTTGTACGCCGGTTCGATTCCGGCCCGTGCCTCCATTACTCTTTTTGCAAAATACAAACCAGCCGAAATACGAACCATTTAAATAATCACGCTTTTGCAAAGCAAAAGCTGTGGTCGATTCCGACGTGGGCCTCCAATTAACTATCTTCTAACTTGTTTCAACAAACAATCGGCTAACTTTTTGTCGTCTTTCGAATGAAGTACGGATACATCACCAGTCGCTTCCAGCACTACGGCTTTAACTTCCGACAACTCTATAACATTAGCTTCGCGTAACTTGGCCATCAGGTCAGCTTCAGTAATATTTGCAGATCTCATATTCTCATTGAGAATTTTGTTACCATCCATCAATAAAAGCGGCTTGTTTTCTAAATGCGTATTTTCTCTATATCTACGCCAAATAGCAAAACAGGTTTGTAACAAGAAAAGCATTGCTATCCCAAGCGTGCCCTCTGCAACAGTTGTACTCTTAGTGACAACTGTATCGGCAATTATTGAACCCACAGCGATTGTGACCGCAAAATCAAATGCCGACATTTTTGCAAAGCTTCTTAAACCGCTTATTTTCACTAATACAAGTAAAATAATATAGATAAGTGCAGCAGAAAAAATTATTCCATTTATTTCGCTAAGTTCTATGGTAAGCCAATTCATTTTTCATCCCTTATTCACATTTAACTCCCATTGTTAACGGGTAAAATACGTCCATTGTTCCTAGAAACACAAAAAACCATAAATTTTTCGTTTTTAGACTAGACAAATCAAGCCAACCTTATTAAAAACGCATCTAGTGTTCCTCGGTAGCTCAGTGGTAGAGCAGGTGACTGTTAATCACTTGGTCGCTGGTTCGAATCCGGCCCGAGGAGCCATTTTTTTTCTTCTTTTCCAAAAAATTTTACAGCTTATCCAAATGTGCAAGATGCGCGTCTTTGGGTGGTATTGCCGTGCCTTCAGATATCACCAGATAACTTGTTACGATGTTTGGTTCATTCGGGTCTTCACCTGCTATCTTCTTTTCAAGGCGTAAAATTGCATGCTGGGCGTCGATATACTCGGCAATTGTCCAGCCAAATCCACGATCATTGGTAGCATAACCTACGCCTTCTCCAATATACTGACCTGTCTGGTTCGTGCCGTTCAAAACCTCCATTTTTTCCCAAATAAAGCCCGTGCGTTTATATTCCTTTTCGATTGCGTGAATTCGCTTTTTCCTTAAACGCAAAGCCGTATGATAATAGCCGCTCTTTTCCGCACCCTCTGCCATCATTACTTCATTTGGAGAGAAGGTAATCTCGTAATCCCACTGACATCCTGAATGACGCGTACTTGTTCTAACCCCATACTCCCTCTCTAAAAGTGGTAGGACATTCTCTATGATTTGCGCAGCTTGCGCCTCTGTTGCAATTCCTGTCCAAAGGGGAGCAGCGCTCGTACTCACAAAATTGTAGCGACGAAATTTTCCTATCTTATACTTCTCAGCCAGTGGATTTATATTGAGGTCACGAAATGTTGGGGGCATTGGGTCGGCTTCATTTTTGGGATCGTCGTCATTGTACTGTGGGGCTCCATCGTCCCAAAGATGCTCTTGCATTGCGTCTTTTGTTTTTTGCGCCATAGCCGCCCATCGAGAAGCCCCCTCGTGCCATTGCGGGTTATCAGGCTCCTCCGTTGCTAGTATTTTATGCAATTCTGATAAACTGTCTTCCATATTTTTGCGGAAGGCATTTAAACAAACAGGAATGTGATTAATGATATCAACATTCATAAAGCCAAAGCGGCGGGATGGATCAAACCCGCTCTCACGCATAGCCCAATCGCCTCTAAAAAAAGCCGCTGTCAGCCCTCTCACCTCTCCTGTTTCAGCGTTCTGGCTGAATGCAACGGGCGTACCCTGTTCATCAAGTGCGAGGAAATTTTCAACATAATAAGCGTCCTTGCGTTCCTGATAGGGTCTGTCTGCGATAGGTGTTTTGTTATTTTTATTGCGCTCATACATGTCATACAGCGTGTCATAGGCATGGCGATAATGGTCAGGTTCTGCATAAATCACCTCCACGCCAGGTAAATCATGGTTCGTGTCAAATTTTGAAAGTCCTGTTGCCCCGTCGTAATGTGCGCCAGTCATCCAATGTTCGTGGTGTTTTTCACAGAGCGCAGTTGCTCTCTTAAGCCATTCAAGCTTACTCTCCCCACCTTCACTTTTTAACTTGCTCCAATTACAAATAACATTGAGAACTTTTGAAGCAACAAGAGGAAGTTGCGCACGTGGCTTTCTTAAATTGCCTTGAGCATCTTTACTGAGGCAAAAAGTACTGTTCGCATTGAGCGGTCCGTCATAATGTTCAATCTCATAAAGCAGGTTATCGACCATGTCTTTTGCAAGGTCGACCATGCCATCCTGAACCAACCCGCGGATCATAAAGGCGCTATCCCAATTATAAAAAGTGCCCTTGGAGTATCGGTCAATTCCAGGGCTTAGACCGCGCTTGGGTATGTGCAAAATACCCGGCTTATCATGTGGCAATTGTTTAATCTCTATATCAAGCACATCACCTTCTGCGTACCCCTCAATTTCGCCATTGCGAATTTTATCAATGACGGTGGCGCGAACTTGTGCGTAATAATCTTGCACCTCCGCAAGATTTTCCTTTTCAGAAACATAAACATAGTGAGATTCATTAGGGTCATGCGGCAAAAGTGTGTCACGTGCCCCACCTAAGAATAAATCCTCATGATCAAAACTGAGAACCTCCCACATCTCATGAATATAATCATCAATACTTGGTCTTTGACCTGAAAAGGCCTCAGCTTCTTCAATGGAGGGGATACGCACAGTGATAATCTTCTTTTTGATTTAAAGTTATTAGAATCTTTGACTTAGAAAATAACAGTCGAATGTAAGAAAATCGACCCTTATAATGTTTTACACTTAGAAAAATCATTATATAGCTAGACATATCCCTCAACATAAAATAAAAACGCATCAGTAACTTTTACTAGATTTGTTCAATGCAAAATTTATCCATACAGCGCACTATAGCCATTGTTATTTGTTTAAGCCTCTTTACGTCATGGATATCCCCTGCCTGTGCCTTCATCAGTGGTAATTCAACCACCATCATTGAAATTTGTACCAGTTACGGCATCGAAAAAATCGTAAACCAATCCAATGAAGACACGCAAACTTCAGAAGATTTTGCCGAAAGAAAATGTGATTTCTGTTTAGCTTCACATTTAAACGCTCTATCGCCAGACCTTGATTTTCATGCACTTATTCAGCAAACATCGGCACAAACAAAGTTGATTATTCAAGATAAATCAACTCACTTCATTTTATCTTATAAATCACGTGCCCCTCCTCTCCCTGCCTAGAAGACAAATCTCAAACACATATATTTAAATTGTCTATTAGGGAGACAAATAATGACTTTTAAGAAAACTTTATTAAGTGCAGGTATTGCCTGCATCGGTTTATCATTTTCATCTACTTCAATGGCCGCAGAAATATGCACAAGCTGCTATCGGAACGGAATTGCTGTTTCAAATGCACATGCACCTATTGGTGTTATGGATGATCATATGCATGAAAAAGGCAAGTGGATGTTATCCTATCGCTATTCACACATGGATATGGATGGCAATCGGATTGGCACTCGTGGTGTAACACCAGAGGAAATCGCAACCACGACCCCAAACCGTTTTGCCTCGGTGATGGGACAACCTCCTACTTTGCGTGTTGTTCCCACGGAAATGTCCATGCAAATGCATATGTTTGGCGCGATGTATGGGTTAAATGATGATGTCACGTTAATGGCAATGGCCAACTATACCAAAAAATCAATGGATCATATTACTTTTGCAGGTGGTATGGGCACGACAGAGCTGGGCCGTTTTGAAACAAACACTCAAGGCTGGGGCGATACAAAGTTAGGCGCTCTTATTCGTCTTTATGACGATGCTATTCATCACGTGCATTTGAACGCGGGGTTAAGCCTTCCCACAGGGAGCATTGATGAGGAGGATGAGGTACTCACACCTATGGGTATGCGTCCAAGCATACGCCTGCCCTATGCGATGCAATTAGGTTCAGGGACTTATGATTTTTTGCCTGGTTTGACCTACTCGGGTAACGTCAAAAATTTTGGCTGGGGCGCTCAGTATACAAGCGAAATCCGTCTCGAGGGTGAAAATAGCGAAGGCTACGCCCTTGGTGACAAACATGCATTGACCGCTTGGGGAAGCTATGGCTGGGCCGATTGGATAAGCACATCCCTACGCCTGACTGGAACAACACAAAGCGATATAGATGGTGTTGATAGCTCTATTATTGCCCCTGTGCAAACCGCCAACCCTGATAATTATGGCGGGAAGACACTTGAACTTGGACTAGGTGTTAATTTATTAGGCACACAAGGCGTTCTTAAAGGGCAGCGTTTTGGTATAGAGGCAACTGCACCACTTTATCGTGACTTGAACGGACCTCAAATGGAAACAGATTTCCGTATACAAGCTGGGTGGCAATACGCGTTTTAAATTGAAATATTAATTCAAAAGAAAAGCGGCCTTTAAGCCGCTTTTTTATACTGAATTTACGGACATGTTTGTCCTATATAGTTACCACAATCTTCAATCACAAGATCTCTTGGCGTTCCATTACAACATCTTTTCACACCAAGATACATTTCGCCATTGCCACACATGTATTGAGTTTGCGAAATTTTTGCACCATCTGCATAGGTATTACCTCCGTATGTGCAAGATCCGGGCGGTGGGGCACAAGAAGAATGGCTCACACACTGTGCAGTTTTATACGTAGTGTCTATTAATTGACCTTCATTAAGCCAAGCAGCACTTGAATGAGATGATGATGTGCCCTTGTCCCATGCACGAGGTGCTGTTGCAGAAGTACATGTCATATCATTTTGTGCTGTAGAAGGTGACGAGGAATAAAATTTGTATGACCCCCCACAATTAGGTGATGCCGGAGGCGGGGTACCGCAATTATCAGCTTGGCAACTAGCATTAATGCCATCTGATCCAGAACAACTCCAAACCCATTTATTAGAAGCATTTACTGTAACAGTTGAAGAAACACCCCGAGCACACAGAGCAGATTTGTCTGTAGGGGCAGTCCCAAATTCTGTGCCATGAGCAAGCCCACATTCCCCAGAACGCCCTCCCGCGCAAGATTGATCGGTATGAAGAAGAAACATCGTAAATAAGAGCATTACCAAAAATGGTATAGCGCAAAACTTAATGTTTTCTTTGCAATTAATTTTAAACATATTTCTTTCCTAGATCTTTATCCAAACATATTGTTCGCAATTAATTTGTTTATGGCCAATCACCTGTATTACAAATTTTATTGGTAAAGGTGAAACTGCCATCACTATTACATGTCCAATCTACAGTACCATGACAGCCAGAAGCTCCGCCTGAAGCACAATAGCCAGAGACAAGCATGCCTGATGAACCATAAGCATGATTAGTCTCTTCAAATGGCCCTGTCTGACTTGCGCTACGGAAATATTCAGCACATTGTCTCGCGCCAGACATTCCACCAGGAACTGACCAAACGACAGGGTGTCTCATAGTACATCCAGTAACGGCTTTTTTCATAGCGCTACAGCTATCATTTGTACCGCCAGAAATACCTGAACATGTCCATGTGTAGGTTGAGCCAGTCAAGCTAACCGCAGAAGCAGTCCCCGTTTGACAGAGGCTTGTGCTGCCTGATGGTGTAGATGTAAAGGTTTCATTATGATGCACACCACAGGTTGCATTGACCGCAGGCCCAGTTGGCCCATCAGGACAAGATGCAGCCTTTGTCGCCGTACATGGTGCATTTGTTCCAGCAGGTTGCCCGCCACCATTACACGACCAGTTATATGTTGAGCCAGACAGTGTCACAGTTGTTGACTGACCAGATGAACAGAGGCTTGTTGAGGGGGGTGAACTATACGTTCCACCAGCCGCAGCACCACAAGACCCGTTGAATGTTGTGCGGCGTTGGGCAGTACATGTACCAGAATTTGTACCAGTTGGTGTTCCTGCACCATTACAACGCCAATTCCAAGTTGTTCCGTTATCGGCAAGCTCAAAGAAGTTACCCTGATTACACCCAGAGGCACTATCAGTTGCAGGTTGGGTTGCATGATAACCAGAAATTGGTTTACACGCTCCATCAATTGTCGTTGCCTTGTCGGCCTGGCACGTCACAGAATTTGTTCCAGTTGGCGTTCCTGTTCCGTTACAGCGCCACTGCCATTTCGTACCTGAATCCGCAAGATCTACGTATGAACCAGCATTACACCCATTAGAAGTATTCGTAGCAGGCTGGCTACCATAATATCCAGATATTGGTTTACAGGCACCGTTAACTGTCGTGGCCTTGTTGGCCGAACAGGTAGGTGAATTCGTACCAGTCGGTGTTCCTGTCCCGTTACAACGCCACTGCCATTGTGTTCCTGAATCGGCAAGGTCAACATAAGAACCTGCATCACATCCAGAGGCAGTGTTTGTTGCTGGTTGGCTAGCATAGTTTCCAGAAATCGCCTTACACGCGCCATTTTCAGTTGTGGCACGGTTTGCTGTACATGTAGGTGAATTTGTTCCCACTGGCGTTCCAGCCCCATTGCAACGCCATTGCCATTGTGTTCCAGTATCTGATAGATCTACGAAAGTACCCGCATTACAAGCATTTGCTGTGTTTGTTGCCGGCTCACTTGCGTAATATCCTGAAATGGCCTTACAGGCACCGTTTTCCGTTGTTGCACGATTTGCCGTACAGGCATCCGTTGCACCAGCAGGCGTTCCACGTCCTGCACAATTCCACTGCCACAATGTTGCTGTGTCAGCCGTATCTGCATAGTCGCCAATATTACAAGCGTTTGCTGTTGAAGACGCAGGCTGCGCAGCAAAATAACCAGAAAATGTTTTGCAATCCCCCGCAACAGAACCACATTGTGCTGCTGTACAGGTTGCTGTTGTTCCGCCACCAGACCCCGTACAGGTCCAACGCCAGTTCGTACCAGATTGTGTTGTTGTTGTATCAAGACCACGCGCACATTTTTCTGCGGGTTGTGTAGGCATCGTTCTAAATTTACCACCATTTGAAGGACCACAAGCCCCATTGACCAGTGCGTGAGAAGGCGAAGATGCAAAAATGAAAAGTAAAAAGACAATAGCAAAGAATGACATTGCTTTAAATGCCTTACAATCCTTACTTTTTCCAAAATTTATCATTTTCACTTCCTTTAAAGTCTATAATCACTATATCACGGGCCTGGTGTTGATGTGCAACGATATCTATCCCACACCGTCGCATCGATGCTCGGAGAACTGCACGAACGTTGGTTAATCAGACATATTCCAGTGTCTACAGATGGGTCACAGGCCGCACCTGGCGTACAAATTACAGCTGGAAAGCTTGTGCATCCTTGACATGCCGATGGCTCAATAGCTCCACAATCAAAGTCAAACTGGCTCATCATAATATCTGGCGAAGTACCGTATTGAATGCTGAACGGCGTAGTTGGATGCCCACCCCAATATCCAGTAGGCGCCTTATCTGCAACACATATAGGTGAGTTTGACCCAGTTGGCGTACCAGTACCATTACAGCGCCACTGCCATTGTGTTCCTGTATCTGAAAGGTTTACGTAACTACCTGCATTACAGCCAGTTGAATTATTTGTTGCAGGTTGGCTAGAATGTGTACCGGAGTAAGGCTTACACGCACCATTAACTGTTGTTGCACGATTAGCTGTACAGGTTGGTGAGTTTGTCCCTGCTGGTGTTCCCGCACCATTACAACGCCACTGCCACTGCGTTCCCGTATCTGATAAATCTACAAAAGTACCTGCATTACATGCATTCGAACTGTTTGTTGCAGGCTCGCTTGCGTAATATCCAGAAATTGGTTTACACGCACCATTAATTGTTGTTGCCTTAGTTGCCTGACATGTATCAGGGCTTCCAACTGGGCTTCCCATGCCATTACATGTCCAATTAAAGAGCCCACCGCTCTCTGATACTGTTGTCGGATTACCAGAATTACAACGTCCAGCAGTATTTACAGCAGAGGTAGAAGCATATGTACCTCCATCTGCAGGACCACAAAGACCATTTACAGTTGTGACCTTATTAGCTGAACAGCTTGCATTGTTACCAGCCTGAGAACCTGTTCCATTACACGACCATGTCCACGGTCCTGAACCAGAAACAGATGTAGCTGTTCCTGAATTACACAGCGATGAACCACTTGGCGCTGTTGAGACAGTTGTTCCATGTGCTGAGCCACATGTACCAGGGTCACCTGCCAAGGCAGAGGCGCTACATGATTGTGGGTTACCGCCATTTATACCATTACATGTCCACGTATATGGGCCTGAACCAGAAACCGCCGTGCCGCTCCCAGTCAAGCAACGCTGTGAGCCTGTAATAGCGCCCGCACTTGCCACTGTTGTGCCATGTGCATGACCACATGTTCCGTTTTGTTTTGTGCCTGTTGGGCTTACCTGACAATTAAGTGCAGCTGAGCAGTTATCGTTGACAGGGCTTGCCCCTGTTCCGTTACATGACCATGTCCACGGACCTGTGCCAGAGACGGCTGTTGCTGTACCTGAATTACAAAGCGATCCCCCAGATGGCGCGCTATCAAACGACCCACCATCAGCAGTACCACACAAACCGTCGGTTCCACGTGCAGATGTACATGGAACATTTACACCGCCATTAAGTCCATTACAGTTCCAACGCCATTGAGACGCGGTATTGCTTGTATTGTCAGCATAAGTTCCTGCTGAGCACCCCGTTGCATTATTTGTCGCAGGCTGTGTTGTTGAGTAGCCAGAATATGTACGACATACACCATCAACTCTTAAAGGCGCACTACAATTTGCTGTAGTTCCATCAAATAAGCCTACACATGTCCAGTTGAAAGGCCCTGTTCCTGTTACAGCGCTTGGGTTACCTGCACTACACAAACCAGAACTTGGAGCTGAATACGCCCCTACCCCATTTGCAGAACCACAAACACCGTCAACATTTCTGTTAGCGATACAGTTTTCTGTCGTGCCATCACCTGCCGGTATAGAATTACACGTCCAATCCCAACCGGTAGCTGTGGTTGAAACAGCCGTAGCTGTTCCTGTAGCACACAGATTTGGATTAGATGGTGCTGTGTAGTAATTTTGATTATGTTTAGACCCGCATGTCCCATGTGTCGGATCAGCATAACAAGATGCATCCGACCCTTTTGGTGTTCCCATGCCCTCACAGGTCCATACATATTGATTTGAAACGAGATTGACCGTTTTATCATCACCAGCACTACAGAGCTCAGTCGTAGGCGGACCACCTGCGCCAGTATCAGCAGTGGGTCTATATGTAATTGTCTGTGTATGAATATCACCACACACACCGTTGATTGTTGCGGCTGGCGCACTTAAATCTGCAGTACAGTAATCTTCAACCCTGAGCGTTTGGCAAGCCTTCTCAGTTGTTACAGACGAAGGTGGATTATTTAAAAATCTTGTGAAGTCAGATGTAGAAGATGGAATCATCATACGGTTTGAAGGGCCAGAACCGTCACGTGCAATGTATGAAGTTGCATTTGCACCTGATAAGGAAGGGTATTCAATAAACAAACTTGTATTAGGTGCAATTGAAAACATATCATCCGATATGTTGTCCGCCCCCCCAGAATTTTGATTATAATAAAAGCCACCTGAGCTTTCGATGTCACAGACACCCTTCTTAGGACTTGAGCATAACGATGTACTTGTGATTGTTGGTCTGTTTAAAGGCTCTGAAATAACGTTTCTATTGGCGGTTGTATAATCCTCACAATATTCATTAATAGTACCTACAAAATAACAAACATCTAATGAACTCCAACAAACACCTGAGTAAGCGGGTTGCCCCCAGTACCCATTAATAGAAGACCCACCAGATCCATGACAGGTAAAATTTATTCGGGGCGAACCAGAAACTAAATTCTGACAGGTAATATCAGATTGGCTACAAACATTAATATCAGAAACTGAAAGTGTTTTTGTAAGAGTAACGGTACTTCCTTCTCTCGAATACTCATTAACATTAATGGAATCAGAAGCTGTATAGCTCTTATTAGCCGTTTTACTTGCAGATGCGGTTTGGACAAAAAACATTAAAACGCCGACACAAAGGACTATGCCAGCTAATAGAGCCGAAACTCTTAAATGTTGCTTTTGTGTTTTGCTCATCGGCAAAAACCCCTCATTTACTCAAGTCATACATGTATACATTTTCTATAATACGACTCTGAGTCTTAATAAATATTTAATAAAATTGTATCTAATTCGATTAATTTCACAAAGATTAAAAGGCCTGATTATGTATTTTTGTGGATAATGAAGATTTTCCAGGAACCATATATCTTAAATACTTATTTTTTGAATTACTGGCACTGCCCCTCTTTATGAGTGTTATTGACACTACAATTAATTTCATAAACGCAGTAATGCCCTACAGGTGAGCATGCATCTCCAGGGTTCCATGATAAACACTTAGGCATATTACCTGACACAGTATCACAATCCCACGACGTATTTTCAGCGTTTGTAAATACATGCACAAATGTACCGCCAGAGGGTTTGCTAGCCGTGCAAGTTGGTGAATTCGTCCCCACAGGCGTCCCAATTCCATCACAACGCCATTGCCATTCCGTTGATGTATCAGACAAATCAATGTAACTCCCCGCATCGCAACCTGAGGCAGTGTCTGTTGCAGGTTGACTTACATGCGAGCCAGGAATTGCCTTACAAACACCGTCTATCGTAGTTGGTGTGGGGCTCACTTTGGCAGTACAAAAATCAACAACAGAAAGCGTCTGACATGCCTTTTCCCTAGTTACAGAAGGTGGGGGATTGCTTAGAAACCTCGTAAAATCAGCTGTTGATGACGGGATCATCATACGGTTGTTTGTCCCAACACTATTTCTAGCTATATATGACGTTGCATTTGCGCCAGAGAGAGCGGGATACTCAACAAAAAGACTCGTATTCGGATCTATTGAGAACATATCGTCGACATATGTGTCTATAACGGCACTCTGATTATAATAAAAACCACCCGAGCTTTCAATGTTACATACTCCTTTTTGAGGACTTGAGCAAAGGGAAGAACTTGTTATTGTTGGACGGTTCAATGGCTCCGAGATAATATTTCTATTGCTTGCGGTATAGTCCTCACAATACTCGTTGATCGTTCCCGCAAAATAGCACACATCCAAAGACGTCCAGCACACGCCAGAATATGAAGGGTCCCCCCAATACCCATTAGCAGACGATCCGCCAGCACCATGACAGGTAAATTCAATCTGCGGGTTTCCGGACACAAGATTTTGGCATGTAACATCAGGATGATTACAAACATCAATATCTGCTACAGAAATTGATTTTGCTAGAGAAACAGTGCTTCCTTCTCTGGAATACTCGTTTAGAACAAACGGATCACCACCCACGTAACTTTTATTTGCAGCTTTGTCCGCAGACGCAGTTTGAGAAAAAGACACTAAAACGAAAAAACATAAGGAAATGCCAAAAAGCAGGGCTCCCCTCCTTTTACGCTTTCTTTGCATCTTAAATCTCATATTAAACATTCAATTATAAGTAACTGTTATTCATAATAAAATACGGGAGAAATGACTGCGTTATCGGCATCAACTACGCCCGCTTCAACCATATCATCTGCCATAACGTCCTTTTCAACCTCTAAATTACCGCTTCTTATCCTAATATCAGCATTGGCCGCCCCACTTCCAACTTCAAATAACTCTTGTGGGTCATCTGTACCCACTCCAATAGGCGCATTTACACGTGGAATAACATCTATGGCTTCATCAGTATTATCAGAAACAGTTACTTGCCACATTGTGCTCTCTTCATTTGCAAAGGTATAAACGATCGTATCATCAAAATAGTTGGTGTTAGCAGGGTCAGTTTGCAGCTGGATTGATTTGTCCGTGAACAAGTTGTCACCATCACAATTATCAACGTCATCTGCATCAGGACCAGGATCAGCCCCAGGGCAATTGAACGCATTAGCCGTGCCTGAACTGTTATACGACCCCTTTCCATCTGAACCAGGGTCAATAATCACAAATTTACTAAACTTAGCCACTCCATTGGAATCTTGCACAATAGGGTTTCCGTCTTTGTCACGTACAGAAATGTTTCCAGCAACTGATGCAGCATCATTTGGTGTTACGGCTGCGGTTACAGCATACATATAACGCCAACCATATTTGTTTGTTGCCATATAGGCAGGTAACTTCAAATCAACAACAGGTAACATCCCTTTACGTACACCCGCATTAAGCACATTGCCACCAGCAGTATTGCATATTGCATCGCCATAATTTGCATGCGCTTGTGAACGCGCTGGTTGTGCTGGACAAGGGTACTCACCATTCTGCCGAACATAAGTTGACAATGCCGATGTAATCCGTTCAAGGCGTGCTGTGTCATCTATATTTTCATAGCGTGCGCGCTCCGCAGATACGAATCTAAATAAAGGCACAACAATCAAGCTAAGTATAAGGACCATAAGAGCTGTTTCAATTAACGTAAATCCTGATTCAGATTGAAACAAATTTTGTTTATTTAATTTCATCAACATGCACCGCCATAACAATAGTTTGGTGAAACTACATTAGTTCTTGCCCGCACAGCATTAGTCGCCTTCACATTCTCACCGTTTGTGCTTCCACCTACGATGGCTGCGCCATTTACGCGGGCACTCAGCGGCTTGGAGGCGCATGCAGTATCATTGCAATCACTTCCTGAGATATGGAATTTATCTGTAGGCTTTACCGTTCTATCAATTAGTTCACCGTCATTTTTAGTAAAGCCAATACCAATATTCCCGTCATTTCGGTTAATAATATCAATTTTATCTGACCCCACACTTCCAGATTCTTTTACGATGAACATCGCGTTGTTTTCTGTGCCGAGTGAATAGAGAAGCTTATCGTCATTGTGGTTAGCCGCGTTTTTGTTATCAAGTGCTGCATAAGGCTGGTCAGAAAAAACATCATCTGCGTTACAATTTTCTGCATCAATTGAGCCTATGCAGGCAAGTCCGCTTACACCGCCAAAAATATTTGCACTCCCCTTTCCATCTGGACCAGGATCAATAATTACAAAATCTACGTCGTTAGCAAATTCACCTATGCTATCATTAATCTTAATTTCACCATCCGCATCAGGCCCTGTTGTTAACGCATTTGTCACCGCATACATATATCTCCAACCATAACGATTAACGGCATAATTCCACGGCAATTGAAGGGCGGCAAAAGGAAGAGCTCCATATTCAACAGGGTCACCAGCACACGCAGCGGCATAACCAAAATTTGCTGTATTTGCCGTATCGGCCAAATCAGAAGGGCATGGATACATCCGATTGTTTTTAAAATACTCGTTTACAGCAGAAACAAGACGATCTTGTTTTTGAATTTCACTAAAGTTCTTTCGGCGTTCTTTTTCGCTCGTGATCGTTTGAAAAAGAGGTACAAGTATCAAGCTTAACACAAGAATTACAAGAGCCGTTTCGATCAGCGATACGCCATTGTCATTTTGGGACACGTTTAATTTATGGTGCATAGGTGTAAACTGGTGCATAAACCGCCCCTCCACTGCCTTCAACTTGCACATCATTACGTGCTTTGACTGTTCCTGTTGTATCAACATTGCGGGTTTGTATTGACCCCCCAT
This sequence comes from Micavibrio sp. UBA2137, assembly GCA_002328415.1. Lineage (GTDB taxonomy): Bacteria > Pseudomonadota > Alphaproteobacteria > Micavibrionales > Micavibrionaceae > UBA2137. The sequence goes on along the minus strand of DCXL01000004.1, from coordinate 261,840 downwards.
TTGTCGCAACGCCAGGCTCACTCGAAACACGAACATTACCTGTTTCAACAACCACCGCATCACCCGCAGAAACAGCACCAACACTTTCAGTATTCGTAATAATAAGACGCCCATTGGGATTAAATTTAAATTTTGTCTGCCCCGCAACCTCGCGCATATTCCAAAAATCATTTTCGTCCATCACGCCTGAAAGAGAAAAATCCATAGTGTCATCATAATACCCGTTATTTGCAGCGAGAGATTTATGTTGTGAGATAAAACGACGGTCATTATCGCAATTCTCGTTTTCAGCCGCGACTGTTGCTCCACATATTTCGGGACCTAAATTACCATTTTCATCATATGCTCCACGCGCATTTTGACCGTGACTCAAAACAACAAACCAATGCCTGAAACCAGGAGTTACAGCGGCACCGCCAGCATTCATAATTTGCAATTGTCCCGTAAAAGGATCAGAAGGATCAATTAACGTTAAGTCAGTCACGTTTTCTGAAACCGCATACAAAAACTTGTTGCCATGCTCATCAAGTATGTGATTTTGGGTGACGCAATTGTACTTCAGACCTACATTATTCTCCGCACTATCATCTTCTTCATAGTCATTTCCAGCAGACACATCTTCATTATTTCGTATAAACTTCTTCCGCACTGTGTCAATGCGGTTGCGTAAAGCTGCAATTTGCCAGTCTAATAGAGTTGCGGAAGCCTCACATCCCATTGCAATCCGCAGACTTTCGATAGGAACAGCACCAATATATATATCTCCTGACGTTGCTGGAGTAACTATCAGATCTGCAACAGCGGCTTCTGTGTCATAATCTGCATCTCCTGGCGCTGCTGTAATGTCTGCTGGGCGCGGAAGTCGCCCCATTATCCGATAATGTTCGGCAAGGCCTGCACGAATAAGCTCCATGCGATCCTCACTCGTGCCGAGCCCAAGTGCTTGAAAAACAATAGAGTAAGCAGGTCCAATGATAAGCCCAGCAATAATCATAATCATGGCAACCTCTAAGAAAGAGAAGCCGCGATCAGAGCCTACATAATTTATTCTACGTTTGTAGCGTTGAAATAATCTCAAGTTTTAACCCCATTTCTTGGTGTTATTTCTTACTGTACCACTTTAAAGTAAAAATCTTTAAAAATTCTTTAAATCTTAAAACTTAGTTAATACTTTCCTCTATATCCCAAACAAGCCTTGAAGCACCAAATTGCGAGAGGTGATTATCATCGTAATAGAAGGATTTCCTATTGTCATGAACGTAACATTGTCCTGCCTCACAAAAACGCTCAGAAGGGTATATGACGTGCGCACCCAAATTTGGCAACGGCTTTAAAATTGAGAGGATGTGATTTTGCTGTTCTTCAAACTCTGCATAATCAAGACCTGCGCACGAGAACCTTTTGGAATCTTCATATAAAACTTGCTTTGCAAGACAGTCGGGGGCTTTGTAGTCTAATTCTGGAACTGGCCCAAAAATAATAACTGTCTTACCTGCGTTATTAAGCTGGGCGACTACCTCTTGCAATTTTTCAGCAAGCGCACTAACAGAATTCTCTTGCGCTACAGGCACATCAGATGTGTCTGATACACCGTGCTGATAACGTGTCCAACGCGCCGCCATAAAGACATATTTGAGCGCGTCATTCTCTAAAATATAGTTTTTGACACGGCTGTTGTAATCAAGGCAATTTTCAGCAGATCTGCCCGACGTTAAATAAAGTTCTGGCACTGGCATACACGAGCTTTTGGTGTATTGCAGCCCAGCTTTGCCTTTTTGCTTTAGGACTTCATCAACGGCGGGTACGACTGCATCCGCATGCGAATCCCCCCAAACGATCGCAGAAACAGGTCCCGCTGAAGCATCACCAATAGTACAGAGGGAAATAAGTTCAGTGGGGTCGACTGGATCCTTGTTATAATTGCACTTATCTCTCAATGGATTATGATTTTCAACCGCCTCTAATATTGAAAGGGCCTGCGGTGACATCCTCTTTTCACCTATATGCGCAGAAACAGTAAAATAGGAAACGACTGATAAAAGAAACATAATGGCAAATGTTGTCAGAAAAACTGTTTTGGTTTTAAGAAAATCACTGTTCCTAAATGGATTTTCAATATATTTCCAGCTTAAGACTGCCATGACAAAAGTAAGCCCCAGAATACCAAGCTGCTCCAATACAGAAAGCGTGGCACCATAACGATACTGCCAAAAAGCAATTACAGGCCAGTGAATGAGATAAAGAGAATACGATATTTTTCCTATAAAAACGGCTGGTGACGTCCCCAAAAATCTTGCAAAAACCGAATAGTTTGGCGTACCCAAACCTGCAAAAATAATGCAGGCTGTACCTAGGCATGGAAATAAGGCGTATAAACCAGGAAAAGGCGTGTTTTTATTAAAGAAGAAAACCGCATAAAAAATAAGAGCCGCTCCTGTAAAAGAAATCAAACTCTTAGAAAACTGGCTCTTTAGCGGAGGAAAGACATTAAAGGCCAATAAGCCACCTATTGCCAACTCCCATGCACGTGTTGGCAGGAAATAAAAGGCTGTGTTTGTTCCTGAAAAGCTAGACAGGAGCTTCTGTGCAATCCCCAGTGATACGACTGACAACAACACAAGGATAATAAACAATGTCTTTTTATTAACAAAACGTAGACTTATCAGGACAAAAAGCGGAAAGAAAATATAAAACTGCTCCTCTACACTTAAGGACCACGTGTGAAGCAGTGGCTTTTCCTCGGCTGTTGGCTGAAAATAGCCATTCTTTGTCCAAAAAAAGAGATTTGATACATAAAATACGGTTGCAACGACGCTATACGCATATTCATCCAAATCTCTAGGAAGTAATAGCGCATACGCAAATAGAGATGACACTACTACGGTTGCAAAGGCAGCAGGTATTATTCGCCTTATACGTCTTTCATAAAAATTGACGAGCGTGAATGCACCCCTATCAATTTCCTTTAGAATAATTGAAGTAATTAGATAGCCTGAAATCACAAAGAAAATATCAACGCCAACATAGCCACCTGGAATCCATAAGAAATTAAGATGAAAAAAAATAACGGCCAAAACCGCAATACTTCTCAAACCATCAATATCTGGACGGTATTTAATGCTACTCACAACTAGACAACCCTTAATGAATGGCGATCCCGGTAGGACTCGAACCTACAACCTACTGCTTAGAAGGCAGTTGCTCTATCCAGTTGAGCTACGGGACCTAACTTTTGACCGATTTGGGACGCGCTATTTTCTTCTTTTGCGCAACCTTTTTCTTTTTTACAGGTCTCTTTTCAGCCTGCGGTGGCACATATTTAAAATTATCACTGTAATTTCGCGGACGCAAAGCTTTTTCCTGTGGCGGAAGAACAGTATAAACCCAGCCCTTTGCAATAGCATATTGAACCGCGTTTTCCATTGTATCAAAATTAAGTGTGACCTGATTAAGCGTATCTTGTGAAGATTGCCATCCCATTAGCGGATCGGGTGTGCGCGGTGTTTCTGTTTCATATTCTAAAACCCACTCATTCGTCTTTGCACGACCAGAGGTCATAGCGCTTTTAGCGGGTTTAAAAATGCGAACGTGTAAACTCATAAGATCGGGTCCTAGGATAAATGGTCGGAGTGGAGGGATTCGAACCCCCGGCCCTCTGCTCCCAAAGCAGATGCG
>DCXL01000004.1:0-257858 GCA_002328415.1 Micavibrio sp. UBA2137 | reverse complement strand
CTCCCAAAGCAGATGCGCTACCAGGCTGCGCTACACTCCGTAACCACCGCAAAGATTTACATGATGCCTTTGCGGACTTCAAGGCTTATTTGCTTCATTTTGATATATTTTTAGCATATCGCCCTTTTTTACATTTAGCGCCTCTGCCTGACCCGCATTTATCTCAAGCGCATATTTTGCAGGAAATAAGGATGGAATAGATGCCAATGAATAAGGTTGCGTGCCTCGTGCAATATTCACGACACTAAAACTTGAATTAAAGAAAATAATATCAAGAGGTAAGAGTGTATTCTTCATCCAAAAACTGCGCGGCCTTTCATCTGGAAAGACAAACAACATACCAGCCTCATCATCCAACTCTGTGCGAAACATAAGGCCCTTTGTGCGCAATTCAGGCGTGCCTGCTATTTCTACTGCAATCTCAGCTCTCTGCACGCCTTCGGGTGAAAAAATCCTAACATATGATTGTGCGCGCGCCTGAGCCTGTGCAGAAAAGAGAAGAAACAGACACAGTATAAAATGACGCATGGATTTACTCCTCAAGACCGCGCTCATAAAGACGTCTATACATACCCTCTTTTTCCATGAGCTTGTCATGCGTCCCTTGCTCTATTACCTGCCCCTTATCGAGCACAATAATCTTGTCAGCTACACGTATGGTGGACAGACGATGCGCAATTACAAGTGTTGTTTTTCCCTTTTGCAATTTTGCGAGTGTTTCCTGAATAAGTTTTTCAGACTCATTATCCAATGCAGAGGTCGCCTCATCCAATAAGAGTATAGGCGCATCCCTCAACATTGCGCGCGCAATGGCTATACGTTGCTTTTGCCCGCCAGAAAGTTTTACTCCATTTTCGCCTAAACGTGTTTGAAACCCCTCTGGCATCTCCATAATAAAGTCATAGGCCGCAGCATTTTTAGCCGCTTGTTCAATATCAGTCTCAGTTGCCCCTTTACGTCCATATCCAATATTGGCCATAACCGTATCATCAAAAATTGTAATATCCTGTGAAACGAGCGCGATATGCTCGCGTAAATCTTCAAGACGTGTTTTGCGCAATTCCTGACCATTGATCAAAATCTTACCCTTATCGGGGTCATAAAAACGCGGAATTAGATTTAAAATAGTCGTTTTACCACTGCCAGAAGGACCAACGAGTGCTGTCACCTGACGCGGATTGAGTGTAATTGACACATCATTAAGCGCGCGCTCCTCTTCATCCTCATAAGAAAAGCTGACATTTTCAAATTTAACCTTGCAGCTTTTCGCACTGAGCTTTTTAGCGCCGCTCAAGTTTTTGATTTTGGGCGGCGTATCCATCATGGCAAGCACTCTATCAGCTGCACCTAAACCAATCTGAAGTGAATTATTTAGTTTCGCAAGTCGCTTCATCGGTTCATAAGCCAATGAGAACGCTGCAATAAAGGATATCAACTTACCTGGAGTAAGCTGTCCATCTGCAATTTGATGTGCGCCGTAAATAATGATGATGGCGACAATAAAACCAACCAGCACTTCATTCATGGGGGTACTAAGGTTACCAACTTTTACGGCCTTAATGTTCAGGTCTCGTACATTTGTTACGACATGTTTCGCACGTTGCTGTTCTTCAGTCTCCATGCCATAGGCTTGCACCTGGCGAATACCTTGAAAAATACCAATCAACGTTTCCATGAGTGTGGCGTTCTCAGCCTGCATAGAACGGGAGACCTTGCGCAAGCGGCGACCTATCAATCCTATGAAGATAATAGCAGGCGGAAAAATAATCATAGAAAAAAGGGCTAATTTCCAATCCTGCCATAACATAACCCCAATCAAGAAAATCAACGTAAAGAGATTTTTTCCAATCCCCGTCAAACTGTCTGTGACCGCCACACGCATGACGTTAACATCATTGATAATACGCGAGACAAGCTGACCAGAAGGGTAAAAATGGAAAAAGGATAAATCCATACCTGTAAAATGCCCAAAGACATCTTGCTGAATATCCGCCACAACAGATTGTGAAATTTTTGCCATTTTAGTGACATGTATATATGTGGCTAAACCACTTACAAAGAAGGCAATAAAGATATAAGCGCCCAGAGACCAGACCTCATTAAGACTGGCGCGGTCATTTTGAACAGCAATAAGACCCTTATCCAAAACAGGTTGGAGTAATTTTGCAAAAGCGGCCGTTGCGGCCGCCGCCACCAACATAAAGAAAAAGGCAATAGCAAGTTGCCCCAAATATCTTCTCAGATATGTGCCTGTTAGCCTTTTTATCAAATGGATGTTTTTTGCTTTGCTTAATTTTTTCGCCATAGCAGGACGTTTTAGCCTCTTATGTTGTTAAGGCCTACTTTTTATCCTTTATGGGGCGGCGACGCAAGCGCCGCTTCACACGCTCGCCAGGTTGCAATCGTCTTCGATGCTTGCGATCAGGCAACGCCTTGCCCCAACGCACCTGTTCAATCAGATAGGTCGGGCGTATATTATATTGTGCAATCAAAACATTGAGCGCCTGATCAATGTCGGCTGGCCCCGATGCATTGCGGAACGCACCTGCATGAATACCAGAGCGGACAAAACAGGAATCAATTTCAGAAACATCTGCCCCAATCATATCGTGAGCCATTGTGTCACCAACCATAACGGCCTGCCCCGGATAAATATCCTTGCCTTGCAAATACTCAATGACCTCATGGAAAATCGGCTTGTATGGTTTTCCAACTGACGTAATCACACCGCCATAGTTTTTAAGCTTGCGAACAACAACACCAGGGCCCGTAATAAATGAAGGGTGAAACAAGGCCTGACTGTCTGGTACAGCAAAAATAGTTTGGATACCCTTACGCACGATGGTCTTTAGCGTATCTTCGTAGTCTGCAGCAGGTCCTTTAAATTTATCCCAGCCTGTGACGAGTGCAAAATCAGCATCATCTGCTTTCTCAACATAAGTGACATCGCAATCCTTCATAAACTCGAAGGGTTCACCACTATGAAACATAAAGCATTTTTTGCCCATTTTATCAAAAGGCGCTTTATCCTTATCAGCAATATGAGTGGCAATGTAATCGCCAGTTGTAATAATTTTGTCGTAAAGGCTAGGCCCGATACCAATCTTCTTCAAACGCTCTTTATTTTCAGCGGCTGTACAGGCGTGATTAGAGAGCAGGATAATTGTTTTTTTGCGATTACGAAGTTCCTTCAGGCAATCCACAACACCGTCATAGGCTTTTTTGCCATTATGAAGTACGCCCCACTCATCAAAGATGATGGCCATATAGCTATCAGATATGTCAGACAAACCCTCACAGAACTTGGTTTTAGCCATAAGTAAACTCCGACACTTTTTTCCCACATAGATGTGTCATATGATTTGTTATACGCCACAAGACCTTAAGAACAGGTTTAAACGCGCAATAAAGTTTAGCAATTCACATTACTTTGTCACGCCCAATTCCATGAAATAGCGAAAATAAAGCTATTTTTTAGCAGGTTTAGCTAGAAATTTTTTCGTGTAAGCCTTCAAATCCTTTTTGATCTCAGGGGCTAACATGTAAAGGCCAATGATGTTGGGAATACCCATCGAGAGTATCATGGCATCTGTAAAGCGAATAACATTCCTTAGCTCAGCCGATGCACCCAAGATAATTGCAAAAAGAAAAACAACCTTCATCCCAATGATGACGGATTTCTTCTCACCAACGATGTAGCCTAGAGCTTTCTCACCATAGTAGTACCACGTAATAATTGTCGAAAAGGCAAACAGGATAACAGTTAACGTTAGAATATATGGAAACCAGCTAATCGCATCGCCAAAGGCAAGAGATGTCATTTCAACGCCTTGCATACCATCAGTTGACTGATAAACACCTGTCACAACAATAACAAGCGCTGTAACATTACAAATCAGAACTGTATCAACAAGCGGGCCTAACATACCGACAAACCCCTGACGCACAGGATAATTTGTTTTGGCCGCCGCATGCACAATTGCCGCAGACCCAAGACCCGCCTCATTTGAAAAGGACGCACGCTGAACACCCACAAGCAAGCCACCGACAAGGCCACCAATTCCTGCCGCTGGTGTGAAGGCATCATTGAAAATTGTCACAAAAGCAGGGCCTATTTTGTCGTAATTCATACCAATCACAATTAATCCTGCGAGAAGATAAATACCGCCCATCAACGGCACAAGACGTGAGGCAACGCCTGCAATCGACTTTAGCCCACCTAAAATGACTAGACCCGCAAAGATGGCAATGACGACACCAACAAGCCACCCTTTATCGGCAAAATAGCTCGCCTCACCACCTGTAATGCTTACAATTTGACCATAGGCCTGATTGGCCTGAAACATATTCCCTGCTCCAAAAGCACCCCCAATACAGCAAAGAGCGAAGAAAATGGCAACAATCGTTCCAACCTCAGGCATTTTGCGCTTCACAAAGGCCTGCTTCAGGTAATACATCGGCCCCCCAGAAAAGGATTTGGGCTCATCTGGGTTGTGATGCTCACGATATTTCACACCAAGCATAACTTCTGCAAATTTCGTGTTCATTCCCATTAAACCCATTATGGTCATCCAAACAACAGCACCGGGACCACCAAGTGATATGGCAATAGCAACACCTGCAATATTTCCAAGACCCACTGTCCCAGATAGCGAAGCACTCAAAGCTTGAAAGCTACTGACCTCTCCCTTTTCGTTCTTCTTATCAAACTTTCCTGTGACAACCTGACAGGCATGTTTGAAATAACGAAAATTTGCAAAACCAAGATAAAGCGTGAAAAAGATACTCGCTGCGGCCAACCAAACAATGATGAAGGGTAATGTGTGTTCCGAGACTGTGCCATCGGCGGATGTTAGCGTGAAATCCTTTGAGTAAAAAACGATGCCCTCTGCAACATCTGCCATTTTACCAAAAAGACAGTCTATTGTGCTATCAAAGCCTTGATTTGCTATACAACCTTGTTCACTCATTGATTTTACCCTCTCGCTTTCTATCTACCTGCGTGCTGTGCAAAATGGTTGTTGAACAGGGTATTTTTCAAAAAATGTTCCCGCCCAACGACGCAATTCCATGTTATTCATATTTGCCGCCTTATCAATACGTTCTCCGTAATAAGAACAAAACATATCTGGCCGCATCTTAGCCGCATCATTTGAAATACGGTTAGCAAACTTGGTTCGCAAGGCGTTTAAAGCCACTTCTGGCTTGTCTCCACGCTGTTGGAAATAATTGTAAAGTTCGCGTTCATATTCGGCAAAAAGGTTCGCATTGCGAGATGTGAATAACCTGTATTTCTGATAAAGCGTCATCGGTGTTTGCGGGTAAAGATGCTGGCAGTTCAAAGAAATCACCATAAGCTCACTATGAATACGAATGCCCTGCTCCGCTTCTGCTTCGGGCATTGTGTAACATGTGCGTGCCTGCGCCTGATTGGCTGTAACAAATAAGAGACTTATTAATATGAAAAAAATAGCATTTTGGCGAATTGTCATTAGAAGGCCTTTTTAAAATAAGTTAAATCGCTTCAAATATATGAGACATTGCAAAATCACTGTCCAGTAAAACTTGATTTTTGCTAAGAGAAGTGGTTAATAGCGTTTGAAATTACTAACCGAAAATTATGATTATGAGCCAGAGCCAACAGACAACAGAATTGCGGAAGAAAAATTTATTCATCAAGACATGGGGATGTCAGATGAATGTGTATGATTCCAATCGCATTGCCGATGTCTTGAAGCCTCTTGGTTATTCACTGACAGAAAACGCAGAAGACGCTGATATGATGGTATTAAATACCTGCCATATTCGCGAGAAAGCCACTGAAAAAGTTTTCTCCGATCTTGGCCGTCTGAAGCCTCACAAGGAAAAGCGCGAAGACCAAACAGGCGAGCGTGTCATTATGGCTGTTGCTGGCTGTGTCGCACAGGCCGAGGGTAAAATTATTACGCAACGCGCGCCATATGTTGACCTTGTTTTCGGCCCACAAACCTATCACCAGTTACCCGAAATGGTTGCGAAACTCACAGGCGAGCGCCAGCAAAAGCGCTTAGTTAATACAGACTTTCCCGTTGAAGAAAAATTTGATTTTCTGCCAGAGGAAACAACACATCAGGGTGCAAGCGCCTTTCTTTCAATTCAGGAAGGCTGCGATAAATTTTGCACTTTCTGCGTTGTCCCCTATACACGCGGGGCTGAATATTCACGCAATGTGAAACAGATTTATGATGAGGCACTTCGTCTTGTCGACGCTGGGGCACGTGATATCACATTGCTTGGACAAAATGTAAATGCCTTTCACGGTGAAGGCCCTGATGGCAAAATCTGGGGACTTGCGCGCCTGATGGAAAAGCTCTCTGATATTGAGGGGCTAGAGCGTATTCGTTACATGACGTCTCATCCGCGCGATATGGATTATGACCTTATACGTGCCCATGGTGAGCTACCAAAAGTAATGCCTTTCTTACACCTTCCAGTGCAAAGTGGTTCAGACCGTATTTTGGAGGCTATGAATCGCAAACATAGCCGTGACCTTTACTTTGATATTATTGAACGCTTGAAAAAACAGCGCCCTGATATTGCGCTCTCATCTGATTTTATTGTGGGCTTCCCTGGTGAAACAGAGCAGGATTTTGAAGATACAATGGACTTGGTTCGCCGTGTTGGTTATTCCGTTTGTTACTCCTTCAAATATTCAGCGCGCCCAGGCACACCAGGGGCCGCCATGCAGAATCTAGTCCGCGAAGATGTTAAAACAGAACGTCTTATTCGTTTGCAGGACCTGCTTCAAAGTCAGCAAATTGCCTTTAATCAAAAGATGATTGGTCAGACAACATCTGTGCTTTTTGACCGTAAAGGACGCGAGGACGGGCAAATTCATGGGCGCACACCTTATATGCAGGCCGTCCACGTCAAAGGAAACGACCGCCTTATCGGTGAAATTATTCCTGTGAAGATAACAGAGGCAACCCTCAGCTCGCTTACTGGTGAAATTGAAACATCTGAAACAATTTTGTCCAAAGATAATCAGGCGGCATGAACATTAATCTGTTCGCATCACACATGCCTTTAATGTTAAGATAAGATTATATGGCACGACACACCTCACCTGAAATTACTGAAGAGCATGAGTTTCCAGATAATCATCTTGCGATGACCCTGTTTGGTGAACAAAATTCAAACTTAAAAGTTTTACCAGAAAATCTGAACCTTAAGGTGACTAATCGTGGCAACATAGCGCGCTTTAAAGGGTCACAGAATGATGTTGATATTGCCAAGGACGTTTTGACCTATCTCTACAACACACTCAAAGACGGCGCTCAGAACATTGAACCGCAAGACGTGCTCTCAGCCATACGCTTTGCCAAGAAAAATCTTTATAAAACAGGAAAGACCACAACAATGACAGATGAAGAAACCCGCCCCTCACAGGTCATTAAACTCTCCAAGCGTGACATTAAGGCACGCACGCCTAATCAGGCCATTTACATTGAGGCGCTTCATAAATCAGACATGATTTTTGGGATGGGGCCTGCGGGAACGGGTAAAACCTACATTGCTGTGGCAAAGGCCGTCTCCCTTTATGAAAAGGGCGAGGTCGAAAAAATGATTTTCTGTCGCCCTGCCGTTGAGGCTGGTGAAAAGCTTGGCTTTCTTCCTGGAGATCTAAAGGAAAAGACAGACCCTTATCTCGCCCCTATTTATGACGCATTGTACGACTTTTTAGGCGCAGAGCGCACTGAAAACCTTCTAGCAAAAAAGGCGATTGAAATAGCCCCGCTTGCCTTTATGCGCGGACGCACATTGTCACAAGCCTGCGTTGTCTTGGATGAGGCCCAAAACACGACCTCAGCCCAGATGAAGATGTTTCTTAGCCGTATGGGTGATGGCTCAAAGATGATTATTAACGGCGACCCACATCAAATTGACCTACTGCCCAATCAAATCTCTGGCCTGAAAGAGGCAGATGCCATTTTAAAGGACATTAAGGAAGTTGCTTTTGTTGAATTTGACCATAATGATGTTGTGAGACATACACTAGTCGCCAAAATTCTGCGCGCCTACGACCAATCAAGTCATGGATATTAATATTGTACGCAATTCAAACAACAAAAGTCATTGGAAAGAATTTTCCGATGACGATATTTCCAGCCTGTTTGAGACATTTGCAGACCACCTAAAACCTGAACATGATATCTCGGAGAGCGAGGTCAGTGTCGTTTTAAGTGATTCAAAGACCGTTCAAGACTTAAACGCCACTTATCGTCAAAAAGACAAACCAACGAACGTGCTGTCATTCCCATATGATGCATTAGACATGCTGCCCGAACAGGCCGATGAGATAAGCGAGCTCGGTGATATTATCCTTGCCTATGAAGTGCTGGTTGCTGAGGCGGAGGCTGAAGGCAAGTCTATTGAGAGCCATTTCAAGCATCTTTGTTTACATGGGCTGCTGCATCTCTTGGGCTATGATCACGAGGAAGATGATGAAGCCGAGGAAATGGAAGCGCTCGAAATCAAAATTCTTGCAAAAATGAATATAAAAAACCCTTATCAAGACGCATAATAGCCTCTATATTAAAGTCACTTATGAGCCAATTAAACACACCGCCAAGCAATACGTCTGAAAAACAGAGCTTTCTTTCTAAGCTTAATTTATTCAGCAAGGGCAAATCCGAAACCACAACATTAAAAGAGGCAGTTGATGCCTATTTTGAGGAAGCGGCCGAGGATGATGAGCTAACCTCTGATCAGGAGCAGCTCCTCATTCGTAATGTAATTTCATTGCGTGACCTGAACGCAGATGACGTCATGATCCCCCGCGCTGATATTGTGGCTGTTGATGTTAATACGGATCAAGCGGAGCTTTTTGAACTGTTTTCAAAGGTACAATTTAGTCGTTTCCCTATTTATCAGGATAGCCTCGATAACATTATAGGAAGTATTCACATTAAGGATGTGATTGCCGAGCTTGCTAAAGGTAACAAGATTGATATTCGCGCACTGCTTAAAACTGTGCCTATTACCTCGCCCGCCATGCCCGTGCTTGACTTGATGCATATGATGCAGAGCCAACGTCGTCACATGATTTTGGTGGTTGATGAATATGGCGGTATTGATGGCTTAGTTACAATTGGTGATATCATCGAGGCAGTTCTTGGTGAATTTCAGGACGAGTATGATTTAGCCGACCGCAAAAAAATCATCGAACTTGGGAAAGGCGAATATATTGCTGATGCGCGCACATATTTATCTGATGTTGAGGAAGTTATCGGACGCAGTTTCGAAGAATGCGATATTGACGAGGATGCAGAAACAATCGGTGGATTGATTTCAGCGACAATCGGACGTTTGCCCGTGCGTGGTGAAATCCTCAAGGATGAGAAAACAAGTCTCTTTTTCGAGATTCTGGATGCTGACCCAAGACGTATCAAAAAGGTTAAATTTCGCGAATTAAAACCTGTCGTCACCAAGCCCAAAACAGAGTAGCCCATTATCATGGCAAAGCTTTTCCATGGAAAATTAGTGTTCCTTACACTTCTTGTTGCAGGAGCAGTTGGTGGATTTGGGTTTGCTCCATATCATATTTCCCCCCTTGCGCTTATCTCCTATGGCGCTTTGTTCTTCGCACTCGCACAACTCAGGCTTGCCAATAGGTTTAAGGCGTTTGCACTCGGCTGGGTCTGGGGATTTGCCTTCTTCGTATCTGCACTCTGGTGGACAGGCAACGCTCTTCTTGTAGACAACAACCCTTATGTCTGGGCGCTACCACTGGCTGTCTCTGGCCTACCTGCGCTTCTTGCTTTTTTTGCCGCATTTGCCTCACTTTCCTTTTTAATTGTGCGCAGACTTGTGCCACTTTCGCCTTTGAAACAAGCCACCATATTCGCAGTCTTTCTGGCCATTTCAGAATATGCGCGTGCCTATTGCTTTACAGGTTTTCCGTGGAATATGCCTGCCTATATATGGGGCTGGAATTTGCCTCTTTTGCAGTCTCTGAGCTTATTTGGACCTTTTGTGCTCGCGCTTTTCACGCTCCTGCTTGCAAATACGTTCGCCCTAATATTTCTGGAAAAAAAGTTTCGCCCAAGATTTGTGCCCGTTATTGCGATTATCGGTTTCCTATTAGCACTAACACTTTGGGGCGGGTTGCGGTTGGCATCAAACCCGCTCGAAAATAGCTACGAAAAAGGTGGCACTTACATTCGACTGGTTCAGCCAAATATTCCACAGGCTGATAAATGGAATAGCGCCTATTACGACCAACATATTCTTAAAATGGTTAATTTGGCCCTCACGCCCTTCTCCCTAAGAATGAGTGAAGCCGATAACATCATCATCGTTTTACCTGAAACCGCCTTAAACGAGCGTATGTTGGCTTCACCTATGGCTTATATTGCACTTGAGACATTTTTTAACGAAATGGATCTAAAGGACGCTCAAGTTCTGCTTTATGCAGGCGCCATGCGCAGTGAAACACATAACAGTGAACGACAATTTTATAATAGCTCTTATCTTTTTGATGCAAGAGGCCGCGTTCTTGAAACCTATGATAAATTTCACCTCGTTCCCTTTGGTGAATACATGCCTTTTTCAGACATTATTCCCATTGAGGCCGTTACAAAATTTTCTGGAATGGAATTCGGATCTGGGCTCAGAACGCTCAAAATTGGCAAATTTCCAAGCTTTTCACCACTCATTTGCTACGAAATCCTTTTTCCTGGTCATGTAAGGTTACCTAATCAGCGTCCTGATATGCTTATTAATATTACAAATGACGCTTGGTACGGTAATGCCCCAGGCCCCTATCAACATGTAGAAAATGCAATTTATCGTGCAATAGAAGAAGGTGTTTCTGTGTACAGGAGTGCCAATACAGGCATTTCAATTGGTGTCGATCCCTACGGCAGAACACTTGAAAAACTTCCTCTTATGCATGAAGGCGTAATTGATGTGCACTATGTCGCCCCGATTCCACCAACTCTTTATTCGAAGATTGGTAATAATGGCTTTGTAGTGCTGTGCTTTGCATTCGCATCCTTTTGCTTGCTATGTTTTCGCAAAGAAGATGATTTGTAAGATAATTTGATTTTGAAAATAATGTGATTACATGCATAAGTATGTATAGACATTCTTACTTAATTACTTTCTAATATAAGCCATGAAGCAAAATAGAATAACAAAATTAGACCCTGTCATCTTTTCAAACTCAGACAGCCCGCATCCAATAGATATTCATGTTGGGCAGAAATTGCGCGAACGCCGTATTCGAGTCGGAATGAGTCAGGAAAAATTAGCAGAAGCAACTGGTGTTACGTTTCAGCAAATTCAAAAATATGAAATTGCAAAGAACCGTGTGAGTGCTTCCCGCCTATTTCAGTTTAGTATCCTACTAAATGTAAGTGTTGATTACTTTTTCAACGATTTTAATCCTGTGGAATATGACGATAGCCATCAGGGTCTCTCCGATAATAAACAAGAGGCTTTCGTGTCCGATGTACGTATGCGCGAGGAACGCAAGGTTTTGGACGCTTATTTTGCCATTTCAAATGAAAAAGCACGTAAATCATTGCTTAAGACAATGAAAACATTTGCCGACTCCTAATTTTTCAAATTTTTAAAAAGACTTTCGGTTGCAATTTCAGTGCAAGCCTCTAATCTGGCTTTTACTGTGTAAATTCGTACATTTATTTTCTAACTACAGGACAGTTCTTTATCATCATGAGCAGCTATTATTTTACAAGCGAATCCGTTTCCGAGGGCCACCCAGACAAAATTTGCGATCGCATTTCCGATTCCGTTCTCGACCTTTATCTTTCTAAAGACCCACAATCACGCGTGGCTGTTGAAACGGCTGTGACAACAGATTTTGTTTGCATCATTGGCGAAACACGTGGTCCGGATGATATTACGCATGACGATATCGAAAAAGCAGCGCGTCAGGCTATCAAGAAAATTGGTTACGACCAAAAGGGCTTTAGCTGGCGTACATGTAAATTTGATATCCGTGTGCATAGCCAATCATCTGATATTGCCATGGGTGTTGATGATGGCGATGACAAGGATGAAGGCGCTGGCGACCAAGGTATTATGTTTGGCCATGCCTGTACACAAACGGATGTGCTTATGCCTGCCCCTATTCATTATTCACACCGCATCCTGAAAGACCTTGCTGATGCCCGTAAAAGTGGTGAAGTGAAAGGTTTAGGTCCTGACGCAAAATCACAAGTTACCTTGAAATATGTTGATGGGAAACCTGTGAAGGCTGGCTCTATTGTTCTATCTACACAGCATGCTGATGGCTTAAGTCAGGATGAAGTAAAGGAACTTGTTCGCCCTTATATTGAGCGCGCATTACCTGAGGGGTGGATGTGTGATGAGGATCGCCTCTTTATCAATCCAACAGGTCGCTTTGTTATTGGCGGCCCTGTAGGGGACGCTGGGCTAACGGGACGTAAAATCATCGTTGACACCTATGGCGGTGCAGCCCTTCATGGTGGCGGCGCATTTTCTGGGAAAGATCCAACCAAGGTTGACCGTTCCGCCGCCTACGCTTCTCGTTATGTAGCCAAGAACATCGTCGCCGCGGGCTATGCCGAAAAATGTACAATTCAGCTTTCCTACGCGATTGGTGTTTCACAACCTATCTCAATTTATGTGAACACACACCGTACTGGAAATGTTCCACAAGAGGAACTTGAGAAGGCTGTTAATCAACTTGTTGATTTAAGCCCGCGTGGCATTCGCACGATGTTAAAACTGAACAAACCTATCTATACACCAACATCCTCTTATGGACATTTTGGTCGTACACCAACTAATGAAGGTCATTTCTCTTGGGAAAAACTAGATTTAGTTGAAAAGCTTCAAAATATTATTGGGTAATGCTTCCCTATGACCCTTGCCAATAAATTAAAGAAGGTGCATGGCCGTAAACATGGGCGCCCCCTTAACGCGGCACGCCAACGTGCAATGGGTAACCAATTTGAGCGCTACGCCCTCACCCCAACGGAACTTACGTGTGATGGCACACTCGATCCGCGCACCTTCTTTCCCGATGCAACAAAATTAAGCTTTGAAGTTGGTTTTGGTAATGGTGATTTTCTTTTTGAAATGATACAGCGCCACCCGTCCGAAGCTTTTTTTGCGGCTGAGCCTTATGTGAACGGGATGTCCGCGCTCATGAAGCATATTGACGACACCTCATGCGAGGATGGCCAATACCCATTAAAGGTTTGGATGGACGATGCGATGGATGTTGCTAAATCTTTGATCGATAGCTCCCTTGATTGCATTTATGTCCTCAACCCCGACCCTTGGCCAAAGGTACGCCATCACAAGCGCCGTATGATTTCCCAGAAGAACCTGGATGAATTTGCACGCATATTGAAAGATAACGGACAGCTTATCATGACTACAGATGTTGATGATTTGGCTGAATGGATGGCAACACAAGCCACTAATCACCCTGCCTTTGAATGTGAGGCTAATTCCAAGGTAGACTGGCAAAAAAAACCTGAGGGTTGGGTGACAACACGTTATGAGCAAAAAGGTAAAGAAGCGGGACGCAAACAAACTTACCTTATCTTTCGAAAAAAGGCTTGATTTCTAGGAAATCTTGACCTATTTTCCACTTACATTATTGCTCTTGTTTCAAGGGTGGGCCTGAAAAAGGACCCGCCTTTTTTGTTACCTGAGCCAAAGGTAAAAATATATAGAACGAGTTTTATGGCACGCTCACAGTTAGAATTGAAAATTAGAGACATCATTGCACCCGCTGTTGAGGACATGGGTTACAGTCTAGTTGCTGTTGCAATGCTGCAGCAAGGTGGTGCTCCAGTCCTACAGATTATGGCAGAGGATCAGGATGGCAATTTGACGCTCGATGATTGCACAAAAATCAGTCACGAGGTCTCTGCCCTACTTGATGTTGAAGACCCTATTCCTTCGGCTTATCAATTAGAGGTCAGCACACCAGGCATCGACCGCCCATTGTTTACCGCGCAGGACTTTGAACGCTTTATCGGATTTGATGCAAAAATTGAACTCCTCATGCCTATTGAAACAGGGCAAAAGAAATTTAGAGGTGAGATTAAATCCGTTGATGGTGATACCGTTACAATTCTTGCAGATAACAGCGATGTGAACTTTGAGCCTGATAATCTGGCCAAGGCAAAATTGGTTTTAACAGATGACCTGATCAAAAAGACAAAAGAAGCAAAAGAGCAAAAACTAGCCGCTAACGAGGCGTAAGCGCTTTAAGGATTGAATTTTAAAAAAAGACAGACTACAACGAACTTATTAAAGGACCACAAGGAAGAAACACATGGAACTATTACAAGTCGCAGACAGCGTTGCACGTGAAAAAAATATCGATCGTGAGATTGTTATCGAAGCAATCGAGGAAGCCATTCAAAAGGCTGGCCGTTCAAAATACGGTCATGACCACGATATCCGCGCTCATATTGATCGTGGTAATGGTCAGCTTGCTTTGAAACGCGTCAGAACTGTGACCGATCCAGAGGAAATTGAAAACGAGGCCGCTCAAATTACGATTGAGCAAGCCAAACGCGAAAAGCCTGATGCGGAAATTGGTGATACACTCGAAGATGAATTGCCTGCTTTTGACTATGGTCGTATTGCCGCACAAACAGCCAAACAGGTTATCTTGCAGAAAGTCCGTGATGCAGAGCGTGAACGTCAATATAATGAATTCAAAGACCGTGTTGGTGAGGTCGTTACAGGTATTGTCAAACGCGTCGATTTTGGCAATGTGACAATCGATCTTGGTCGTGCAGAAGCGTATCTTCGTCGTGATGAGGGGATTCCTCGCGAAAACCTTAAAATGGGTGAACGCGTTAAGGGTTACATCTATGATGTCCGTCGTGAGGTTCGTGGTCCGCAAATCTTTATTTCACGCTCACACCCACAATTCTTGGCAAGCCTTTTTGAGCAAGAAGTGCCTGAAATTTATGAAGGCGTCATTGAAATCCGTTCGGTTGCCCGTGACCCAGGATCGCGTGCTAAAATTACTGTCACATCACGTGACAGTGGTATTGACCCGGTTGGTGCATGTGTTGGTATGCGCGGTAGCCGTGTTCAGGCCGTTGTTGGTGAGCTTCAAGGCGAGAAAATCGATATTATTCCTTACACAGATGACTTAGTTACATTGGCTATTAAGGCACTTGCGCCTGCTGTTGTGTCACGTGTAGTCGTTGACGAGGATGCAAAACGCATTGACGTTGCTGTGCCTGATGATCAATTGAGCTTGGCCATTGGTCGCCGTGGTCAAAATGTTCGATTGGCTTCCATGCTTCTTGGATGGGATATCGATATACTGACTGAAGAAGAAGAGTCTGATCGTCGTCAGAAAGAATTTAACACACGTTCTTCTACATTTATGGAAGGTCTGGATGTTGATGAAGTGATTGCACAACTTCTTGTTGCCGAAGGATTTGCAACAATCGAGGAAGTCAGTGAATCACCGCTTGCCGAGCTTGCACAAATTGAAGGCTTCACAGAAGAAATTGCAACCGAACTTCAAAATCGTGCAACAAACTTCCTTAAAGCAAAAGAAGAAGAGTTTAAGGCACAGCAGAAAAAACTTGGTATCAAGGATGACTTGGTCGAGATGGATGGTGTTAGCTATGAGACCGCCCTGCTCCTCGCCAAAGCTGACGTTAAATCAAAAGATGATTTGGCTGACCTTGCAGGTGATGAATTGCTTGAAATCCTTGGTGAAGACAAGATCACACTTCCTGATGCAAATGCACTCATCATGAAGGCACGTGAATCATGGTTTGCCGAAGAAGATGCAAAAGCAGCTGAAGAAGCTGCGCAAGCTGAAGCAGACGCAGATACATCTGAAACAGATGAAACTAAATCGTCCGACGAAAAAACTGAAGCGTAATGCTGACGTTCGGACACATTGAAGGAGACGTTTATGACGTTTACAGCATACAAAGCTGTAAGACATTCCGCGAGGAACTTGTTTTCTAAGGTCGTTGACCTTGGAAGCGTCATATCTGTCTCTTTTCACCCTTCTGATAAAGACGACATTTTTCAAAAACTATTAATTTCAAGAGAAGGCACCGCAGGTCAAAGACCATTATTAGCGGGGTTTTACTTGCCAGCACCTTTAAACTATTGCACTCTGTGCGCGAAACAGTAAGAGAAAGATAAGTAATGAGCGATAAAACAGCATCAAAAGAGACAGAAAAAGACGAAGATGACAAGCCAGAAGAGAAAAAGACATTAAGTCTTGGCGGTGGCACACTTAGTCTTGGCTCTGCCGCGTCAGCGAAGGCTAAACAAAGCCTAGGCGGAAATGGTGTTGCTGTTGAAATTCGTCGCTCGCGTCGCAAGACAGCACCTGCCCCTGCTCCTGCACCTAAAAATGACATGACGAACAAAACTGGTTCGGATGGCTTAACAGCTGATGAGCGCGATGCGCGCATTAAGGCGCTTCAGAAGGCTATTGAAGACGAAAAGTCGCGCTCAGTTGAAGAAGCCAAGAAACCTAAGCCTTCGGTCCCTGCAGGCGGTTCAGTGCAAACGAAAGAAGATTTGCGCAAAAAAGAACTTGAGGAACTGCAACGTATTGAAGCGCAAGAGGCTGCGCGTGCAGAACAAGAGCAGAAGAAACGCGCCGAGCAAGCAGATAAATTCAAAAACGATACAAGTGGTCGTCAAGAAGAAGATAGCGAGTCCTATCGTGACCGCATGAAAAAAGCACCAACACGTGCACGTTCAACGGGTGATAGACGAAATTCTGGAAAACTAACTGTGACACAAGTGCTCAACAATGATTATGAGCGTAACCGCAGCCAATCTTTAGCTGCGCTCAAACGTGCGCGTGCCAAGGCAAAGGCCGCACAGGGCCCTAAAGAGCCAGCCGCTAAGGTTGCACGTGAGGTTGTTGTTCCTGAGATGATTACAGTGCAAGAACTTGCCAACCGTATGACAGAAAAATCAGGTGATGTCATCAAAGCACTTATGAATATGGGCACAATGGCGACCATCAATCAAATGATTGATGCTGATACCGCTGAACTGATTATTGATGAGTTTGGTCACAAGATTAAACGTGTAACAGAGGCGGATGTTGAAATTGGTCTTGGTGGTGAAGATGAGGATCGTGACGAGGATATGGTTGCACGTCCTCCTGTTGTGACAATCATGGGTCACGTTGACCATGGTAAAACATCCCTACTTGATGCGTTTCGATCAACAGATGTTGTTGCTGGTGAAGCCGGTGGTATTACACAACATATCGGTGCGTACCAGATTAAGTCATCAACTGGTCAGAAAATTACATTCCTTGATACACCAGGCCACGCGGCATTTACTGAAATGCGAGCACGTGGTGCCAATGTGACAGACATTGTTGTTATTGTTGTTGCGGCCAATGACTCCATCATGCCTCAAACAATTGAAGCTATTAATCACGCCAAGGCGGCAAAAGTGCCCCTTATCGTAGCAATTAACAAAATTGATTTACCTGATGCCAATCCGATGAAGGTCAAACAAGATCTGCTTCAGCACGAAGTTGTGATTGAAGAAATGGGTGGCGAAGTCCTTTGCGTTGAGGTTTCTGCCAAACAGCGTACAAATCTGGACAAGCTAGAAGAGATAATTCTTCTACAGGCTGAATTGCTTGATATCAAAGCCAATCCAAACAGACAAGCGCAAGGTAATGTTGTTGAGGCCAAACTTGAACAAGGTCGTGGCTCTGTTGCAACCGTCCTCATTACAAAAGGAACGCTTAACAAGGGCGATATTTTTGTTGCTGGGTCTGAATGGGGACGCGTGCGGGCACTTATTAACGATAAGGGCAAACAGATTAAAGAGGCGATCCCTGGTCAACCCGTCGAGGTTTTAGGTTTGAATGGTACGCCAGAGGCTGGTGATTCATTTGTGGTTGTTGATAATGAAGCCAAGGCGCGTGAAGTTGTTGATTATCGTAACCGTAAAAAACTTGAGAAGAAATCTGCTCTTGCTGGTGCAGGAAGCTCACTTGAATTGCTCATGGCTCAAGCAAAAGAAGAAGGCTCCAGAACAACCATGCCTATTGTTATCAAAGGTGATGTACATGGCTCTGTTGAAGCACTTTTAAGTTCCTTGAAGAAAATCGAAGAGGAAAACCCAGACATTGCGGTTCAGGCGCTTCACACAGGTGTTGGTGGTATCACGGAATCTGATGTGACGCTTGCTAACGCGTCTGGCGCATTGATTGTTGGATTTAATGTCCGTGCAAATGCACAGGCACGCGATTTGGCCAAACGCGATGGCGTTGATATTCGTTATTACAACATCATCTACAACGTCATTGACGATGTTAAATCCATCCTTGCTGGTATGCTTTCACCGCTTGAACGTGAAGAATATCTTGGTCAGGCTGAAATCCGTGAAGTCTTCAACGTATCCAAGGTTGGTAAGGTCGCTGGGTGTATGGTCACTGCTGGTGAGGTCAAACGTGGTTCACATGTGCGCTTGTTACGTGATGATGTTGTCATTCACGAAGGAAGGCTCAAGACATTGAAGCGCTTTAAGGATGAAGTCAAAGAAGTCCGCGAAGGTATGGAATGTGGTATGGCCTTTGAATCTTACGATGACATCAAAGAAGGCGACATCATTGAATGCTTTGAAGTGAAAGAAGAGGCAAGAACGCTCGATTAAAATGTCGAGAGGTTTTTAAATCATCATGGAACAATCACAACGACAATTACGCGTCTCCGAGCAAGTCAGGCATGTTATGTCTGAAACACTACGCCGTGGACACTTTCATACAAAGGAACTGTTACGCGCCGCCCCTACGCTTTCTATTACAGAGGTGCGCTGTAGCCCTGACCTCAAAAACGCAACCGCCTTTGTTAGTTCGCTACTAAATGAAAATATGGATGATGTCATTGCGCAGCTAAATGAGGAAAGTCACGTTTTCCAAAAGGATATTGGACAACAGGTGCGCATGAAGTTTACACCAAAATTACGCTTTAAGCAGGACAACACACAAGACCATGTTCGGAAGATGGAAAACATCTTTCACAATCTTCCCAAGGCCTCTTCTGAGGACGAGTAATTCGCCTTATGGGTAAGCGCAAAAAAGGCAATCCAGTTCACGGTTGGGTCAATTTCAATAAACCCCTTGGCATGACCTCCACACAAGCCGTCGGTAAGGTGCGATATATGTTTCAGGCACAAAAAGCGGGACATGCAGGCACACTTGACCCCGAAGCCTCTGGCGTGCTTCCGATCGCCCTAGGCGAGGCCACTAAGACTATTCAATATACACAAGACGCCTCCAAAACTTATATTTTTACCGCACAATGGGGCGAAAGCCGCACAACCGATGACAAAGAAGGCGAAGTCATTGCAACATCTGATGCATCCCCTGCTCTGGAAGCAATCATAGCACTTCTTCCTAAATACACAGGGGATATCGAACAGTTGCCGCCGCAATTCTCTGCCCTGAAAATAGATGGGAAGCGCGCCTATGACATGGCACGTGATGGTCAGGATGTGACGCTTAAAAGCAGAACAGTGACAATTCACAATCTTTCCATTGAAAAGCATGATGAAAAAGCACGTCAAACAACATTTAAGTGTGACTGCGGCAAAGGGACTTATATTCGTTCACTTGCACGTGATATTGGCGCGAAATTAGGATGTTTTGGCTATGTTTTGCATCTGGAGCGCGCCAAAGTTGGCAGTTTCAAACTTTCTGATGCGATTTCACTGGACAGCCTTGAAAAAATAGGCGATAACACGCCCCAAGAAGAGGTATTGCAACCTGTTGAATTCGTGCTAGACGACATCCCGGCGCTTATTCTCAAAGAACAGGAGGCAGTCAGACTAAAGCAAGGTCAGCGATTATCTTTTCTGTCAAAACCCGATGTTGCGCGATTAAGTGATCTTAATCAAACGACCGGACATGACAGTCAAAAGCCCTTCACTGCTCTCGCCCTTTTCAATCACACGCCCATTGGTTTGGTTGAAATTGAGAATGTCACGATAAAGCCTCTCAAAATTTTTAACTTATAAAAAAGGAGACGCAAGATGTCGATTACTGCAGAAAAAAAACAATCACTTATCAGTGATAACCAACAGACAAAAACAGACACAGGCTCACCTGAGGTCCAAATCGCAATTTTGACAGAACGCATTACAAATCTGTCAGAGCACATGCAAAAACACAAAAAAGACTTGAGCACACGTCGCGGTCTTTTGACTATGGTTGCACGTCGTAGAAAGCTTTTGGACTATGTTCGTAGCAAAAGCGAACAGCGTTATCAGGACATCCTTAAGAAACACGGTATTCGTAAGTAAGACCGCTTTCTTATATCTGAATTTAAAACGACCTCTTATGAGGTTGTTTTTTTATTTCTCTGAAAAAGTTATGAAACGGTTTCCTGTAAAGGCGACAACCGCCATGATGGCCAGTCCCGCTATTTGCGCAATGGTAGCGTAAATACCTGCCGTTTCAATCATAATGCCCAAAGCCGCAAGTTGAATAATATAAGACACACCAAAAACGCTCAGGAATGAAAGGAACTGTTTTGCCATTTTCTTTTGGGGCAAATGCCTGAACGTGATAGTTCTATGCAAGATAAAACCAATCATAAGCGTAGTGCTATGCCCAAGTGCATTGACGATGATGTAATGTAAATTCGTATATTCTGAAAGAGAAATCAAAATAGCCGCACTAATCAGCGTATTTGCAACGCCCACAACACAAAAGGTCAGAAACTCTTTGAACAAGGCACGGTTCATTTTGATTTTTGAGGTTTGGCTGTGATGACCTCGCGCACAAAATAAAGTGGCCTGTCTTTGACCTGCATGTAGATGCGCCCGATATATTCACCAATGAGCCCAATGCAAATCAGCTGAAGCGAGCTAAAGAAACAGATAAGGCACGCCAGTGACGGCCAACCAGGGATAGAGCCAACAGTGAAATAAACAAAAAAGGCATAAAGCCCTAACCCCATTGCGAGCAACGCCCCCAAAAAGGCAAAGGGTAGACACAAACGCAAAGGCTTGATTGAGAAACTGGTAATGGCATCAATAGCAAAGGCCGCCAGTCCCATAAATGTATATTTTGTTTCGCCTGCAAAGCGCGGGTCGCGGTCGTAAAGAATCGCCTCTTGTTCAAACCCTATCCATGAAATCATACCGCGCACATAACGGTGACGCTCTGGCATATCCAAAAAACGCTCAACGACACGGCGTGAAATCAAACGGAAATCACCGACATTTTCAGGAATGGGCACATCAGAAAGATAAGATAAAGCACGGTAAAATAAACGCGATGTTGCAAGCTTTACCCATGTTTCCCCTGCACGACGTCTGCGCTGCCCATAAACGACATCAATCCCCGCCTTGGCACGTTTCAGCATTTCAGAGAGGAGTTCTGGTGGGTCCTGAAGGTCAGCATCCAAGAGCAACACATGCTTGCCTTTTGAATGCTCTAACCCTGCAGTCAGTGCCATTTGCTGACCGTAATTTTTGGCCAAATCGAGAACAATGAGCGCCTTGAATTTTTTTGTAAGCGCTTTTAGCTTTGAAAGTGTTTTATCTGTTGAGCCATCATTAATACAAATAATCTCATATGTTTTGACACGAGCATCCTTGCACGCCGCATCAACGCGTTTGAGGAGCGCATCAACTGTCTCTTCTTCATTATAACAGGGGATGACAACCGATAGATCCACTAGTCTAAAAACCTTCTATTTTCAAAAACAAGCGCACCACCCACTGTTTCAACATCAAATGCTAAAGGCTTGCCGGTTGGCATTTCAGCCTCGTTAATTGTATCTGGTGTTTCAACACCTAATATTATCAGCATGGCACGCAGAGAATTTCCGTGTGCCGCAATCAGGATATTTTTTCCTTCTTCCAGCATCGGTTTAATTTCCGCCTCATAATAAGGCCGCACGCGTTTCTCAACGACATCCTTTAGGCATTCACCACCAGGTGGTGGTGTATCATAGGAACGGCGCCAAATATGCACTTGCTCATCACCGAATTTCGCGCGTGTTTCATCCTTGTTGAGACCCGTCAAATCCCCATAATCGCGCTCGCGTAAATCAGGCTCATAGGTCATTTCAAATGTGCCATCATTTTTGCGGACCTTATCTGCACTCAAGCCCGCATTCGCAAGCGCAATTTCAGCTGTGTGATTTGCTCTTTTAAGTGTGCTCGTAAAAACATGGTCAATAGCAATATTGTGCTTTGCAAGCAATTCTCCTGCTTCCTTTGCCTCAACGCGCCCTTGATCCGTTAATTCAACATCCTTAAAACCCGTAAATCTGTTTTGAAGATTCCACTCGCTTTGCCCATGTCGTAAAAGAATTAATGTCCCCATGACCACCTTCTATCGCTTTCTTTTCAATTCAATTATTCTAAGTAACCTGCGGTATTTAAAGAAAAACTTATCGGAATATTGTTTGACTTTTGCCAATGATAATGGCATGTCTTATGCAGCGTTGCAAAAGGCATTTGAATGTTTTTTGAAGCTGTGATGCAGCGGTTGACTACAGAGACGAATTTGAAGCGCTTAATTCGGTTCCGTTGTCCACCGGTATCACCCGCAGACAAAACCTTTTAAACGCCTTTTATGACGTTCATAAAATTATATGAATTGAAAATGAAAGGAAAATTCATGTTTAAAGTATATCGCAAAGAAATTGACTTTGCTGGACGTAAACTTACACTTGAAACTGGTAAAATTGCCCGTCAGGCCGATGCTGCTGTTATGGCAACATATGGCGAGACATCAGTGCTTTGTACAGTTGTTGGTGCTAAATCAGTGCGTGAAGGCCAAAACTTCTTCCCGCTCACTGTGAACTATCAAGAAAAATTCTATGCCGCAGGTAAAATCCCTGGTGGCTTTTTCAAACGCGAGGGTCGTCCTTCAGAAAAAGAAACACTGACATCACGTTTGATTGACCGCCCTATTCGCCCTCTTTTCCCAGATGGCTTTATGAATGAGGTTCAGGTTGTTGCAACCGTTGTCTCACACGACATGGAAAATGATCCTGATATCGTTGCCATGATCGGCTGTTCAGCAGCGTTAACGCTATCTGGCGTGCCGTTCATGGGTCCTATTGGTGGTATCCGTGTTGGTCGCAAGGATGGCAAGCTTGTCTTCAATCCAACATTGGATGAGTTGAAAGAAAGCGAACTTGACCTTGTGATTGCAGGGACAAAAGAAGGCGTTCTTATGGTTGAATCAGAGGCGCAAGAGCTATCAGAGGAAATCATGCTAGATGCTGTGACAAAAGGTCACAAGGAATTCCAAAAGGTTATTGATGGTATTATCGATTTAGCTGAAATGTGTGCTAATGAGCCTTGGGATATTCCTGAAAAAGATAAAGATATCGAAAAATTGGGTAAAGACATCCATAAGAAATTCGAAAAGGATATCGCAAAGGCCTATGAAGAACAGGTTAAGCAAGACCGTCAGGCCAAATTGTCAGAAGTAAAAGACAAAATTGTAGAGGCCTTTGAAGATGAAGGTAAAGGCTTTACAGCCGATGTTATCCTTGGCCTTGTGAAAAAGGTTGAGGCCGACGTTGTGCGTGGTCAAATCCTGAAAACGAAGAAGCGTATTGATGGACGTGACACGAAAACAGTGCGTAAAATCGTATCAGAGGTTGGCGTCCTTCCACGTGTTCACGGAAGTGCTTTGTTCACACGTGGTGAAACACAAGCCATTGTTGTAACAACGCTTGGAACTGGTCAGGATGAGCAAATTATTGATGCGCTTGAGGGCGAATACAAATCAAACTTCATGCTGCACTATAACTTCCCACCATACTCTGTTGGTGAATGTGGTCGTATGGGTTCGCCTGGTCGTCGTGAAATTGGTCACGGTAAACTGGCCTGGCGTGCTATTCGTCCAATGTTGCCTAACAAGGAGGACTTCCCTTACACAATGCGTGCTGTCTCTGAAATCACAGAGTCAAACGGGTCATCTTCTATGGCAACAGTATGTGGTACTTCACTTGCCTTGATGGATGCTGGTGTGCCTTTGAAAAAACCTGTTGCTGGTATTGCCATGGGATTGATCAAAGAAGGAAAAGACTTTGCTGTTCTTTCTGACATTCTTGGTGACGAAGACCACCTTGGCGATATGGACTTTAAAGTTGCAGGTACTGATGATGGTATTACATCGCTTCAGATGGATATCAAAATCACATCTATTACAAAGAAAATCATGGAAATCGCTCTTGAGCAGGCCAAAGATGGACGTAAGCACATTTTGAAAGAGATGAGCTCTGCCCTGTCTGAAAGCCGTGACGGTGTGCGCGACGGTGCACCTCAAATGGTTCAAATCAGTATTCCAGTTGATAAAATCCGTGACGTTATTGGTACAGGCGGTAAGGTTATCCGTGAAATTACCGAAACAACAGGTGCAAAGATGGATGTTGAGGATGACGGGACTATTCGTATCGCCGCAACAGACCAGTCAGCTATTGATGCTACTGTGAAGTGGATCCGTGATCTGACTGACGAACCTGAAAAAGGTAAAGTTTATGATGGTAAAGTTGTTAAAACAGTCGACTTTGGTGCATTCGTAAACTTTATGGGTGCAAAAGACGGCCTTGTGCATATTTCTGAGCTTCAGGATGAGCGCACAGCCAAGACAACAGATGTTGTTAACGAAGGCGACATGGTCAAGGTTCAGGTTATTGGCTTTGACGACCGTGGAAAAATCAAATTGTCTATGAAACGTGTTAATCAGGAAACTGGTGAGCCGATTTCTAAAGGTGATGATGAGGATCAAAAAGAGGCTAGCTAAGCCCCTTCTCATCGGACTTAAATAATTGTATAAAAAGCGTGCCCAATAAAGGCGCGCTTTTTTATTTAGAGAGGATTTATGGATGCTCAAACTTCCTAAAATTATTGGCCATCGCGGCGCGTGCGCGTACGCACCAGAAAACACGCTTGAAAGCATCCGCACGGCCGCTGACCTTGGCGCAACATGGGTTGAATTTGATGTGAAGCTCACACGTGATGATGTGCCTATCCTTTTGCATGATGATACACTTGAGCGCACAACAAATGGACACGGCAATATCAATGATCTTGATTATGAAGAGATTCAATATCTGGAGGCTGGCGCGTGGTTTTCAGAAGGATTTACGGGCGTTTCAATCCCGACACTAGAAGAAGCCATTGACGTGCTTCTGGAACATGATTTAGGTGTAAACATTGAAATCAAACCCTCACAAGGGCGCGCAGAAGACACCACAAAGGTTGCACTGGATTTATTATCTCAAATCTGGACAGACCACGATAAAATTTTGATCTCTAGTTTTGACATTACATGTCTGGAAATTGCCAAGGACATTGCCAATGACTGGGCGCGCGGGCTTTTGTTGCCTGAGGAAATCCCTGCCGAATGGGCACATATGGCTGAACATCTGGATGTGCGCTCTATTAATGTGAACGGCAATACACTCACGCAAAGTGATTGCAATTATTTGCTAGAAGCTGAATTGCCTCTCCTTGCCTACACCATTAACGACCCTGACCGCGCAAGACAGCTTCAGCGGTGGGGCATTGATGGCTTTTTCACTGATGTTCCTGACGTCATTGAAGAAAATCTTATAGAGACACATTAAATTCTTTATTTCCATATTATTTTGCGTTAAGACAAATACATGTCACTTACTGCGTCAAAATCTGAAATAGAGTGCGATTACGGCTATATCCCTGTCAGGGATATCTATTTTGGCGAAAATCGTGTCATCATGCATGAAACTCTAGATTTCAACGAGATAAAGCGTCCACAAGTCATTGGTGAAAAAGGCGACTTTAAAGTCGATTTGCCTCCACTCCCTCATGATTTTCAAACCGCCTCAAAAATTCGCCATTGTGCGCTTTTAAAAGCACCCGAGACTAATGTACTCATACCTCCACATTTAATGGCCTTAGAACACCTGATAACAGCTGCATGCGACCATCATTACGACGTCAATGGTTTTACGACAGATGATTTTCTATATCTTGATATCATGCAGGGTTTACTCATGCGTAGTGAAGTTCTTAATGAAGGTGTTGGTATGCACGCAGATATACGTCTCATTTCTCCAGATGGACGTTTTGCGCATGAGGATATCTACTTTGCTTCATCAGCTTGCGATACAACTTATGTGGATTTAGGTGGTCTGGATTTAAACGAGGCAGAAATCAGAGAACTTAGACGCTTGGCCAGCAATGAGTTTGCTTATATTGGGCCAGATCACTCCATTCCTTATCAGCACCGCCTTAAAGATGCATTTCTTAAGGCAGTGAATGAGAAACCAGACCTTAGAAAGCGTTTTGGAACGCATACGCTTGTTAATTTAGGGGCAACAACACCGCATATGGCAACCTTATGTGATGCGGAAGAGGTCTTTCGCACACTGGTTTGCGTGCGCTTTACGCATACGCCTTATCGCACAGGATTTAGCAATATAGATACAAACGCACGCAGTCTGCAGGAAAGTGAATTGCCAAAATGGCAAAACCTAGCACTCAATAGCCTTGATTAAAGCTTTAGCCTAGAAGCTCGTCCCATTTTTCGGAATTGCACATACCAACAGCATTAAACCCGCAATCAACATAGTGAATTTCACCCGTAACCGCCGCTGACATATCAGAAATCAGATAAAGACCTGATTGCCCGAGCTCGTCCAGACCAACTGCACGCTGAAGTGGTGCGGTAAGCGTGTTATATTTGAATGTTTTACGCGCGCTCCCAATGGCTGATCCTGCAAGTGTGCGCATTGGGCCTGCTGAAATACCGTTCACGCGAATGTTGTCTTCACCCAGATCTGCCGCCAGATAACGCACAGAAGCTTCCAAAGCTGCCTTGGCCACACCCATCACATTGTAATTAGGCATCACTTTTTGCGCGCCATAATAGCTGAGTGTGATGGCAGAACCGCCATTTTTCATCAGAGGCACGGCACGACGCATAACAGATGTAAAAGAATAACAAGAAATATGCATTGAATTGAGGAAGTTTTCGAGCGTTGTGTCAACATAACGTCCCTTCAGCTCATTTTTGTCAGAATAAGCCAAGGAATGAACAACAAAATCAAGCTCTCCCCATTGATTCTCCAGTTCAGAAAATACTTCATCAATGCTGGCTTCATCACTGACATCACACGGTAAAATGATGCTTGACCCTAGCTCTTGTACGAGCGGTTCAACACGTTTCTTAAATGCATCCCCTTGATAGGTAAAGGCCATTTCAGCACCCTGATCATGCAATGCCTTTGCAATTCCCCATGCGATAGAGTGGTCATTGGCCACCCCCATCACAAGTCCCTTTTTGCCCTTCATTAAACCCATAAATTAAATTACCTTTCACCTAAATCTTCGAAGAACCTCAACATATAACCATCCGGGTCCTGTACTAAAAATTGCTTATTTCCCTTTTCAACATTTCCAACCCGATACCATTTTTCTTCCATTTCAAGAAAAATCGGGTGATCATTACCTACTATTCTTTCATAAACCTTAGAAACATCTGATGTTCTAATTTGAAAACTGACACCACGTCCATAAGGCTTTTCCATTACCCCATCTACAAACCTTGAACACACAGACAAGGAATCAATCATTATTTGTGAACCCTCATGTTCGAACATAGCAAAACCCTCATTTTCCCTAACATAAAGAACTTTAAATTCTAATATTTCAGTGTAGAAATTATAGCTAGCTTTATAATCATCACATTTAAGTTCAGGAACAAGTGGAGCTTCTATCATTAAGCTCCCTTTATATATTTCGAAAAGGCGAGTGTGCAGTTTGTCCCACCAAATCCAAAACTATTGGACATGACAGACTGATGATCCACATTTTCAATTAACTTCATGGCAATTGGAATATTTCCAATACCCTCATCAGGTGTTTCAATATTAATACTTGGACAAATAAAGTTGTTCTCCATCATCAAAAGGCTGTAAATCGCCTCCTGAACACCTGTTGCGCCCAGTGAATGACCTGTCATCGACTTCGTCGAGCTGATTGTCGGAATGTCTTGCCCCGCAAATACTTCGTGAATGGCCTCCAACTCACGAATATCCCCTACAGGGGTGCTTGTTCCATGCGTATTGATGTAGGTCACAGGTGATTTGAGCGTGCTCATAGCCTGCTTCATGCAGCGCACAGCCCCTTCTCCGCTTGGTGCCACCATATCGGCTCCATCAGATGTTGCGCCATAGCCAGTTACTTCGGCATAAATCTTCGCACCACGTGCAAGGGCATGCTCAAGCTCTTCCAGAACAAGAACACCACCACCACCGGCAATAACAAAACCATCGCGATTAGCATCATAAGCGCGTGAGGCTTTAGTTGGTGTATCATTATATTTTGATGACATGGCACCCATCGCATCAAAGAGAACTGAAAGCGACCAGTCTAGTTCTTCACCACCACCAGCAAAGATAATATCTTGCTTACCCCACGCAATCATTTCAGCGGCATTACCAATACAATGCGCTGACGTCGAGCAAGCCGATGTAATAGAGTAGTTAATACCCTTGATCTGGAAATGTGTTGCAATGTTAGCTGAATTTGTTGAGGACATAGCCTTTGGCACAGCATAAGGGCCGACACGTTTTGGTGCTGATTCCTTTGCAATACGAGCAGATTCAACAACTGTGCGCGTTGAAGGCCCACCAGAGCCCATCACAATACCAGTACGCTCGTTAATAATATCTTTTTCTTCCAAACCAGAATCAGCAATCGCATCTTCCATGGCAATATGGTTGTAGGCTGCACTATCCCCCATAAAACGGCGCATTTTACGGTCAATACGTGCCTCAAGATCAATTTCAGGCTTACCGTGCACATGCGAGCGGAAACCGAGTTCAGCGTATTCAGGCGCAAATGTAATCCCTGATTTACCTGCTTTCAGCGAGGCTAAAACTTCATCCGTTGTGTTTCCGATGCATGAGACAATCCCCATACCTGTGACAACTACACGACGTGTTCCATTTGAAAGTGTCATAAATAGTCCTTCAATTTTTAAAAAATGTAATGGTTTTCTTTATTTTAATGCGCTTGTATTTTCAAACAGCCCAACGCGCAAATCCTTGGCGACATAAATAACCTCACCATCAGCCTCGACCGTGCCATCCCCTATACCAAGTACAAGCTTGCGGTTTATAACACGCTTAATGTCAACGGTGTAGCGCACAAGTTTCGTTGTCGGCAAAATTTGACCAGTCATCTTCATTTCGCCAAGCCCAAGCGCACGCCCCGACCCTTCTGCACCCGTCCAGCCAAGATAGAAACCGAGCAATTGCCATACAGCATCAAGCCCTAAGCAACCTGGCATCACAGGATCACCCTTAAAGTGGCAATCAAAGAACCAGATATCGGGATTAATATCGAATTCAGCAACGATTTGTCCTTTATCATAAGCGCCGCCTGTTTCACTGACCATTGTAATACGATCAAACATCAACATAGGAGGAAGAGGCAACTGTGCATTTCCAGGCCCAAACATTTTACCTTCACCACAAAGGATGAGGTCTTCTTTTGAATAGGAAGATTGAGGTGTGTGAGTCATGTTTCTCTCTGTTTTCTGATTTGCTAACATGACTTTCTTATAAAGCGTTCGCACGCGAAAAAAAACCCCTTATTTCAAGGGATTTATCATAAGACTATAATATTTCAAAAATAGAGAACTAAACGGGATTGTCTTGAGAGAGATAAGCCTCTTTCAAATAAGGTTGAAGCGCCTCCAAGCCACGATAGCTTTCAATAAGTGCCGCCATAGCGAGTGGCTTGGCAATGGCATGGGGCATATCAGGTGTATCTCCAGAGGCGACAACAGCAAGCATGCGCCCAGCCGCCTTTGCGCAAACAACTGCGCGTTCACTGGGACGCTCGAGTGACAATACATTGAAAAACTCAAGACAAATAGGCTCTATTGATTCAATAAGCTCAATTGGTGGATCAGCCGGTGAATCATTTGCCACCATTCCCAAACGCCAGTCACTACCCGCAGGAACACCCATACGCGCCGCTTCTTGAGTCATAACATTGACGATTGATTCACTTTCAAAAAATGTGCCTGCAAAATTTTTATCTTCTATTTGTTGATCGCGAATATTGCGTGCATAGCAGTAACCAGCAAAACCGCTAAGACCACATACAGAATCAGCCAAAGACCATTGCCCTGTTCCAATACGCTTTTCTATAACGAGGTCGCATAATTCTTGGGCTGCAATTTCATAAGCCATACAACGCGTTGCCGCCTCGACAAAGAACCTCAACGTCTCCTCGCGTGGAATATCCTCGCCTTCCCATGCACAAATATGATTCTGTATCAGCCAAACAACAAATTCCATGTAGGAAAATTCACACTCTTTCCATTCATCAAGAACAAAACGCGCAAGCGCCCGTCCCTGCTCCGACCGTGCATCCAACTTGCTGGCATCTGGCAACGCCCACTCAGGAAGTACACCACGATAAGGTTTTGAGCGAAGCATTTTTTCAAGTTTTCTAAAGCCAGAAGACAAGGACAAATCAGGCTTTTCAAACAGGAAGCAGGACTCGACAAAGAAGCCTGCCAGAACTTCAATCACATCCATGATTTTTTGCGGACCTGCCGAGTCCTCATGCGCAAACAAACGCGTAATGTGCGCGTGTATGAAGGCCGCAATATCTGTCTTATCTTGTGTAATATGCATACAGATAAACCAATCGATAGTCCTGTGGACAAATCTGTGGAGAAAAGTGGAATTAGAATTTAGAAACGGCAGAACGCCTTACAAATATAAGCCTACGCACTCTGAATGATTTACTCAATACCCCAGAGATATTTTTTTTCAAGAAAACCTGTATAGCCCGCAATACTTGCTTCGCACATATCACTCAGACATTCATCAATGTCGACTACCAAGCCCGGCTCGAGTCGCAGGATTGGTTTTTTGTCCTTATCAGAATCGTGATACATCAAAATATAAGGAAGGTCGGACAATATAAGAGCAGTTTTCTTACCACTGAGCAAAGAGGCATGAACCCACCCATTTGTACCCGTTACATCCTCTATCTTGCGCCACTGGTCAAAACGCCGTGTTATTTTTACGGGCAATCCTTTACCATGATAAATCCACTTAATTGGATGGTTAGTTGATGGGCCATAACGCACAAAAACCTTACTTTTCTTTAATGAACCATATTCAACCTTCTCTTCTGATTGCGCATATACGACTTTGGTACAAAACACACTCGAGAAAGTCAGTGATAGCATTAAAATTAGAAAAAGACGTGCGAAACGCGAGAACATTATAATTTCCGTGACAAATATTATTGAAAACATTAGCTTCTGCACAGCTTTACGGATTTTTAGGAAAATTACAAGATAACGTGTCTTTAATAACATGACTGCTTCTCAATCAAACAATAATAGTTTTTGCCATTCTGTTGCCCCGATGATGGATTGGACGGATCGCCATTGCCGCTATTTTCATAGACTTATAAGTCCAAATGCCATTCTATATACTGAGATGGTTACAACAGGCGCACTAATCTTTGGTGATAAGCCGTCTCACCTTGATTTTCATGAAAAGGAACAGCCTGTAATCCTACAACTGGGCGGAAGCGATCCAGAAGATCTCGCCAAATCAGCAAAAATCGGCTCTGATTGGGGCTATCATGCCATTAATCTAAATTGTGGCTGCCCATCTGATCGTGTGCAGCGCGGCCGCTTTGGCGCGTGCCTCATGACTGAACCCGAGTTAGTCGCTACATGCATGAAGGCGATGCAGGATGCCGTATCCTGTGATGTTACAGTTAAATGTCGTATTGGCGTTGATGAGTGTGATGAGGAAGCATGTCTATTCACCTTCATTGAGACACTTGCAAATAAAAGTGCAACAACGACCTTTATCGTACATGCGCGGAAGGCCTGGCTTAAAGGGTTGAACCCCAAAGAAAACAGAACTGTTCCACCTCTCAATTACGATCTTATTAAGAAGGCAAAAGAGGCGTTTCCCGAGTTAAATATTCAGTTGAATGGTGAGATAAACACGCTCGACAAAGTTATAAATGCAAAAAATGCGGGCCTTGATGGGGTTATGATTGGGCGCGAGGCCTACCAAAACCCTCTTTTCCTACACAAGGTTGAGAGCATGCTCTATGGAGAAGAAGCCCTCGATATTGAGCCTATTATTCAAAAGATGCATGACTATATACAATATATGATGCGCATGCCCTATCCTGTGCGCCCCAAACAAATTACGCGGCATATGATGGGGCTTTTTAAAGGCCAAAGAGGCGGTAAAATCTGGCGCCAAAGCCTTGCAACTTTCCCGGATGAGCCTGATATTTTATTAAGAGCATACGATTCGTATCTTAAAGCTTCCGAAAACGACATGTCATACGAATTAGAACGCGCAAAAACTTAACGATGATGTTTGATTTTTGAGGCGTTTCATTGCTATAGTAAGCAGGATATTTGAGATTCACACCTGAATAGCGAGACGAACGATATATGCAGTGGCATAGATTAGATACAGAAAAAACAGAATCGTTCCTCGCGGCGATTGCGGCAATGGGCGGGCCCAGCATGTTTAATGCACAAAATAGCGAAGCCAAATGCATGCGCCTGCCCTTTTTTGAAAATATTCAGCTCTATCGCATTACAAATCACACGTCCCTACCTATTTTTTCGATGGATTTTCTAGGTAATGGTACAGATTTTTTCTACCTTGATGGTACTGAGGCGCCTTTTCAAAAGGCGTTTTCATTATGTAAGCCAGAAATTAACGAGATTAATTTGGCGCCCTACCTTCAATTCTATTTCTTTAATGTGTTGCAAGAAGATGGCGAGATTTACCCTGTTTTTGCACGCTCCCCTATTCCAGATCTCGATGATCAGAATATTCACGCCACACGCCAGGAAGTCCCCGATAACGCCTATGTCTTTGATACGCAAAGAAAAGATGAAAATAACTTTCATGCGGAATGCACTTTATTCTACGATGGCGGGCTTATGACAGGAGCTATGGATATAAGCGATCAGGGGCATGTTGAAATTGTAGGCCTCAAACCGCTTTTTACAGGGACAAAATCCGTTTTTTCTGAAAGTTCAAAGGATCAGATGACATGAGTGGCGACAACACAACAGATTCGGGCCTAAAAGGCAGCTTTGGTGGACTTTCTGGTGCTCAGCAGCCTGCGAGCGTATCAGGTTTCGCACACCCCGAATCAGATGCGATTCTAGAGGAAGCTATGGGAATTCTTGCCCAAATTCCTGCTGGTAAACGCCTTTTGGATGTCAAAATTGAATATAATATGCCTGTAACTGTTATTATGGGGCGTGAATTTAACTATAACACACCTGATGAAACATCTCTTTATGTCATGGTGCCACCTGATTATAAGAAAAAGCCTGAATTAACAGCGACAGCTCTCGCCAATGGGATTCGCGATCTGGAGCAGTCAGTTATAGGGTTTACAAGGCCTTCCAAGGAAATTGACCCTGTCGAATATGCTTCAATGACATTTTCAAAAAGTCTTGACATAATTATGAATATGTGTATAATTGCAGATGAACTTAAGGAAAAGTTGGGATATTCAAAACCACTTGACTTCTTGTTCGATTTGGG
The DNA here is from genome assembly GCA_002328415.1 of Micavibrio sp. UBA2137. Lineage (GTDB taxonomy): Bacteria > Pseudomonadota > Alphaproteobacteria > Micavibrionales > Micavibrionaceae > UBA2137. The sequence goes on along the minus strand of DCXL01000004.1, from coordinate 224,244 downwards.
ACACTATAACGTATATAAGGCTTATAAAGCCGATGCGGATTATAACGAGATAGTCGATATATTCGTTGAAGGTGAAAAAGAGGCCTACGAGGGTAACTAAAGGAGAGTAATATGGCACCTGCAAGAGGACAATCAGCTAAGAAATCTGGACCAGTTCCAATGGATTTGGACATTAAAATTATGGGTCAGGCATCAACTAGTTCTTCGCGCAAATCTGTTATTGCGCCACCTAGACGCTAGATCTATAGTATTAGCATCTTTATAGGAGCCCGCCTTGTGGTGGGCTTTTGTGTATCTGGGCTAAACCTACTTACGCTCCGTCATTGCGAGGCATATAATGACGAAGCAATCCAAAAATTCCGTTGCCGTTAAATAGACTGCTGCGCTACGCTCGCAGTGACGCTAAGATCATAGTGACAAAGGCTTTTAAAACCCAATCGATTCCCCACATCCGCATCGTGAAGTCTCATTCGGATTTTTAATCATGATGCGCTTATTTCCCAAAGAATCGGTCTCATAATCAATCTCGGTTCCGAAGAAACGTAACGAATCTCCCTTTGGAATATAAATCGTGAAACGACCGTCGACATCCAAAGCATCATCTTTGTCACTGACATCCGATTCTGTAATAAGGCGAATATCATATTCGTTACCACTACAGCCCTTCCCTGTGAGAATAGACAAACGGATACCTGCAGCATTATCCGAAATCTGTTTTTCAAGATAATCACGTGCCGAATCTGTAATCTTGAGTTCTTTGAGTGTTAATCCAAACATTTCATGCCCTCACGTAAACATATTCAGCTGTAGTTTTGCTGTTTCGGCCATCATGGACGGATCCCAGGTCGGGTCCCACACAATATCAACATCAACGTGGCGTACACCATCAAGCGGAAATAAGGCCGATTGCACCATCATGGGCATTTCCTGAGCTACAGGACAGGCTGGGGAAGTCAGTGTCATCTCGACATACAAATCAACCAGCCCCTTATCTGCGCCCTCCTCTATAAGCTTACCACTCACTTTATAGATTAAGCCCAACTCATAGATATTAACGGGAATTTCTGGATCATAGACCTCACAAATAGCGGCAACAGCACGCGCCCTCAAATCGTCGTCCATATTCAACAGCTCAGTGTAAGGCGGTATGGCTAATTCGTCATATTCCTCGCCTACCGCATTTTTCACCATATCTTTGGATGCAACATGTTCCATGACTTTAAGCCCTCAACATCTTATACGCTTTTTCAATACCACTAATGAGCGCATCTATATCATTTTTGTCCGTATAGAGTCCGCAAGAGGCACGGATCGTGCCTGACACATTCAAAGCCTCCATCAATGGTATGCAGCAATGATGACCCGTGCGCACATAAACACCAAGCTGATCGAGAATCATAGCAACATCGTTAATGTCGCAACCTTCGACAGTAAAAGAGAATATACCCACGCTCTCAAAATCACCATGGCCATATAATTTTACAAACGGTAAGGACTGCAATTTATGCGTGCAATATTCTTTGATTGATTCTTCATGAGTCAGAATATCTGACAAGCCACACTGATGAATATAGTCGAGCGCCGCCCCCAAACCAATCACTTGTGCAATAGAGGGTGTGCCCGCCTCAAATTTTGCAGGGGCATCCTTATATGTTGTTTTCTCAAAACTTACAGTCTCAATCATATCACCGCCGCCAAGGAAGGGAGACATACAGTTTAAAAGCTCTTCACGCGCCCACAAAACACCTATACCTGTTGGTCCATATAGCTTGTGGCCTGTGAAGCTAAAAAAGTCGCACTTTAACTTGTCCATGTGGACAATCCTGTGGATAACTGATTGCGTGCCATCAATCAGAACCTTGATGTCTTGATTATATTTTTTAGCTATATCAATCATTTGCTCAACTGGATTGACCGTCCCAAGCGCGTTTGAGATATGCACAATTCCTACAAACTTAGTCTGTGGAGATAACAAGTTCTCGTACGCCTTTATGTCAAGGCTTCCATTATCAAGAGCAGGCACTGTATTGATTGTAAAACCTTGTCTTTCACGCAGGATTTGCCACGGCACGATGTTGGCATGATGCTCCATCTCGGTCAGAATGATCTCATCACCCTCACTCAGGTTTTGCATACCCCACGCATAGGCGACAAGGTTAATAGACTCGGTCGCATTCTTAGTGAAGATAACCTCGTTTTCCTTTGCACCAATAAAGTGTGCTAGCTTTGCGCGCACATCTTCATATTTTTGCGTAAGATCTTGCGACCACCCATAAAGACCGCGATGAATATTTGCATAGCCATCCGCATAACAATTCTGCATAGCATTAATCACTGATTCTGGCTTCTGCGCACTCGATGCACTATCAAGATAGGCAGGTAATTTACCATCAACCAGTTTGGTAAGCGCAGGGAAGTCTTCTTTCCAAGGATTATCGACATGAAATGGCGGTACAGGAACAACGACTGTCATGAAAACACCTCATTAAGGCGGGTTTCTAACCAGGATTCAGCGTCTTCTTTAAAGGACCCATCCGCAAAATCATCAATAATATCTCTCAAAAACGCTTCGGTAAGCATTTTCTTGGCCTGAGAACGCGAAATACCACGTGAACGCAAATAAAATAAGGCATTATCATCTAATTGACCGGTGGTCGCACCATGTGCGCACTCCACATCATCAGCATAAATTTCAAGCTCAGGTTTTGTAAATATATCTGATAATTCACTTAAAATAAGTGATTTATACTGCTGATTTGAAATAGTTTTTTGCGCATCTTTATCAACATAAACTTTGCCTTGTGCGACAGCACGTGCCTTATCTGAAACAATGCAGCGAACAGTTTGTTCTGATTGACAATTCGGCGCGTTATGGAGGACCTGTGTGGTCAAATCGGTTAGAGTCTGACCGTTACTCATAAAGACCGCTTTTGCGTCAAAAGATGCCTCCTCACCGTTAAGGGCCGCATGCAAATTATGACGCGCGAAACTGTCACGCCCATCACCTGCAAGACTGTTTAAACTATAAGAGGCCCTCTCCGCAAGCCATACAAACGTTGATTGCGTATATGTTGCACTCTCTGCTTGCTCACCATTTATTGTGTGGTGCACTTCTGCGCCCGCCTCAATATTTAAGCACAGATTACGGTTAAGCCATCCCTTTGAAGAAATATCTGCACTTTCCAAAAGCCTTAACCTTGCACCCTTACCAACATTCAGAATTATAAGAGGCTGGAAATACGCATTTTCAGCAACACTATAATCAAGGATGAAACCCTCGTCATCTCGTGTGTTTTCAGGTATATCACATACAAAAATTACTTTATAATCTAAATTAGGTATATTTATTATATTACTGTTATTAAACAATTTTTGATTATATTTAAAGTCAGATATAACTTTTGAAAATTCGGTATCTTCAGGCAATAACTGTCTGTAGTAACGTGCAAATTCATCGTTATAGAGTACCGAGCCCGCTCTATGCGTTGGCGCATGCTTTTTCATGCGTTTAGCAAGGGGCGTATATTGCCACCCCTCCGCTTTCGCAGATGGAAAAGCAACATTGCCAAACAGATCCTCATCTATTTGCGCAAGATTAAGCGCTTCTTTGTGGGCATGTGCACTCATTAGGCTGCCTCTCCTCCGATAAAGTCGCTATAGCCCTTCTCTTCAAGCTCAAGCGCAAGAGTTGCATCACCGCTCTTCACAATGCGCCCTTGCGCCATGATATGCACGACATCGGGCTTAATATAGTCGAGCAAGCGCTGATAATGCGTAATCACGAGAAACGCACGCTTATCATCACGCAAAGCGTTTACGCCGTCAGAAACGGTCTTTAGCGCGTCAATGTCCAACCCACTGTCTGTTTCATCCATAACAATGAAATCAGGCTTGAGCATCGCCATTTGAAGCACCTCATTACGCTTCTTCTCGCCTCCTGAAAACCCAACATTAACCGCACGTTTCAACATATCATCTGACATGTTCAGCTCTTTTTGCGCGCCCTTCATCAGTTTTAGGAAACCTAGTGCGTCCAGTGGCTCTTCCCCATTGGCTGTGCGTTTGGCATTGACCGCCTCTTTCAAGAACGTTGTCATCTGTACACCTGGAATTTCGACAGGATATTGGAATGCAAGAAACAAACCTGCAACGGCACGCTCCTCTGGCTCAAGCGCCAGTATATCAACACCGTTCATAGTGACAGAGCCTTGTGTAACCTCATACCCTTCACGCCCTGAAAGCACATAAGACAAGGTTGATTTCCCCGCTCCATTGGGACCCATAATGGCATGTACTTCACCTAGATTAATATCAAGGTCAAACCCTTTTAAGATTTCCTTGCCTTGTACTTCCGCATGTAAATTTTCGATTTTAATCATAATGTTTCTACCAATGTTTTAATTTGTTCGCCTTCAACGCGAAAGACTGTCCATTCATCCATCGCGACCGCACCAAGCTTCTTGTAAAATTCTATAGATGGCTCGTTCCAATCAAGCACCCACCATTGAATGCGGCCACAGTCCTCACGTACAGCGCGTTCAGCAAGATATTTGAAGAATCCTTTGCCAATACCCTTATTACGATGCGCCTCTTGTACGTACAAATCTTCCAAGTAAATCCCTGGTTTGCACTGGAAGGTTGAATAATTATAGAAGCAAATTGCTACGCCCACGGCCTCACCCTCAAGCTCGGCCAAAACAGCAAAGGCGTAAGACTTTTCACCAAACATGGTACGCTTCAAATCATCAACACTTGCCACGACCTCATGCGAGAGCTTCTCATATTCCGCCAACTCCTGAATAAACGCAAAAATTGTTTCTGCGTCATCAATTGTCGCGTCTCTGTAAGTAATAAAATTTTTCATTATTTTTCCTTAACCTCATAGTTTTCCAAGAGGTCTTCTACTGCACTAACAGTTGACTTATATAAGTTTTTGCCATTATCAAAAATGCTTTCCCTAAGCTCTATCCTGGAATTTTTTTCTTTCTCACATTTTAAAGCCAAAAAATCTTCAACATAATCATCGTCATTGGTGGAAATCATTTGAAGGCAAAACTTTTTAAGAACAGAACTATGAAAAGTTATCTGAGAAAGATAATCCATAAACTCAACAGAGACTTGTGACAAAAATTTATAGTCATCTAATAACTTTGGAATAATCAGTTCGGTAACAGTTGCTATACTAAAAACCCCGTTGATTTTAAATATAAAATCATCACGCTTTAGGCACTTTTCATAATTACCTTTGCAAGCCTTCAAACTTACTAAATACGTTTTCATTTGAATAATTATGAGTGATTCAATTTTAATTTGTTCCTCATTACGCATTTTCCAAGAATGCCATATTTGAAAGGTCGACTTAGCCAATAGTAATATTATCGCCACTGTCAAACCTATCATTGCATCCGCCAATTTATCTTCCATTACCCAACACTCCCCTCTAGGCTGATACCTATCAGTTTTTGCGCTTCCACGGCGAATTCCATTGGCAGATGTTGCATCACCTCACGGCAGAAACCGTTCACAATAAGCGCGAGCGCTGCTTCCTCGTCAATACCACGCTGACGGCAATAAAAAAGCTGATCCTCGCTGATTTTAGAGGTCGTTGCCTCATGCTCTAGTTGCGCACTTTTATTCTTACATTCAATGTATGGCACCGTATGCGCACCACATTGGTTACCAATGAGAAGCGAGTCGCATTGCGTGAAGTTACGCGCGCCTTCCGCCCCACCCAGAATTTTCACCTGTCCGCGATAGGTACTATCCGAATGGCCTGCGCTGATCCCCTTGGCGATAATGCGCGAGCGTGTGCCCTTACCCATATGCACCATTTTCGTGCCTGTATCGGCCTGCTGACGGTTATTGGTAATAGCAACCGAATAAAATTCGCCTTGTGAATAATCGCCCTTCAAAATGCAGGATGGATATTTCCACGTAATCGCCGAGCCTGTTTCCACTTGAGTCCATGAAATCTTTGACCGCGCACCCGCGCAAAGCCCGCGCTTGGTCACGAAATTGTAAATACCGCCCTTACCGTCCTCATCGCCTGGATACCAGTTTTGAACGGTGGAGTATTTAATCTCTGCATCTTCCTGTGCGACAAGCTCAACCACAGCGGCGTGTAATTGACGCTCGTCACGCATGGGCGCGGTACAGCCCTCTAAGTACGATACATACGCACCCTTCTCTGCAATAATCAGTGTGCGCTCAAATTGCCCTGTGTTCAGCTCGTTAATGCGGAAGTAAGTGGACAGCTCCATCGGGCAATGCACGCCCTCGGGAATGTACACAAATGACCCATCGGTAAAGACAGCCGCGTTTAAACAAGCATGTTTGTTATCATAATAAGGCACGACAGAGCCCATATATTTTTTAACGAGCTCTGGATGATCCTGAATGGCCTCTGATATCGAGCAGAAAATAACGCCTGCCTCCTTCAGCTTTGCCTTAAAGGTTGTTGCAACAGACACGGAGTCAAAAACAACGTCCACGGCAACATTCTGCACACCTGCAAGCATTTCCTGCTCACGCAAAGGAATACCCAGTTTCTCATACGTTTCGAGCAGTTTCGGGTCAACCTCATCCAGTGATTTAGGCCCGTCACCCGCCTGCTTTGGCGCAGCATAATAATAGGCATCTTGATAATCAATTTCAGGAAAATCGACCTTTGCCCATTTGGGTTCAGGCATCGTCAACCAATGACGATAGGCCTTCAGGCGCGCTTCGAGCATCCATTCAGGCTCATTTTTCTTCGCTGAAATAAAGCGGACAATGTCTTCGCTTAAGCCTTTTGGTGCTTTATCACTTTCAATATCCGTAATAAACCCAGCCTCGTATTTGTTAAGCGCCTCTACGGATTCAATCGTTTCTTTACTGATACGTGCGTTATTACTGCTCATGCCACAAAATCCTTCAGGGTCAAACTATCGAGCGCTCCTCTTACAGCACCATTTATCTTTTGCCAACGTCCATTGAGCTGGCAGGTAGCGGCAATCTGGCATGTAGAATGACTTCCCTCAACGCACGATGTCAACTCAACTGGCCCATCAATTGCCTCGATAATCTTAGCCGCCGATATATCCTGCGCCTTTTCAATGATTTGATAACCCCCGTTTGCGCCACGTGTCGAGGTGACAATGCCACCATTATTTAAAAGCTTGAGGATTTTAGAGACTGTTGCTTCGGGAATATGGGTATTTTCAGCAATTTGAGTCGAGGACAAACACGCAGGGTTCTGGCTCATATAAGCCAAAATCACGATCCCGTAATCTGCCATTTTCGACAATTTAAGCATGACGCTCCTAATCCGTACTAATTTCGTACGGTTTATATCGTCTTTTTCTAGGGAAAATCAAGCCTTTTTGCCGATTTTAAGAGAAAACTAATCTTTAAATGATAGCGTTAAAATATGTACTCAAAGTTTAATGAAAACGCAGCCGATATTGCCAAGCTTAAATTGAGTAGTGAAACACTTGATATGTCAGGTGTTTCCTCACTGAATTTGCCTAGCAGCCTATCGTGTAGCTAAAAACGTTATATCCTTATATTTCTCTTTCACATCGTCGAGATGCCAAGCATTACGTGCGAGGAAAACTGGATCCTCATCATGGTCGTTAGCAATCGCCACACGGTTTGAATCGATAAAGGCCTTCACCTTCTTCGGGTCACCTTCTATCCAACGCGCTGTATGAAGCGCAACACTCTCAAAATGCACAGGGATATTATATTCGGTGCGAATACGGTCGGCGAGAACCTCAAATTGCAATGGGCCAACAACACCCACAATCCAATGTGAATCGAGTAAGGGCTTAAAGACACGCGCAACGCCCTCCTCTGCCAGTTGTTGAAGAGCTTGTCCCAAATGCTTGGCCTTCATCGGGTCATCAGGTATCGCGCGTTGCATATATTCAGGGGCAAAGGACGGAATGCCTGTGAAGGTTAAATCCTCACCTTCTGTTAGAACATCCCCAATACGCAGACCTCCATGGTTTGGAATACCAATAATATCACCCGCATAGGCTTCCTCTGCCATTTCACGGTCCTGGGCCAAGAATAGTTGTGGTGAATGAATGGAAATCATTTTGCCCGTGCGTGAATGTTTCAATTTCATGCCGCGCTTGAAAGTACCACTACAAATGCGCGTAAAGGCAATACGGTCACGGTGTTTTGGGTCCATATTGGCCTGAATTTTGAACACAAAACCTGTAACCTTATTTTCTGTTGGCTCAACAACACGTTCCTCTGTTTTTTGCGCGCGCGGTGACGGGGCAAAGGCCTTTAAACCGCCCAGCAATTCACGCACACCGAAATTGTTAATCGCGCTCCCGAAATAAATGGGAGTTAGATGGCCCTCAGAATAGCTTTGGCGGTCAAAATCAGGGCAAAGCTCGCGCACCATTTCGACCTCCTCACGTAATTGTTCAAGCTGGTCTGCAGGAAGCAAATCGGCTAATTTTGGGTCATCTACACCTTCGCAGGTAATTGATTCAGCCAGTTTTCCACCCTGCCCACGGTCAAAAAGGACAAGCCTGTCATTGAGCAAATCATAGCAACCTTTAAAATCTCGTCCCATACCAATGGGCCATGAAGCTGGCGTCACATCAAGGGCGAGTTTCTTCTCAATCTCGTCCATAAGCGTAAAGACATCCTGTCCATCACGGTCCATCTTGTTAACGAAGGTGATAATCGGAATATCACGCAAACGGCACACCTCGAACAGTTTCAGCGTTTGTTGTTCAATACCCTTGGCGCAATCAATGACCATGATGGCGCTATCAACAGCGGTCAATGTACGATAGGTATCTTCAGAGAAATCCTCGTGACCTGGTGTATCAAGCAAGTTGAAGGTAATATCGTCATATTCAAATGTCATGACAGAGGACGCCACAGAGATACCACGCTCTTGCTCCACCTTCATCCAGTCGGAACGTGCACGGCGGCGATCACCTTTGGCCTTCACCTCACCGGCAAGCTGAATCGCACCGCCAAAAAGCAACAGCTTTTCAGTCAATGTCGTTTTACCCGCATCAGGGTGGGAAATAATCGCGAAAGTACGTCGATCTTCCAGAATTTTGTCTAAATTACTCAATGAGTTTGCCTTCAAAGGGGTTCGTCAATGTTTTATCTTCAATCTCGATAACCCAGATATCTGGGTCACGGTCTAATGCACGGCGAATATAGGCATCAATTTGATTTTCTTCAACCTCTTCTTCGTCCAGGGCGTGCATCCACCCTAAGGCACCATCTATATCGCGCACTTGTGTCAGCAGGCGAAAGCCATTGCCCTGCCCATTCAGCTTAAGAAGTATGGTTCCCGTATAAGGCGCTCCCTTATTGATAAAGGTGACAAACAGACCTTCTTGCTGACAGCGCGTTGTCACCAAATCAACCCAAAGAGCCGTTTGTAGCTGGACATCATCCATGATTTTTAAGAATTCTGTGCGTCTATTTTTTGCGTTTCTGATTTGCGCAGCGGAATAACGCGGCGTTCGGGGAATGTCACAGTCACTGTTGTCCCCTTTTCTGGAGAGGATGTTAGCCCCAATGTCCCGCCATGTAATTCAACCATGGCCTTGGCCAAAGGCAATCCCAAACCTGTACCCTGTTGTTCCTTGGCATGTTGCGAATCTGTAATCTGACCAAAAGGCTCAAGTGCCTCCTGAATTTTATCTTCGGGAATACCTATCCCCTCATCCTGAACGGTGACAACCATATCACCATCATTTTGCATGAAGGCACGGATGTAAACTGTGCCGCTCTCCTTAGAGAACTTAATGGCATTAGACACCAAATTGATAAACACTTGACGGATAAGGCGCGGGTCAGACACAAGCCCGGGTAGGTTTTCCTCTATATCGCAATCCATTTCGACCTTACTACTCATCGCACGCGAAGTCATCATGCGCGTCACAGATATTAGCAAATCACGGATAACATAGGGTTGTTCATCCAAATCAACGCGGCCCGCCTCAATCTTGGACATATCTAGCACTTCGTTAATAATCTCAAGCAAATGACGCGCACTTAGGTGAATATCGCCTAGATACTCGCCATATTTATCACTGCCTAGCTTTCCGAATGTCTCGTTCATCATAATTTCCGAAAAGCCGATAATCGCATTGAGTGGTGTACGCAATTCATGCGACATATTGGCCAAGAAGCTAGATTTAGCATTGTTGGCGGCATCAGCCCTTTCCTTAGCCATACGCAAGGAGACCTCCATCTGCTTACGCAAGGTAATATCCATGATTGTTGCCACCTGAAAACGCCTGCGTTGTGAAAGCTCGAGCGTTGCCGTTGTGAAAAGCGCGTTGGCAATCGCGCCATCTTTACGCACAATCTTCATTTCACCAGAGGACCGCATACCGCTTTCAATCATGCGATCATGATTACGGATGGCTAAATCGCGCTCATCTTCAGCAACAAGGAAAGAAAACTCCTCACCGATAATATCATCACGCCTCCAACCAAAGGCACGGATAAAGCTGTCATTCACACGCACAATGCGTCTGTGGTGATCTGTCACAATAATAGAGACCTCTGACACATCAAAAATAGATGTTAGAAGCGAAATCGCATCATCACGCTCCCGTTGCAGAATGGAATCATCGGCCGTATCAGCCTGTGCCATCACATCTATGAGCTGCGCCTCACCTGTAATATCCAGAAGCGGGTTTATCCAAAAACCATAAACACGGATACCACCTGGAAAGGATGGCAGCGCCTGAATTGTTACAGGGACTTTTTGTTTCATACATACTTCGAAAGCTTGCTCAAAGTGGCGCGCGTTTTCACTGTCAATATAGTCTGACATTGGCTTGCCTATAATATTTTCTTTTTTCTTTGAGAAATATTCGAGCGCGCGCTGATTGCATTCAACGATTGTATAATGTCCATTTTCCGCAGGTTTTACCAAAAAACGCGGGACTGGCATGGCCTCAAATAAGATTTTATGATCAATGTCAGTCAATGGGATTGCCCTTTTATCGCCTTTAAAATAATATTTTATTGAACTGTTTTTAGATGTCTTTGTAAAGGTGACAAATCGCGTAAAACATCAATTACACCTTCTGCCTCTTCGTCGATAGAAGTCATTTCAAACATAATGTTTTTCAGAGCATCCTCTAAAGGTTCTCCTGTAACACATTCATGCACAATTCCTGAAAAACTTGCTGCATTTTCTTGCTGTAGCCCCAAAAGCCTTTTTAGAAAGCGGACAGCACCATTTTTGTCAGTTTGTTTGAGCAATAAAATGACATCTTTTTTATCATTGGAAAAATAAACCGTATCAAAGCCACGCAATTGCTGTTTCGCTGCATTAAAAAGGGCAGAGCTATTTAAAAGGCTTATTTTTGCCCCATCGGGACGCAAATAAGCGATACAGAAAGGCTTACCTTCACGTGAGAAGCGCTCCATTTCACGTTTATAATCTATGATAAGCTCCGAAAAAGTCCCCTCGGCACTATCAATCAATTCTTCAATTTCTTGTGTTTCTGCAAAACTGTAGAGTAGTGCCATGACCGCCTCAAACGCATCCGAAAAGACCTCTTTTGCATCTCCCTTGCCCGCTCTAAAAGCTTCAAAGGATTTTTGTAATTCTGAAAAAAGAACCTCGCCATCCTCACGCATGTCATTGGAGGCTGATTTGGAAATATCTTTAAAACGTTCAAGATAGACAGGCGCCATTGCATCCAATTTGGAAACGTCATCGGTTACAATCACATCACAAAACCATATCTGCAGCATATGCAGATAGCCGTAAAAGGACGTTTGCGGGCGATGTGGTGAGCTCAAAACTCTCTCCTTGAAAAGCGTTAACGCTTTGAGAGTATAGCAAAAAATTAGTTAATAAAATACTAGAGGGTCTGTTTACTCAACAAGCCATTCTTTTTGAAGCGCATCAAGCGTGTCATTTTGAATGGCCTTGCGGATTTCTTTCATCAGATGCGCAAACACGGCGATGTTATGCTGGGCAATAATCTGTCCACCAAGATGTTCGCCCGCACGGATAAGGTGATGCAAATACGCCTTTGAATAGTTGGCACTGGCTGGAATGCCAAGCTCTGGCCAAAGCGGCTCTTTATCTTCCTTATATTTAGCATTACGCAGATTGAGACGCTCTCCTGGTGCACCTTTCATGAGTGCCCAGCCATGACGGGCAATACGCGTTGGTGAGACACAATCAAATGTATCAATCCCGAGGCGCACACATTCAAACACATCTTTAAATGTACCAATACCAAGCAAATGCACGGGGCGTTCTTGTGCCAAATTTGGCATACACCATGATACAATCTCGAAAAACTGGTCGAAATTCCCACCAAATGTGCCTCCCAAGGCCGTTCCAAAGAAGGGACGGGACGCCGTATAAGCCGCACTTTCCTCGCGCAAATCCTGATAAACACCGCCCTGTACAACACCATAAACAGCCTGCTTACCATCGTGCGTTTTCTCAAAGGCCTTCAGAGAGCGATCCCCCCAACGATGGCTCATATGCATGGATTTTTCAGTATATTCGCGACTGACATGCATGGCCGTACATTCGTCCAATTGCACAACAAAGTCAGGGCCAAGCTTGCGCTGAATTTCCATAGCACTTTCAGGGCTCAGGAAAAGCTTACTGCCATCTTTATAAGAACGGAAGCTTGCGCCTTTTTCTGTAATCTTATTCAGCGAGCGTGCACGTTCAGTTTTATTATTACGCCCCTTAATTTCATCCGCATCTGTTCCATCACCCATGGAATAAATCTGAAATCCACCACTGTCGGTTAGAATCGGGCCATCCCATTGCATGAACTCATGCAAGCCGCCCATTTTTTCAACAATATCAGCCCCAGGTTGGATCATCAGGTGATAGGTATTGGCCAGAACGATATCTGCGCCCGCCTCTTTCACTTGTTGAGGTTGCAAGCTCTTGATATTGGCCTTCGTGCCACAAAAGATGAAGTTTGGTGTTTCTATTGTACCGTGAGGCGTTTTCAATTTTCCGACACGCGCACGCGATTTGGAATCCTGAAATTGAATATCAAAGCCAAAGCCTGGATATTGGATATCATTACCGTCATAGGGCTTAAAACGAAAAGACCCCGCGTCTGATGCTTCAGTTTCACGGGGTGCTTGTGCCATAATCGATAATTTCGTATCGGATGTGGAGATTAATTACTTAGCTGCAGCTGTCTTTTGCTGAAGTTTAAGCAATTTTGTTCTGTATTTTTTCAACTCAGGCTGAATTTTAGATGCGGCTGTGTTCAAAAGATACGCATCCAATCCACCTTTATGGTCGATAGTACGCAGACCAGCTGCAGTTGTTTTAATAGCAATCTTTTGTTGCAGCATTTCGCTGTAAAGATTTGTAACCTGAATGTTTGGCAAGAAACGACGTCTTGTCTTGTTTTGAGCGTGGGAAACATTGTTTCCTGACTGTGGTTTCTTTCCTGTGATCATGCAACGGCGAGCCATGGCTATATCCTCTTAAACTATATACTTAATTTACGAATTCTGTTTCGAAGTGGAGTGATACACGCCCACACCGCTTCCTGTCAAGCAGTATATCTATCTAGGCTCATGATTTTTATCAAGCTAAAAATACCAAATTTGCAAACAAAAGAGCCAGATAAACTAAAATCGAGGCAAATATCCAATATTGCACACGTTTTAGCTCATCAACATTCATCTTTGCGCTTACTCCCTTAGGCCCAACCCACTCACGCTTAAGGATTCGTCCAGTTGGATCTTTCTTTGCCCCGCCAAAGGCAATGGACAGGCTATGAGAGAGAATCTGCAAGGCTTTCCCACCTGACAAATAAGGGGGCTTATCTGACCAAATAAAGACAGATGAGAAGGCACGCGTCAAACTAGCCGCAGGCACAATAAGACTACACCCTAAGTAACACATAAGAGTAAGCGGTGCCGTTAGAAGGCCAAGAATACGTTGCAAAGTCGAAATTGCCATTTGAAACCCCTTACCTTGCCCCTCACGACCAAACAACCACATACCTGAAGATACAGCTGTTGCAACAAACAATCCTGTGAATCCGAAAAGAAGATAAAAAAGTGTAGGGCCAATATAGGCGCGCTCAAACTGAAGAGTGGCAAAGGCGCTTGCCTCGCGCGCAACCATGTGATTATCAGCCACATTCAAATCAGAACGACTGGATTTAGCCAGCATATTATAAGTCAGCGCCTCGTCATGACGCCCACGCCCCTTTGCGCTTAAAAGGCTATGCACACGACCTAGCATATGAATGATTTGCCCCGTTGATATACAGCCAATAACCAGCAAGATATCAAGCCCACGATAAAGCGGAAAATGATGTACCAACCAATAGGCGCAAAAAGAAGCCACAGCCGCACCAGTCAATAACATAATGGTTATAAATGTGCCGCGGAAAATCAATGAGGATGTACTCCGCCCCATCTTATCAGCTTTGGAAGCAAAATTATTAAACAGACGATGCACAATTTTCCAAGTAAAAGGGATGGCATAACGTTCGGAACGTCCAAAAAATAGTCCCAGAAAAAGACTGAACAACGTTGCAATCAGAATAACTGAAATACGATCTGGATAAGACGTGGAAAGCAACGCAAGATAAGATGAGTAAAAATCTGGCAGGAAAATCTGATTCATGTCGAAAAGAGTACCATGTGTTATCCCAACCGTTAACGCCTATTTTTTAGACTTATCTTTTTAAACCACGAGAAAAACGCTAAAGTTTACAGATATGTTTAAAAGAAAATGCGACCCAACGCTTCTAGAGCTTCCTAATAATGTACGCCCACGGCAAAGCACACGTGCCAAGCGCGCCTCATTGCGCTTGAACAATATGGAAAAATGCATTGATTTGATTATTCCCAAACGTGTGAGCCAAAGCTATATCCAAAGATTTGTTGCGCAACATCACGACTGGATAACCCAGACGCTAAAAACATTGCCAGAACCTGTTCATTTTGAAAACGGCGTACGTTTTCCGTTTTTTGGAGAGACACTCACTTTAAATATACAGAAAGACAATTCTTTTAAAACGACACGTATTTCAAAACACGAAAACATTCTTACAATTCAAACGCGCCTTGATACATCAGTACAGCGCTTAAAGCGTTGGATCATTAAAGAGGCGCGTGAGCGCTTGGAGACACTTGCTCAGGAAAAGGCTGCCTTAATTAATGAAACAGTTGGTGACGTGCATGTTCGTGACACGACCTCACGTTGGGGGAGCTGCTCTCACGATCGCAACCTCTCCTTTTCATGGCGGCTTGCCTTTGCACCAAAGCACGCCATTGATTACGTTGTTGCACATGAGGTTGCACATTTTGTCCACATGAACCATAGCCCCGAATTCTGGGGCTTATGCGAGGAATTATGTGTTGATTACAAACGTGGTAAGAAATGGATGCGTGAAAATGGCAAGAGTCTTATGAAATATCAGTTTGACGTATTTTCTCCAGAACGCGATCCAAAATAATTTTAGCCGCCATTTGGTCAGTTAGCCCACTTTCTTTTGCCCTACGACGACTAATGCCCTGCCCTCGCGGTGACTTATCCACAGATTCATCCAGATATCCATCCACAGAGTCTGTGGATAAACGCTCATCCCACATTAAAATCGGCAAATCAGGAAAGCGTTTTGAAAATTCTTGTGCGAAATCGCGAATAGACTGACAGGCACGCCCCTCTGTACCATCCATATTTAAGGGCAATCCAATGACCACACCCGTAACATTATAGTCATCTAACGTTACAGACAAAGCATCCATATCCTTTTGAAACTTCGTTCTTTTTAGCGTTGTGATAGCACTTGAGGAAAAGGTTATAAGGTTGCCCACTGCAAGACCTAGAGTCTTTTGCCCGACATCCAAAGCAAGCAAGGTTGCTTTTTGTCCGACATTATTCATGAAAACGATAAGATCATTACTGGACATTTCTTTATTTACCTTTTAATTCAATGGTATTAAGCATTTCATATAGAAAAATCAACGCTAGACAATAATAGGCAATTCACATGGATAAGAAAACAGTTCAAAAAGTGGCAAATCTTGCGCGTCTCAATTTAAGCGAGAAGCAGGAAAATGAGCTGGAGCAACAACTATCAAAGATTTTAGGTTTTGTTGAACAACTTTCAGAGGTTGATACGGACAATGTCGAACCTTTAGCGAGTGTTGTTGATATCGAACTGCCACTTCGCAAAGACGAAATCAATGACGGTGGATATGCTGATAAAATCCTAAAAAATGCGCCTGAGCAGGCTGAGGGCTATTTCGTTATCGGCAAGGTTGTCGAATGAAATAATAAGGCCACAACGTAACAAACATATAGTGAAGTAAATTATGACGAACGAACTGACAAATTTGACATTAAAATCGGCTCTTGATGGGTTAAAAAAGAAAGAGTTTAGCTCTGTTGAGCTGACACAAGCGCATCTGGACGCAATGGAGGCGCATCGCGACTTAAACGCCTATATTCTTGAGACACCTGATCAGGCGCTTGCTCAAGCCAAACGCTCTGATGAAAAATATGCCTCAGGCGATAACGCGCCTTTAGAAGGACTGCCTCTTGGCATTAAAGACTTGTTCTGTACAAAAGACGTCCAAACAACAGCAGCTAGCAAGATATTGGAAGGCTTTAAACCGCAATATGAAAGCACAGTTACCCAAAAGCTTCTTGATGATGGGAGTGTGTTTCTGGGGAAGCTTAATCTTGACCAGTTTGCAATGGGCTCTGCTAACACAACAAGTTACTTTGGTAATGTGATTAACCCGTGGACACGCAATGATGGCAAGAACTCACAACTTGTGCCTGGCGGGTCTTCTGGTGGGTCAGCCGCGGCTGTTTCTGCAGGACTTTGTTTGGCCGCAACAGGAACAGACACAGGCGGATCCATACGCCAGCCAGCCAGTTTCTGTGGGCTAGCGGGCATCAAACCAACATATGGACGTTGTTCACGTTGGGGGATTATTGCCTTTGCCTCCTCCCTAGATCAAGCAGGCCCAATTACGAAGACTGTTGAGGATTCAGCGCTTCTTCTACAATCCATGTCTGGTTTTGACCCTAAAGACAGTACATCAGCGAACAAGGCCGTGCCAGATTTCACAAGTCAGCTTGGCCAATCTGTTAAAGGCCTAAAAGTTGGTATTCCAAAAGAATATTTTATGGACGGCATGCCCGAGGAAATTGTAAAACTCTGGAACAAAGGTAAGGAATGGTTGCGCGCGGAAGGCGCTGAAATTGTGGATGTCTCTCTTCCACATACAAAATATGCGCTACCGACTTACTATATTATCGCGCCTGCTGAGGCGTCCTCTAATCTTGCCCGTTATGACGGTGTGCGTTACGGCTTACGCGTTCCAGGCAAGGATATTAACGAAACATACAAAAACACACGTGCCGAAGGCTTTGGTGAGGAAAATATCCGCCGTATCATGATCGGCACTTATGTGCTTTCTGCAGGCTACTATGACGCTTACTACATCAAGGCCCAAAAGGTCCGCCGCTTAATTAGCGAGGATTTCATGAAGGCTTATGAGAAGTGTGATGTGTTGCTCACACCAACAGCACCAAGTGCGGCCTTTGCTATTGGCGAGAATGAAGACGACCCAATTAAGATGTATCTAAATGACGTCTTTACCGTTCCTGCCTCTATGGCGGGTGTTCCGGGTATGTCTGTTCCTGCTGGATTTGATGCGCATGGATTGCCATTGGGTCTGCAAATTCTTGGAAAACCATGGGATGAGGCCACAGTGCTTCAGGTTGGTCATGCCATTGAAAAGGCTGCAGCGCTTAATCTTTCACCTTACACACATCAGGAGTCAGCGGCTTAATGATATTCAAGCGCACCTTATTTGTATTGATTTTTGCCATAGGGATTGTCTCCTTTGGATTGTCATCGCATCTGCGTGCGCAAGAACAAGAGCAACCTACACCTCAAACAGAAGAACAACTTTTCGTTGAACAATTGCAGGAAGAGCGTGTTTCACCAAAAACAGCCGCCCTCTTCATGGATAAATGTCTGGCAAAAATTCCGCGTAAATTCACACCCAATGCACATGAGGATTTTTGTACCTGTTCAGCAGCACATCTGCGCCTTTACTTTACCAATGGTGATTTAACAATGTTGGACAAGGCAAGTGAGCGCAAACCTGGAAATCCTGCTTTTGAAAAATATGTAACAGAAGTGATAGCCCCCTGTATGGAACAGCCCATTGTGGATATTACCTATGTTGCGTGCGTTGAGGACAGAAGCAATTCCCCCCTCATCTCACATATTCCTAAATATTGCCAATGCGTGGGTGAGAGGCTCTCTCCCTTTGTTAAAAATGTAGGTGGTTCCACAATTTTAGCCAATATGGCGGCTTACCCTGCCTCTTACAAAGAGCCGTTAGACACATTACTGCGTAGTGAAGAACTTATTCAGGAACGCAATAAGGCCTATCGCTCCTGCTTTCAAACATATCTTAAGGCTGAATAAAAAGGACAGATCACATGGACAAAATCATTCTTATTTTAAGCCTGCTTCTTACAAGTGCGTTCTTCTCATCGGCACAGGCGCAAACACCCTTTACACCGCAAATGGCGCAGCAATATTACCAAAATTGCCTTCAGCAAAAGGATGAGCGTATGACAGGTGAAACTCAGGATATCTTTTGCAAATGCACGGCAAGCCAGACAACCAAAATGAGTGTTGAAGAATTTCAGGCAATGGCACGTCAGGATCAAAGTGGACGTGACGCCACAAATAAGATGATTTTAAATGTCTATGCACCGTGTATGGAATTCCCTGTACGTGACCTTGTTTTTGGTAAGTGTCAGCAAAACGCCTATCAAGCGGGTGCGCAAATTTGCGGCTGTCTCGCCAATAATATGGCGAAATATGTACGTGAACGGGCCGTTAAAGACTTGCCACAAATTCTGGCGCAAAACCCAAATGTGTATGACCCTATGGAGGCGATTGTTTCAAGCCCATCTTACGAAAATATGGAGAAGCGTATCGCACTGGGTTGTATTCAAGGCGAATATCAATAGAAATAATTTTATAAAGAAGACGATTTAAGGAGCAAATTCATGGCAAAAACAATTCAAGGCGAAAGTGCCGTTTGGGAAATGGTTATCGGGCTGGAGGTTCACGCCCAGATTACCTCTCAGGCAAAATTGTTTTCAGGGGCGCCCACTGCCTTTGGTGCGGAACCTAATTCACAGGTATCTTTCGTGGATGCTGGCATGCCTGGCATGTTGCCTGTGCTTAATGAATATTGCGTTGAACAAGCTGTAAAAACAGGGCTTGGGATTAACTCTGCTATTAACAATGTATCCGTTTTCTCTCGTAAAAATTACTTCTATCCTGATTTGCCAACAGGCTACCAGATTACACAATTTGAGCATCCTATCGTTGGAGAAGGTGCTATTGAAATAGACTTACCCGATGGTCAGGTCAAAACAATTGGCATTACACGCCTCCACCTTGAACAAGATGCGGGTAAATCAATCCATGACATGCACCCGACTAAATCCTATATCGATTTGAACCGTGCCGGATGTGCGCTCATGGAAATTGTATCCGAACCTGATATTCGCGGACCTGAGGAGGCAGTCGCTTACCTTTCAAAACTACGTATGATTTTGCGTTATCTTGAGACATGTGATGGCAATATGGATGAAGGCTCTATGCGAGCTGACGTTAATCTTTCACTACGAAAAGTTGGTGAAACAAAGTTTGGTACACGCTGTGAAATCAAAAATGTGAACTCACTCAAAGCCGTTCAGCAGGCCATAGAATACGAGGCCTTGCGTCAACTGGAAATTCTTGAGAATGGCGGCACGATTGATCAGGAAACACGTCTTTGGGATCCTGTGAAAATGGAAACACGCTCCATGCGCTCAAAAGAAGACGCGCATGATTATCGCTATTTCCCCTGCCCTGATTTACTACCTTTGGAAATTGAGAATTCCTATATCAAGGCAATCAAGGAAACGCTTCCCGAACTTCCCGATCAAAAGAAACACCGCTTTATGAATGATTACGGTTTAAGTCTTTATGACGCAAGCGTCCTGATTGCCGAACGCGCACGCGCAGAATATTTCGAGAATGCCGCCAAAGGGCATGACGCAAAGTTAGCAGCCAACTGGGTGCTCAATGAGCTTCTAGGTATACTGAACAAAAACAATATTCCACTTGAAGATAGCCCCGTTTCAGCCAAACAACTTGGTGAACTTGTTGGGCTCATTGAGGACAACACAATCTCGGGTAAAATTGCCAAGGATGTTTTTGCCGATATGATGGAAACAGGCAAGGATGCCGGCACAATTGTCGAGGAAAAAGGCCTGAAACAAGTCACCGACACTGGCGCGATTGAGGCATTGGTTGATGAGGTTCTAGCTGAAAATCCAGACAACGTGGCTCAATATAAATCTGGTAAAGAACAGCTCTTTGGATTTTTTGTTGGGCAAGTGATGAAGAAATCACAAGGCAAGGCTAATCCAGCAATGGTGAACCAGCTATTGAAGAAGAAATTATAGGCTTCATAAGAATTATCTTATATAAATCAGCTATATAGTTTTTTTCCGTATTACCTGATAACCTAGAGGTATGTCGATTCACATGCCTTTCAAAATTGAAAATAATCAGTTACGCGTTGGATTAAGTTGGGACCCCAATCAAGTTGTTACGGCCGTTGACCGCGTCAAAAATATGATGGGGCGGAATACTGTGACCTTTGATTTGGATATTTCCTGCTATGTTTATGGGCCTCAGAATGATTTCCAAGATTTTATCTCAGGGCTGGATGGTGAAATGGTTGGAAAATCTGGTTGTATTCGCCACAGTGGGGATAATCTAGACGGTATAGGCGATGGTGATGACGAGTTTATTACGGTCGATTTAAGCACAGCCCCTGATTACATTAACAATCTTATCTTTGTGATCGAAGTTGCTAGCGCACACGCCTTTAAAGATATCATCAGCCCAAGCGTTCAGGTGCGTGAAATTCTTTCTGGTAACGAAATTTACCAACTTTCTCTTGTTCAAGCAGGACAAGAGGACAGATCAGCTTGTGTCGCTTTTAAAATTGGTCGTAACGGATTAGACACCCCCTGGGTATTGTCACCAATTGAATCCTTTGTAGATCACGAAAACATCGAAGATTGGGCTAATACCCTAAAAAAATATCTGAATTGAGCCTCTTGCTCATGTTCAGGACTTGCTCCCTCTTCTAACTTCTGATAAATCATAGCGTATCTTCTTTACGAAGAATTTTTGGACGGTGTCGTGGCCGAGTGGCTGAAGGCAACGGTTTGCTAAATCGTCATACGTGGAAACGCGTATCGTGGGTTCGAATCCCACCGACACCGCCATTTTTTCCTTATAAGAAACTTCCTCTTACTTCATAAAGCATGTATGCTTTATGGATGATTTCAAAACTTATTCCTTCCTCAACAGTACTTAAACAAACAATTGAACGCTTTCCCTTACCCGCACTCTTTAGCGCCATAGCTTTTTTAATCGTATTTTTATTTGGAGGAGATGCAGACGATAAGAATGTACTCGGGCAGGCCTTCCTTTTCTGCATTTTCGGTTTCTTTTTCACAGTTCTTACTAAATTGGTACGTGAGAATATCGGCCTGCCTAAAAATAAGCACATATTGCTCTTATTATCAGGCTTTGGCTTTTACGCTTTTGTCGTGACTTTCAACGATGACATTAGTCAAATTTTTTATTTAATCGCTATTATTTTACTCGCATTTATGGTCGTGCCCTTTCTTCAAAAGAACCCTCTTAAGACACCTGAGAATGATCTCTTCTGGTCTTATAATAATAGCTTTTGGCTAGGTATAATTGGTGCCTTTTTCGCTTCAGTTGTTTTATTTGCAGGCATTAGTCTGGCTTTTATTGGGATAACTTTCCTTCTTTTTAAGATACCGCCTGATCTTTATTTTCGTGTATGGATGTTTGCAGCCTTTCTCTTTGCGCCGTTATATGCGCTGAGCACAATCCCAAAATCGATTTCTTCAATTGATTTAAGGTTAGAGCGAAGCTGCCTATTCATTGCAAAATGGGTACTAATACCTTTGACGCTTCTGTATATATCCATTCTCTACGCATATTTTGCCAAAATCATCTTAATTTGGGATTTTCCATCAAATAGGGTCGCGCTCATATCTGGGGGGTTTTGTTTCCTTGCTATTATTACCTATATGGCAAGCTGGCCGCTTAAATCCACACAAGGAAAAGTCTTAGACTTTTTCTATAAAAATCTCTTTAAAATGCTCCTCTTACCCTTGGGAATGATGGCTTTTTCTCTTTATTTAAGGATAGAGGATTATGGTTTTACACAGCAAAGATATTGGGGAGTTATCGCTTGCTTATGGATGGTCATCACCAGTCTTTATTTTGTTTTTAGTAAGCAAAAATATTTAAAAGTACCCCCCTTAATTTTAATTGCATTACTAATCTTAATTAGTGTTGGCCCTCTTACGCCGTCTAATGTTTCTGTTAAAAGTCAAAATAATCGTTTAATGAAAATTGTCGATGCACATCATTTATTAGATCCTGATAAAAGAGACGTCAAAAGCATTACTTTTGAAGATAACAAGGAAATCTCGGACTTAATCCGATATTTGCACCACAAAGAAAACACAAAGGCT
This sequence comes from Micavibrio sp. UBA2137, assembly GCA_002328415.1. Classification (GTDB taxonomy): domain Bacteria; phylum Pseudomonadota; class Alphaproteobacteria; order Micavibrionales; family Micavibrionaceae; genus UBA2137. Next base: position 201,614 of record DCXL01000004.1, on the reverse strand, counting down.
TTACCAAAGGAAATCAGGCAAAGAGCCAAACACCAAAATATTGCTAGCTATCATGAGGTGTTGGGGCTTAGCGAAGTAAGAAGAAACGCCAAGAAATCAGATGAACATGTTTCAGGTCGGATCCCGTTTCATATAAATACTCGAGTCTATGAGCAAAACCTTGCACTTAGCCTTAAAGGTTACGACTACTTAATACCGTCAAATAACAATATTACTCTTCATTCACACCGCGAAAATTCTTGGGCAGAAAAAAAAGTGTCTGCGTCATTGGAAATGAAAATGAGGATAGAAGGTAAATCAATAATTTTTTCTTCTTATGGACGACAAGATTTAGTTTTTGATCTCAGTAAAATTATTGCATCAAATCTTGATAAAAATAAAAACGAAGAAGGCCCATATACTCTTGTTCAGGGGAATTCAGATTGGAAAGTAAAGCTGTTAATTTATAATATCAGCGGAAACAAATGGTCTGATACAAATGAGACTTTTATCAACTACATCAGACTTCGCGCTCTTATTAAAGAGGGCGATTATTGATGAGTAAGAAAACACTTATTACTGCCCTAACCTACGCTGGAACACTTCCTTTCTTGGGCTGTGCATTTCTGACATTGAGCGACTTATCTCTTAATTTTTTACCCATTGCAGCAAGCGAAATTGCACGAGCTTATGGCGCGGTTATTCTGTCTTTCATTGCGGGTAGCCATTGGGGATTGGTTCTTAATCAGAAAGCTTATCTCGATATTTTGATACACAGCAATATTGCAGCACTTCTTGCATGGACAGCCCTCCTCATACCCATGCAAAGTGGATTGTTGCTGCTCACAGGGCTTTTCATTTACCTCTATTTGATTGATATAGTACGCCTAAATGGCAAGGTCATTGATAAAGATTATCTCGCCCTCAGACGCAACGCGAGTGGCGTTGTTGTATTGAGCTTGCTGGCTATTGCCTTTATGTGAATATAAACTCTTCAGATAAAAACAAACCCTTCTAGCAACGCCAAAAGGGTTTGTGATAATATTTTTAAAAAGTACCTAAGTGTTATTTCCCGACAGTAATGGACTTAACATTTACGAATTCACGTAGTCCAAAACCACCATGCTCACGCCCATAGCCACTATCTTTTACACCTCCAAAAGGCATATTTGGCTTGGCCAAACCGTAGCAGTTAACATTTAGGATACCTGTATCTAAACGATCGCGGCAGATTTCTATTGCCCTTTCTTCGTTTCCAGAGATAACGCCACCGCCAAGGCCGTATTTGTGACCATTGGCAATTTCAATTGCTTCATCCAAATCATCAAACTTAAATAGTGATGCGACGGGCCCAAAAAGCTCATCTTCATAAGCAGGTGATCCTTCTGGAATATCTTCTAAAACTGTTGCGGGATAAAAAGCACCGTCCATGTCTGGTATTTCACCACCACACAGAAGTGTTGCGCCCTTCTCTAGGGTTTCTCTGACTTGCTTGTGCAAATTATCACGATTATCTGTCGTACACATTGGTCCCATGTCATAAGACTCATCTAGCGGATCGCCATATGAAACATTGGACATTGCCTGTACATACTTTTCTTTAAATACATCATAAATATCAGCATGAATAAAGAAACGCTTTGCTGCGATGCATGTTTGACCACCATTGTTTATACGTCCCCAGAGACATGTTTCAACGGCACTATCTATATCAGCATCCTCTAGCACAAAATAAGGGTCACTGCCTCCTAATTCCATCACAGTCTTTTTAAGGTTTTTACCTGACTCTTCGGCAACAATACGCCCAACTTCTTCACTTCCTGTAAAAGTAACGCCGCGAATTTTTTTGTGACTGATAAGCTTGTCGGCCTCTTTACCACCTGCATATATGATACTAAAGACATTTTCAGGAAGACCCGCTTCTTCATATATTTTTTGAATTCTGTACGCTGTTTCAAGACAAATAGTCGCATGTTTGAAAACAGTCGTATTACCTGCCATGATTACGGCACAACTGTAACGCATACATTGATACAAGGGGAAATTCCATGGCTGCATGCCAAGAATTACGCCAAGTGGCTGATAACTAATGATACCTTTTTTTTGACCCTCAACCTCACGCTCTTCGTCAGCAAGTACAGTTGGGCCTTGTTCAGCAGTATAACGTAAAATCCCAGCACATAGTTCGGCTTCACCAATACCTTGTTTAATAGGCTTACCCATTTGTTTCGCCATAAGTTCAGCCAAATCTTTTTTATCGCGTTCTACGATATCGGCTGCTTTGTTAAGAATTTTGGCACGTTCTTCAAAGCTTGTTTTACGCCACTCCAAAAAAGCCGTATGCGCATTTTCAACGATTTCATTTAGCTCATCTTCGTTGTGCATAATGTATGTTTTATGCAGCTTGTTTGTCGTCGGATTGTAAGTATCAACTGTTTTGTGATTATCTTGTTTAAGATCTGATTGTGGCTGTCCCATTTTAAGGTCCTTTCAACTGGTAATTCCAAATTCTAGGAGAGCGTAAAAGTTGCCACTTGTTCTATAAATAATAAGAAGCATGAATTCCGCTTTACCTAGCTCATCTAAAAGACAAACCAGATACAGCGCGCCTAAGTTCCAAATCTATGGAATTTACTTTGTGCCTTACTTAGTTAATGAGGAGAGCGTGAGCCCGCTGCTGATGCGACCTTTGCGGGGACAATGGACGGCTCGGTTTTAACAAGTGGAAATGGTTTTTCTTCTTTAGCCAACTTTGATATTGCCCCATATTGTAATTTAAGGCCTCTGCCATCATCAGCAGCGTGAATAACATAAGCGCCCCGCTTTGGACCTTTATCTAGAATACGATCTGCAATCTGGTTTTTAACCTCTCGCTCAAAGAGCCTTTTTAATGGACGCGCACCCATCTCTCTATCATACCCTTTGGCTGTCAGCCAATCATGCGCCTCATCGGTTACATGCAAAACCATATTTTGACGCGCCATAACTTCTTCTAGGCCGCGCTCTAGCTTATCTGAAATGCGGCGTACTGTTGGCGATGTTAAGTGATTAAACGTTACAATAGCATCAAGGCGATTTCTGAATTTTGGAAGGAAAAGACGCTCTAAATCATCGTCAGCCGTGTTACGTGTTTCTTGTTCCCCAAAACCAATGCCCATCATTTCTTTGCCACCTGTGCCTGCATTCGAAGTCATAATAAGAAGCGTATTGCTAAAGTCGACTTCCTCCATTTGGCCCGAGGTTAGCCGCGCATTATCCATGACCTGCAGAAGGATATTAAAGGCATCAGAATGCGCCTCCTCGATCTCATCCAATAAAAGGATGGCATCAGGATGTTCCTTAACAAAGTTTGTAAGAATGCCGCCCTCATCGTTATTAACGTAGCCCGGCGGTGACCCGAACAGGCGCGTTACCATGAAGTCCTGAGAATATTCGGACATATCCACACGCAGTAGAGGGCGCCCCATATAACTTGCGGTTTGTTTTGCCAGTTCGGTTTTTCCAACGCCTGTTGGACCCTTAAATAGGAATGAACCAACGGGCTTATCATTTTCACGAAAGCCTACAGCCGCCGTTGCAAACGCGCGTTGCAAGACAGAGATAGCCTCGTCCTGATCATAGACTTCTTCGGAAACGCTTTTTATAAAGCCTTTTACCTTCATGCGTTCCTTAGCGCCTGCAACGGGGCGATATTTACCACGCTTTTCCTCAACACTTTCAGATTGAGCAACTTTCACAAGAGCTGTTGACTGGTTATTAAAAAAGGATGGCCCGACCTGATATTTATCAGCAAAGTATTTATGTAAATTTTCGCGGGTCACATCATGAAACCCTAAAACTTTACCGATCGCAGCATGCTCAAAACTATCAAACATCAGATAAAGATAGGTCATTGCCTCCTTACCATCGAACTTGGCGGGATCTTCCCTGAACAATTCACCATAGCGATCTTGTAAGGCAATCAGATCAGCTGAATAAGGGGCAAGTCTAAATTCGTCAGTTTCAAATTCAGGTAGTTTTAAAAGCTCTGGAAATTTTTCGATATTTTCTGCCAATGCTTCTGCATCAATATCATTTGCCTCGAAAAAGGCCTGCACCTCATCCTCATCAAACAGGGCAAGGGCAAAGGCCGCAATGGGCACAACGCTTAAATTTCCGATTTGGCTGTTAACTTGCGCAACTCTAAGCAATCTATTTTCGACAGACACAGTGACCTCATTACTAAAAGGTTATTATTACCCGACTGTCTTCGCAGTCTCCTGTATAATATTATTCCAATAATGTAATTAGAATATATTATTCATTTCACGGGCAATAATTTATGTCAAGCCATCTTTGCAAAAGCATCAACATCATAACCAATATGGATACCTTCATCTGAGACTATCAAGGGGCGCTTTATGAGTGATGCATTTTCCCTGGCAATGGAAAGTGCTTGTGTTGTGTTCATGGATTCCTGAACCTCTAAGGGTAATTTACGCCATGTCGTTCCGCGCTTATTAATAACGGTTTCCCAACCATGTATGTCTATCGCACGCTTGAGAACATCTTCGTCGACACCTTGCTTTTTGTAATCATGAAACACGTAAGTAACGTCATGATCATCAAACCATTTAAATGTTTTCTTTACTGTGTCGCAGTTTTTAATGCCGTAAATCGTAATCACCTTTACCTCATACATTTTGACCAGCCACATAACCAGATGACCAGGCCCATTGAAAATTATAACCTCCAAGATGACCTGTTACATCCACAACCTCACCTATAAAATACAGTCCCTTATGTGACTTGCATTCCATAGTCTTGGAAGATAGCGCATCCGTATCCACACCACATAGGGTCACCTCGGCCGTGCGATAGCCTTCTGTGCCTGCTGGTTTTAATGTCCACGCATTAACAGCCCCCGCAAGTTTTTCAAGCGCCGCATTTGGTAGATCAGCCAAGCGTCCTGTAACATTATGAAACGCACATAGCGCCTCTGCCAGACGGCTGGGCAGAATATCGGCCAAGGCATTATGAATTTCTTGTTTGGGTTGCGCCTGCTTTTTCTCTTTCAGGAAAGTTAAAACATCAACATCAGGCGCAAGATTAACGGTAATTGCATCCCCCTCCTTCCAATAAGACGAGATTTGCAATATGGATGGCCCACTTAACCCGCGATGGGTAAAAAGAAGTCCTTCTGCAAAAGACATATCATTACAGGACACATTCGCATCAACCGCAACACCGCTCAATGTCTTACACATCTCAAGAATGTCGGTTTGAAAAGTAAAGGGTACAAGCGCTGGATAAGTATCATAGACATTGAGGTCAAATTGCCTTGCAACGTTATATCCGAAGCGTGTGGCGCCAATCTTGGGTATGGATAAGCCGCCTGTTGCAATAACAAGTGACGTGCAAGTGAATGTTTTGTCGCCTGCCTTTAAATGATAACCGCTCTCTGTTGCCTTAACGCCAGAAACATCAGTTTCGTTTTGAATAACGACATTATTCTGCGTGCATTCCTGCACCAGCATATCGATAATCTGTTGCGATTTACCGTCACAGAAAAGCTGCCCCAACTTTTTCTCGTGATAGGCAATGCCATGTTTCTCAACAAGCGCAATAAAGTCATGCTGTGTGTATTGCGCTAGGGCTGACTTACAAAAATGGGAGTTACGCGATAAAAAGGCCTCGGGGCGTGTGTTCAGATTTGTGAAATTACAACGCCCACCCCCTGAAATCCTTATTTTCTCAGCAATCTTTTTGGCATGATCCATAATGAGTACGGATTTGCCACGCACGCCCGCAGTTAAGCCACACATAAGGCCAGCTGCCCCTGCTCCAACAATAATAACATCATAATCTGGTTGGTTATTTTTCATGACAAAAAGAAGTAACATAGACTTTGTCAAAAAGCATGGTTCATGCAAAAATATTTTATGGACTGGGTTGTTTATATATTGGAATGCGCGGATAAAACGCTCTACACAGGCATTACGAATGACTTTGACAAACGTCTGGAAGCGCATATGGCGGGCACAGGCGCGAAATACACGCGCAACCGCGGACCGTTTCTTTGCCTTTATAAGGAAAGTTGCAAAAACAGAAGTGAAGCCAGTAAGCGTGAATTACAGATTAAGGCTCTCTCTCGTGATGAAAAACTTGCTCTGATTACTCAGTAATGTGGCGGTTTGTCGCGTAAAGCCTGCTCAAGTAGTGATAGCCCCTCACCGTCATCCTTTTGACTGACTTGTTCTAGCTCCTTAATCTTTCCACCGAGCTTAACAATCTCCCGTTGCAAACGCTCAATATCCTTGTTTTGCGCGATAATCATATCGCTCAAATCCTGAATTTGCTTATCCTGATGCGCAATGACCTCTTCCAGATCATCTAATCTTTTTGTATCCATGCTTTCTTATCTGTGTGTTTGAAACTTTTTTCAAGATTAAAGACACTTACATTTATTATGTGAATTCTGTGTATAACGCACAAAAGTGGGTCGCAAATAAGGAGAAATTAATATTATTATCTTCTTATGATCCCAAATCCTTATATAAACCCTGTGACAAATTTTTCTCTGGAGACGGCCCGTACACTACGTTCAATCGGACTATCGCGCATTTTCATGCAACAGGCATTAGACGTGCCCCATGGTGATGGAGGCCCCGTTCTTTGTATTCCAGGTTTTATAACGCCTGACGCTTCCATGAAAGATCTTAGAAACTACCTTGAGCAAATTGGCTACAATGCCTATGGCTGGAATAACGGCTTTAACTGGGGACCACAAAGTGTGCCTCTTGTAAATGTTATGGAGCGTGTTAGAGACATTTCCCACCGCCATGATGACAGGCCCGTTGATATTGTCGGCCAAAGCCTTGGGGGTACTTATGCGCTTGGTCTAGCAAGCAGTCTTAAAGATACAGGTTTGGTTGGACGTGTGATTACATTGGGAAGCCCAATTAACGAGCGTTTAATTGCTGATGGTGATGATGGCATCAATCCGATTGCAAGCGTTGGATTCGACATGATGAATGATAAGGAACATCCCGATGTGACAGATTTCATGGAGGCCATGTCAGATGTGATTGAAACAGGTCTGCCAGATACACCTGTGACAAGCATTTACTCCCTTTTTGATGGAGTGGTTAATTCGGAACTCTCGCAATTTGAGGGCGACCATGCCTTAAAAGAAAATATAGGTGTTTTATGGTCAAGCCACACAGGGATGGGCTTTAATCCACTTATTCGTTTTGTTATTGCTGACAGATTGTCACAAGAGCCTGGCACATTGCCTGAATTTAATGGCAAAAACTACGTTCCTTTCCCACAATTTGCCTATCACTAGATCTTTTTAGCTGTTTTCCCTTTTCCGACTCGAAGACACACCCTATCTTGGTTTTATAAACGTATAAAACTTTAAGGCTACAACATGACTGCGCTTCCTAAAATTCCAACATCCATCCCTTTTGTAAAATCTGCTAAGGACTCTTGTCCGTTTATTATCGCCACTTCTAAACAATGCGATAAATTGCCAAAGGCTGATTTAAAAGATTTGAATGCGCATGGTTTTACAGGAAAACCCGGCGATGTCGGGATTATTCGCGATAAGAAAGGAACAGTCGAAAAAATTTATGCTTGTATTGCACATGATGTGGATGCCTATGCGCTCTCGCATATTCCAAGTGAACTTGCAAAGCATTTGGATGACAAGACAATCGGCGCGCTCAAATTAACACCCGAGCTTAAAGGCTTTAACGATGATGTTATGGAACGCATGGCGCTCTCTTGGGCATTGTCACAATATGTGTTTGACACTTATAAAAAACGAACAGCACCAACATGTCCCAAACTTGTCGTTTCGGATGCCAAGACTCATGAAAAGGCAAGAACCCTTTACGAAAGTGCCTCCCTGTTACGCGACATGGTTAATATTCCTGCCAATGACATGACACCAGAAGCCGTTGAAAAGACAGTCGCACAGACAATTAAAGGTTTTGGTGCGAAAATGACTGTCACGAAGGGTAAAAAGTTAGAGAAAGACTTCCCTCTTGTACATATGGTTGGGAAGGCCGCAGATATACCACCACGCTTTATCGAGGTTACGTGGGGCAAGAAATCGCACCCTAAAGTTACACTTGTTGGTAAGGGCGTCACCTTTGATTCAGGGGGCTTGAATATCAAACCCGGTGGATCAATGGCGCTCATGAAAAAGGATATGGCAGGCTCAGCCCATGCGCTTGCCATTGCCTACATCGTGATGGCACTTAAACTGCCTGTCTCACTCCAGCTTCTTATTCCAACGGTTGAAAATGCCATTAGCGGAAACGCCTTCCGTCCAAGTGATATCGTTAAGAGCCGCAAGGGCTTAACCGTTGAGAACACGAATACGGATGCTGAAGGCCGCCTGATACTGGCTGATGCGCTGGCATTTGCGTGCGAGCGTAAGCCTGAATTGGTTATGGATTTTGCAACGCTTACAGGTTCGGCACGTGCGGCTCTTGGCCAATCTATTCCTGCCTTCTTCGCAACTGATGATAAGGAGGCTAAATCTTTACAAGATTATTCTTTTGAAGTTGGCGATCCTGTCTGGCAGATGCCGCTTTACGCACCGTATAAGGCGCTTATTGAAAGTCCGAATGCTGACATTCACAACAGCGTTGGGCGCCCGGGTGACTTAATTTACAGTGCCCTTTTCTTGCAAAGCTTTGTTGATGATGAAACACCGTGGATGCATTTTGATATGTTTGCATGGGAACAATCTGGAAAACCTGGTCGCCCTGCAGGTGGTTCGGAAACGGGTCTATTCACAATTGCTGGCTATCTTTTAAATCGTTACGGAAAGTAAGTTTAAAGCGCCCCAAGAACTTCTTGCGCAAATTCAGAGAGGGTATCATCACGCGCGCCCATGATCAGGACTTTATCGCCCTTACGTGCATTATCCTGAATAAAAGCCTTTATATCAGAGCGATTTTTAAACCAATGTGCCTCAATGTCTGCCTTTTGCGCGCGTTCAATTATATCCTTGGCCATCACAGAGCGGTCAACAGTTCCGCCCGCATAATAAACTTCAGGCATAAGCAACATATCGCCTTTTTCAAAACTCTCCTTAAAGCTTGAAACAATTTCATCGCCCATGAGCCTTAAGGGCGCAAACCCATGCGCCTGAAACATGACAATCACTCTTGCGCCATTTTGTTTCGCCGTTTTAAGCCCTGCCGCAATCTTATCAGGGTTATGCCCAAAATCATCAATAACGGTCACGCCATTTTTAACGCCTACTGTTTCCATACGACGTTTAATCCCATCAAATTTTGAAAGTGACTGACAAGCCATCTCAAAAGCTAAATCAAGGACCTTTGCAATGCAGAGCACAGCAAGCGCATTAGATACATTATGCGCACCAGGGACATTTAAGGTGACAGTTTGCCCCATAACCTCAAAAGACGACCCGTTATCTGAAAAGGCGATATTCGTTGCAACCATATCAGCATTTTCATCATTAATTGCATAGGTTAGTGTGTTTTTAGGGAACACTAGATTCGCTGCATTGGCATCATCCAAATTAATAATAGAAGCGCGCGTTGCACGGTTCACGAAGCCCTGAAAATGGTCTTGCAAAACATCTAGCGGCTTATGGTCAAAGGTAATGTTATTAATAAGCGCAATGGCTGGCGTAAACAAATCAATTGAGCCATCACTTTCGTCCATTTCTGAAATAAAGGCATCCCCCTTGCCAATCAGGAAATTACCTCCGGCGGCTGACATATCAGTTTGCAGATTTTTCACCTGCCCACCATTCATGACTGTGGGATCAAGCCCCAGTTCATAAAACATGGTCGCAGCCATGCCTGTGACTGTTGTTTTTCCTGACGTGCCTGCAATACCTATCGGCATTTTGCTTTCATGAAATAATCCAGCCAAACATTCCGCGCGACTTTGAATCTTTATATCCTTTTCCATTGCCGCGCCAACATCTGGGATTGTGCTTTCGACAGCGGTTGACGTCACAAACACATCAATATCAGCGTTCACCCCACTACCGTCTTGTGGAAAAAGCTTTAGCCCAAGATTTTCAAGAGCTGCGAATTTATCAGGCGTATTACCTTGGTCACGCGAGCGGTCAGAGCCGAAAACCCTGTGTCCTTGTGCATGTAAAATACACGCAAGTGGCATCATCCCGCTTCCGCCGATCCCACAAAAAAAATAAGTTTTAGGCAACGGAACGGTCTTTCTTCGCTGATTTTTTTGCGGCGTTTTCGGCCTCAGATTTATCGATTTTAAACTTGATCTGCTCATCCTTCACAGTGGCCGTCACCTTGGAATGGTCAGGAATGTCACCGCTTAAGATAAGCTCAGCAAGTTTGTTTTGGAGATGTGTTTGAATGGTGCGTTTCAGCGGTCGTGCGCCATAAGCTGGGTTATATCCATCATTGGCAATCCATGCCTTCGCCGCATCATCAACATCAAGTTTAATAGAACGGTCTGCTAGCAATTTCTGTAAGCCACGCAATTGAATATCAACAATTCCCTTCATTTGCGCGCGTCCCAAACGTGCAAAGAGAAGGATCTCATCTAGTCTGTTTAAGAATTCTGGGCGGAAATGACTACGCACAACATTCATCACATCCTCTCGCACGGCGTCAACACCCTCACCCTCTTTCTGTTCGACAAGAAAATTCGACCCAAGATTAGAGGTCATAATGAGAATTGTATTTGAAAAATCAATTGTGCGCCCTTGCCCATCGGTCAAGCGCCCATCATCAAGCACCTGCAGCAAGATATTGAACACATCCGGATGTGCCTTTTCTATTTCGTCGAACAAGACAACCTGATAGGGACGTCTGCGCACGGCCTCGGTTAAGGCGCCGCCCTCTTCATAGCCAACATATCCAGGAGGCGCACCAATCATACGAGCAACAGAATGCTTCTCCATATATTCGGACATATCCAAACGCACCATGGCGCTATCATCATCAAAAAGAAACTCAGCCAAGGCCTTCGTTAATTCTGTCTTTCCAACCCCAGTTGGGCCAAGGAATAAGAACGAACCCAAGGGACGATTTGGATTTTGCAAACCCGCACGTGAACGGCGTATGGCCTGTGAAACGGCCTTAACGGCCTCGTCCTGCCCAACAACACGACGTTTCAGATTTGCTTCCATCTGAAGTAATTTCTCACGCTCGCCTTCTAACATCTTATCAACGGGGATACCTGTCCAACGGCTTACAATGCTTGCTATATCGTCTTCTGTGACTTCCTCATTAATCAAATGCCCTTCAACGGCTGCACCATTAGCTTCCTCGGCCAACTTTTCTTCCAGTTGGGGGATTGTTGCATATTTCAACTCACCTGCCTTGGCCCAATCACCTTCACGCTCAGCCTGCTCAAGTGCAATACGCGCACTGTCTAGCTCTTCGGTCAGCTTTTGACCCGCATTGAGTTTTTCTTTTTCGCCCTGCCATTTTTCAGTCAACTCTGCGGATTTTTCTTCTAAGTCTTTCAGTTCATCTTCAAGGGCAACTAATCTGTCTTTGGATGCCTTGTCACTTTCCTTTTTAAGGGCCTCACGCTCAATTTTAAGCTGTACGATGCGGCGATCTAGTTCATCAATTTCCTCTGGCTTACTATCGGCCTGCATGCGCAGTCTTGAGGCCGCTTCATCGACAAGGTCAATTGCCTTATCAGGTAAAAACCTGTCAGTGATATAGCGGTTTGAAAAGGTCGCCGCGGCGACAATGGCTGAATCTGTGATACGTACACCGTGATGCAGCTCATATTTCTCTTTTAATCCACGCAGAATTGAAATTGTATCAGCAACAGTAGGTTCACCAACAAAAACAGACTGGAAACGACGCGCAAGCGCGGCATCTTTCTCAATATATTTGCGATATTCATCAAGCGTAGTGGCGCCTACCATGTGCAAATCACCACGCGCAAGCGCAGGCTTCAACATATTGCTGGCATCAAGCGCCCCATCAGTCTTACCCGCGCCTACAAGCGTGTGTAATTCATCCAGAAACAGGATAATCTCACCCTCAGCGGCGGTAATTTCGTCCAAAACAGCCTTAAGACGCTCCTCAAATTCCCCACGGAACTTTGCACCAGCTAGCAAAGCCCCCAAATCAAGCGCCATCAACCTTTGGTTTTTAAGACTTTCAGGCACATCGCCCTTCACAATACGTTGCGCCAAGCCTTCAATAATGGCTGTTTTACCAACACCAGGTTCCCCAATCAAAACTGGATTATTTTTTGTGCGACGCGAGAGAACTTGAATTGTACGGCGAATTTCCTCTTCACGCCCTATGACAGGGTCAAGTTTACCTGAACGTGCCACTTCGGTTAAATCACGTGCATATTTATTAAGCGCATCAAAATTCTCATCCGCATTGGCAGAATCTGCTGTACGCCCCTTACGAATGGCATTAATGGCCTGGTTAAGCCCTGTCGGTGTAACACCCGCATTGCGCAAATATTCCTCAATATCAGTTGCTTTAGCCAACGACATGGCCTGCAAAATGCGCTCTGCTGTTACGAATATATCCCCAGCTTTTTCACTTAAATTCAACGCGTTATCTATAATCTTTGATAAATCGGTTGAAAGACGAAGTTGCCCCGCACCCGATCCTGTGACTTGCGGCAGCTTCGAAAGAGCAACTTCAGCGCTTTGTTTGAGCTTTGTTGCGTCACCATTGGCCGCCTCGATAAGGCGCTGCACTATGTTCGTATCATCTTCGAGCATGACCTTCAGCAGATGCTCAGGCTCCAAAGACTGATGGCCAGAGCGCATTGCAAGCGTTTGCGCCTGTTGCAGAAAAGATTTCACCTTTTCGGTTAACTTATCGAAGTCCATAAAAAAACACCCGTATCACACTTATTTCTTGTCAATATAACAATTATATAACGAATAAGACCTCGAAGTGTAGCCCAACATGATAAAAGAACACAAAAAAACAAAAATAAAGCCCGCAAAAGAACTTTGCAGGCTTATATTAACTAATTATAACAAACGTACGGCTAAGCTGACTCTAATTCACGCTCTTCATTAGCATCATTGTATTGATTACCATTTTTAGCCTGCGTGCGTTCCTGTGTGTTCTTCTGCTGAACAGTTTCATTGGCTTCATTCCAGGTCGAAATGATACGCTGATAATGCTCTGCATGCTGAAGATAGCTTTGCGCCAAAATAACATCCCCAGAGGCAATCGCATCACGAGACAATGTTTCGTATTTCTCAGCTATTTGATAGGCTGTACCACGGATACGCACATCTGGGCCGCTACTATCATAAACCTTGTTTTTGTTAGGTGTATTACTGCGATTTCCGCCTCTTCCGCGACCGCGTCTACTTGAACTTCCGTGTCTCATTGTCATCCCTATAACTGTACTTAACGTACCTGTTGATAATTTCGTTCGGCAAACATGTACGTATACCATACACGAGCAGGTGTACGGTTGTAAACCTTCTTTTTGAACGAGTCGTACACTTTATCTTTGCGTCGCAAATATGTGGTTCTCGTTTTAAAAAGCGGAAACATGTTCCTGAATGATTTTGACAATAAAACGAATTGAGGAATTCACGCAACAACTCTGTCAAAAGTTTTTTCATTTATCCCCATTGGAGATATCCACAATACGTAGGATTCCTGCGAGGTCTGGGAGAAGCGCTTCCAGAGTCGCATGACGCTCTTCAACGAGTCGCGCGATTCTCTTTTCTTGACCTTTTCCGATTTCGAAAACCATTCTACCATGCGGATTTAAATGTGAAAAACCGTGATCCAAAATCTCTATATAGGGATTTATTCCTAACTCACCACCATCTAACGCCAGAATCGGATCGTGATTCTGCACATCCTTGGAGAGATTCTCTATCATGTCCGATTCAATATAGGGCGGATTCGACAGGATAAAGTCGTATTTGCCCGTAACAGGCTCACACCAAGATCCCTCTCTAAATGATAAACGATCTTCCGTGATACCGAACTTATGCGCATTTTCTTGCGCCACAGCGAGTGCCTTACTCGAAATATCGATAGCCACGCCACGCGCATTTGGGCGCTCACTTGCAATCGTAATGGCAATACAACCACTTCCCGTTCCCAAATCAACAAATGTGAAACTTTGGTCCTTATCCGTGATCTCAAGCACCCGCTCTATGAGATGCTCTGTTTCAGGCCTCGGGTCGAGCACATCTTCATTAACAAAAAATTCACACCCGTAAAATTCTTTGCGCCCTAAAATCTTGGACACGGGACGACCACTTGCCCGTTCCTGTAATTTTAGAGATAAATTATCAATATCGCCGCTCAAGAGCTCCTTTTCTGACTGAAGGATAAAATCTTCCTTTGTCAGCCCGCATGCCTCCTGAATAAGAAGGCGCGCATCCAAAGCCGCTGTTTCAATGCAATGCTCTAAAAGGAAGCCCTTGCTTACTTGATAAACATCTTTCAACTGATTTGATGGGAAGGACAGCATAAAATTCCACGCATGGCATTAATCAGGCCGTTTCTAGTTCAGCCAGAGAGGCAGCCTGATCCTCTGCACGCAGGGGCTCAATAACCTCGATAAGCGCACTTCCTGCCAATATTTCGTCAAGCTTGTAAAGTGTGAGGTTAATTCTGTGATCGGTTACACGACCCTGCGGGTAATTATAGGTACGTATGCGCTCGGACCTATCACCCGAGCCAACTTGTGACTTGCGGTCTGCTGAACGCTCCTCAGCCAAACGGCGGCGTTCCTCGTCATAAATGCGCGATTGCAGGATTTTCATGGCTTTTGCTTTATTCTTATGTTGAGAGGACTCATCCTGAATAGCCACAACTGTGCCCGTAGGAATATGGGTGATACGTACAGCGGATTCTGTTTTATTCACGTGTTGCCCGCCTGATCCTGAGGCACGATATACATCAATACGCAAATCTTTCTCGTCAATTTTGATGTCTGCCTCTTCGGCCTCCGGCAGTACTGCAACTGTTGCAGCAGACGTGTGAATACGTCCACCAGATTCTGTTTCGGGGACACGTTGCACGCGGTGTACACCACTTTCAAACTTTAAACTTCCAAACACATCTTTGCCGCGAATTCCAGCGATTATCTCTTTAAAGCCGCCGACATCACTTTCGGAATACTCAATAACTTCAACTTGCCAATTCTGACTACTCGCAAAGCCTTTATACATTGAGAACAAGTCACCTACAAAAAGTGCTGCCTCATCGCCGCCTGTGCCTGCGCGTATTTCAAGAATAATATTCTTTGTATCATCCGCATCTTTGGGAATAAGTGCTAACTTAAGTGCGTTTTCAAGCTTTGGAATTTCATCTTTCAAGCGATACATTTCATCCTGAGCCAAATCTTTCATCTCTGGGTCAGATAGCATCCCTTCTAAATCTTCAAGCTCGGCCTTTGTATCCTTAAATTTCTTGGCTGCACCAACAACCTCATCCAATTCAGCATATTCCATAGAATATTTGGTAAATTCTTCGCCACTCAAGTCACCACCCGCCATCAAAGCAGCCAGTTCCTCGTGTCGAGAGATAATTGTGGTTAACTTTTCATCCAATGACATGGGTTACGAGGCCTTTTTAGTCTGGTTAGTTTCTACAGCCTCTTTGGCCTCAATCTCGCGCGCCTTCTCTTCAACCATCTCTACAATATGTTCGATAATGGATTGATCGCCTTCTTGGAGCCTATGCGCTGTTTTTCCACCCACATAGATTTGGTGTGTGCCTTTGCCACCCCCTGTGAGCCCAATATCGGTCATAAGCGCTTCACCAGGGCCATTAACCACACATCCAATAATTGAAAGCGTTAGAGGCGTTGAAATATGCGCCAAGCGCTCTTCAAGGATTTGAACCGTCTCAATCACATTAAATTGCTGGCGCGCACATGAGGGGCAGGAAATCACATTCACACCACGGTGACGCAGACCAAGAGCCTTTAATATTTCAAAGCCAACCTTGACCTCCTCAACAGGGTCAGCAGATAAAGACACACGAATTGTGTCTCCAACGCCTGCCCAAAGAAGGTTGCCCATTCCTATTGAGGATTTAACTGTGCCTGACAACAACCCGCCCGCCTCTGTAATACCTACATGTAATGGGTAATCGCACATCTCTGCCAGTTGCGTGTAAGCGGCGACCGCCAAGAATACATCGGACGCCTTGCACGAAATTTTAAAATTAAAGAAGTCATTATCTTCTAGTATCTGGATATGGCGTTGTGCGCTTTCAACCATAGCTTCGGGGCACGGCTCTCCATATTTTTCAAGCAAGTCACGCTCAAGCGAGCCGGCATTCACACCGATACGAATGGAACATCCATGGTCTTTAGCGGCCTTAATCACCTCTTTAACACGTTCATCGGACCCAATATTGCCTGGATTAATCCGCAAACAAGCCGCACCGCTCTCAGCGGCCTCAATAGCGCGCTTATAATGGAAATGGATATCAGCCACGATAGGCACATGTGTTTGTTTCACAATATCCTTAAGCGCAAAGGCGCTATCCGCATCTGGGCATGAGACACGTACAATATCAACACCCGCCTCTTCAGCGGCCAGAATTTGTTTAACAGTTGCCGCCACATCGCGCGTGTCTGTATTTGTCATTGTCTGCACAGAAATTGGCGCATCACCGCCCACAGGCACATTCCCCACCATAATCTGGCGGGATTTACGACGTGTAATGGCGCGCCACGGACGAATATGTGTGTGATCTGTGCTCATAAAGAGATTAGATAGCCTTTCACAAGCCAAATGTCTAGCATCACTCTTGACTTTGCGTATTTATATCATCAATTGTTTTCAGATTTTCATCCATTTTTGCTTTTAAGTCAGCGGGCACTTCAGGAATACCCAATTTTTCCTGAGCCTGCCCACCATATTTTGGTGAAAACAAAGGCCCTATGAGAATTAAAGCCATGAATGAAATAAAGCAGCTCCATAATAAGGTGCGGGCAGAAACAAACGAACTTTCGTCAACATCACTTTCCATGGAAATGCGGGATGGATCATGACGCCCAATCGTCTTGATTTTAAAAAGCTGTACTAGAAAATCTGCGTCCAACCCAAAATAAAGCGCATAAGTGCGCACGAAACCAATCGCATACACGCGCGAAGGAAGAGCATCCTTGTCATTCTCTTCAATAGCGACAATATGCGCCTTTGTAACACGCGTAGCATAAGACACATCATCCAATGACAAGCCCAAGGCTTCGCGCTGCCCTTTAAGGACTTGCCCGGCTGTCTTTCCGCCACTTTCAGCGAGTATTTGTTCGTTTGTATCCATATGTATCTCTATATAATTTGATATACTTGGCGCTTTCATTTACATCAGCATGAAAACATATTACTAAAGAAGACATGACTTCAGTCAACACACAAGAAATTTCACATTTTCAAAAAGATTCTGCACATTGGTGGGATGAAAGCGGTCCTTTTGCACCCCTGCACAAGATGAACCCTACGCGTCTGCAATTTATTAGGGACGAAATTATTTCTCATTATGAGAAGCCAAGCGATACACTTAAAGCTGCACAGAACTTAAAAATACTGGATGTTGGCTGCGGTGGCGGGATTTTGTGCGAGCCTCTTGCACGTATGGGCGCTCATGTCACAGGCATTGACGCCGATTCACAAGCTATTAAAGTAGCGCGTAATCACGCCACTGAGTATGGGCTGGACATCACTTATCTTAACGAACCGGTTGAGAGTTTAAATCCTAAAACCCATCACTATGATGTGATTACCGCCCTTGAGATTATAGAGCATGTCGATTCACCAGATATTTTTGTCAAAAATTGCCTGAACCTTCTTAAGCCAAACGGTCTTTTCTTTCTGTCGACATTGAACCGTACACCACAATCCTTTTTGATCGGAAAGGTCGCTGCAGAATATATTGTGCGGGCCGTACCTATGGGCACACATACATGGGCAAAGTTCTTAAAACCGCATGAGATAACACATTTTTTAGACGAAAATAATGCATCATTAAAATCAATTACCGGCATTAAATACAATCTATTAGAGGAAAGTTTTAAACTAAATTATAAAGATTTAAATATTAATTACATTTTATCTGCAATTAAAAAAGGATGATTTTAATATCGTTTTATACCCCCTTGTCTCATTCACTTTCTAACTTATTTTATAACGCAAGATGATAACTTTTACTTACATACTCATGTTTATTGCAATGATACTCGTCCTCCTTTCCCTCGTTTTGGGCATTGGTGTCATGATGAAGGGCGGAAAAGTTAACCAGAAATACGGGAATAAACTCATGCAGGCACGTGTGTGGTTTCAAGGGCTTGCTATTGCCTTGTTTCTGCTTGCATTTATGATGAGCAAGTCTTAAATTTTATTGAAGAGATTCATACATCAAAACTTCAAACAACTACTATAAAAGGTAATTCCATGAAAATACTCGTCCCCGTCAAACGCGTTGTTGATTACAATGTAAAAGTACGTGTGAAGGCTGATAAATCAGGCGTTGAGCTTGCAAACGTCAAAATGTCGATGAACCCTTTTGATGAGATTGCAGTCGAGGAAGCCACAAAATTAAAAGAGGCTGGCAAGGTCGAAGAGATCATCGCTGTGACAATTGGACCTGACAAGGCTCAGGAAACATTGCGTACTGCCATGGCCATTGGTGCCGATCGCGGAATTTTGGTTAAAACAGATGAGCCAACTGATTTGGGCGGTGTTGAACCCTTGGCTGTTGCAAAAATCCTTAAAGGAATTATCGAGAAGGAAGGCCCTGATATGGTTATTATGGGTAAGCAATCCATTGATGATGATTCAAACCAAACAGGCCAGATGCTGGGTGCATTATTAGATTGGCCACAAGCCACCTTTGCCTCAAAGGTTGAACTTGGCGATGGTAAGGCAACAGTGACGCGTGAAATCGATGGGGGTTTGGAAACAATTGCCGTTTCCCTGCCAGCCATTGTCACAACAGATTTGCGTTTGAACGAACCACGTTATGCGTCCCTCCCCAATATTATGAAGGCCAAGAAAAAGCCTCTTGATGTGGTTGAGATTGCCGAGACAGGTGTTGATATTAGCCCCCGCCTGAAGGTTGTTGAAATTAACGAGCCGCCTGTTCGTCAGGGTGGCTCTCTCGTTCCAGATGTCGATACGTTGATTGATAAGCTGAAAAACGAAGCCAAGGTCATAGATTAAAATCAGAGATAAAGCTGAAATAAGGAAAATATTATGCGCACACTTGTTATCGCCGAACACGACAACGACACACTCAAACCTTCCACTTTGACAACCATTGCCGCTGCTAATGCAATGGGTCAGGACATTGATGTCCTTGTGGCAGGTGAAAATTGTCAGGATGTTGCACAATCTGCCGCAAAGACAGAAGGTGTTGCAAAGGTCATGTGCGCTAATGATGCACAATATTCACACGGGCTGGCCGAAAACTTAAGTGCCCTTATTCTGGGCATGGCTGATAATTACAGTGTAATCATGGCACCTGCGACAACATTTGGTAAAAATTTTATGCCGCGTATTGCCGCAAAGTTGGATGTTCAGCAAATTTCTGATATCACAGCGGTCAAAAGCCCCACATCATTTGTACGCCCTATTTATGGTGGCCAGGCCTTTGCCACAGTTGAAAGTGCAGACGCTAAAAAGGTAATCACTGTGCGCTCAACTGGCTTTGATGCTGTGAATGCTGAGGGCGGAAGCGCCTCTGTTGAGGACATTAGCGCTGCACAAGGTTCAGATAAATCTTCTTTCGTATCTCTCAAGGAATCAGAATCTGATCGCCCAGAACTAACCTCTGCTTCTCGCGTTGTATCTGGCGGTCGTGGCGTTGGCTCGGGTGAAAATTTCGCAATTATTGAGAAATTAGCAGATAAGCTTGGTGCCGCCGTTGGTGCATCGCGTGCCGCGGTTGATGCTGGTTACGTGCCCAATGATTATCAGGTTGGGCAAACAGGTAAGATTGTTGCTCCAGAACTTTACATTGCTGCAGGTATCTCAGGTGCAATTCAGCATTTGGCCGGTATGAAGGACTCTAAAGTCATTGTTGCCATTAATAAGGACGAGGAAGCCCCTATATTCCAAGTTGCTGATTATGGGCTTGTGGCTGATTTGTTTGAGGCTGTTCCAGAGCTAACCGAAAAGCTTTAATCGTCATCATTACTTTCTTTGAGGCGCGTTATTGAAAAGGCGCGACCTTGTTGTGTTTTTTCCGTCTTGGCATCCTTCATCATCGCTCCATCTAGGCGCGTCATATCCATTTTTGCATTTGAAAGATCTGCGCCAGAGAGATCCGCGCCTTCCAAATTACAATAAGACAAATCCGCCCCAATCAGGGATGCATTACGCAAATTTGCTTCTGATAAATCAGCATAGCGAAAACTTGCGCCATCAAGAATACACGGTGCAAATTTTTGACGTGAACCTGCCCCAATTAATAATGAGGAAAAATTAGCCCCCTTGAGATTTGCATGATGAAAACGTGCACCTTCTAGGTTAGACCCGCGTACATCTGCCTCCTCCATATCACACCGACGAAAATCAGCCTTTTCAAGCTGGGTACTTTGCAATTCAACCTTATAAAGGTTCATGCCAAAGAATTTCACATTTTTACCGCGCAAGGCCGTTAATTTCTGCATCTTCAGCGTTTCCAGCTCGCGCATATCAACGTCTGAAACATCTAGCTGAAGCCCTTGCTGTCCTGATGTACTGACCCATAAACGATGCTTTTCAATCAAATTATCCAGTGAGTCGGTTAAATCATTAACTGATTTACCCATATTTTCAGAAGTAAGCGCACGTGTTAAATCTACGCCTTCTGTTCCCAGAACCTTAGATAAGTCCACATCGGCAAATATCGCGTGGTTAAGCTTTGCACCTGAGAGTTTAATGCCTTCAATTTCGGCTCCCGTTAAATCTGCACCCTCAAGCGATGCCCCTCTAAAATCAGCGTTATCAATACGCGCATTGGCTAAAATGGCATCTGAAAAATCTGCCTTATTCGCCAAACAGCCTGATAGCCTAGCCCCTGTCAGATTTGCTCCACTGAAATTCACAGGCGTTGAAATACCTGTGTCTTTATCGTGCGCAAACACGCCCCCCTCTCGCAAATCCGCCTCTTTTAGATCGGCGTTATTCATATCGGCACCCTCAATCCGCGAACCGCGCAAATCCGTACGTGCAAAGATGGCACCGTTTAATGTTGAGAAGCTTAAATCACAGGCGTAAAGCGAGCCTTCCTGAAAATTCGTGTCAGTCAAATCCATGCGTTGCATTTTGACATTCGTGAAGTCCAACTTTGTTAAATCGGCACCGCGCAATGAAAGATCAGATAAATCCGCATTCTTCAAATGAGCCCGTTTTCCACCAATACGCTCTTTCAAATAACGCTCGTGAAGTGAAACGAGTGCATCCAACCTTTCTTGGGTAAAGCGATCTGCTTCTAATACTGGCTCTTTTGACGTATTGGACATATTTTATATTTGGTCGGACTAGAGTTGAAACTTAAAACGCATTCTTATTTATATACTCTTTATAGTGTGACATGATACCTCTTAACAAAAACAGAATAAACAGTGGAATTTTAAACATATGCGCAAATTATCCTGCTTTCTTTTAAGCCTTCTTCTTTTAACGGCCTGTGGTGTTAAGCCAAGCAGCCTGAACCCGCCTGCCTCTGCGGATAAAGAAGATACACGCGTACAAAATTTTCCAAATATTTATCCCTCGCCCAGCACAGAGCCGCGTTAAGGATAATTTTAAGACGTCAGAATAATGGGAAAACGCCACGAAACAGATACAGAAAAGGATTATAAGCGCTTCATAAATAAAAAGCGTGCGCAAACACGTCTCATATTGATCGTTGAAAATGCAACAAGCGCCTTCTTCCCTTTCTTTTGTGTATTACTCCTCATTTGTGGCGGGGTTCTCATTTTTCAGCCTTTATTTGAAAATGGCACATTCCATAAAATACTGGCACTCACTACTTTTTTAGGATTGTTGCTATTATTTTGGCAAAGCCTGAAGGCGCTCACATTTCCCTCACGTAAAGATATTGATAAGCGACTAGAAGAAGTCAGCGGTTATCAAAACGCTCCACTTTTTACCCTTGATGATGATTTGCAGGAAACCGAACGCGATGATGATAAAATCGCATTATGGGCCTATCACAAGCATAAGCTTTTTAACGCTATTCGGGACAGCCTAACCTCTGGCCCGCCGCGTATCTCTTTCTCACCGAAAGACCCTTATGCCCTGGGTGTTTTATCCGTTCTACTGCTGACTGTAGGCTTGTTTATTGCAGGCGAAAATAGTGCCGCGCGTCTCAAGCAGGGGTTTTTCCCACAAATTGAATTTATCGAGGGTGCTGGTTTTGAACCCGCCTTACAAATTACAATTACACCGCCAGATTATCACCGTGCGCCGCCGCAAACGCTCTCTGCAAAACAACGGCAATCTGGTGCTTTTGATATTGCCGAGGGAAGCACAATACAGTTCCTTTACCAAACAAAGTTTAAAGCCCCTCTTCTTAAATTTGATGGAAGGGAGGACACTTTTAATAGTGTCGAGGACAATCTTTACAAGCTAGAAACTACACCTGAGAAGGATATGCGCCTCAAAATTACCCAATATGGGTTTCCGCGCTATACGCTTCCCATTCATATTGTTTCCGACACACCGCCCTCTATTGCGCTTATCAAAAAACCAGAGGTCACGCGCGATGCGCAAATACTAACGCCCATCGAGGTAAGCGACGATATTGCCATTGAAAAAATACGTCTTAAAATCTCAAAGCCAGGCTTTGCAGAGAATTACCCCGATTTTGACGCCCCTGTTTTTGAACGTCCCGCTTACATCAAAACTAAGGGTCAAAAGCAAGAATTGACCGAAAAATTTGATACGGCTGAACATCCTTGGGCAGGAAAGGAAGCGCTTTTAACATTCGAGGTTGTCGATGGCAAAGGGCAAACAGGGCAAACGCAATCCACCATTCTGGTTACCTTACCTGAGAAGCAGTTCAGGCATCCACTTGCACAGCGTTTGATTTCACTACGAAAGCAACTTTTCACCTCCTCACTGCAAGAGCGCATAAGAATCGCTCAAAAAATCAGGAGTGAACGCAATTCTCTCAGCAACTATCAAGGCGACAAAGTTATCTTTTTGGCCTTAACGAGCTCCTTTCAAAGATTGTTATTCGATTATGATGGTCGTGCTACACCCTCGGTTACGCAAATATTGTGGGATGTTGCTGTCAAACTTGAGGACGGTGCCCTTGGGCTTGCCCTCAAAGATG
Organism: Micavibrio sp. UBA2137; assembly: GCA_002328415.1. Classification (GTDB taxonomy): domain Bacteria; phylum Pseudomonadota; class Alphaproteobacteria; order Micavibrionales; family Micavibrionaceae; genus UBA2137. The sequence goes on along the minus strand of DCXL01000004.1, from coordinate 178,371 downwards.
TTCAAAAGGAACGGCAAAAGCTTTTCGAAGCGCTCAATGACCCGGATAGAAGTGAATTTGAAAAAATGCAGGCTATTGCCGATTTGCAGAAGGCCCTGCAAAGACTGTGGCAGGAAGCCGCTAAAGAAATGCAAAAACGCATGCAACAAATGGATGTCAGTGACCTTACAATGCAACAGCAGGGATTTGATCCTCATTTGCTCAATGATTTTATGGAGCAAATGAAAGATGAAATTCTGGAAGGAAACACACAAAAAGCCGAAGAGATGTTTGCCCAACTTGAAAATCTGCTCAATAACCTCGACCCCGCAAATGCACCACAGCTTACCCTTGAAATGCGCGAGGCTATGGAACAACTTGCTCAACTTGATCAGGTTATCCAAGAGCAAGAACAGTTATTGGAAGAGACAACACAATGCGCAGGCAATAGTACAAATGCGGGTACTGGAACAAATAACACGCCTAGCGTTAATGATGTGCGCGGACGCCAAGGTGCGTTAGAGGAACAAGTCAGAGGCATGTCTAATAGCCTTGAACAAATTCCAGAGGGCAGTCAGGCGCGCGAAAGGCTTAATAAGGCCATGCAGAAAATGGTAGAGGCCAATCAGGCGCTTGACAGAGAAGACTTTGAGGCCGCAACAACGGCGCAACGCAAGGCTCTGGAGGCTCTCAATCAATTAAGCAAAGATATGCGTCAACAAATGGCACAACAATTCCAACAAAACGGAATGCCTATCCCCTTTTCTTTCGGTATGCAGCCAGGGCAACGTGACCCATTTGGGCGCATCATGGAAAATGGGAACAGCATGGGGTCAGACAGAGAGATTTTGCCCAGAGAACAAAGACAAAAACGCATCAAAGGTATTTTAGAGGAGCTACGCAAGCGCGCCTCCGAACAACAGCGCCCCTTAGAAGAAAAAGATTACTTCAAACGCCTGTTACAGCAATGGTAATTCAGTTGCTTTTCTTAAATGAGAGAGAAATACGCTTGGTTTTATCAAGCACGCTTTGATCAACATCCAAAGTCATATCAAAGGCCTCTGAAGTCTCGCCATCAAGTGAGGTACGCCCAAAATCTTGTGCTGAAATTACTTGCGAGCTTATAACCGTTTCTTCAGCATTATAAAAAGAGATAACTAAAGATGGAATTCTATCCACTTTGTCACTCAGATTAATTAAAGCCCCCGAGATTTTAAGTTTTGCTGGTTGGCTATTTTCAAACTTAATTCGCTCCAATACAAGCGATTCACCCGCAACTGGCATTTCAAAGTCTGTAAGCGCATAAAAATGAGCCATAGATGGAACGAGCCCGACAACCTTTCCACGTATGGGCAATGTCGCAAGCAAAAGAACCATTGCGACAATAATTCCTATCAAAAATGATATCATGAAAGGCGCGCGCTTCTTTTCAGTCTCATCTTTTTTAATTTTTTGAGACTTTCCATCTGCTTGCTTATACTTAGCAGCAGCGGCTGCCGCCATTGCGCGTTCACTTTCCTTTTCCTGCTCTTTAAAACTATCAAGGCGTGCATCAATATCGGTATCTTCCAAAACATCACTAAATTTTGGCGGATTGACATGCCAAATATGCTGGCATTGGCCACAGCGGACCTTTCGTCCCGTCTCCCCTATTTTATCACTTGGAACTCGGAACTGGCTCTGGCATTCTGGACAAGTTAAATTCATAGAAACTATCAGCTTTTTTCTTAAATATATCTAGACTATAAGGGATTTGAGAGCATGATAAAAGCTCTTGAACAAGAATAGGCACAGCAAAGTTTTTAAAATCACATGATTGAACTGGTCAATACAAGCTTGAAATACGATAAGGAAAACGCCGCGTTGCGTGATGTATCCTTTCGCTTTGAAAAAGGCTCCTATCATTACATCACAGGGCCAAGCGGGGCTGGAAAAACATCCCTGATCAGGTTGCTTGCCCTGTCACATCCACCTTTTCAAGGCATGGTTCGTTTTATGGGACATCCTGTGAATTACCTTGAGCGCGCGAGCCTTATCCCGTTACGACAAAAAATTGGCGTTGTTTATCAAGATTACAGGTTACTGCCGCATCTGACTGTTTTTGAGAACGTAGCACTTCCCTTACGCATTCAAAGGCGCTCAAACAAAGAAATTCGTAATAATGTAGAGGAATTGCTGCATTGGGTGGGACTTGGTGAACATATGCATGCATACCCTTTGACCATTTCGGGTGGAGAGCAGCAACGCGTCTCTATCGCTCGGTCTGTTGTCACACAGCCTCGCCTCCTACTGGCTGATGAACCCACAGGTAATTTGGATGATGCGGTTGCACAAAAAATTATGAGTCTGTTTGAACAGCTTTATAAGATGGGCACAACAATTGTTGTCGCCACGCATAATCAGGACCTCATCACACGCTATTCACATCCTGAGCTACGTTTAAACAAAGGTAAGCTTGAAAAAGTGTCACCCGCCTATCTCAAGCTAGGGGAACGCTGATGCTTATTAAACTCTATCATAAAATCAGCACGCAACGCACAACCGTTCCCTTGCAGGATAAACGCTCAGACCGTATCACCCTTGTTCTAATTGCACTTATGGTTTGCCTGTTGCTTCTCATTTCATCAACAACGCAGTTCTTTGGCACATTGAGCCATAGCTGGGAAAGTAACCTTAAGTCAGGTTTAACACTTGAAATACCAAATGGTGTGTATGACAGTACCTTGCAAAACAAACTGAACACGCTTTTCGAGACCAATAGCCTCATCAAAAATTACAGCGTAAAAGAGCGTGATGACATTATTCAGTCACTCTCCCCATGGCTTGACCTGAATGATATGTCGACTGAGGAATTGCCAACACCTGTTATCGTTCATCTTGAGTTGGGCGAAGCAAGGAAGGACGAAAAATCAGCCTTTATGGAACAGCTAAAGGTACTCAATGACACGATTATCGTACGCGATCATGAAATCTGGTTTGAACAATCCATTTCAATAGCAAGCAAACTGAAAACGATCTCGTTCCTTGTCTCTCTTCTCCTCTTTGTAGTGCTTGCAGGCATCATGACAATTATCGTACGCGACCGTGTTCTAATTCATGAAAATGTTATCAAGCTTCTCCATTCACTAGGTGCTACAGACAATTATATCTTAAGAGACTTTTATAAACATATTCTCGTGCTTTGTATTAAGGCTGTGTTTATTGGATTACTTCTTTTTGCGCTTGCTAGTCTTATCTTTATATTTTTATTTGAAGGTGGATTATTAAGGTCCTCACTCTATTCTATGCAAGCCACACACATCTTTATGATTGCAATTGCCGTTATCTTATTGGCATTTATTATGATACGCATTACGGTGCTAAGCGTGCTTAAAAAATCCATTTAAGACCAGTATCCGCATTATATGTTTAGAAACTTATTTTATTCCCTCTCTAACTTTTCGATGATTGTTATCGCCGCTTGGTTGCTTGGCTTTTCAGTCTTTGCGCTTCTTTCTTTTACAGGCTCAAAAACAGAGGAAATTACAGAACCCGCCGACGGGATTATTGTTCTGACAGGTGCAAAACACCGCATTGCTGTGGCTCTTGACCTTCTTAGCCAAGGAAAGGCGCAGCGTCTTTTGATTAGTGGCACACACACTGATACAACAATAACAGATATCTTCACGCTTTATGACACACCCGCGGAGCTTGCTTCAAAGGTCGATTTGGATGATGTAGCGCTAGATACGATTGGAAACGCCAAAGAGAGCATGAAATGGGTTGAGAAAAACAATATCCGCACAGTTATTCTTGTCACATCCGCCTATCATATGCCACGCGCTGTTAACGAACTTATGATATCTGCAAAAAACAGCGCGCTCAAACGCCCGCTCAAGATTATTGAATTTGATGTCCCACTTAATACAATTCAGCTTCAAGACGGAAACACGTGGGTCTTAATGGCAAAAGAATATAATAAAACAATACTCAGCTACATTCGCCGTATATTCTCCTCCGAAGGAGAGCCCGTCACATGATTGCATTCAGATCTTTCCTCTTTTCTATCGCCTTTTACACAACGATGTTCCTGTATTGCATCTTGCTTTTACCTTTTCTCTTAATGCCACAATCAATATTCGTTCCAGTCTTACGCGGCTACTTCAGACTGAACCATCAGCTTGAAAAGCTCATATTGGGATTGGATTTTGAGATAATTGGAAAAGAACATTTGCCAAAATCAGGGTCTTATATTGTTGCGGCCAAGCATCAGTCGACTTATGAAACATTGAAACTGTTTCACTTGTTTGATTATCCAGCAGTTATAATGAAGAAACAGTTGATGCTCATACCAATTTGGGGGTGGATTGCACGCAAGGCAAAATCACTGGGCATTGATAGGACCGACAGAAAAACGGCCCTGACCTCAATTACTGAAGGTGCAAAACAAATTAAAAAAGACAAACGCCCTATTATCATATTTCCGCAAGGAACACGTGTTTCGCCCGCCGACACACCAAAGACAAAACGTTACAAATGGGGTGTCGTGCGTATGGCCAAGACGGCCAAACTTGATATCGTACCTCTTGCTCTGAATAGTGGTCCTTTTTGGCCAAGGCGAAAAGGATATAAGCGCGGAGGGCTTGTTACATTTGAATTCCTGCCAACAATTTCCCACAAGCTTCCCGATGAAACAATCATGAAAGAGCTTCAATCTTCCATTGAAAAGGCGACAAATAAGCTTTGCAAGGCGGCAAAACCCAACACGTAAAAGTCACCTATATTCTTGCGTTGCCAGCCACAGGCGCAGACTTTTTCTTAACTCCAACGGGAACGGCCGAGCCTTTATCTTGCGTTGGCGCATAAACTTTTTTCTTAAGCTCAAGCACGTGCACGCCACCCATACCACCAAAGAGCAATTGTCCAAAGCGCTCAAATGTCCATGCGGCTTTAATGAAAAAACGCGAGTGGAAAGGAAGCATAAAAAGAGCGGTGTGTTCGTCCATAATTTCAAATTTGGCGTCTGTTACAAGCTTACGCAATTGCAGAATTGAATAAGGTTGGCCATGTCCAAAGGGTGACCAGTCACGCCTGCTCCAGATACTCATGCGGTTTGGGACAAGTAACAAGACACGCCCCTCGCCTTTAAGGATGCGGTAAAGTTCTTGCAGAGCGTATTCAGGATACTCAGAAAATTCAAGAAAATGCGTAGCCAGTATCAAGTCAACAGAACCCGAAGCAATTGGCATTTGTGATGTTGCCACACTTGCAGTTTTATTCTTTGAGAAGCGTGGCCATATTGCCTCACCAAACTGTGACGGAATAAAAGCAAATTGAGACTGCGCCGCTTCTGTTAAAACCCGCATATAGGGAAGCGAATAGCCTGTACCAATTGCCAGCTCACATTTTAAATTATTATCCGTATGACGTTTAAGATTGGCCTGAAGGATACGTTTAATAACCCAACCTGAGCGTGAGTAATAAAACTTCCTAAACTCTTCGCAGGTTTGATACATAACGCTCACAGATTATCCAGAATTTGAGGAATAAGCGGAATATCGGCTGGAGGCATTGAAAAGTCATAAAGATCACGTGGCTTTATCCATTTAAGAGCCTGATTTTCACGCCCCTTAGGCGTACCTGCCCACACACGACACACATAGAGTGGCATCATCAGATGGAATTTATCATAGGCGTGCGAGGTAAAACCAAGTGGTGAAAAACAGCAAGGGCGCGTTTCAATGCTTAGCTCTTCCTTAAGCTCACGCATCAATGCATATTCGGGGCTTTCACCCTCCTCCACCTTTCCACCCGGAAACTCCCACAGCCCTGCCATAGATTTCCCCTCGGGGCGCTGGGCAATCATCAAACGTCCATCCGCATCCACTAGTACAGCCGCAGCAACCACTAAAAGAGGAAGCCCTGACTTTTCCGGCCAGGGCTTCTCTAATGCTTCGTAACATGATTCAAGTGGTCTGTTTTGTGCCATTAAACCATCTCATCCTTTTTATTCAGCCGCACTTTCAACTTGTGCATTTGCCTCATCAGCACCTGAAATTTGGATATCAGCTTCTTCGCGCCATTTTTTCAGATTAGTCTCAAGAACTTTACGACGCTCTTGAACCTCAAGAAATGGTTTCACATCTTCAAAGCTTGGTGGTTCTTGCATACGCTTATCAACAACCTTGATAACATGATAACCAAATTGTGATTTTACTGGTTCAGATGTAACTTCACCTTCATCTAATGAAAAGGCTGCATTTGCAAAGGATGGAACCATTTGATCTTTTGTAAAGTAACCAAGGTCACCACCATTGGCGCCTGATGGCTTGTCAGTCGACATCTCTGATGCAATCTTTTCAAAATCTGCACCATCTTTTAGTTTGGCAATGACGTCTTTAGCGGCCTCTTCGCTTTCAACAAGAATGTGACTTGCACGTACCTCTTCCTGACGATTATCTGCTTGTAAGGCTACAAATTCATCATACGCCTTACGCAGCTTTTCATCTGTTAATTGCTCACTTAACGTATTTTCAAGATAAACTGTACGAATGACACCTTCACGAGCAAGCTCCATACGGCGCGCAACCTCAGGGTCATCTTCTGTATTTGCTTTAGCCGCACGTTTATCAATAATTTTGCCTGTAATCAGCTCTTCAATAGCAAGCGGATAGACCTGCTCAATGGGCTGCTGCTGAAATTGTGGGACATTCTGAATAAACTCAGTCACATCAGCCTGCGTAATCTCTTCACCATCAACTGTTGCAACGACGACCTCTACTTGGGCTTCCAATTCTGCCATTTCCGACGCATCTTCAGCCTCTGTCATGCTGGCTTGCGTTGTTTCCGAAGCCCCCTCTTCTTTGGTAAAGAAATATCCTGCACCAGCAATTGCAATAATAAGTACGGCAAGCAAAGTCCAAAGTCGCAAAGATGAATTTTGCGTGATTGCTTCGACTTTATTTTCTGTGGTTTCTTTCTTTTTATCTGACATATTATCCTCTCAGGAAAAACGTTTTTAAAGATTAGTCTTTGTAATTAGATTTCATACACTATATAGGTTTATTCGATGTTGCAACAAGCCTTTGAAATGGGCATAAAGGCAACGCAAAAAATATTACTTAGGTTACAAATATGGTACTTGGTCTCGCAACAAAACTTTTAGGCTCTAGCAATGATCGTGAACTGAAAAAACTTCAGAGGATAGTCGATCAAATCAATGCAATAGAGACAAAATACGAGGCACTTTCAGATGATGAACTAAAAGGACAAACAGACGCACTTCGTTTGCGCCTCTCACAAGGTGAAACCGAAGATGACATTCTTGTTGATGCCTTCGCCGTAGTACGAGAAGCCGCCAAACGTACACTTGGCCTTCGTCCCTTTGATGTTCAGCTGATTGGTGGATTGGTTCTTAATAGCGGTCGCATCGCAGAGATGAAAACAGGTGAAGGTAAAACACTTGTTGCAACAATGCCTGCTTATCTCAACGCATTATCTGGCAAGGGTGTGCACGTTGTAACTGTCAACGATTATCTGGCCTCACGTGACTCTCAATGGATGGCAAAGGTTTATAATTACCTTGGATTGACCGTTGGTTGTATCACTAATGAGATTGAGGGCGAAGACCGTCAGAAGGCTTATGCCGCTGATATTACCTACGGCACAAACAACGAATTTGGTTTTGATTACCTGCGCGACAATATGAAATATCGTTTGTCTGCCATGGTTCAACGCCCATTTAACTTTGCCATCATTGATGAGGTCGACTCGATCTTAATTGATGAGGCACGCACACCTCTTATCATTTCTGGTCCGTCTGAAAGCGCCGTTGATCTCTATGTCAAAGTCGACAAGGTCATCCCTTCACTCGTCGCAGAAGATTATGAAGTCGATGAGAAGATGAAAACTGTCAGCTTAACCGACGCAGGAACAGAACATCTTGAAAAACTGCTGCAGGAACATGGTATCCTGACCGAAGGTGCGCTCTATGACGCCAATAACATCAATTTGGTGCATCACTCCAATCAAGCGCTTCGCGCGCACAAATTGTTTGAAAAAGACACTGCTTACATCGTTAAAGATGACAAAGTTATCATCATTGACGAATTTACAGGCCGTATGATGGAAGGACGCCGTTTTTCAGATGGCTTACATCAGGCTCTTGAGGCCAAGGAAAATGTAACGATCCAGAATGAGAACCAGACACTGGCCTCTATCACATTTCAGAATTACTTCCGTATGTATTCAAAACTTTCTGGAATGACTGGTACGGCCATGACAGAGGCAACAGAGTTCATGGAAATCTATCGACTTGGATGTGTTGAAATACCAACCAACGTCCCTGTTGCTCGCATTGACCATGATGACAAAATCTATCGTTCCTTTGATGAAAAGGTTGAGGCTATCGCAAACCTTGTCAAGGAATGTCAGCAACGCGAACAACCTGTTCTTATTGGAACTGTTTCCATTGAAAAATCTGAAATTCTGTCTGACCGCCTGAAGAAAAAAGGCGTGAAGCATGAGGTCTTAAACGCACGTTATCACGAGCGCGAGGCCGAAATTGTTGCCCAAGCTGGTGCGCCAGGCGCGGTTACGATTGCAACCAATATGGCCGGTCGTGGTACCGATATCAAATTAGGTGGTAATTTTGATATGCGCGTTGAAAAGGAAGTACCCGACACGCTTTCTGATAAAGAGCGCGCACATAAAATTGAAACGATTAAAGAAGAACTTGCTATCGCAGAAGAAAAGGTCAAGGAAGCAGGTGGTCTTTTCGTTATTGGAACAGAGCGCCATGAATCACGTCGTGTTGATAATCAGTTGCGTGGGCGTTCAGGTCGTCAAGGTGATGCGGGTGCATCTGTTTTCTTCTTGTCGACACAAGATGATTTGATGCGCATCTTCTCACCCGAGGCTTTAGAAACCGTTCTTTCCAGCAAGTCTATTGGTTTGAAAGAAGGTGAGGCCCTTACCCATCCATGGCTAACAAAAGCTCTTGAGCGCGCACAAGCCCGTGTTGAACAGCAAAACTTCGAAGTGCGTAAGACACTTCTTAAATTTGACAACGTTATGAATGACCAACGTATGGTCATCTATGAACAGCGCCGTGACATCATGGGATCAGACGACATTACAGATTTGGTTGACGAGATGCGCGACCAGATGATTGAGGATATCGTTGCCCATTGCATCCCGCCAAAGGCTTATCCTGAGGAATGGGATACAGAAAGTCTTCAAAATGAATGTGAGCGCGTTCTTAATCTCGACCTGCCTATTAAAGAGTGGGCCGCCGAAGAAGGCATCGCTGATGAGGAAATTATTGAGCGCATCACAAAGGCTTCTGACCAGTTGATGGATATTAAGGAACAAAAAGGCGGCGAAGTCTTTAAACAAGTTCAAAAATCAATGGTGTTGCAGGCGCTTGATTCCAACTGGAAAGAGCATTTGCTCAACCTCGACCATCTGCGTCAGGGCATTAACCTGCGCGCCTATGGTCAGAAAGACCCATTAAATGAGTATAAGACAGAGGCCTTTGCCTATTTCGAAGGCATGCTTGCCAATTTACGTGAAACTGTTGTTCATGACCTGTCCTTCGTGGAAATGACAGTTGATGAGGATATTCTAAGCCAGTTAGTTGCGGCTCAAAAACAAGCCTCTGAACTTGGTCAAATCAGCCGTGATGACCCAGCCCTTCATGGACAAGTTTCACAGTTTGACGGGGCGGAACAAAGCGGCGACGCACAGGCGGCCTTCAAATCCCAACCTGTTAAGAATGAATTTGACCAAAACGATCCATCAACTTGGGGTGGTGTTGGGCGGAATGCGCCCTGCCCTTGTGGGTCAGGCAAGAAATACAAACAGTGTCACGGTAAGCTGTAAGAGAAACTCTTCTTATTCTTCCAACTGCTTCATGCGAATGAGCGCAATCTGATTACCAGTCTTGCGCAGAATGTTAAATCTGAATCCATGAAAAATGAAGGATTGCCCTGCATCAGGCACAGTTTGCGATTCATAAAGAAGAAGACCCGCAATCGTTGCGTAATCCTCATCATCTGGCAGCTTCCAGTTAAATTCACGATTAAGGTCTCGAATGGTTACTGTACCCTGCGCTAAAATGCTACCATCAGTATCAACGCGCACACCAGTAACCGCCACGTCATGCTCGTCGTCAATTTCGCCAACAATTTCTTCTAAAATATCCTCAAGCGTTACAATCCCAAGAAAACTTCCATATTCATCGACCACGACAGCAAAATGCTCACGGCGCTGTTTAAAGGCCTGTAATTGGGCATAGAGATGCGTTGCGTCTGGAATAAACCACGGGTCTGTTGCCAATTCTCTGAAATTCAACCCCTCGGTGCCGCCCTTGCTTTCTTGCAAAGCACGCAGAAGTGCCTTTGAATGAAGCACGCCAATAATATTGTCTTGATCACCATCAAAAATTGGATGGCGTGTATATTGGCTGTTAAGTACTTGCATAACGATTGTGTCTTCATCTTCCTGAAGATTAATCATCTCCACATTCTTGCGGTGCGTCATAATTTCCTCAACTTCGATTTCCGCCAAGTCGAGAATGGAACGCAGCATAGCACGTTGTGTTTGCACCTCTTCCTCTTCGCCATCATGCAATTCAATCGCACCACGCAAAAGCTCCACGTGTGCTCCACTTGCCACACGCGAGATATCTGCGCCAAGAACACGTAATGTGCGTCTAACGATAAAGGCAATCATCTGTGTAATGGGTGAAAGCACTATTATTAGGAGTTTAATAATAGGCGCAATCAGGCGTGTCATGCCCGAGGCATGATGCAGAGCAAACGTCTTTGGCAACACTTCAGCAAAAATAAGAACTAATAAAGTCATAACAAGCGTGGCATAGACAACACCTGCTTCGCCGAAAATCTTGATAAAAACACTTGTGGCCAAGGCCGAGGCCAAGATATTGACAAGGTTATTTCCAAGAAGAAGCGCGCCAATCATTTTCTCTTTCTTATCCAAAATCTCTAGAACGGGCGTGGCACGCGTGTCACCATTATGCTCAGCAGCACGCAAACGCGCAGCAGAAACAGCGGTAAATGCCGTTTCAGAACCAGAAAAGAATGCAGAAAGGAGAATCAGTACAAAAATAATTGCACATGTAATAAGAATCATAAGGGATTAAGTTCGTTTAAATTTATATACCATTTATTTTTTCTGTTTATCCCATTTCACCTGATAAAATGCAATCTGAATCACACCTGTCGAAGTTTTGATATGAGAGAATCTAGAAAAAAATGATTCTTTCCACGAAAACTTGCTTTTTTAGCAACTTTGCCAAAAAGATAATTTTAACTTATTAAATTATTATGTTTAATATTGCATGCCCTGAAAACACGCTTTTTATAAAAAAATTTCATGATTATGAAAATAAATTTTGCTTGACACCCCCCTATTTATTATGTAATGCCTATGGTGTTCTTTTTAGAAATGGGACAGCTTCGAGTCGCTGTTTTCCGCTTCTAAAACGAGTTTATGAGTTTTAAAAATTTAATTGATTTGTACGTAATTAATAAGGAGTACGAAAATGGCTAGACCAGGTCGCCCACCACTAGAAAAACCCGAACTGTCAAAATGGGTAGACAGCTTCATTGAGATGCTTTTGACAGAACGTGGTGCTGCGTTGAACACACGTCAGGCCTATTGGCGTGACCTTGCTGATTACAGCGTGTGGCTTCGTGACGAACAAGGTAAAGAAGTTGAAAAAGCAACAACGTCTGACATTAAGGCCTATTTGAAAGAATTGGCACAGCGCTCGCATACAAAAGGCGCAAAGTCTGGAAATATTGCCAACCGTACAATTGCACGTCGTTTATCAGCATTGCGCCAGTTCTATCGTTTTATGATTTCAGAAAATGTTATCAATGACGATCCAACTGCAACAATCGAAAGCCCGAAACAAAAACGCACATTGCCAAAAACGCTGACTGAAGGTGAAGTTGATCTTCTGATTTCAACTGCTGGTGAAGGCAACACACCTGAAAGCGTCCGTTTGGTTTGCTTGCTAGAGATGATTTACGCAACAGGTTTGCGTGTTTCTGAACTTGTTGGTCTTCCACTTTCAGCAATTGGTGAGAACGAACAGTTCCTAATGGTTGAAGGTAAAGGTGGACATGAGCGTATGGTGCCCGTTTCAACATCTGCACAGCGCGCTATTCAGGATTACCTGAACGTCCGTGGTAAATTTGTTGGTGAAGATGACAAAGGGACACAAGCACAATGGTTGTTCCCTTCAAAAACATCTGTCAAAGGTCACCTAACACGTCAGCGTTTTGCACAGCTTTTGAAAGATTTGTCCGAGCGTGCAGGTATGGAAGATGGCAAGGTTAGCCCGCATATCCTACGTCATGCTTTTGCGACACATCTATTGAAAAATGGTGCTGACTTGCGCTCTGTACAGAAAATGCTTGGTCACGCAGACATTGCCACAACACAAGTGTACACTCATATTATTGATGAACAAAAAGGCAAAACTGTCGAGGAAAATCATCCCTTGGCAAAGAAATCAAACGCTTCTTAAGTTTGTCAGCTAGAAATTAATATTAAGGCAGGTTTCGTTTGTATGACCTGCCTTAATTTTTTGCTTTCACTTTATTTCTCTGCGCACTCATGCTAATCATTTCCTATCTTTAATAATTGAGGACAAAACACGTATGCTTGATTTCGAAAAGCCCGTACTGGAACTTGAAAATAAGATCGTCGAACTGCGCAAGGTTAGTAGCAACGACAGCGGTATGAACATCTCTGAAGAGATTGACCGTATGCAAAACAAAATACAGCGCCTTTTGGTGTCAACCTATTCTAAGCTGACACCGGCACAACGTGTAAAAGTTGCACGCCATCCACAACGCCCTCATTTCAAAGACTATGTCGAACAGATGATAGAGGATTTTACACCTCTTGCTGGCGACCGTCAGTTTGGTGAGGATGAAGCCCTCATTGGGGGTATTGGGCGCTTCGAAGGCCAAAGCGTTGTCATTATGGGTCATGAAAAAGGGCGTGAAACAAATGAGCGTATCCGCCATAATTTTGGTATGGCACGCCCTGAAGGCTACCGTAAGGCACAACGCCTGATGCGCATGGCCGAGCAATTTGATCTTCCTATTATCTCCCTTGTTGATACGGCTGGCGCCTATCCTGGGCTTGGAGCTGAAGAACGCGGTCAGTCAGAGGCGATTGCGCGCTCTATTGAAACATGTCTTTCCGTGGAAACACCTTTTATTTCCGTTATTATTGGTGAAGGTGGTTCAGGTGGTGCGATTGCCATTGCCGCAGCTGATAAGGTGTTCATGTTGGAACATTCCGTTTATTCTGTTATTTCACCAGAGGGTTGCGCCTCTATTTTATGGAGAAGCGCCGATTATGCACAGGACGCCTCCTCAGCCTTGAAGCTGACATCAGAGGATATGCTTAAGCTGGGGCTGATTGATGACATTATTAAAGAACCAATGGGCGGAGCGCACAGACAGGCTGAAAAGACTATAAAGCGTACACAAACCAAAATTCTGGAATCGTTGAGAGAGTTGAAAGCTTTACCAAGAGACAAGCTACTTGAACAACGCGAGCAGAAGTTCTTGGATATGGGTCGTAACCTTTAACAACTACGAATTTCCTCAATTCACATTTTCCGAGACTGACGCGCTAGAGCGGATAACCGCATTATTTACACGAGCGCGCATGTTGTGGTAGCTGCCGTGGTTGGCCTTTAAATGCCCCTCCTCGGTTGCTGCGGTCTTGTAATACAGCATCAGAAAGACATGAATTGCGGCCGTAAGTGATGTTGCTTCTTTCTTACACAAATAAACAAGCGTACACACGTCATTGAGCGTGCATTTTTCCCTACGTGCAATGTCTTTTAATGACAACCACATCTCAGGCTCAAGGCGTACAGAGGTTCTACGTTTGCCGATCATAATGTTTTTACTCACCAAAGAGCTTTTTGCATTATTCTCATTTAGTTCCTGCGGAAGGCTTGATTTAAAATTATTCAACTGTGCCGAAGCGCTAAAGTCGGATTCAGTTTTATTGCTTTTTTTTGAAGTCATAAAATTATCCCCACATCTATATTTATATTTATTGATATACAAATAGCACATAAGGAAAAGATAATGCAACCTAAAGAGAATTGATTATATAAATAAAACAACCTAATGGTGTATTACTGCACACCGTCAACTAGGCGCAAAGATACGGAATGCAAACCTTCTTTATAAAAATCATCCAAGAGCACATTTATCATACGGTGGCATTCAATACGTGAAAGATTTTGTACTGCATTCTTATCTAAAAAAATTAAAAAATGAGAATCGCCACTGCCATCATGACCCGCATGACCTTCATGAAGATGGCTTTTATTCTTCAAGGTAAACGCCCCTTTACCGAATTTTTCCGTTAATCTTTGCTCAATGCGTGCGTGGAAAGACATAAGACACAAATTTTGGCTTGAGGTTGTTTAAAAAAGTCATAGTTTAACTGTTATAGCGCCACATTTTTATGGGGTTAGCCCGTATTTTAGAGTAAACTGGAATTTATGCCTACGATTAAATTAAAACCCAATTCACCTGATTTTGACAACGGCTCAAATAAAGGTGCAAACGACCAAGCCACAGACACGCTTTGTGATATGCCTGGTTGTGATAATCAGGGCGAATATCGTGCGCCAAAGCATCGTGGGTTGAACGAATACCATGAATTTTGTCTGGAGCATGTGCGCGAGTACAACAAGGCCTGGAATTTCTTTGAAGGCATGAATGAAAGCGAAGTGCGTGAACAAATTCTAAAAGACTGGTATGGCGATCGTCCAACCTGGAAATACCGTGACTTTGATAATCTGGAAGAATCCCTTTATCAGAAAAGTCAGATTTTCCGTGATGGACATGCGCCCGATGGTAAATCAAAAGGCGACAGCCATTATGTGCCTGAGGCCCTACGTGGGACACCTGAGATGGAGGCAATAGCCTTTCTTGGTCTTGCCCCACCTGTTACGTTTGATGAAGTTAAAAAGCAGTACAAGCAATTGGTGAAAAAATATCACCCTGATTTTAATCCCAATGACAGCGCTGCCGAAGAGAAAATCAAGAAAATCAATATGTCTTACACGCTTCTCAAGGTTGCCTTCGCCTCATACGAGGATTTACAACGCGCCTAAAATTAACAATAGTAAATTTTAATATTCAAAAAATTAGAAAACAAAACCTATGTCCAAAAACGATAACGAACCCATTGCAGCTTCTTTTGACGTCACTCAACTTCAGACAACGGGGAAGTATAAATCCATTCCTGATACAAAGTTTTCGGTGAATGAGACTTTTGGCCTCGATTTGAAAGAGGATTTTCAGGTCCCTGGCTTTCTAGATGACACAACGCCCAATATTCCTGCCATTGACCCAACTTATCAATTTGACAAGGATACAACCCTTGCCATCTTGGCTGGCTTTTCGCACAACCGACGCGTGATGGTTCAGGGCTATCACGGGACAGGGAAATCAACACATATTGAACAGGTTGCAGCCCGTCTAAATTGGCCGTGCGTGCGTATCAATTTGGATTCTCACGTCTCCCGCCTTGATTTGCTAGGTAAGGACATGATTGTCCTACGTGAAGGTAAACAGATCACCGAATATAAGCAGGGCTTACTTCCTTGGGCATTACAAAACCCTGTTGCACTTGTTTTTGATGAATATGATGCTGGCCGCCCTGATGTTATGTTTGTTATTCAGCGTGTACTTGAGGCCGAAGGTCGCTTAACACTGCTTGATCAGAATGTGGTTATTCGCCCTCACCCCGCCTTCCGTTTATTTGCCACGTCTAACACGGTTGGCCTTGGCGACACAACAGGACTTTATCACGGAACACAACAACTCAACCAAGGGCAAATGGACCGCTGGAACATTGTGAGCGTGCTCAATTACCTGCCCGCCGAGGATGAGATTGGCATTATGCTCTCTAAAAATCCTGACCTTAATAATGCTGAAGGCAAGGCCGAGGTAGCCGCCATGGTGCAATTGGCCAATCTTATTCGCAACGGCTTTAAAAACGGTGACCTGTCCATTGTGATGTCACCGCGTACAGTTTTAAGCTGGATTGAAAATACGCGCATTTTCAAGGATCGCGAGATGGCGTTTGAGCTGTCCTTCCTGAATAAATGCGACACGCTAGAGCACGCTATTATCGCTGAATACTACCAACGCTGCTTTGGTGTCGATATCCTCAAAGACGGCTAGATATGATCTCTGATCACCCCACAAAGGACCACGATCATTTTAAGGATGGGCTGCGCTCTACATTAAAAGCCATTGCCCAGAAAAAGGATGTTGATATTAACTTCCTTGAAACCGAAAATGTCCTTACCTCAACACTGACTGAACGCCGTTTTCGCAATACGTCCCAAATTGCCCTTCACAAAACAGAGGCCTTAAGCGTTAAAAACAAGGCGCTTTCTCGGGCGCATACGGATTCCGAAGCCTTGCGCATTGCCCATCACGATAAAAAACAACACGCGGCAAATCTGCCCTCTGATGATAAGGCTGCGCGCTTGTTTGATGCGTTGGAACAGGCGCGTTTTGAGGCATTAGGCGCGCAACAATTTAAGGGCATTGCCAGCAATCGTTCGCGCGCCCTTGAAAACTTAAGTGCCCTGCGCGGTTTAGATAATATTGAGAACCGCGAGGATGTGTCTGACGCAGACGCCCTTTACATGCTGGCCTACAGTAAATTTGCAAGTACGGAATTGCCTCAAAATGCACAAAAAGTCGCAAAATTATGGGAACCTTGGATAGACTCTCACTTGGGAAAAGACGGTCTGCAAGACTTGTCTGAAAAACTCGGAAACCAAACTGACTTTGCCCAGAGTGCACGCGATGCGCTTATTAAACTCGGTTATTTACAGGCGCAAGACACACAAAGTCTCGACACTGAAAACGAGGACGCCGATTCAAGCAATGAAAATGATGAAGCTGACAGTGCGCCAGAGGAAGACCAACAAGAAAGCCAAAGCAGCCAGCAAGATGATATGGCTGACGATGGCGGACAAGAAGACAGCGAGGACACTGCCGAGCAAACACAAACAGGCGATTTAGAAGAAAACGAAGCACAAGACACCGAAGAAACAGGTCAGCGTCAGGACACAACCCAAGAAACGCACCGTCGCGAGGAAAATGGTCTTTCTGAAAACAAACTAGGCACCAGTTACCAGATATACACAACGCAATTTGATGAAATTGTACGTGCCAGTGATTTGGCCGACCCGTCTGAACTTGTGCGTCTACGCCGTTTGCTGGATAAACAGCTCACCTCCATGCAAAGCGTTATTTCAAAGCTTGCAAACAGATTGCAAAGACAGCTTATGGCGCGTCAGATGCGTCACTGGGAATTTGATTTGGAAGAAGGCGTACTCGATAGTTCACGACTCGCACGCATTGTTGCTAACCCTTATGTGCCCCTCACCTTTAAACAGGAACGCGAAACCGAGTTTAAGGATACTGTGGTCACACTTATGCTTGATAATTCAGGGTCAATGCGTGGTCGTCCGATTACTATTTCGGCGCTCTGTGCTGATATTCTTGCCCGCACGCTTGAACGGTGCAAAGTGAAGGTTGAAATATTAGGCTACACCACGCGCGCATGGAAGGGCGGACAATCCCGTGATGTGTGGCTTCAAAATGGTCGTCCACCAACACCTGGGCGTCTAAATGATGTGCGTCATATAATTTATAAATCCGCTGACCAACCTTGGCGCCGCTCGAAAAATAATCTCGCGCTCATGCTTAAGGAAGGCTTGCTCAAGGAAAACATTGATGGGGAGGCACTTGTTTGGGGCTATAACCGTCTGGCACGTCGCGGTGAAGCGCGCAAAATTATGATTGTTATTTCTGATGGTGCGCCAGTGGATGATTCAACCTTGTCTGTTAATCCATCCAACATTTTGGAAACAGACTTGAAGCAAGTCATTAACTGGATTGAAACACGCTCTGACATTCAATTAGGTGCCATTGGGATTGGACATGATGTGACGCGTCATTACAAAAATGCGATTAAGATTACCAATGCCGAGGATTTAGGAAATGCCCTTATTCATCACCTGGAAACCCTCTTTAATGTGAAAAACACTTGAGCCTTCCCTCTTTTTCACCTAGGTCTAATATAGAATTTTATATGGTTGAACAAAAAACATGAGCAAAAAATCTATTATCAAACCAAAGCCAATTAGCGGGTTTCCCGAATGGTTACCCGAATTTCGTATTGTTGAACAACGCTGGATGGATCACATCCGTGCCGTTTTTGAGTCATATGGTTATTGCTCTATTGAGACTCCTTCTGTTGAAGAAATTGATATTCTCACAGCCAAAGGCGAAGTTGATAAGGAAATTTACACCCTCACACGTCTGCACGCGGGTGCTGATGATGACAAAGATGCGCGTCTGGCGCTTCATTTTGATCAAACAGTTCCCTTGGCGCGTTATGTGGCCATGCATTTCAATGATTTGGTGTTTCCCTTCAAGCGCTACCAGATGCAGCGCGTCTGGCGCGGAGAACGACCTCAACTTGGTCGCATGCGCGA
The DNA here is from genome assembly GCA_002328415.1 of Micavibrio sp. UBA2137. Taxonomy (GTDB): domain Bacteria; phylum Pseudomonadota; class Alphaproteobacteria; order Micavibrionales; family Micavibrionaceae; genus UBA2137. The sequence goes on along the minus strand of DCXL01000004.1, from coordinate 159,815 downwards.
ATTTTATCAGTGCGATATTGATGTGATTGCCGTTGATAATTTACCGCTTTCCTTTGATGCGGAAATGCCTGCTGTGATTTACGAGGTCTTAGATGGCCTCAATATTGGGCGTGTGCAACTGCGCATAAATAACCGCAAAATTATGTTTGGACTGCTTGATGCGCTTGGGATCACAGACGAGGATGCCGTTATTCAGGTGACGCGCGCCATTGATAAATTAGAAAAAATAGGCCGTAAAGAGGTTCATAATTTACTTAAAGAACAAAAAATAAGTAACGATAATATAACCAAAATATTAGAACTTGTTCTTATCAAAGGGCGCGCCGCAGACATTGCAAAGATCAAGGCCGAAAATGCCATGATGCAAGAAGGCATTGATGAGTTATCTTTCGTTTTGTCACGCCTTGAGCATCTGCCAGAACATGGGTTCATAGGCGACTTGTCCATCATGCGTGGTCTGGATTATTACACAGGCACAGTTTATGAAACCGAACTTCTGGATGTACCTGAATTTCAAGGGTCTGTTTGTTCTGGTGGGCGCTATGATGATTTGGCTGGCAATTACATTAACAAGCATTTGCCAGGCGTTGGAATTTCCATTGGCTTATCTCGCCTCTTCGATGTTTTGAAACAAACTGGACATTTGCAGGCTGGGCCCAGGTCCCCTGCTGACATTCTTGTTGTTATTCCCAGTAAGGACCAAATGGACACTGCCGCAAACACGGCACGCTCGCTCAGGTCTCGTGGATTCAAGGTCGAGCTTTATCACGCCGCACAAAAGCTTGGGAAACAGCTTTCCTATGCCGAGAAAAAGGGAATTCCCTATGTGTGGTTTCCACCTTTCGAGGATGGTCAGGACCATGAGGTTAAAAATATGGAAAGCGGTGAACAGTCCGCTGCTACCCCCGACACATGGGAAAAGTCCTAGTTAATTTTGGGCGGCAAGCGCCAGTGATTTGATTTTTTCAACCATGGCAAAGAAGCCATTACGCCTGTTTGGGGACAGATTCTGCCCCAATCCTAAAGAATCAAAATAATCTTTTATCGGAAATTCCGAAATTTCCGAGGGCGTTTTTGCGTTGTAGGCACTCATAAGCACAGCGATCAGACCCTTCACAATTAGCGCATCACTATCTGCCTGAAACCGCAATTTACCTTCTGCAACATCAGGCACGAGCCAGACCTGAGATGTACAACCGCGCACCTTATACAAGTCTGCCTTATACGCTTCATCCAAATGTGGAAGCGACTTTCCAAGGTCTATAAGATACTGGTAACGCTCTTCCCAATCACTGAAAAGCGCAAAATTTTCTGCAATCTCGTCTGTTGTTAAATTCACGTTGTTCAACACCTTTTTAAATTGAGGGTCTCGCCTTTGTTGACAGTTGTATTATAGTTATTTAGACAGGTATTCAAGATGTTGCTAAAAAAGGATGAAAAGTCTTGAAAGCTAATGCGCACAGTGGCACTCTAAATTTTCAACAAGTCAGTGAAATGACACTCACATTATCTAAGGTTTATATTTCATGAGTAAAGACGACACAGATTCAAAAAATACGCTCTATTGTTCTTTTTGCGGGAAGAGCCAACATGAGGTTCGCAAGCTAATTGCTGGCCCTAACGTGTTCATCTGTAATGAATGTGTCGAGCTCTGCATGGACATTATTCAGGAAGAGGACAAATCGGCTATCGTGCGTTCAGACGATGGTGTGCCCTCGCCGAGCGAAATTAAATCTTTCTTGGATGAATACGTGATTGGACAAGACTGGGCTAAACGTGTTCTCTCTGTTGCCGTTCATAACCACTATAAGCGTCTTGAACATGGTCAGCGCGGCGCGGATATTGAGCTACAGAAATCAAATATTCTTATCCTTGGACCTACAGGTTGCGGTAAGACACTTCTTGCACAAACGCTTGCGCGTGTGATTGACGTGCCTTTCACAATGGCGGATGCCACAACATTGACCGAGGCCGGTTATGTTGGTGAGGACGTTGAAAACATTATCCTGAAACTGCTTCAGTCATGTGACTACAATGTGGAACGCGCCCAACGCGGTATCGTCTATATTGACGAGATTGACAAAATCAGCCGAAAGTCAGACAACCCTTCCATCACACGTGACGTATCTGGTGAAGGTGTGCAGCAGGCCTTGCTTAAAATGATGGAGGGAACGGTTGCCTCCGTCCCACCTCAAGGTGGACGTAAGCATCCTCAGCAAGAATTCTTGCAAGTTGATACCTCTAACATCCTCTTTATTTGTGGTGGTGCGTTTGCTGGTATTGATAAGGTGATTGCACAGCGTACAGCTCAGAAAAGCATTGGTTTTGGTGCTAATGTTGCTGGCGCAGAAGATAAACTGGTTGGTGAAGCACTGAAGTCGCTCGAAACAGAGGACTTGTTGCGCTTTGGTTTGATTCCAGAATTTGTTGGTCGTTTGCCAGTTGTGGCAACGCTTGAGGATCTGGATGAAGATGCACTTGTCCAAATTTTAACAGAGCCACGTAATGCTGCCGTTAAGCAGTACAAGAAGCTCTTTGATCTTGAAGATGTGAAGCTGACCTTTACTGACGATGGCCTAAAGGCTATTGCCAAGGATGCTATCGAGCGTAAAACAGGGGCGCGTGGATTGCGCTCAATTCTTGAAAATCTTCTGCTCGACACAATGTATGACTTGCCAGATCTGGATGATTTGGAAGAGGTCATTATCAATGGTGATACAGTCGAGAAGAAAGAAAAACCTGTACTTGTTTTCTCTAAGGATTCAAAGAAGAAAAAATCCAAGTCAAAGTCTAAATCCAAGAAGGATGAAGACGACAAGGATGAAAAGGACGCTGCTGCGAGCTAATCCTAAATATTAATGAGAGGCTGCGCTTTGTTTTATGACAGATAAGACACCTCTCATTATTGGTCTTCTGACGGCTCTTTTCTTTTTATTTTGGGTTTACCTGACCTATCCGTTGCTTATGAGCGACAATAATGCTGTCCTCATTTTGTTTGCCGAGCGCTTTTTGGACGGAGGCACATTTGGTCAGGATATCTTTGATACAAATCCACCTTTTAGCATTTTAATCTATGCGCCCGTTGTCTGGATGAAACAGGTTTTTGGTATGACCTATCACATGGGCAATTTCCTCTATCCTTTATTTCTGTTAGCCCTTTCCCTGTTTCTCTCCGCTAAGGCCTTATCAAGCTTTACAGCTGACCGCCTTTCCGCATCTGCGAAAACACTTGTCTTAAGCCTCTTTGTTTTGGGTGTAACGTTGGGCAGCCCGCAAAGCTGGGGTGAGCGTGACATGCTTGCCTTCTTTGGGCTATTTCCTTTTGCTTTAACAGTGCTAACGCGAACATATGAACTCGAGAAACTTGGAAAGATCTTTACGCTTCTTGCGTCTGTCATGGGCGGCCTACTCGTTCTTCTTAAACCGCATTTTGGGCTGTTTATTGCTATCCTTTTTCTACATCGCGCCTTCACACAAAAGCAGATTAGAAGCAGCCTTCTTTCAATTGAATTTCTAACACCTCTTATATTGACCCTGCTTTACGGGCTTCTATTAATCACTCTCTTATCAGGCTTCTCGCGTGAGATTCTGCCAGATGTTTTGGCCCTTTATAGCAACGCCCCTATTCACGCGGCAACGCTCTATCAGTTCTCAATCATCATTGGCGCTCTAACGCTTATTCTTTGGGGTTTATCAGAGACACGCTTTAAGGGGCCCACCCTTTTCTGGATACGCTTTTTTGCTGCCTTTATAATGTGTGCGCTTGTCGGATATCTCGCACAAGGCAAAGGTCTTTTCTATCATTTGATACCAGCCAAAACGACCTTTCTTATTCTTGGAACACTGACACTTACAGCTTATTTGGAGACATTTGCCAAGCTGAAATCTTTTGCCCCAGTCATCAGTTTTATTCTAGCCTGTGCGACATTCTTCCTCTTTTTCTCGCCCCTCCAAAATTTTAACCGAGTGAGCGCGTTTAGCACATTACCCTTCACAGAAATCTTGCAAGAAACCTGCCCTGAAAAACAAAGATGCCGTGCCTTTATCATGCACGAGGCATTGAACGGTGTGCCCGTTACGCATCTTTACGCTGACATTGAAATGAGCTCGCGCTTTTCGTCACTCTGGTGGCTCGCCCCTATCGTGGAGAATGATAACACTGCACTTAAAGAAAAATACGGAACATTTCTGGCGGAAGATTTAGATAAGTATAAGCCACATGCTCTTATTCTGGCACAGACGGCTTTTGGTGCTCAAAGTCAGAACAAAATGCAGAAAGCGTTTCACTTAACAGACTATTTCTCGGACAATAAAATCTTCAAAAAAGCGATGTCTCATTATAGAAAAATAAATGCACGCACGATTAATCCATCTCTATATTATCGTGGAACGGCACTTTATGATCCAGAGCGCACGTTGAAATATGACGTATATCTGCTTAAAAATATGAACGAATAAGGCTCACAAGCGTATGTGACGCAGAATTAAATGAGGGCTCTCAATGAAAAAAATTATTGTTTGGTTTCGACAGGATTTACGCCGCGCTGACAACCCTGCTCTGCACTATGCCTATGAGGAAAGTGCGCATATCCTGCCCGTTTATATTTTAGATGATGAAAATGCAGGTGACTGGAAACGTGGAGCGGCCAGTCGTTGGTGGTTGCATCACTCCCTGAAGCAATTTGATAAGGATTTATCTGGCCACTTGGCATTCTTTAAGGGTAAGGCTGATGATATCCTGCCTAAACTTGCAAAAGAGATTAGTGCAGATGCCGTTGTCTGGAACAGATGTTATGAACCATGGCGTATCAAGCGTGATAAAGATATTAAATCAACACTTGAAGATGATGGCATCGAGGCCAAAAGCTTTAAGGGCATGCTTATTTGGGAGCCATGGACCATAGAAACTAAAACCGGTGGTCCGTACAAGGTTTTCACCCCCTTTTACAAAAATGGATGCCTTGGTTCTGGCGAACTAGCAGACCCTCTGCAAGCTCCCGAACGCCTCACTTATTTGGACAAGCCAAGCGGCGTTTGCACACTGGATGAGCTCTCGCTTCTACCCGATGATGTGCGTTGGGACCAAAAAATGGAACAGCATTGGACAATTGGTGAGAACGGCGCATGGGATGCGCTTATGGACTTTATTGATGCGGGTGCATCCAGCTATGACGAGGACCGCAACAGACCCGACAAAGATAACACCTCACGCCTCTCCCCCCACTTACATAACGGTGAAATCTCTCCGCGTCAGATCTGGCATGAAATCAGAAAACGCCAAAATGCAGGTGCGCTGCCAGATAAGCACGTCAAAACATATCTTTCTGAAATTGGCTGGCGCGAATTTTCTTACAATCTGCTTTACCATTTTAAAGAACGCATAACAGACAAACCACTCATGGAAAAGTTCGAAGCCTTCCCCTGGGACAAAAACAAAGAAGCGCTTGAGCGTTGGCAAAAAGGTCAGACTGGCTATCCAATTGTTGATGCAGGTATGCGTCAACTTTGGGAGGAAGGCTGGATGCATAACCGCGTACGGATGATTGTCGGCTCGTTTTTGGTTAAACATCTCCTTTTGCATTGGTCTGAGGGTGAAAAATGGTTCTGGGATACACTTGTTGATGCAGATTTGGCAAGTAATTCTGCGAGCTGGCAATGGATTGCTGGGTGTGGTGCAGATGCCGCTCCCTATTTCCGTATCTTTAATCCCATCACACAAGGTGAGAAATTTGATCCCAATGGTGACTATACCCGTAAATGGGTGCCAGAGCTTAAAGACATGCCGACAAAATACCTCTTTAAGCCTTGGGAAGCCGACGCGGAAACGCTCAAAAAAGCAGGCGTTGAACTTGGGGAAACCTATCCCGATCCCATTGTCGACCACAGTGAGGCACGTGAAAAGGCTTTAAGTGCCTATGACAAGGTTAAGAAAGCTGGGTAAGAAATCCTACAAATGATGTGACAGGTTTAGTCCCGCCCTGTAAACTTTGAGATGAATAAACGAGAGAGATAAGTATAAGCATGCGTTTTCAAAAACCACAGGCCCTACAAAAAGGTGATACAATTGGCATTGTTGCTCTGTCACGCTGGATCGAGCCTTCACGTCTCAAAACCGCAAGCGACTTGATTGAAGCACACGGTTACAAGGTCAAAATTCATCCTAATAATGGGCTGCGCCTACATGAATGGGCAGGTAATGAAAAGGAACGTGCACGTGCATTTGAAGACTATTGGTGCGACCCAGAGATAAAATGCATCATTGCTGCGGCTGGCGGAACGCGCACCCTTCATATGCTTGACAATATTAATTTTGAGAAAATTGAAGGACACCAGAAACTACTTTGTGGCTTCAGTGATATTACCGCGCTTCATAACGCACTTTTAACACAAGCACATTGCATTGGCCTGCATGGCCCTGACGCAGGACGATTCACAAAACCAAATGCAAAAACATTTTTTGAATCCTTTGAGGCGATTGCCACAGGTTTAGAAGATGCACTTGAAGCCTATGTGTGGGATGACGCTAATATTCTTCATTACGGGGAAGGCACAGGTACACTTATTGGGGGCAATCTGTGCATATTCTCTTATTTGCTAGGCACGCAATATGCACCTGATTTCAAAGGCGCGCTCCTTATATTGGAAGAGGCTGGCGAGGAAATTCGCAATATTGACCGCATGCTGCTTCAGCTTGGCCGTTTGGGTAAGCTAGAGGAATTATCAGGCATCATTATTGGTGATTTTACCGAAGTTCAGAATACGGGTGCAATCAGCTACCCCTATTCTGTTGAGGATTTGATGCATGAACATACTGATGGCCTAGGTATTCCAGTTATCATAAACGCACCCTTTGGACATGGGACACGCCTTCAGACGTTACCTCTTGGTTGCAAGGCCAGACTCAAGGCTGGTAAGTCACATGTACAATTCCAGCTTCTTGAACCCGCTGTAAACCTTTCATGACATCAGCAATCGCAACAGATTCGCATCGCCATAAGCGAACGACACTCATGGCTTACGGAATTCCTGCCCTGCCATTGGCGGCGCTGTTGCTACCAGTTTATATTTACCTCCCCTCTTATTACGCAGATGATTTAGGACTTGGTTTGGCTGTTGTTGGCTTAGTGCGTCTTGTCTCAGGGTTGTTTGATGTCTTCACCGATCCCCTTGTCGGCATGATGAGCGACCGCTCCAAAAACAGATTTGGCCGCCGTAAAATATTTGTTGTACTTGGTGCGCCCGTTACCATGTTGGGAACATGGATGCTTCTTGTCCCCTCTGGGTCACCCGGATTTATCTATATGATGATGTGGTCATGTGTCATGTATCTGGGCTGGACAATGATGTATTTGCCGCTTTCCGCGATGAGTACAGAACTTACACATGGGTATCATGAACGCTCAAGGCTTGCCGCCTATCGTGAAGGTATGTCAGCTTTGGGTACACTTCTTATCCTTGCGCTTGTGTCTTACATTTCAATCAGTGAAGGCGAACAGGATGTTGCACGCGCGGTTTGGGCCATTGCCATTTTTGTCTGCTGTGGATTACCCCTTTCAATTCTACTTTTCATGTGGCGTGTTCCTGATCCGCAACTCACCAAGAAAGAGCGTAAGCGTATAGGTTTTTATAAGGGCATTAAAATCTTGAAAAAGAATAAGCCCTTCACGAAGTTGATTTTTAATTACTCGCTTAATTCTTTTGCAAATGGCTTGCCCGCCATTCTTATCATTATGTTTGTCGAAAACGTTGTTGGTAATGAAGAGGCCGTTGGCCCCTATCTTTTTGCTTATTTTCTATGCGGACTTGTTTTTCTGCCCTTCTGGATAAAATTGTCCAACAAAATCACAAAGCATAAAGCATGGTGTATATCGATGGGCTGGGCTTGCCTTGTCTTTCTGGCTGTGCCTTTTGTTGGCGAGGGCGACACTACACTCTTCATGGCCATCTGTATTTTAAGTGGCATGGCGGTTGGTGCTGATCTCGCACTTCCCTCCTCCATGCAGGCAGATGTCGTTGATATTGATTTGGCTGAGACAGGTGAACGCCGTGCAGGGCTCTATTTTGCCATGTGGAGTATGATGACAAAGCTATCGCTTGCACTTGCCGCAGGTATTTCCCTACCTGTCCTTGATTACATGGGCTGGCCTGAGGAAAACGCTTTTGCAATCGTCATCCTCTATGCACTTGTGCCTATCACTGTCAAATTGATTGTCATTTTCAATATGTGGCGTTATCCCCTCGACCGTGCGGCACTGAGTGCGATTCAGTTGAGAAAAGAGCAACTTGCCTCTTGATTTTGTACCTCAAAAAAATGTATTCCTGACCTAACAAAAACAAGGAAAGCGGGAAATGACTTACGTAGTTCTGGATATCTGTATTAACTGTAAATACACCGACTGTGTCGAGGTATGCCCTGTTGACTGTTTCTATGAGGGCGAGAACATGCTCGTCATCCATCCTGATGAATGTATTGATTGCGGTGTATGTGAACCAGAATGTCCGATTGAAGCGATTGTTCCTGATTCAGATCCACGTGCCGATGCTTTCCTTGAGATGAATCGAGAATATTCGGAAAAATGGCCTGTGATAACATATCAAAAGCCCCCCATGCCGAACGCGGAAGAAAACAAAGATAAACTTAATAAATATCCCGCTGATTTTTCAGAAAAACCAGGTGAAGGCGATTAAGTTAAAATATAACCATCTGTAAACGCACGGTTTTTCAGCAAATAACGAAAAAGTTGAAATTTGGTTAATTTTCTGCTAATGTACAGCCACAATCATGCAGGTAAAGGCGTAGCTATCCCGAGAATAGATAGTCATGACTTTTGTTTAGGATGAACGAGACTTAAAAGCAAGTCTCTTTTTTTGTGTCGGAAAATTAACTTTGGAAAGAAAGAAGAAGAACATGGCTGATAATGATAATCAAGCATTTAAAACGGGAGATTTCGTAGTATACCCAGCACACGGTGTTGGTAAAATTGAGGGTGTATTAACACAAAAAATTGGCGGTATGGAAGTCACTTTGTATGACATCAGTTTTGAAAAAGACCGTCTACGTTTAAAAGTGCCTCTCTTTAAGGCAAAAGAAGCAGGCTTGCGCAAGGTTGCCTCACGTAACAAATTGGATACTGCTCTTGAGACATTGGGTGGCCGTTCACGCGTTCGCAAAATTATGTGGTCACGTCGTGCACAGGAATATGAAACAAAGATCAATTCAGGCGATCCTGTTCTGATCGCTGAAGTTCTTCGTGACCTTAAGCGTGATGATGAAGATTCAGAACAATCATATTCAGAGCGTCAAATTTACGATTCAGCGCTTGAGCGTCTTGCACGTGAAGTTGCCGCCTCTCGTAAAGTAACAGAGAAAACAGCAATTTCTACAATTGAGAAATCAATGGGAATTACTTCATCTGATAAGGATGAAAAAGTAGCTGCGTAATCTTATTCGCAAGTACAAGAAAAACCCCTTCACGTCATGTGAGGGGGTTTTTTATATGCGGATTTGCTTAAAAAGAATTTATTCCCATTTTTTTTGCTAACCCCCTTTTATCACGTCTTTTTTTCTGTATACTTAAATGACACGTACAGTGATTTGCCTATCACTGGTTTTCAAAATTTACATCACCAACTTGTCTCGGAAGATTTCTATTTCGTGAATATCAAAAATTACAATAGCCACATGCTTTGTCCCATTGGGACTCCCAGAACAGTCTGGGTAATGGGCTCTGTTCACGCTGATATTGATAAGTTGATGGAGGCACATGACACGCTTCTTGAAAAATTTGCCCCGGGTGACCGCCTTGTCTATACAGGAAACTATATCGGATATGGTTTCACACCGCGCGAAACATTGGAGGAATTGCTCACATTCAGACGTCTCATCATGTCTATTCCAGGCGTTCAGGCCGATGATATTGTCTATTTGCGTGGCGCACAGGAAGAAATTCTAAGTAAACTTCTTCAGCTTCCTTTTGCACCCGATCCTGAAAAAATTTATCTCTGGATGCTTGGGAACGGATTATCTGCGACATTGGATGGCTTTGATATGGACAGACATGACGGGCTCTATGCTGCGCGCGAAGGTGTTATGGGTCTTTGCCGTTGGACAGGAAAACTTCGCACAGCGATGCGCTCTATTTCAGGTTACGATCATTTCATGAATAATCTAAAACGTGCCGCCTTTACCGATGAACGCACTGAAAACCCCATGTTATTTGTGAATGCAGGCATAGATATGAAACTCCCACTGACTGCCCAGGGTGATGCATTCTGGTGGGCCAAGAAGAATTTTAGAGACGTACATACACCCTATGAACATTATTCACGGGTTGTACGCGGTTACGATCAGGACCATTTGGGCGTTTACGTGAACGGTGTAACGGCAACCATCGACGGTGGATGCGGATTTGGTGGAACACTTGCTTGTGCTGGGTTCGACCATGGCAGCCAACTCGTTGACCTGTTCGAAGTTTAAATCAATCTGACCAGTTTAAAATGTGGCTCATCCATAAATGCCTTATGGAAGGGATCAAACTTACATTCCTTCATATGCCTGGTGTAAAGACCTGTTAGCTTTGCAAGGGCACGCAAGGGGTGTGACAATCCACTTTGCCGTGCGATGTCCAAATGACGGTCGGCCTCAGTCACAATAACCTTTATAATAGCAGAAAGCCCCTCTTGCGGATGTCCTTCATAAAGTTTTGACATCTTGATGCCCGCCTCTTTTGTCATTTCAGAGGGCAAGTAACATCTTCTTTGTCGCGCAAATCCAAGCGTATTGCGTGTAATCCCAATCAGACCATAAGCTATACCTAAATGCTCACACGCGTTGCTATCAATGTCTTGCCCACATATCATTTGTGTCAGCTCAAGGAGTGGCTGGTTGGTGTAACGCGCATAATGGATAAGCCCATCCAAGTTTTCAGGCTGGACATCCTCCAAATCAAACTCGCGCGCATACAAAACTGTTTCAAACAACGCGACGGGCAAATCATGGCTTTGTATTGCCTCCACAAAAGGCGTCAGCACCTGATGCTCCTTAACAACTTCGCCGCGACAGGCCTTTTCAATTTCCTCACGCCACCATTGCAGTCGAATGAGTCCAAGTTGTGTTTCTGTAACAATTTCACGTGTTTTTGCAATCTCATGCTGAAAGGCATAGAGCGCCCAAAGCGCTGCATGGGACTTTGCAGGCGCAAATAAGGACACAGCATATCTGTCTGGGTCATGCGTCTTAATAAGGTTACGGCAATAATCCGTATTATTCTCTTTTATATTTTTGTGCATATGAACTTTTGCCTCTTGCCTCCGTTTATAGTATGAATTCACTAAAGATAAAACTTCCGGAGGAAAATATTATGGCTCTTACACTACCTGAACTAGGATTTGATTACGATGCGCTTGGCGACAGAATGTCCAAAGAAACATTTGAATTTCATCGTGATAAACACCATCAGGCTTATATCAATAAGGCAAACGAGCTGACTGACAGCAAACTTAGCAATGACAATTACATTCCTGAAATGCTAAAAGCGAAAGAAAGCAATCAGGGTCTGTTTAATCAACTTGGCCAACATTACAACCACTCCCTTTTCTGGGACTCACTCTCACCACAGGGTGGTGGCGATAATATACCCGGTGAATTAGGTGAAAAGATCAAATCAACATTTGGTAGCTTTGACGCTTTCAAAGAAAAATTTATTGCAGCAGGTGGCGGACAATTTGGTTCAGGTTGGGTTTGGCTAGCAATGGCTGATAACGGTGACCTTGAAATCATGGCAACACTGAATGCTGATAACCCTTTAACACACGGCAAAACACCTCTCATCGTTTGTGACGTATGGGAACATGCTTATTACATTGATTACCGCAATGCGCGTCCAAAATTCTTGGAGGCCTTTGTTGACAGCATGGCAAATTGGGAAAATGCTGCACGTCTTTATGATCGTGGCCCTGTTAAAGCAGCAGCCTAATCATTATTAAAGTTTATAGCTTGAGCAAGGCCGCAGACACTCTGCGGCCTTCTGCTATGAGGACATTAAAGGTACGGCACGCGGCACCCGTATCCATGCTCTCAATATGATAACCTTTACTCTTAAGCAACTTGCGCATTTCCGTTGGTAAGAACTGAGCTTGCGCCCCTGTCCCTAACAACCACACATCCATGTCAGTGGCCTCGAATAAGGCAATTAGTTTTTCTTCTGTAATATCATCAAGACTATTTATGCCGTCCCATAATCGTGTTTCTTTGGGCGTAACGACAATAGAGTCCTCATAGCCTTTTCCACTGACCTTGAAGCGCCCAGAGGCATAGGATTGGATGATCTGGCTATGACGGTCGACAAGCGGTGTGACATCCATAGCAGCAACTCCTTAAGTGGCAGATTTTTCTTCAGCTGGCTTGCTATTATCACGCGCCCCCAAAAGCATAAGGAGCGGTGCAGCAACATAAATGGACGAATACGTTCCCAAAACGACACCAAAGATAAGTGCCTCTGTGAAGCCTTTGATAACCTCACCACCAAAGAAATAAAGCATAGCGAGCACAAGAACAGTTGTCAGTGATGTCATAATCGTTCTTGAGAGCATCTGATTAACAGAGAGATTTAGCAAATCACCAAGCTCTTTTTTCTTATATTTGCGCATATTTTCACGCACGCGGTCAAAGACAACAACCGTATCGTTGATGGAATAACCCGCAACAAGGAGCACAGCCGCTAAGGTTGCCAAATCAAAAGACTCTCCAGTGAGCGCAAAGAAACCTAGAACACCAATAGAATCGTGGAACAACGCCATAATCGCTGCCACACCAAACTGCCATTCAAAACGCACCCAGATGTAAATAAGAATACCTGCCATAGAGAGTAAGAATGCAAGTAATCCTGCTTTCTTCAGCTCGTCACCCACCTGTGGTCCAACATATTCTACGCGGCGATAATCGAGTTCCTCGCCTTCAAAAAAGTTACTTAGGGCCGCACGTGTTTTTTCAATGGCTGCCTTTTGTGTTGTTTCATCACCATCTTGTTGTGGCAAACGAATAAGTAAATCTGTGTCTGTTCCAAATTCCTGAATGGAAATCGCCCCTAATGAAAGTGCGTTCATCTCTGCACGCAATTCCGGCAAGTTAGCAGGTTTCTCGGAACGAATTTCAATGAGCGTTCCCCCTGTGAAATCGACCCCAAGATTTAAGCCCTTAAAACCAAGCAGTGAAATAGAACCAAGGATAATTACAAGTGAGATAGCTGACGCGATAAAGCGCAAACTGATAAAATCAAAATTTGTTTCCTGAGGGACAAGTTTAAGCAATTTCATAAAAATACCATTACCTTATACATTCAAATTTTGAGGGCGTTTTTTCTTTACCCACATGGCAACCATCAGGCGCGTTAACCAGATGGCCGAGAACATGGATGTAACAATCCCAATTGATAATGTCACGGCAAATCCGCGCACTGGGCCACTACCAAACGCATAGAGGAAGATAGCAGCAATTAGTGTGGTCATATTGGCATCCACAATCGTCGACAACGCGTTTTTATAGCCTGAATCAATTGCTGATAAGACAGAGCGCCCCGCAACAAGCTCCTCACGGATACGCTCAAAAATCAAAACGTTGGCATCAACCGCCATACCAATGGTGAGAATAATCCCACCAATACCAGGCAGTGTTAAAGTCGCCTGCAACCATGACAGAATAGCGAAGATTAAAATCATGTTCATGCAAAGAGCAAGCGCCGCAAAAACACCCATCAAGCCATAAGATACAATCATAAAGACAAGAACAGCGACGAATCCCAAAATACCCGCAAGCTTTCCTGCGGCAACTGAGTCATTCCCAAGTGTCGGACCAACGGTGCGCTCCTCAATAATCTTAAGAGGTGCTGGCAATGCCCCTGCACGCAAGAGAAGCGCCAAGTCTGTTGCTTCCTGTACTGTAAATGATCCTGAGATAATTGCCTGTCCACCGCATATAGGTTCATTGATATTAGGAGCGGAGACTATTTCTTGGTCAAGAACAATAGCAAAGGGTTTGTTTGTATTTTGACGCGTCACATCACAGAAACGCTTTGCACCCAAACCATTCAGACGGAAGCTGACCACAGGACGCCCCTCTTGAAAGGACGGTGATGCATAGGTCAACATGTCACCTGTGAGCATTGAACGACGGCTGATCGATATCATCTGCCCTTCAAAATCACGCGAAGGAAGCTGATAGCTATCCAATCCACCATTTTGATCTACGAGGTGGAAGGTTAGCTTTGCTGTTTTTCCTAAAAGCTCTTTAACGCGCTCTGGATTATCAAGGCCAGGTAGCTGTACAACAATACGGTCATCGCCCTGACGTTGGATGACGGGCTCATTTGTTCCTGTTTCATCGACGCGACGGCGTACAATTTCAATAGACTGCTGAAGCGTTTGAGTCGTTAACTCGCGCAGACCAGCCTCTGTGAAAGTGACTTCATAAACGCCCTCTTCAATCTCATTAAGTTCTGTGCGTTCGCTATCAATCTGACGCAAAATTTTACGCGCCTGCTCGCCATCTGATAAATCACGCAGCCCTACACGAAATCCATTTGGGACAGGTGACAAACGTGTATAGCCAATGCGCTCTTCACGAAAACTACTGCGCGCTTGGGAGAGCAAGTCATCAGCCTGCTCCTTCACAACCGCCCCGACCTCAACCTCGAGAAGAAGATGCGATCCACCCTGTAAATCAAGACCTAAATTCACGGCCTTTGACGGGATAAAGGATGGCATATTATCCGAAATTGACTGCCTTAAATCCGCCGACATAAAATTGGGGGACATAAATAAAACGCCCCACACACAGATGGCGACAATCAGAAAGATTTTCCAGCGGGAAAAATGGATCATAAAACGCGTCTCTTATTAATTAAGCTTACTTCTTGGCTTTTGTGTCTGCAGCTGCTTGCGGTACAGCCTCGGCATATGTGGACATCACAGCAGAGCGCATAATGTTCAATTTTGTGTCGCCAACCTTGATTTCCATTTCATGGTCATCAACAACCTTGACGACCTCTCCAATCAAACCACCCTGCGTGACAATACGTGATCCTTTACCAAGCTCAGAAAGCATTTCTTGATGCTTTTTCATACGCTTTTGTTGTGGGCGGATCATAAGAAGGTAAAAAAGCGCAATCAACACACCAATAAGAAGCATATTCATCATGAAAGCTTCTGTTGCAGAAGGTGCTTCAGCTGTTGCAACAGCGATTTCTGTAATTTCTTCACTTTGGGCAAATGCCTTTGATATAAACATTATTTTCGTCCTTAAATTTGTCTCTAGAAAGTTATGAAGGACTATAAAGGGATATCTCTCAAAAACAAGAGGCTTTCCCTCTTTTCCACATGAGAGATACACACGCTCATACGGTGAAAGATTTAGAGATATTCTTCAGGATTAAGTGTTTCAGTTCCACGCCTGATTTCAAAATGGAGCTGTGGGGTTTTCACATTTCCAGTTGCACCGACTGTACCAATATTTTGCCCCTTGGTCACAGTTGCACCCTTGCTAGTGAGTGATTTTTCAAGATGCGCATAAGCCGTTACATAATTGTCAGCATGCTTAACAAGGATAAGATTGCCATAGCTTTCCAAGTCATTGCCGCTGTAAATCACAACGCCGTTTTCAGCGACCTTCACAGGCGAGCCCTTAGGCGCTTTGATATTGATACCATCATTGCGCAAAGTATCGGCCTTTGCCCCATAACTGGAAATCACGTTTCCTGAAACAGGTTTTAAGAACTTACCCGATCCGCGCGGCGGCACTTTCGGACGTTTGACCGTCTCCTTAGGAACAGAAGCCACTTGCTCTGCCTTTGGGTCTGGTAATTGCTGAGCAACAGCCGTTGGCAAGTCATTATTATTTTCTGTCTCTAGGGGTTCAAGTGCCTCCCCAGAAACAGAGGGTCTCGTTTCGACTGGCCCACCTGCCTGACGCTCTAGCGGAACATAGGAGCGTTCCTCTTGTTGAACAAGGGGGGTATCAACCTGATACGCAACAGAGGACGGAATACGCAATTCCTGTCCCAGTCCAATGACATAGGGTGGTTGCAAATTATTAAGACGCGCCAAATCCGTTACACTTGTTTTAAAGAGGCGAGAAACGGAATAAAGCGTATCCTCAGATCGCACACGGTAAGTTGCTGGCGCAGGCAACAATAGGCGTTGGCCTGTTTGAAGAATAAAGGGCGGCTGTAAACGGTTGAGACGAATTAAGTCCTGCATCGGCAGATTATAACGCTCTGAAATGGTATAAACAGTTTCACCCTGCGTCACAGCATGTGCCCCTATTGACCCATTGCCCTGATTTTTGCCATAATGATAAACCTGTACCGCATTCGGATTGGCCTGTTCGCACGCAGAAAGCATGAGAAGACTGGCACATATAAGAAGAGCGGATTTACGGGTCATAGTTTAAAAAGCCACCTCTTGCAACTCTTGGGGTTGATAGGCATTACGCGCAACAACATTAGGCAACAAGGGCACAAAGCGCACTGGTACAATATCACGAACGGCAAAGGTATCTTCGCCTTCCTTTTTGTAACGCATCAATTTTTGCGAGCCATCAGCAAAGGCCACAGGGATAATCATGATACCGCCCTCTTTTAACTGGTTCAGGAGCGCATCTGGCGGAGCAATCTGCGCACAGGCTGTCACAATGATACGATCAAAGGGGGCCTGTTCCTGCCATCCCTTCATGCCATCAGCACAAATAGCTGTAATATTGCGCAGCTTTAATTGCTCGAAACGCTGTTCTGCAGCTTCCAAAAGCGGGCGATGACGTTCAATAGAATAAACCCGACGGCATAATAGAGACAAAACAGCCGCCTGATATCCTGAGCCTGTGCCAACCTCTAAAACCTTATGATTATAATCAAGCTCAAGCGCTTGCGTCATGGTTGCAACAACAAAAGGCTGGCTAATTGTTTGCTCCAGACCAATGGGAAGCGTTTTATCCTCATAGGCTTGATCACGCATTGACCCGGGCACAAACGCCTCACGCGGTATTTTTTCAATAGCACTAAGAACAGCTGTGTCCTGAATACCTTCACTGCGAAGCTTCATGATAAGGCGGATTTTACGGGTGGCGAACTGGTTCACGGTGTTTGTGACTTCCTGCGTTTGTTACAAATAGAAATACGCCACAAGAAATGCGGCAAAGAATACATTCTTAAGGTAACACAGGCGCGACTCGCGCATCAATGACTGATTTGAGCTTCAGAAAATTATTTCGAAAGCGGCACAATTTTTTTCAAACCACCCATATAGGATTGAAGCACCTCGGGCACATGCACGCCACCGTCATCTGGGTCGTAATAATTTTCCATGATGGCCACAAGCGTACGTCCAATGGCAAGACCTGATCCGTTTAGTGTGTTCAGAAAGGTTGTGTCCTTTTCACCTGCGCGCTTGAAACGTGCATTCATACGGCGTGCCTGAAAATCACCACAATTAGAACAGCTTGAAATCTCACGATAGGTCTTTTGTTCTGGCAACCAGACCTCGATATCATAGGTTTTCTGCGCCCCAAAGCCTGTGTCCCCTGCGCATAGAACAACTGTGCGATAAGGAAGCTCTAGTTTTTGCAAAATACCCTCGGCACATTTGGTCATACGCTCGTGCTCGGCCTCACTATCCTCTGGCTTTACAATAGACACCATTTCAACCTTATAGAATTGATGCTGACGTATCATCCCGCGTGTGTCTTTCCCAGCTGAGCCTGCCTCGGAACGGAAACACGGTGTGAAGGCGGTGTAACGACGCGGCAATGTCCCCTCATCCACAATATCCCCCGCTACAATATTAGTGAGTGGCACTTCTGATGTTGGGATAAGCCATTGCCCCTGTTGCGTCTGATAAGAATCCTCCCCAAATTTGGGAAGCTGTCCTGTGCCATACATGGCTTCTGAACGCACAAGAAGTGGTGGTGACATCTGTGTATAGCCATTTTCTTCTGTTTGCACATCTAGCATAAAATTAACTAAAGCGCGCTCCATCTTGGCTAACCCGTGACTCAAGATAACAAAGCGAGACCCTGAAATTTTGGCCGCTGTTTCAAAATCCATCATGCCCAGCTTCTCACCGATTTCCTGATGGTCAGGCGTTGCAATGTTTCCAAGCTTTGGTTCAAGATGCTTACGCACCTCAACATTTTCACTTTCATCCTTGCCCTCTGGCACACTCTCGTCCAATTGATTAGGGAGCGAGGCAAGCAACACGTCCAATTGCTCTGATACCGCCTTTTCCTGGTCCTCAAGAGCAGGCGTTTTTTCTTTAATCGCGGCAACATCTGCCATCAGTGCATCCGCATCACCGCCCTGAGACTTGATTTGACCAATTTGTTTGGATTTTTCGTTGCGTTCCTGAAGAAGCACCTGCAATTCAGTTTGCAAGGCACGGCGTTCCTCATCCAGCTTCAAAATCTCTGGCGTTTGAGGCGACAATCCACGTCGCGCCCAATTTGCATCATATTTTTCTGGGGTCTGGCGGATGGCTTTTAAATCGTGCATTACAGTTTAACCTTGTCTTTTTTCGTGTTGTGGTGTGAAATTAAAGCGCGTTATGTCTCACTCTTTATCTCTAAATCGCAGCGCTTTCCTTTGCAAGCCAGAAGATGGAATTTCTGCCCCACTTCTGTTTGACTCGCCCCATAGTGGTACACATATTCCAAATGATATGCCCTTAGCCTGTTCGCATAACCACGTTAAATCTGTTGCCGATCTTTATGTAGACAATCTGTTTGAACATGTTACAGAGCAAGGCATGGCGTTTCTGAAAACAGATATTTCAAGATGCTATGTCGATGTGAACCGCCATATTGACGATATTGATATCCATATGGTTGATGGGCTGTGGAGCGCTCCTATTTATACAAAGGGACGCGCCAAGCATGGCTATGGCGTTATCTATCGCACCGCCCGTGGGGAACGTTTAACTGAGACCAAGTTCACAGCAGAACAGATTAAGGAAAGGCTCGGGCAATACTACACGCCCTATCATGATGTTTTGAAAGACACACTTGATAGCTTGCATGCACAGTTTCAGCAAGCCTATCTCATTAATTGTCACTCCATGCCCTCGCGCCATTCCTTTGCGCGTTTGCCCGATATTGTGCTCAGCGACCGTAATGGGGTGACCTGCGCACCCGACTTCCTTCACTTTGTAAAAACGCTTTTTGAGCAAAAGGGTTACAAGGTTGCGCTCAATCATCCCTATCAGGGGGGCGAGATTTTACGCCGTTACGGGCAGCCTACGCATAACAGGCACGCCCTTCAAATCGAAATAAATCGCGCACTCTACATGAATGAAGAATCTTTAAAGAAAAAAGAAACTGACTTTAAAGCGCTCAAAGGTGATTTACGCGACATTACATTTGAGGTTGGCAAAACCTTACAACAAGATGCCTATACATCTCTTGCCGCTGATTAAATCTCACGCCAGAAGGGGAATGTTAGGACGTGTTTTCTGAAGTGCTGCATCCAATTCCTCCATAGAAACATTTTTCCCAAGAGCATGCATGGATGTCACACCAAATTCCTGAATACCACACGGTACAATGCCACTAAAATGTGAGAGGTCAGGGGCCACATTAATTGCGATCCCGTGATAGGTCACCCAATGACGTATACGCACGCCAAGTGCCGCAATTTTGCATTCACCTTTAGGCGTATCCACCCAAATTCCTATGCGCCCCTCACGACGTTCACCTTTAATATCAAACTCCTTTAAAGTCTGAATAATCCATTCTTCAAGAGCGCACACATATGATTTTATATCAGGGACTTGTTGGCGTTTCTTAAGATTTAAAATGAGATAAACTACGCGCTGTCCAGGGCCATGATAAGTATATTGTCCGCCTCGCCCAGCCTCATAAACAGGAAATTGATCGGATATTAAATCTGTAGGGTTCGCACTTGTGCCGCTGGTATAAAGCGGTGGATGTTCGACATACCAAATCATCTCATCCGCACGCCCCTCGCGAATAGCGGCCACGCGCGCTTCCATGGCCTCCACGGCCTCGGGATAATCCAGCAATTCTTGTCTAATTATAGTGTCCATAACATTTCCCTGCCCTAAATAACGCCAGTTTGATGTTTTTTGCAAATCATAAAAATCTTTAAAAAGCCTGTGTAAAACGCATTTCATCGTTGCGGGCGCTCACAGGATTTGCTATTCCCTATGCAACACATAAAGGAGCAACTATATTTGCTTTGTTGATATGTGCGGCCATGGCGGAATTGGTAGACGCGCAGCGTTGAGGTCGCTGTGGGCGTAACAGCCCGTGGAAGTTCGAGTCTTCTTGGCCGCACCATATTCTTTAAAAATCTAATTTCTGGCATTGCGCCCAGCTTCGGGAGACATCTTTATGAGCGACCAGTCAGCTTCTGAAAATATCGCAGACAACTACACAAACAAGAAAAAAGACTTAACCGAGGCCGCACTTGATTACCATGTGCATCCAACGCCTGGAAAATTGTCTTTAACGCCAACCAAGCCCCTGACAACCCAGCGCGACTTAGCCTTGGCTTACTCACCTGGTGTAGCGGCTCCGTGTGTCGAGATTGAAAAAGATTCGCTAAAGGCTTTGGATTACACCTCTCGTGGCAACCTGGTTGCCGTTATTTCAAATGGAACAGCCGTGCTTGGCCTTGGAAACATTGGGGCACTTGCTTCAAAGCCTGTGATGGAAGGGAAATGCTGTCTTTTCAAGAAATTTGCCAATATTGATTCCATTGATATCGAGGTTGATGAAACAGACATTGACCGCTTTGTTGATACAGTTGCAGCACTTGAACCATCCTTTGGGGGTATTAATCTTGAGGATATCAAGGCGCCTGAATGTTTTGAAATTGAACAACGCTTGAAAGAGCGTATGAACATTCCCGTTTTCCATGATGACCAACATGGAACAGCCATTATTGTAACGGCAGCTTTCACAAACTGGATGCATTACACAAAACGTGACTGGAAGAAAACAAAGCTTGTTGGCTCTGGTGCAGGCGCATCAGCCATTGCCTGTTTGCGTTTGCTGGTCGAGGCTGGCCTTCCAAAAGAAAACATTACAATTTGCGACCGCGAGGGTGTTGTTTATAAGGGACGTAACACTGGCATGGACCCAGCCAAGGAAGAATTTGCCAATGATACAAAAGCACGTACTTTGGAAGAGGCCATAGATGGCGCCAATGTATTCCTAGGACTTTCTGGCCCAGGTGTTCTTACAAAAGAGATGGTCTCTAAGATGGCAGACGCACCTCTCATTATGGCGCTTGCTAACCCAACACCTGAAATCATGCCCGAGGAAGCCCGCGAGGCAAAACCAAACGCCATAATTTGTACAGGACGCTCTGATTATCCTAATCAGGTCAATAACGTGCTCTGCTTCCCGTTTATCTTCCGCGGTGCGCTTGATGTGGGTGCTACAACGATTAACGAGGAAATGAAGCTAGCCTGCGTTAAGGCGCTTGCTGATTTGACACGTAAAGAGGCCACAGCTGAGGTTGCCACACTTTACAGCGATGAATTACTTGAGTTTGGGCCAGAATATCTTATTCCAAAGCCATTTGATCCACGTCTCATTGTCGAGGTATCTGCTGCTGCCGCACAAGCTGCAATGGATACAGGTGTGGCGGCGCGTCCGATTAAGGATATGAAGGCTTATCGTGAGAAGTTGCAACAATTCTTCTACCGTACAGATCTTATCATGCGCCCTGTCTTCACACGTGCACAATCAAACCCGATGCGCGTTGTCTATTGTGAGGGTGAAGAGGACCGCGTATTGCGCGGCATTCAGGTTGTAAATGATGATGGCCTTGCAAAGCCTATTCTTATTGGCCGTCGTAAAGTCGTACAAATGCGCCTGAAACGCTTAAACCTTCGTCTTGAGATTGATAAAGACTTTGAACTTGTCGATCCAGAAGATGATCCACGCTACAAGGATTACTGGACAAGCTATCACGAAATTATGCAACGCAAGGGTGTGACGCCAGCGGACGCCAAAACAATCATACGCACCAATACAACTGTTATTGGCGCACTCATGGTGCATAAAGGACATGCAGATTCCGTTATTTGCGGCACGACTGGTCAGTACAAAGAGCACTTATCACATATTACTGATATTATTGGTTTGAAGCACGGTGTGGATACAGCCGCAGCAATGAGTGTTCTTATTCACAATAAGGGACAGATTTTCTTGTGTGATACGCACGTGAACCCTTGCCCCTCACCTGAGCAGATTACCGAGATTACTCTGCTTGCCATTGAACAAATTAAGAAATTCGGGATTACACCAAAGGTTGCGCTTGTGTCCCATTCCAACTTTGGAACACATGACACAGAACGCACGCGTGCACTTCGTTCTGCCTGTGCAGAGCTTCGTAAACGTGCACCTGATATTGAAATTGATGGTGAGATGCACGCAGATTCCGCTTTGTCGGAGGCAATACGCAATAACATCATGCCTAATTCAAACCTGTCGGGTGAAGCCAACCTACTCATCATGCCAAATGTTGACGCAGCCAACATCTCTTTTAATCTATTGAAAATGATGTCGGATGGCGTAACCATTGGGCCACTTCTGCTTGGTGCGGCGCAACCTGTTCATATTCTGACACCATCTGTGACAGCACGTGGCATTGTGAATGTGACAGCTTTGGCCACAGTCGGTGCACAGGCCCATGAACTAGAAGCGGAGCGCAAAGTGCTTGCGCATGGTGCGTTATAGTCTAAAATTTGTTTTTTCTAATTTAAACCGTCTCACTTGCTTCGAAAGGAGGTTCATTAATGTCAGATACAGAAAAAGACCCTTCCGTTGTGGAGCAAGAAGAAAAAAATACCTATGAATGGGATGAATCAACCTTTTCATCTCTACGCGAGCGCTTAGACAGTAATAATAAAGAGGATATCACGCACCTCTTTCAAGAAGAATTAAGCGCGGCTGACACGGCCGACTTTTTTGCGCGCCTTTCGAGCGAAGATCGCTATCGTTATTTGGAGGAATACAGTGAGTACATTCTTCCAGAAACATTCCTTTACATGGACGACACACTCAGTCGTGACCTCTTGGAGTCCCTTCCAGCTATTAGCATTGCCAATATCATATCTGAACTGGACAGTGATGATGCCCTTGATCTTCTTGCGCCTCTTGAATACGAGGCACAGCAAGAGGTACTTAAAAAACTCTCAAAGAAGATGCGTGCCGCCATTCAGGAAGGCTTGAACTTCCCCGAGGAAAGTGCGGGTCGTTTGATGCAGCGCGAGGTTGTATCCGTCCCTGAAAACTGGACAGTTGGAAAAACAATTGATTATTTGCGAACTGCCGCAGAACAGCTCCCTAGCGACTTTTTTGATATTATTGTGATAACGCCAACCTATCACGTGGTTGGTGAAATTCCGCTTAACCGTCTTATCCGTGCCCAGCGCAAGGTCAAAGTAAAAGAGCTAACACTAGATAGCTCCCACCCTATTCCAGCTGATATGGACCAAGAGGATGTTGCGCGTATCTTCCAACGTGAGAATTTGGCCTCTGCCCCTGTCGTGGATGAAGACCAACGTCTAATCGGGGTTATTACAATTGATGACATTATCACCATTGTCCGTGAAGAGGCCGAGGAAGATGCCTTGAAACTTGTTGGTGTCGAGGGCACTGGTGGTCTTTACAGTGCTATTTTCAGCACTACACGTGCCCGTTTCAAATGGCTTTTCGTTAATTTGCTGACCGCGATTTTGGCGTCCGTTGTTATTTCCTTCTTTGACGCAACCATTGAACAAATCGTGGCTCTGGCCGTGCTCATGCCTATTGTGGCTTCTATGGGTGGGAATGCAGGGACACAGGCGCTGACCGTTGCCGTGCGTGCTTTGGCTACACGCGAACTGTCCTCAGGAAACTCAATGCGTGTCATTGGCAAGGAAACAACGGTTGGTATGCTAAATGGCCTTGCCTTCGCCGTCATCACTGGACTTGTAACTGCCTTATGGTTTCAAAATTTTGCCCTTG
Organism: Micavibrio sp. UBA2137; assembly: GCA_002328415.1. Classification (GTDB taxonomy): domain Bacteria; phylum Pseudomonadota; class Alphaproteobacteria; order Micavibrionales; family Micavibrionaceae; genus UBA2137. The sequence continues at coordinate 135,793 of DCXL01000004.1, read as the reverse complement.
GTGGTGTGATTGCTCTGGCCATGGTAACCAACTTGCTTGCAGCAGGCTTTTTTGGTGCCTCTATTCCTATTTTGTTTTCGAAAATGGGGAAAGACCCTGCTCTTGCTGGCACAGTTTTCTTAACAACCGCAACTGATATTATCGGCTTTTTCGTATTCCTTGGACTGGCCGCGTTTTTCCTATTGTAAATGGGCGAAGGTATTTCATGACTGCTTCTAAACTTGTAAAGCCGAGCGAAAAATATAAGGACAGCTTCCTTGAGGCTGTGCAGGAATATGCCGATGAAGGTAGCATTTCCGACAATGAACTAAAGGCCATTAAAAATAACTTTACCTACTATCTTGAGAAGTTAAACACACCTGATCAGGTGGCATACGATAAATATCAGGATTGGGTCGAGCCCGTCCCTGAAACCGTCCTCTGGCTTGTCAAAGACAATCACTATATTGGTACACTAAGCATTCGCCATCGCCTGAACTGGCATCTTGAGAAATGGGGCGGACATGTACACTACAAAGTGCGTCCTTCTCTGCGCAATAAAGGCTTTGGTAAAAAAATGCTTTACAAGGCCATGCCTTATGCCAATCAAATTGGGCTTGAAAAGGTCCTCATCACAATGAATACGGACAATCAATCAAGTATTCACATTATTGAAAAGATGGGTGGAAAGCACTGGGATGTCACACAGAAAACTGAGAGTTTTCCTGCACAGACACGCTATTGGTTAGAAACCCAATAAGACAGGCCTGCGCTTTAATACAACTTGCTATGCACCCTGTTTTTCTATATGAGAATGGCCATGGCAAAGAAATCAAAAACATCCTCTAAAAAGTCCACGACAAAGGGACGCAAAAAGGCACAAGACTCAACGCTTTTGCAGCGTTTTCTGAAATGGTGTTTTGTGCTTGGAGTCTGGGGGGTTCTTATTTTAGGTGCTATTTTGCTTTGGTTTGGGCATGATTTACCACAAATCATGCGTGAGGCGTCTTTTGATAAACGTCCCGCCATTACCTTCTTAGCCAATGATGGTAGTGTGATTGCACGCTATGGTGATCACAAAGGTAAAAATCTTTCCATTGATGATGTACCCGCTTATCTTCCAGATGCTATCGTCGCTATTGAGGATAGACGCTTTTACTATCACTTTGGCGTCGATCCAATTGGGATTACCCGTGCCTTTTTTGTCAATGCCAGCGAAGGTGGTTTCGTACAGGGTGGATCAACAATTACGCAACAACTTGCCAAAAACCTATTTTTGACACGCGACCGCAAACTGACCCGTAAAATTCAGGAAGCCATGCTTGCAGTCTGGCTAGAGATAAAGCTGAGTAAAAAAGACATTCTTAGTGCATATATGAACCGTGTTTATCTTGGTGGCGGTGCTTATGGCGTAGACGCAGCCTCGCGTATTTACTTCAAAAAACCTGCTTCCGCTCTCTCTCTTTATGAATCAGCTACACTTGCAGGGCTTCTAAAAGCACCTACCCGCTATTCTCCACTCAGCAACCCTTCCCTATCCAAGAAACGTACAGAGCTTGTTCTTAAGGCTATGCTAGAGCAAGATCGCATTACGCAGGAAGAGTTTGAAGAGGCGACAAAAGAATCGGCCATGCCAGTACCTGATAAAAAGCCGATGCCTGGAAATGATGAGCGCTTTTTCACCGACTGGGTTGTAGAAAAAATTAATGGTTATGTTGGTACACAACAAGAAGACATCATTGTTGAAACAACGCTTGACCCTCAGGTTCAACAGCAAACGGCCGAAACGCTTATCAATACAGTGCGCTCAAACGGACCTGAAGCAAATTTCTCTGAAGCCGCGAGTGTTGTTTTACGTCCCGATGGCTCAGTTGTCGCAATGGTCGGTGGCGTAAACTACAATCAGAGCCAGTTTAACCGAGCAACACAAGCTCTTCGGTCGCCTGGATCTTCTTTCAAGCCGATTGTTTATTTGAGCGCACTACGCAACGGGTATGATATTGACAGCATTGTTATCGATGAGCCCATTACACGCGGTAAATATCGTCCCAAAAACTTTGGCGGCAAATATTACGGTCCTATTTCGCTTTACGGCGCTCTTACACTCTCATTGAATACGGTTGCCGTTAATCTGGCAAAGGATGTTGGCATTGATCGTGTTATTGAAACCGCACGCCAGTTGGGTATTACAGCCGAGCTATCACCTAATCTTTCAACAGCATTAGGAAGTAACGGTGTCCCCATGATTGAAATGGCCAGCGCTTATGCCTCTATTGCAACAAATGGTCTGGCAGTTGAGCCTTATGGGATTAAACGTATCCTGACTGAGAAGGATAAAAAAGTTCTCTACGAACATGAAAATGCAAGGCCTGCGCAGGTGATTGAGGGGTATCCAATCACGCAACTTAAAGAAATGATGCATAGTGTCATGATTCAAGGAACAGGGACTGGTGCTAATCCAGGATTTTATGCCGCAGGTAAAACAGGAACCAGCCAAGAATATCGTGATGCATGGTTTGCAGGATTCACAAATAGCTACGTTGCACTTGTCTGGGTGGGTAATGATAACAATTCATCCATGAAGCGTGTGACAGGAGGAAGTTATCCTGCACGCGCTTGGCGTTCAATTATTGTTGCAGCACATAACGATCCTTCACCATCTAAATTCGAAAACTGGAAGGGTAATGCCCGCAGTCGTGGAAGTGTTCTTAAACGCATTTTCTCATTTGGAAACAGCGGTTATGAAACAGACGAATTTGGCAATCTGCGCCCTAACCAGGAAAATGATCAAAATCGTCGTAATCGCTATGCCGAAGAGCTGGATCAACAACGAATGCGCGAGAGCCATAACGAGAGCGATGTCAGAGAATCACAGCGTTATAACGATTAAGGTTATATCCCTTCTCTAAGCATCCAGGTAATCATCGTGCATATGGCCTTGGAAGCTCGCCTGATAGGCTGGAAAGCGTTGCTCTCCGATAACAGCCCAATGTGCATCCAAGTCCTTCAAACTGTTATTTGCTGCTCCAAAACTGTTTTCATGACGAAGTATCGCACTATCAGCATAATCAAGATAACTTGCAGGAAGTGCAAAACGTGGGGCACGCAATCCTAAATCAACTAGGACTTTAGTGACGTGAGCCTCGCTGCTTGCTGTCATCGTAGCAACAAACTCAATTGCATTTAGAATTTTAACCTCTTCTCTTGTGTGTGGGATCATACGCAAATGGCGCATGAAGTGCGTGTACATATCCAATTCCAAAGATTTAGTAAGATCCTGCGGTGCAATTGGATAAATAATACGTCCGGCGGTTAGGTTATCGTTGGCTTTCATATGTGGCCTCCTTCTTTAAGGTTGAGACAAACATTGCGCTTGTCTATGAACCAGTTTTTGCCGATTCCCTTAACGAACTCTTAACAAACCAAAAAGTGCCCTGAATAGACGCTTGTTTCTGTGGATATGTGGATAACTTTAGGGTTTAAAGCCCTTTAAGTGCTACAAATGAAACTTATTTACAAGGATACATGCGAATCGCGACCACGACAGGCCAATGTATCTGCGCGCTCATTCTCGGGATGTCCTGCATGTCCCTTTACCCAGTGAAAGCTGACATTCCTCTGTGACACAACGGCGTCCAATTCCTGCCAAAGATCTTTGTTTTTAACAGGCTTTTTTGCGGCCGTTTTCCAGTTCTTTGCTTTCCACCCTTCCATCCATTCGGTAATCCCTTTTTGGACATAGGTGCTGTCAGTGTAAAGCTCAATGGGAACGTTCTTTGTAACTGCTTGCAATCCCTTTATTGCCGCGAGCAATTCCATGCGGTTATTGGTGGTCTCTGCCTCACCGCCATAAAGCTCTTTTTCGTGATCATTCCACAACAGAAGAACCCCCCACCCTCCTGGGCCAGGATTGCCGCTGCACGCTCCATCGGTATAAATGCGCACAATATTCTTGCTCATGCCACCTGCCCTTTTCTGGTTTTTTCAGACTCGCGCAAGATGCGCGGTATATTAAAGACAGTTGTTTCTTTTGTATGAACCATTTCCTGCACATCAATATCAAAACGCGCTCCCAGCGCTGCAATTACCCCCTGTATCAAAACATCAGGTGCAGATGCGCCTGCGGTTAGACCAAGCTTGCTCACACCCTCAAGCCAGTTAAAGTCCAATTGTGAGGCATCCTCGACCAAGCACGCTTTATCCGCACCATAGGCCTTGGCAACCTCGACTAGCCTGTTAGAATTTGAAGAATTAGGTGCCCCAATGACAATCATCGCGTCACATTTAGCCGCAATATCCTTGACCGCATTTTGCCTGTTTGTTGTGGCATAACAAATATCCTCGCGGTGAGGTCCAACAATATGAGGGAATTTTTGCTTGAGGGCTACAACAATATCGGCTGTATCATCAATGGAAAGGGTTGTTTGCGTGCAATAAGCTAAAGGCACACTCTCATCCTCTTTCAGATTGGCAACGTCCTCCAATGTCTCTACAAGCGCAACCGCGCCCTTAGGAAGTTGTCCCATCGTGCCAATCACCTCGGGATGCCCCTTATGCCCTATCAATATAATCTTATGACCATTACTATAATGACGTTCGGCCTCGCGATGCACCTTGCTCACCAAGGGGCATGTTGCATCAATATAAAACATGTTGCGCGATTCTGCCTTTTCAGGAACGGCCTTTGGTACGCCATGGGCAGAAAAAATAACAGGCTGTCCATCATCGGGAATTTCCTTGAGATGTTCGACAAAGACAGCACCTTTGGCTTTTAGACTATCAACAACATAGGCATTATGAACAATTTCATGGCGCACATAGACGGGTGGGCCATATTTCTCCAGCGCCTTTTCAACAATCTGGATGGCACGGTCAACACCTGCGCAAAATCCGCGCGGCGCAGAAAGATAAACCGTCATTTTCTGTGTGCTTTTATTCATGCGTCCCTTTTTACCTGTAAAAAATCAATTGTGCTGCCTTCAAATACACCTGCGGTTAAAACGCCGTGCTTCCAATATCCCGTATCCAGACCTATACGATTATTACGAATATCTGGATCCTCTGTAATGGTATGCCCATGCACGACAAACTTGTCATGAGGCTTATCATACTCAAGAAACTCGTGTCGAATAAAAACAAGGTCTTGAGGTGTTTGTTCTGAAAGGTCCACTTTGGGGCGAATGCCAGCATGAACAAACAGATAATCACCACAGAGGAATTTAAGACGCGTATTGATACAAAATTCTTTGTGGTGCTCGGGGACAGCCGCACTTAACTCCTGTGCAATCTTTTCAATCTCTGCAGGTAATAAGACCTCCTTATTTGGAACAGTCACACCATAGCTTTCTATCGTCTGCACACCACCATATTTCATCCAGTTCTTACCATATGATTTGGGGTCTTTCATAAAACCAAGAAAGGCCAGCTCATGGTTTCCCTTTATAAAGACACGCTCAATCCCTTCTTCCTCCTCAGGCATTTCACACATACGCGCCAACACCTTTGCGCTCTCAGGACCGCGATCAATATAATCTCCCAGATAAACAATTATCGCCTTTTCAATGGGGCTTTTGTTCAAATGCTTATCAATGGCAATATGCATACGTGCCAACGCATCATAATGCCCATGGATATCGCCAATGGCATAAACCCTTGTGTTTTTAGGGATGTGGTATAGCTTGTTGTCGACAGAGGTTAGGGACATGAAACATAAGATATATACTCACCCCCGCTATTTCCAGCATGAAATGGAAGAAAACCACCCTGAGTCTCCAAAACGCCTTAAAAGCTTGGAGACACTTTTCTCTCAAAGCCCCTATAAAGAATTGATTGAAACAGTTGAGTGCCCATTAGATGAAACTCTTCTGAGATACGGCCATACGCAAAATTATCTCTCTATGCTGGAGGAATTCTCCCCCGACCCTGATGATAACGAACTTGTGCGTCTTGATGATGATACCTCCATGAATGGGTATAGTTTAAATGCTGCAAAGCTCGGCGTTGCCTCAGCCTGTCAAGCGATAGACACACTACTTAAAACCGACACACAGCATATTTTTCAGGCGAGCCGCCCTCCTGGTCATCACGCCGAACCGCATCGTTCAATGGGGTTTTGTCTTCTTAACACGGTATATCTGGCCGCGCGGCATGCCTTAAACACAGGATGTAAGAAAGTGGCCATTCTTGATTTTGATGTGCATCACGGTAATGGAACAGAGGTCATGATGCGTGCAAACCCACGTGATAACGCACTCTTTATTTCCACACACGAGGCCGATCTTTGGCCCTACACAGGCCAAATGGATGAAAACGGCTTTGGCAACAGTTATAACTATATCCTTCCTAAAGCTTCAGGCTCACAGGAGATGCGCGCGCTCTACACAGATAAAATTTTCCCACAGATAGACGCTTTCAATCCAGAACTGGTAATCCTGTCTGCTGGTTTTGATGCCTATAAAGCCGATCCCTTGGCAACCCTTCAATGGGAGGTTGATGATTATGCATGGCTTGGAGAAAGCCTTGCGCCATATAAAACATTTTCAAATCTTGAGGGCGGGTATCAGGTTGATGATCTTAAATCTTGCGTAGACGCCTATTTAAAATCACTTTTTCAACTCTAGGCTTGAGAAAATTTGTCTTTCGACATACACTCTCACTCGATTTTAAATAGAAGAATTGTAAAATTTCACTATGTCAGACACATCACCTGCTAAAGATATTTCAAAACTCTCTTTTGAAGAGGCGTTAGTTGAGCTTGAGAAGATTGTAAAATCACTTGAGTCAGGCGAAGTCGAGCTTGAAAAATCGATTGCGGCTTATGAGCACGGAATTGCGCTTAAGGCTCATTGCGAGGACAAATTAAAATCAGCACAATTAAAAATCGAAAAAATTACGGTTGGGTCAGACGGGACGCCTTCGACACAGCCCCACGATGTGAGCGCGTCATAAAGACAAGCTCTAACACGCAAGGATAAAAGAACGATGCCATCACCACGCGACGCCTCCCCCGAGTTTCAGAAATTACTGGACCAAACCGCTCTTGATGTTGAAAACACAATGAAGCGCCTGTTGCCCGAGACAGATTTACCCGAGGCACCACTTTACGAGGCCATGCGCTATGGAACACTTGGTGGCGGTAAGCGCTTGCGCCCCTTCATGCTCATTCAATGTGCTAAATTATTCGGTGTTGATGAAATGCGCGCACGTCGTGTGGGCGCAGCACTTGAATTTTTGCACTGTTATTCCCTCATTCACGATGACTTGCCTGCGATGGATAATTCTGACATGCGCCGAGGTAAAGCATCTACCCATGTTGAGTTTGATGAGGCGACAGCCATTCTTGCAGGTGACGCGCTTCTTACATTCGCTTTTGAAATTGTGTCACAGGAAGAAACACATGCTGACCCGCGTGTGCGTATTGAACTTGTGCAAATGTTGGCCCAAGCCGCAGGCGGTCACGGCATGGTTGGCGGACAAATGCTCGACTTAATTGGCGAAGGCGAGGAATTTGATTTTGGCACAATCTCACGCATGCAGCGCATGAAAACAGGACGCCTTATCTCTTTTGCCTGCGAGGCTGGTGCGGTTCTTGGTAAGGCCTCAGAGGTCCATCGTCGTGCCTTACGCAATTACGCCAATGACTTGGGCCTTGCTTTCCAAGTGACTGACGATGTTTTGGATGTTGAATCAGATGCCTCTGTTCTTGGCAAACCTGCCAATCAGGATGAGGCTGCAGGTAAAGCGACTTTCGTATCCACAATGGGTAAGGAACAGGCCAAGCAGCGCGCTGAAATGCTCGTTGATCAGGCGATCCGTCACTTGAAGGTTTTCGACAACCGTGCAGATAATCTTATTGAGCTTGCAAATTACGTTCTTGCCCGCCGCGCCTGATTACTCTACATAAGTGGCATGACCTCAAAAGCACGCACACAACAAACACAGCACGAACCAGTTTCAAATGAAACACGCTATCCCGTGCTTGATAAGGTTAATTTTCCTTCAGATATAAAAAAGCTTACTGACGAGCAAATCAAAGAACTTGCAACCGATGTAAGGCATTATCTTATTGATGCTGTTTCTAAAACAGGTGGGCATTTGGGTGCAAATCTAGGTGTAGTTGAACTCACAACGGCTATTCACGCTGTTTTTGATACACCCGAGGATCGCGTCATCTGGGACGTGTCGCATCAGGCTTACCCTCATAAGATTCTTACAGGACGCAAAGACCGCCTGCATACTATCCGTCAGGGTGGTGGCCTTTCTGGTTTTGCAAAACGCAGTGAAAGCGAATATGACCCGTTTGGTGCAGCGCATTCCTCAACCTCTATCTCCGCAGGGCTTGGCATGGCTGTTGCCCGTGATTTAAACGAAGGCGATAATGATGTGATTTGCGTTATTGGAGATGGCGCGATGTCGGCAGGTATGGCGTATGAAGCCATGAATAATGCAGGTGCGCTTGGCAAACGCCTAATTGTAATCCTGAATGATAATGAAATGTCGATTGCACCTCCTGTTGGGGCACTCAGCCATTATTTGAGCCGTGTCGCCTCATCCAAACCCTATATTGGGGCACGTGAGATCGCCAAACACGTTTCTGAATACCTACCGCGCCCTTTACAAAAGGTTGCCAAACGCGCCGAGGAAAGCGCGCGAAACGCAATGGGTGCTGGCACATTGTTTGAAGAGCTTGGCTTTTATTATATTGGCCCAGTTGATGGTCATAATATGGATCACCTACTTCCCCTCCTTAGAAATCTGAAGGATGGCAAGCGCGACAAACCCATCCTGCTTCATGCCATCACCCAAAAAGGGAAAGGTTATGCCCCCGCAGAAAGTGCCTCTGACAAGATGCATGGGGTAGCCAAATTCGATGTAGTCACAGGAAGTCAGGTAAAGGGCAAGGCCTCCAACCCTTCCTATACATCTGTTTTTGCACAGCAACTGATAAAGGATGCGCAAACTGACTCTAAAATTGTAGGCATTACCGCGGCCATGCCAGGTGGGACAGGCATGAACCAGTTCGAGGCCGAATTTCCTGAACGCATGTTTGATGTTGGCATTGCCGAACAGCATGCCGTTACCTTTGCCGCAGGCATGGCGACCGAAGGCTATAAACCTTTCTGCGCAATCTATTCGACATTTTTACAACGGGGCTATGACCAGCTTGTGCATGATGTCTGTATTCAAAATCTACCCGTACGCTTTGCGATGGATCGTGCTGGCCTTGTGGGTGCCGATGGCGCAACTCACGCAGGTTCATTTGATATTGCCTATCTCTGCTGTTTGCCGAACATGGTCGTCATGGCCGCAAGTGACGAGGCAGAACTCACTCACATGACACACACGGCCGCCTGTTATGATGATGGGCCGATTGCCTTCCGCTTCCCACGTGGTAATGGCACAGGCGCACCTATTCCTAATACCCCCCAAAAACTAGAAATTGGTAAAGGGCGCATCGTTCGTGAGGGTAAAAATATTGCCATTCTTTCTTTTGGTGCACGTTTGGAAGAAGCCTTAAAGACAGCTAACGAAATTGATGCAACCGTTGCTGATGCACGCTTTGCCAAGCCTCTTGATACAAATCTCATTGATGATCTGGTCAAAAATCATGACGTGCTTGTTAGCATTGAGGAAGGCGCACAAGGCGGCTTTGGAGCTCATGTTCTGGCTTATCTGGCCAATTCAGGTGCATTGGATAAAGGTTTGAAGGTTCGCACAATGACACTGCCTGATATATTCCAGGATCAGGACACGCCCGAGAAAATGTATGAGCAAGCGGGACTAACTGCACAAGATATTCTCAAAACGATCAAAGCGCTTAGTTAATCTGGTAATCCTCGGCCAGAACATGTGTCGCACGCGCATCCTCTGATAAGCCTGCTTTAAATAACACATTATGTAATGATGATTTGATGTCACCGACAAAACGTTGGAGTGACGCTTGTTGTTCCAACAATTCAAGAAACGCCTCGAAAGGCTCTTTTGGTGCAGGGTAATCAACAAGTGTAATATCGCGCCGTGAAGATACACCTAATGTTGCCGCCATATCATCCATTGCATTAATAAGGCCACCTTGCTTGTCGACAAGCTTAATGCTCTGCGCCTGATTACCCGTCCATACGCGACCCTTTGCAATATCAAGCACCTTGGACATGGGCATACCACGCCCCTCTGCCACACGTGTCACGAAATCCTTATAGGTGACATCCAGCATAGCGTTAAAGCGGATAACCTGCTCCTCATTAAAGGGCTGTGCCAATGACCAGAACCCTGCATTATCCCCATAGCGTACTGTTTCCCAATTGATATCCAGATTTTCAAGCAGGTCCGCGCCCGAGACCTTACCCCCTATCACACCAATTGACCCCGTGAGCGTTGCAGGAAGGGCAAAAATCTTATCTGCATTAACGGCCGCCCAATAGCCACCGCTAGCGGCGGTTGTCGACATACTGACATAGACTGGCTTGCCTTTTGTCTTGGCATAAATAATACCTTTGCGCAAAAGCTCGGCCGCTGCAGGCGTGCCACCTGGACTATCAATACGCACGATAATAGCACTTACATCATCACTGTCCGCTGCATCATAGAAGGCTTGCGCCTCGGGAGAACCAGAAACAAGCGTATCCTTAGAGGAGCGCAATGGGTCTAGATTAGAGGCAAGGCTTATGACGCCTGCCACGCGAATGTAAGCTACATTCTTGTTTGATGTGGTCGGTGCTGCCTTTGATTTCAGATATTTGCGAAAATTAACGCGTTCAATCCCCTCACCGTATGCTTCTTGAAGTATCTGAACCAAATCTGCACCGTAGCCCAGATTGGTAAGAAATTTATTCTGTTTAGCGCTTTGTGCAAATATTAGCCCTTTATCAATTTGGCTTTTAACAGATTGCGCAGTAAGGCCGCGATCCTTTGCAATATCAAGAACAATGCTATTTCCAATATTGCTCAGCACCGAGGTCAACATCGCTTCATTTTCAGACGACATCTCATTCTGCATGAAAGACTCATAGGCTGTCTTATATTCTTTGCGTTGAAAGAATTGCGGAGTAACGCCGACCTTATCAAGCAAATCACGCACGTAAGGCGTTTCCGCTGATAGCCCAGGTGCTGAAATCACACCTAAAGGATGCATCCAAATATGTTCGAAGGACGCCGCCAAATAGTATTCAGCCAATCCACCCGCGCCAACACCGTAATCAGGTGCAATCACATAGGTCGGAATATCATTAGCACGTATACGAGCAACAGCTTGGCGCAATTCCTGAACATGTGTGATATTAAGGGGGACACCATTCAAAGACAGAATAAAGGCCTTCACACGCTTGTCCGTTGCAACTTTATCTAGCCCAAGAAGAAGCGCCTTCATATCAGGGCGATTAACAGGTAACGGGTCAAGAAGGCTGGGCTTTTCAGGTTCTTCCACCAAGGGGAAATCTAGGTTGAGGTGCACAATCATCTCTGAAGGCAAAGCACTAGAAATACGTGCATCTTTAATTGAGGACAGACCAACAAGAGAGATAATAATTGAAACAAAAAACAAAAACCCAATTAAAAAGCAAATGCGCTTGAAAGAGGTAAATAGAAAACCAAAGAAACGACGCACAAATGATGGCTTCTTAGGCTTTTCTGGTCGTGCGGGGCGTTCAAAGACACGCTTGTTGGAAAAATAGCTCATAATTTTACGGTTTCTTTCTGGGTCGAAAGTGTCCCGTGATCGATAATGGCAACCGTCAAACGACTAACGCAAACAAGCTTGTCTGTTTCTGTTTCAAATATTTCTGTCTGCCAGACTTGCGTGCGACGCCCGACATGAAATGGCTTGCAAATGCCAGTGACTGTCCCTTTTGTCACAGCACGTATATGGTTGGCGTTAATATCCAAACCAACAGCACGATATTTGTCAGGGTCGATTGTCATCCATGAGGCAACACTGCCCAAAGTCTCTGACAGAACGCAGGACGCGCCGCCGTGCAAAATGCCAAAGGGTTGTGTTGTGCGTGCATCAACAGGAAGCGTGCCCTTAAGATAGTCATCACCGATTTCGGTAAATTCAAAGCCAATATGAGCCCCCATATTTGCACCGCGAAAGGTCTGCAAATGCTCTAGCTCATAATCTTTAAACCAGATGGATTTCCCCATGACTCTTAAGCTGCCTGACCGCCATCTTTTTGCGCATCTTTTTGGTCATCAGATTTTTTAGGCGCAATGCCGTTCAAAAGCTCGGCTGTTTCGCCTGCAGCATCAATGGCCACCATACCAACTGTATGATATCCAGAATCAACATGGAGAACCTCACCTGTGACACCTGACCCAAGATCAGAAAGCAGGTAAAGCCCTGAACGGCCAACATCTTCAAGTGTGACATTACGCTTGAGTGGAGAGTTCAGCTCATTCCATTTCAGGATATAACGGAAATCGCCAATCCCGCTTGCTGCCAATGTCTTGATAGGGCCTGCTGAAATTGCATTCACACGGATATTCTTCTTACCCAAATCAACCGCCAAATAGCGCACAGAGGCTTCCAGTGCGGCTTTTGCCACGCCCATGACATTATAATGTGGCATCACACGCTCAGCACCATAGTAAGTGAGCGTCACAAGTGAGCCGCCCTCACGCATCAAATTGGCCGCATGCTTGGCAACTGATGTGAAAGAGAAGACCGAGATATCCATTGTCTTAAGGAAATTCTCACGCGTTGTATCAACATAATCGCCATCAAGCTCATTTTTGTCTGAAAAGGCAATCGCATGCACAACAAAATCTATCTCACCCCATTGCTCTTTAATTGCCTCGAAAGTCGCGCTAATAGAACTTTCATCTGTCACATCACATGGAAGGACAATCTGGCTGTCTACACGCTCGGCCAGTGGTCTCACACGTTTCTCCAAGGCCTCTCCTTGATAAGTAAAGGCAAGCTCTGCACCTTGATCGGCCAAAGCCTGGGCCATTCCCCATGCAATTGAGCGTTCATTGGCAACGCCCATAATTAACCCTTTTTTTCTTGACATGAGTGACATGAATTTAAGTCCTTTTTCTATTATTATTTCTTTTCGTTTTTGTTATGATTGGCATCCTACACAGACTACAAAGGAATATCCAGTCTGTTTTCAGCACAAAATGTTTCACACTCTTTCAAGTAGTGAAGTGTTAACTCCTCTATGATAGGCTTTCACCCATGATTGAGAATATCGAACAGGTTCACGAATTTACACAAGGCTTTACAGAGGCTGTAAATAAGAGATTCCCTGAGCTTCAGCTTAAATTTATTTTGCACCATCGCGGACAGCGCAATGATGCGATTGAAATGGCGCGTTCACATCTTGATTTACATCCTGCGGGCTCGATTGCCATGAATATACTGCGCAAGACCAAATCAACGCAAAAATCGGGCTTTCACGGACTTGCGATTGAAACCCAAATGAAATGGTTCGGTTTCAAGAAAATCAGATCGTCAATAGGCGTTATCACAATTAACGTTGATGACTACGGCACAAGCGAGGCTATTTTAGCCGATGTTTATCACTATGGATGTCATGCCATTATGGCGGCTGAACTGCTCGACACACCGAAATATAGATCAAGCGCCATTCGCGGCCCGATGGTGCCCAAACGCTCGCCCCTTAGCATGGCTAAGGCTAATCTAACTGCCGATATCTTTTCTGTCTTTATTTTATGCGAGCAAGAACATGATGTATTTATTACATCCCTCGCCGCCGAACGTGCGCTCGATACAATGCTCGCCAAGGCCAATTCACGTCCCTGGCACTATCCCTACCCGCTCTCTTATGAAACGGTGCGTGAGGTTTGGATTAAAGTTCTCAATCAAAAGGATCCAGAGTTTGACCCCATTAAAACGCCTTTGAAGACAGCCAAAGCCATTAATGACAGCTTTGAACAAATCAGCTTCTCGCAATGGTGGGCCTTTTGTAAACCCGCACAGGAAATGGCGTGGAATGGGGCACTGCCAGAACATATTTTAACCGCGGCACTACTTACAAGTCAGGATCCGCTTGTTAAAACCAATGCAATGCTTTTGCAGGACTGTTTGGATGTGGCCTTGTTAGGTGAAACTGAAATTGAAGGCCATTTCAATGCGTTTTTAGATGAAGATCAAAAAAAGGAAAATCACTTTAAAAAGATTGAGGACACCTTTGAAATGGTCCTCGCAAAGGGGATTGCACAAGAAAGTGCGCGCCCGTTTATGGAGGCTGCCAATGCGCAAAATGTGCGCCTTATGCAAGGCGGTGTCTTTGGATGGTGCGCCTCGGCCCTACAGGCAGCCGGTAAAGCATTTGAAACAGCATTAAGTGGCGGCAAGGACCCGCGCCAATTTGCCGAAATTGAGTTTAAATCCATTAAAAAGAACAGCCAATATGACAAGCTGCAACTTCTACAGAAAGAAATTTTCGATAAGCGTAAAATTGGTGAGAACGTTACAATAGATGACGTTAAAGCAATCATCCAAGAAAGTGGCCTTCATCCTGAGGTCACTGCCTCGCTTGAACAGACGGTCAATGACCCTGAGTTTCAAAAAGAACTTACCAAAGGTTTAGCACCAAAGGCTGTACCTGCTGCTGGCCCATCAGGTCCTGCGCCCATTAAACCCGATATTGCGCCGCAAGTTGCACCAATGGCCATACCCAGCGCACCTGGACTTGGTGGGGGTACCACCCAAACAACAACCGAAGCACCATCTGAGAAAAACGATAAAGAAGATGACACAAAAAAAACCGGCTAAAAGCCGGTTTCTTATCTCTTATGTTATCAGGATAAATCATTACCCTTGAACTTGCCATGTGCCATCTGGGTTTTGACAAGCTGTACCATAGGCTGTTTCTGAACGACCATCGATAACAACTGTCTGTCTGTATTCACGGCAGTAACGGCCTGAGTTATTCGCATAACCTTCGTTAACCGGTGTATATGTACCTGAGTTACCTGATTCAGGGTTCACCCAGCTGACAGTTTCACCAATTGGTGCGTTATATGATTGCTGAACTGCTTGTGCTGCATAGGCCTGGTCAGCACGGTCGAGTGATTTACCGATCTCGCTACCAACCAATGTTCCAAGAAGAACGCCAACACCTGTTGCCCAAAGCTGGCCACTACCGCCACCAACTTGTGATCCAAGAAGACCACCACCGATCGCACCAGCGACGGCACCACCTGTTTGCTTATTCAATTGTGGGCCTGTGTACGCACCATTTTGTGCGCATCCCGCTAGACCAAGTGCAACAACGGCAATTGCCAGTGTAAAAAATGTTTTCATATCTGATTCCTCATAGTTATGTTTTTATAAGACGCATTATTATTAAAACGTCTGGTAATACTAATACTTGAAACTGGATTTAATTCCTTCGTTTTCTATATTTATTTTTAATTTTATGAGGAAAACTATGCACGACAGGCTAATACAAGATACGAAATCCCCCTTTTCACTTTTTGATACATGGTTCAAACAGGCTGAAAAAACCGAAAGCGATTATCCAAATACGATGTGCCTGAGCACAGCGGACGCGCGTGGATATCCCTCCTCGCGTATGGTTCTCATGAAAGATTATTCAAACAAGGGGATCACCTTTTATACCAATTTCGAAAGTCACAAAGGACGCGACATTCTCGCAACTGGTCGTGCAGCACTCTGTTTTCACTGGAAGACACAAAACAGGCAAGTACGCTTTGAAGGTGCTGTTGTGACTGTCGATAATGAAGAAGCCGATGCCTATTTTGCGACACGTCCCCGCGGGAGCCAAATTGGTGCATGGGCCTCGCGACAGTCAAACGAATTGCCTGATAGGGAAACTTTTTTAAAACGCATTGAAAAATACGAAAAAGAATTTGAAGGCAAAGACGTTACCCGCCCACCCCATTGGTCTGGTTTTCGCGTAATTCCTGAAACCATTGAATTCTGGCAGGAAATGCCGTATCGGTTGCACGACCGTCTTGTTTTTAAACGTTCGGGCAAAAATTGGAAACACACACGACTTTATCCGTAAGACGGCAAAGGAGTAGGAAAATGGCAAAAGAAACAGCGACAAAGAAATCAAAAGAAACAAAATCACAAACAAAGCAGTTTGAAGCTGATGTTGGGCGTCTGCTTGATATCGTTGCCAATGCGCTTTATTCAAACCGCGATGTGTTCCTGCGAGAATTGATTTCGAATGCGGCTGATGCTTGTGACCGCTTGCGCTACGAAACGGTTAAAAACCCTGAACTTGTAAGTTCTTCTCCTGATTATCAGATACGGATTACAACGGATAAGGATAAAAACACGCTCACCATTGCCGATAATGGCATAGGCATGTCACATGATGAGCTGGTTGAAAACCTCGGAACCATCGCAAAGTCAGGTACACGTGCACTGATGGAACAACTTAAGAGCCAGAACAGCGATAAAGACAGCCTTAATCTGATTGGTCAATTTGGTGTCGGGTTTTATGCATCCTTCATGGTGGCTAATAAAGTTACTGTCACCTCACGCAAAGCTGGTGAAAAGGACGCTTGGATCTGGGAATCAGATGGACGTACAGGCTACACACTTTCCAAGGCAAGCGATAAGTCAAGCAGCTTGCCCCACGGCACAGTCATTACGTGTCATCTCAAAGAGGATGCACGCGAATATATTGAGCACGCCAAATTGCAAAATATCATCACCCAATGGTCAGACCATATTGATTTACCTGTTTTTCTTGGTGAAGAGCGCGATGATGAAACACCTGCCAATACGGCTAAAGCTCTTTGGACACGTACAAAATCTGACATCTCAGATGAGGATTATGCACATTTTTATCAACAGGTTTCCAATGGGCTGTCCATGGATACACCCGCGCTCACGCTTCATTGGCGCGCCGAGGGTATCATTGAATACACAGGTTTGCTTTTTGTGCCAAGCGCGCGCCCTTGGGATCTGTACGATCCTTCCCGCAAAAATGCGCTAAAGCTGTACGTTAAGCGTGTTTTTATTACAGACCAGTGTGAAAACCTTGTCTTTCCTTGGTTACGCTTCTTGCGTGGTGTGATTGATACACAGGACCTTTCACTCAATATCTCACGTGAAATGCTTCAGACAAACCCTGTTGTCACGAAAATCCGCAATGGCATTGCCACGAAAACGCTGAAAGAACTTCAGACATTAGCTGAAAAGGACAATGACAAATATATGGCGTTTTGGAACGAATTTGGGCCCGTACTCAAAGAAGGGCTTTATGACGCACGTGATTATACGCAAGACCTTCTCAAACTCTGCTATTTCTATTCAACACATGACACAGAAAAGCAGACAACGCTTGCCGATTATGTCTCGCGTATGAAAGAGGGCCAGAAAAAGATTTACTTCATTAGTGGTGAAAATCTGCAAACGTTGCGCAATTCACCCCAAATTGAAGGCCTTGTCTCACGCGGGATAGAAGTCCTGCTATTCAAAGATACAATTGATGATTTCTGGATTCCAACGGTTCAGCAATATGAAGGCTTTGAATTTACCTCGGTCACAAAGGGGCAAATTGACCTTTCTGAAATTGAAGGTGATGAAACAAAAACTGATAAGAACGCAAAGGCTAAAGATAAGAAAAAAGAAGCCGACACATCTTCACTTGACCCTTTGCTAGCGCAATTAAAGACAATATTGAAGGAGGATGTCGAGGATGTCCGCCTATCCTCTCGCCTCACAGATTCGCCTGTGTGTCTTGTGGCCTCTGATACAGGCGTTGATATTCATATGGAGCGCGTCCTTAAAATCCATCAGCATTACACACCAGAGAGTAAACGCGTTTTGGAGATTAACCCAGACCACGCGCTGGTTAAGGCTTTGTCAGGACAATCTGATAATAAGGCGATTATCAATGATGCGGCTTACTTACTTTTGGATCAGGCAAGAATTGCACTGGGTGAACAAGTTCCCGACCCTAACGCCTTTGCAAGACGCCTGACGACCTTCATGTCAAAAGGCTTAGCCGCGTAGTTTTAAAGCATGCATGGGTGATGACGGGAGACCATTTCTTCGATGTCATCATCTGAGAATTCAAAATGTGCGCCAATCTCTTCAATCAATATTTGACGGACCAAATCATTGAAATCGGCACCCTCCTCGCACCAATAATCCAAAATGGGACGGCGATAGAGGATGAGCACATCATCAGAATCTGACTGCGTGCGCTTAACCCCGTTATTCATCTCTCCACCAGGTTTATAGATGGCCACAAGATCATAGGCGTTCTCGACATCCATATCATCCAGAACATAATCTTCAGGCATGTCCTCGATTTCAATGACGAGCTTTTTTTCAACAAGTTCAATAATTTCTTCGGGAAGTGTTTCCAGCAAGGCGTGTGCGATTGTCGACAAATCATCAAGGCTTGGCGCTTGCCCAATATGCATAATGATATTTCGCTTTTGAGACGCAGTTACTGACATATAAGGAAAGCCCCTTGCCCTTTACAGTTCAGAATCATAAGTTGATTGCACTACTTTACGCTAGAAAAAGGAATTTATCAAATGAGTGATTGTTTAGATGTAAATGAGCTGAAAGACAGCCTAAAAAGTCTTTCTGGGTGGAAACACGACCAAAGCGGAGATACCATTTCAAAGAGCTTTGAATTCAAAAATTTTATCGAGGCTTGGGGCTTTATGTCAGCTATCGCGCTCAAGGCTGAAAAAATGGACCATCATCCTGACTGGTCAAACAGCTATAACGAAGTACACATCTCTCTGACTTCTCATGATGCAGGCGGCATAACAAAAAAAGATATCCTGTTAGCAAAATTCATTGAGTCCTTTGCATCGTAGCTGTCTTTTTTTACAATAGCAGTGAATGCTAATAAAGGGGATGCGTAAAACATGACAGGTTTGATAGCACAAGATGTTATACAAGCTAAACGCCCCCCTCCTGTCTCATTACGTCGTACTCGCACCGCCCCTTCTATTCAGGATCACCTTCTCACAAAACATGCTATCCCAAGACATTTTCCAAAACTTGTAACCTCCGAGGCACGACACTTAACAGCGTCCAAAACAGCACTTGAAGAAACTTTGGACACGTACAGACGTGACACTCTCGATATTCCTTTTGTCACGATAGATCCGCGCAATGCTATTAGCTTGGATGATGCTATTTATGTCGAAAAACAATCAGACGGATCCTGGTACACAGCTACAGCCTTAACTGATGTTGCCTCGGCTGTTGCACCCGATACACATATTGATCGTGAAGCGTTTCAACGCGCTTCTACTTTTCATGTTTACCCCAAGGTAATTCGGATGTTGCCACATGTTATTAGTGAGAATTCATCTTCCCTCTTACCTCGGGTGACCAGACCTGCTCTAATTTTTGAAGCAAAATACTCACCTGATGGCGAAATGCTCTCACAGGAATTTAGCCACGGTTTAATACGCTCCCGTAAAAAGCATAGTTACGAAAGTTTCCATGAATGGGTCAGTCGTGGACACCGTTTTGCAATTGATATTGTTGAATGTCATGACATCTTGAAACGCCAATCCTCAAACGCTGACAGTGCCTATCGCTCCAGAAATCTCATTATTGATGATCATCGCGACGATATTGAGTATTGCGAAGAATCAGGGCGAAATGCTGTGTCAGAATTTATGTTACGCGTTAATGCAAACATGAGCACCTTTGTTGAAGAGGCTGGAGTACCTCAGATTTATCGCGTCAATGGACCAGGTTACCGTCCTGAAGATTACAAAAAAGCGCGTATCAGATTAAGGGAATTAGGCTATGCATTGCCTAAAAATGCACGTGATTGTTCATGGCAAATTTTGTCTGACATTGTTGAGGAATCACATGTTCAAGGTAATTCTGATGCGGTTATTCGTATTTTACAGGAACGGATTGCAAGCCGTTCATTCTTTTCTGCCAATAATACTGGACATTTTACGCTTGGCGTTGACAGATATGCGCTTTTTTCTTCACCACTACAACGCTATTCCGACATTTTTAATCAGCGTGCAATGCATACGGCACTAGGTAAAACAGGGTTTGGGTTAAGCCAAATCGAAATAGAAAATATCCATAGCATCTGCGGACAACTGAATCAAAATGATGAGGTGCGAAGACGCATTCGACGTGATAGACGTCGTTATGAACTTTTAAAAGAGATGAAGAGCCTTGAAGGGCAACGGGCAACCTTTTTTGTGGCAGACATCAATGAGCGTGCCGTTGATTTTCTCGTCCCTAGTAATGGTTTACGCGTTGCATACACATTTAATGAACAATCTGGCACCACAGCCGAAAAACTTGATAATAACAGCTTTCGCGTTTCACGTAATGATGACGCCCCACTTACTTTATCACGCCGAGACCGTGTACGCCTCCAAATTGAGTCCGTTGATCCCTTACAAGGAGAAATGAAGGTCTGTCCTTTTTAGAGTGGCGTTGCTCCAGCAATCTGATCGATATGTTCGTCCACATCCGCTCTGAACGGGAATGAGCTTTGTGCGCCCTCCTCACGAATAGAAAGACTGGCCGCAACTGAGGCATAGCGCATCGCTTTGTCCAAATCATCACCCTTGTGCAGGCAAGCCACAAGCGTTCCGCAGTAGCAATCTCCTGCGCTCACACTTTCAACGATCTGGTCATCTTCAAGGCGATAAGATGGCACACGATACCCTTTTCCATTTTCTTGAATTGCAATAGAACCATTTTCGCCCGATGTCACGATAACAGTTATTTTT
The DNA here is from genome assembly GCA_002328415.1 of Micavibrio sp. UBA2137. Classification (GTDB taxonomy): domain Bacteria; phylum Pseudomonadota; class Alphaproteobacteria; order Micavibrionales; family Micavibrionaceae; genus UBA2137. The sequence goes on along the minus strand of DCXL01000004.1, from coordinate 115,126 downwards.
CCACCTTTTGACAAGGCGCGTGCGATTTGCACATCTATATTTTCGCCAGACAATTTCAGACTTTTAGCAATCTTTTCAGCCTCGCGGCTGTTCAGCACAAGCATATCTATATTCTTCAAAATATCGCTCGATAACTCAATAACAGGCGACATATTCAATATCGTTTTGCATCCCTGTGCCTTGGCGCGGGCCAGCAATTTGAATACAGCATCAGAACTATCTGACATTTGAACGAGCACATAATTCCCAGCATTAAGAATTTCATCTGGCACCTGCTCATCTGAAATTTTCTCGTTGGCACCAGCGTAAGTAATATACTGGCGTTCACCATTCTTGTTTTTAAGTGTAATCCATGTGCCTGTTGGTTTAGGCAGGCGCGCCACTCCCGATGTCATCACGCCGTTTTTCTTCAGATTATCTGTAATTTCATGTCCAAAATCATCATTCCCAACACAACCAACAACAGCAACCTTTTCACCCATACGTGCTGCTGCAAAGGCCTGATTACCCGCCTTTCCCCCTGGAAAATAACGCAATTGCGGTGCTTTTAGATTTTGCGCCTGTTTGGGAAGCTGTTCAACATCAGCGAGAAGTTGCATGTAAAGAGAACCAAATACGATAATCATGGATGCGATCCTTTGTGAAAAACTTGTGAGGCCAAGTTGTATATTACTAGGATAGCGCGTTTTTTAAAAACAGACAAATACGAGTTTATGTGTCTTAGAAATTAAATTTCTCAGCCCAGCTATCAGCCTGCTTTAAGCCCTTGTCGAGCGCAGCCATCGTATCGGACAAATCAGAATTTTCTTCCTTAATCCATGCTCTTAACGTATTCAAGTAAACCATTGTAAGACCAATAATTTTTGCTGAACCTTTAATGCCATTTACCTGTACGCCAGACCCTTCAAAAATCCATTCCATAGAGCGACATAAATGCGGGAGGGAATAGAGCATCGACTTGGGATCACTGCGCAAGGAACGGACAATCGAGACAACAGCATCACGATCATTTTCAATCACATCAAAGCGGATCATCATCAGTTCGAATAATTTATCACGAACAGACATGTTCTTGTCCAACTGTTCAACCTCACTCAACATTTCACGATCAATATGTGCGCCGTACGCTCCCAAAATATCGGTCTTATCATCAAAATATTCGCGCATCTGTGCAAGCGTACCCCCCGCCTCATCAGAAATGTCTTGAAGCGTAACCATATCCCACGGCAAGCTTTGTGCTACGACAAGTGCCGCACGTACATAATCCATGCGGCTAAGCTCTTTTGATTTTTGTGGTTTTTTCGCCATTTTCATTTGTTCCAGACATGTGTCTTATGCTACTTCAATAGCATAGAAAATAACGCTACACACAAAAAATTCAATGGAAAGCACTCATGTCACAAAATCAGGATCAAAATAATCTTCAACTTCTTGCTATTGGAAACGCCATCGTCGATGTTTTGGCACAAGTGTCCGATGACACCGTTGATGAACAAGTTAATCTTGGCATGGCGCGCGGCGGCATGACCCTTATCGATGAACAACGTGCTGAACATCTTACAAGCATGCTTGATAATCCAGAAATTATTTCTGGCGGATCAGCGGCCAATACACTTGCATGTTTTTCTGCTCTTGGGGGCAATGCTGCCTATATTGGTAAAGTCGCAGATGATGAACTTGGACAGTCCTTTAGAGAGGGCATGACCACCCAAAACACAATTTTTACAACCGAAAGCCTTGCAGGCGGACCCGCAACGGCACGCTGTATTATTCTTATCTCCCCTGATGCAGAACGCTCGATGAACACCTATCTGGGCGCATGCACAACATTGTGTGAAGACGATATAGATGAGAACCTCGTCAAACGCGCTGAAATTACTTACCTTGAGGGCTATCTCTTTGACCCCGAAGAGGCCAAAAAGGCCTTTTATAAAGCGGCTAAAATTGCTGAAGAGGCAGGACGCAAGATTGCACTTACCCTTTCAGATAGCTTTTGTGTCCACCGTCACCGCGACGATTTCCTGAAATTCATTAAAAACCATGTTGATATTCTCTTTGCTAATGAGGAAGAACTTTGTGCGCTTTATGAACATGGGTTTGACGCTGCCCTACAAAAGGTTGGCGAGGACTGTGCCCTGGCTTGTGTGACACGTGGCAAAAATGGCTCTGTTATCTGGCAGGAAGGCAAGCGTACAGATATTGAGGCAGTACCCCCGACTTGCCTGATTGACTCCACAGGCGCGGGCGATGCCTATGCAGCGGGTTTCTTACACGGATATGTGAATGGTGCAGACATGGCAACATGTGGACATCTTGCCTCACGTGCAGCCTCTGAAATTATTGCAGCCATTGGGCCTCGACCGCAGGAAAATTTTGCGGCACGCGTATCACAAGAGAGTATGAAAAAAGTTGCCTCTTAAATCCAAAGGATTACCTCACTTTAAATGACATCATTCGTTCGCCATACCGCCTTACTTGCTCTCACTCTTGTTTTTACAAGTTCTTATGCATGGGCTGAAATGGGTGTTGGGCTTGCTATGCACGGCGATCCCAAATACGGCGAAGATGCCACGCATCTGGAGTATGCCAATCCTGATGCACTACAAGGTGGCACTTTGCGTCAGGCTGTCATTGGCACGTTTGATTCCGTGAACCCCTTTGCACTTAAGGGGAAATCAGCAGACGGACTTAATCTAACCTATGACAAACTGATGCGCCGTGTATGGGATGAACCCTTTACACTTTACCCGCTGATTGCAAGACAGGCTGACATAAGCGAGGATCGTTCCGAGATCACCTTCACGCTTGATGAACGTGCGCGATTTAATGATGGAAGCCCTATTACTGTTGAGGATATCCTCTTTTCCTATGAGACACTCAAAGAAGGCGGACGCCCCAATATGCGCCGCGTTTATCAACTTGTTAAAAATGCCGAGATAATTGGCGACACTCAGATTAAATTCACATTTGGAGAAGGGCATGATCAGGAAACAGCCCTTATTCTAGCGATGATGCCTGTTCTTTCAAAGGCCTATTGGCAGGATAAGACCTTTGATAGCTCGACTCTTGTTCCGCCTGTTACAAGCGGGCCTTACAAAATAACAGACGTTGATGTCGGGCGGTCAATCACCTATACGCGCGACCCAGATTACTGGGCGGCTGGCTTGCCTGTTAATGTTGGGCATCATAATTTTGAAACAGTAACCTATGATTATCTTCGTGATGACACAGTTGCGCTTGAGGCATTCCTGAAGGGTGATTTGGATGTCCGTACCGAATTTGATATGACAAAATGGGAGACCGCCTACCGCGATGACAGCTCTTACACCAAAGGGCGCTTTACTCATGGCCGTCCTGTCAAAATCAATGCACTCATCTTTAATACACGTCGCGCACCTTTTGATGATATTCGTGTGCGCAAAGCACTTAATCTTGCCTTCGATGCCGACTGGATTAACAAAAATATCTATTTCGGAAAGATGGAGCGTATCAAAAGCTATTTTGAAAATTCAGAATTAGCCGCGCCTAAAGAAGATAATCTCTGGCAACCCCCCGCTTCACCTGATAAGGCCACATATAGGCAAAATCTGATTGAGGCCGATAACCTGCTGACCGAGGCAGGGCTCACCCTTAAAAATGGTAAGCGCACCTTTCCTGACGGCGCACCGTTTCAGTTTGAAATTCTGGGACAAACATTAGAGAACGAAAAAATTGCACTTCATTTCACGCGCGGATTAAAGCGCCTTGGTATTGATGCGCGTGTGCGCACAATGGACAGTGCGGCCTTTCGTGATCGTTTAAATGCCTATGATTTCGACATGACGCTTTATCACTGGATATCTTCGCTCTCACCAGGAACAGAACAATATCTCTATTGGAGTTGTGAGGCGGCCAAAACAGAGGCGCAGTGGAACTTTGCGGGGATTTGCAGCTCTGAGATTGATGCGCTTGCCAAATCCATTCCTGAGGCTAAGACACGCGAGGACCTTGTTTCTTCTGTGCAGAATTTAGATGCCGCCTTGCTTAATCAGGTGGCAACAATCCCACTCTTCTATAACCCATATGATTTAATTGCCTATCGTAATGATATTGAACACCCTGATGAGACAGCACTCTATGGCGCAGTCATTGAAACATGGTGGCATAAAGGTAATTGAGCAAATCATTTGAACCTGTTATCTTAGAAACCACGATTAACTCTTCTTCCATTCAAGGAATATATTTGTGACGAAATTTATCAAAATTGGATTGGCACTTGGCCTTATCGCAACAACAACCGCTTGTCAGGCCATTCGCTACGATGATGCGCATTACTGGCAACGTGAAAAACCAAGCGAGACTATTTACCAGCGTGGACCAAAGGCACAACAAATGCTGCAACGTGACATTGCCCGCTGCACAGCTGAATTGAACGAATTACGCCGCTTAAACGCGATTAAGGGCGGCTTCCCACCCGACCCAACACAACGTAAAATGGTTGCACCATCTTATGCCTACCCCGCAAGCCAGTCACAAGATTTGGCCTCTTGGGAAACGCCAGAGCGCAATGGATACCTTTTGAGCGAAAACGGCGATTACTATGATTTCGAAGGTTGTATGCTTGAAAAGGGTTGGGAGCGCACAAAATATGTCGATTACGATGTTATCAAACGCTCCGAAGTTGATTATTTGGAGGCCATGGAAGATTCGCAGTATCGCTCAAAGAATAATGGCCGGGCAAAACCTGATATCACTTATGTGGATCGCAGTAGCGTGACAAAGCCTTATAACGAATATAATCAGTAAGCGTAAAATGTCTGAGACGCCGTGTTTTATAAAACTGCCAATGCGCGGCCTCATTGAAATAGAGGGGCCCGACAGATATGACTTTTTGCAGCGTCTTATTACACAGGATATCAAGAAGCTTGAAAACCAACCTGTCATTTATGGTTGCCTTCTTACACCGCAAGGCAAATTCCTACATGATTTCTTTATCAGCGAAGGGCCAGACGTTCTACTCCTTGATTGCGAGGGGCTAGAGCGCGCAGAGGATCTTTATGAGCGTCTTGATAAATACAAAATGCGTGCCGATGTCCGCGTCTCTGTTGAACCGCGCTCGCCTGTGTTTATCTGCTATGGCATAACACCGCGCCCAGGTTATATGGACCCACGCCATGACGCCCTTGGATGGCGCTCTTTCACAAAACCCGAGGACGACGGCATCGAAGAGAAACCTTTTGCCTTTTGGGATGCCCAGCGCATAAAGCTCGGTATAGCTGATGGCTCGCGTGATGCACTGATTGAAAAATCGACCGTCGCCGAGCTCAATATAGATCAACATCACGGCGTGTCGTTTGAAAAGGGATGCTATGTCGGTCAGGAACTGACTGCGCGCATGAAGCATCGCGGTTTAGCCAAGAAGCATCTTTATCCTGTCACGGGGGATTTACCTGTGCCGTCCACACAAATTGAACGTGACGGCAAGGTCATTGGCCTCATGCGCTCCCAATGTAATGATAACAATATAGAAAACGAGGCAAAAGGTGAACGCCTTGGCCTCGCTTTACTTAAAGATGACGATAAGGATCTGTTCGAAACCGAACAAACCAAACTCTACTCGTCTTTACCAGGGTAGTTCATTCCCTTGAAAATCATAAAAATGCCCTGAATCCGTCATGTTGGCCTTCGCTATAACTTTGCGTAAGCCCTCAACACTTTCTGGGGGTGTAGTTGGCGCTTGCTCGCCACCCATGTCTGTTTGTACCCATCCAGGATGAAGATTGAGGAAAACAACATTGTCATTAGCTGCTTCCGAGGCCAACGCATGCATCGCCATGTTAATCGCCGTTTTTGACGTGCGGTAAATGGCCATTCCGCCAGAGCTGTCTCCGATAGACCCCATTTTAGAAGAGATGGTAATGATTTTACCGTTATCAGAGTCTTTTACGTTTTTGTAAAGCGCAGTTGTCATGTAGAGCGGGCCAAACAGATTTGTTTCAAGTGTTGCGTGAAATTTATCAAAATCAAGATTTGAGAGAGATTGTTTGTCACCACCATAAACACCTGCATTGTTAATCAGAATATCGATAGATTTCTCGTCCAACTCGTCGGCAAATCGTTGGCATTCGCTCTCATGAGTAACATCAACTTTATGAATATGGATATCCCCTTGAATGGATTTTAACTCAGCGGCCTCTTCTGGCGAACGGCATAGTGCATAGATTTCTGCACCCTCTTGCGCATATTGTTTAACAAATTCTAAACCTATCCCGCGATTGGCACCTGTTATTACTATTCTTGTCATGATGTACTCCTTTATAAAAGAACGTCAAATAAGCATGCAAGTTCACTCTTTCCACGAATAAATTTAAAATTTTCCGTAGGAAAGGTTGAATTTTTCATAAGCCTACGTTACGACTTGCGACTTTAATTTTTAAGAACCAGCAAGGAGTAACATGCCAACACAGCAGATAAGGAAAACTTTTGAAGCACTCACACCTTGGGAAAACAAGCACAGAGATGTCGTTGGAAAGCTTTCGCGCTTGACAGGCCATACATGGGAGAAACGCCCCTCTGCACGCATTCTTGAAGACCCCATTTATGCGATGGCACTGGATGAGGATCTCTCCTCTAAAATATATGCCGAGGCTCTTGCAGCGGCCTTAAATGACACGTTTTCGCAAGAAAACGGCGAAGATGTCTTTGTTGTCGATACCTATCCTTTAGTTGATAATAAGGGGCGCGAATATATTGTATGCATCACAATTCCTGAGGCTTTGGATATCCCCGCAGAATCGTACGATGCGGCCATCCGCGCCGAAGAAGAGATGACCCTCGCTCCTCCTCATCCTCCTGAATCATAAATAAATTGACATATTATTTTATTTATGTAAATTAAGCGCATAATTTTTTGGAGGATATTATGAGTTTAATACAACGAGCATGGGAAACAGTCACGCCATGGGAAAACATACACAGAGATAACATTGCAAAACTAAATGCATGTACTGGCTTATCTTGGGAAAAACACCCAAGTCCATACGATGGTAATGCTGGCTACAGGGCTGTTATTAAAGACATGGTAAATGCAGAACAAATTGAGAAAGATTCTTTAGAGAAAATCAATTTAGCATTAGGCGTAGATGGTAAAAAGCCTTTTACCTCAACTATATGGGAATCAAGAAAAGGCATAGGTTTGGGTAACGTCGTAATTTTTCTATTCGATGAACAAATTCATAATGTAGACTTTGATAAAGCTTTAAGGCTTAGCCATAAGGAAAGTCCTAAAAATGTTATTTGGGGTAAAACTTTAGGTTAATCTCTTAAATCTACGCCGCTTTTTTGCGGTCTTTTTTTGCGCCCTTCGCCTGTCTGACGCTGGCCTGTGCCGCGGCTAGTCTCGCAATGGGGACACGGAACGGCGAACAGGACACATAATCCAAGCCCACTTCCTCGCAGAAATTGATAGAGGCCGGGTCACCCCCATGCTCCCCACAAATACCGAGCTTGATATCTTCGCGGGTCTGACGCCCCTTCTCGCACGCAATACGCACAAGCTGTCCAACACCATCGACATCGATGGACACAAACGGGTCTTCCGGCATTAGCGATTTCTCCACATAAAAGGGTAGGAACGCCCCCGCGTCATCACGGCTGAGACCCAATGTCGTTTGTGTGAGATCATTTGTGCCAAATGAGAAGAACAAGGCTTCCTTAGCCAGCTCATCGGCAGTCAGCGCCGCACGAGGAAGCTCAATCATTGTTCCCACGATATATTCAATCACTTGGCCTGTTTCATTGATGATGTCACGGGCGGTATCATCAACAACCTTCTTCAGGCTTTTGAGTTCTGGCGCAACAGAAACAAGTGGGATCATAATTTCAGGAATTACCGCCGCTGCGCCATCTTCAGCCGCCTCAATCGCGCCCTCAATAATGGCACGCGCCTGCATTGCGTAGATTTCAGGGTAAGTGACACCCAAACGGCATCCACGATGCCCGAGCATGGGGTTTGATTCATGCAACTCACTCAGGCGCTTGCGTACCTTGCTTTCAAGAATACCCGCACTTGCCGCAAATTGTGTAATGTCCTTATCCTCATGCGGTAAGAATTCGTGCAGTGGGGGGTCAAGCAGGCGAACGGTCACAGGAAATCCATTCATGACAGAGAAAAGCGCCTTAAAATCCTTACGCTGCTCAGGGAGAAGTGCGTTGAGCGCCTTTGTTCGTGCCTCAAGATTTTCTGCAAAAATCATTTCGCGCACCTTCTGAATACGCTCTGGGTCAAAAAACATATGCTCTGTACGGCATAGCCCTATCCCCTGCGCCCCAAATTCAAGCGCAGTTTTCGCATCTGTTTCAGTCTCCGCATTTGCGCGCACACGCATGCGACGCGTACTATCCGCCCACTTCATGATTGTTGCAAAGTCACCAGAGAGTTCAGGTTTAAGCGTTTTGACCGCACCCTTCATAATCTCGCCAGTGCTACCATCAATAGTGACAACATCACCCTTATTGAAGGTTTCCGAACCAGCTGTGAGTGTCTGGCTTGCGTAATCAATTTGAAGTGTTCCTGCACCAGCCACACAGGCACGTCCCATACCACGGGCCACAACGGCAGCATGTGATGTCATACCACCACGTGTTGTCAAAATGCCCTTAGCCGCATGCATCCCGTGAATATCCTCTGGGGATGTCTCTGTGCGCGCCAGAATAACGGCCTCGCCATTATTGGCCAAATGCTCAGCCTCATCAGCACTAAAGACGAGTTGACCAGAGGCCGCCCCTGGGGAGGCAGGCAAGCCTTTTCCAATCACAAAACGCTCAGCATTAGGATCAAGCGTTGGATGAAGAAGCTGATCTAAGCTATTGGCATCAATACGTAATAACGCATCTTCCTGTGTGATCAAATCTTCTTCGACCATATCAACAGCAATCTTCAGTGCAGCAGCAGCCGTACGCTTTCCTGTGCGGGTTTGAAGCATATAAAGCTTGCCTTGTTGCACCGTAAATTCGATGTCCTGCATATCCTTATAATGTTTTTCCAGTTTCTCACGCACATCGACAAGTTGGTGAAACACATCTGGCATAATTTCTTCCATGGAGGGTAGGTCACTCCCCTCTTTTTCACGCCCTGCAATCGTAAGCGATTGGGGCGTACGGATACCTGCCACAACGTCCTCACCCTGCGCATTGACTAGGTATTCACCGTAAAAGTAGTTTTCACCTGTTGACGGGTCGCGTGTGAAGGCCACACCTGTGGCGCAATCTTCACCCATATTCCCAAAGACCATGGCCTGCACGTTAACGGCCGTACCCCATTCTTCAGGAATCGTATTCAATCGCCTGTAAGTCACTGCACGTGGTGTTTGCCACGATTTAAAAACGGCTGAAATTGCCGTCCATAATTGTTCATGCGGATCTTCTGGGAAAGGCTTGCCCAATTCGCGTTTCACAAGGTCCTGATAATCTTCAACAATCACTTGCCACTGCGCGGCAGATATTTCGGTGTCATTTTCAATATCGTTATCGCGCTTGAACTCGTCCAAAATCGATTCAAAGTCATGATGCGACATGTCCAAAACCACATTGGCATACATCTGAATAAAGCGACGATAGGAATCCCATGCAAAGCGCGGGTCGCCCGAACGCTCGGCTAACCCTTTCACAGTCTTACTGTTAAGCCCAAGGTTGAGCACTGTATCCATCATGCCTGGCATAGATACACGCGCACCTGAACGGACAGACAGAAGCAACGGGTTTTCCGCATCGCCGAATTTCATCTGCAGCGTCTTTTCTATATCGACCAAGGCTTTCTCGACTTGGGATGTCAGCTCTTTGGGATAGGTTTCATCATTTTGGTAATAGGCAGTGCAGACCTCTGTTGTAATCGTAAAGCCAGGAGGCACAGGCAAATCAAGAGAGGCCATCTCGGCGAGGTTTGCCCCCTTGCCCCCAAGTAGATTTTTAAGTGTTGCGTTCCCATCTGTTTTAGGCCCAAAACGGTAAACCCATTGATGTGACATTGTGTCATCCTCCGCCAGCTGGCATTTATGTGTGATATGCGTTTAATCACCATAAACAATTTGCACTCAAAGCACAAAAGAGGATTTTGAAATGTCCACGAGAAGCAATTTGCTATAATTTTTTGGTCAGCATGAGGCACAAATTATCATCGACAGGACGCATTTCCATGCGGCCAACAGGTACGCGGTCATAGGTCACCCCTGCCCCGTCAGGAATATAACCGAGCTTTATATAAAGGCGTTGCGCCGCTCCAAATCCACTATGTAGCCCAACACTTATACCGACAGTTGTGAAGCCTGCATCACGTGCCACATCTTCACAGTGCTGAACAAGGGCACGCGCAAGACCTCGCCGACGATAATCTGGGGCAACGTTTAAATCCTGAATAGCCGGAATATCCAATGTTCGGAATGGCTGGTAAAGTGGTTGAAAGTTTAAGATACAGTAGCCCGCGGGCGCATCATCTGCATAAATCACAAAGACAAGACGTTTACCCTCTTTTTGTTCCTGTAGGCATTTTTCGAAATAGCCCTCTTCATGCGCGAGCGCGCCTGCCCCTGCTATTTCTTCCAGGTCGGTAATTGTATTTTGGCGGGCTTGTTCAATTCTCATGAAATTCGTTTCTAAAGCCTTTATTCACTTACACTTTCACGTTATACCTATATGAGAAAAAAACAAACGAGGAATTCATGACTAATCTCGCCGAAAACAAATCCCAAGAAACCACAATTCCAGATATGAAAGACATTGTTGCCCTGTGCAAGCGCCGCGGCTTTATCTTTCCTGCGTCTGATATTTATGGTGGTTTGAACGGATTTTGGGATTATGGCCCTTTGGGTACAGAGTTGAAAAACAATATTCGTGACCTGTGGTGGAAGGCGATGGTGGTTACACCCCCTATTGGGCCAGATGGTGAACCTTTGCAGATTGTCGGCGTGGACAGCTCTATCATTCAAAATCCAAAGGCGTGGGTGGCCTCGGGTCACGTGGGCGGATTTTCAGACCCGATGGTTGATTGCCGTGAAACAAAAAAACGCTATCGTGCAGATCATCTCGATGTGCTTATCCCAAAGGATGGTGAAGGCGCATGGATTGCCGTGCCACAAGACGATGAAACAGGCGTTGAAGCCAAACGCCTGAAAAAATTTGGTAAAGGCCGCAGTATCGGGGCATTTGATCGCAAAGAACTTCCAGACGTTTCAACAAATGATTATGCTAAAATTATCGCACCCGATGCGTCAGAGGTTGGCACACTGACCGAGCCAAAAGAATTTAATCTGATGTTTGAAACCTATGTCGGTGCAACACAAAGTGAGGATAGTAAGGCTTATCTGCGTCCCGAAACCGCTCAAGGGATTTTCCTCAATTACAAAAACGTGCTTGATAGCTCTCGTGTCAAAATTCCATTCGGGATTGCGCAAATCGGGAAGGCCTTCCGTAATGAGGTTAACCCACGAAACTTTGTATTCCGCTCACGCGAATTTGAACAGATGGAAATGGAATGGTTCTGTCATGGGAATGAGGCCGCCATGTGGCGTGAATTCTGGACGAATGAGCGTAAGAGCTGGTGGGAATCCATTGGTATTCGTGGAGACGCCATGATTTTGCGTGAACATGGTAAAGATGAACTCTCACACTATGCCAAGGCTGGCGTGGGTACGATCGATATTGAATATCAGTTTCCTTTCACAGCGCCGGGCTTTGGGGAGCTTGAAGGCATTGCTCACCGTTGCGATTATGACCTGACCCAACATCAGGAACATTCAGGCACGAAGATGGAATATATCGACCCCATGGATAATCAGAACCGCTTTATCCCACATGTGATTGAGCCTGCGGCAGGTTTAACCCGTGGTGTTCTGACCGTCCTTTGCGAGGCCTATACGATTGATGAAAGCAGACCCTCGGGCATGTATATGAATTTTAAACCAGCTGTTGCACCTAAAAAGGCCGCCATCCTGCCGCTTGTGGCCAAAGATGGTATGCCAGAGCTTGCGACAAAGATTTATATGGACTTACGTGAGGATATGGCCATTGATTTAGATATCAAACAAAATATCGGGAAGCGCTATGCACGTCAGGATGAGATTGGAACACCGTTCTGTATTACGGTTGATGGTGATAGCCTGAACGATAACACGGTCACAATCCGCCACCGCAACACCATGGCACAGGAGCGCATTGCGATTGATAATCTCAAAGCTTATCTGATTGAAAAACTAGCCGCGTTTTAAAATGAGGTTAGTTTGGGGTAGCCATTAATAGATATGTCTGGCCGTTATCGCTCTCTTCAATAACATGTTTGTAACCAGCGGCACGTTCAAGCGTAGCTAGTGCAGCTTCTTGATCTGCTGCTGCCTGATGCGCTTCTCTTGCTGAAAGGTCTTCGGCTAAAATGCCAGTGCGGATATCCATATGCAGTACTCCCTCTTTATTCTTATGACAATAATTTACTCATTTCGCGAGAAGCTTGCAAATATATTTTTGATGAAACGTCACACATCCACAGTTTCCATTGCCTTAGCCACCTGTTTGCTCTAATTATTGACTTATGCAACCACAAAAGCAGAGCGATAAAAATCAAACAGAGAGCGCCGTTCAAGCGCTTGTTGCTCTGTTTGCCGCTGATATGAAGGATGTAAATGCGCTCATCCTTGAGCATATGCAATCAGATGTGCCGCTTATTCCACAGCTGGCAAGTTATCTGATTGCCTCGGGCGGAAAGCGCTTGCGCCCCCTTCTCACACTGGCGACTTCGCAACTCATCTCCGAAACAACAGAGCCAGCCCAAGGTTTGGCAGCAGCCGTTGAGTTTATTCACACTGCAACACTTCTGCATGATGATGTGGTGGATGGGTCAGAACAGCGCCGTGGTCAAAAGGCCGCCAATCTTGTTTTTGGCAATCAGTCGTCCGTCCTTGTTGGAGACTATCTGTTCTCCAAGGCCTTCCAACTTATGGTGCAAAGCAAATCACTTGAGGCCTTGCGCACGCTTTCTGATGCGTCCGCCGTCATTGCAGAGGGCGAAGTCATGCAGTTGCAATATCAGGGCAATCTTGACCTGACATGGGAGGCATATCTTGAGATTATTGGCGCTAAAACAGCCGCCTTGTTTGCCGCCGCTTGCGAGGTGAGCGCTTACGTGAATAACAAACCCGAATTGGCAAAACCGCTTTATGACTATGGGTATAATTTGGGAATTGCCTTTCAGATTGCAGATGACATTCTTGATTATGATGGGAAAGAGGCCCGCTTGGGCAAGGATAAGGGTGATGATTTTTATGAGGGTAAGTTAACAGCCCCTGTTTTGTTTGCACTTGAAAAGGCAAACGAGGATGAAATGGGATTTTGGAAGCGCACATTAGAGGAAAACATCTTCCGCGAAGGTGATTTTGAGACAGCGGCGGAACTTGTCTTTAAACATAATGGCGCTGAACAATCAAAAGACATTGCGAATACATATATCCAAAAGGCTCAAGAAGCGCTTTCTGGGTTTCAAGATAGCCTCCTCAAAGAAACACTCCTTAACCTTCCTACCGAGATTCTTCACCGCGAATCCTAAAATAAATCTGAGCGCGTCTCTGCCACGTAAAGAAGTTATAAATTTATTCAAAAAAACTTATATGCGAAGGAAACTTTTTTCTGCCACGTATGTTTAATAAAGACTGACATCTATTCAGTTCAAAAATTTCAGCGGAGTACGTTATGACCCATAAAGACGACGTGAATACCCAACGCAACAATCTTGCCTATATCCGTAAGGCCATGAACAAGGACTTGCTTGAAAAAGACGAAGAACTTGAACTTGCGCGCAAATGGCGTGATGAGCAGGATGAACAGGCACTTCACAAATTGATTAATGCTTACGGTCGCTTGGCGATTGCCTCAGCCTCAAAGTTTAAACATTACGGATTGCCTATCGGTGACCTCATCCAGGAAGGTAATATCGGATTACTACAGGCCGCTATGCGCTTTGACCCCGACCGTAATTTGCGCTTTTCAACATATGCCTCATGGTGGATACGTTCATCCATGCAGGATTATGTGCTTAGAAACTGGTCAATTGTGCGTACAGGGACAACGGCGGCTCATAAATCGCTTTTCTTTAACATGAAGCGCCTGCGTGCCCAGATTGATAATGCCTCGACCGAGCATGGACTGACCGAGGATGGTCGCCATAAGATTGCCAAGGAAATGAATGTACGTTTGGCAGATGTCGAGGAAATGGAAAAACGTCTCTTTGGTGGTGACCATTCCTTGAATGCGACATTAAACACAGATGCCAGTGAAGAATGGCAAAACTTTTTGCCAGACGAGCGCCCAGACCCAGAGGATGTGGTTATAGGGATGAAAGATGCTGAAACGCGCTCCGCTTGGCTTAATCAGGCGCTTAAATCGCTTACTGATCGTGAACAGCAAATTATTAAAGAACGCCATTTGACATTTGAAACAGTGACTTTGGAAGCACTCGGCAACACACTTGGCATTAGTAAAGAGCGTGTGCGCCAGTTAGAGCAGCGCGCGATGTCAAAGTTGAAGGGTGCGATTGAGAAACAAGTTAACCCTGTTGCACTCTTTTAAATAAAGTTTCCTTCTCTCCCTCATAGAAGGCGAAGACCTCTTTCAATTTTAAAGTTGAAAGAGGTTTTCTTTATTGGAAAGATCATTTCGTAATGAGCTTGTAGGTTTCGCCAGTGCGCAAAGGTGCACTTGGTACCATCCCATTGAGAACACGGAAGCGCTCTTCCTTGTAATTCTCAAACGGCATTGTCCCCGCCCACGAGGCAACTGAGTTGTTTAAGCCTGCCTTACGCGTCACAATGCGCAGAGGGGTCAAGCCAGAGACTTCATTAGGTGAGAGTTTTGCAAAGCTCTCCGTCGCACTTTTGAGTGCATTAATTGTCGAGGCACTCGCATTGGGCGGATAAGCAACTTGGAAGCGATAGAACGTTTTAGGGTCATAGGCAATCGCAATGATGCGGATTGTCATTTCCTTATTGTTCAAGCTCCCTTTAAAGGATGTCGTCGCCGCGTTCATGCCATTTATAGAATAATTTTCAACCGCAGGTGCTGTTTTTCCTTTAAGCCAAACATTTTGGATAAAGGCTGCAGGGGAGAGCCCCCCTGTATTAGCCGCATTATCGAGTATGAGGACACCCCCATCATTACCCGAAGCCACAACCTGTGAGGGCTGGTTTTGGACATTATAGCCTGAGGGTATTGCGTATTTGAATCCTAGCTCAGGATGATAGAACATATTCCCTTGTTGAAATCCTTGCGAGGCCGCATCGCCGTAAGTGATACCATTAATAAGCGCCATATGACGATCACGGTTCACAACCGCATCATTCTTACCATAACGTGCTGCAATAGAGGCCGCGGCTGTAACACGATCAGCCGTATTAGGGTGTGTAGAGAAGAAGCTAGGCACATTTTGCGTGCGTCCCGCTGTTTTGGCTTCTAATGCTGATTGCATCTGCAATGTCTGCAAGAAACGGGAGAGTGCATAAACGTCATATCCTGCCTTGTGCAGATAACGCACACCCAATTCATCAGATTCATTTTCCTGCCCACGCGAATATGAACTTAAGAACAAGTTTGAACCAAGCCCTAGCGCTTGGGATGCCGCTTGCGATCCAATAGCCGCACTGGCCACTTGTGCCCCGATTTGTGTAAGCACGCCTGTTGAGTAGCGTTCTGCTGAGTGACGCCCTGTGATGTGACCTATTTCGTGTGCAAGAACACCGGCCAGCTCTGCTTCGCTATTGGCGTGATAGAGCAACCCGCGCGTCACATAGATATAGCCACCAGGTGCAGCAAAGGCGTTCACAACGGGTGAATCAAGAAGATAAAACTTATAGGTAACCCCGGTATTCTCGGCATACTGTGCCAGGCGCTGCCCAACCTCACTGACGTAATTCTGTAATTGTTTATCAGCATAAATTCCGCCAAAGGCTTTTAGTGCCTCATCATGCTGTTCAGCGCCAATTTGCTTTTCTTTCTCGGGAGATAAAAGTCCTGTGAACTGACGTTCGCCTGTTGCTGCATTGGTCGAACAGCCCGCAAGAATACTTACGCCAATAAGTGCAAGCAATGTCTTGCCAGTTCCATATCTTTTCGTGCAAAGTGCAGTCATGTTAAAAATCCTTTTATCTCTTTTATTAGTATTATGTGCTACGACATATATAAGTCATTCCTTTGCACAAGCAAATATGGGGGCTGGTAAAAAGCAGAGTGAGATGGTTTTAGTTTCGCTTAGCGATGTCCCTGATCTAAAGGCGAACCCCACACCCGTTATTGCAGACTCTGTAATTGACCCCTTAACATTCATGGGACGTGATGGACAAGTCTATCGCTTAAGCGGTCTTGATAGCCCCGCATTAAGCGATCCTGATGCTGCCCCCTCTTTTGTTGAGACATCTCAAAGTGCCCTCTCCGACTTGATAGTTGGGAAGAGCCTTTTGCTTTACGAAACACAGGACAAGGATATCGGACGTCAAAATCATTTTGGGCATCGCCTTGTACATGTCCTGCGGCAGGACGACAAAAGCTGGATACAAGGTACGCTATTGGCCAATGGGTTCGCACGCGTGCGCACAACGCAATTTAATCCACAATTAGCCTCCCTCATGTACACATATGAAACTAAGGCACGTGAGCAGTCGCTTGGGCTTTGGCAAGAGAGTAACTATAGCGTACTTAAGGCGGACGCGCTGCCAGACTATGTGGATGGCTTTCAAATTATAGAGGGCACGATTTACAGCGCTTCACTTGTACGCAATACCATCTATTTGAATTTTGGACAAAACTGGAAAGAAGATTTTTCAATCGGGATTGAGCCAGCACTGCGCCGCAAACTCTCAAAGGATAACGTTTCACCACAACAATGGGGCGGGCGCAATATACGCATTCGTGGACCAGTGCGCTTTTACAATGGGCCGTTCATGGATTTAACCCATCCCGAACAGATTGAATTTTTGGTTAAAGCGCAAAACTAGATATGCCAACACAACTTAAATCATCGCGCATACGAAAACTCTATCCCGAGATTACGCCCTATTCTAGCGGCTTTCTTGAGGTCAGCGACCTGCATACGCTTTACTGGGAAATATGTGGCAACCCCGATGGTGTCCCCGTTTTAGTTTTACATGGTGGACCGGGTGCTGGCGCCACGGCCATGCATCGCCGCTTTTTTGATCCCGATTTCTACAAGATTATCCTGTTTGATCAGCGCGGGGCTGGACGCTCCACCCCGCTTGGCGAGCTAAAAGACAATAATACCGAGACGCTGATTAGCGATATTGAAAAACTGAGAAAGCATTTACGCATTTCGAAATGGCATCTCTTTGGCGGGTCATGGGGGACAACATTGGCCCTTGCCTATGCGCACGTACATAAAAACACAATCCTCAGCATGACCTTGCGTAGTATATTTTTATGCGAACAATTCGAAGTCGACTGGTTCTTATCTGGCATTCGCAATATCTTTCCAGAAAATTGGGAGCGCTTTGCACAGCTCTTTCCTGGTAAAACAGGATCCTCCCTTCTCAAGGCATATTACAAGGCACTCACATCAAAGGACGATGAAAAAGCACGCGCTGCAGGCATCAGTTGGGCTTTGTATGAAAGCGGATGCATGTCCTTTTATCCGAGGCGCGAGGTTCTAAGCCGCGATGATGATATTGAAACGGCTGTGGCCATGTCCAAGATCGAGGCGCATTATTTTCTAACCCAAATGCGGGACACAAAAAATAGTCTTCTCAATAATATTGAGAAATTCAAACAAATCCCCTGCACAATTATTCAAGGGCGCTATGACATGATTTGCCCTGTGATATCAGCTGAAAAACTACATCAAGCATGGCCCGAGGCTGATTACATCATTGTGCCCGATGGCGGGCATTCAGCCCTTGACCCAACCATCTGTTCTCGATTGATAGAGGCCATGGAAAATGCCAAACTTCTGACGTCAAAACACTAGGAATAAACAGATAATGACCCAAAACATCAAAACACTTCAAGATTTACCTCAAAGCCTCTCAAATAAAACTGTTCTGGTTAGAGGCGATTTAAATGTTCCTGTTCAGAGCGGTACAATTACAGACACTGCGCGCATCGAACGCCTAAAGCCAACAATTACAACGCTTCAGGACAAAGGCGCTCGTGTTGTTGTACTCTCTCACTTTGGACGCCCCAAAGGCGAGCCTAACCCTGAATTTTCACTTTCATTCATGGTGCAAACACTTGATAAACTTTGGGAGACACCTGTGTCCTTTTGTGATGATATCACGGCTGAGAGCACTGCTGGACACATTAAGGCAATGGCAAATGGCGCAGTTTGCCTTCTTGAAAACACGCGCTTTTATGCAGGTGAAGAGGAGAACGATCCCGACTTTGCGCGTCAACTTGCCCACCTTGGTGATATTTTTGTAAATGACGCCTTTTCTACTGCCCACCGTGCACATGCCTCAACAGAGGGGCTTGCCCATATCCTTCCCTCTTATGCAGGGACATTGATGGAGGAAGAGTTAAACGCGCTTGCGCAGGCACTTGAGAAACCTGAACGCCCCGTCGTAGCCGTTGTTGGCGGCGCCAAAATCTCAACCAAGCTCGATCTTCTTGCCAATATGATTAAAAAGGTCGACACGCTCATATTGGGTGGCGGTATGGCCAATACTTTTTTGAAGGCCAAAGGCGTCGAAATTGGCAACTCATTGTGTGAGGAGGACATGCTAGAGACAGCGCGCACTATTATGGCGCGCGCAAAGGATGAAAATTGTGAGCTTATTCTGCCTATTGATGTTGTGCAGGCAGAAAAATTTGAAGCAAATTGCGTTCATGAAACCGTGACCATAGATAAAATCTCTGCCGACATGATGGTTTTGGATGCAGGCCCACAAACAATTGAAATTTGTAAGCAAGCCGTTGATAACAGCAAAACCCTTGTTTGGAATGGCCCAATGGGTGCCTTTGAGATTGAACCGTTTGAGAAGGGCACAGTGGCGCTTGCTTCTTATGCAGGCAAACGCACACAGGCTGGCAAATTGTGCTCTGTTGCTGGTGGAGGCGATACCGTTTCAGCACTTAAAATGGCCAAAGTACTTGACCAATTCAGCTATATCTCAACAGCAGGTGGAGCGTTTCTCGAATGGCTGGAAGGTAAAGACCTGCCGGGCGTTGCCGCGCTTAAGACAAACAATAAAAAAGCCGCTTAAGAAAGCGGCTTTGAAGTTTTACCTAAAAGGACTTTATGAAAGAAGTTTACGCGCTGACTCTGTTGTCAGGCGTTCGTAATAACTAATAGCACGATGCAGAACCTTTGCCTTTGTGGCCTTCTCCTGTGTTCTGAAAATCTCTGTCATCAGGAACATATTAATAAAATCGCTTTTCTCGATATTATGCGCCTTACAAATAACAGCCAGTCCATGCCCATATGTTTGTTTTAAAATTTCGATCGCCTGATCTGGGTAAAGACCAGCAAGTGTTGCAAATTGTGCGACAAAGAATTTGTAATTTTTCAGGCGCAGGCTCTCAATCATGGTGTGCGCACTTAAAATCCCCTGCTCGCCTAGCTTTCGCGCTTGAAACAATGTCAACTCGCGTGGAATAAGAAGGTTAAAGTCAATGTCCTCTGTTTTGCGCGGCGTTGTTTCAATCACACTTTCAATGGCTGAATCAAGTACAGCTAAATTATTGGATGTTGTATCGTGACTATTAACCACAAAGTCACGCATTGCATCACCCACAGCCTGATGTAGTTTTTCAGCTAGCTCCTGACATAGATCCTCACGCTCAATTAAAACGGCACGAATTTCTTCGCTTTCAAGGGCGTGTTCGCTTAAACGCTGCGCTGCGTGCTCTGTGAGCGTGATATCGGCATTGGCAGCAAGCTTGACATGCGTGTCTTCATCTTCGACTTCGCTCAAAACATCAATGACTGTATCGGGAAGCGCTTTTCTTTGGGCAATTGCGCGCCAGTAAGGCGCCTCATGTGACTGAATGATATACATCAAATCAAGTGTCTCAAGACACATGCTGTTTTTGAGCACGATTTCAGAAACCGAAATTTCATCATAAGCAAGTTGAAGTAAGACTGGTGATGGCACGCTGTTCAGACTGGAAAGCTTTTCAGCCAATGCGATTTTAAGCTCTGTTTCTGCCTGACGGATAAGTGTTAGCAAAATGTCGCAAACCAAATCCTCTTCACGTGGGCTTAACTGATTCGCAAGCAAAGCACTGACCTGCTCGCTTAACTTGAAACGGGCATCAGGACTTTTATCTTTAGCAAGTGAATAAATCTTGTGTGAGTCGTACAGCTCAATTAAGAGCGGCGCGAGCGTCTCTGATCTGTTTAAAGTTGTCCAATCCAGCATAATGTCCCCTGCAAAAACCTATCCCAATATCCGTATATTCTTTATTATGAGAGACTTAGAGGTGATTCCAAGTAATAACATTCGTTGATGTTTCTCTCCCTGCACCTTTTAATATAGCTAACGAATCTTACCAGATAATTAACAACATCAAATTTATCTAAAATTTTATGTAAATTTTATGAAATACTACCAGAATTGGCTTTGGACAATTTTTTGAAAAGGGTTGTCAGACGTTAAGAGTTTCTTAATACTGTATATTATATTCTTTCTTATAGAGTTCCATTTATAAGAGTAATCACTAGTCGGGGAGATTTAATGCTGGGTCCTCTCACCAGTTTAAATTCACAAGTTGCGTCAAGCCTTTCAAATGTACCGAAAGGTGAACAATTTGCTGTTGGCCGTGAACAGAACAAGCAACAATCCGATCGTTTGAAGGAAACAAAGCCTCAAGGAACTGAGACTGCAGAGGCGCAAGATAACGAAACACGCAATCCTTACTCACCATTTCAAACCGCTTACAGTGCTGATGCAGCACCTGCCCCTCTTCCAAATGGCAGTGCCCGCGGCTCTAATATCAATATAATTGTCTGAGTAAATGTCGCTAGCAGACATTTAGCTCATCTATAGAAACCTAGTGCGCCATTGATAAATGCAGGGGATGCGCGGGCTAAATTTCTTATGTAGCTTTACTATACAACACCATATCTTTATGTAAAAATTGATGCGCCTATCTTATTGTAATTATTAAACAATAAGCGCCTTAAACATCATACTCTTTGGCTTTACCGATCAATTTATCCGCAAAGGGATTAACGTGACTGCGCGCAAACTCAGTCATAGTAAGGTTCTTATCTTTAAGTAACGGCATAAGATCAACAGCATAAGTCATAGCCGTCGCCTCCTCTAAATCATGAGAACCCAAATAAGTAGCATTGGCTAACTGCCGTCCAATGGTGGCCTGCGTGTAATTCTTGCTACCCGCAATTTGGGATTTGTGACAATCAATCAGCTTTTCCTGTAGCTCAAGAAAAGGCGATACATCAAGAGCAATTTTCTGGTCACTCAGTACCCAATCTAACCCGCGCCAGACCTCACATCCATAGACATGCTTTGGACGCTCCTGCTCTGGCAAGGCTCGTAAAGCTTTTATCGTTGCACGTGTGATAGCCAGATGGGTGTCATGCTTATCAAAGGGATTATGCACATAAAGCGTGTCTGGCTTAAGCTCTAGCAAAATCTCGATAATATCTGCAAGAAGCGCAATGCCCTTAGCGGGGTTTTCGCCTTTAATATCACCACTTTTATACCCTAGCTGAATTTGCGCGCCATAGCGCCCTATTTCGGCAGCTTCATTTTGTTCCTGCAAGCGCGCAGCCATCATCTCTTCATTCGTATAATTGGCAAATTCCCCTTTGCGCGGACTACCATCCCCATTGGTCACAGTTACACCAACAAATTTAGGTGTATTGCCTAAATAGGCATTGCCTATCCCATGCATAGCAAAGATTTCCAGATCATCCTGATGCGCACCAATAGCCAAAGGACCGCTCTGCGACACTTCAAATGCCTCTTCTTCCGTGCGACCTTCAGGGAAATAGAGTGTGGCGTTGTCATTCAGTTTCATGGAAGGATCACCTTACTGGAATGCAACCTCGTTAAAGGCACGTAATTTACGGCTATGCAGTCTTTCGCTACCAATTTCACGCAGAAGCGACATGGTACGCATCCCGATATGCAAATGCTGTTCAACACGTTGGCGATAGAAGCTATCGGCCATCCCTGGCAACTTTAATTGTCCGTGGAGAGGTTTATCAGAAACGCAAAGTAGCGTTCCGTATGGTACGCGGAAGCGGAAGCCATTTGCCGCAATCGTTCCCGATTCCATATCCAGCGCAATCGCACGAGACTGGCTCAAACGACGGTTATGATAGGTTGCAGGACGCAATTCCCAGTTTCGGTCATCAACGGTTGCAACTGTTCCTGTCCGCATAATTTTTTTCAAATCATACCCCTGATAGCCCGTCACTTCACTCACAGCCTGTTCAAGGCTTAACTGTATTTCGGACAGTGCAGGAATAGGAATGGCAGGATGCAAGTCCTTATAAAGCACATTGTCCTCACGCACATAAGCATGTGCCAGAACATAATCCCCTAAGCTCTGCGAGTTTCTTAACCCCGCACAATGCCCCAACATCATCCACGCATGCGGGCGCAAAACGGCAATATGGTCGGTTATTGTTTTAGCATTTGATGGGCCAACCCCAATATTCACAATTGTAATTCCAGAGCCATCCTCGCGTTTAAGGTGATAGGCTGGCATCTGCGGCATACGACCAAGCTGATACCCTGGTTCATCCGCCTTATTGGATAGGTTTTTATTGTAAGTAACCTTATTACCTGGCTCGACAAAGGCGCAATACTCGCTGCGCTCCTTCTTTTCATTCGCATCATCTGTAGGCGCCATCATGTCTTGG
Organism: Micavibrio sp. UBA2137; assembly: GCA_002328415.1. Lineage (GTDB taxonomy): Bacteria > Pseudomonadota > Alphaproteobacteria > Micavibrionales > Micavibrionaceae > UBA2137. The sequence goes on along the minus strand of DCXL01000004.1, from coordinate 92,274 downwards.
GCAAGACGCGTAAACTGGTCAATATAAAACTGATAGTTCGTAAAAATGACATAGTTTTGGAAATGCTCCGCATTTGTCGCCGTGTAATGACGCAAGCGCATGATGCTCAAATCAACACGCGGGGCAGTGAACAATGCCAAAGGCGATGGCTCGCCTGTCTTAACGATATGTGTATTATTGGCAATCTGATCATCCATATCTTCTAAATCAGGCTGATCAAACAAACTTGGCATTGCCTTAATTTGTTCTTCATCCAAATCCTGCTCAAGATAGAAATCCTCACCCAGCGCAAAGTGAATTGGAATGGGCGTTTTGCTAACCCCAATCTCAATGGGCTGTCCGTGATTTTTGAGAAGCAAATCAATTTGATTCTTGTAGTAATGGTCGAAAATATCAGGACGGGTCAGCGTTGTTTCATAAGTGCCTGGACGCGGTACAAAGCCATAGGAGAGACGAATATCATTGCGCGTGGCCTTTTCTGTGGCAATCCGCATATAGGGGTAACAGGCTGTGACACGCTTGTCGGGGATTTTGCCATTCGCAAAGCTGTCAAAGGCAGAGGTCAGGTAATCAACGTTATCTGAATAGAGTTTTTTGATGTAGTCGAGCGCTTTATCTGCGTCTTTAAATGTCTTATTTTTCATGAAAACCAATCGTAAACAGATTTACGATTCAGTCAATCCGACAAGTGAGTTTGCAAAGGCTTTTGCACGAAAAGGCTGTAAATCGTCAATCTGCTCTCCCACTCCAATGGCATGAATGGGCATTTTGAACTTATCTGCGAGCGACACCACAACACCACCCTTGGCTGATCCGTCAAGCTTTGTGACAATAAGCCCTGTCACATCAACGGTTTCCTGAAAGGTTTCAACTTGTGAATGGGCGTTTTGTCCCGTGGTTGCATCCAGAACAAGCAAGGTTGCATGTGGGAGCGCCTCGCCATGTTTCTGCAAGACACGTCTGATTTTACCCAGCTCGTCCATCAAATTGGATTTATTCTGCAAACGTCCCGCTGTATCAATCAGCAGGATATCAACATTATCGGCTTTGGCTTGCTCATAAGCCTCATAGGCGAGCGCGGCCGCATCTGATCCCAGATCCTTGGAAATGAGCTTGCACCCGACACGGTCAGCCCAAATCTGCAACTGCTCTATGGCTGCGGCACGGAAGGTATCACCTGCCGCTAGCATCACCTTTTTACCCATTTTGTAATGCAGTTGATGTGCAAGCTTTCCAATTGTTGTTGTTTTCCCAACACCGTTTACGCCACATACCAGCACAACACGCGGGCCTTCCTCAGGTGTCTTGATTTCCATAGGAATAGCCACATCACCCAGCAATTCCTCGATACGCTCAGCAAGTGTTTGTTTAATCTCTTCCTCGGAAGTTTCCTTGCCGAAACGACTATCGCCAATTTCTTTAGCTAGCATCATGGCCGTTTTCGGACCAAGGTCTGCGGCAATCAAAATTTCTTCTAACTTCTCTAGCGCCTCGGCATCCAGTTTTTTGCCTGTGAGGAAGCTTGCTAACCCCTTCTCAAGCTTGCCCGATGACTTGGATAGCCCAAGATTAAGGCGTGAGAGCCATCCACCCTCATCCTTTTTATCTGACACGCGCTTGCTATCTTCCTGACTGTCCTTTTGGGACTTGGGTAAGGGTGTTTCCTTGATATCGTCTATAATGTCGGAGGGCTTTTCTTTTAACTGCTGTTCCAACTCGGGAGAGATATCAGCGTCATATTCAACTGGTGGCTCTATTTCAGGTTCGCCAGGGTGATGCAATATTTTATCATCCTGTTCATCCTGTTCTTGCTCTTTTTGATTTTTCTTTTTACGCCAAAAAACCATGACGCCACCTCTTTCTGATATTTGTTTCAAGAGTCACTATAACCTCATCAACGCAAAAATCGAGGGTGAAGTTCGCTTGAAATAACCGCTTATGCAGAAATTGTTCCGTAGAGATGATTATCCTGTAGGCTTTCTGCCTGAAAATGGACCAATGCCCCTACTGGTGCATGCCCATTAAAATGCACAGGAATAAAGTTTTCTGTATGACCAAAATTTTCTTTTTCAACAATAATTTGAAAAGATTTATTCATGTATTTTTTCAAGTATTTTTCATGTTGTCTTTCGGCTGTTTCACGCAAGATTGCCGCACGTTCCTTTCGCACCTGATGGTCGACTTGAGGCATGCGCGCTGCGGGCGTTCCCTCACGCTCGGAATAGGGGAAAATATGAGCATAGACCAAGTCAGCCTCTTCTATAAGTGCGCGTGTGTTTTCAAACATCTCGTCAGTTTCGGTTGGAAAACCAGCAATAATATCTGCACCAAAGGCGATATCTGGGCGCAAATCGCGTGCACGATTCACAACATCCAGAATATCCTGACGCAAATGACGACGCTTCATGCGTTTAAGCACCATGTCGTCTCCTGCTTGTGCCGAGAGATGCAGGTGTGGCATCAGTCTTGGCTCTTCCGCAATAAGCGTCCATAAATCTTCGTCTATCTCTACAGGATCAAGTGATGAGAGACGCAGACGCGGTAATTCTGGCACAAGCGCAAGCACGCGGCGGATCATCTGTCCAAATGTGGGTTTGCCCGGCAAATCAGGGCCATATGAGGTGACATCCACACCCGTCAGTACAATTTCATGATAACCCTGCGCCACAAGTGTGCGCACTTGATCAACAATCGCACCAATAGGCACAGAGCGCGAATTACCACGACCATAGGGAATAATACAAAAGGTACAGCGATGGTCGCATCCATTTTGCACCTGAATAAAGGCACGCGCCCTGCCCTCAAAGCCCTCAACAAGGTGGGAGGCCGTTTCCTTTACGCTCATAATGTCGTTCACAAGTACTTTGGCGCCACCCAGGCCCTGCCATGTCGCGCCCTCTAACTTCGCATCATTCCCGACAACATTTGAAACGCCCTTGATACCTGCATAAACATCAGGGTTAATTTGCGCCGAGCATCCTGTCACAATAATTTTGGCATCGGGATTTTTCTTGTGCGCGCGACGGATGGCTTGCCGTGCCTGACGCTCGGCCTCTTTGGTGACCGCGCACGTATTGACGATAATGGCGTTCTCAAGCCCTGCGTTTTTGGCATGGTCGCGCATAACCTCGCTCTCATAGGTATTGAGGCGACATCCAAATGTGATTAGCTCTGGCTCATTATTCTGTGTCATAAGGCGCGTTTTTTACATCATTTCTATAAACGCCGTCAAACACATAAGTAAAGCCACCTGTCATCAGGACATGGTTGTCACTTTCACGCCATTCAATATCAAGCGTGCCACCATCAAGCGTAATTGTAATTTTGCGTGCGCATAAATTGCGGCGCATAGCTGCAACGGCTGCAGCACAGGCGCCTGAACCACAAGCAAGCGTAATACCTGCCCCACGCTCCCAGACACGCATGCGCATGTGCGCCCGACTGGAAAAGCTCACAAATTCGACATTTGTCCGCTCAGGAAATAGTGGATGTGTTTCCAGACAACTGCCACAGTTTTTAACATCTGCCTTATCTGCATTTTCAACGAAAATAATACAATGTGGATTTCCCATCCCAACGGCACTGGCATCGACACAATCGAGGGGCAAATTGTCAATATCACACTCTTGCGAGAGAGGAATATTTTCCCAATCAAGAATAGGCGTGCCCATATCAACAGTCACTGTGGCATCTTTGTTTCTAATGCAACCCAGCAATCCAGATATTGTCTCAACAACAAGCGTCTCTTTATCCTGTTCTTTTCCGATAATATCAGCCACACAGCGCGTTGCGTTTCCACATGCCCCCGCCTCACCTCCATCAGGATTATAAATACGCATGAAAATATCTGCTTTATCAGACTTGGGATTCTCTAAAACTATCAATTGGTCACAGCCAATACCCTTATTACGGTCGCATATTTTTTGGGTGCTTTCGGAAGATATGTTCAATAACGCACGCTCTTTACGCGCATCCAGAATGACAAAATCATTGCCAAGCCCATGCATTTTGCGAAATTTAATCATAGTTTTTTTCTAGTTTTAATTTACAGGAAAAGCAATCTATCTTTCTGAAATGACTGTAAAATTTGTCTATAATTGGCACGCCCTGTATCATTATGGTAAATTTTGGGCATTATTCACTACAGGAGTATGAGATATGTCATTGAGAGATTTAATGGGTCAGGCCGCCACTGAAGACACCGTTCTTGAACAAGAGGTTCATCGCTATAATCATGACTTCCTTGCTCCTTACGTAGAGGAATTGGCTCATATTGGGCTCGCTTTACGCATGACATATGAACAACAACTCGATAAGCGCGACAGCCATGCAAAAGGCGCTAAAATCGAATTGCATATTAAACCACTAACAGAAACTGACATGGTTGACCGCATGGAGGGGTTTTCCAAATACCAGAGCGGACGTGCAGAACTCAATGTAACATCTAATGGGCTTCCTCTTTTCAGAACATTAAGAATTACCTCTCAATTAATGAGTTACGCCCCTAATTCACAGCGTTTTGAAACGGTGACTGGTTCGGATGCCCTTAACCCGATGCAACCTAAGGTCAAATACCAACATGAAAACTCAGATGAGCCTGAGCATCAGGATCAATTGCGCACCTCGGAGCGCCCCACTCTGCGTACACGTGATATGGAGATGATACAGAGCTATCTCAAACCTGAAGAGTTTATAGCCTTCCGTCGTAACCTTCTTGAAATTGAGCGTAACCCAACACTCCGAGCGAAGATTGCCGAGATTGCAGATATATCTGAAAACTTCAGAAGTATTACTAAGGGCGACGTTGTTACAACAGAACAAGGTCCATCCTCTGCACTTATTGGCGCAATGGAAGCCAATTAAGACTTGCTTTCCTTTAAAAACTAATGTTATAAAACGTCGAAATTAAGCGACATCGGCGTTTTAAACCCCGTGTCCACTATGTTTTAGGGATACCCCTCAGTCGGCGAATTTACGCTCACTGGGGCAAATTTTGTTGTATAGATTTGAAGCGATAAGCGTTTCGCTTTTTCTTTATACAAGGCACGAGGAGTGATGCGTAATTAATTACGCAAACGAGGAAGTAACGCAGTAGAAAGATAAATGGGAACGGTTATTCATGTTTCAGTCACTCAGTGACAGATTAGGTGGAATTTTCGACGGTCTTCGTGGCAAGGGTGCCTTGCGCGAGGAAGACGTCAATACTGCGATGCGCGAAATCCGCGTTGCCTTACTTGAGGCCGACGTTGCCCTGCCTGTTGTTAAGGACTTCATCGAAACCGTTAAAGAAAAGGCCATTGGCCAAGACGTTATCAAGGGCGTTAATCCTGCCCAACAAGTTGTTAAAATCGTCCATGATGAAATGGTTGAGCTTCTGGGTGCGGATGAAACAGAACTGCGTGCCCTATCCGCGCCTGCGCCTGCAGCCATTTTGATGGTGGGTCTACAAGGTGCTGGTAAAACAACATCCTCTGCCAAAATTGGGCGTTTCTTGCAGGAAAAGCATAGAAAAAAGGTGTTGATGGCCTCCCTTGACGTGCAGCGCCCCGCCGCGCAGGAGCAGTTACGTCAGTTGGGTGAGCAAACAGAGGTTACAACACTTCCGATCATTGACGGTCAGACACCAGAGAAAATCGCTCTTCGTGCGATGGAGACAGGCCGCAAAGAAGGATACGACATTGTTATCCTTGATACGGCAGGTCGTCTGGCTATTGATGAGCCTTTGATGAATGAGGTGAAGGCCGTATCAAAAGCAACAAACCCTGTTGAAACGCTCCTTGTTGCTGATGCCATGACTGGGCAAGACGCCGTGAATGTTGCCAAGGCCTTTGACGAGAAAATCGGCATTACAGGCATTATGCTGACACGTGTTGATGGGGATGCACGCGGCGGTGCGGCGATGTCCATGCGCTCTATCACAGGCAAACCCATTAAGCTTATCGGTGTGGGTGAGAAATGGAGTGAGATTGAGGCCTTCTACCCTGACCGTATTGCAGGACGCATTTTGGGGATGGGTGATGTTGTCTCCTTGGTTGAAAAGGCTGTTGAAACAGTTGACCAAGAAGAAGCCGCCCAAATGGCGGAAAAATTCAAGAAGGGCAAGTTCGACTTTAACGACATGCTCGCCCAATATAAACAAATGAGCAAAATGGGCGGCATGGGCTCGCTCATGAAAATGTTACCTGGTCTCGGTAAATTTGCAGACCAAATTGAAAAGGCCAATGTCGATGACACAATTATCAAAAAACAAGAGGCGATGATCCTGTCGATGACAATGGAGGAGCGCGCCAAGCCTGCTCTTTTAAACGCTTCACGTAAGCGTCGTATTGCCGAAGGCTCAGGATCGACCGTACAAGAGCTTAACAAGCTGATTAAACAGCATGCCCAGATGGAAAAGATGATGAAACGCATCAAAAAAATGGGCATGGGCGGCATGATGAAACAAATGAAGGGGCTCATGGGTGGCAAGGATGCCGCCATGCTCGATGAACTCGAAGGCATGAGCGAGGAAGAGGCCATGCAGGCGCTTCAGGAACAACAAGGAGGCGGCTCAGGACTTGGGCCTAACCCGTTTGCTGGTGGTGGCATGCCCACAGGTGGAGGGTTTCCTGGACTTGGTGGCGGCATAGGTAGCGGCATGGGTGGATTGCCAGGCTTGCCCACACGTGGAGGCACAAAGAAGAACAGGAAGAAAAAGAAATAAACATCATATTCCCTGATGGCCTTGAATACAGGGTCATCGGATAATCTGATGAGTTAATTAGAGAGTTTATAAAAGGAGAAAAACTATGGCACTTGCAATCAGACTGTCTCGCGGAGGACGTAAAAACAGACCGCATTACTCAATCGTTGTGGCAGATTCACGTAAACCACGTGATGGACGCTTCATTGAGAAATTGGGAACATACAACCCACTTCTAAAAAGCGATAATGATCAGCGCGTTAAATTGAACGGCGAACGCATCACATACTGGCTTTCACAAGGTGCAAAACCATCTGAGCGTGTCGCACGTTTCCTAGGTCAAGCAGGTCTTGCAGACATGCCTGAACAGCGTAACCGCCCACAAAAATCACAGCCTAAAGCAAAGGCGCAAGAGCGTATTAAAGAAAAAGAAGAAAAGGCAAAAGCAGCTCAAGAAGCAGCTAAGCAAGCCGAAGAAGAGGCAAAAGCCGCCGCTGAAGCACCTGCTGAGGAAGCACCAGCTGAGGAAACTTCTGCTGAAGAAACAGCTGATGAAGCGCCTGCTGAGGAAGCAAAGGCCGAAGACGCCCCTGCTGAGGAAGCTCCAGCTGAAGACGCTGAAAAAGCGTCTTAATCCCTCGTGGCTAAATCTGACACACTCTCCTCCTCACAAGGGGGAGAGTTTTCTTCTGAAAAACGCCTCTGCGTTGCCCGCATTGCAACAGCTCACGGCATAAAAGGCTATGTCCGTGCCAAAATCTTCATGGAAAACCCACATGATATTGAAGATTACAACCCTCTCTTCACGAGCGAGACAGGTGCAGAAACGCTGCATGTCACACTTAAAAACCCGATTAAAAATCAGTGGCTTGTTGAAATTGGGGGCGTTTCTGACCGTACAGAGGCCGAAAAACTCCGCAACCTCGACCTCTATATCAATGCCGATGCCCTACCCGAGGCCGAAGATGGCGCCTTTTATTACAAAGACCTCATTGGCTTAACGGCTTACGATGATAAGGGCGAAACTGTCGGTAAGGTCATTAATGTCGATAATTTCGGCTCAGGCGATTTGCTGGAGATCAAACCCATGGATGGGGAGTCCTTCTATCTGCCCTTTAAGGACGAATTTTCTGGTAACATTGATTTAAAGGCAAAAACGATTGTCGTTACCAATTTTGAAGATTACAGGTTTTAATCATGGGTTGGCACGTCAATCTACTCACCCTTTTTCCCGATATGTTTCCAGGCACACTTGGACACTCCATTAGCGGACGCGCGCTTGAAAATGGCTTATGGTCGCACGAGGCCATCCAAATTCGCGACTTTGCAACAGACAAACATAACACGGTCGATGACACACCCTTTGGGGGCGGCGCTGGAATGGTAATGCGCCCTGATGTGATTGAAAACGCCCTCCTCTCCTGTAAAAAACCAGGTCGGAACATTTACTTAAGCCCACGCGGCACACCTCTCACCCAATCTCTGGCGGAAGAATTAGCACAAGAAGATGCTCTCACCCTTCTTTGCGGGCGCTATGAGGGTGTTGATCAGCGTGTCCTTGATGTACATAATTTTGAGGAAATTAGTATTGGTGATTACGTCCTTTCAGGGGGGGAGCCCGCCGCAATCATCCTCATGGATGCCTGTATCCGCCTGCTTGACGGCGTGATGGGCAATAATGAGACTGTGAACGAAGAAAGCTTTTCAAATGGCTTGCTAGAGTACCCACATTACACCAAGCCTGACCCATGGGTGGATGCCCATGGAAATACACATGCCGTACCTGAAACACTCAAAAGTGGGCATCATAAAAATATCAACGCGTGGCGTCAGGAAAAATCATTGGAATTAACGCGCAAAAGACGACCAGATCTGCTTAAAAAGAATGATAAAAAGACGTAAAAAGGCTTGCAATTCCAACACGTATCACTGTATATAGACGCTTGATTGAAGACTTGTTTTCAAAAAAGATAAATGAACCGCCGGTTTTTAAAGGATTAAAGCTGATTTCGGGTTCTGATAAATAAACGGTTATAAAGGATTAAAGTTATGAATATTTCAGTTCAAAAAGTTGAAGAAAAGCAACTAGCCAGCCTTTCCGAAGGTAAAAATGTTCCAGATTTCAGCCCTGGTGATACACTTAAAGTAAACGTGAAAATCCGTGAAGGGTCACGTGAACGTGTTCAGGCTTATGAAGGTGTTTGTATCTCTAGAAAGGGAACAGGCATGCAGGCAAGCTTTACAGTGCGTAAAATCAGCTTCGGTGAAGGTGTTGAGCGTACATTCCCACTTTACTCACCACGTATTGACAGCATCGAGCTTATCCGTCGTGGTTCTGTACGCCGCGCAAAACTATACTACTTGCGCGACCTTAGCGGTAAATCAGCCCGTATTCGTGAGCGTACAACAGGTCACGGTATCGAGCAGCGCGCTCCTAAGAAAAAAGCTTAAATCTAGCTTTCCAGAATAATAAAAAACCCCGTCAGATTTGAACGGGGTTTTGTTTTCCTTGGGCATTTTATATTAACGAACTGTGAGACGTTCAAATGGCTGTTCCGAGACTGCTGGTGCATGACACACACCCTTTTCCAAATCAACAACAACGGGCCCCAAGCTCATTGTAAGTGCAAAAGCCTCTGAAAGCTGTTGTGGCAAATCTCCCTCCATTTGTCTAAAGACTTCCGAAGCTGAAACCGCTCTAGGGTCAAGAAGTTCACCACGCATGAATGCCCCTGACTGTGATGTTAATGCACCGCCATAGGTGCGACCAATAATCACATCTTCTTCGCCACTCATATCTATTATTTGGATATTCTTACGGACATCAACAAGACAAGCCATACCCTCTTCTGTGTACATTGTTGGAAATTCACGTGCCAAGACTGAAGGCCCATGTAAAAGGGCAACCGCACCAACACCTAAAGAGGCTCCAATAGCCACAGTTGAGGCAACAACCGCTCTTAATGAAAAAGATTCAGGCGCGCCATCAGCCTGATGCGTATCAATCAGTAAGCCGTGCATCCCATCATAATCTTCTGCGTATGGTTTATTTTCTTCCAAAGACATTATGAAGGACTTCTTAGGTCAGCTCTGTTAACAACCGGCATGACATCCAGTTCACCTGTAGAAAGCGAAGCAGCCTGGCAATATCCTTCATCGTCGGTTGTCTTACCCCGAAACATAAGATGCCATCCTGTGCGCTGTTCTTCTGAGTCCAGTTCACTGTTTTTCATAGGCCCCTCTTCACGACCATCTGAATAAACGCGATTTTCTGGCGCGCCCTCCTCAAAAGCCATATACAAAGGCGACTCTTGAAGATTACCATTTTCATCTTCTCTCATAACGTGAACAACGCCATCACCATCGCGATAACAGGCGTCACCAATGTTAATATCTTCCAAAGCGCCGCAACCTGCCAACAATGACGCGCCTGCTGCTAGACCAAAAATCCCTGTGGTTTTTAAACCCATAATGCTCTCCTACATCAAAAAAATTTACAGGATTATGACAAACACTTATCGAAAATGCAACTTTTATTTGCTTTTATCATAAGACGCTTTGTAATAGGCTATAACAAAAGGAAAATCGAGCGTTTTATGACACGACCCCCTTTAAATATTGATGCCATTATTAAAAGCTATTCCGTGCGCGATGACAGTGCCTTTGGGCAAGCATGGACACCTATTTCAAAGGCAATGTGGCGGGACATTTCAACCTATGATGCGGATGGGGCACAATATGGCGCTCATCAACTTGCACCTCACCTTTCACGCATTTCCAAGGATGGCGCCAATTTCCTTAAATTTCTAGGTTATACAGAGGATGTTGCGACTAATTTCGAAGATGCTTATCGCCTAAGCGACATCGGTAAAATCGACAAACGTTATGATCCACAAATTTGGTCACTACCGCATCGACCTACAGAGGAAGAACGTGCACTTAAGCGTAAGCACACAGATTGGGCCTTAGACGTTATTGCAACCTACATTAGAGATGACGAAACACTGCTGCTTGGCCATCCTCACGTTCAAAATATTATTCCTGCGCTCGCGCTATATCATCATGAAAGACTCGATGGTAATGGACCTTTGGGATGCGATGGAAAGCAAATGGGTACGATCATGCAAGTTGCTTGCATTGTGGACGCCTATGATGGTGACCGCATCCAACGACCTCATCAACCTGAACGCCGTACGCCAGAGGAAACTTTGGACCGTATGGCAGCTATTGGTGAAGACAGTAAGTATGCAGGCGCTTTTGATAAGGACCTTTTGCAAGAATATCGCCGCTTTAAGTTATCGGTTGAATAAAAACTATATAACTTCTAAGTTATTTTCATGTCATTAGAATTACAGATTGAGCTACTCATCGCCTTTGGTGTGCTCTTAGTCATTGTAGAGGCCTTTATCCCAGCCTTTGGCGCACTAGCTCTTATCGGCGTTATTACCTTTGGTTTTGGCACATCGCTCATGTATGAGAACCCTGACCTCCATACAGCTTTGATAAACCCCGCAACCATCTGGGGCATAGCGGCCGTTGCCGTAATTTTCACGCTTGTCTCTGCATGGTTTGTGCGCAAAGCCTATAAAAAGCCTATTACGACAGGGCAAGAGAGCCTTGTTGGCAAAGATGCTATAATTGCGCAATGGACAAAAACTGACAAAACCGTTGTCGTACAGGGTGAAATCTGGTGTGCCGAACCTCAAGAGAAAAGTACGACATTCACTAAAGGTGACACAGTCGAAATTATCCGTGCGGACGGACTAACACTCATAATCAAATAGTTATATAGAAAGGACTTAAACCATGACATTCTTAGGCATTGTGCTTTTGGGATTATTCATTCTCATGGCCACTTCAATACGTATCATAAAGGAATATGAACGTGGCGTTGTTTACACACTTGGTAAATATAGCGGTTCACGTGCGCCAGGATTACAACTAATCCTACCTATCATTCAAGAGCTTGTGCGCGTGGATATGCGTATTAGAACCGAGGATATCCCTTCACAGGATGTAATTTCACGCGATAACGTCTCCGTGCGCGTGAATGCCGTTGTGTATTATCGCGTTGTTGAGCCAGGTGATGCGATCAACCGCGTTGAAAACTTCTATAATGCAACCTCACAACTGGCACAAACGACATTGCGCTCTGTGCTCGGTAAACACGATCTAGACGATATGCTTTCAAAACGTGAGCAGTTGAATACTGATATTCAAACCATTCTGGATACACAAACTGATGGTTGGGGCATCAAAGTCACTAATGTCGAGATTAAGCATATCGACCTTGATCCAACAATGGTGCGTGCGATTGCCAAGCAGGCTGAGGCCGAGCGTGAGCGTCGCGCCAAGGTCATTAACGCCGAGGGTGAGTTTCAAGCAGCTAAGCAGCTTGATAACGCCGCTGAAATTCTTGCCAAACGCCCAGAGACAATGCAACTACGCTATCTAGGCACAATGGGCGAATTCACAAACGCCAAGGGTAATACAATGGTTCTCCCCATTCCGATGGACCTTATTACGCCCATGATGAAAGGCGTTAAGAAATAAACAAAAAAAAGAGGCTGAAATGAGCCTCTCTTTAAATTCAGATAACGCAAGATATTATCTTATACGAATGTACGTATTACAGTTAAGACTTGTCTGCGCTGTATTATAAACATCTGTCACACCTGTACCAAGTGCACAAGATGTTGTACCAGCAGCAGCCTGTCCATTACCAAGAACACTTCCTGTGTTGGGCTGACCATCGTCAATTTTTGAGTCAATGCGTGAAGCCTGACCCGGCGAAAGAGCTGAGTCTGCTTGTGTGTTCGTGGCAATATTGGCTAATGCTAAAGTTGAATTCACATAGTGGCCTGCACTTTGCCCTGCAGCAGCTGTTTGTCCAGTAATGACACCTCCAACGTGATATCCAACACGTAGAGCTCCACCTGATGGAAATTCAGGGTGTGTTTGACCCGGTGTAGGAACAACCGCAGGAGAATCTGCTATCACACCACCCAAAATGTCAGCAGCAGCAAGCTGTGACCAGAATGTTTGCGCCTCCATAGCAAGAGTTTGTGCAGCCCCTGGAAGTGGCTCAATCAAGCCGTTTGCATTACCAACACGCGCACATTCGCCTGTACAGTTTGGAATACGCGCGGCAGGGTTAGTCATATCGCCTGGCAAATTCGCGTAAGCATCTTGGAAAGTTGACATCGCAGATTCCGTCGCCTTTACCTGAGACACGGATGCAGTCACCTCCGCATTGGCAATTAATTCTTGTCCCTTAAGAACACCACCGATCAAAAGACCGATAATGATCATAACAATCGCGAGTTCAACCAGTGTAAAACCATCGTCCTTATTGCGATCAATATTTATAAATTCCGTCATTTTATTCCCCTTGAAGTTGCACAATTGCATAATGTTTTGACACATACAGTATATTTCATTTTCTATGCCATACAAGGGATTATCCCTTATCTTTTTATTTTCACATGGCATGTCTTAATAAAACATAAAAAAACGGACTATATTAGAAAAAATAAATTTATTTACAGGCCTTTAGCTACAATAGCTTGCCACATTTTTGACATATTTGTTCTAATTACATCACGATCATTGGCAAAGTGGATTTTCAAGTGCTTTTTTGGGCGAAAGTGTGCGTGTGCAGATATAATCAACCATAAAATTAACTTCATTTGGATGCATTGTCTCAGATGATTCTTTTATAAGCTCAAGCATAATAGCGTAAGCAGCATCCTTATCCCCTATCTGCAATTGTATAAAAGCTGGCATTTGCGCAATTAATGCTGGCCGTCCTGGCCTGTACATAGTCGCTAATTCGTCTGCCAGAACAACAGCCTTTTCAAAATTTTCTGCACGAAAGCGCGCTAAATAAACAGCATTGGAAAGCCACCGCCAATTATCGTCATCATCATAACGGCCAACTTCTGCCAAAAAATCTATAAGGGGCTCTAGCTCGGATTTCGTTTCTGTTGCTCCAAAATAATAGGCCGCCAGAAAGGGAAGATAATTAGAGCGCTCTTCCAATTCAAAACCAAGCGCAAGCCATTGCGCGACTTTATGCATATCATACTCATGGATTGACTCAACACGCCCTCCAGAACCGCCAAAATTCTGGAGCAACATGCCCACCATACGATGTGCCAATGAGGTGTCTCCTAGAAAGGATGATTGGTAGGCATTTATGTTCGGGGCATCTGGTACATTCCCCCATTGGGCACGTTCTGGACGAATGCCAAGCGAGAAAACAATCTGGAGTGTAACAAAAACCCCCAAAGCAAGAGATAAATTGCGAAGCGAGCGTGCATTAATTTGCATGTTTCTCCTCTAAAATTCTTTTTTATGCAGATCGATAAGCGTCATAACTGTAAGGAGCGCTGTAAAAATAACACCCTGCACAAATACAAGAATAGATAAAAATCCGAATTTGTCCGTTCCATAGAGAAGCCATGACGATTGTGCAAATAAATCTAAACGTGGCACGAAGAGAGAGACTGTTGTCATGGTATTTGCAAAAAATGGATATTGTGCCGCAATGTCAGGACTAACGGCTATCCCAATAATTTGCCCGATAAGACGCGCCAAAGCGTATAATGCAAAAGTAGATAAAACCGCCGAAACAGCTGAGCGCAAAACCATGGAAAAGAAGAAGGCCGCACTCGCAACAATCACCATTTCGAAGAAAAGGCTTATGCCCCATAGGATATACCCCGCGTTAAAATAGCCTTTTCCTATCAAGCCTATCACAGTAAAAATCACAGAAGACAAAAGCAGACTAATTATTGCAAAGCTTGCGGTATGTGCCACGATATAGTCTCGTCGCGTAATAGGGCGTGTAATCAAATAATCCAAATCACGCTGTTCGACCGTTCGACGGGTATAAAACACAATAAACAGTGTAATTCCCATAATGAGAAGAAAGCGCAGGCTAGATGCGGCGAAAACAATCACAAATTGATCTTGTTCCACGATTGCTGTCGATCCCAGAAAAACAGATAATGAAACAGCTACGGCCGAAGCCACAATCATAGACAGAAAAACCTTGTCACGTATGCAAGCTGTTAAGACATATCGGACAAGAAGTGTCATTAGAATTTCAAGGGGCGTCTGTCTTGTGAAAACGTTCTGTACAGCTCTTTATCAGTTTGACTTACTGTACTTGGCGCATCCACTATTGTTGCCTTCAAGAAAATAACCAATTCTGTTTTTTGAATATTATCTGCTTGATTGCGGAAAGCAGCACCGATAACAGGAACCTCACCTAATACAGGAATGCTTTCTTGCTGACTTTCAACGCGGTCCTGGATAAGACCACCAAGAACAGCAACCTCGCCTGATTGCATAGAAAGGATAGAGTCAATTTCCTGCACATTCAATTCAGGCACCTGTGATGAAATACCCTCAATATCAGCCTGCGCCGCTACAAAGGCAACTGCGGGATCCTCGACACGGTTAACAATGCGCGTGACCGTCGGGCGCACCTGCATGGTAATCGAGCCCGTATCAGGATTAATTGTTGGAAGCACGTTAATCAAAACACCTTCTGGTACGTTACGAATATCACTATCAATATCTGTCTGTGTAACGCCCTCTTCAGTCGTCACATCAATTTCAATTTCGAAATAAACTGAATTTTGAGCCACATTCAAGGCTGCAGCCTGATTATTAAGTACCGTCATACGTGGACTAGCCAAGGCTGAGACCGTTCCAAAACGCGAGATGGCCTGAACAACCGCGCCTAAGTCGCTACCGACATAACCAGCAACAAAATCACTGCCTGCAACAGGTGTTAGCGCGGGGCGAGAACCCGCTCCTGTTGTACCAAACGCAAGAGACAGTTCAGGACTAATGAAATCCCCTAATTTTGCCCAATCAATACCAGTCGAAAATTCATCACTTAAAGACACTTCGAGAACTTTCGCCTCAATAAGGACTTGCGAAGTGAGCGATTTCTTCAATTCACCAAGATAATCAGCGACTTCCTTGTGGATGCGTTCATTAGCGTAAACAGATACGAGGCCAGCCTGTCTGTTAATTGAAAAAGAGGGTGTGAAATTAACCTCATTTGCTTCACCATCTGCACCAGTTGGTGTCGCAGCGGGCGATGACGTAACCTGTAAAATTGTGTTTCTCGGCTGAACAACAGGTGGTGTCGATGTATCCTGACCCGGTGTTGGAAGTGGGACACCGTTTTCATCAAGCTGTGGCTCTGTACCTTCTTCTACGATAGACGGCTCGTCATTAACCTGTGCATCCGTCAACTGCTCGACTGGAATATCAACTGTTGCGGGGCCACCGGGAGCATTACTCTCCACAACCTCAATAATTGGGTCGGATCCAGTTCTTAAGAAACCACGGCTCGCATTTGATTCCAATATCTGTGTCAGGTTTGTTTCAAGCTCGCCCCAGAAGTCCGCTTCGGAGTTACTTGTAATATTAAAGGCAGATCCAGTGTCGGCGCCCTCACCCGTTACAACAGAAATATTATTCGACATTGTGCTCGCAGTTGTACGAATAACAGTTAGATAATCAATTTTATAACTTTTGCTGTACGGTGTATCCAATTCAACGCGCAGGCTGTCATCATCAAATTTATAGCGTAAACCTGCTATATCAGAGATCCTGTCAATCACAACATCAAAAGGTTTGTTGCGCGCAGAGAAAATAATTGACCCCGAAATGCGTGGATCCAGTTCAAGGTCATAGCCTGCCTGATCAGCCAACTCAAATAAGACATCACGTAGAGGGATTGTCTGATTAACAGAAACAGAGACAAGCGGGATCGGACGCGCGTTCATGCTGACTTCTTCAACGTAAGGCTGAAGCGCAGGAATGGAGTCATCAAATTCGACAAACTCTTCTAAATTCGGATCACGTGACGCAAGCGCATCACGGTAATCCTGTCTGTCCATGTTTTTTTCACGATCAATTTTCAGATGGTTTTGCGTCAAGTCACAGCCAGTTAGTGAAAAGGCCGATGTGCTCAACAACGCAACAGCGACTGCCAAAGGAACAGATTTTTTGAAAGCTTTAGAAAACAACATTGCGGACGCAAGACCTTTCATGAAAGACGAATATAAGGCATGACTCGCAGTGAATCACTCCAATATAATGCCTGTTTACAGATATGAGTGCAAGGGGTTGAGGGTCTCTATCATGGGCTTATTCAGAAATAGAAAGCAATGTTGTATCAATTGCACCCAAGCCAGAGCCTTCATCCGTACTTTTCATGCCTGATTCTTTAAGTTTAACCTTCAGGTCGCCTGGTATATCGGCAAAAGTTAGCGCGCTTTCTTCAGAAATAACGCCTTCTCGGTAAAGCTCGAGCAGCGAACCGTCAAAAGTTTGCATGCCTTGCACACTGTTCTTCGACATGACACCCAGGATTTCTTTGATCTTGCCTTCATGAATAAGTGTTTTGATATACCCCTCATTCAGAAGAACCTCCGAGGCAAGCGCTAAACCACCTTGAAGGGATGGAATAAGACGCTGCGATACGATGGCGCGTAAATTAAGAGACAGGTTCAGGCAAATCTGACTTTGTAGTTCTTCTGGAAAGAAATTTACGATGCGGTCAATGGCCTGATAAGTGTTATTCGTGTGCAATGTTGCAAAGCATAAGTGCCCAGTCTCCGCAGCTGTCAAAGCTTGCTCCATAACTTCACGTGAGCGAATTTCACCAATCATAATGACATCAGGGCGTTGCCTCAGTACATTCTTAAGTGCTGCCTCATAACTTTCGGTATCCACGCCTACTTCGCGCTGCGTAATGACTGATTGCTTATGTTCATGAAAGAACTCAATTGGATCTTCGATAGTAATGATATGCCCTGCACGATGTGTGTTTCTATAATCCAGAATAGAGGCAAGAGATGTTGATTTACCAGAACCTGTCATCCCTGTGAACAAAACTAAACCTTGCTTCATCAAGGCTAGCTTTTCCGAAATGGCTGGTAAACGCAACGCTTCAAAATCAGGAATTTTTGTTACAATACGGCGAATAACCAGTGCTGGCTTTTGACGCTGTTGCATCACATTAATACGATAGCGCCCCTTCTCTCCTGCATCGACGGCTGTATTCAACTCCTTATTCATCTCAAACTCTCGCACCTGACGAAGAGACAGAAGAGATGAAATAATATTTTGAATATCTTTTTCAGCAAGGCTTGTTTCGCCTATCGTTTGAAGTGCATCATCCACACGCATGGTCGGACGCGACCCCGCCGTGAGATAAAGATCCGAGGCTTCTGTGTCAATCATTGCATCAAAATATGTGAGGATGTCCTGTATCAAAAGCTGTAATCATCCTCACTATCTTGTTCTTTACCGCCGAACTTCTGAGACGTATCTTCAAGTGCGCGACCACCAAGAGAAGCTGCAACCTCACCCTCTTCACGCGTGATTCCTGCATCATCTTCATCAGCGGCTTTTCGCAATACACGATTAGCTTCTTCCTTCGAAATAATCCCATCTTCATATAGGCTTTGTGCCGAATCTTCCATTGTCGTCATCCCATAACGCGAGCCTGTTTGCATCATAGAATAAAGCTGTGGCAGTTGGTTTTCGCGAATAAGGTTACGCACCGCACCAGTTCCAACCAGCACCTCATGCACACCAACACGCCCACCCTCTTTACGGCGTAGAAGCTTTTGCGCGACAACGCCCTGAAGTGATCCTGCAAGCATGGCGCGAACCATGTCCTTCTCACTCCCTGGGAACACGTCAATAATACGGTCAATTGTTTTCGAGGCCGAATTAGCGTGCAATGTTCCAAACACCAAGTGCCCCGTTTCTGCGGCAGTCAGCGCAAGTGAAATTGTTTCGTGGTCCCGCATCTCCCCGATAAGAATAACATCAGGGTCTTCACGAAGAGCGCTTTTCAAAGCTTTAGCATAGGATTTAGTATCAACATTCAATTCACGGTGGTTAATCAAACTTTTGTCAGAGTGATGGAAAAATTCGACTGGGTCTTCAATAGTTAGGATATGTTTCTGCTGTGTTTTATTGATATGGTTAATCAAGGACGCAAGCGTTGTCGATTTACCCGATCCTGTTGCGCCTGTTACAAGAACAATTCCCTGCTCCAAATCTGCAAAACGGCGAATAACCATTGGCAGATCAATTTCATCCATTGTTGGAATTTCGGAGGGAATTGTACGTAAAACGGCCGTCACCCCTTTACGGGTAGTAAAGGCATTCACACGGAAACGCGCCTTTTCACCAAAGGAAATCGCAAAATCAAGCTCCATATCGTTTTCATAGGCCGCACGCTGATCCTCCGTCATAATGGAATAGAGCATTTTTCTAATCTGATCTGATTCCAATATATCGGATTTCACGCGCTTCAATTTCCCATGAACACGCACAATCGGAGGGTTTTCGGGGCTAAGATGCAAATCAGACGCATCATTTTGCATCACAAATGCAAGTAATTGAGTAATATCCACGGAAAAGTCCCTCCTTTGTCTCTCTTTTCAGTGTAGCAATTCCGAAACGGAATTTATAGAGGTTAGTTTAGTGCTCAAGTGTTAATAAATACTTGATAATAAGTCATAAATATTCATAGCGCCTTGCACCAAAGTTATGAAAATAAAACTGGAGGCGGTTGCTGAAATAAAACACCCTTCCAGCAAAACATCTGGCCTGACCTTACGCACTCCCAGCATAAACAGCGCCAAGACAAGAAGTGCAAGCGGCAAAAGCGTTGCGCCAGTCATTACAATCAATGCCGCAAAAAAGGCACTTTCTTTCAAGGCCCAGTGCCGCGTAAATACCTTAAGCAATAACGCTACACAAAGCGATAATCCAAAGGCCCACAGCACAGTTGTTATCAAGAGTGGCTTCAAAACTGCGTAAACCAAAGCTAAAATTACAAAACAGGCAATAACACCCAATGAGTATGTCGCATTACGAGCCCCATTGATGATAAGCACCCAACAAAGAGGCAATGCAACCAAATAGATGAGTGATAAAACGCTAATATCCCAAGCAAAGAGGATAAAAACAGCATAAAACATACTTACAGCTTCAATTATAGGATAAAGACTGGAAATCCGTGCCTGACAATAGCGACATTTTCCGCGCAAGTTTATCCATGACAAGACTGGGACAAGGTCCTTTAATGCCAGAACATGTTTGCAAGAGGCACACTTCGAGCGTGAAAATTTTTTATTTTTATCTTTAAAAATGGATATCTGATGCGCTTGCCTGTAAACAAAGGCCGCAGAAAAACTGCCAAGTACAGCGCCAGTAAATAGACCTAATAGCCCGTAAAAGAAAAATATGAGAGAAACGCCCATATATGTACTCATGGGAAACTTTCTTTAGCGCAAGATTGCTAACCTGTCGTAAATTGCCTCACGTGAAATATTACCCCCATAGACCGCATCTTGTTCAAGAGCCTTCTCATACATCAAAATGGCCTGTGACGTGTTACCCATTCGGTCATAGATGACCGCTTTATTAAACGAAAACAATGCGTTATCAGGAGAAAGCGATTGCGCCCTACTTAAATATTTGAGTGCATCATCGTAACGGTTAATCTGTGCAAAAGCTAGACCCAGCTGCGCCGCCACCCCTGCATTAGTTGGATAGCGCTCCTGCAGTGCCATCAACCTTTGAACCGCCCCTTGTGGGTTTTGTGACTGCACAAGGCTCATCAGATTTACAACTGCTCCAGTATTATTTGGGTCAAGA
Source organism: Micavibrio sp. UBA2137 (assembly GCA_002328415.1). Lineage (GTDB taxonomy): Bacteria > Pseudomonadota > Alphaproteobacteria > Micavibrionales > Micavibrionaceae > UBA2137. The sequence continues at coordinate 71,882 of DCXL01000004.1, read as the reverse complement.
TCAAGAATTTCCTCGTAGGCCTCAATCGCCTCAACATTTCGTCCCAAGACTTGAAGCGTATTGGCGCGTCCCATCAATATACGCATGTCACGTTTGTTTTTCGCATACAGACGATCATAAAACTCTATGGCTGCATCTGGCCTATTAAGCGCCAAAGCGCGTTGCGCACGCGCCAGATCATCAGAATGATTATCCGTTGTAATCACATTACTTGCTGGCTGACTAACCGTGATGAATTGTGCGTAATAGTCACGTTTGGGGTCTTTAATCTCATAGTCACCCTTATCACCAACGCCAGAGGCACTGTTATATGTTACATCCGTGTCCGCATCGAAATACGTCTCGCTCGCAAGGTTTTCTGGCTCACGAGTGGCAATCGTTTCAGCCACCTGGTCATCTTGTACTGGCGTTTCTGCACTTTCGACAACTGCTTCAGTTGTTTCATCTTCCGTTTCAGTAACAGGCTCAGCAAGACTTGTCTCGGATGGAACATCATTATCATCTAGGACTGTGTTAGCAACCACTTCAGGTGCTTCAGCATCAATTTCAGCCTCGTCATAACTTTCAACAAGTGCTTCCAATGTCATATCATCTTCAAGAACTTCATCATTTTCAGGTGCATCAGACGCAATATCTGGAAGGCCAACTTCATCTGGCATGCTGTCAATAATTGATGCACCTTCATCATTTACATCTGCCTGTTCTACCAGAACAATATCCTGCCCCTCAGTTACAACAGCCAGCGCCTCATCGGCCTCTGTCGTTTCACTCGCAGGGATAATCATATCATCTGTTGGCAAAGCTTGCGCCTCGATAATTTGAGGGGCTTGCTCTTGTTCCTCAACAGAGGCTTGCGCATCAGGTGTTGGCCCTTGAACTGGCATACTCGCCATGATTTCTGTATCAGAGCTCGTTGTCATGAAATAAAAGCCACCAAACCCGAGAACTGCCAGCACCAGAACTACAATCAGTATGAGTTTTGAATTACTGCGATGTTCATCAAAGCCATATTGCGGTGGGGGCCTGTCGTAGTCACCAATATCTTGCCCATCGAAATCTTGTGTATCTTCATAGACGTCCTCTATGTCGTTTGCATCAATGGCATTTAATTCCATATCACTATCATAAGACATCTCAGGCGAGTCATTTTCGGGAACCCCACCCTCTATGATTGGTTTTTGCGTATTATCTTGGTTATCGCTCATATTTTTATCTTATCCTGTTTATCTTCTATGATGCAATCGACTTCAGAAATGCTCTTTCCAGAGACTTTTCTTTTGTTTTCTTGCGAAGTGCTTCTGGAGAACCAGAATAAACAATCGCGCCCCCATGCAGAATTGATATGTCTTCACACATCTCATCAAGGTCAGCCAAAATATGACTTGAAAGAAATATTGTCTTTCCTGCATCACGGCAGGCCTCCAACACATCCTTCACCTGTACACGTGCAAGCGGGTCAAGACCTGACATGGGCTCATCCAAAATAAGAAGCTTAGCTGGCATCAACACAGTTGCTATCAACCCCAACTTTTGCCGCATACCCTTGGAATAGCTTTGCGCTTTTTGACTTAAAAAATGTGTATCAAGAGACAGCTTTTCGGCCATCTCAAAAATATCTTTATCCGAAATTGTTGCGTTATAAAGCTTTGCTGAAAAGCGAACAAATTCTAGCCCCGTCAAAAACCAAGGCGGATCAAAACGCTCTGGCAAATAGGAAATTTTTTTCTTTGCTTTTAACGTCCCGCACGTTTCGCCAAAAATGCTTATATGCCCCTCTTGTGGATCGCGTAGCCCCAGAAGCGTTTTAATCAACGTCGTTTTTCCAACACCGTTTAAACCGATAAGTCCGTGGATATGGCCTGATTTCAAGGTGATATTTACATCAGAAGCAACCCGAAACGCCCCATAGCCAACACTTATATTTTCAAATGAGAGAGGACTAACTTGCTCTGCTGGAAGGGTTTTTTTGACTGCGCTCATAGAATCTACCCCGGCAAAAAGACGCGCGCATCCAGATTAAACGTTTGATTTGGCTTAAGCCTTATCGGATAAACTGTGTTTGTTTTCTTATCTAACCACTTCAATTTGACAGCGCCTTTTTCAACACTGATATCTGTTATTTCCTCTGGCAACGCCTTTGGCGTAACGCGCTTTTCGTTCAACCAGATAATCCAGTTACTCTCGTTGTAAAATAATATGCCACCTAAAGAGACATTGCGCTCGTACTCAATAACTTCAACATTAATACCGTCGTCACCAGTGGCTGTCGGGTCATCAGTTTGCTCATCAGGCAACTGTGGGCCCTCATCAGCTATTTCTTCTGCCGTTTTCTTTCGTGGGAAACGTGAAATTGCAGCACGCAATAGAGCATAGTTTTCTGGCAAAAACATCAATGATGGAAAGTCAGGTGCTTCAACAATATCTTCCTTGTAATATTCCCGCACTTCATCTTCAACGAGGCGCATTACAATCATTTCGGTGGGTACAATTTCATCAACGTTATAATCGGGAACAGATACACCGACAGCAAGACTACCTTCTTGTGCGTTTTCCTCCACGGTTACTGAATCAGTTTCTGTGTTTGCATTTTCGTTTTCAACACCCTGCGGCTCCTGAATATCGGCAAAAGTCTCTAATACATCCACAATAGGAACCCCTTCGGGATCAGGCGCATTTTGAGCATAAGCATGGAAAGTGCTTCCTAGAAAAAGAATACATGCAGAAATTGAAATCACGATTTTGGAGTATGCCATCTTATTGCTCCAATTCATTTTCTGCTGGCAGAGTAACCCAGTTATAATCTGCTGTTGCTTTAACCATCGGTGTCGGAATACCATTTACAATACTCGCCAATGTTTCAGTCGTAATATCAGCAACCTTCTCAATTTTGAGGTTTTGAACAACCAACCGTCCAGGAAAGCGGTCCTCCACAAGCTTTAAGAAAGTATACACCTCGATATCATCAAGCGCCTCAAGCGTAAAAGAAACAGGGCTTTCCAAATAAACATTATCAAGTCGGTCCATTCTTTGATCTTCAACAATTTCGCCCGCATCAACTTTAATACTCGCTTTTAACAAGCCAATCTCTTCGCGAAATCCTTCCACCTTATCGATGGCCTCAAGTCTGTTCTGCGTTTCAAAAAGGCCTGAAACCTCTAACTCTTTGAATTTTTCAGCGCGTTCTTGGAATGTCCTGAACTCATCTCGCAACATCATAGTATCGTTCTTTTTTGCAGAGACCTGAATTTTCTTTGTTGCCAACGTTCGCTCTGCAGCAACCATTTTGGGTGCTATAACAAAATAGGCCACACCCGAAATCAATGCGATAAGCCCAAGAAGTGACAACAAGAAAATTATGCGTTCGCGTCCAATAATCTTAATCATCCCTGAACCCCCGCACTATTTGACTCTATAATCTTATCATCAATAAGGATCTGAACTTTCCCTTCTAAAGGCGTTGTATTTTGCGGCGATGTATTTACGCCGCTTTCGCTCGTAATTGCACCGCGATATGAAACGTCTTTCAGCACTTGCGTAACAGATACGCTACTCTCAGGAAGCAAATAACCAAGGCGATCACTAAAGCTTTTTACAATGGCATTACCTTCCGCAATATCGAAGTCACCAGGAAATTCCATTGTAAGAACCATCTTTTTTTCTAGTCTTGTTGTTCCAGGCGGCACAAAACCAAGTGTTTCATCTGATACTACCTCAACCTCGTTAACCTCATAATCTATAGTCTTTAAACTAAAAGTATCATTCAAACCTTCGCTTATAGCGCTCAAAACATCATAAAGTTCTATTTTTTCTTTTTGTAACTCTTCATTTATTTGAAAGCTCGCCTGCACGAGCTGAATGCTTACGCCCATATCTTCTTTGCGCGTCACTTCGTCTTCGTAAATATTCGTGACTTGAATAAGCTCTTTTTCAGCCTGAGAAATATTTTGGTTCAACTTGTAAAGATTGATAAATGCGTTTGAAGCATAATATACGGAAGCACCCAACAAAAAGATAAGAGCAATACTCGCAAATGTCGCATAACGGCGCGGATTGGCCACTGCATCAAGTTGGGGCGCGCTAAGAGGCATAGAAAGACGGGTTTGATTAGCCGCCCATAAAACATGTGCATCATCAGCTACATTTTGTGGAGTTTCCAAATCTGGATTATACCCCATAAACTTTGACATTTCCGATAATGTGAGCGCCCGAAAAGCACCATTTTCTGGCGTCAGCACCTTCTCTAGGCTTTGTTTACAATGTTCAGAAGAAACAGCAATGATATTGAGCGTGTCATTAGATGTATAACCAAAGCGCGACAGATACGTCATCGTCGCTTGATATTCTCTAAAAATATCACCTGTCCATAACTCGATATCCTCGTTTGTCTCAACGATAGGCGTGATACGCGTTAATGCAAGCTCACCGCCCTTAGTCACAATTTGACGCAACCCGCCAGAGCGGTTTTGGCCTATAAAAATTGTCCAAACATTACTTTTGGGAGGAGGCGCCTTTTTCTTAGACAAGAAAGAAAGGGTGGACTTCTTATCGCCTTCACCGCCACCAAATATTTTTCGTGAAAGTGCCTCGACAAAGTTAACGGATTCTGTTGGAAGAAGACCAAAACCAGCAATCGAAACATCTGTATCTTTAAGAACATTCATAACCTTTTGAATATTCTGTGTCTCGGGGCAGGCAGCAAAAAGATAAGTCGCTGTCTTTACGGTGCGGTCGCCGCTAGCTGTTTTCTTGCTTGGTGTAACTTCAGAGAGTTTTTTATAAGCCCTAAAAGGATATTTCGGGAAGGCAATGGCTAGCTTGCGTTTTACAACTGTACCCGATTCAAACACACCAACACTTGGAACACGCTCCTTACGATAGTGTTGGTCAACCGTATCGTTAAGAAGGATAACTGGCGCCATATTTGCGTCATTTACGATGGCTGAAAACAAACTTGCTTCAAAGTCCTCATCCTGCCATGCATAAGCACCCAGTAAATCCACATTTTTGCCAGAGACTTTGTAGACGAAGACGGCCTCGTCCGTTACATTTAAAATCGTTTTTGGAAGTGAAAAAATGCTCATATTTTAGAAGTCCATTTCCCCAAAGCTGGAATAAATAGGACCAAACACTGAGGCCGCAATCCAAAGGATCATTCCACCCAAGAAGGCAGTTAACATAGGCTCAATCATAGCGATCATGCCATCAACCGATTCCTCAACATCCTTAGAGTAAAACTCAGAAACCTGCGCAAGCACTGGCGTCAAATTACCTGATTCCTCACCAATACGCACCATGCGCACGACCATGGACGGAAATTCACCTGTAAAATTAAAAGCTTCGGATAAAGAACTTCCTGTTTTAACCTGCTCTTCAACATTTTCAAACGCCTCATAAAGCGCCAGATTTCCTACAGTATTACGGCCGGACTTCAAGCAACCCAAAACACTGATTCCGCTGGCATAGAGCGCCGCAAATGTTTGCGCGTAACGCGCAATTGTAATTTTTCGAATAAGCGGACCCATGATAGGAAGCGACAAGAACACCCTGTCGGCGCGATAAGCAAACTCACGTGATACACCACGCAATATTTTATAAAGAGCAAACAGGGCAAAGGGAGCAATCCCGACATATACACCGTAATTTTGAAAAAATTCAGATGTTGCCATCAGCGCTTTTGTATAAAAGGGTAGCTCCTGCCCCAAATTTGAAATGAAGCCAATAATTTGAGGCACAACCACACCAAGCATGATGACGACTGTAAGAACAACGACAGCCAACAAAATTATGGGGTAACGGGTTGCCTTCTTCATTTTACTTTGAAGTGCATCCTGCCATTTAAGATATTTCAAAATCTCGCGGTAAGAGAAGGTCAAATCCCCAGTTTCCTCACCCGCTTTAATAAGAGAGACAACGATATTGGAAAAAACTTTTGGTTGCGCCGCAAAACCTTCTGACATGGACGCACCCTCGGAGACACTTCTATATGTTTCGGACAAAATATCACGCAAACGGTCATTATCTGTGGCATCACGAATATCTGAAAGCGCATCAAGCAAAGGAACACCAGCCCCTTGCATTTGCTCTAAATTAATAAATAGGGTTAGCAAATCACGTGTCTTAACACTGGGCGCACGCATGATGGTAATACCACCACTTTTTTTAATTTCAGAACATTGGACAAGCTCAAGCCCTGCCGACTGCAGTTGCGTGTAGAGATCAGCCTCATTCACTGCGCCAACCACGCCTTTTACAACGCGGTTTTTCTTATTCAATGCTTTATAACGATACTGTGCGATGTGGTTTCTCCTCAATCACATGATTCTATAGACTAACAACCTTGGTAACAGCGTCAATACTTGTTACACCATCCAATATTTTCAGAATGGCATCATCTGCCAAGCTCTTGAACCCTTTTTCCTTAGCCAAGGCCTTCAACTCAGCCTTGGACTCACCGCGCGCAAGCGCATCATTCATACCTTCATCAAACATGAGGATCTCGATAATACCTGTACGCCCTTTATACCCCATACCAGAACAGCTTGTGCACCCATCCGGGCTCGCCTTATAAATTTCAGGCGCATTACTAGGATCAATCTTCAGCAATTCACACTCTTCTGGGCTAGCTGTGTAAGCGACACGACAATCTTGACACAAACGACGACCCAAACGCTGCGCAAAAATGGAAATAATTGATCCTGCAAGCATATTTGGCTTCAATCCCAAATCCAGCAAACGTGGAATAGCCCCAAAGGAATCATTTGTGTGAAGTGTTGTGTAAACCTGATGCCCTGTCATGGCCGCTTTCAGCGCCATTTCAGCTGTTGTCGCGTCACGAATCTCCCCAATAAAGATAATATCAGGGTCCTGACGCAACATTGCACGGATACCATCTGCAAAATCCAACACGCCCTCGCGTACATTTGTTTGCCTGATCATGGGAAGGGAATATTCAACCGGGTCTTCGAGCGTCTGGATATTACGCTCAACATCATTGATTTTATTCAACATGGAGTAAAGCGAGGTTGATTTACCAGATCCCGTTGGTCCCGTTACAATAATAATCCCCTCGGGCCGCGTTTGAGACTTTTCAATTAACGCCATATTTTCATCAGAAAAACCAAGGGCATCAAGCGGCAAAATAGATGCCTTTTTATCAAGCACACGCAAGACAATGTTTTCACCATGTACCGTTGGCAAGGACGAGACACGAAAATCAGCATCTCGACCGCCAATGTTTAGGTTAAAACGACCATCTTGCGGGCTTAATTTATCAGCGATATTTAAATCAGACATAATTTTAATACGCTGTGAAATCCCGCTCCAATATTTCTTATGAATAATTTGCGCAGTGAAGAGAACACCGTCTAAACGATAACGCAACCTTACGAAATTTTCTTCTGGCTCAAAGTGCAAGTCAGACACACCTGATTTTACCGCCTCAAACAGCATCGCGTTTACAAGACGCACAATCGGGTGCGTGTAGTTTTCATGTTCATCGATTTTGTTAATTGCTTCTGTATCAAGCGTTTCAAGCTCTTTAAGAATATCCTCAATCGCACTCGCGTAACCATAAGCCGCATCAATTGCCTCATTAAGGACAGAGGGCGTTGTCATTAAAGGTTTGACGGAAAAACCGCGTGGCATCTTTCGGCGCAAGGCGTCCATCGCCACGATATCGTACGGGTCAATCAAAGCGACATAAACACTTTGGTCATGCATAAAAAGTGGCAACACGCGCATGCGTTGCGCATCTTGTTTTGACAAAAGACGAAGCGCCTCCCCATCAACGATGGTTGATTTCGGATCAAACACTTCAAAACCCGCTGATTCAGCCAATGCAATTGTTAACTGCTCTTCGTCAATAAAGCCCAGCTCAACAATAGCCTCGCCAAGCATTTTACCGCTCAGCTTTTTCTCTTGTAGTGCAACATTCAGTTGCTCATTTGTAATAAGCCCCATTTTGATGAGGCGTTCACCAAGGCGCATTTTCTGGCCATCCACTAGATCACCATCAGCGCCTGAAGTAGCAACATCCGTTCCTTGCGACATTTGCACCTGCGTTGTTTGTGTTACAGGCACCTGTGTCTCTGACGAAGAATTATCGGCCTGTGGGGGTGTCACCGCATCATCAGCAACATACTCCATATCCATTTCCAAAGGGCCATCATCGTTTCGCTCTTCTATAGAGCGCTGCGCTGAAGAGTGTTGTGCATCATGCATATTTTGCGCGCGTTGATTTTGCGCCATCTCACGTTTCAGCTCTTCTTCATCAACGGTCATATCAACAAAATCAAAATCTATATCGTCAGCATCGTCCTCAAGGCGTGCGTCTGGCTGCACAATATCATCAGCATGCGCATCATTCACTTTGCGATTGGCATCCGCTTCTATCTTGCGTTTCTGTTCTTTTGGATCAAAATCCTGCATAGGTCACTTCTTTTTGCCCAGACTGGGCGCAATTGACATCATTACATTGCGTAATGAGTGATATATCAAATATTTATATCACAGCCCCAGACCGATGTTAACTCATCAATACTTATTATAGGCAAAAAGATTTAAGGATTTCTTATTTGACGTAACACAGTAAATTTACCGTCTGGTAAATGGCGTACCAAAGGTAAAACTACAAAAAATGCGCTCTGAGTAACCTAAAAAGCTTGCCTCCTTTGCGAGGCACAGAAACTTTAAGGACACGTACCCGCCCCACCACCGAGGATATTATCAAAAGATATTGAGCCAGTATTACCGCCACTATTGCTGCACACAACGCCACCGACAGGACCATTCACAATATTTCCACTTCCTGAGACATTGACATCACTCAATTGCAGAACATTGTTTCCTATATTTTCAATTGTTGTGTTACTAAGATTTAAAGTTGGATTTCCTGGCCCAAAATCATTGGTATCAATGCCAGTTAACGAATTAGAAATTATTGAATTAGACAAGTTTAAGTTCGCAGCACTAAGCACCCCTGCACCAATATTGTTATTAGTCAAATTTACGTTACTCGCTGCAACAACTGTTCCAACGCCAGAAGCTACCAAGCCAACCGCTGTGTTATTGCTCGCATTTATATTGCGCAAATTTACATTACCAGAGCCATTAATTATCAGGAGACTCCTTGAACCAGTATTAGTTAAATTTATATTCTGAATTAAAATATCATTGACGCCGTCTATAACAATATCCCTGTTGGCCCCACCGCCATCTATGGTTGGGCGAACCCCTGCGAATGTTACAGGGACGCGCGCTCCACTATTGGTGCCCGTAGCCATTAGAGATGTTCCGCCACCTATAATAGTTTGACCGTCCTGGACAAGGATTTGACCTGAGGGCGTTAGACTACCTAATGAGCCATCCAGAACAACCAATGCGTTTACACCAGCCCCTGCAATCTCAACCGCTGGATCATCCCCCGCATCAATAGCCGTAAAGGTTGACACCTGCGCCCCATTTTCCAAAGTCACAGACGCTGTTTCTGTTAAAATCGGTTCATCACTCGCCTCAGCTTCTACAGCGACTATATCAACATCTCTGTATATACGTGACGTCATACGCTCTTCAATGGGTGAGAGTTTTGGACGGTGTCCATTGTCTGTCCTCATCTTAAATGTCGAAAATGGCACACGAAGCCTACCCAAGGCAAAGGCTTGATCACCTCGAACATCATCTGTTTGCCCCTCAAGACCCACCGTAAATTGTGACCCTTCGCCTAAAAAGGGCACTCCATTATATTGCAGCTCCATTCTCACACGTGGCCCAGAGACCTTCTCAAAATCATCAGCATCAAAATAATACCCACCACCATAAGTCCACAGATCAAGATTAGACGTAAGATCGAGCTTAAAACCTAACTCTGCATCAAATCCCGGCAAGGCACGTTCTGTACCATTACCAAAGGTTTGCAGCTGTATGTTTCCGCCCGTTGCGACCGCACGCGTAACACCTACCCCGCCTATGTCCTCTTCAGTACTTTCAGGAATATAGGCATTTATACGAGCCTCATAATCAGTTTTCAGCGCCTCAACCCCAATCGTGGCTTGATTAAAACTATTATCGTTAGGAGTGCGCCTCCGGTCATAAAAAGCATAACCTCCAACAACAAGGTCACTACCTACAATTTTCCTGTAACCTAGGCCAATATTAAATTCTTTGCTGTCGTTATCATCCATACGGAAACGCAAATCCGTAAACAACATTGAGTCTTCATTTTGAAGAACTGGAATAAAAACAGCGGCCTCGCCTAAGTCTCTATCTGTACCCAGTTTTCCTTCAAGCTCAATATGGCCTTCCCACTTAGGAGCCAGAGGTTCATTTTTGCTAAGTGGAGCAATAAAGTATGTATCTGCAAGTATATTACCGTTTTTGGATTTACTTACTTGTTTAGAATACTCTCCTTCTTCAGGAATATGCCCAAGTGTTTGCGCCAGCGATGGCGAGGCAAATAAGAAAACACATACCGCCGTTCCAACAAAAAGATTTTTCATGTAAATCAGCTTCAATTAGGAGGGAAGACCTTCGCCTTTAACTAATTGAAACTAACATAAAGTTGCAGATTTCTCAATATCTACAATTAAGAAAGACAGATCTTTTGATTTTGGAAAAATGGCGCGCCCGGGAGGATTCGAACCTCCAACCGCTTGATTCGTAGTCAAGTACTCTATCCAGTTGAGCTACGGGCGCGTGCCTGTGTGCAGACGATGCAAAGTCATACGACAGTGATTCCGAGATTGCAAGACTAATTTTTGGAAAAAAAGGTGTGTTTTCAAAAGTTTTCCAGAAGTTTTGTGGGTAATAACGAGATTTTACTGTTTTACTTGACAGTTGCCACCTATCATCACATAAATCTCTTTGTTCAGGCATGTGTCTTACAAATTCGAATTGCAAGAAGTTATAAGTTTAAAATGGTATCATTTCATCTTTCCAAAAAAACAACGCTCAAGGCTGCATTACTAGCCATCACTGGCTTATCCCTTGGCTTTGGCGCACTTCCTGTAAGTGCAAAATCGCTCGTTATTACCAACCGCCCGTTGCCTGAAAATCTGCAACGAGATATTTATCAACCACGTCCTGTCGCGCCGATTATTTCGCCGCAACAACTTTTGTTGCCCCAAGATGCGCGCTATGATTCTCTCGTTAATCAGGAAATTGCACAGTTGCGTAATGAATTGTCATCTTTGCAATCACGTGTTTCTGCTATTTCAGGGCGTTTGGCGACTTTGCAAGGCAGTGGTCAGCAAACAGCGGCTGCCTACTATGCCAATATTGGAACAATCAGCACTCAGCTTCAAACAGGGACAACACCCGGTAACCCACGTCTGTTGCAACAGCTGGATCAGGCACAAGCCAACTTAGAAACACTCTCTCGCAATTTGGTCGATTACAACGGTCTGGCCGTTGATACATCAGAAGTTGCTTCAACAGCTTCCTACCTTATTAATGAGGCACGCGCAGCTTATTCTCTGACAGGTGCACTTGAAGAGGACCATGCAACACTGGCCGCGATTGAAGATTCGATTAACAACATCACCATTGTCATTGACCGTCTGCAAAACAACGTAAACGATGATATTTCAAGAACAGCCGCTTATCTTGCCGCTGAACAAAATAATTTGCGTACATTGTCACTAGCAGTGGCTAACGGGGATTTCTATGGCAAGGCTTTATCCAGCCGCCCATTCTCACGCGCACCTGAAACACAACTGGTTCAGCAAGTGGCCAGTTCTTCACCAGCTGCTGCACCCTCTGTTGGCAATCCAAAGCCATTGGTTAAAATTCGTTTTGATAAGGCCAATGTTAATTTTGAAGAACCTGTTTACACAGCCGTGAGCGAGGCGATCGCACAATATCCAAACGCACAGTTTGATTTGGTGGCCGTTGAACCAACTGTTGGGAATGCCGCACAGCTAGCGATTGAAAGCACACGTGCCAGACGCAATGCCGAGAAAGTTTTCAGAACACTGACACAGCAGGGTATCGACCAGAACAGAATCGATCTGGCGACAAGCAAAAGCCCATCAGCCAAGACTAGCGAAGTGCATATTTACATCCGCTAACGCAGAACTTTGATATTTTGAACTTATTACTAGAAAAGCCTGCCCTGATATGATTAAGGTTTCCCCATGAGTATAGAAGCATTATCAGGTGATCAAAACGATATCCACGTCAGACTTGCCGAAACTGAAGACGAGGTCATTGCTGCCCAACGTCTGCGATACAAGGTTTTTTACGAGGAACATCAGGCCAAACCAAGCCCAGATGTTGCAAACCAAAAACGCGATTTTGATAAATACGACGCAGCCGCTAAGCATTTGATTGTTGTTGATCCTAATCGCGGTAAAACAGCTGAAACCCAGATTGTCGGCACCTACCGCATGATTAATCAGGAGGCCGCTGATCAGGTTGGTCAATTTTACTCCTCTGATGAATATGACATTAGCCTTTTAAAAGGCAAAAGCGTTAGTATGCTTGAACTAGGGCGTTCCTGTGTTCTTGAGGAGTATCGTACACGTGCCGTGCTTCAATTGCTTTGGAAGGGCATTGCCTATTATGTCTTTGACAATGAAATTGGACTTACCTTTGGATGCGCCAGTCTTCATGGGACTGACCCTAACAAGCTAAAAGAAGAACTTTCTTACTTGCACCACTTCCACAAGGCTCCTGCAGATTTGTGTGTGAAAGCTCTACCTGAGCGCTACACAGACATGAATTTGATGCCAAAAGACCAGATTAACGAGGCTGAAGTGTTTCAAAAATTACCGCCTCTCATTAAGGGTTATTTGCGTATTGGCGCAAAAATTGGGGATGGCGCGGTTATTGATTATGATTTTAATACAGTCGATGTCTTTATTACGCTTCCCACCAGCTATGTCCGTGATAAGTATCTAAAGCATTACGAGCGCACGACGCAGAAAACCGTTGCTGAACATATCTTTACTAGCATCCCACCACTTGAGAAGGTTTCTGCGCAAGCATGATACGCTCGAGCATCGCTTTCCTAAAAATCTGCGCCTTTCTTCTGTGGTGCTTACTCTGTGTTCCGCCACAATTACTTGTTAAACTCATTTTCAGAAATCAGGTTGTCCATGCCCTGCCCTATTTGTGGCACAAGGGCATTTGTTTTATTTTTCGAATTAAGGTTCAGGTTGAAGGTAACATTGATACGGCCCGCCCGCTCCTTTATGCCGTCAACCATTTCTCTTATCTTGATATCCCCGTTTTAGGCTCACGGCTTGTCGCGTGCTTTATTGCCAAAAAGGAAGTGGCAGGCTGGCCCGTCTTTGGATTCCTCTCCAAACTACAAAACACAGCCTTTATTGATCGCCGCCTAACCGCTGCAAAGGCCGAAATGCAAGGGCTTCAGGGGTACACAGACCACAAAAGGCGCTTAATTTTATTTCCTGAGGGCACATCAACAGAGGGAGACCACGCCATTGCTTTCCGCTCGAATTTCTTTGAAATATGTGCAGGTAAGGAAAAAATTCCTATTCAGCCTGTATCCCTATCGCTTGTGGCTATTGAAAACATGGGGATTACAACACAAAAGCAGCGCGATCTCTATGCGTGGTATGGGGATATGGATTTAGCACCCCACCTCTGGAGCTTTGCAAAATCAAAGGGAGCGACTGTAAAACTTACATTTCACGCGCCCTTTTTGCCCACGTCAGAGGATGATCGCAAAAGTGTTGCACTCAAGGCAGAGCAAGCAGTTCATAATGTTTTTGGGCAAAAGCGTGTTTTATAACAATCGAATATAGGCCTTTTATCACAAAAGTTTGCAAAAACGCCTCGTCTTTTATTACAATAGAAGATAGTCTAGTGGGGAAATTGAGTTTGAAGTGGGGAATATCACAGTATGACTAAAAGCATCTTTCATGGTTTGACGATTTGTCTCTTTGCGACACTCTTCTGTATTTCAAATGCCTTTGCAACAAGCAACCCACCCCCTTCTGGAGGCGGCGCTGCTTCTGGCGGAGGAACATCTTCTGAGACATGCATTCCAGAAGTCCGTGAAAATTTGGAAAATACTAAATATAACAAGGCTTCGCGCGATCATGAAGTTATTCGAGGGGTCTACCAGCCACATCAAAGTGCGGCCGATACAACATGTTTAGGTGAACAACTCCTTTCTGGTGGTAAAACAGCCGGCGAAAGCTTCAGTGATAACGTTGAAGATTTTTGTAACGACATTAAATGCGACCAGACAATGGATGCGGTTTTGTCCGAAGGAACACTTGCAACACTTGCAACCTTTTTGTCCAGTAACCCAATGAGTGACCCTAGCTCTGTTGTTGGTTTGATTGGTAACCTTGCAGGATTTGGCGGGTTCTCAGAATGTAATGGAATCGAGAACCTCTACAAAAACACTCTTGGACAGAATATTCCGTTTGAGGTTGTCGCAGGTGGTGGCGCAGTTGCAGGAGCTATTGGCGGTGCTGCTGGCGGTATTGGCGGCGGTTTACAGGGCATATTAGGGAACGTATTTGACTACGATGCCCCTGAATATCGCTCAGTGGAGCGCGTATCAGAGCCTGTTCAATCCAAGTTACCTCCCGAGGGTGAGTGTATGAAAGTAGAGACCACAGGTGATAGTTATTACTGTGTCTCGCGCCCTGGCACTGCATGTGATTCATCTAATGACTGTGCACCTATTGCCAATTAAAAATAAATTATAAAAATATCGCCACACTACTCGCCATTTGAACTTGGCAATAGTATAGTGCGCGCATGTATTTACGCATCTATCGCAAGGCTATCCGACATTCGAAGCCGTTTTTAAATTATTATCTGCAGCATCGTGTTGCTAAAGGTAAAGAAGACCCTGATCGTCTTTCCGAACGCCGTGGCATAAGCAGTGTTGCGCGTCCTAATCGAGACGTCTTCTGGGTCCATGCGGCAAGCGTTGGCGAGGCACAATCAGCGCTCACCCTTATTGATGCGCTTAACACTTACCTTGATAAATCACGTATATCCTTTGTGGTCACAACTGTCACGGTCACATCGGCAACTCTTATGATGAAGCGTTTGCCTGACAATGCCGTGCATCAATATGCCCCTATTGATCATCCAGACTGGGTACGTGCCTTTTTTGACCATTGGAAGCCCAATGCGGCCTTCTGGATGGAATCCGAACTTTGGCCCAATATGCTGCGCCTTTTAAAGCGTCACCACATTCCCTGCGCCCTTGTGAATGCGCGCATGTCACCGCGCTCTTATAAACGCTGGAAAAAAATTGGCTCTGATGCGGCGCAGATGTTGGGCGTGTTTGATGTTATTCTGGCTCAAACACAGGAACATAAGGACTGGTTTGATGATTTGGGCGCACATCGCTGCGTTGTTACAGACAATTTGAAGTTTAGCTCTGACCCGCTCACATATGATGAGAAGGAGCTAGCAGATCTTAAAAAACAAATTGGAAAACGCCCCACTTGGGTTTTTGCCAGCTCGCACAAGGGTGAGGAAGAACTATGTGTTGAAACGCATGAAAGCTTACTAAAAGCCTACCCAGACCTTCTCACAATCATTGTGCCGCGCCATCCAGAGCGCAGAGACGACATCCTCAAAAATCTTGAGGGCACATCATTAAATATGCAATTACGCACGCAAAAACCTGATATTACAAAGAAAACGCAGGTTTACATCGCTGACACACTTGGGGAACTGGGCTTATTTTATAAATTAAGCGCGATTGCCTTTATTGGACGCACTTTCAGTGATGATGGTGGCGGTGGGCACAACCCTATTGAGGCCGCGCTTCTTGATTGTGCAACCTTTATTGGACCGAACTATCAAAACCAAACAAACCTTGTCGAACAGATGGTGGCTCATGATGCCCTTGAAATTGTGCCCGATAAGGCTCAAGTGGCACCAACGCTAGAGCGTTATTTCGAGGACACGGTCGCGCGCGAGACCTTGCGTGATAACGGCGGGCACTTTGCCGATAAGAAGGCCAACGTCATTAAGGATGTGCTTTTTGAACTTGAGCCGTTATTCTTAAAAATAAATCATGTCTATCGACTGCCTGTAAAGCGATAGAAAGCGCAGGGATAAAAGCATGCTAAAAACCCCCGCCTTCTGGTACAAAGAAAAATCTCTTACGGCAACTTTGTTGTCGCCTTTATCGTATGTTTACGCCGCGGCTGATGCCTGCGTGCGCGCAACAAAGGCCCGCGCAACGATACGCTCCAAACTTCCTGTCATCTGTATTGGTAACCTGACAAGTGGTGGGGCTGGTAAAACACCAACAGCTATTGCGTTGCGCAAGCTCATTATCGAAAACGCTATTGCACTTGATCCTGCCTTTCTCACACGTGGCTATGGTGGCTCTGTCACTGGCCCTGAGCTGGTCAAGTCTGATGGTGCAGCGTCTTCTTGGGGGGACGAGGCGCTTCTCCTGGCACGACACGGCATGGCCATTAAATCAAGTGACCGTGCGCAAGGCGCAAAACTAGCTGAAAAGCATAATCATGACCTCATTATCATGGATGATGGTGTACAAAACCCTAGTCTGCATAAAAACATTATCTTTACGGTGATAAATGGCCAAGATGGCTTTGGTAATGGTAAATTACTGCCCGCTGGGCCACTGCGTACATCGCTTGAACGCGGATTTGAGATGAGCAATGCCTTCATCATCGTGGGTGATGACAAGCATAATATAAAAGAGACACTTCCTCAGGATAAACCCCTCTTCCACGCACAACTTGAGGCCGATATAACTCAAACCATTAACAAAGAAACGCCCTATATCGCCTTTGCAGGCATTGCACGCCCAGAGCGTTTCCTTAGCACGCTCAAGGAATGTGGCTTGAACATCATTGATTTTGTGGATTTTGCCGACCATCACAGCTTTACAGCCTCCGACATTGCTACACTTGAAAAACAGGCCACTGAGAAAGGCGCGCGCCTTATTACAACCGAAAAAGACTTTGTCAGACTGTCCCATCGTACTACCTTAGAACATATAGATGTTTTGCCCGTTAAAATAGGATTTTCTGATGAGAAGGCACTTGGCACATTTATCAAAAAGACACTAAAAGAAAAGGCAGATTCGACCCAATGACCCAAAGACGATACGATTATGATTATTTTGTGATTGGTGGCGGTTCAGGTGGTGTGCGTTCCGCACGTATAGCGGCCCAGCACGGCGCAAAAGTTGGTATAGCGGAATCCTCTCAATGGGGTGGAACATGTGTAAATTTGGGTTGTGTGCCTAAAAAGCTTATGTCCTATGCTGCCGACCTAGGCCATGCCATAGAAGACGCCGTTAATTACGGATGGACCACAGATAAAAAAACATTCGACTGGTGCACTTTAATCGATAATAAAGACAAGGAAATCAATAGACTAAATGCAATTTATGAGAAAATACTCAAACAGAATAATGTCGATATTTTCGAAGGATATGCTCGTTTTGTTGACGCACACACTCTCGAAATTGACGGTAAGGAAACCATTACAGCTGATAAAATTTTGATTGCTGTTGGCGGAAAACCGCGCTGCCTTGCAATACCTGGCCATGAACATGCGATTGTGTCAGATGATGTCTTTCACCTGCCTTCACATCCTGGCAAAACCATCATCTATGGCGGCGGCTACGTCGCTGTTGAATTTGCGCATATCTTGCAGGGCATGGGCTGTGATGTGGAGATAATCTATCATGGACCTATGTTTTTAAGAGGCTTTGACGATGACTTACGCCTTGGACTTGCCCAAGAAATGAAAAAACAAAATGTGACGCTTCATTTTGAAACTGCCGTTGAGAAACTCTCAAAAGACGACAACAAAACGATTGTTCATTTGGATAATGGGAAAACGCTTAAATGTGATACTTTTTTTGCCGCTGTCGGGCGTATCCCTCACACAGAAAAACTTGGACTTGATAAGGCCGGTGTTACAACCTCCAAGAATGGTGAAATCATTGTCGATCAACATTTCCAGACAAATATCGATAACATCTTTGCGGTGGGTGACGTCACCAGCACGATCAAGCTAACTCCTGTAGCTATTGTTGAGGGTCATGTACTGGCCGACCGCCTGTTTGGCAGTGACCATGTTAAAAACAGAACTGTCAATTATGACCATATTGCAACGGCCATATTCTCCCAACCACCGATCGGCACGGTCGGCCTATCCGAGGAAGATGCCGTTAAAAAAGGCTACGATGTTAAAATCTTTAGAACAACTTTCACGCCAATGATCCATACGATTTCCAAGCGTGAGGAAAAGACAATGATGAAATTGATAGTTTGTCGTGACACAGACAAGGTACTTGGCATTCATTTACTTGGACGCGACACACCTGAAATCATTCAGGGCTTTGCAACAGCCTTGCAGGCGGGCGCGACAAAGGCTGATTTTGATGCAACTATGGCCATTCACCCAACTTCTGCCGAGGAACTGGTCACGATGTATCAAGAAAGTATCCCCTCAGGTTGACAACCCTATGAGCGCAAAACCCCTCACTGTAACCCTTGCCTGCCTCAACCCCGTTGTTGGCGACATTAAAGGCAATGCCTCGCAGATGCTCTCCTGTTTAGAAGAACATGATGGAAAAACTGACTTAGTTATTTTTCCTGAGTTATTCTTATGCGGCTACCCACCAGAAGATTTGCTCAATGTACCTGGCTTTATAATGCAGATAGAAGGCCAGATTGAAACACTTCTTGAAAGCACACGCGAGCTCCCTGCCTTTCTACTACCTGTGCCTGAACGCGAAGGAGACACCCTTTATAACAGTGTGCATCTGTGTGAGGGCGGAAAGATCATTCATACACATCGTAAAGTGGAATTGCCCAATTACGGTGTTTTTGATGAAAAGCGCTACTTTAAGACAGGAAACACGCCACAATGCGCCACTTTTAAAGGCCATCGCATTGGGTTCATGATATGCGAGGATATGTGGCTATCCGATGTTGCAGAAAAACTCAAACAGGATGGCGCAGAATTTTTGATAACTGTAAGCGCCAGCCCTTACACAGAAACAAAAGCCGTACAACGTGAAGTCATTATGCAGAATCGTTTCACCGAGACTAAACTGCCGCACCTTGCGCTGAATCTGCTTGGCGGACAGGACGAACTCATCTTTGATGGTGGCGCACACATGATCGATAGAAACGGCAATTTTACTAACCTTATTCCTGCCTTTACAGCGCAAACCCTTTCACTCTCAACGGATAATTTAGAGAATGGTAATGCACCGAATCTGCTTGTGGATAAAACCAGCCGCGAGGAAAGTCTCTACAGCGCCATTAAAATGGGTTTGCGTGATTATGTTGTTAAGAACGGCTTTTCATCTGTTCTTCTTGGGCTTTCTGGCGGGATAGATAGTGCGCTGACCGCCGTAGTTGCCGTTGACGCATTGGGGGCAGAACATGTAAAGGCCTTCTTCCTACCCTCGCGCTTTTCATCGGAGCAATCCCTTAAAGATGCGCAAGACTGCGCTAATGCGCTTGGGATTCCATGTGAAAATCTGCCCCTTGCCGCATATACGAGTGCCTTTGAGGACATGTTTCCAAATATGGAGGGTCTTCCACATGAGAATATGCAGGCACGCCTACGTGCGCTCCTCTTGATGGCGCAATCAAACCACAGCGGCGCATTACTGCTCTCCACAAGCAATAAATCCGAAATTGCCGTGGGTTACACAACGCTTTACGGGGACATGTCTGGTGCTTTTGCTCCACTTAAGGATTTGTATAAGACAGATGTTGTCGCGCTCTCACATTGGCGTAATACACAAGGCCCAGCTATTCCCGCGACCATCATTACCAAGCCACCAACGGCCGAACTGCGTGACAACCAAAAGGATACAGACAGCCTGCCGTCCTATAATGTACTCGACATGCTTCTCAAGGCATTTATCGAGGAGCGCAAAACGCCTGCTGAAATTGAGGAGAGCACTCTAAGCAAGGATGAAATTACGCGTATCTATAAGCTGCTCCAACGCTCTGAATATAAGCGTAGGCAGGCAGCCCCTGGGCCTAAGCTTACTGCGATGTCCTTTGGACGTGATTGGCGCATGCCCCTCACAAACAGATTTACAGGCTAATCCATGAGTTTATCGTTGAAAACACCTCCGAAAGCGCGTAACTCTATGAGACGTTTAGCGTCTAAAATTTAAAGAAAAAAAGACATTATTATGACTGTTCACGTACGTTTTGCCCCCTCACCCACTGGTATGATTCATATTGGTAATTTGCGCACTGCGCTTATTACGTGGCTTTTTGCACGCTCTGAAGGCGGACATTTTCTCTTCCGCGTGGATGACACAGATCAGGAGCGATCCAAGAAAGAATATGAGGACGCTATTGAGGATGCCCTCACATGGCTGGGCATGGACTGGGACGATAAGAAACGACAAAGCGACCGTATGGACCGTTATAGCGCCGTTATTGACCAGTTAAAGGCCGCAGACAGGCTCTATCCCTGCTATGAAACCTCCGAGGAGCTTAATCTTAAGCGTAAATCTTTACTAGCGCGCGGAAAGCCACCAATTTACGACCGTGCTGCACTTTCTTTGACAGATGAACAAATCAAGAAGTATGAGGCCGAGGGCCGCCAACCACATTGGCGCTTTAAATTAAATCATACACCTATTACCTGGACTGACAATATTCGTGGCGAGGTCAGCTTTGATGGCGCACTTTTATCCGACCCCGTGCTTATCCGCGAGGATGGCAGCCCGCTTTACCATATATGTTCGGTCATTGATGATATCGATTTTGGAATAACCCACGTTGTACGCGGTGAGGACCATGTATCCAATACGGCCTTTCATATTCAAATGTTTGAGGCTTTAGATGCAAAGGTCCCTGAATTTGCTCATTTACCGCTCATTTCTGATGCAGAGGGCGGCAAGCTCTCAAAACGCCTTGGGTCTATGTCTATTAAGGATTTGCGCGATATCGAGGGGCTTGAGCCAATGGCAATTGCCTCACTTTTGGCGCGTTTAGGATCCTCTGACCCGATTGAACCGTTTTCGGAACTTAAACCGCTTATTGAAAGCTTTGATTTCTCTAAGTTTTCGCGCGGGACACCGAAATTTGACGTTGAAGAGTTGAACCGCTTAAATGCGAAAATCCTGCATGATAAACCTTATGATGCCGTCAAAGACAGACTATCTGAGATGGGTCTGGGTGATATTGACGCCTCTTACTGGAATGCTGTCCGCCCAAATCTGTCGCGTTTCAAGGATATTGAAGAATGGTGGCAAGTGACAAATGGCCCTGTGACACCAAAAATTGAGGATGCGGACTATATTGCAACGGCCAATGATAATTTGCCCCCTGCCCCGTGGGATGAAAATACATGGAGCACATGGACGTCAACACTCAAAGAAAAAACAGGTCGTAAAGGCCGCGACCTCTTTATGCCCTTGCGCCAGGCTGTCACAGGCATGGATCATGGACCTGAAATGGGTGTGCTTCTTCCGCTTATCGGCTTTGAGAACACAAAAAAACGGCTCCAATCATAGATAGAGCCGTTAGCTGAGGGTAAACCTAGATTAAACTTAACGCTTCATGCGTGAACGTAGAAACTTTTCAAGGCGAACAGCATCGTTGCTATTTGCAACAGGCCAAAGAAGCTTCACTGTATTTTTGTACGTTGTCACACCACTGTGAAGAAGCTGGTCACAAAGCACCATTTTACGTTGTGGGTCGAGCGTTTCAAACTCGTTCAAAATATCAAATTGTGTTTTGTTATAAAGGCGCGATCTCAGCGCTTCACGTTTTTGCATTAATGACATTGTCCCACTCCTTTTTTCTGTTCTTGTTTATCTCACATTCTTAACCATTTGTAAAGGTTATTATGTCAAACATTAAGAATTTCAATGTTTTAGGGTGTGAATAACCCTACAATCGCGTGCTAAACCTATACCTATTCACTCACAGATTTAAAGGCAGCACAGGCGATTCTTGATCCTGCTCCACCAATTGGCTGGCTTACCATATCATCTGGATTCTCATGCAGGACAAGTGCAAAGCCATCTTCGTCCAAAAGCTTTGCACGTCCTTCAACATTCATATCATAGCTGACCATGCCTGAATAAAACTCGGCATTGAGCGTACTGTGATGTACGAATACATTTGGCAAGTCGCCCGCTTCTGGCCCTTCAGGGTTTTGATATCCATGCTTAGATGACTCATCTGCCTTCACATGTGAACCAGACGCCTTAAAACCTGCCTCATTATCACTGCAGTCACCTACCTGGTGCAGATGCGCCCCGTGCCAGCCTTCTGCAAATCCAGTCCCTTCAATTTTGAAGACAACGCCTTTTGTGCCTTCCATCATTGTAACCATGCCAGCTTCCTCACCTTCGACATTTACAAGGGGCGCTGTTGTCGATTTCATTGCACTAACTTCGACTGTCGGCGTCATATCATGTTGCATATCTTCATGATGTCCCGCTTGTGCTGCTGTTGTTGACAGTGCAATCACGCTAAAGGTTGCGAAAAAGGCGGCAACATGTGTGATGGGGGCGTGTTCTTGGTAAAAAGCTCTAAACATTTTATATCCTTTAATCGTGTCTTTAATCTAGCAAAGTGCGGTAAAATCAAATACCACTTTATCTCATGAGTACCTCTAACGCACCAATCATCATTTTAGTTCGCCCGCAATTGGGGGAAAATATCGGTATGTGCATGCGCGCCATGATAAATTGTGGCATGACACGCCTGCGCCTTGTTGCGCCAAGGGATGGCTGGCCTAGCGCTTCGGCCGAACGTGCAGCTTCAGGCGCTTATGAACTGATGAATGAAATCGCGATTTTTGACACTGTGGAAAAGGCCATTGCTGATTGCCACACCGTTTTTGCGACCACCGCACGCGCGCGCGAGCTGAATAAGCCACATTCAGATCTAAACACGGCTGTTACCAAGGCCAGCAAAGAAACGACTCAAGGTGCACAAATTGCTTTTGCCTTTGGGTGCGAGCGCACGGGGTTAGATAATCAAGAACTCAGCCTTATGCATCATTTGGTCACCATTCCGCTCAATGATGGCTTTACCTCGCTTAATCTGGCACAAGCTGTTCTTTTAGTCTGTCATGCCTTATGGGATAAGTTTCGCGTCACAGATAGCTCAAACATTTCGGAAGAAACACCGCCCGCCCCCATGGACGAGATTGTTAATCTGTGCAATCGCCTTGAAACCGAGCTTGAGGCAAATCATTTCTTCCGCGAAGAGAATTTAAAACCAACCATGGTCAATAATATTCGCACCATGCTGACCCGCGCAAACTTAAGCGAACAGGAAGTCCGCACCTTCCACGGCATTATTTCCGCCCTCATCGGAAAGAAAAATAATTAAAACCACATCAACGGACTTTAGGAACGTTGAGCACTTAAAAACTCCAATAAAAAACCGCCTGTTTAATGAGGCGGTCTTTAAAATCTCTAGGGGTGTGGTTCGCTCTCTTATCGAGAGTAAAACTCGACAACCAGATTTGGTTCCATGTGAACCGGGTATGGAATTTCTTCCAACTGAGGTACACGCAAGAAAGTGGCCTTGAATTTCTTGTGATCGACATCAAGATATTCTGCAACATCGCGTTCTGGTGATTCAATCGCACTCATAACAAGTGCCATTGTGCGTGATTTTTCCTTCACTTCGATCACATCTCCTTCTTGAACCATGTAAGATGGGATATTAACGCGCTTGCCATTAACAAGAACATGACCGTGGTTAACGAATTGACGTGCCGCGAAAACTGTTGGAACGAATTTCGCGCGGTATACAACAGCATCCAAACGACGCTCAAGTAGACCAACAAGGTTTTGACCTGCATCACCGCGAAGGCGCTCGGCTTCGGCAAAGTAACGGCGGAATTGCTTCTCGCCAATATTACCGTAGTAACCTTTTAATTTCTGTTTAGCCGCCAACTGGATACCATAGTCTGTTGGCTTGCTACGACGGTTTGCACCATGCATACCTGGGCCTGTTTGGCGCAGGTTAAATGGTGATTTTGGACGACCCCAAAGGTTTACACCCAAGCGTCTGTCAATTTTATGTTTGGATTCTAGTCTTTTTCCGCTCATTTTTACTTCCTTTTTTAATTGTCCTGCCCGATCACATTAGATTTGAGATAAAGAACCATTTCCTTATTTCAACGGGGTTAAAAACCCTCTTTCGCAGGAATAGTCGCAGTTATAAGGATTTTATGTGCCTTGTCAACTTTTTCGCGCATAAAAAAAGCCTGTCGCGAAGGACAGGCTCTTTGCATGATAATACTTTGATTTAGAAGTTGTATGAGACACCAGCACGGATTGTATCTTCGTCTACATCCAGGCCATCATCTTCATCATACCATGTGTGAGCATATTCCAGTCTGAAACCTATATTTCCGTAAGAAAGAACTTCTGCACCTAAACCAAGCTCTAAACCATTGTAATCCTCAGATGCGCTCAAACCAAAACCAGATGCGTCAAATTCTGTGCGCTTATATCCGATAATACCGTAAGGGTTAAATCTCTCTGAAATTGAGATACCTGGACGAAAACTAATTCCAAATTCGCTATCTTTTTCCAAAGTAATACCGCCAATCTCCTCATCCGCAGTAGACCATGCATAATGCGCTTCAATGGCGCCTGTAATACCGATTGAGTTTTCTAAATATTTATCAAGCTTAAAACCTGCGAATATTCCGTAATCGCCACCAGTTAGGTCTTCACTAGCACCACCAGCTTCTAGCTCGGTATTAGTATAACCCCCAAGAAGTCCAATATAAGCACCTGTTAATGGTGATGATCCCATATCTTGGGCCATTGAAGGCGCAGAAAAAGCGATTGCAACTGCTGCAACCGTGGCAAATAAAGTCGTTTTCATAAGAGAGTCCTTTGTTAGTTTTATCAAAAGTCTTACAAAGAATACATTCAACTTAGAATAATGGTAAGTACAATTAACAAATTGAAAAATTTATTTTGTAAATAGTGACTTATTTGTCCCAGACCTGCTCTAAACGCTGATCACGACCACAATTCCAACGATAAAATTTATAGCGCATAGGGTTTTTCTCAGAATAATCCTGATGGTAATCCTCTGCGGGATAGAAAGTTGCACTGTCCAAAAGCAAGATTGTGGGTTCTTTTCCAAATTTCTGTCTGATTGCATCAAGCTTTTCTTTTGCCAAGGCACGCTCAGCAGGATCACTTGTGAAAATAGCAGCCTTATATTGTTGCCCTTTGTCACAAAATTGCCCCGCACTATCAAAGGGGTCTACATTTTCAACAAACGCATCCAGCAACTGTGCATAGGATATTTTATCGGAGTCATACGTCACCTGCACAACCTCGTAATGCCCTGTTGTGCCAGAGGAGACTTGTTCATAAGTCGGATTTTCGACTTCCCCGCCTGCGTAACCAGATTTTACATCCTCGACACCACCCAAAACTTCTAAATCATGTTCGATGCACCAGAAGCATCCGCCCGCAAGGACAGCTTGTTTCGTTTCAGCATTTGCAACACCGCTTGTCAGCGCTGTCAAAGCCACTATAAATGTTCCTAAGAGGAATATGCGTAATTGTTTCATGAATAATGAAATAGTCTTTCACCTTGAAAAGAAAAGCCATCTGTTTAGGTTATAAAGCAAGATTTTCAAAAAACGGAGAAAGCCCATGCCCTACACATCATGCACAGCCAAAGATGACATTGCCCTTTATTATGGAGATTATGGGACAGGTGACCCCGTTATTCTTATCCATGGTTGGCCGCTCTCCCATCGCATGTGGGACGACCAAATCAGTGCGCTTGTTGCGGCAGGACACCGCGTCATTGCCTATGATCGCCGCGGCTTTGGACAGTCGGATAAACCATGGAATGGGTATAATTATGACACACTTGCAGCGGATCTGAAGCGCTTGATTGACCAGCTTAAGCTAGACAATGTAAGCCTAGTTGGCTTTTCCATGGGCGGTGGCGAGGTTGCACGCTATATCGGGAACTATGGCACTGACAAAATTGCCAAGGCGGTTCTTATTGGATCAGTTACCCCGTTCATGCTCAAAACAGATGATAACCCAGAGGGTGTCGAGGGTGAGGTCTTTGATGGTATGAAGGACGGCATTCAAGATGATTTTGTTGGTTTCTTTGCAGGCTTTGGGGAATATTTTGTCACTTACGAGAATAACAAAGACCGCATCAGCAAGGATCAATTACACTTCAATCAAATGGTGGCCGCCTCTGCCTCGAAAAAGGCCGTTCTCGATTGCGTCGATTCTTTTGGACGGACCGATTTCCGCAAAGACATGGCCGCCTTTAACATTCCAACACTCATTATTCATGGGGATGATGACCAAACTGTGCCTCTGGAGAAAAGCGGGCAGCGCGCCCATGAAATGATTGCAGGCAGTCAGCTTGATGTCATTAAAGGCGCCCCGCACGGGTTGAACTTCACACACACCAAAGAGCTGAATGAGAGCCTGACAAGGTTTTTGAAGTAAGTCATAAAAAAAGCCCCGTGATGGGGCTTTTTATTTTGTCTATATTTTTATGTTATGCGGCTTCGGCGA
The DNA here is from genome assembly GCA_002328415.1 of Micavibrio sp. UBA2137. Taxonomy (GTDB): domain Bacteria; phylum Pseudomonadota; class Alphaproteobacteria; order Micavibrionales; family Micavibrionaceae; genus UBA2137. The sequence continues at coordinate 45,370 of DCXL01000004.1, read as the reverse complement.
CTTGGTCGTCGTGTTTGCCCTCATTGAATTCCTCAATGATTTTAGCGCAAAATGCTGGAAGGTCTTTTGGTGTACGACTTGTGACCAATCCTTCATCGCATACACATTCTTGATCAACCCAATTTGCACCTGCATTAATCAAATCTGTTTTGATACTTTTATATGATGTGACCTTGCGGTTTTTGACAACATCGGCTTCGACCAACATCCATGGACCGTGACAGATTGCGCCAACTGGTTTACCTTGTTTAAAGAAATCGCGGACAAATTGAACGGCTTGTTCATTTGTGCGAAGCGTATCTGGATTTTGCAGACCGCCTGGTAATACAAGCCCATTATAATCTAAGGCCGAAACTTCACTAATGATTTTATCGACTGTGAATGTGCCTTCCTTACCACTAGTTTTGCCTGAAATTTCACCCATTTCCAATGAAATCAGTTCGACATCCGCACCTGCGTCTTTACAGGCCTGCCATGGTTGTTCCAATTCGCTATATTCGAACCCATTTGTCGCTAGAAATGCGATTTTTTTACCATTTAATTGTGACATTTATTATTCTCCTTTATTAGTCATTCATTTGAACTACGCCTTACAAATGGACTGAATGGTCATGAAGTTCCTGATTTCTCAAATAAATACAAAAACGACATAAAGTTATATTCAAACCGAATAAAATTGACAGGGAACGGCTTTATCGGTAATAAAGTGTCTTATCACAACTCTTGCTTGGAAAGGTTTTCATGTGACTCAGCGTAAAACGCACATGAATGCTCCGCGCCCACCCCTCCCAGACAATGAATCTGAGCGCCTCAACGCGCTTTTAGACGAGAATATCCTTGATACAGAAGCTGAAAAGGATTTTGACCTTCTTATTCAATTAGCCAAAAAGCATTTCGACGTCCCGATTGCACTCATTTCTTTTGTTGATAAAGACCGTCAGTGGTTTAAATCCTGTACCGGCGTTGATATCTCAGAAACAAGCCGTGATGTGGCCTTCTGTGCGCATGCGATATTAGAGGACACCCCACTAATCGTTTATGATACGCACAAAGATGACCGCTTTAAAAATAATCCACTTGTAACTGGTGAACCCTATATTCGCTTTTATGCGGGTGTGCCTCTCAAATCTGAAGACGGTTATAACCTTGGTACATTTTGTATAGTAGATACGAAGCCAAGGAAAAAATTTAATAAAGATGACCTTACTTCCCTTACCCAATATGCAGAACTAGTAGAGAGTTTATTAAAAACACGCCGAACAAATATGCAGATTCAAGAGGCCCATGACGCAAAATCGGCCTTTGTTGCCCATATGAGCCATGAGCTGCGTACACCCTTGAATGTTGTCGTTGGCACGTCCCAAATATTAGCCGAAAAGAAATCAAGCCTGTCTGCCGATACGCAAGAGCTTATAAAGTCACTTCGTACATCATCAGAGGCTCTCCTCGAGATTGTAAATTCTGTGCTTGATCTCTCTTCTCTTGAAGCAAAATCGTTCTCACTTTCGGATGAGCCGTTTTCTTTTGAAATGCTATTCCAGGAAATTATTAGCATCATGACACCGCGCGCACGCGAGAAGCGCATTGCCTTTAATATTGATTATGCCGATTTACGTGGCACCACTTATATGGGTGATAAAGTTCGCATCAAGCAAATCCTTATCAATATTTTGAACAACGCCATTAAATTTACAAAAGAGGGCGCGGTTACACTCAAGGCTGGCTACAGCAGACAAACAAACACAAATGGCCTGGCTGATATCGAATTTCAAATTATTGATACAGGCATGGGCATTGCCGAAGAGGATGTGACGCGCATTTTCAAAAGCTTTGAGAAAGCACACCAAACAACTCATTATGAGGGCACAGGTCTCGGCCTATCCATTGTGAAGAATTTTCTAAATGAAATGGATGGAAAAATTAACGTCGAAAGTCGCCTTGGTTTCGGTACAAAATTCTTCGTCACGCTTCCTAATCGTATAGTAAACACCAATTCCAATGAAGGATCTGCAGTTGAAATGCTAGGTGGACGCCCGCCTCAAAACCAGAAGTTTTGGGAAACATCACGCATTTTGGTTGCCGAAGACTATCAGCCCAATCTCATTGTTATGGAACATCTCTTAAGCGAGCTTGGGCATAAGGCGACATTTGTCTCCACAGGACAAGAAGTCCTTGATGCAGTAAAAAAGACTGACTACGACCTTATTCTTATGGACGTTAATATGCCTGACATGAATGGGATTGAAGCCACACAAGCACTGCGCGCGCAAGAAAAATATAAAGACTTACCTATTATTGCTTTATCAGCACACATCTATGGCACGGAACTTAAGAAGTTCAAGGAAGCAGGTATGAACGATCATATTTCAAAGCCTGTTGATCGCGTTCAATTAAAGCAAAAGCTGGAACACTACCTTCAAAAGAAACTCGCAGCCTAAAAAGCTGGGAAACCTAAATTTTTAATACCTTTAACCTATTGAGATATAATCATAATTTAATTTTTTTAGATTATGTTAACTGTTTGACGGCATAATTTGCTCATAACCGAATATGGATTTTGGGGTGAGTTATGAGTACAAGACCAACTGAGTTAATGCCAACAGGTGAACAGGCTGTGATGTCGATCCAGTCACTGATTACAGTGATGGGTGGTGACACAAATGGAATTGATGGTAATTTTGGTGAGGCTAGCATGGCCGCCTATAACGCACTCCGTGAACAATATGCATCCTTACCTGATATCGGTGAGACACTTGATGAAGCCGAAATTCCACAAATCCTTGAGGCTGCTGAAACGCTTTTGGACGATAACAGTACTTTCTCACAGGCCTTTGTTAGAGGATTAACAGGTGAAGAGAACGCGCTTGTCCGCCAAGGAGCAGTTAATGCTGTTGGAGGCTGGGCAAATGAACATCTCGGCGACCGCATCTCCGAGGCACAAGCCGTTGCGATGGACGGCCAAGCCGGTGAAATGACTGACCGCGCTGTGCGCAACACAATCAAAACAACAGGCGTGTCTGGCATGCAGGCCTCCCTGAACTTGCTTGATCCAGAGGCAAATCTTGAAATTGACGGTTTAATTGGCGATAGCACACGTCAAGCTATGCAGCGTTATGCCGAGGCCAATGAGCTTGAACTTGTTGAAGGTGATGATCAGGCCAATTTTGAAACAATTACGACACATCTTGAATCTGAAGGTCAAGTCGCCGCGCTCCAAGTTGCACTTCTTGCTGTACAAGCCAATGATGACGACCCAAGCGCACCTGACCTAAATACAGAAAGTGCGCAAGTTTTCGTTTCAAGAGGTGGTAATTTAACGGCAATTGATGGCCGTTTTATAGATGGCGCGATCACAATGGAAAATTCGCAAACAGAAGCTCGCATTCGCACTGTTGCGGGCGAGCCAGCCGCAGAAGCTGCTGCTGAAGTCGAAGGCACAGAGATTGTTGTCGAAGCCTCTCTTCCACCATTTGGCATTAATGACAGCTTTGAAATTTCTCGCAATGATGTATTAACAGAAATGTCAGACATTATTGCACGTCAGGAAAACAACCCTGAGTCAGCTGAGCATGTACTCGCCTACTCAAACGAAGTAAACTCATATGTTCTGATTGCACGCAGCGTTAATGGCGTGTCTAATATCTATCAAATCTCTGATGACAATGTGGCACTTATTATGCCAGCCGTTTCTGATGGCAGTATCTTGTTTGACAGGTCAGCTAACGAAGACATCTATAACACATTACAAAGACGTAATGGCGGTGATATGCCATACAGGGATGATGCAGATTTTCGTCAAGTTTTTGCGGAAAACCCAACACGTTTCACAGAAGGAACGCATGATAGCATCCTTACGACCACAGCAGGGTTGCCTGATGGACAAACCATTCGCTTCTCGGTTGATGATTTGCACGATGCTGCAGACAAACAGGATAGCCATTCAGACTGGTCACATACCGATGATCCGCGTGCCTACCAAGATTTTACAAAGCAACTGCGCGAGGCTGCTGAAGATGTGCGTGGCGGACGCCCCATTGGTGAAATGCCCACATGGGACAGATACGAACTTACACCTGAAAATAGCGTTGAAATCAGCTTAGGTGGACAACTTGTTCGTGTTCCAACCGAAATCTGGACACAAATTGATGCACAGATGCAACGCTCTGAGAGCGCTTACTCTACGGAGGCAGAAAAAGGCCAGCTTCGCGTTGAACGTAATGCAGAAGGTCAAGAGATCTCAAGCCGTGGAGACTTCACAGTTGCCGCCGCAGATGAAGTGGCCGACGCACCTGATGCTGCCGCAGATGTCGCCGCAGAGGCCGCACCTGTTGAGGAGCCCTCACCAGCGGAAGAAGAGCAAGTTGCCCCTGCCGCACCCGCAACACCAGCAGGAATGTAATCAAAGAAATAAATCATGGTTGAGACGAGAAATAGAGATAGAGGTAGCATTCAAACTTCCGTACAACTTGGCAGTGCCTTTTCTAGCGCGTCACAAAATTTCGAATTAGGTGATCTTGCACAGCCGCTTATATCTGCCCTTCAGAGCATTTTACAAAGTTTGGGACTTGGAAATTTATTTAACTTCCATGCCGAAGGCACACCTGAGCAAGCAGGCTTATCTGCAGGCACTCAAAATGGCCCTGTGGCATCTGCTTCATCATCAACCGCAAGCTCAGCAACTTCTTCTATCCCTAGCCTGCAAGGTCAGAATGTTATTCTATGGGGTGACTCCATAGCAAAGGGTGCTGGGGCACATCTAAATGGTGCTGCCTCAATTGACAATCAGGGTGTGAATGGTCGCGGTATAGGCATTGGATCAAATACACCTGACATTCCAAATGTGTCTCAAGGCGATGTTGTTATTATCAGTATGGGCACAAATGATCTGGTTACTTTGGCTGGCGCTAATTCACAAGCTATCGAACGCTATGCAGATCGCTTGGCAGACATAGCAGAGCGAGTTGTTGCCAATGGTGGGGTCCCTGTTGTTCTTGGACCAAATGAAGTGGACGCAGGTGGTTATAATGGCAATGCGGCCTTTGGCCCGCAAATGGCACGAAGCTACAACCGTGCACAAGACGCTCTTGAAGGGGCCTTGGAGCGCGAACTGGGCGAACGCGGCATCACATTTGTCTCCACAGACGGCGTTGCACGCTCATCTGACGGACTACACCCTTCTGGCACGGGCTACGCCCAAATATTTGACCGCATTAACGACACACTTGGCGCAAACGCACCCCAAGCAGCTCCAGCTGCTCCCGTTATGGGCGGCCCGTCTTAAGATTCAATGATTTAAATGGTAATGGTGGGCCCGGAGGGATTCGAACCCCCGACCAATCCGTTATGAGCGGACTGCTCTAACCAGCTGAGCTACAGGCCCTTGAAACGTCGTTTCATTCACATCTATATCAGGTCGTCGAACGCCTGTTAAGTCGTAAAGTCCTCGTCCGTAACAAAAATTTTACAAAACTGTTTCAAAACGGTGCGAACCAAAATTCAAAATTTGCGTTTGTAAATTATGAATATACTAAATCAAAAATTTTATATCTTTTTTGCACTGATGCTTGCAGCGCTTATTTTCTTTGCGCCATCATCAGTAGCAACTTCTGCAGACAAAGCTTCAAGCAGCTGCACGAAAGTCTGCTCTATACCCTTTACGACATCACATTAAGGAGAATTTACTATGTCTTACACTAAGAAAATGCTCGCTCTTGGAACAGTTGCCACATTATCGCTCTTAACTTTTCACGGTGCACAAGCCATGGAAACAAGAGTTGAAACAAACCCGCAAACAAATGTCACTACCATCGAACGTCAAAGTGCAAACAATGATATCATCATGAAAAATAAAGTTATAATGTCTGAATTGAGGCCTTCTGCAGGCGATGGCTCTTACACACAGCTTTCGGATATTCTTGCTCAGGCAGAACAAGAAAATAATAACATGCCTATGAGCGCTCAACCTGAGAGTGCTGATGCCATAAGCCAGCTTGAAAATGCAGTCGAAGCGGATACGGATGTCATTGTTAGCGATGACGCACCAGTGGCCAAGGAAATGCAGGTTCAAGACGAGCTTGGGACAGACGATAACGGTCAAATTATTCCAAGTGTGCGTCAGGGCGAGATGGAATATGAGATTGACGCAGAATAAACTCAGAAATTACGGCACAAGCCGCAAGCAAAAACCCGCCTCAATTTGAGCGCGGGTTTTTTGTTTGTCCTATTTAAGCCTTATCCTAAGTATCGATCCTTAAGTATCAAGGAAACTGCGCAATTTTTTAGAACGCGTTGGATGCTTCAGCTTGCGCAAAGCCTTGGCTTCAATCTGACGAATACGCTCGCGCGTCACGTTAAATTGTTGCCCGACCTCTTCCAACGTATGGTCTGTATTCATACCGATACCAAAGCGCATGCGAAGCACGCGTTCCTCACGCGGTGTAAGGGAGGCAAGAACACGCGTTGTTGTCTCACGCAAGTTTGAATGCACGGCTGATTCAATCGGCAGGATAGCATTTGCATCCTCAATGAAATCACCCAGATTTGAATCCTCCTCATCACCCACTGGTGTTTCAAGGGAAACAGGCTCTTTGGCAATTTTGAGCACCTTACGCACCTTCTCAAGTGGCATATGCAGGCGTTCGGCCAATTCCTCTGGTGTTGGCTCGCGACCGATCTCGTGGATCATTTGGCGACTTGTGCGGACAATCTTGTTAATTGTCTCAATCATGTGCACAGGGATACGAATGGTGCGCGCCTGGTCGGCAATAGAACGTGTAATGGCCTGTCTGATCCACCATGTGGCATAGGTTGAGAATTTGTATCCTCGGCGATATTCAAATTTATCAACCGCCTTCATCAGGCCAATATTTCCCTCCTGAATAAGGTCAAGGAATTGTAGTCCACGGTTGGTGTATTTCTTGGCAATCGAAATTACAAGGCGCAAGTTGGCCTCAACCATCTCCTTCTTCGCACGTGCGGCCTCGCGCTCACCCTTTTGTACAGTATGAACAATACGGCGAAACTCTCTAATCGGTAGCATGGCTTCATCGGCAATAGCAGCAATCTGGTCCTTCAACTGATTAACGCTCTCACCCTCGGCCTCGGCAAACTCTTTCCAGCCCTTACCTTTCAGCTTGGCAACATCCTTAATCCAGTTCGGGTCAAGTTCAGAACCGTGATATGTTTCAAGAAATTCATCGCGCTTAACCTTGTGATTAAGGGCAAGGCGCATGATACGTCCTTCAATGGCAACCAAGTCACGGTTCATTGTGTAAAGACGCTCGACCAACTGTTCAATACGTGAATTGTTCAAATGAACTGAATTCATGTGATCAACCATTTCCTTTTTCAGGGCGAGATATTTCTCATTGGTCTTTTTATCAGGGTCTTTCCCGTGCTGGATAGCATCCAGACGCGTTTGCTGGACCTTCTGCATTTTCTTATAAGTTTTCTGAATGTCCTTGAACAATTCCATGACAATCGGGAACAGTTCAGATTCTTTGGCAGTCAAAGAGAGCTGGACATCATCCTCGTCCTCATCATCATCCTCATCCTCACCACTACCTTCTGTTTGGTCCTCATCTTCATCATCATCGTTCTTGGCGGATTTAGCAGTCTTTTTAGAAGCCTCCTTAGCGGCCTTTTCTTTCTGCTTTTCTTTTTCCTTTGCCTCGGCCTCTTTTTTCTCATCATCTGCCTTTGTGGCATAGGTCACGCCATGGGTTTCAGCAAAAGTGGCATCCAAGTCAATAACATCACGTAGCAAGATATCTTCTTTTTCAAGCGCTTCGTACCAGGCAATCATCGATTCAATGGCCAGTGGAGATTCACAAATCCCACCAATCATCATCTCACGGCCAGCCTCAATACGTTTGGCAATGGCGACCTCGCCCTCACGTGAGAGCAATTCAACCGTTCCCATTTCGCGCAAATACATGCGCACAGGGTCATCTGTACGACCTGTATCGTCAGATTTTATATTTCCGCTTTTTTCGTATTTCTCACCATCGTCGCCATCATTGCCTTCATCTTCATCATAATCATCTTGAGATTCCACCATTTGGATTCCCATATCAGAGATAGCAGACATCGCATCCTCAATCTGTTCAGAGGAGAAGTCATCCGTTGGCAAAGCCTCGTTCACTTCATCATAGGTGATGTAGCCGCGCTTTTTGCCTTCCGAAAGCAATTTCTTGATGACAGCTTTAAACGAACCCGTAGGCTTTTTTACCTTAGCATCATCATCTTTATCTTTGTTTGTTTTATCGTCTTTTTTTGCCATAAATCGTCTTATCTGTCCTGCTAAATCTTCACAACCTCGCCTTGCTATCCGTCTCAAACGAATCACTTTGGCAAAGAATCACCCATAAATGTATGGCGAATCACCATAAAAGGAAACCCCACACGCATATAATATCGCGCCTTATCGTTGCTAATATTTATGCTGTTTTGTCAGAGAGATATCTCGAACTTAGCTTGACGACCCACCGCCAAGCAATTTGCGCATTTCAAGCAATCTTTCCTGCGCATCTTCTCCAAACTCGGCGCTCATCTTGCGCCCTGCCTGTCCGACCTCGGCCAGAAGTCTTTCTTCTGCCATCCGATCAAATAAATCCTGTAATCCCTCTGCCACATCATGTGCCTCGCATTTTGGTCGTGCATAAGGCGCATGAATATACATAGTTTCTTTAGACAACGCTTCAAGAAGCTGCCCGTAACCATTTGCATTTAAATGGTCTTTTAGGTTCCTCGTGTCAAGGTCTTTTTCTGAAACCTCGCCCGCGAACTCCATCATCTCATGAAGTAGCTCTAGATAATTTTCGGCTCCTTCGTTCAAGACAGAGAGCTGCTCTTCAAACTCTAAAATCTGTGCGGGGTGGTTGATAAGCGTTGCAAGGATGCGCTCCAGTCGTACGGCGTTTTTATGTTGGCCCGCCACGGGCTTCTTAAGCGCGATATTTGGTTGGCTCGCACCGCCACGCCCACCTGATTTTTGCTTCGTACTGTAGCGAAACGCCTCCCAAAGCTTGTCACGGAAGGCTTGTCTGTAATAATTCTGAACAGCGCGGTCACCAATTTGTGTCGCAATTTTTTCGAGTGTTTCCGCAAGTCCGGCACGCGATTCAGGGGTTGAGAAATCACGCCCTTCTGTTTGTTCTTCCCAGATAAAGCGGTGTAAGGGAATGGCCGTTTTCAAAATCTGGACGAAGCCATCGCGCCCTTTATTCTTGATATAGGTATCAGGGTCTTCGCCCTCTGGCAGAAACGCTAGTCGCACAGATTTACCAGGTTTTAGTAACGGCAAGATACGTTCAACAGCGCGCGCCGCGGCACGACGTCCTGCATTATCACCATCAAAACACAGAACAGGATTTTTCTCTTCATCCAGATGCCCCATCGTCCATAGGCTTGCGATCTGGTCCTCGGTGAGCGCTGTACCCAGCGGCGCAACCGCACCGCGAATGCCTGCCTGATAACAGGCCATCACATCCAGATACCCTTCAACGACAAGAATTGTGTGCCCCTCATATGCGGCTTGCCGCGCTAGTGCCTCTCCGTACAACATACGCCCCTTATGAAAGAGCGCTGTATCAGACGAGTTGATATATTTGGGCGGTGTAAAATCACCTTGTGCAGGTGGGCGAATATTTTCGGGCAGAATACGCCCGCCAAAGGCCACCACGCGTCCGCGCTTATCTGTCACTGGAAACATAACGCGGTCACGGAAAAAGGCATAAGGCTCACCACCTTTTTGCGAGGTACGCAAAACACCTGCCTCAATCATTTGCGCATCATCAAACCCCTCCGCCTTAAGATATTTACGGATGGCCTGACCATCGGCTGGCGCATATCCAACACGGAAGGCGCTTAAAATATCTGCGCTAAAGCCACGTCCTGTCATGTAGGTCATGACATCCCTGTTCTCGGGACTTTCAAGCTGGTCTTGCATAAAAACGGTTGCCGCATCCATCAGCTGGTGCAAGCCCTTACGCTTTTCTTCTTTCTGTCGTTCTTGCGGCGTGGCCTTGGGTACTTCCATGCCCGCACGTGCGGCCAAATTTTCAACGGCCTCGATAAAGGACTGCCCCTTATCCTGCATCAGGAAGCCAATGGCATCTCCATGCGCGCCACACCCAAAGCAGTGATAGAATTGCTTGTCATTATTAACGGTGAAACTTGGCGTTTTTTCCTTATGAAAGGGGCAACACCCCTTATATTCGCGACCCGCACGGGTCAGGCGCACGGATTGTCCGACAATATCGGACAATGTCACGCGTGAGCGCAATTCATCTAAAAAACGCGGAGATAAACTCATTATGGTTTAAGTCATAGCAAATATAAGGTTCAAAGAGCAATCACTTATAGCGCTGAGGTCAAGACTATTTAGCCCAATTTTGCTTTAACGGCGGGGCCGACCTTTGCCATGTCCAGCTGTCCTGCATATTTGGATTTGAGAACACCCATGACTTTACCCATATCTTTAATGCTCTCTGCGCCCGTTTCGGTAATCGCCTCTTCCACGGCCTTTGATGTTTCTTCATCAGAAAGTTGGGCTGGCAGAAATGTCTGAATCACTTCAATCTCATTTTGCTCCTGCGCAGCCAGTTCGGCGCGATTGGCATCCTGATACATCTTTATCGATTCGTTACGCTGTTTAATCATGAATTGAAGAAGCGCAAGAATCTCATCATCTGAAATCCCCTCTGCATTTCCGTTGGAACGGGCCGCAATATCACGATCTTTAATCGCCGCATTAATTAGGCGGATTGTGGACAAACGCAAATTATCCTTATCTTTCAAGGCTTGCTTCATTGCAGTGTTAATTTCTGTGCGTTTTTCTGACATTTTTCCTTTTCTTTCTTTGTATTTTTCACTATTAAAATAGGCTTCCAGTGCTCAAAGTAAACACGATTTAAAAAAGCGACTGGAATATGCCTGATTTTTCTTCCTCACAAAAGCCTAAAAATGCGACAGCCTGTTTATTGTTAAACGATGGCACACTCATCTGGGGATACGGCATTGGCGCTGAAACCACCAAAATTGGCGAGGTCTGTTTTAACACCTCTATGACAGGGTATCAGGAAATCCTGACCGACCCCTCATATGCCCGCCAGATTATTACATTTACCTTTCCCCATATTGGCAATGTCGGCACAAATGCCGAAGACATTGAAACGCTCGATCCCGCTTGTTGCGGCCTTGTCCTGCGCGAGCGTATCACCGACCCCTCCAACTGGCGTTCGACAAAACATTTGGATGCGTGGCTGAAGGACCATGATTTGCCTGGTATCACAGGCGTTGATACGCGCGCACTCACCCAGAAAATTCGTGATGGTGGCGCGCCAAACGGGCTGCTTTGTGTCAATTACAAAGGCAAATTTGATCTGGATAAACTCTTCGCCCAGCTTCAAAAATGGAGCGGACTTGAAGGCGCTGATTTGGCACAAGAGGTTATGTGCAACAATGACTATAACTGGGATGAGACGGTTTGGGCGCTTGGCACAGGATATGGTAAGAGCGAGGCTCGCGACCTGCATATAGTTGCCATTGATTATGGCGCCAAGCGTAACATCCTGCGTTGTCTGGCTAATACGGGGGCAAAAGTCACCGTTGTCTCTGGTAAAACGTCCACTCAAGATATTATGAAGCTCAAGCCCGATGGTGTCTTTCTCTCTAACGGTCCGGGCGATCCTGCGGCCACTGGTGCATACGCTGTGCCAGTGATTAAAGAATTGCTAGAAGCCGATATGCCTTTGTTTGGGATATGTTTGGGGCATCAGATGCTCACACTTGCCCTTGGTGGCAAAACACGCAAAATGGGACTTGGTCACCGCGGTGCCAACCACCCTGTCAAGGATTTGCAAACTGGCAAAGTTGAAATTACATCTCAAAATCATGGCTTTGAAGTTATTGAGGACACACTTCCTGATAATGTAGAAATTACACATGTGTCTCTTTTTGATGAGAGTAACGAGGGTATTCGGGTTAAGGACAAGCCCGCCTTTTCTGTGCAACACCATCCCGAGGCCTCCCCCGGACCACAGGACAGTCATTATCTGTTTGACCGCTTCATCGAAATGATACGTGAGACCCAAGATACAACAACGAAAACAAAGAAAAGTGCATAAGGAGAAATCATGCCAAAGGATTTGCTGAAAGGGTTTGACCGCTTCCGCAACCGCGTCTATCGCGACCAGCCGGAACTTATGGCACAACTGCTCGAGGATGGGCAGGATCCTGATTATTTTATCATTAGCTGTATTGATTCACGCGCAAACCCCGGCACAATTTTTGACCCCAAACCGGGGACTTTTTTTGCCCATAAGGCGATGGGTGCGATTGTCCGTCCTTACCAACAGGGAACGGCCTTGGCGGCTGCACTTCAATTTGCACTGCATTACCAGAACGTCAAAAAAATTATTGTGATGGGGCACACGCATTGCGGTGCGGTCAATGCACTCATCAATAATATCGATGATGATGAAATTGCCAGCTTCATCAATGTTGCCAAGGAAGGTGTGACACACGCACGCGAGATTTGCACGCATGGCGAAACCGACCTTGAGTTTCACCGCGTTGCCGAACAACAAATCGTGCTTGAGAGCATTCAAAACTTGAAAAAATACCCCTCTGTCGCAAAGGCATCTGCGGAGCGCGAGATAGAGATTAAAGGGTGGCTCTTTGATATGGAGGCAGGCGCCATCCTTGAATATAACGACCAAACTGACACATTTGAGAAAGCAAACGCGTAAGGTAGTAAGAGGAAAAACATGCCTAAAAGAACCGACATCAAATCCATTTGTATTATTGGCGCAGGCCCCATCATTATAGGGCAGGCGTGCGAATTTGACTATTCGGGGGCACAGGCCTGTAAGGCACTGAAGGAGGAAGGCTACCGTATCATCCTAGTCAACTCCAATCCTGCGACCATTATGACAGACCCGGAACTGGCGGATGCGACCTATATTGAGCCGATTACGCCTGACGTCGTTGCCAAAATTTTGGAGCGTGAAAAACCAGACGCCATCCTGCCAACCATGGGTGGGCAAACAGCTTTGAATACGGCATTGGCACTCGCTGAAAATGGAACGCTTAAGCGCCTTGGCATAGAGATGATTGGCGCCGATCAGGAGGCGATTGAAAAGGCCGAGGATCGCCAGAAATTCCGTAATTGTATGGATACAATCGGCCTTGAGTCGCCCAAAAGTGCAGTTGTCCATTCTTATGAGGAAGCATTAGAGGCGCTGAAAGATACTGGCCTTCCCGCCATTATCCGCCCTTCCTTTACAATGGGTGGAACAGGTGGTGGTGTGGCCTATAACCGTTCCGAATTTGAGAAAATTGTGAAGGAAGGGCTGGACGCCTCCCCCGTGAACGAGGTTCTGATTGATGAATCCATGCTCGGTTGGAAGGAGTATGAGATGGAGGTCGTCCGCGACAAGGCTGATAACTGTATCATCGTCTGCTCCATTGAAAATATCGACCCGATGGGTGTGCATACGGGCGACTCCATCACTGTTGCACCAGCATTGACCCTGACGGATAAAGAATACCAAATGATGCGTAATGCCTCGCTTGATATTTTGCGTGCCATTGGCGTGGAAACAGGCGGCTCGAACTGTCAATTTGGAATACATCCCGAAACAGGGCGCATGGTGGTCATTGAAATGAACCCGCGCGTCTCGCGCTCATCTGCCCTTGCCTCAAAGGCCACAGGCTTCCCCATTGCCAAGGTCGCGGCCAAACTGGCGGTTGGCTTTACACTGGATGAGCTGACCAATGATATTACAGGTGGCAAGACACCCGCCTCCTTCGAGCCGACCATTGATTATGTGGTTACAAAAATTCCGCGCTTTGCGTTTGAAAAATTTAAAGGCGCCGATAATGGCCTGACCACAGCCATGAAATCGGTTGGAGAGGCCATGGCGATTGGGCGCTGTTTTGAAGAGTCCATGCAAAAGGCGCTCCGTTCACTGGAAAAGGGCATCACAGGCTTTGATGACATTCAAATCGGACAGCCTTCCAAGGAACAAAAAACTCCTCACCCTGACCAAATTCGTGCGGCTCTTTACAAGCCTACGCCGCAACGTATTCTCTATGTCGCACAGGCCATGCGCTTGGGTATGTCATTGGATGAAATCTATGACATCACAAAATACGATAAGTGGTATCTGGAGCGTATCCAGAACATTGTGACTGTCGAGGATGATATTCGCAAAAACGGACTTCCCAAGGATGCGGAGGATTGGGCAGCGGTTAAACGCTTAGGCTTTTCGGATGAGCGTTTGGCAAAACTGGTGGACATGGATGAAAAACAAGTGCGCGAAACACGCCAATCCTATGGCATACGCCCTGCCTATAAGCGCGTAGATACCTGTTCAGCTGAACTGCCTTCACTCACCCCTTATATGTATTCGACTTATGAAGGAAACGGGCTGGATACGCCTGTTTCTGAAATTGCACCATGTGAGAAAGAAAAGGTCGTTATTCTCGGCGGAGGCCCTAACCGTATCGGGCAAGGCATTGAATTTGATTATTGCTGTGTCCATGCGGCCTATGCGCTTAAGGACGCAGGTTATGAAACCATTATGGTTAATTGTAATCCTGAAACGGTTTCCACCGACCCTGATACATCCAACCGCTTATATTTTGAGCCATTGACAGGAGAGGACGTTCTAGAATTACTTCATGCTGAAAATCAGGATGGAAAGCTCAAGGGTGTGATTGTCCAGCTTGGTGGTCAAACGCCACTCAAACTCGCCAATATGTTGCAGGAAGAAGGCATTCCAATTTTGGGAACTGACCCAGATGCAATTGACTTGGCAGAAGACCGTGAGCGCTTCCAACAGCTTATCCATAAGCTAAAACTGCGCCAACCACCCAACGCACTGGCACGTTCAGCTGAAGAGGCTGTGACGATGGCCGAGGAGCTAGGCTTCCCGCTTGTGATACGCCCCTCATACGTCCTTGGTGGGCAGGGCATGGAAATTGTTCAGGAAATGGATAGCTTGAAGAAATATATCTCAACGGCCGTGCGTGTCTCTGGTGACAACCCTGTACTTCTTGACCGTTATTTGAAAGAGGCCATTGAGGTTGATGTTGACACCCTTTGTGACGGTAAGGACGTTTATGTTGCTGGCATCATGGAACATATTGAGGAAGCTGGTATCCATTCAGGGGACAGCGCTTGTATTTTGCCGCCACACTCCCTGCCCTACCGCACAGTGCGCGAGCTTGAAAAGCAGACGAAAAAGCTTGCGCTTGCGCTCAATGTGAAAGGCTTGATGAACATTCAATTTGCCTGCAAACGCAACCGCAACACAGGCGAATATGATATTCACTTGCTTGAGGTTAACCCACGTGCCTCGCGTACAGTGCCCTTTGTTGCCAAGGCCACAGGCACACCAATTGCCAAGATTGCCGCGCGCATCATGGCAGGTGAAAAGCTCAAGAGCTTCAAGAGTGTTCTACGCGGCATGACACCAGATCATATCGCGGCCAAAGCACCTGTGTTTCCGTTTAATCGCTTTCAGGGTGTTGACCCCATCTTGGGGCCGGAAATGAAATCAACGGGCGAGGTCATGGGGCTAAACCATGACGTGGCACACGCCTTCCTCAAAAGTCAGCTTGGCGCAGGCACCGTTCTGCCTACGGAAGGTACCGTGTTCCTGTCTGTGAAAAATTCAGACAAAGAGGCGCTTGTCCCCATTGCCAAGGATTTGATTGATTTGGGCTTTAAGTTGGTTGCCACATCTGGAACATGCAGTCATTTGAAAGAAAACGGTATTGAGGTTACACGCGTGAATAAGGTGATGGAGGGGCAACCTCATATTGTCGATGCCATCATTAACCATGAAATTGATTTCATGATTAACACGACGAAAGGGCCGCAGGCGGTAGCCGATGCGCTTTCCATTCGTCGCAATGCATTGATGAATAAAATTCCGTACTACACGCTTATCTCTGCAGCAAAGGCAGGTGTACAGGCCATTCGCGCCTATAAAACGCGCGATTTAACTGTGGCACCGCTTCAGGATTATTTTGAAGTCGAAGAAGATGAGGTCGCAGCCTAAGGACAAATGTTCTTAGGAAAGGTCAAAAGGTTTTTCGAAGTAGCGTTGTGAATCTTGTCCGCTTCGGTCAAGATTTTCACCTGACAGAACCTGAACGGCGACCATCCCAAGATCAAGGTTACGCTCATCTATAATGATACGCGCGCCGCCTTGCCCCTCTTCCACAGTTGGTGCAATCAAACGAACGAGTTCATCGCGAAACGCGCTCATCTCTGCGTCACTACTCATATCTGTTAGTGCCTTTAAAGAAGAGTAGCCTGGGTGCAAAAGAATATCGTGTTGTGCAGCTTCACCACCATTACTTTTATCAAAAGTAAGTGTTAAGAACCCGCAGTGATCAATCTCTTGCTCTTCAAGTGCAGCTTGTACAGTCGTTGCTAAATCTACATTTGGCTGAACAGCGTAACTTTTAATTTCCGGATCGGCTATATGTGAGAATTCTTCAGTAAAATCACCTGTGAAGGCATGAATATGTAACCAAGGCAGCTTTGAGTTTGTAAATTGAACCTCATCACCATCATTAACGGCATGAGCTAAAATAAAAACACCTTGTCCATCACCCTCAAGACTGGCTGCTGCACCAAAGACATCGCGCATTTCTTCGACTGTGGCGTTTTCTAAAAAATTAAGTGTCGTCCATTTCTCTGTTTCACCAACAATAAAGCTGTAGCCTTTTCCTGCAAAAGGCCTTTTGTGGTTAGAAATTTCTGCAATACCTTGCTCGCCGATATGTTTCGCGTATTCGTTTGACATGCTCAATCTCAAAATATGTTGTGTTTAAAATCCTCAATACAATAACAGTATTTTCTTAATTATGTCAATTAACAACTAGCAAAAGCGCAGTTTTGCACGGCGGTAACCTTGGTCACGTAATTCTTGCTCTTGCGAAGCCCATTTGGCAGCTTCATCATCTTGATAAAGCTTTGTATAGATATCACTTAAGCATCCTGCAACAAAGGCACGTGGTTCAATCGCAAAGGCTTGCTTGAAATAATCAATCGCTTCATCCAACTGGTTATCACCCAAAAGACGCATACCAATCGTTTTAGCAAGCTTGTAGCTTGGTATTGCATCATATGCCTGTTTTAACATTTCCAGAGATTCTGGATCAAACATCTGCCCCAAACGGTCAGACACACCAACAAAGGTCGTCGCTATACGCGCGGCACGCCCTGGATTGTTTCTGGCAAGCGCCTGTACGAAGCCTGCTCGTAATTCTTCGGGTGATTGTAGAGCCAAATCGGCATTACGTCTTTGCATAGTCCATCTCCTTGGTGCGCAAAAGATAAATGACGTGCCTATGTGCCCATTATTTTTACGCAGTTATAATTTTGATATCTATATAATAGACATAATTGATAGAATAAAAGCTATAGCCATGTAAAGGTGTATTTTTATGACAAGGACAAAAACTTAAGGACGTGGGGAAAACAAAGCCTCAATATCGTCTTGGGAATAGGGTTCCCCTTCTAAAGCAACAGAACGTATAGGTGTTGAATGTCTTTTATTGAGTTGTGACACTAAATCTTCCCAGCTTTCTTGAATATGCTGACCTGTGGCAAAGAAATCCGCACGGAAACGATTATCGGCAACAACGCCCTCAAGGAAAGACGACTTACGCGCTTCGTTCATCCAACGCGCAGCAGAGACTTTTTCGCCAAGTGAACGACTAAACTCTGCTGCTTCACGCGCTGAGTCTGATGTGCGCGGACCACACAAATAAGCCTTCTCGTTCCAGATAAGAGCACGCTCTCTGTCTTGCGCCTCGTCACGGTAAATATAGGCGAGATCACGCGCAGAATTGTACGAGCGCGTTAAGTGATAGCGCGCTTTGCATTCTTCTATGCGTTTCTCAATGTGCTCAGATATATTTTCCATCGCACTAATATAATGATTTTATAATATTATGTCAAATATTAAACCCCTCTTCCCTTGACGCGCTCAGGTCACAAGACTAATATCATATTTAATTCCCCGCCTGAGGCGGGGATTTGCTTTTTTAAGATAACGAGTTAAAGGACAAAAGACATGGACAAGGTGCCAATGACACAACAAGGGTTTGACGATTTGAAAGCCGAATTGACTGATTTGAAAAGCAATCAGCGCCCTGCCGTTATTCAAGCTATTGCCGAGGCACGCGAGCATGGTGATTTGTCCGAGAACGCCGAATATCATGCTGCCCGTGAGCAGCAAAGCTTCATTGAAGGCCGTATCAAGGAACTTGATGGCGTGATTAGTTCGGCTGATATTATTGATGTGGCAAGTATCACAGGTGATATCGTTAAATTTGGTGCAACTGTTGAAATTGTAGACGAAGAAACAGACGAGGAGCGCACTGTTCAAATTGTTGGCCAATATGAATCAAATGCCGAAAGTGGAAAAATCTCACTGACCTCTCCCATTGCCCGCGCGCTCATAGGGAAATCTGTTGGCGACAGTGTATCTGTAAGCACACCAAAGGGTGTAACAGACTACGAAATTCTTTCAGTCAAATATAAATAAGGTTTGAAACGACTTAGTCGTCAATTGGCACGCCAGGCAATTCCTTGCTTGAGCGAATAGAGAGTGATGAACGCACGCCTGTAACACCATCAATAGCCATCAAAGTCTCATTAAAGAAATCCTGATAATCGTCCCAGTTTTTGGCGACAATTTTAAGCAAAAAGTCTGTGTCTCCTGTAAGCATCCAGCACTCACGAACACGGTCAAGCTGCATGATTTTTTCTTCAAACTTTTTCAGCTCTTTATCAGAATGATTTTCAAGCTTCACATGAGCAAATACGGTGACACCATACCCAAGGGCACGGTTATTGATATTGGCGTGATAACCATTGATCACCCCCTGATCCTCAAGAGCACGCACACGGCGCAGACACGGTGGCGCAGAAATGCCAACATCTTTGGCCAGGTCAACATTGGACATACGTCCATCTTTCTGAAGGTTCTTCAGGATTTTGCGGTCAATTTTATCAAGCTTTACACGTGCCATAGATAATACTTTTTCTGACTTTATTTTCTCTCAAATATTCAATTTGCGTATGTGATGATATATGCTCATGCAAATCGCAAAGCAAGATATTTGTGTAATTAAATTAGATAAGAAAAGAGTAATAAAAATGAACCTTTGGGTCGTGACTGAAGATTTAAAAGGCACGCAAAATCAGTGTGTCGGCGTTGCAGAGGCCCTTGGCATAAAGCCTGTTATAAAAACTATAGGCCTTAATTTTCCATGGAAACAACTCTCTCCCTATATTGGTTTTGAACGCGAAAGCAGCTTCTCAGGTGATGCTCTTACCGCACCTTGGCCTGACATCGTTATTGCCTCTGGGCGCAAAAGTATTGCCGCGGCACGTTACATTAAAAAGCAATCCCAAGGGCGAAGCCTTGTTGTTTACATTCAAGACCCGCGCATCTCTCCAAAAAACTTTGATCTTGTGGCTGTGCCACAACATGATCCAACCCGTGGTCAAAATGTAATTGTAACCACGGCCACACCCAACCGCATTAGCGATACCCTCCTTGAACAAGGGCGCAAAGACTTTCCCGAATTTCAAAATTACAATAGCCCTTGTCTTGCCGTTCTGATTGGCGGCGTGTCACAGGCTTATGATTTTTCGCTAGAACGCGCGCACATTATTGCCGCACAACTTAAGAGCTTCCTTGAAACCACTGGCGGCAGCCTTCTGATTACGGCTTCGCGCCGCACACCGCCCCACATTGCTCTTGTCTTACAAGAGGCGCTCAAAGGCCCACAAACCTTCTTTTGGGATGGGACAGGCGACAATCCCTATTTCGGGTTTATGGGTCATGCGGACGCCATTGCTGTGACCTCCGACAGCGCCTCAATGCTTTCAGAGGCCGCAACCACAGGCAAACCCGTTTACATGATCCCGCTTGATGCGCGCTCAAGCAAAAAGACACGCCTTGTGCAAATGCAGGAAAATCTGATTAAGGCTGACGCGTTAAAGCTCTTTGATGGCAGCTATGCAAAATGGGCATATGAGCCCCTAAAAGATGCACAGCTTGTCGCTAACGCAATTGAAAAAAAACTTGCCCAATAAAGGCCAAGACGTTAGCACTAAATTATTACAAACAAACATTTTGACTGCTTAAAAGAAGGAGGAAAAGACACCTCATGTCTGATCCAATTCACACCAAAGTTCTTATTATCGGATCTGGCCCTGCTGGATATACAGCCGCCATTTATGCCGCGCGTGCCAATCTTAACCCTGTTCTTTGCACAGGTATGGAGCCTGGCGGCCAGCTTATGATTACAACTGATGTTGAAAACTACCCTGGCTTTGCCGACGTTATCCAAGGGCCATGGCTTATGGAACAAATGCAAAAGCAAGCCGAACATGTAGGGACAAACATCATTAATGATATGATCACAGATGTCGACTTCACCAAGCGTCCCTTTATCTGTCAGGGCGAAAGTGGCACAAGCTATGTGGCTGACACTGTTGTGATTTCAACAGGCGCAAAGGCGCGCTGGCTTGGATTACCGTCTGAGGAAAAATTCCGCGGACTTGGCGTATCAGCATGTGCAACATGTGACGGGTTCTTCTTCCGCGGCAAGGAAGTGGCCGTTATTGGCGGAGGTAACTCCGCTGTTGAGGAGGCCATGTTCTTAACGAACTTTGCCAGTAAAGTGACACTCATTCACCGCCGCGATGAATTGCGCGCTGAAAAGATTATGCAGGAGCGCCTCTTTGCTAATGAAAAGGTC
This sequence comes from Micavibrio sp. UBA2137, assembly GCA_002328415.1. Taxonomy (GTDB): domain Bacteria; phylum Pseudomonadota; class Alphaproteobacteria; order Micavibrionales; family Micavibrionaceae; genus UBA2137. The sequence goes on along the minus strand of DCXL01000004.1, from coordinate 24,568 downwards.
GATGTTATTTGGGATCACGTGGTCGACGAGGTTCTGGGCGTTGCCCAAGGTGAAGGCGACACACCCGGTGTAACAGGCCTGCGCCTCAAAAGTACAAAAGATGGCTCAACGCGTGAAATTCCTGTACACGGCATGTTTGTGGCTATTGGCCATGACCCAGCCACACAGCTTTTCCGTGAAAAGCTTGAGATGGAAGATTCTGGCTACATTATAACAGCCGCCGATTCAACGGCGACATCCGTTCCTGGTGTTTATGCTGCGGGCGATGTCACCGACAGTGTCTACCGTCAGGCCGTCACTGCCGCAGGCATGGGATGCATGGCCGCACTCGAGGCCGACCGTTTTCTGGCCGAGCACAGCAAAACAGGCCAAGCCTCGGATAACGCCTCACCTGCAATGGTTGCAGAGTAACCTCTGGTAAGGGAAGTCATTTTCTGATGTCAATGGATTGGGACAAATTAAAGGCCTTTTACGCAGTTGCCGAGGTGGGCAGTTTCACCCATGCCAGTGAAAAGCTAAATCTCAGCCAATCCTCTATCTCCCGCCAAATCAGCGCCTTGGAAGAAAGCCTTTCGACAACGCTTTTCCATCGTCATGCACGCGGACTCATTCTGACGGAACAGGGTGAAATGCTCTATGATACTGTGCGCAGCATCTTCCGCCAGCTATCACTCATTGAGGGGCAATTACACGACATTAAAAACCTGCCCGAAGGCCCACTTTTAATGACGGTTGCTGAATTTATTGGCTCGACTTGGCTTGCGCCTCTTCTACCGAAATTTCTAAAGAAACACGATGGCATTAAGCTCTCGATGATTTTGGAAGATCGAATTTTAAACCTTGGTATGCGCGAGGCAGATGCCGCCATTCGCCTTTTCAAACCTGAACAACAAGACCTTATCCAACTTAAATTAGGCGATATACAATTCTCGCTTTGCGCTTCACCTGATTATTTGGCCAAACGCGGCACACCTAAAACAATCAACGAGCTTCAGGGGCATCGCCTTATTGGACACCCTCAAGAGTCCCCTAACCCCTATCAAAACCCAAACTGGCATTTTGATTTGGCCGATGTCAATCCACAAACCTATGAAGACGCCTTTTTCATTAATTCGATCAACAGTATCACAGAGGCTGTTAAGCAAGGCTGGGGCATTGCAGCACTCCCTGATTTCATTATTGAGCGCGAAAAAACATTCCAGAAAGTCCTGAAAGACGATGCAACACATGAGATTGCTGTTTATTTTGTCTACCCAGAGGAACATAAAAATTCAAAACGCATCAATTTATTGAAAGATTTCCTCATAAAAGAAATGCAAAACATTAGAATCTAATATTAGCTATGCAATATAGCGATAGCTGATATACGCCCAATGCTGTTTACAGATATTCTTTAAAGGCATAAAAGGAGCACCGTTACTACGGTGGCACGGGTGTTTTCCTAACTTTGTTAGAAAAGACCTTATACAGTATGACGCCCTGTCATCTGTATAGAACCTCCCTGTTCAACTCGCCGAGCTCACTAGAGCTCGGTTTTTTTTCGCTTACCCAAATAGCCCCACTCAATGCCAATAGCAGGATTAGGGTCTGGCATCACCAGATAACCATCAGCAGGACACAGGATTTCTTTACCCTCATCTGAAATAGCGATCACATCCCCTTTTTTGACCTCATCGAAGTTCTGCCAGTCTCTGGCAAGTTTGCCACCTGTTGTATTAATGATGCGTTCAACCACTTTAATTAATGGATGATCGGGGACTTTTGCCCGCTTATCGGGATACGCCAGATAATCCAGCGCATTAACTATTGCCTGATAGGCTGTTTCATCTGTTGTTTCTTTATCATTTTGACCGCACTCCATGGTGACCGCTATCCCGCCAGATTTGCGGAAATATTCGGTTGTCCCAACGCCTTCATCAGCATCAACCGTATCTTCACTGTAAAGGTCAGCAAAACCATTAAGCAGGAAACGTGCGCCCAGACACCGCGCATATTGAATTTCTTCTGAACACTCTGGCCCAACAAAGATAAAGGCTTCACCTGGTCCTGAGAAGCTATGTAGGTCGAGCAAGATATCGGCCTTGTCCAAAAACGGGCATAGCGCATTCATCACATCATATTCATAGACACCTTGTGTATCTTCACGCGGACGCATCGCGCGATTGAGGTTACGGTCAATAAAGCGTTTCCCTTGCTCAAAGGCCTTTGGGTTGCAAACAGGAATAAAGGTGACACGTCCTCTGGGAATAATACGCTGTTGCGAATGAAGTTCGGAAATGACACGGCGGATGGCCGTTGCGCCACAGCGCTCATGCCCATGAACGGCCCCAATGATAAGCAGGTGCTCACCCTCTTCACTTCCTCTAAAATCATGCGTTTCAAGTCTGACTGTCATAAGATCACTCTCCAACCGCTTGCCCTAAATATCCAAATTCATATCCTACAGTGACATTGGCCTTTGGTAAAACAAAGACACCATCTTCGGGGCAAATCAACTCGCTTCCATCATCAAATTGTGCAATGACATCACCTTGCTTGAGGCGATCAAAATTCGACCAGTCTTTGGACAAATGCCCCTCCCCTTTTTTCATAAAGGTTTTTTTGAGCGTTATCACAGGAACATTACGCCCGCTATCATGTACCCCTTCGCACAATCCGAGGAAGGCGAGAATTTTCTCAATGGCTTGCTTTGCATTGATAAGACTTTTGGGGTCTTCATGTTGCCCACATTCAAAGATTATACCCTCTCCGCCAAAGGTCAGAACATATTCTTGCGTGCCAACCGACATCTTGTCCTCAACAGATCGTGTGTTGCGATAGGCCTCAACATTACCTGTAACAATATATTCCGCACCTATTGCCCGCGAAATTTCAACTTCCTGTCCTTCAAGCGAATTAACAAAGGCGAAGGGTTTTCCACCTACCTGATAAGAATGAATATCAAGCATGATGTCTGCGCTTTCCAGATAAGGGCACAATGCGTTCATCAATTCATATTCATAAATGCCGCGGGTATCCTCGCGGCGCTTAATGTTACGATTAAGGTTATGATCGATGAAGCGCACACCTTGTGCATAGGCGCGTGGATTACAAACAGGAATAAAGGTGACTTTACCTTTTTTAATGGTGCGCTGACCGCTTTCAAATTCTTTGATAATTTGGGTAATGGCTTGCGGGCCGCAATGTTCGTCACCATGAATAGCACCAAGAACAAGCAGATGCGGTCCATCAACATCACTCACAAATTCAAAACTCTCAAGTTGCGCGTGCGGCATAGTAAAAATTATCCTTCTCTTCCCTTTTCAAATCAAGGCATCTATATCATACTTATCTAAGATATTATGTCTTGCCCTAATTCGAATTTATTCATCACACTGGTCACCTAAGCTTATGTCGAAAAAAACTCTAGTATGCCTTTACACGCATGGCGGTGGAATGCGCGGCCTTATTCCGGCCCTTGTCATGCAACGCATCGAGGAACGCACAGGCCTTCACATGAGCGATATGGTCGATATCTTTGCAGGGCCATCAACAGGTGCCATTTTAAATGCGGCGCTTAATATTCCCCATCCTTACGACCCGAAGAAGCCGAAATACAAGGCACGCCATTTGGTGCGCTTTTATGAGCGCGAGGGCGTGCGCATCTTTCCACGTGATGCGTTCCGTGAATTTCGCGGACTACTGCATGATTTCAATAACCGCCTGATGAAGATTAAGACACTGAACAAACTGATTAACCATGGACATTATGATCCGGCTAATCTGGGCCGTAACTTGCGCGCACTGTTTGGGCGCACAAAACTCTCAGAAAGCCTGAGCTCTATCATTGTGCCCGTCTATTCAATTGATCGTGAACTCTTACAGGCTGATAAAGAAATTGATGAAAGCTCGGAAGCCCCGGTTCACCACTTTAACCCGACCCTACAACAAGGTGGACAAGCACTTTGGCTTGAGAACATTCAATTCTGCAAAGAAGATTGCCGTAATTCAAAGGTCAGCTTTTATGATGCCATTATGGCGACAACGGCCGCGCCAACCTATTTTCCCTGTCACGATTTCCGCGCCGAAATTGATGGGCAGGACACACAAGTCACCGCCATTGACGGCAGTATTTTCGACAATGTCTGCATTACCTATATGGGCGCTTTGCGTCATCGCATTCCCAAGGATACAAATCTGATTATGATTGTACTGGGCACAGGCGCCAATAACCGCCGTATCACAAAGACTGACTGGAACCGCTTCGGCTCTTTAGGGGTTGTTGACCCCACAAACGATTTGCCGCTCATCAATATTTTCTTTCATGCGTCTGAAACCGCGCTTTTTGATGCCTTCAAGCTGGAAATGAAAGATGATTTGCTTATCATGAATAAATCATTTCACTCAGGTGACTTCCAAAATGATTATCCAAGCACACAAATTGATGATGCCAGCCCAGAAAATCTGCGCCGTCTGAAGAATTTCACAGAAATGATGATGACCGAGCAGTCAGATGTATTTGACCGTATTTGCGATATCTTGAAAGCCAATTACGAGGCCAAGCATGATAAGAAAAAAGGCATTATCAATCGTCTGATTGGGGATTAATTATTCACGCATGCTTTTTTTGCATATCCGCTATCCGTGCATAACAGTGAAAAAAAAGATGACGGAAGGTATTTCAGTCCCTTACTATTGAATTACGAAAAACGGACATGACTTTTGCAGGGGAAGGTTTGAATGTCGTCACTCAATTCATCTTGTTATGCTAACGAGGTGGCTTTGGAAAACGGTACAGTTAAATTTGCGTTCAAGGCAGCTGCTGGTGCACGCGATACTGTTGTCCTGTTTACAGGATTTAATGCCAAGCGTGGTGGGTATCTCCCTTGGATGGCCGAGGCCGCACAAGATGGACACAACCTTTTAATTGTTCCCTTACCTTCCGCCACAGATTTAACCTTTTATTCCACATATGAAAACGCGATTTCCGATTTCATCATGGATGATTCCTCACCCCTCTTTCAACTCGTTGACCCAGCCCTCCCCAAGAGGGCTGCTGCACATTCAAGTGGAAGCCTTTGCATCAACACGCTTCTGCATAATGCGCCTTTCCGTGACAAATTTGAGGATACATTTGAAAGCCTGATTGATATCTCACCCTTCTGGGGCGCAACAGGTGGCTCCAATCCCATTGGACGCAAACTTTACGATTGGCATGCCAATGGTTCATCAGACATGATTGCGGGCACACACTGGATGGACCGTGCTTTTTGCGCACTTAAAGGTGGCGAGCAAGTTCAATCCTCTGAATATTTTGACCCACCGCCAACCCATGGGCAAATCCTGCGCTTGATTGCCGAGGGTGAAATATTGCGTGAACAGGGATTGGCAGAAATTGATATGCCGCGCGCGCTTTACTTAGGTGAAAAAGACCCCTTTGTCAGTAAACGCATTGCAACCCGCCTTTCTGAGGCCGCAGGTCACACAATCGTGATTGCAAAAGGCGCTCAACATAATGCGTTTTTGGAAGATACAGATAAAGAGCGTTTAAGATTGATGCTTAACGGCGACTTTGCAGCCGCACAAGCGCTTAATCCGCCAGAGCCATCAAGGCGTTGGTCAATTCCTTTTATCGGTCGTGGAAAAACAGAGACAGCGCAAGAGGCACAAACGGTTACGCCTGTGCCCGCTCACGGTTAATTTTTTAAATTCTTTAGCCCGCCTTTAATTCCGGCTCAAACTTTGGGTTGGCTGTGCCCTCCAATTTCCCACAAGCATCCGCAATACGTGCACACGCATCTTCAAGTGCGGCATTTGATGTGGCATATGAAATACGGAAGTAAGGTGACAGGCCAAAGGCCTCACCATGCACAGCTGCAACACCCACTGTTTCAAGTAGGTAAGTCACGAAATCTTCATCTGTTTCAATGACCTTGCCTTCAGGTGTTGTTTTCCCAATACATCCTCCACAATTTGCGTAAATGTAAAATGCACCGTTAGGGACAAGACACGACACGCCCTCAACATTGGCCAAGGCATTCAACACAAGGTCGCGGCGCTCTTTGAAAACATCAGCCCACTCTTTGAGGAAGCTCTGATCACCATTAAGCGCAGCAGTCGCCGCGGCCTGCGTGATAGAGCATGGGTTAGATGTACTTTGACCCTGCAATTTTGTCATCGCCTTAATAATAGGCGTTGGACCACCTGCGTATCCCAAACGCCAGCCTGTCATGGCATAGGCCTTGGACACACCGTTAATGGTAAGCGTGCGGTCATAAAGGTCAGGGTTAACTTGTGCAAATGTCTTAAATTCAAACCCGTCATAATTCAAATGCTCGTAAATATCATCTGTCATGATGTAAACATGCGGATATTTCTCCAACACTTTCCCAAGCGCCTTCATTTCACCCTCTGTGTAGGCAGAACCTGTCGGGTTGCTCGGTGAATTTAACATGAACCATTTTGTTTTGTCAGTGATCGCGCCTTCCAGTTGCTCGGGCGTAATTTTGAATGCGTTTTCTTCGCCACACTCAACAATCACAGGCGTTCCATCAGCCAACAACGTCATGTCGGGGTATGAGACCCAGTAAGGTGCTGGAATAATCACCTCATCACCTGCATTCAGTGTGACCATCAGGGCGTTATAAAGAACCTGTTTCCCACCTGTGCTTGCAATCACCTGATCACGCGCATAAGTCAAACCATTCTCACGGTTAAACTTATCAATAATAGCATCTTTCAGCTCGTTAGTGCCTGGTACAGGTGTGTAGCGTGTTTTACCTTCGTCAATTGCCACTTTAGCGGCCTCACGAATATGTTCTGGCGTATCAAAGTCAGGCTCACCCGCCCCAAGACCAATAATATCTTTACCACTGACCTTAAGCTCAGCGGCTTTTGTTGTAAGCGAGAGTGTTGCAGAAGGTTTAACCTTTGACATGCGGTCGGCAATGATACTCATGAGATGCATCCTTTATATAATGTGATTTCTGTAAAAGAAATTAGCGAAAGACTTTGGCCTTTGCAAGTCATCACATCTTAAAAGGCATTCTCGGCAATAAGTGATTTATCCAGCGTGATATCTGCGTTTCTAAAATCAACACCTATATGGTGGAAGAATGTCGCCAACTCGTGAAAGTCATCAGTACGCAATTCATCTGATAAATAAGCTGTGACACGTGGCAGAAAGCCGAGCAAATCATCACGTCCCATCACATGTGCAATCTTAATGACCTGTCCCACAATACGCAGATGAAATTGTACACATAGGAAACGATACCACGCCATGAAGCTTTCTTTATGCGCGGGCGTCATCTTATTTGTGACTTCAGACAAAATATGTGCCTCAATTGATTGCAGAACATCATGGCGTATGTCTTTGAGAAGATTGGTGTAATCATAGGCCAAGGGCCCAAAACACGCCCCTTGAAAATCCAGCAGTCCGCATTGTCTGATGGCTGTGCGCTCGGGCAAATACATCATATTGCCCGGATGATAATCTATATGGGTGAAGCCTTTTTGCGCTTCGGGTAATTTTGCCTCGATGCTCTCCCAAATACTTAAATACTGATCACGCCATTTCGGGTCATTTTTGTGATTAAGGCGGCTTGGCACAAACCAGTCGAGCGCCCTAATGTGCCCTTTGTAAACAGGGGTTTCAAAGAAATCAGGTAAGTCTTGGGCCAACTCCTTTCGCTGCCCTAGATGCATCAAAATTTGTGCGGCGCGATTATAAATCTCAGACTTAGGTAATATGTCGCGCTCAAGCGCCAATGCATAATCTACATCACCAAAATCTTCTACTAGAGCCAACCCTTGCGCCTCATCAACCTTATAAACTTCTGGTGCACTGATATTTACGGAGCGTAATTTTTCAGAAATAGCCACAAAAGCAGGCAAGCTTTTGCGGTTCACTTCATCCTCACACACCATAACAAGCGCTGTTTGACGTTGTTCTGTTTTGTGTGAGAGACGGAAATAATGACGCGCGCCCCAATCGGCGGAAATCGGCGACAATGTGTAATCTGAAAATTGAGTTTCACTCAGAAACTGCGCAATCGTATCGCGTTGCTCGGTCGCGAGCTGGGAAGCATAATTCGTCATGGGAGTAGTTTTAAGACTTCTTGGGCTTGGATGCAACACGCCCTGCAGCCAGAGATCTTATCGCGTCAATATGTGATTGAGAGGCCTTTGAACGACGAGATACAGGGCGACCAGAGGCGGCCTCCATGCCAAAATGCACGCTATCACGTCCAGAAAGTGCGAGCAGTAAGTCCTTACCAAAGCTTTCAGGGGTTTTGTTCAAACCTTTGGCGGCAGTTGAAATATGTTCATTATTTTGAATAGGTGTTTCACCCACACGCCCTGTGCGCGCAACCTTTGTTACGGCGTAAGCTGCAAGTCCATTTAAATGTGCTTTGGTCAAGCCCAATAGCAACGCCATATCCTGTGTTGCCCATTCCAAAATATATTGTTTGGCACGGCTTTGATTACCGTCCGCTTTTTCCAAGGCTTCTTTGATTTTTTGTTCCATGTAGAGGCTAGACATGAGGTCCTCGCTTTTCCCGTAAACTAATATACTACACGTAAGTATATCACTTGGCGCTCAAAACGACTATCTTTTAATCCAATATCCGCTGATAGGCCAGATAGAGCCCCGCCTCACGTAAGGACACGCCATGCTCCTCGGCCAATTTTAGGCAGGCACGCACATTCTCTGCAATGCGCATTTCAGTCATTTCCTTGGCCTCGGTAACCTTATCCTTGCTTTTGGATGTCATTTCGACAAAGGCGGCAATCACGCCTCCTGGATTGGCGATAAAGTCTGGAATAACGGGAATACAGCGGCTTTGAAGACGTTTATAGGTGTCCAGCGCCACGGGCTCATTGGCGCCCTCGCAAATCAGCTTTGTTTTCAACTTGGCTACATTTGTGTTTGTAATCACATTTTGCATGGCGCACGGAAACAAAACATCACATGCCTGTTCAAGCACAACATTACTGTCCTTGCCAATATGGTTTGCATTTATATCCAAATACGTACGTATCTTTTTATAATCACGCTCCCCAACATATTCGTAAAAGGCTTTTGTTGGGGGTGACTTAAAAACCCATGTGCCTTCAAGAACAGGATCACCTAGAGCAACCATTTGTCCTCCATATGCGGCAAAATATTTAGTGACCGCCGCTCCCATCGCGCCTAGCCCTTGTACCGCAAATTGCGCACCTTTGGCTGATTTTCCAACGGCATCCAGATAGGTCCGCGCGGCAACGGCCACACCCAACCCTGCAATTCCATTTTTATCATAATCTGTACCACCCAGCTTTGCAGGCTTTCCAGTGAATGACTTACCAGACCCTAAGACTTCAATGGCCCAGTCAACATGCTCTGGGCGCGCGCCAATATCAAATCCAAGTCCACCGCATTTGCCGCCATTTTCATGGAAATAGGGTTTGGCAATCTCAACAAACTTTTGATATTTCCGTTTAAATTCTTTCTCATCCGGATTACCGCGTAGACCCGACTTTGCACCACCAAGAGGCAATCCAGCGGCCGCATTTTTAAGCGCCATTTTACGCGCCAGCATCTTGATTTCATCCAACGTCACCTTGGGATGAATACGCGTTCCTCCTTTGGCACAAAATGGCAATGGGCCGTCCTTGGCAATACGCGTATTCCAAACGACGATATACCCTTCAACTTCAGTCTCATATTTTTCGCTATTAACGAATTTGTCCTTCAGGACAATCTGCTCCTCTGGCTCCATTGCTTCAAAGCGTGCCTCATACTCTCGCAACTTTTTTGCAAAATCATTTCTCATGAATGCTATTTCACCATGAGATACCTAACCTGACCAGACTTTTTATGAATTTATAAACTGCTCAACTCGGTGAGAACGGCACGAATACCTGAAACACGCTGCGCAATAGAGCTCCAGCTTTTCAAGAGCGCGATTTTCTGATCTGGGCGTAATTTGACCGTCCCACGTTTTGAATCAATCCACGCGATAAGCCCCTCTGGATTAGGCGGCAGATTATTATGAAACCCGATAACAGCCCCCTTTGGCCCTGCATCAAGCTTATCAATGCCGGCTTTCTTGCAAAGCTGTTTGATTTTGACGATATCAAGTAGGTTTTCAACCTCATCAGGAAGTGGCCCAAATCGGTCAATCATCTCAGCGGCGAATGCTTCTATTTCCTCTTGCTCTTCCAGTTCAGACAAACGACGGTAAAGCGACATACGCACAGACAGATCCTGCACATAGTTTTCAGGAATAAGGATGGATGTGCCCAGATTAATTTGCGGGGTAAAGCTTTGCGTACCAAGTGCCGTTGGTTCATCAACGCCCGCTTTCACCATAGCAACTGCTTCTTCTAACATTTGTTGATAAAGCTCGACACCGACTTCCTTAATGTGCCCTGATTGTTCCTCGCCCACCAGATTACCAGCGCCACGAATATCCATGTCGTGGCTTGCAAGTTGGAACCCAGCGCCCAGTGTGTCGAGCATTTCCAAAACTTCCAAACGCTTTTGCGCCGTATCTGTCAAACGCTTTGCCGGCTCTGTTGTCAGATAAGCATAAGCACGCACCTTCGAGCGACCAATACGTCCGCGAATTTGATAAAGCTGGGACAATCCGAACATATCGGCGCGATGCACAATCATCGTGTTAGCCGTTGGTATATCCAGACCAGATTCAATAATATTTGTTGCCAGCAACACATCATATTGCTTGTCGATGAAGGCATTCATTTTAGCCTCAAGCTCGTTTGAACTCATTTGCCCGTGGGCGGCGACAACACGCACCTCAGGGACAAGCTCTTTCAGCGCCTCTTCCAGATCGGCAATATCTGATACACGTGGGCAGACATAAAAACTTTGCCCGCCACGATAATGTTCGCGCAACAATGCCTCGCGAATAACAACGGGGTCATAAGGAAGGACAAATGTACGGATGGCAAGCCTGTCAACGGGAGGTGTCGCAATAATGCTCATATCTTTGACACCCGTGAGTGCCATTTGAAGCGTACGTGGAATAGGCGTGGCCGTTAATGTGAGCACATGGACGTTTTCTTTTATTTCTTTAAGGCGCTCTTTTTGCTTCACACCAAAGCGCTGCTCCTCATCAATGATCATCAATCCCAAATTAGAAAAGCGTGTTTCTTTACTCAGCAACGCATGTGTGCCGATGACAATATTGGCCGTGCCCTTTGCAATTTCATCGCGCGCCGATTTGGCATCCGCCTGTGACACAAGGCGCGAAAGCTGCACAACGCGCAGCCCCATATTTTTAAAACGCTCAACAAACCCTTGATAATGCTGGCGCACCAGAAGTGTCGTTGGTGCAATAACCGCCACTTGTAATCCGTCAAGAGCGGCCACAGCCGCGGCACGCAATGCGATTTCTGTTTTCCCAAATCCGACATCACCACACACGAGCCTGTCCATGGGACGGCCGCTTTGCATATCCTCAATCACCGCATCAATGGCGCGTTGTTGGTCATTGGTTTCAACGTAGGGGAAGCCTGCCACAAACTTGTTGTATGGCTCTTCAGCCACATGAATCTTCTCACCCTTTTTGAGGTGACGCGCGGCGGCAATTTTCATCAGATGCTCGGCTATGCGCAACAAATCCTTTTTAACTTTGGCCTTGCGCGCCTGCCACCCGGCACCACCCAGTTTATCCAGTTGCCCCATTGTGTTTTCATCGCCATAGCGGGAAAGCACCTCGATATTTTCAATGGGCACATATAGCTTGTCACCACCCAGATAAACCAGCTTCACACAATCGTGATAGACGCCTGCGGCCTGCAAAGTTTCAAGACCCTCAAAGCGCCCAAGTCCATGCTCTGAATGAATAACCAGATCGCCCTGCTGGAGAGACGAGGCTTCTGCGATAAAGTTATCGCTCACCTTCTTCTTTTTCTTCAAAGTCCGCGTCAGGCGATCGCCCAAAATATCCTGTTCGGTCAGAACAGCAATATCATCAGCAACAAAGCCGCTTTCAATGCTTAAAACAACAAGTGAGATTTGCTGGAGGGGTGCTTTACTGGCCTGTTTAAAATTATCGCAGGCAACAATATTGGCGATATGCTCGGTCTCCAAAATTGTTTTTAATCGCGCACGCGAGCCTTCACTATAGGCTGCAATCAACACGCGTTTTTTCTGCGCCTGATAGGTACTAATTGTTTCTTTTACCGCTGCAAACACATTGCCATCAGGCAGGGCGCGAATATCGGCAAAGTTGCGCGCCTTGCTTGCACCCCCGCCTTTTGTCTTTTGTGCCTCGGAACGGAAGGGTGAGAAAATAGCATCACGCGCAATGACCTCTTGCACAAATAAAAGCGCAGGCGGGATAGGGCGATAAATGGCACCTTCCATCCCATTTTTGTCCTTGGTCTTTTTAAGACTTGTTGTTTCCAGCGATTTCCGCGTGTCGTAATAATCGGCAATGTGGCTCAAGCGCTCTTCTTGTGCTTGAACCCCATGATAGTCATGGGTCACGAAATGCGCGGGTAGGTAATCGAATAGGTTGGCCATCTCGTCGTAAAAAAGCGGGAGCCAATGTTCCGCGCCGTTGTAATTACGGCCCTCACTGATGGCGTGATAAAGGGCATCATTTTCATGCGGCACACCAAACAATTTACGATAATTACTACGAAACGTGTCGATTTGTTTTTTACTTAGAAAATATTCAGATGCAGGGGTTAAAGAGAAATTCTCAAGTTGATCTAAACTTCTTTGGCTTAATGCATCGAAACTCTTGAGTGATTCAATTTCATCCCCAAACAAATCAAGGCGCACAGGATGATCCGCGTCGGCTGGATAGATATCAATAATCCCACCGCGCACCGCATATTCGCCGGGTTCGCGCACTGTGTCGGTGCGGTGATAACCATTGCCCGTGAGGTAATTAAAGAGATTATCTTCGGAGACGCGCCCGCCACGTACAAAATTAAGAGATGCATTTTCAAGCGCTTCTTGCGGCATCACCTTCTGCAAGGCGGCATTAACCGTGGTTAACACAATGCGCGGCTTACGAACCTTGGTAGATTGCCATCCCAAAAAGATACAGAGTGCCGAAACGCGTTGCGCCACAATGTCCGCACTGGGTGACACACGATCATAAGGCAGGCAGTCCCATGCGGGAAAGCGCACGATTTCGACATCAGGGGCAAAAAAGGTCAGTGCATCATGCAGGCTCTCGCACCGCGCATCATCAAGGGCAACATGCACAATGACGCTATCTTTGGCCATCTTCTCCCGTGCGAGATCAGCCAACACGCGCGCATCTTGCCCCTCTGGTACACCAAAAATGGTGTCCAGTTGAGGCATGTCCTTCGTCTCACTCAGTTCATGCGCGTATTCCATGGAAGCTTTTATAGAGTTATTGTGAGAAAAATCAAACGCTGTAATCAAATGCGAGGAACAGTTTCATGACAGATGTCATATGCCCTTCTGGCACGCCGCCCTTATCGGAATACCACTTAAACAGGTCAGGATCTTCCTCATTCAGGAAGGCCTCGAATTCAGGCAGTTGCGTCTCATCGAGAGTCGGAACAATCTTTTTGGCAAATGTACCAATCAGCATATCCATTTCCTTTGTGCCACGATAATTGGCACGGTAGATGAGGCGATTGCGCTTGCTGTCATTTTCTTGCATAGTTTGAAACTGTTACCACACTATAAATTATTTGTCCCGTTAGATTTATGACGCAAGCACCACACTCCAGAACAAGCTCCGCAGGACAACGTCCCTTTATCCTCGACCCTGTGTTCCGTGCACTGTCAGTCTTGCCTGGTATTGGGCCCAAGACAAGTACAGCAGTTGAACGCCTTGTGGGCGGTTCGCGCGTAATGGATTTGCTCTGGCATGCACCGATTGATTTGATTGATCGCTCCTACATGCCTTCTATCGCAGATGCCGAGCCTGGACGCATTGCCACCTTTGAGGTCAAGGTCGTGGCGCACATGCCAAATCCAAAGCGCGGACTACCTTACAAGGTTAAGGTTGAGAACGAGACAGGCAATCTCTCTCTTGTTTTCTTTCATGCGCACAAGGACTGGATTGAAAAACAACTTCCCGTTGGAAAAACTGTTAAAATCAGTGGTAAGGTTGAGGGCTATCAAGGGCGTTTGCAAATTGTGCACCCTGATTACATTGCCGCCAGCGGTGAAGAAAAGGCCATCCCCAAGGCAGAACCTATTTACCCCCTCACCCATGGCGTCTCAAACAAGGTTGTTATAAAGGCCATGCAAACCGCCCTTGAATTTGCGCCTAATCTGACCGAATGGAATGACGCGGCGCTAATCAAACGGCATAACTGGCCCGCATGGAAAGAGGCACTTCTTAAACTGCATCACCCTGAAAGCGCACCTGATTTGGAAAAGGATACAGCTTTCCGCGAACGTCTTGCCTATGATGAATTTCTGGCCAATCAATTATCGCTTGCGCTTGCTCGTCACAAACAAAAGAAAAAAGGGGGGCGCAGCTTTCAGATTAAAGGTGATTATCGCACACAGCTTGAACGTGCCCTGCCCTTTACACTCACAAATGCACAAAATGTTGTCTTAAGTGAAATTGACGCCGATATGGCCGCCCCCTTAAAGATGATGCGCCTTATCCAAGGGGATGTTGGCTCTGGGAAAACGATTGTGGCGGCCCTTTCCATGATGAGCGCACTGGATAGTGGTGCACAAGCAGCCCTTATGGCACCCACCGAGATTCTGGCGCGTCAACATATGGAAACGCTCACACCACTTCTTGAACCTCTGGGCATTCAACCTGTACTCCTTACGGGTCGCCTGACTGCCAAGGAAAAACGCGATCTTTACGCCAAAATTGCATCAGGCCAAGTCCGCCTTGTGATTGGCACGCACGCCTTGTTTCAGGCCAAGGTCGATTTCGCCGATTTGGGTGTGGCGGTCATTGATGAACAACACCGTTTTGGCGTACATCAACGCATTTTACTTTCAAGCAAGGGACAAGGCACCGACGTTCTGGTTATGACGGCCACCCCTATTCCGCGCACGCTTGCCCTAACGGCTTATGGTGACATGGATGTGTCGCGCATCACTGAAAAGCCCCCTGGGCGCGAACCTATTGATACGCGTCTTATTCCCGCTGATAAAATTGAGGAGATGATTGCGGGACTTAAGCGCCAGATTGCGGCAGGTGCGCGCGTTTACTGGGTCTGTCCCTTGGTTGAGGAATCCGAGGTTCTGGATTTAACCGCTGCTGAAGAGCGCTTCCAGGTATTGGAGAGCATCTTTGGCGCGCGTGTGGGTTTGGTGCATGGACGGATGAAAGGCCCCGACAAGGACAAGGTCATGGATGATTTTGCGAGCGGCAATATAGATATATTGGTGGCCACAACGGTGATAGAGGTAGGCGTCAATGTGCCAGAAGCCACCATCATGGTGATTGAGGAATCCAATCGCTTTGGACTAGCACAATTACACCAATTACGCGGGCGCGTGGGACGTGGTGGTGATAAATCCTATTGCTTCCTGCTTTATAAAACACCCCTTGGGGAAACCGCCAAAGAGCGCCTACTCACCATGCGTGATACAGAAGATGGTTTTATCATTGCCGAGAAAGATATGACTTTGCGTGGCAGCGGCGACATTTTAGGTACAAAGCAAAGTGGCATGCCCGAGTTTCAAATTGCCGATGTAGAGGCGCATGGCCACTTGCTGCCCATTGCCAGTGATGATGCAAAATTGATTGTCATGAATGACCCTGATTTACAAAGCAAACGCGGGAAGCGCCTGCGTGAATTGCTCTATCTCTTTCAGGCTGACAAGGCCATCCGCTATTTAAAAGCGGGCTAGTTTTTTGTTTTTGCCTTTTTAGGCGTCGTCTTTTTAGCCGTCGTTTTTTTAGCCGTCGTTTTTTTAGGTGACGCCTTCTTAGGTGCAGGCTTTTTCTCGACCTCTTCAGCAACAGACTTACGCTTCTTAGGTGGGTATTCAGGCGTAATAATACCAGCTGAGACCACCATTTTAATGCCCTCCTCAACAGTCATATCAAGGAAGGTCACATCCTTACGCGGAACGAAAAGCAAGAAACCAGACGTTGGGTTGGGCGTTGTTGGTACAAAGACATTGATTGTGTCTTCATGAGTCTTTTCCTCGACCTCGCCTGTTGTTTTGCCCGTTAGAAATCCAAGCGAATAAATGCCCTTACGTGGGTATTCTAGCATCACCACATCTCGGAACGCCTGACTTTTACTCGTCATAACGGTTTCAAAGATTTGCTTTATCGCCGAATAGATCGTGCGGACAATCGGCATTTTATCCAATAGGTACTCAGACAAACGCAAGAGCAACTGACCAAGATAATTACGTGTCAGCCACCCGACAAAGATGAAAAAGACAATCGCAATGACAATCCCAAGCCCTGGAATTGTGACATTCTGGTACGGATCATTTTGAAAAGAGAGGATATCGCGCACGCGACTATCAATCAGGTTCAAAAACCACAGTGTGATGATAAGCGTAATGGCAATAGGTGCTGTGACCAACATGCCCGCGATGAAATAATTGCGTAGACGCACAAACAGGCTGCGTTTTTCGAGAGGCGTGGCCTCTACATTCTCAAAAACATCCTTAAAAGGATTGGGCTTTTCATCATTCATACCATTACCTATAGACAACTCTGGAAAAACTGCAATCCCTTCTTTGCCTTTTGAGCCTCACGCACTAAGGTAAACACATGGATATACTTTCGCAAATTGCAATCATCACTTTTTTCGCTATCGCAGCGCAGTGGGTCGGCTGGAAATTCAAACTCCCTTCAATTGTATTCTTACTTATTTCGGGTTTTATTGCAGGACCAATACTTGGCTGGCTTGAGCCAGAGGCAATGTTTGGAGACCTTCTCTCGCCTGCAATCTCGATTGCCGTTGCGATTATTCTTTTTGAAGGCTCTCTTAACCTTAACTTTAAAGAGCTTAAACATGCAGGTTCAGCTGTTAGAAATTTTGTGATTGTTGGAGCACCTGTTGGGTGGATTGTCACCTCAGCAGCGGCACATTACATCGGGGGCTTGTCATGGCCAGTTGCAGGAACATTTGGAGGGCTTCTTATAGTAACTGGACCAACCGTTATCATCCCACTTTTAAAGCATGCAAGGTTATCAGAACGCACGACCTCCATACTGAAATGGGAAGGTATTGTGAATGACCCTATTGGTGCAATCCTGGCCATTCTCGTTTACGAATACTTTCATCTAACCCAAGGCGTAGGCGTTGGCGAAACAACGTTTTTTATCCACGCGTTATCTGCACTCGTCATGGTGGTTATCGGAAGTATTTATGCGGGGATTGGTTTGAGTAAGGTTTTAAATCGTGGCCTCATTCCAGAATACTTAAAACCTGCATTTATTCTTTCGACAGTTGTCATGTTATTTGTGGCATGTAACATGCTTCTGCATGAGTCCGGCCTTATTGGTGTCACCATTCTTGGTGTTGCGCTAGCCAATCTTGGCGTAACCTCTATTGAAGAAATTAAGCGCTTCAAAGAAACAATGACCATTATGCTTGTTTCTGGTGTCTTTGTTGTAATTACAGCGGGAATTGATCCTTCCATCATATTTAATCTTGATATGAGAGGGTTACTGTTTATAGCGGCTATTCTTTTTATCATCCGCCCCCTGATTGCCTTCTGTGCTAGTCTGGGAACTGACATGACCTTGCGCGAGATTTTGCTCACAGGGTGGATTGCGCCACGCGGTATCGTATGTGTTGCCGTGGCAGGGATAATGGGGCCGCTTCTTGTTGAAGCAGGTTATGCTGATGGGGAACAAATATTCCCTCTGGCCTTTGCTATTGTGCTTTTGACAGTCTTTTTACACGGGCTAACAGCCAAGCCCTTTGGCCGTTTGTTGGGACTTGCTCATGACAATACAGATGGACTACTTATCGTCGGAGCCTCTGACTGGTCCGTACAATTTGCTGAGACATTACAAAAGCGTCACATTGCGGTTATGATCGCCGATCGAAACTTTCACGCACTTAAAAACGCACGTTTAAATAATATTCACACCTATTACGGCGAAACATTATCCGAGGAAACGGAATATAATCTGGAAATGACACGCTACAATAAGCTGTTAGCTGCAACAGATAATGCGGATTACAATGCTCTTTTATGCTCGCATTTTGCGCATCTTTTCAGTCGTGAACGTGTTTTTCAACTTGCCTCCCATAATGAGACAGAACATGAGCGCAAGCAAATTACAGAGACCATTCGCGGACGAACTTTTGCATCTAAAGACATTAGCTATTGGGACTTCGCACGTCTGTTCAGACAAGGTTGGCGCTTTAAAACGACTCGTGTTGATAAAGATTTCAATATGACGGACCTCATTCATGAAAGTAAGCAGGATGAACTTAGAATAATCGGCGTTATTCGCGGGTCGGGGAAATTGCAATTCCAACCACCCGAAGAAAAAAGTCTTAAAAATGATGATATCGTTATACTTTTTGAAAAAGACGATAAATCTGAACTCGTAACGGCTGCCACAACAAAAACTCCACCTGACTTACCTGATTGAAAACATCTATGATATCAGCATTTTTTGACGCAAATGTGAGGGATATTTTTTACCTTATCAGTGGGTTTAGCTTTCTTGCGATTGCACTCCTTCCTTTCCTACGCTCCATAAAAATGTTTAGCGCGCCTATATTTTTTATTCTTACGGGGATCGCTCTTGCCTTTACACCAATTCTTCTTCCACTGACGGATATTGCAACTAATGATTTTCATGCCCGATTTTTAGAATATTTTACTGAATTCGTAGTCATCATATCTTTGGCTGGTGCTGGCTTGGCAATAGATCGTCGCATCGGGGTTTACCGTTGGCAGCACACCTTGCTCCTCCTCTTCTTCGTAATGCCATTAATGATATTGGTTCTCATAATGGTAGGGCATTATGCTCTTGGGCTAGCGCTACCCTCAGCATTTCTTTTGGCAGCCGTTCTCTCGCCAACTGACCCTGTATTGGCACGTTCGGTTCAAGTAGAGGGCCCAAACAAGGGAGAAGAAAATGATGTAAATGTGTCACTTACATCTGAAGCGGGACTTAACGATGGCTTGGCGTTCCCTTTTGTTTATCTGGCAATCGCAATGGTTGCCTACATTGCTGCATCACCTGCCGAGCAATTGGACATCATATTTAACTGGATTGGGTATAATCTTATTTATAAAGTGGTTGGGGGAACAGCTATTGGCACTTTAACAGGGTATTTGTTAACACGTTTTGTTTTTTGGCATGAAGATCAATATAGATCTGTCAGCTACAACGCAGGTTTAATTTTACTTGCCTCTGTACTGCTAACTTATGGCCTTGCTGAAATGCTACAAACTTACGGGTTTTTGGCAGTGTTTATCACCGCTCTGGTCGCGCGTTATCGTGCGGATGTTACAAAGCATGTTGGCATCATTCGACGCTCACACCTCTTTTCTGATCAAATAGAAAAGATTTGTCTAGCACTTTTCCTGCTTTGGATGGGCTATTATTTTTACACACATATATACGATTATTTGCAAATTTCAGAAGTTCTGTTTTCTTTTGCGCTCATCCTTATCATTCGCCCTGTCATTGCATATATCGGGCTACTTTTTACAAAAGGTAGCAAGCTTGATCGCTTTGCAATTTCTTTCCTAGGTATTCGAGGAATTGGTTCAATCTACTATCTGATATATGCACAGAACCACGCAGAATTTAGTGGAATTGACGCGCTATGGCGAATAACTGTTCTTGCTGTTCTGTTATCTATTTTTATTCATGGAGCAACCGCTCATTCAATCATGACAAAGATATGCAACAAAAAAAACTAGACGGTTTTTTAAGCGACTTTGGAAAAATCAAGGTCCTTGCGTACAAAGTGGCAGTTATAACCAAGCGGGTTTTTCATCAAATATTTCTGATGGAATTTTTCTGCCTCGTAAAACGTGTCATTTTCTTCAATCGACGTAGAAAGCTCTTTTTCAAAAATTTGAGCGTTTTCAATCTCACGCATGACTTTTTGTGCTTCTTTTTTCTGCGCCTCATTCACTGGGAAGATAGCCGAACGATATTGCGAGCCAACATCATTGCCCTGACGGTTGAATGTTGTTGGGTCATGGATTTGGAAGAAGAAAATCAGTAATTCACGATAAGATATAACTTTGGGATCGTACTCAATTTCAACGGCCTCGGCATGACCAGTATCGCCCTTGCAAATATCATCATAGGTCGGGTTATCAAGCGTTCCCCCCATGTAACCTACGCGCGTGGCAATCACGCCCTCCTTGCGGCGGAACAATTCGTCCACGCCCCAAAAACATCCACCTGCAAAAATCGCTTTTTCAGTCATGAAATTAATATATCGCGTTTTGCAAAAAAGAAAAGATGTGGCGTTAATTAGGCAGAAGCTGCTTTAAAAAAGCGGCTCGCTCACTTGGATCTATTTTGGTAAATCCCTTTAATTTGTCAGGATGAATTGTGAGTTGCGCTTTTAGATACTCATTGGGGTTATCATCGATCAGCACGGGAAGCAGGCGATCGCGGTAACTGGCCTTGCCATAAACATCTGTGAATTCATCGGTTAATGATGGACGCGCAAGAGCATTCCCCTCTACACGTGAGCACAGAGTAATGTCGCAGTCGTGGGCATCACGCATGTGGCGTAAAAAGGTGAGCACATCCTGATTTGTGATGCTCTCCCCAGGTTCATCGCCCTTGATGCACAGCGTTCCAGCAATATCGCAGAAGATTTCTGTAAGGCCATAAGCCTTGAAAATTTTTTGTGACATGCATAAAGCTATAAACCTAATACAAAATTATGTCAAATTTTTGCATTTAGATCAGCTGAAAAACAAAAAGCCCCGCGAAGGGGCTTTGTTATCAGAAAAATAAATATGTTGGATTATATGTCATGGGGACACCTCATCTCTCTCCATTATAAAACTTCTGATTTTGTCACGTAGTGCGGTTTGTAATTCTCTGTGCTCCCAAAACATTCGCTGTGGGAAGCTATAATAAAAGAATGTGTTGTCATCAATAAGAACGGCTGAGCGACATCTCGCTGTAGCAGTTTAAAATTTTTCCCAACCTTTAACCTGCTTTTTGAAAGCTTTTTCTTCATCTTTAGTCATGCCATAATATTCAGAACTAGATTTTTCATTTGTAATTGAATTTGATTGTGGTTGTGATTGATAAAAATAAATACTGATAAGTACCAGAAAGAATAATGTTCCCAACGCCAATATTAATAGTCTTTTTTTATTCATATTTCCCCACAACGTACAGTTGATGACATTAGTTACACCACAGTTATAGGAAAGAGGCAAATGATATAGCCAAAAACAAAAAGCCCCGCGAAGGGTCTTTGTTATAAAATAATGGTGACCGCGCAGGGATTCGAACCCTGGACCTACTGATTAAAAGTCAGCTTCTAAGAATTACTAGATTATCTTAGAAAAAACTTTTTAACTGTTTTTCAATAACTTAGTTTAAAAATAGTTAAGAACCTTGTTCTCTAAAACTCCTTAAACTTCTTATCTACTGTCCCATAAGTGTCCCATGAATGCAAATAAGGGCAAAAGGTTATACAAAATCCTATCCTGCATTCATTGTATACTAATTATTAACCTTATCTACATGCATCAAATAGATTAAAACCTTTAATAGAATTAATAGCATATAAATAGCAAGTAATAAGTAAATCTGAAATTCATTATTACATTCGATAATGTATCTTACGGAAATTAACTCTATGTTTTAGGAATAAGGCACATTCAAATGTCACCTAAATATTTTAAAACTATGAATAACTTTCTTCGCAATTTTCCTTTTCAAATTCTAATGTTGAATGCCCAATATGATATTCATCATGCAAATGATTCTTCAGAGCTGTTTTAACACTTTCCATGTTCTCCACCTCAGATAAAACAACATGCGCTTCTAAGGCATTCTTATTTTCATTAATTTGCCAAATATGCACGTGATGTACATTTGTGACACCATCAATTTTTTCCATAGAGCTAATAACATCTTGTAACTCCACTCCTTCTGGCGTTCCTTCCATCAAAAGATGGATAACTTTCGGAATCTCAACACTGCCGTGATAAAGGACATATCCTGCAATCAGCAAGGTCATTGCCGCATCCGTCCAAATCCAGCCATAAAGCAAAATCAGTGTTCCAGCTATAATCACGCCCACGGATGCAAGTGCATCTGTTAAATTATGAAGAAATGCCGCCCTGATATTCATGCTGTTTTTGGATTGGCTATAAGTCAGTAGAGCCGTAAAAATATCCACGACCAACGCTATTCCGGCGACTATAACAATAGTCCATCCAGCAATAGGCTCTGGCGTGATAAAACGCATAATCGCTTCATAACAAAGGTAAAGCCCAATAATAATCAAAGTTGTTAAATTGATTAATGCTGCAACAGTTTCAGCACGTTTATATCCAAAAGTTTTAAATTTATCTGGTGGTTTACGGCCAATACGAATTGCGACCAAGGCAATTAATAGAGAGGCCGCATCGCTAAAGTTATGCAAAGCGTCAGCAATCAGAGATAAACTACCAGAGATTATGCCTCCAATAATTTGAGCTAGAGTGAGGAGAATATTTGCTCCTACTGCCCACCATAAGCGTCTCTCACCTATCTCAGATGGATTGCCGTGTGAATGTCCGTGTCCCATTTTGTTCTTACTCTTTTAATTAATGTTCCATAAAAATCATTGGCGATATGCTAATAAGCGTAATGCATTAAAGACAACCACTAACGTACTGCCTTCATGTAGCATTATAGCAGGACCAATATTCAAACCTAGAATCGTGGCCGGTACCAAGAAGGCAACCATACCCAAACTCATCCATAAATTTTGCTGTATAATGCGGCGCGTTGATCGGCTTAGTCCGATAGCTAATGGTAAATGATCAAGATTATCAGCCATAAGGGCTATATCTGCAGTTTCTAAAGCGACATCGCTTCCAGCAGCTCCCATCGCAATCCCAACCGTAGCAGATGCCATCGCAGGCGCATCGTTGACACCATCCCCTACCATTGCAACGCCCCCATCACTTTGCAATCTTTTAATTTCGTTAACTTTATCCTCGGGCATGAGTTCGCCTCTGGCTTCATCAAGCCCCACTTCTTTAGCCACTGCGTCTGCGACATGCTGATTATCACCGGAAATCATAATCATTTGCTTAATACCAAGCTCTCTCAACTTCGATATTGTTCGCTTTGCTGCTTCGCGCGGAGTATCCATCAATCCGATAACACCTAAATATCGATTCCCACGCCGAATAATCATCGTGGTACGACCATTTTCTTCAAGACGCGCAGCTATATTGCGTATTTCATCGGGAAGCGGAGTGCCCTCGACTTCTTCAAATAAATCATCTTTACCGATATGAACCAATTCACCCTCAACAACCGCTTGAATTCCTCGTCCGGTGATACTTTTCAAATCTGTTGCGATTAGATCATCTTTCAAACTCGAAGAAGTGGAATCGGCGATTGCCAACAATCGTTCTTTGCCATCCCGGACGACTGCTTTGGCTAATGGATGCTTGCTTAAATCTTCCACCGCAATTGTGGTTCTAAGCAACTCCCGTTCATCAATGCCTTCTCCTGTGCGTATATCGACTACTTTTGGTTCGCCTTCGGTTAGTGTTCCTGTTTTATCAAAAGCAACGGCATCAAGCATACCTAGGCTTTCTAATGGGCCGCCCCCTTTAATTAATATGCCCCCTTTTGCTGCGCGTGCAACACCGCTAAGAACCGCACTAGGTGTTGCTATTGCCAAAGCGCAAGGGCTAGCGGCCACTAGCACCGCCATCGCACGATAAAAAGATTCACTGAAATTTTCGTCCAATACAAGCGGCGCAAACAACAAAATAACAACCAAAATAATAACTGAAGGTACAAAGTATTTTTCAAATTTTTTTGTAAATTTTTGAGTTGGTGAAACGCGTGTTTCGGCTTCACTAACCATCGTTACCACACGAGAGAGTGTATTTTCTGAGGCAATTTTCGTAACCTGTATTTCCAATGCTCCCGCTTGATTGATTGTTCCTGCATATACGCGATGGTTTTGAGACAATGATTCTGGATCTTCAGCAGCACGTTTTACATCATTGACTGGTTGCTTATCTACAGGAACACTCTCGCCGGTAATTGGAGCCTGATTAACACTTGACTCTCCCAAGATGACAAAGCCATCGGCAGGAACACGTTCATCGGGTTTAACAACCACAATGTCACCAATAATAAGCTCTTCAACTGGTATTTCTGTTTCATTTCCATTTCGTCGAACACGAGCTGTTCTCGGGGCTAATTCGGACAGTTCTTCAATCGCACGCTTCGCACGTCCCATTGCATAACCTTCCAAGGCATGACCTATGCTAAACAAGAATAATAAAAGCGCACCTTCAGCCCAAGCACCTAATGTTGCCGCGCCAGCAGCGGCCACAAGCATTAAAAAGTCAATCTCAAACTTCCCCGCTCTGATTTTATCAATCGCTTCTGTAACAGTATAATAGCCACCACAAACATATGCAGTGATATAGAACAGCAAAGATATC